>SSGH01000028.1 GCA_008015835.1 Lysobacter sp.
GGGCATGCGGTCGCCGAACGTTTCGAGCTATATCTCGGGCCGCTGGAGTTGGCGAACGGTTATCACGAACTGACCGATGCCGACGAGCAGCGCGCGCGCTTCGAGCGCGATCGCGCGATCCGTCGTTCGCGCGGCGAGCCGCTGCCGCCGATCGACGAGGCCTTGCTCGCCGCGCTTCGGCGCGGCTTGCCGGCCTGCGCGGGCGTCGCGCTCGGCATCGAGCGGTTGCTGATGGCGATGCGAGGCACGCCCCGAATCGCCGACGTACTGGCGTTCGATTTCGCGCGGGCCTGAGCCTCCGCGCCATGTCCGCTGCGCTCGGCGCTTTCGCGTCGCCTATCCGCTCGAAATACCCATGAACTCCGCTTGCGCTGCACTTTCCGCGCAGCCGACAGCGGGAAGTCGCGGTCGCTCGCGACGGTGTCCAACGCACATCGAGGTTCGCGGCGCGTCTTCGAAAAGCGCGGCAAGCGTTTGAAACTATGGGTTTCTCTTCGCTTCCGAAGCGGTCGCGACACGATTCGTCTCGCCTCGTTCGGCAGCCGCGCGATGCGGTATTCGTCTCGCGATCGCGCCGAAAAGCCGATGGCCCGCGTCGCCCCCGATGTCGCACGCAAGCTGAACGCCTTGATGCCGCGGGCGGATCGGCGTAAAAAATTCGCTAGCCGTTCATCCCCACCGCTTAGGATGCCGGCTCATCGCATCGCCCATCTCATCGGAGGCTTCGAAATGCGTCTGGCTCTCATCTCGATCGGTACCGCGCTCGCGTCGACGCTGGTTTCGCCGGCGGCCTCCGCGCAGAGCGGTTACTACGGCAACAACGGCTACGACGACATCATCCGCTGCGAATCGCGCGATGGCCGCACCGAGCGCTGCGATACCGGCGGCGCCTACGCCACCTTGGTGCGGCAATTGTCGTCCAGCCCATGCACGCAAGGCCGCACCTGGGGCTCCGACCGCAACGGCGTTTGGGTCAGCGGCGGTTGCCGCGCCGAATTCCGGATCGACGGCTACGGCAGCGGTTACGGCTCCGGCTATGGTTCGGGCTATGGTTCGGGCTACGGCCAGAACGGCACGATTCGTTGCGAATCCCGCGATGGCCGCACCAATCGCTGCGACACCGGCGGCCGTTACGCGTATCTCGAACGCCAATTGTCCTCGTCGCCCTGCGTCGAAGGTCGCAGTTGGGGCAGCGATTCCCGCGGCGTGTGGGTCAGCGGCGGCTGCCGCGCCGAATTCCGCATCGACGACAACGGCTACGGATACGGCAACGGCAATGGTTACTACAACCAGAACACCGGCGTGATCCGCTGCGAATCGCGCGATAACCGCAGCACGACTTGCGCGGTGCCGAATCTGCGTCGCAGCAACGTGCGTCTGATCCGCCAACTCTCGTCGACGCCCTGCGTCGAAGGCGACACGTGGGGCCGCAGCAGCGGCGGCATCTGGGTCACCCGTGGCTGCCGCGGCGAGTTCGTGGCGACGCGCGGCAGCGGCAGCGGGTCGTGGACGCGCCCGCCGGGCGACTACGGCAACAGCGGCGGCAACGACGATGCGGGTTCGCGCACGCTTCGCTGCGAGTCCAACGACTTGGGCACCGTGCGCTGCAACACTTCGGTGAGCCGCCGCGCCACGCTGGTGCGTCAACTGTCCGATTCGCCCTGCACCGAGGGCGGCAGTTGGGGCTGGGACAGCAGCGGCATCTGGGTGAGCCGCGGGTGTCGCGGCGAATTTCGCGTGTGGTGATCTACGCCGAACGATAAAGGCCGTGTCGCTGAACGCTATCCGGCCTTAAGACGCGAACGAACGCGTTCGAGACCGAATTGTCTTGGATCGTCGCAGGCCGCCTTCGGGCGGCCTGCGCGTATCGGCGGATCGACCGACAGACTCGTCGACCAACGCGCCGAAAATCCTGCCGCTCCGCACACCGCGCGCGTCGTGCGCCACCCCGCGTCTCGGCGCTTCGCATGCGGGGCTTTACACTATGCCGATGAACGACGCCATCGATTACGCCCGCTACGACCGCATTCGCCCGATCCGCTGGACCGGCGATGCCCTGCAGTTGCTCGATCAGCGCAAATTGCCGTTCCATGTCGAGTACGTCGAATGCCGCGACAGCGACTCCGTCGCGGAAGCGATCCATGCGTTGATCGTGCGCGGTGCGCCGGCGATCGGCATCGCCGCGGCGTGGGGCGTGGTGTTGGCCGCGGGCGCATGCGCCGCCGCCGATGCGAACGACGCCGCCGAGCGATTGGAGCCGGTGATGCGGCGGCTCAACGCCGCGCGGCCGACCGCCGTGAATCTCGCTTGGGCTTTGCAGCGCATGCGTCGCGCGCTCTCGGCCGTGCCGCCCGGCGCGGATTGGCGCGCGGCGCTGACGAACGAAGCGCAGGCCATCGCCGACGAGGATCTGGCGGCGAATCGCCGCATGGGCGATCTCGGCGCGCGGATGATCGCCGCGGGCAGTGGCGTGCTCACGCATTGCAATACCGGCTCGCTCGCCACCGCCGGTTTCGGCACCGCGCTCGGGGTGATCCGCGCGGGCGTCGCGCAAGGCCGCATCGCGCGCGTGTTCGCGGGCGAAACCCGGCCGTGGCTGCAGGGGGCGCGTTTGACGGTGTGGGAATTGCAGCAGGACGGCATCGACGCCACCCTGATCGCCGACGCGGCCGCCTCGCATCTGATGAAGACCGGACAGGTGCAATGGGTCATCGTCGGCGCCGACCGCGTCTGCGCCAACGGCGATGTCGCCAACAAGATCGGCACCTATCAGCTCGCGATCGCCGCGCGCTACCACGGCGCGAAAACGATGGTCGTCGCGCCGTGCTCCACGGTCGATATGGCGACGCCCGCCGGATCGGACATCGAGATCGAACAGCGCGACCCCGCCGAATTGTTCGGGGTCGGCGGCGTGCGCACCGTCGCCGAGGGCGTCCGCGCCTGGAACCCGGTGTTCGACGTGACCCCGGCCGACTTGATCGACGCCATCGTCACCGAACGCGGCGTGGTGGAGCGCCCGAATCGGGATTCGATGCGGGCGATGTTCGGCGAGGGCTGATTCGGCGGGATTCGGACGTTGCGCGAAGCCGTCGCGCAGGCGCGCGCTCGCATTCCGTTTCGCGCGCGGTAGATGGCCCGGATCGAATCGAAAGGCGATTTTGCGCCGCAACATCGACGGCGTTTCCGAACGCGATTTCGCGGGTGCCGCGACCGCTCGCAAGTGGTTGTTTCCGCATGAAAAAACGGGGCCGGGAAGGCGGGCCTCGCGGGGCCGTTCATGTTACAATTCCGCGTTCGCGCGAGGGCCTTGCGCGAACCCGTCGCTCGAACGTTTCGAGCCCGCGCGTTCCGCGGGTTCGGGGCGTCGTCGAAGGTCGGTTTTTCGGCCCGCCGGTCTTCCGGTGGCGCTGTCCGCACCGCGCACGTCTCCCCTGCATAAGAAGTCGTAATGACAGAACTCGCGAAGGAAATCATCCCCGTCAATCTCGAAGACGAGATGCGCCGCAGCTATCTCGATTACGCCATGAGCGTGATCGTGGGCCGCGCGCTCCCCGACGCGAGGGACGGCCTGAAGCCGGTGCATCGCCGCGTGCTGTACGCGATGAACGAACTCGGCGCGCACAGCAACAAGCCGTACTACAAATCGGCGCGCATCGTCGGCGACGTGATCGGTAAGTACCATCCGCACGGCGATCAGTCGGTGTACGACACGCTCGTGCGTATGGCGCAGCCGTTCTCGCTGCGTTATCTGCTGGTGGACGGGCAGGGCAACTTCGGTTCGGTCGACGGCGACAACGCCGCGGCGATGCGCTACACCGAAGCGCGCATGGCCAAGCTCACCCACGAGCTGATGGCCGACATCGACAAGGACACGGTCGATTTCCAGCCGAACTACGACGAGAAGGAACAGGAACCGACGGTGATGCCGTCGCGTTTCCCGAACCTCTTGGTGAACGGCTCCGCCGGCATCGCGGTCGGCATGGCGACGAATATCCCGCCGCATAATTTGTCCGAAGTGATCGACGCGACCGTCGCGCTGATCGACGAGCCTGAGATCGAGATCGACGGGTTGATGCAGCACATCCCGGGCCCGGATTTTCCCACCGCGGGCATCATCAACGGCGTCGGCGGCATCCATCTGGCGTATCGGACCGGCCGTGGCCGCGTGCGCATCCGCGCGCGCGCCGATATCGAAGTCGCCGATAACGGCCGCGAAGCGATCGTCGTCACCGAGATCCCGTATCAAGTCAACAAAGCGCGGTTGATCGAAAAGATCGCCGAGCTGGTGAAGGAAAAGAAGCTCGAAGGCATCAGCGAGCTGCGCGACGAGTCCGACAAGGACGGCATGCGCATCTACATCGAAGTCAAGCGCGGCGAATCCGCCGAGGTCGTGCTCAACAACCTCTACGCGCAGACGCCGATGGAATCGGTGTTCGGCATCAACATGGTAGCGCTGGTCGACGGCCGCCCGCAGTTGCTGAATCTGAAGCAGATTCTCGAGTGCTTCGTGCGCCATCGCCGCGAAGTGGTCACGCGCCGCACCATTTTCGAACTGCGCAAGGCCCGCGCCCGCGCCCACATTTTGGAAGGCTTGACCGTCGCGCTCGCCAACATCGACGAGATGATCGAGCTGATCAAGACCTCGGCGAATCCGAACGAAGCGCGCGAGCGCATGCTGGCGAAGACGTGGGATCCGGGCTTGGTCGCCAGTTTGCTCGCCGCCGCCGGCAGCGATGCGTCGCGACCGGAGGATTTGCCGGCGGGCGTGGGCTTGCTCGCGACCGGGTACCAGCTCACCGAAACCCAGGCGAAGGAAATCCTGGAAATGCGCCTGCACCGCCTGACCGGGCTGGAGCAGGACAAGCTGACCGACGAGTACAAAGAACTGCTGGACGCGATTCGCGGCTTGATCGAGATTCTGGAGAATCCCGACCGCCTGCGCGAAGTCATTCGCGACGAACTGCTGGAAGTGAAACAGGAATACGGCGACGCGCGCCGCAGCGAGATCCGCGCCAGCGAGGAAGATCTCGATATTCTCGATCTGATCGCGCCGGAAGACGTGGTGGTCACGCTGTCGCACTCCGGTTATGCGAAACGTCAGCCGGTGACGACTTATCGCGCGCAGAAGCGCGGCGGTAAGGGCCGCAACGCCGCGGCGACCAAGGACGAGGATTTCATCGACCAACTGTGGTTGGTCAACACACACGACACCTTGCTCACGTTCACCAGCAGCGGCCGCGTGTTCTGGCTGCCGGTGCACCAGTTGCCCGACGCCGGCCCGAACGCGCGCGGTCGCCCGATCATCAATTGGTTGGCGCTGGAAGAGGGCGAGAAAGTGCAGGCCGTGGTGCCGGTGCGCGCATACGAGGACGGCAAGTTCGTGTTCTTCGCCACCCGCAACGGCACGGTGAAGAAAACGCCGCTCACCGAATTCGCGTTCCGCCTGGCGCGCGGCAAGATCGCGATCAATCTCGACGAGGGCGACGCGCTGGTCGGCGTGGCCCTGACCGACGGCGACCGCGACATCATGCTGTTCGCCAGCAACGGCCGCGCGGTGCGCTTCTCCGAAACCTTGGTCCGCGCCATGGGTCGCACCGCCACCGGCGTGCGCGGCATGCGCTTGGTCGCGCCCACCGACGCCGAAGGCGACGAGGGCGCCGAGAACGACGCCGAACTCGCCGCCGAAGCGCCGAACGACACCGGCACCGAAGTGGTGAGCTTGGTGGTGGTGGACGGCGACGGCGACATCCTGACCGCCAGCGAGCGCGGTTTCGGCAAGCGCACGCCGATCGACGACTATCCGCGCAAGGGCCGCGGCACCAAGGGCGTGATCGCGCTCAAGACCACCGAACGCAACGGCAAACTCGTCGGCGCGATCCAACTCAGCGATCACCACGAAGTCTTGCTGATTTCCGACGGCGGTACGCTGGTGCGTACGCGCGCGGCCGAGATCTCGCAGGTCGGCCGCAACACGCAAGGCGTGACCCTGATGCGTTTGGCCGACGGCGAAAGCCTGCAGGCGTTGGAGCGTTTGGATGCTTCGCTCGACGAGGAAGGCGCCGCGACGTCTGAAACGGCGGAAGAAGCTCCGGCCGTCGTCCGCGACTTCGAAACCACGCTGCCGATGCCGCCCGATCCGCCGATCGAATCGATGTGATGCGATGCGGCTTCGAACAGCCGCATCTCCGCGCCGACACTTTCGAACCGAAACAGCCGCCTAAGGGCGGCTGTTTTGTTGCGGCGATGTTTTCAGAGCCCCGGTGTGGGCGAACTGCAGTGTCCCTGCATGCACGATCGCAGCGCAGCGTTCTTCCTTCTCCCCGCACCGCGGGGAGAAGGTGGCGCGCAGCGCCGGATGAGGGGCGGCTATACCGCAGAAATCGATCCACCGCCCTGATGGTCAACAGCGCTCTTTTTCTCGCTCTGCAAACCAGAAGGCGAAGGGGTTGGCGTGGTTCGCGCCTGACCCATGTGTCGTGTGAAAGAATCGATACGTACAATCCATCGACGCCCGGACATCGTCTAGGACAATACAGTGTTATAAAAAATGAGTTAAATAAAAGTAAAAAAAATGTTCAGAGAAGTGATCAATTTGGCAAAAGCTTCTCTATACTCGCCGCAACATCCAGGAGGCCATATGTGTCGCTCGTCGCGGGTTGGGGTGGTGGGTCGCGGTTCGGTGCGGGGGTGGGGACTGGGGGGAATGGTCTGGGGGGCGCTGCTGTTGGCCCTCGCCGTACTTCCCGGTTGCGGCAATCAAGAAACCGGGCAACTGCCCGAAGTGAGCGGCGAGGCCATCAAGGCGCCGCGCGACGAGAACAAGGCCTTCGCGGTCGCTCGGGCCTATCCCGACCAGGATGGCGAAACGCTGTCCATCGCCCTGGAGTTCACCCGGCCGCTGGTCGGCACCCAGGATTTCGACAAGTTGGTGGTTTTCGCCAGCGCGCCCGCCGAGAAGAGCGGGTGGAAGCTCGACGAGACCGGCAAAATTCTGCGCTACCCGTTCGTGGCGGCGAACACCGAATACACCCTCAAGATCGCCGGCGACCTCACCGCCAGCGACGGTAGCCTGCTGGGGCGCGAGGTCGAACAGAAGGTCTACACCGGCGCGCTCGACCCCGCCGTCGGTTTCGCCTCGCAGGGCAGCGTGCTGCCGGCGCGCGAAAGCCGCGGTCTGCCCATCGTCTCGATCAACGTGCCCGAAGTGGACGTGGAATTCCTGCGCGTCCGCGAGAAATCGCTGCCGCAATTCTTCCGCGAATACCAGCGCGCCGGCCGCCGCAGCGGCTGGGAGCTGGACAACCAGTACGGCGACAACACGCCGATCTCGAAACTGGCCGAGCCGGTGTTCACCAATCGCTTCGCGATCGACGGCAAGCCCAACGAACGCGTCGTGACCTATCTGCCGATTCAGGACATCGACGAACTGCAGGAACCCGGCCTGTATTTCGCGGTGATGAAGCGCACCGGCCTGTTCCGCGACGAGTTCGAGACCACGTTCTTCACGGTCAGCGATATCGGCCTGCATATCCGCGCGTACAAGGACAAATTGTTCGTGCATACCGCCTCGCTGCAGGACGGCAGCGGCATCGGCGGCGTGGAATTGCGCGTACTCGACGGCAAGGGCGAGGATGCGTTGAAGGGCCAAACCGATCGCAACGGCAATGCGATGCTGCCGTACACGCTCGATGCGCAGCACGTGCTGATCGCGCGTCGCGGCAGCGACGTGTCGATGCTGCCGTTCAACCAGCCCGCGCTCGATTTGTCCGAATTCGCCGTCGCCGGCCGCGAACCGGCGTGGTTCGACGTGTTCGCGTGGTCCGGCCGCGATCTGTATCGACCGGGCGAAACCGTGCGCATTTCCGCGCTGCTGCGCGATAACGACGGCAAGCCGGTGCCCGCGAAGGGCAAGAAAGCGCAGCCGTTGTTCGTACGCTTGAAACAGCCCGACGGCAAACCCTTCGTCGAAAGCCGTATCGAAGCCGGCGCGCAGGGGTACTACAGCTTCGAGAAACTCATTCCCGCAGAAGCGCCGACCGGTCGCTGGCAGGTGGAATTCCGCACCGATCCGGCGAGCAGCGAAGCGGTGCAGGGCATGGCCCTGCGCATCGAAGAATTCCTGCCCGAGCGCATGAAACTCGATCTCGCCGTCGCCGACCCGGTCGCGAAAATCGGCCAGCCGCTCAAGCTGCAGGCGACCGGCGCCTATCTGTACGGCGCGCCGGCCGCGGGCAACCGCTTCACCGCGAAACTGGCGGTGTCGGTGGAACAACATCCGATCGATGCGCTGCCCGGCTATTTCTTCGGCGACCCGATGATCGAGCTGCCGAAAGAAGCGCGCGACGTGGTCGATACCACGCTCGACGAACAGGGCAAGCTGACGCAGGACATCGCACTACCCGACGAGGCCAAGCCGGTCGCGCCGATCGCCGCGATCGTCTCTGGCAGCCTGTTCGAAACCGGCGGCCGCAGCGTCAATCGTTCGCTTAAGCAAGTGCTGTGGCCGGCGGATGCGCTGGTCGGCGTACGCCCGATGTTCGACGATAAAGAAGGCGCCGACAGCAACAGCAACGCGCGCTTCGAACTGCTGCGCGTGGGGACGGACGGCAAGCCGCGCCCCGCGAAAGGCCTGAAAGTGTCGCTGATTCGCGAACATCGCGATTACCACTGGAACTACGACGAAGACGAGGGCTGGGATTACGACTTCACTTCGCGCTTCGAGACCGTCGAAACCCGCGCGGTCGATGCCGGCGCGACCGCGACGCGCTTCGATTTCCAAGTCGAATGGGGCGAATATCGCGTCGACGTGCTCGATCCGGCCACCGGTCTGACGATGCGCTATCCGTTCACCGCCGGTTGGAGCTGGAACGACGAGAACCGCGGCCTCGACGCGCGCCCCGACAAAGTCAAACTCGCGCTCGATAAGACCGGCTACAAGACCGGCGACACGATGAAAGTGACGATCACGCCGCCGCATCCGGGCAAAGGCCTGTTGATGGTGGAAGGCGACCGCATGCTGTACGTGCAGGAGATCGACGCCAAAGCCGGCAGCAAGTTCGAGATTCCGGTCACCAAGGAGTGGGAACGCCACGATCTGTACGTCACCGCGCTGGTGTTCCGCGGCGGCAGCGCCAGCAGCAAGATCACCCCGGCGCGCGCCGTGGGCGTGGCGCACGTGCCGATCGACCGCGTCGCGCGTCGCGTCGATGTCGGTTTGTCGTTACCGAAGCAAATGCGCCCGGAACAAACGCTGCAGGCCACAGTCGCTGCGCCGCAGTTGGCGGGCCAGGAAGCGTTCGTGACGGTGTCGGCGGTGGACGTGGGCATTCTTAATATCACCCGCTTCCCGGTGCCCGACGCGAATAAGCATTTCTTCGCGCAGCGTCGCCTGGGCGTGGACGCCTATGACGTGTACGGCCGCGTGATCGAAAGCTTCGACGGCGATATGGCGCGAATCCGTTTCGGCGGCGACATGGCGCTGCAGCCGCTCGCGCAGGCGCGCCGTCCGACCTCGAAGGTGCAGACGGTCGATCTGTTCTCCGGCCCGGTGAAGTTGGACGCGAAGGGCAATGCGCGCATTTCGCTCAAAGTCCCCGATTTCAACGGCACGTTGCGCGTGTCGGCGCTGGCCTATTCGGCCGAACGTTACGGCAACAAAGATGCGGAAGTGGTGGTGCGCGCGCCGATCGTGGCCGAAGCCAGCTACCCGCGCGTGCTCGCGCCGGGCGACCGCAGCGTGGTCACGCTCGACCTGACCAACTTCACCGGCAAGCCGGGCGACTTCGACGTGAAACTCGACGGCATCGGTCCGCTGTCGATCGGCGACGGTGGGCGCAAGGTCAAGCTCGGTGCGGGCGGCAAATCGACCTTGACCTTCCCGCTGGTCGCGAACGAGGGCTACACCACCGCACAGGTGCGCGTGCGCGTCGACGGCAACGGTTTCAAGGTCGATCGCAAATTCGACGTGCCGGTGCGCCCGGCGTGGCCGAGCGTGGTGCGCGTGAAAACTCAGGTGCTGAACGATGCGACGCCGATTGCGCTCGATGCCGGCTTCGCCGACGGTTTGATGCCGGGCTCGGTGACCGCGCAGATGACGGTCAGCGCGTTGCCGCCGATTCCGTTCGCCGCGGCGGTGCAGGGCATGCTCGATTACCCGTACGGCTGCGCC
This sequence comes from Lysobacter sp., assembly GCA_008015835.1. Lineage (GTDB taxonomy): Bacteria > Pseudomonadota > Gammaproteobacteria > Xanthomonadales > Xanthomonadaceae > Lysobacter_I. The sequence goes on from SSGH01000028.1 coordinate 10,169, forward strand.
GAGCAAACGACGAGTAAGGGTTACGCCGCGCTGGTGATGGACGCCGACACCGCGAAGATGCTCGACGCGAAAGGCCTCGATGCGGCGACCCGCCGCGCGCGGATGGACGGCGCGTTCGGTCGTCTTGCGTCGATGCAAACGTCGAACGGTCACTTCGCGATGTGGGGCGACGACGGTTACGTCAATCCCGGGCTGACCCCGTACATCGTCGAATTCCTGCTCGACGCGCGCGAAGCCGGGTTCCAAGTGCCCGATGCGATGCTCCAGAAAGCGCTGCAGCGCTTGAGCGAAGATTTGCTGGCCGGCGGCAACGAGTTCTACGGCTACGATCATCGCGATCATCTGAAGTTCGCGTATCAGGCGCACGCTGGTTATGCCTTGGCCCGCGTCAACCGCGCGCCGCTCGGCACGCTGCGCGGCCTGTTCGACAACGAACGCAAGAAAGCCTTGACCGGCCTGCCGCTGGTGCATTTGGGCCTAGCGCTGTCGCTGCAGGGCGATAAGACGCGCGGTGCGAAAGCCATCGCCGCCGGCTTCGCGTTCAAGAACGCCGATCACGGCTATCTCGGCGATTACAGCAGCCCGCTGCGCGACCGCGCCCTGATGATCGTGCTCACCCACGAACGCGGTCTGGCCAAGTCCGACTACGACGCCGGCGTGATCGCGCTGAGCAAGGAACTCGAACTGCGCCGCGGCGAACCGTGGTTCTGGCTGAGCACGCAGGAGCAAGTGGCGCTGGCGCGTTTGGGCAAAGCCTTGCTCGCCGACCAGAAGAAAACGCTCGCCGGCACCTGGCGGTTGGGCGACACCGTGTTGCCGGCCGAAGCGCGGCGCATGCACGGCAAACGTGCCGACTTCGCGACCTTGTCGAAAGGTTTCCGCTTCGAGCCGCAGGGCACGCCGCCGCTGTACGCCAGCTTGGAAATCGCAGGCGTGCCGCGCAAGGCGCCGGCGCCGGATAAAACCAACATCGGCATCGAACGCACGTGGTACACCACCGACGGCAAACCGTGGACGCCGAAGCCCATTCCCGAAGGCGAAGCGCTCATCGTCGGCGTGAAGATCACCGCGAACGAAACCATGCCCGACGCGATGCTGGTCGATTTGCTGCCCGCCGGTCTGGAGATCGAGAACTTCAATCTCAGCGACGCCAAACAGTGGGCGGACGTGGTCGTCGACGGCATCGACATCAACGACCGCAGCAGCGCCGCGGACGTGGTGCACGAGGAATATCGCGACGACCGGTTCGTCGCCGCGATCAAACTGCGCGCGGGTCAGACGGCGCGCGTGTTCTACCTCGTGCGCGCGGTCACGCCGGGCACGTACACGGTGCCGCCGTCGCTGGTCGAGGACATGTACCGGCCGCGGCTGCGCGGCGTCGGTAAATCTTCGCCGGCGACGATCACGGTAGTGCAGCCGAAGTAACCGCGTCGCCGCTGCGCGCACTCCCGCCCGATGTCGGGCGGGAGCCGCTGCGCGACGATGCTGCGAGCGATCGCGGCAGTCGCATCGTTTCGATGACGCGCCGACATGAGCCTCGCGGCGATGCATCGGACGCATCCGACACCTGTTCTCCACGCCCCGCGAACTTTTCCGGACACGATGTCATGAGACTCCTTATCGCGACAGCGCTTTGCCTCTCGCTCGCCGGCTGCGCCACGACCTATCGGATTTCGGTTTGGCCGGAGGCGGGCGAGCCGGCGGACGATGCGACGCAAGCGCAGATCGAAGCCGCGGGGCTGATCGAACATCCCTGCGGTTGGGTGCGAGAAGTCGAAGTGTCGAAACTGCCGCCGCCGGGGCGCCGCGGGCATCTGTCCGGCGCGGAATCGGCGACCGAGTTCGACGCGACCGGCGCGATCCTGCGCCGCTGGTCGATGCCGGTCGACGCCTCGCCCCAGGCGATCGACGGCGAAAGCCTCGTGGTCGGCGACGGCGAACGCGCGCTGACGATCGATCGCGACGGGCGTTTGAGCGTATCCGCCGGCTCGCAGAGCGAAACCGCCGCGATCGATTGCCCGCGCGGTATCGTCGACGCTTACGAAGACTCGGAATTTCTGATTTGCGTGCGGATGAAGGATCTGACGTCGGGCGCGGAGCGGGCGATCGCGTATGAAGCGAACTGCAGCTAACGCGCGAAGCCTTCTTCCGTCGCGCGCTTGGAGATGCCGCGGTGCCCGCTGAATCCTCGTCTTCGGACAGCGCCGCCGACGTATCGCATTCGCGCTGGCGCCGCGCATGGCGACGCGGATCGCCGTGGTTGCGCTGGGGGACGGTCGCGCTGCTGTCGACGCTGTTGCTGCTCGATCTGATCTTTCCGCCACCGCTGCCTAAGCAACGCGATACGAGCGCCTTGGTCGTGGCGCGCGACGGCACGCCGCTGCGCGCGTTCGCGGATGCCGACGGCGTGTGGCGTTATCCGGCCACGCCGGAAACCGTGTCGCCGCTCTACCTGCAGGCGTTGCTCAATTACGAAGACCGCTGGTTCTGGCGGCATCCGGGCATCAATCCGGTTGCGTTGCTTCGCGCGGGCGGGCAAATGGTGGCGAGCCGTCGCGTGGTCTCCGGCGGCTCCACGCTGACGATGCAGGTCGCGCGCATTCTCGATGCGCGCAACGGGCGCAGCACGCGCAGCGCATGGGGCAAACTGCGGCAGGTGCTGCGCGCGCTGCAGTTGGAAGCGCATTTGTCGAAGCGCGAGATTCTGATCCTTTATCTCGAGCGCGCGCCGTTCGGCGGCACGATCGAAGGCGTGGAAGCGGCGAGCTGGGCGTATCTCGGGAAATCCTCGGCCAAGTTATCGCAAGCCGAAGCGGCCTTGCTCGCGGTCTTGCCGCAGTCGCCCAGCCGGATTCGTCCCGACCGCCATCCCGACGCAGCGCGCGTCGCGCGCGATAAGGTGCTCGATCGCATGGCGACGCTCGGCGTGTGGAGCGCCGCCGACGTGGCCGATGCGCGCATCGAGCCCGTCGTTTCGCGCCAACTGCAGCCGCCGCTGTCCGCGGCTTTGTTGGCGCAGCGCTTGCATTCGGCGCAACCGAAGGCCGCGCGCATCGTCAGCACCATCGACGCGAATCTGCAGCGCAGTCTCGAAGAGCGCGTGGCCACGTACTTCTCCAATTTGCCCGAGCGTACGTCGGCGGCCTTGCTGGTGGTCGACAACGAAACGATGGAAGCGCGCGCCTACGTCGGTTCGCAAACCTTCGCCGACAAAGAGCGCTTGGGTCACGTCGATATGGTCCGCGCCTGGCGTTCGCCGGGTTCGACCTTGAAACCGTTTCTGTACGGCATCGCGATCGACGACGGTCTGATCCATTCCGAAAGTTTGCTGATCGACGCGCCGCAGAATTTCGGCGATTACCGTCCGGGCAATTTCGGCGAAGCGTTCAACGGGCCGATCGGCGCTGCGCAGGCCTTGCGCATGTCGCTGAACGTGCCGGCGGTGGATTTGCTCGATCGCGTCGGCGCCGAGCGCTTCGCCGCGCGGATCGATCACGCCGGCATCGCGTTGAAGTTTCCGGCCGGCGGCAAACCCAATCTCGCGTTGATTCTCGGCGGCACCGGCGCGCGTTTGGAGGATTTGGTCGGCGCGCATGCGGCGTTCAATCGCAACGGCATCGCTGGCCGTGTGCGCTATACGCCGCAGGACCCGCGCGTGGACCGTCGCGTGTTGTCGCCCGGCGCGGCGTGGATCGTGCGCGAAATTCTCGAATCGAATCCGCGTCCCGGCGAGATCGAGCAATACGACCTCGGCAATCGCCCGCGCGTGGCGTGGAAAACCGGTACCAGTTACGGCTTTCGCGATGCATGGGCGCTCGGGGGTACGCGTCGCTACACCGTGGGCGTGTGGGTCGGGCGCCCGGACGGCACGCCGTTGCCCGGCCAATACGGTGCGATCACCGCGCTGCCGCTGTTGTTCGAAGTGGTGGACACGCTGCCCAGCGCGCGACGCGATGCGCTGCCGTTGCCGCCGCCGAAGAACGTGGTCGAAACCGAAGTGTGTTGGCCGCTCGGCATCGCCGCCGATGCGCAGCCGCCGGCCCTGTGCCAGCGGCGGATGAAGACGTGGATTCTCGACGGCGCGGTGCCGCCGACGTTCGCGCAGCGCGGCGTGCGCCTCTGGCAAGCCGGCCGCGAGCGTTTCCAGCAGGACATCGACAGCGGCGAGCGCGTGTCGGCGACGTGTTCGCTGCCGCATCGCACGCGCGAGGCCGAAATCGCGCGTTGGCCGGCGTTGGCCTCGCCGTGGCTGTCGGCGCAAACGCGTCGCGCCTCGCGATTGCCTCCGCTGGCCGAGGATTGCATGCCCGACGGCCGCGATGCGTCGGAAGACTTGCGGATCGAAGGGCTCAACGACGGCGCGGTGTTGGCGCGCGCGCCGGGCAGCGAACACGCCGTGCGTCTCTCGCTGACCGCGCTCGGCACCGATCACCGCGTGCAGTGGTTGCTCGACGGCCGTTGGATCGGCGAAACCGAGGGCCGTGCGCCGTTGATCCGCGACTTCGGCGATCCCGGCACGCATACGCTGACCGCCATCGCCGACAGCGGCGCATGGGCGAGCATCGGGTTCCGCGTGCTGGAGTGAAGCCTCGCGCGGCTTCGTTCGATGCGTGGCGTCGAATTCGACTCAGCGCCGCGCGATCGCCGCCAACGCTTCGCCCAGCGTCGTCGCGTCCGGCGCGGCGTAATCCAAACCTGCGCCGACCGCGGCCGTCGTCGCGAACGCGATCGCGAACGGCACGACCGTTCTGCGGATCGCCGTGCGCAGCCAATATCGCGATTCGATGCGCCGCAAGCGTCGATACAGACCGGACGCCAGGGTCACGTCCAGCACCAATTCGGCGAGCAGCGTGGGCGCGATCCACACGGTCCACAGCGCGCCGACGATCAGTGCGCCGACCGCGAGCAGCGCGACCAGCAGAATGCCGGCGTCGTCGATATCGGGAAATCCATCCGGAATCAGATCGCCGAAACCGCCGTCCGCATCGTAGGCGTCGACCTGCGCGTCCTGCGAGCGGCACGTCGATGAAGACGCACCGTCGCCGGAGGGAACATCCAGATTGTCGCCGCCCTCTTTGTCGTGCAGCCAGACCCACAGCCGCAGCAGAATCAAGAACACGGCGTAAGCCGCGAGCAGCGAGAGCGCGTATCGCGGCGCTAAATTCGCGATGTCCGCGAAGTGGCGCAACCCCGACGACGCGAGCCAACCCGCGCCGCCAGTGATCGCCACGATCAGCATCATCTGCGCGCGCGGCGAACACAGCCGCAGCAGCCGGTCGCGAATGCGCAGAATTTCTCGGTCCCGATTCATGCCTTCCTCGCCGCGAAGCGCGATCGCGATGAGACCGACGATGCGGTCGTCGACGCGATTGTCGACGCGATTGTCGGTGCTGTCGTCGGTGCGGTCGTCGGTGCGACCTCCGCGAGGCCGCACACGCAGGTCATGCCAACTGCGACAGCACGTGCTCGGCCGACGAGACTTTGAATTCGCCCGGCGCTTCCACGAACAATTGTTTGACCACGCCGTCTTCGGCGTACAGCGCGAAACGCTTGCTGCGCACGCCCATGCCGTAGGCGCTGGCGTCCATTTCCAACCCGAGGGCGCGCGCGAAGTCGGCGTTGCCGTCGGAGACGATCTCCAAACCTTGCGGCACGTTCTGATCGGCCGCCCAGGCCTTCATCACGAACGGGTCGTTCACCGACATGCAGGCGACGCTGACGCCTTTCGCGCGGAAGTCGTCGAAGTGCTGCACGAAGCCGGGCAGATGCTTTTCGGAGCAGGTGGGCGTGAACGCGCCGGGCACCGAGAACAGCACCATTTTCTTGCCTTCGAACAGCGCGGGCGTGGCGACGTTCTCGAAACTATCGCGAATGAGTTTGACGGTCACTTCCGGAATGCGGTCGCCGATCTGGATGCTCATTGGAATTCTCCTGGTGGGGACCGAAGTCTAGCAGGCGGCGGCGACGCGCGACGATGCGCGCTACGCGGGAAGTCGCCTGTTTTTTGGCGGTTTCCGTCAGCCGCCGCAGGCTGAACGAATGCCCGACGAACGGCTCGCCGCAGCGCATCGCCGGCCCTTGAAAGACGAACGGCCGCGCCTATCTATGCGCCATGGCGGCGCTGCGCCGCTCCCCGAAGGAGACAACGACATGACCCTGATCCGTTATCCGCAAGCCTGGCCCGCGCAAGCGCGTTTGCACGACGATCTGAAACAAATGTTCGATCGCCTGCTGCAGACCGGCGGCGATTCCCCGGACGAATCCGCGGTGGTCACCAGTCAATGGGTGCCGCGCGTGGACATCAAAGAAGAAGCCGATCGCTTCGTGATTTTCGCCGACTTGCCGGGCGTCGATCCGCAAGACGTGGAAGTGCTGATGGATAAAGGCTTGCTCACCATCAAAGGCGAGCGCAAGAGCGAAACCGAAGACAAGACCGAGCGTTTCTCGCGCATCGAGCGCCGCTACGGCAGTTTTTATCGCCGCTTCGCGCTGCCCGATACCGCGGATGCCGACGGCATCACCGCGCGCGGCCGTCACGGCGTGTTGGAAATCGCGATTCCCAAGAAACCCGAATCCACGCCGCGCCGCATCCAGGTGGGCGCCAGCGACATCGGCACCACGCAGTAAAGCGGCCGCTCTCTGGACCCTCGCGAGGCCTTCGGCGGATTCGCCGAAGGCGCTCGTCGCGTACGACCGCAGCGCCGTCTGCGGTCGTCGCGTTTTCGCTGACCCGTTTCGGCAATAGCGCTGACCCATCGCGCCGTCGCGAACGGCGCTCGCGCAATAGCACCGGGCATGTCGTTCGGTGCTTCTCCCGCGCGCGATTTCGGTCCGCGCGGTACGATATTCGACACGTTCACGCCGACTTTCGAGCGATCGACCGATGCGATTCAAGGACTACTATCAAATCTTGGGCGTCGAACCCGGCGCCGGCGACGCGGAGATCAAAACCGCGTATCGCCGGCTCGCGCGCAAATACCATCCGGACGTGAGCAAAGAGCCGGGCGCGGAAGAGACGTTCAAGTCCGTCAACGAAGCTTACGAAGCCTTGCGCGACCCCGAGAAGCGCAAGGCTTACGATCAACTGCGCGCGCGCGGCTATCGTCCCGGCGACGAAGTGCAGCCGCCGCCGGGCGGTTTCGGCGGCCCCGGCGGTTTCGATTTCGAAGAAGTGTTCGCGGGCGGCGGCAACGGCGGTTTCAGCGATTTTTTCCAGGAACTGTTCGGTCGCCGTCGCGGGCCCGGCGGCGCGGGCCCGCAGGCGCGGCGCGGCGACGGCGCGACCCGCGCGAAACTCGCGGTGCCCCTGGAAGCCGTCTACAACGGCGAGCCGGTGCGGATGTCGGTCGCGGGCAAATCGCTGGACGTGCGCATTCCTAAAGGCATTCGCCCAGGGCAGGCGATCCGTCTCGGCGGTCAAGCGCCCGGCGGCGGCGATTTGCTGCTGGAGATCGAATACGCCGCGCACCCGCAGTTCGAAGTGGATCAGCGCAACGTGATTCACGCGCTGGCGGTGGCGCCGTGGGAAGCCGCGCTCGGCGCGACGCTGAGCGTGCCCACGCTGGGCGGCCCGGTGGAGCTGAAGATTCCGCCGGACTCGGAAGCGGGCCGCAAATTGCGTTTACGCGGGCGCGGGTTGCCCGGCGCGAGCGGCGCGCCGGCCGGCGATCAGATCGTCGAATTGGAAATATTGGCGCCGAAGGCGCATACCGACGAAGAGCGCGAGGCCTATCGGCGTTTGCGCGATGCGTTCAGCGACGATTGGCGGCGCGCGTAAGCGATCGCGATTCGCCGCGAAGCCGATTTCGCGAATCGATACGTTTCGCGATCGCTTCGGAAGGGCGCGCAGCGTTGGGTATCCACGACGGCCGCGCGCCGCTCGAACGCGAAAAAGCCGCCCTCGGGCGGCTTTTTCGTTTGAGGCGAGACTTCGCGAAACGTCTGCGAAATCAAACCGCGCCGGTGACGTATTTGGTGATGGTGTTCGACAGTTCGGTTTCGCTGAAGGGCTTGGTGAGGTACGCCTTAGCGCCCTGGCGCATGCCCCAGACGCGATCGGTGTCCTGGTCCTTGGTCGTCACCAGCACGATCGGGATGTGCTTGGTGGTGGGTTCGCGCGAGATCGTGCGCGTGGCCTGGAACCCGTTGAGGTTCGGCATCACCACGTCCATCAGGATCAGATCGGGAATTTCGCGCTTCGCCACTTCGACGCCGGCGGCGCCGTCTTCGGCCACGAGCGCTTCGTGCCCGAGTTTTTCGACGATGCGGCGGATACCCATCAATTGGGACGGGGAGTCGTCGACGATCAGGATGCGTGCCATGCGGAGACCCGTGAAGGAATGCGTCCAGTGTAGTGGGCCGGCTCGTCGCCCGAAAGCGGGCCGAAAGCCGGTTGTGACTCGTCTCACATTACGGCGAAGCGCGCCCGGGCGCCAGAGGCGGCCGCGGCGAATCGCACCGGCTCAGTTCCAGGTTCTCAGTCCTCGTCGCCGATGCGAACCAGGGTGCGGCCTCGCGAACCGCCCGCTAGCATGCCGGCGAAGACCTCCGGCAACTCGGCCAAGCCGACTTCGCGGGTGCAGATCGTGTTCAGATGCGCCGGCTTCCAGTCGCTCGCCAGACGCCGCCAAACCTCGTCGCGAATGTCGCGCGCGGTGCCGGCCGAGGCCACGCCGAGCAGCGACACGCCGCGAATGATGAAGGGCATGACCGTCGTCGCCAGATCGGCGGTGGCCGCCAAGCCCGCGGACGCGACGTTGCCGTAGGGCTTGGTCTGCGCGAGCAGGCTGGCCAGCATCGGCCCGCCCACGTTGTCCAAGCCGCCGCCGAAGCGCGCGGCTTCCATCGGGCGGCTCGTCGCCAGCGCATCGCGCCCCAGCACCTCGGCGGCGCCCAGGCGTTTGAGATAGTCGGCGTGCTCGGCCTTGCCGCTGATCGCATGCACTTCGTAACCGGCGCGATTGAATATATCGATCGCCAGCGAACCCACGCCCCCGGTCGCGCCGGTGACGGCCAGCGGCCCCAGCGCGGGCGTCTGCCGGTTTTCCTGCATGCGCAGCAGGGCGAGGCCCGCGGTGAAGCCTGCGGTGCCGAGAATCATGCTTTCGCGCAGGCTCAGCCCGGGCGGCAGCGGAATGGCCCAGCGCGCTTCGATCCGCGCGTACTCGCTGTAGCCGCCGTCGCGGGTTTCGCTCAGGCCGCAGCCGGTGACCAGCACCGCATCGCCTTCCTTGAACGCCGGATCGCTCGACGCCGCGACGCGCCCGGCCACGTCGATCCCGCCGATCAGCGGAAAACTGCGCAGGATTTTGCCCTCGCCGGTGCCGGCGAGGGCGTCTTTGTAATTGACCGACGAATACGCGGTGCGCACGACGATTTCGCCGGGCGAGAGCGCGTCGATCGAGGTCTCTTCGAGGCCGCCGCGATAACCGGCGGCGTCGTTGCGGATGCGGAAGGCGGTGAAGGTTTGCGGGCTCATCGGTTGTCGGGAGCGGGGTTCGAGTCGTCGGGGGCGTCGGTGAGTGGGCGATCGGCGGCGATGAACGCATCGCGCAGGCGACGCGCGTCCCGGTCGCTCGCATCGAGCAGCGAAACCGTCGTGCCATCGATTTTCCACACCAGGGCATTCTGCGTGGTTTTGACGTACAGCGGTTTGCGATATTGCAGCGCCAGGAACACGTGCAACGGCGTCGGCACCGCGGAGGCGTCGTGCGCGATCGCGATTTCGCGGGCCGCGTCCAAGTCCGCGGGCGTCAGATTGCGGCAACCGGGCGTTTGCGAATACGTGTCGATCGTTCGCGTGCCGTCTTCGCTGATTCGCAGCATATGGAAACCGCCCAGCGGAACGACATGGTCGTCCCAGCCGCTCATCAGAAACACCAGGATCGAGTCTTGGTCGTCTTCCCTCAGCCGGAGAATCGCCGTGTTGAACGGGCGCGACGGGTTGCAGTTCAACAGGTTCTGCCGCATCCCGAGTTCGCGCGCGCGCAACAACGCGAGCGTGTCCTCGTCGGCCTCGCGCTGCTCGATCGGCGTATCGAGCAGGCTGCGCGCGTCCGTCACGCCCCAGGGCTCGTAGCGCAGGGTCGCTTCGGCGACGACGCCGTAGCGGTCATCGATGCGGTGAAAATAGCGGACGAATATGCTGTCGTCGCGTTCCGTCGTGATCCAGCCGGCGCCTTCGCCCGGTATGCGATCGAACGCGCCGATCTTGAGCAGCTCGTCGGTCGTGAGCCACGCGGCGATATCGTGCCGCCGTAGCGCAGCGCCGAAGATCTCGGTCATCATCACGTCGCGCTGGAACTTGTCCGGTATCTCGCAAGCGATGCGGACAGCCGCTTCGCTTGCGTCTGCGGGCAAGCGCGAAGCGCATTTCGGGCGTCGATCGGCGCTCGCATCGATTGGCGCGAGCGCCCACAGCGCGAGCGCGCACGCGAACAGGCGAGCGAGGGTCATGCGTCGTTCCTCAGGAGGGGATGCTTCGAGGTGAGCGGCTCCGAAGCGAGAGGTTCCGAAGCGAGGGTTTCGCGCGATCGGAGGAGGTCGTTCACTCCGGACACCCCCCGAAATTCGGAATCGGAATCACCCGTTCGACGATCTCGAAGCCGTCGATCGCGCGGGTTTCCTCGACGCAGTGGTACATATCCATCGTGACTTGCCGAACCGGGCCCTTGCGGCAGTGCAGGGTGTAGAGGTCGACGATTTTGCCGTAGGGGCCGACGCCCATCGAGCCGGCGCGTTCGTACTCCGGCGCGCGCCCATCGTCGCAGCGTAGACGGGCGAGATAGTCGCGTTGCCCGTCGGGGCCTTTGGCGCGAATCGGGTTGGTTTCGCTGCCGAGCGGCCCGCTGAGTTCGACGTCGGGCACGGTGCGATGCGCGGCGAACATCTCGCCCAGGTCCAATGCGTCGAGGTCGTCGAGCGGCTCCTCGGCCAGCGCGCGCGATGGCGCGCTCGGCGCGGTCGCGCAGCCGACCGACAGCGCGGCGACCGCGAACAGAGTCGCGAGCGGGAATACGCGACGAAGACGAGAACCGAGCATGGCGGCGCTCCTGACGAGTTCGGACGGACTATACCGCGCATGGACGCGTTTTGCGTCCGTCGGCGCGGCGCGGGAGCGGTGCGATGCCGAGCGGGCGAATCTCGAATCGAAGACGCAGTGGAGGCCGTCGCCGGGCCCGTCACCGACCTCGTGACCGAGACCGATCACAAACCGCTTCGACGAACGTTGGAAGACAAGACGGCGCGCGCGGTGCGTCGCCCATCCACGAGTTCAGGAGCGAACCGATGCAGGCCTACGACACGCAACATCTGCCTACCGATCTGCGGAATTGGATCAATGCCCGTCTATTGAGACCGTTGCTGTACTTCGAAGGCGGCTGGGAAAAATGGTGGCAATCCGACTTCCCCGCTTGGTTGGACACCGTCAACGACACGCAATACGATTTTCGCCGCGAAGTGCGCGACGGTGGAATCATCATCGACTGGGTCGTCAACGGCAATTCCGATTCGCCGACCAACGCCATCGAGTTGAAGGCGCAAACCCATAAAACCACGAAGTCGAGCTTCGTCAACCAAGTCGGCAAAGACCTGGATGCGCTGCGCGAGTTGTCGCCGTTCGACTACCCGGTCCGCATGTCGCTGATCGCGGTGATCGATCAGACCACGTTCGAAGCGATGGTGGAGCGGGATTTCGTGCCGTTGACGAAAACCAGCCAGGTGGCGTTCCTGTCGAGAACGCTCTGACGGAGAAGCCGGCTTTGGCCGGGCCGCGGATGGAACGCGCTTATGGAAGGTCTGAATAACGCCCTCCTGGCGCGATTCAGACGTCGCGGACACAGGCCAAGCCTGCGTCCGCTCCCGCCGGATCCATCACTTGAGCGATTGATCCGCGAGCACGCCCTCCATGGCGCGCGGAACCTCTGAATTGTTCAGAGGTTCCTTACCGCAGTTCGCGCCGCCGTTTCTCGTCCAGCCATTTGTCGGCCTGCGCCGGCACGTAGCCGTGCATCCAGGCGAACAGTGCATCCAGATCTTCGCCGTGCCACAGGTCGCGGCGTTGATCCGCATGCAGGAACCGCTGATCGACCATGCGATCGAGCATGGTCATCAGCGGCGCGTAGAAGCCGTCGATATCGAGAAACGCGCAGGGTTTATCGCCGAGCCCGAGCTGACGCCAGGTCAGCATTTCGAACATTTCGTCGAGCGTGCCGAAGCCGCCGGGCAATGCGACGAAACCGTCGGCCAAGTCGAACATGCGCGCCTTGCGTTCGTGCATGTTGCCGACCACCTCCAACCGTGTCACGCCTTTGTGCGCGACTTCCCATTGCACGAGCTGTTCGGGAATCACGCCGACGACCTCGCCGCCGTTCTCGAGCACCGCGTCCGCGACGATGCCCATCAGGCCGACGTTGCCGCCGCCGTAGACCAGTTGCAGCTTCTCGCGCGCGATGCGCGCGCCGAGCGCGCGCGCGCCTTCGGCGTAGACGGGTTTGCTGCCGGAATTGGAGCCGCAATAGACGCAAATCGATTTCATGGGCGTGCCGTCGAGAAGAATATCGTCAGTGGTCGCTGCGCAGCAGCATCATGCCCGAAGCGCGCCGGACGGCTTCGCGTTTGGAAGCCGGCGAGACCGCCAGCAGCATGCGCAATAGCCAGGTATGCCGCATGGTGCGCTTCAGACGCTGGGATTCGTCCCAATGCGAGCGGAATTCGAGTTCGCGCCAGCCGAACGGGGCGAAGAACGCGGTGCTTTCGCGCGGCCCGAACACGAACGGCGCGTTGCCGTCGCGCAGCATCGGCGCCCAGGTTTTTTCCATGCGTTTGAGCAGCAACGGCGACGCGATTTCGCCCACCCACCAGCGCGCGCGGGCGAAATCGTGCAGGTCGCGCGCGAGCGCGGCGACGTCGTCCGCTCGCAGATAGATCAACAGGCCTTCGGCGATGACCAGCACCGGCCCTTCGGTCGAGGCTTCGGTCAGCACCTTGCGACGCAACTCGGCGTCGCGCAGATCGGCGGCGACGAACTCCAAGCGGCAGCGCGGTTTCTCGCCCGCCATGCCTTCGCGGAAATAATCGACCATGTCGGGCATATCGACATGCACCCAGCGCAAGTCGGCGGGTAAATCCATCCGATAGGGTCGGGTGTCGAGACCCGCGGCCAGATTGATCACTGTGCGCGCGCCTTCGCGGACGCAGCGCATCACCATCTCGTCGATCACCACGGTGCGCACCACCACCGCCCACGCCGTCGCCGCGCCATCGGGCAGCGTGCGCACGATGGCCTCGCCGCGCTCGCCGCCCAGTCGACGCGCGTAGGGGTCGCTGAAAATCGCGTCCGCACGTTCGCTTTCCATCGCGCGATAGATCGCGACCCACAGCGCGGTGTCGGAGACGTTGCGGATGGGGTTGGCTTCGCTCATCGGTGTCCTTCCGCCCGAAATAGAGAACGGCGCACCGGAGTGCGCCGTTCGCCAGTATCGCGCATCGCTCGGCTGTGCGGCAGTCGGCTTCGCGGTCAGTTCGCTTTATGGATCGCGCGCTTATGCACGGCCATCGCCGCGTCGTGCACGGCTTCCGACAGCGAGGGATGCGCGTGGCAGATGCGGGCGAGATCGTCGGCGGAGCCGCTGAATTCCATGGTCAGCACGCCTTCGTGGACCAGTTCGGAGACGTTGGCGCCGACCAAGTGCATGCCGAGCACGCGGTCGGTTTCGGCGTGCGCCAGCACTTTCACGAAGCCCGCCGGTTCGACCATCGCCACCGCGCGGCCCACGGCCGCGAACGGGAAGCTGCCGGCTTTGTACGGCACGCCTTCGGCTTTCAACTGCTCTTCGGTTTTGCCGACCCAGGCGATTTCCGGCTCGGTGTAGATCACCCACGGAATGGTGTCGAAATTGACGTGACCGGGCAGGCCGGCGATGAGTTCCGCCACCGCGATGCCTTCCTCGAAGCCTTTGTGCGCCAGCATCGGGCCGCGCACGCAGTCGCCGATCGCCCACACGCCGTCGACGCCGGTGTGGCAGTGCTCGTCGACTTCGATGCGGCCGCGCTCGTCGAGGCGCACGCCGGCGCCGTCGGCCAGCAGGCCTTTGCTCGCGGCCTTGCGGCCCACGGCGACCAGCAGCTTGTCGAACACGACGGTCTGTTCGCCCGCGGCGTCGGCGTAGGTCAGGTGCACTTCGGCCGATTTGCCTTTCTTCTTGACCTCGGCTTTCGAGACTTTCGCGCCGAGTTTGATGTCGAGGCCCTGTTTCTTGAATTCGCGCGCGGCGATCTTCGCCGCTTCGCCGTCGGCGGCGGCCAAGAAATCCGGCATCGCTTCGAGCACGGTGACTTCGGCGCCGAGGCGGTTCCAGACGCTGCCGAGTTCCAAGCCGATCACGCCGGCGCCGATCACACCGAGACGCTTGGGCACCGCATCGAAATCCAGCGCGCCGACGTTATCGACGATGGTCTCGCCGTCGAATTTCGCGAACGGCAGTTCGATCGAGTCCGAACCCGCGGCGAGGATCACGTTCGTGCCCTTGAGTTCGACCTCGGTGCCGTCGTGTTGCTTCACCTTCACGACATTGCCGGCGTGCAGCGTGCCGAAGCCGTAGAAGGCCGTGATTTTGTTCGCTTTGAACAATTGCGCGATGCCGCCGGTGAACTGCTTCACGATCTTGTCTTTGCGGCCGATCATGGCCGGGACATCGATCTTCGCGTCTTTGAAGCTGATGCCGTGGTCGCCGAAGATGTGGCCCATGTTCCAGAACTGGCGCGAGGAGTCGAGCAACGCTTTCGACGGAATGCAGCCCACGCGCAGGCAGGTGCCGCCGAGCGCGGGCTTGCCGTCTTTGCCCAGCGCGGCGTCGATGCACGCGGTCTTCATGCCCAATTGCGCGGCGCGGATCGCGGCGTGATAGCCGGCCGGGCCTGCGCCGATGACGATGACGTCGAATTGTTCAGCCATGAGAGGATCCTATGCTGTTCCTTCTCCCCTCGGGAGAAGGTGCCCGAAGGGCGGATGAGGGTACGGCAAAGTGGTGAACGCAGCCGGTCATTGCAAAGTGCGGATCAGGCAGCGGCGTTTCGCCGGACCCTCACCCCAACCCCTCTCCCGATGGGAGAGGGGCTTCAAGACATCACATACCCAACAGCATGCGATGCGGATTCTCGAGTTGATTCTTGATGTCGACCAGGAACAGCACCGCGTCCTTGCCGTCGATGATGCGATGGTCGTAGCTCAGCGCGATGTACATCATCGGCGCGATCACGACCTGACCGTTCTCGGCGATCGGGCGTTCCTTGATGGCGTGCATGCCGAGGATCGCCGACTGCGGCGGGTTCACGATCGGCGTGGACATCAGCGAGCCGAAGGTGCCGCCGTTGGTGATGGTGAAGGTGCCGCCCTGCAGGTCTTCCAGCTTCAGGCCGCCTTCGCGCGCGGCCTTGGCGTAGCCGGCGATCGCGCCTTCGATGTCGGCGAAGCTCATGCGCTCGACGTTGCGCAGCACCGGCGTGACCAAACCCTTGTCGGTGGACACCGCGACGCTGATGTCGGCGTAGCCGTGATAGATGATGTCGCTGCCGTCGACCGAGGCGTTGACGATCGGATGGCGCTGCAGCGCGTTCGCGGCGGCCTTGGCGAAGAAACTCATGAAGCCGAGCTTGATGCCGTTGGCCTTCTCGAACGATTCGCCCAATTCCTTGCGCATCGCCATCACTTTGCCGAGGTTCACCTCGTTGAACGAGGTGAGCATGGCGATGGAATTCTTCGACTGCATCAAGCGCTCGGCGATGCGCGTGCGCATGCGGGTCATCGGCACGCGCTCTTCCGGACGCGCGCCACCGCCGACGCCCGCAGTCTTGCCGCTGGCGTAGTTGACGATGTCTTCCTTCGTGACCGCGCCGCGGCGGCCCGTGCCCTGCACGTCGGCCGGGTTCACGCCGCTGGTGACGGCGGCGAAACGCGCACCGGGCGGCAGCGTGTCGGCGGCGCTCGCGACCGGCGCGGGCGTGGTGCTCGCGGGGGCCGCGGCGGCGGCTTTCGCCGCTTCGGCCTTCGGCTGCACAGTTTCCGCACCGGCGGCCGGCGCGGCGGCGACGACGCCTTCCTCGATCACCGCGATGACCTGCTGGCTGGTCACGGTGTCGCCTTCCTTGAACTTGAGTTCCTTGATCACGCCGTCCACGGTGGAAGGCACTTCCAGCACGACCTTGTCGGTCTCGAGATCGACGATGTTCTCGTCGCGCTTGACCGCATCGCCGGCTTTCTTGTGCCAGGTGGCGATGACGGCGTCGGAGACGGATTCGGGAAGAACGGGAACCTTGATTTCGGTGGCCATGAGCGGCGTCCTGACAGCGGTGTTGAAGTCGAATAGGAGAACCGGCGCCCTGGGGCGCCGGTGGGAGAGAGCGTCACTCCGCCACGAGATCGCCGTTGAGCGGATTGACCAACGCGTCGGCGATCAGCGCTTGCTGCTCGGCGACGTGGTCGTTGAAGTGACCGGCGGCCGGCGAGGGCGAGCGCGCGCGACCGGCGTAGTGCAGCGATTGCTTGCCCTGCAGGCAGGTGCGCAGATGGTGTTGGATTTGATACCAAGCGCCTTGATTCATCGGCTCTTCCTGGCACCACACGACCTGCTGCGCTTTCGAGTAGCGCGCCAATTCGGCGGACAGTTGCGCGCGCGGGAACGGATAGAGCTGTTCCACGCGGATGATCGCGACGTTCTCCAGTCCGCGTTTCTGCGCGTCTTCCAGCAGGTCGTAGTACACCTTGCCGCCGCAGACCACCACGCGGTCGACCTTCTTGGCGTCGGCGGTCGCGTCGGGGATGAGATGCTGGAATTCGCCGTTCGCGATTTCGTCCAAACTCGACACCGCCAGACGGTGACGCAGCAGCGATTTCGGCGTCATCACCACCAGCGGCTTGCGCGTGTTCATGCGCATCTGGCGACGGATCATGTGGAAGGCCTGCGCCGGCGTGGTCGGCGTGCAGACGATCATGTTCTCCAGCGCGCACAACTGCAGGAACCGCTCCAAGCGCGCCGAGCTGTGCTCCGGACCCTGGCCTTCGTAGCCATGCGGCAGGAACAGCGCCAAGCCGCAGAGGCGGCCCCACTTGGCCTCGCCCGACGATAGGAACTGATCGATCACCACCTGCGCGCCGTTGGCGAAATCGCCGAACTGCGCTTCCCAGATGTCGAGCGTATCGGGGTCGGCGGTGGAGTAGCCGTATTCGAACGCCATCACCGCTTCTTCGCTGAGCAGCGAGTCGATGATCGTCGCGTCTTCCGGGTTCTTGACCAGGCGATGCAGCGGGATGTGGTCGACGTCGGTCTTCTGATCGTGCAACACCGCATGACGATGGAAGAACGTGCCGCGGCCGCAGTCCTGGCCGACCAAGCGCAGACGATAGCCTTCGTCGAGCAGGGTGGCGTAGGCCAGATTTTCGGCGAAGCCCCAATCGCCGGGCAATTCGCCCGCGCGCATCTTATTGCGGTCTTCGTAAATTTTCGCGACGCGCGGATGCAGAGTGGCGTCGGCGGGCACTTCGTTGATGATCTTGGCCAACGCGTCCAACTTCTCGCGCGAGACGGCGGTGGACACCGCGTCGCTGAGTTTACCGGCCAGCAGCGGACGCCAATCGATCGCGAATTCGTCGGGTTCGACTTTCGCCAGTTCGGTGGTCACTTCGCCGGCGTCGAGCTTGTCGCGGTAGCGGTCGACCGCGGCTTGCGCTTCGTCGGCCTTCAGCGTGCCCGCGGCGACCAAACGGTCGGCGTAAAGTTCGCGCGTGGTCTTGCGCTTGCGGATCACTTGGTACATCAGCGGCTGCGTCGCCGCCGGTTCGTCCGCTTCGTTATGGCCGTGGCGGCGGTAGCAGACCAGATCGATCACCACGTCCTTGCCGAAACGCTGACGGAAATCGAAGGCCAATTCGGCGCAGAACGCGACCGCTTCCGGGTCGTCGCCGTTCACGTGCAGCACCGGCGCGCCGACCATTTTCGCCACATCGGTGCAGTACAGCGTGGAGCGCGCGTCGTCGCGTTCGCTGGTGGTGAAACCGACTTGGTTGTTGATGACGATATGCACCGTGCCGCCGACGCGGAAACCGCGCGCTTGCGACATCTGGAACAGTTCCATCACCACGCCCTGGCCGGCGAACGCGGCGTCGCCGTGCATCAGGATCGGCAGCACCTTGCGGCGCTCGGTATCGCCGCGGCGCAACTGCCGCGAGCGCACGCTGCCGGCGACCACCGGGTCGACGATTTCCAAATGCGAAGGATTGAACGCGAGCGCCAGATGCACCGGGCCGCCGGGCGTGGCGATGTCGGCGCTGAAGCCCATGTGGTATTTCACATCGCCGGCGTGCGCGCGCTCGTCGTGCTCGAACTTGCCTTCGAATTCGTCGAACAGTTTGCGCGGCGATTTGCCGAGGGTGTTCACCAACACGTTGAGGCGGCCGCGATGGGCCATGCCGACGACCACGTCCTTGACGCCGTCGCTACCGGCGCGGCGGATCATCACGTCGAGCATCGGGATCAGCGAGTCGCCGCCTTCCAGCGAGAAGCGCTTCTGGCCGACGTATTTGGTGTGCAGGTAGCGTTCCAAGCCTTCGGCGGCGGTCAGGCGCTCCAGGATGCGGCGCTTGTCGTCGTCGCTGCGGCCGTAGCGGCCGCCGGCGGCTTCCAATCGCTCGTACATCCAACGCCGCTGGTCGGCGTCGGTGATGTGCATGAACTCGGCGCCGATGGTGCCGGTGTAGGTGGCTTTGAGCAGCGCGAGCAGATCGCGCAGTTTCATGCGCGGCTGGCCGGCGACGCCGCCGGTGCTGAATTCGTCGTTGAGATCGGCTTCGGTCAGGCGATGGAAGTCGAGGCCCAAATCGGGCGCGCCCGGTTTTTCCATCATGCCCAGCGGGTCGAGATCGGCGCCGAGATGGCCGCGCGCGCGATAGGCGGTGATCAAACGGC
Source organism: Lysobacter sp. (assembly GCA_008015835.1). Classification (GTDB taxonomy): domain Bacteria; phylum Pseudomonadota; class Gammaproteobacteria; order Xanthomonadales; family Xanthomonadaceae; genus Lysobacter_I. The sequence goes on from SSGH01000028.1 coordinate 29,128, forward strand.
CGACCGAGCGTTCGCGCTCGTCGCCGGCGCCCGGCGCGGCCAGCGCGCCGCGGGCGGCGAGTTTGCCGGCTTCGGCGATCGAGGCCATCACCGCGGAATGCGGGACATCGTTCGTCCCGTCCTTTCCTTTCACCCCGTCGAAATACGCTTTCCATTTCGGGCCGACGCTGTCGGGCGCGACGAGATACTGTTCGTAGAGTTCCTCGATATACGCGGCGTTGGCGCCGAGCTGCGAAGACTGGGCGAATTGCTTCAGAAGACTGTCCACTCGAAGGTCGCACTCGAAGGTGGTGACGTGCTCGGCCAAGAGCACGGGATTGACGGCTAAGCGCTTGATCCGCCGAAAATTCCGAAGACTGGGCGGCGGACGGGCGAAAGGACCGGAATTATAGCCGCAGGCGTCGCCGCAGCGCACCATCGGCGGTGGTCTCGGCGCGCGGTCGCCGGTTCGACATTGGTCGTACGGCGGCGGCTATCGGCGGTGACGCTCGGCTGCGCCCGCGGTCGCGCCGAGCGATACCCGACGGATCCGCGCCGCAACGCCGGCATTCGTTGCTATGGTCCGCATCCGAAAGGGGGGCACGATGCGGAACATGCGCAAAGCGGCGACCGCAGCGGCGACGATCGCCGTCACTATTCTGCTGGGCGGCTGCGACGGCCCGATCGAACGCGCGGACGAGAAGGCGCTGGGGCTCGACATCTACGAATGCCCGGACCTCAGCGGCACCTACCGGGTGTCGATGTCGCCGGAACGCGTCGGCTCGCAGGCCGGCGCGATGGACGAGGAGTTCGAGAAACCCGACGGCAACCGCGTGCCGATCGCGCAGATCCACGCGGTCGCGATCCGGCGGACGCAGCCCGGTGTCTTCGAATTCCGCTGGCTGATCGACGAGTCGCGGGTGATGCAGCATCTGGACGTGATTCGGGAGTTCGAGAAGCCGCGTTATCGGCGCTGGTACCACCTGCAGTCCGAGCCCGAGCGCGCGCGCTACATCGAGGTTTACGGTCAAGCCGATTACGACCAGGAGCTCGCGACGCTCGGCCCCGACACCGAGTTCGTGCGCGAACTGCGGGCGGGCACCGGCCTGCAGTGCGAGGACGGTTGGGTGTCGCTGCCGCGCGGCGAACTGCGTCCGTTGCGCCTGACCCGCGGCGAAGACGGCTCGGTCATCGGCGAGTTCAAAGGCCTGAAGACGGTGGGCATCACCGTCTGGTGCGGCGACGGCTGTCGCGACCTGCCGATTCCCACCGGCACCTTCACCGGGCATGTGCATTGGCCGCGCGCCGACGGCATTCGCGCCTGGCGGCCGCAGGACATGGCCGGAAGGGTCGTGTTCCAGCGGCCGATCGACGAAATCGAAGCCGAGCAGGCGCGCCTGGCCGACACCCAACGCCGCAGCGATGCGCTGCGCTATCTGCCCGCGGAGGAGATTCGCGCCCGCATCGAAGCGCTGGCGCCGGCGGGCACGCAGGTCGAGCGGGTGGAGGTGCTCGACGGCAAAGTGCATATCCGCTACAGCGCCCCGAAAGCCGACGAAGACGTGCTGCAGGCCCGCATCGCCGACGCCAGCGGCGACGCGCGTGGACCGAAAGAGGTGGTCCACGGCGTTCGTTCCACCGACATGACTCGGCGATTCGTCCAGTTCGTGCTCACGGATTCGCCGCTGGTGCTGCGCGCGCCGCCGCGCGGGGCCGACGAGGGCGAGCGAGCGGCGTCATCGCCGACGTCGTCGTTTGCGACGGGGCCGTCCACCGCTGCATCGACCGCCTCGGCTGCGGCTGCTTCGGCGTCGACCGATGCGACGCCATCACCCGTCGCGCCGACGCTGCAGGCGTTATCGGAAGCGCCGCCGCAGGCGACCCCGGCCGGGAAGGCGAGCGTCGACGCGATCCGCCTGCGTATCGACGCCTTGATGCCCGCCGGCTGCGGCAAGATCGTGGCGGTGCGCTACGGCGGCGAACGGGTGACGATCGTCGGCCAGGCGAAGGACACGCGCTGCGTGTCCGAGACGCTGCGCGCGCTGGACGGCGCGGGTGCGCGGCCGGAACTGCTGCAGGTCTCGGCCGACGGCGGCGGTCAGCGGTTCCGCATCATGCTGTCGTCGTCGCCGCTAACGAGCGAATAAGCCGCAGCGACCTCGGCGCGGACTACGAGAGCCGGATCGCAGGGCAGAATCGCGAGAACCGCATCGCGCAGCCGCATCGGCCGCATGCGACGCACTCAGATGCCGAGCGCGCGATATTCGGTGATCGCCCGCGCGCGTTCCCACGGCGGCACGAACGCGTCGATCAATTGCCGCGCGCGCGAGGCGCCGTCGCATTCGGTCTCGCCGTCGAAGCGATGACCGAGCGAGCGGAAGTAATAACCGCCGACGTCGTTGACCACGAAGGCGGACGGATAGTCGCGATCCACCGGGTCGGCGACTTCGCGAAACGCGAAGACGCTGGGCAAGCGTTGCGACAGCGCGATCAACGGCGAACTGTTGCGCTGCGGAGAGGCGGCGTCCTGAAGCAGCATGCGGATCGCGATGCGCTGCCGGCGCGTGGCGAGCCGCCGGAAGGCGTCGAGCGTCTCCGGCGCATCGAGCATGCCCGGATCGAGATTGCGGCTGTAGATCCAGATCTCGCGTCGCGTCGCGCTGAGCAACGCGGCCGTGACCGCCATCGCCGCTTCGCGCGTCTCCACCGCGGTCGGTCCGCGCAGCGTCCGGCGCATGGTTTGATGCTCGATTCCGGCTTCCATGAAGCGGTCGCCGATGGGCACGAAGCCGTGCTTGGCGTAGAAACTCAGCGCCGACACCTGCGCATGCAGCCGCACTTCCGGTAGGCGATGGTGCGCGGCCTCATCGAGCAAAGCGCGCAGCATCGCTTCGCCGACGCCTTTCCCGCGCCATTCGCGCAGCACCGCCATGCGCCCGATCTTGCGCTCCGGCGTGAGCCGACCGGTGCCGATCGGGCGGCCGGTGCGGTCGCGCGCCAGCACATGCACGCATTGCGGATCGAACGCGTCCCACTCCAGCGCGATCGGGACCTGTTGTTCCTCTACGAACACCGGTTCGCGCACCGAGCGCAGCGCATCGAGGTCGCGCGCGTAGTCGGCGCGGTTCACGGAGAATTCGGGCTCGCGCGCGCTCACGCCTCGTCTCCGTCCTCGTCGCCCGCCTCGGCATCGTCGCCGAAGTCTTGACGAAGCCCGTAATACCCTTGCGCGATCCATTCGTGCACCAAATCGCGGGCGGGCGCCGACAGCGCTTCGTAGGTTTCGCCGTCGAGCGTAGCCGCCGCCGCCAAGCCGCGCGCGTCCGCCAGCGGCAAACGGTGCGCTTGTCCGGCGAAATACAGCACGGCCTGCCCCTTGCGATCGCTGCGTCGCCACGCGGTGCGCGTCCACGGATGGCGCTCGAACACGGCGCCCTGCCGCAGATCCCATTCGATTTCGATGCGCGAGCGCGGCGGATCCGGATTCAGCGGCACCCCGGCGCTGCGGTACAGGCTGATGAAGCGGCCGAACCAATCGCCGAGGCGCTCGGGGTCGTTCATCCGCAGCTTGTTCAGCGCTTCGACCGCGCGGCTCATCGCGGCGGCGTCGATTTCGTAACCGTCCTTCGCCGGCGCGAGGTCCGGATCGGCGTAACGCACCGACTCGTCGGCCTCGCAGACCAGCGTGTCGACGAAATCGCCGAGCAATTCGGCGCTGGACGGCGCGCGCAGGCCCACCGAAATCGTCATGCACGCGTCTTCGGCCACGCCGTGGTGCGGCACGCCCGGCGGCAGATACAACATGTCGCCAGGGTTGAGCACCCAGTCGTGCGTCGGCGCGAAATGCTTGAGCAGGCGCAGCGGCACGCCTTCGAGATACGTTTCGTCCGGATTCGGCGCGACGTCGATCATCCAACGGCGATGGCCCAAGCCTTGCAGCAAGAACACGTCGTACTGGTCGATATGCGCGCCGACCGAGCCGCCCGGCGCGGCGAACGAGATCATGATGTCGTCCATGCGCCAGCGCGGCAGGAAATCGAAGTCGTCCAGCAGCGCGCGGATCTCCGGGTCCCATTTGTCCACGTCCTGCACCAGCAGCGTCCAATCCTGGTGCGGCATACCGGGGAATTCGTCCTCGGCGAACGGGCCGCTGCGCATCGTCCAGGCGTCGTTCGCGCGGTCGTAACGCGCGATGCGCGCCAGCGCTTGCTCTTCGCAGGCGAGCCCAGCGAGGTCTTCGGGCGACACCGGCGACACGAATCCGGGAAAGGCGTTGCGGATCAGCAGCGGGCGTTTTTGCCAGTAATCGCGCAGGAATTTCGCCGGCGGCATCCCCAGCGGACCGTTGCCGGTGGCGTCGATTTCGTAGGGCGGCGCGGCGTCGGTCGCGCGATTAGAACGTTTCATGGGGATGAGGGCATCGGAAGTGGGGAAGGCGTCGACGTCGACGTGGGCGTCGACGTGGGCGTCGCGACAGACCGCATGGCGTCGCGTGCGAGAAGTTGCTTCAGGTGCGCGATGCGATCGTCGATCAAACGGATTTTGCACGACCCATGAATTTGGCCGCTGCCCGAAGCGGCGGCGCCGCTCAGGCCGACTTCGGCCTCGCATTGATGCTCGGCATAGTCTTTGAAGGCTTGCGATGCCGATCGCATGTCCGCGATCGCGATGCCGTGATGCGTCTCGCCGATGTCGTTCGCCTTCAGCCGCATCTCCGCGCGAGCGAGGAACGCGGCTTCGAGCGCGAGGCGTTCGGCGTCGGCGGCTTCGGCCATCGCCGTCAGGCAAGCGACCGATTCCGCGCCGGAGTTTTCCGCGATGCATGCATTTGCGGCGGCGTCGCGCGTGCGTTCGGACGCCGCGCCGGGTAACGGCAGCGTCGCGGAAATGGCGAGCGCAACCAGAATCCGAACGATGAACCCGTGCATGCGCGCGGTGCTCACACTGCGCGCGCCAGCGATTCGGCCAGTCCGGTGTACGCGCCGGGCGTCATCGCGAGCAAGCGCGCCTTGGCATCGGCGGGCAAATCGAGGCCTTCGATGAAGCCGCGCATCGACGTTTCGTCGATCCCGTGGCCGCGAGTCAGCGCTTTCAGTTGTTCGTAGGGGTTCGGTAGGCCGTGGCGACGCATCACGGTCTGCACGGCCTCGGCCAGCACTTCCCAGGCGGCGTCGAGGTCGGCGGCCAAGCGTTCGGGATTGGCGCTGAGTTTGTTCAAGCCGCGCAGCAGCGCGTCGTAGCCGACCAGCGTGTGGCCGAAGGCGGTGCCGAGCGCACGCAGCACGGTGGAGTCGGTGAGGTCGCGCTGCCAGCGGCTGATCGGCAGTTTCGCGGCGAAGTGCTCGAACAGCGCGTTCGCGATGCCGAAATTGCCTTCGGCGTTCTCGAAATCGATCGGATTCACCTTGTGCGGCATGGTCGAACTGCCGACTTCGCCGGCCTTCACCGCCTGCTTGAAATAGCCGAGCGAGATGTAACCCCACACGTCGCGGCACAGGTCGATGCAGATCGTGTCGATGCGCTTCTGCGCGTCGCAGACTTCGGCGATGCCGTCGTGCGGCTCGATCTGGGTGGTGTAGGGCTGCCAATCCAGGCCCAGCGATTCGACGAAACGCTTCGAGAACGCCGGCCAATCCACGTCGGGATAGGCCGCGACGTGCGCGTTGTAGTTGCCGACCGCGCCATTGATCTTGCCCGGCATCTGCGCCGCCGCCAGCAGCTCGCCCTGGCGCTGCAGGCGGGCGACGACATTGGCGAGTTCCTTGCCGACCGTGGTCGGCGAGGCGGTCTGGCCGTGGGTGCGCGAGAGCATCGGCAGATTGGCGTGCGCGTGCGCCATCCCGCGCAGGGTTTGGATCAGCGCATCCAGCCGCGGCAGCAGCACGCTGCGCCGCGCTTCGCTCAGCATCAGCGCGTAGCTCAGGTTGTTGATGTCCTCGCTGGTGCAGGCGAAATGCACGAATTCCAGCGCGGAGGCCAACTCCGCATCGTCCTTCAGTCGTTCTTTGATCAGATACTCGACCGCCTTCACGTCGTGATTGGTCGTGCGTTCGATCTCTTTGACCCGCGCGGCGTCGGCGATGGACAGGCTCGTCGCCCAGGCGCGCAAACGGGCGATGGCGTCGTCGGAGAACGGCGCGAGTTCGACGATGCCCGGCTCGGCGGCCAGCGCCAATAGCCATTCCACTTCCACCTTCACCCGCGCTTTGATCAAGCCGAATTCGGAGAAGATCGGCCGCAGCGCGTCCGCCTTGCCGGCGTAGCGGCCATCGAGCGGGGACAGGGCGAGCAAGGCGGAATCGGACATGGCGGTCTGCGGCGCGGGCGTAGGCGGTAATTCTAAACGCCGCGGGGTATCCTCGGGCCTTCTTCGGCGGTCGGAGGGCCGGCGAGATGGCCAAAGACAAGGCGCGGTCGACATCGTTCCGCATCGAACGCGACAGCATGGGCGAGATGCGGGTGCCCGCCGACGCCCTGTGGGGCGCGCAAACGCAGCGCGCGGTCGAGAATTTCCGCATCTCCGGCCGTCGCATGCCGCGCGGTTTCATCCGCGCGCTGGGCGCGATCAAAGCCGCCGCCGCCGAGGTCAACGCCGAACTGGGGCTGTTGCCGAAGGCGCGCGCCGCCGCGATCCGCAAGGCTGCGCTGGCGGTCGCGACCGGTGCGCACGATGCGCAGTTCCCGATCGACGTGTTCCAGACCGGCTCCGGCACGTCCAGCAATATGAACGCGAACGAGGTGATCGCCGCGCTGGCCTCGCGCGCGGGCCGGCGCGTTCATCCCAACGACGACGTCAATCTCGGCCAAAGCTCGAACGACGTGGTGCCCACGGCGATCCGGGTCGGCGCGCAGCTCGCGGCGGTCGAAGATTTGCTGCCGGCGCTGCGGCATCTGCGCGCGACGATCGATCGTCGCGCGCGCGCGATGCGCCGCACCGCCAAGACCGGTCGCACGCATTTGATGGATGCGATGCCGCTGACCTTCGCGCAGGAATTCGGGGCGTGGTCGTCGCAGTTGCGCTCGGCGGAGGCGCGCATCGGCGACAGTCTCAAGCGCCTTCGGCGTTTGCCGATCGGCGGCACTGCGGTGGGCACCGGCATCAACGCCGACCCGCGCTTCGGTCCGCGCATGGCCAACGCGCTGAGCCGCGCGACCGGCACCGTCTTCGTCGCCGCGCGCGACCGTTTCGAGGGGATCGCCGCGCAGGACGACGCGGTGGAATTCTCCGGTCAGTTGAACGCGCTGGCGGTGGCGTTGATGAAGATCGCCAACGATCTGCGCTGGATGAATTCCGGGCCGCTGGCGGGATTGGGCGAGATCGAACTGCCGGCGCTGCAGCCGGGTTCGTCGATCATGCCCGGCAAGGTCAACCCGGTGATTCCGGAAGCCGTCTGCATGGTCTGCGCCCAGGTCATGGGCCATCACACGGCGGTGTCGATCGCCGGGCAGAGCGGCAATTTCCAGCTCAACGTCATGCTGCCGCTGATCGCCGACGATTTGTTGGACAGCATCGCGTTGCTGACGAACGCGATGCGCGCCTTGGCCGATGCGGCCATCGACGGCTTGCGCGTGCGCGAGGACCGCGTCGCCGGCGCCTTGAGCCGCAATCCGATTCTGGCGACCGCGTTGAATCCGATCATCGGCTACGAACGCGCCGCGCACATCGCGAAACGCGCCTATCGCGAGAATCGACCGGTGTTCGAAGTCGCGCTGGAGGACAGCGGCCTGCGCGCGGAAGACCTCGAACGGTTGCTCGATCCGCTGGCGTTGACCGAGGGCGGTATTCGCAGCGGTCTATCGGGCGGCGGATAAGACGCTCGCGGGCGAGCGCGCTCGCGGCGGCCGACGCGTCGATCCGTACGTCGCCGCTCTCCGCGCGTCTCGATCAGCGCTTTTCGCCGTTCTCCGCCGCGCCCGCATCCGCTTCGGCGCTCGCGGCCTCGGCTTCCGCCGCGGGATTCGCGCTGCGCTCGGACGCCGTATCGCCGTCGGCCCGATCGCCATTCACTTGGATGTCGAGTTTGCCGTTGAACGCGTTGTCCACGACGTTGGCGACCGCTTCGCCGCCGCGACCGTTGTCCTTGCGGCATTCGTCGATTTCGGCCTGGGTCATCGTGGCGTAGGGCTCGAACGCGGGCAGCGCTTGTTTCAGCGCTTCTTGACTGGCCAGCATGGCCGGCAGCAATTCGCAGAGGCGCGCGGCGGAGTTTTCGATTCCTTTCGCTTCGGCCTCGATTTTCTTTTCGATCTTCTCGCTATCGCCCGAGAACACGCTGCCGAGAGCCTCGGTGATCGCTTTCCCGGCCAAATCCGCGCCTTCGATGCCTATCAGCATGCCGGCTTCGGCGATCGCGACGACCCGTTTACGGTGCTCCAGCAGCAGCGCGCGCTGTTTCTCGTCGATCTTCACCGGTTCGCCGCCGATCAGCAAATCGCCCTGCGGCGTGATTTCGCCCTTCGGCATGGTCGCGCCGGTGGACAAACCGATGTTCTCGGTGGCCAGTTCGCGACGCGCTTCTTCGATCGCTTCGCCCACGGCTTTGCCGAGCATCGTTTTCGGCTCCGTTCCGGAGGGGGCGGGTGTCGCGGTTTTATCGCCGCAGGCGGTGGTCAGCGTCAGCAGGCCGAGGATCGCGAGGGTGGGAAAGAGGCGGGTCATGGCGTTGCTCCTGTCGATGGGAGGCGTCGGTGTAGTGGCGAGCGAACTGCGGTCGATCTTGCGGTCGGCAGGCGCTCGCAAGACCGGGGGAGTCACTGCGCGGCTGGCTTCGTCGGTTCGGCGTTCGTTTCCGCGCCCGATTCGGCGGTGGGCTCGGCATTCGCGGCCGACTGTTCTTGAGCCGCCATGAAGCCGGCGATCATGCCGCCGCGAAACGGGTTGTCGATGGCAGCGGCGATGGTCTTGCCGATCTTATCGCCGGTGGATCGATCGAAAACGACGCCATCGCGACAGGCCTCGACGTCGGCTTGCGCGAAATGCGCGTACGGCGCGAAACGCGGAACCGCCGCGACCAGCGCCTGTTGTTCGCGGAGCAGTGCGGGCAGCGTTTCGCAAATCCGTCGACCGGCGCGCTGGATGCGCGCCTTTTCGGCGCGCTTGTTCGCCTCGCGATTGGGGTCCTGTTCGGCTTTCGAATCGAAGAACGCATCGATCTTCGCATCGATTTTTTCGGCGACGGCGTCCATGAACCGAGAATCCATATCGATGCCCGCCTGCGCGATCGTCACCAAATGGCCGCGATAGGCGACCAAGCGCGCGCGCTGGGCGGCGTCGACGGCGACCGATTCGCCGCCGATCGCGAACGTGCCGTCGGCGGCGATGGTGGCTTTCGGCCAAGTCGTCTCCAGAAACAGCGGCATCGGTCGCGATGCGATCGCGTCGAATTCGCGCTGCAGTTCGTCGTCGTTGGCTCCGTTGGCCGTATCGTCGGTCGGCTCGGCGGCGGCTTCATTCGCGCCGGCGTTCGAAGCGGGCGCCGTCGTGGGCGCGGAGCGATCGCAAGCGGTCAAGAGCGATGCGGACAGCAGGGCGGCGGTCAGCAAGAGACGGGTGCGCATGAAACGTTCCATGAGAAGGGGCGGGGGAGGCGTGCGGCGCCGTCGACGCGGTCGGTCGGGGCGCCGCACGCGGCGGCTTTTAGCCTTCGTCGCGCCAGCGACGCAGACGGATGGCGCCGTAGATCATGGCCGCGCCGAGCACGACGCCGATCCACAAATCCGCCGTGAGCAACGCGTTCCAACTGCTGGTGAAATCGACCGCTTGGTGCAGATCTTCCGGGCCGTTGATTTCGACGTGGTGCGATTGGCTCACGGTTTCGTTCAGATACCAGGTGCCGGGCACGATGCTCAGCAGGCCGCGGAAGCCGAGGATGTACCACACGCTGTCGTGCGGGATATCGATGCCGGGCAGGGTGTCCATCCAACTGATCACGCTGCCCACCAGGATCGGCAACAGCACCGCCCAGACGAAGGGTTTGCTGCGGGCCCAGGCCGAGCAGAGCATCAACCAGCCGACCGTCGGCAGCGCCCAGAGCGCGTAGATCGGCAGCGCCATCAACACGTTGCCCAGGATGCGGAACGGATGCGCCTCGGTGAAGCCCGCGACGGAGCCCGGAATGCCGCCGATCAACATCGTCAAGGTGGCGATCATCCACATCAAGAAGCCGATGACCAAGCCGATCGCCGCGCTCAGCGCCGGCGCCAAGATCAGCGCCCAAGCCGCTTTCGACAGCACCGTTTGCGTGTCCGAGACCGGCAGCGATTTCCAGAACAGCACGCTGCGGTCCTTGCGCTCGTCGTACAGCGAACCCAGCGCGTAGAAGAACACCACGAACACCATCACCAGATAGGCCAGACCGATGCCGCTGACGAAGTTCATGTCGCCCATGAAGCCCATCAACTGATCCACGGTGTCGGCGGTTTTCGCGCCGTCGATATGGATGTGTTCCCAGGGCGACTCGCCCTTGCCCATGGCTTCTCGCATCGCGATGACGCCGGTGATCGAGGCCAACAGGCCGAACGCGAGCGAGATCGCGCCGGCGATGACCGGCGCCCAGAAGAACCCGCCGCGGTTCTCCCAGTATTCGCGCTTGAGCAGCAGGCGGAAGGTGTGGGTGGTGGATTTCGCCGCGCTCGCGGCAGGGGTTTGCTCGGCGGGCGTTTGCGCGAGGGCGTTCATGCGTAAGTCCCCTTCATGGTGGCGACGAACAAATCGGCCAGGCCCGGAATCTGGGTTTCGCCCAATTCCTGCAACTGGTGTTGCGGGATGCCGTCGAACAGCATCACGGTTTTGCCGAACGGCAGGCTGCGCTCGTCGATCGGGCCGAGGGCGCGCGCCGCCGCGATATGCTCGGCGCCGACCAGCAGCTCGACGTAGCGTTCGCTCAGGCTTTCCATCGACGCGTCGACGACGATCTTGCCGTCGCGGATGAACATCACGTCGGTGAGGATGTGCTCGATCTCTTCGACTTGGTGGGTGGTGATGAGGATCGTCTTCTGTTCGTCGAAGTAATCCTCGAGCAGCCGTTGGTAGAACTGCTTGCGGTAGAGGATGTCCAAGCCGAGCGTCGGCTCGTCCAGCACCAGCAGTTTGGCGTCAATCGCCATGACCAGCGCTAGATGCAACTGCACGATCATGCCCTTGGACATTTCGCGCACGCGCATCGTCGGCTTGAGCTGAGTGCCGGCGATGAAACGCTCGCACTTCGCGCGATCGAAACGCGGATGCACGCCCGCGACGAACTCGATCGCTTCGCTGACCCGGATCCAGCGCGGCAGCACCGCCACGTCGGCGATGAAACACACGTCCTTCATCAGATCGTCGCGCTGCGTGCGCGGGTCGCGCCCGAGTACTTTCAGATCGCCGTCGAACGGGATGAGGCCCAGAATCGCTTTGAGGGCGGTGGTCTTGCCGGCGCCGTTCGGACCGATCAGACCGATGATCTTGCCCGCGCCGATCTCGAAGTCGGCGTCGTTCAGCGCCAACTTGTTCTTGTAGTCTTTGCGCAGACCGCGCGCGCTGACGACGGACGAATGGGAGGCGACGGTGTTCATGCGTTTTCCCCGTTGCGCGCGGGCTGCATCAATTCCTGCATGCTCAGGCCCAGGCGTTGGATGCGTTCCAGCACCAGCGGCCACTCTTCCCGCAGGAAGCGTTCGCGCTCGGTCGCCAGAAGTTTCTTCGCGGCTTCTTCGGTGACGTACATGCCAAGTCCTCTGCGTTTTTCCACGAGCGCCTCGTCGGCCAATTCTTGATAGGCGCGCGAGACCGTGATGGGGTTCAATTGGTATTCCGCCGCCACTTGGCGGACCGAAGGCAGGGCGTCGCCCGGCTTCAGCACGCCGTCCAGCATCATGGCGATCACGCGGTCTTTGAGTTGACGGTAGATGGGCGCACCGTCGTTCCATTGGATGGCGGTCATCGGTCAGCTCCCATTGCCGCGGCGCAGCCCGTGCGCGAAGGAGAAGAACGGCAGCGACATTTCCTCGCGCGGCAGGCGTCGACGCGGACTGTGCTTCTTCGGCGCGGGCGCGGCGAGATCGGATTCGGTGGACGGCGCGACCGCCGACTCGGGCCCCGTCGCGGCGGTCGCGGCGATCTGGGTCCGCGCCGCGTCGATCGACGGCGCGACGGAGGGCAACCCGATCGCGGCGACCGCGGCGAGCACCCCGAAAGACACGACGATCGCGCGGATCGAGTGGATCAACTTGCGGGACATGGTCAACTCCTGTGTTTGTTGACTGGTGTTGTATGCAACTATAACACCGAAACACACCCGGTCAAGTGCCCGTACTGCATTCCTGCCCCAACTGAAGTCATACTCCTCGCCCCGCGCGGAGGTGGCCGACCATGAACACGAAATTCCGTAGTGCGTTGTTTTTATTGGCTTTGATGGTTTTTTCGGGCGTCGTCTCGGCCGCATCCGGCGGTTTGCTGGATCGCAGCTACCGGCCGCTGGCCGGCAAAACCCAGGTCAATCTCGGCAAAACCTACGCCGGGCAGGTGCTTTTGGTGGTGAATACAGCGAGCAAATGCGGCTTCACCCCGCAATTCGAAGCCCTGGAAGCGCTGCACGCGCGCTACAAACCCCGCGGTTTCGCGGTGCTCGGCTTTCCGTCCGGCGATTTCATGAATCAGGAATACGCCGAGGAAAAGCAGATCCAAGAGTTCTGCACGCTCACCTACGGCGTGAAATTCCCGATGTTCCAGAAGGTGCGCGTCAAGGGCGACGAGGCCACACCGCTGTATCGCGATCTCGCCCAGGCCACCGGGGAGTCGCCGAAATGGAACTTCCATAAGTATCTGATCGGCCGCGACGGTAAGGTTGTCGCCAGCTTCGGCAGCCGGGTGAAACCCGACGCGCCGGAGGTGGTGGCGGCGATCGAAAAGGCGCTGGCGCAACCGACGCCCAAGCGCTGAGCGGGCGGCGATTGCCCGGCGGGGCTCGTCCCGCGACAATACCCGGCTGCGGCGGCGGCCGGTCGTGCCGGTTCGCCGCGTCATTTCATCGTTCGGAGCGCGATTTTGATCAGTGTGCGTGTTCGCGGCCTCGCCGCATCGATAGGCGGTTTGGCTTGCGCGTTCGGGTTGTTCTGCGCGGCCGCTTCCGCCCAGGACAAACCCGCGGCGAGCGGGGAGCGCGCCGCGATGAGCGAGCGCGCGAAAGTCAGTTATATGGTCGGCGCCGATGTCGGCCGTTCGATCGCGCCGGTCGGCCCGGATTTGGACATCGCCGCGTTCGAGCGCGCCGTGAAGAACGCATTCGCGAACGGCAAACCGCTGTTGTCCGACGAAGAGTCGCAAACCGTCGGTCGCGCCTTGATGCAGCGGATCGGCGAGCGCAGCGGCAAGAGCCTGCCGGGCGTCGCGCCCGGAACCAAAGCGCCGTCGGTGGATAAAGCCAAAGTCGGGTTTCTGGTCGGTACCGACGTCGGCCGCTCGCTGGCGCCGATCCAAGCCGAGCTGGACATGCCGGTGTTTCTGCAGGCGATGAAAACGCTGATCGCCGGCGGCAAGCCGACGATGTCCGAAACCGAGATGGATCAGGTCCGCAAGAGTTTCTCGGCGCGGATGGAGGCCAAAGAGAAAGCGCGTCTCGCGGCCGTGGAGCGCAAAAACGCCGAAGAGGGCGCCGCGTTCCTGGCCAAAAACAAACAGATCAAGGGCGTGATCACCACGCGTTCCGGCCTGCAGTACGTCGTGCTGCGGCAGGGCGCCGGCAAGCGGCCGCGCTCGACCGAGCGTGTGCGCGTCAACTATCGCGGGACCTTGCTCGACGGCACCGAGTTCGACAGTTCCTACGCGCGCGGGCAGCCCGCCGAGTTCGCGCTCGATCAGGTGATCGCCGGTTGGACCGAAGGTCTCGGTCTGATGCCGGTCGGCGCGAAATACCGTTTCTGGGTCCCCAGCGCGATCGGCTACGGCGAACGCGGCAGTCCGCCGACGATCGGTCCGAACGCGACCCTGGTCTTCGATGTCGAACTGCTCGATGTGTTGGGGTCGCCTTGATTCGCCTTCACCTTGCGCTCGCACCCTGAGCGCGGCGTTCCTTCCACTAAGTTCCGTCTCGTCCGCTACGCCCCGTTTCCCCCGCGTCTCGAACACCCGTCTTTCGATTCGATCCATCCACCCTTTTGCCGGCGCTACGCCCGCATCCACCCAGGAGTTACAAGTCAATGAGTCCGTCGATGAAAACCCCGCTGGCCGCCGCGCTGGTCCTGTCGCTGATGACCCTCACCGCCGCCTGCAAGCCGATCGACAAAGACGCCAAGGCCGGCGATGCGAAGAGCGAGGCGACCGATAAACCCGCCGGCACCAAGATCGAAGGTCTGGCGACAGAGAAGCAGCAGGTCAGCTACGTGATCGGCATGGACATCGGCAAGAACATCAAGCCGATTAAGGACGAAGTCGATCTGGCCACCGTCAACAAGGCCATCGAAGACGTGCTGGCCGATCGCAAATTGAAGATGACCGACGAACAAGTCGGCCAAGTGATGCAGGCGTTCGCGACCAAGATGCAGGCCAAGCAGAAGGCCGAAATGGAAGCGAAAGCCAAGACCAACGAAGCCGAAGCCACCAAGTTCTTCGCCGAGAACGGCAAGAAGTCCGGCATCGTGACCACCGCCTCGGGCCTGCAGTACCAGGTCGTGACCATGGGCAAGGGCGCCAAGCCGACGGCCAACGACAACGTTCGCGTGCATTACACCGGCACGCTACTGGACGGCACCAAGTTCGATAGCTCGCACGACCGCAACGAACCGGCGCAGTTCGCCGTGAACGCCGTGGTGCCGGGTTGGACCGAAGCGCTGCAACTGATGCCGGTCGGCAGCAAGTTCAAGCTGTGGATTCCGGCGAAGTTGGGTTACGGCGAAACCGGCACCCCGGGCGGCCCGATCCCGCCGAACGCCGCGCTGGTGTTCGACGTGGAATTGCTGGAAATCGTCAAGCCCTAATCCGACGCCGCTCGACGCCGCGCGTCGGCGTCGCGCGCCGAGCGTTCCGCGCATCGCGGACGCTCGGCGCAAGCGATCGTCGAAGCGCGGCGGCTCCGATCCGTCGGCCCCGATCCGTCGGCCCCGATCCCTCGGCCCCGGGCCGTCGTTTTTCTCAAGTTGCTGCGCTGGGTCGCGGCGCATCCGAAGTTCGCGAGGTACTCATGCGCGTCACCATTTTCGGCACCGGCTATGTGGGCCTCGTGACCGGCACCTGCCTCGCCGAAGTCGGCCATGAGGTGATCTGCGTCGATATCGATAAGGCCAAGATCGACGGCCTGCGCAACGGTGTCGTGCCGATCTACGAGCCGGGCCTCGAACCGATGGTGAAGGCCAATCACGCCGAAGGCCGCTTGGGCTTCACCACCGACGCCGCCGATGCGATCGCGCACGGCGACGTGATCTTCATCGCCGTGGGCACGCCGCCCGACGAGGACGGCAGCGCCGATCTGCAGTACGTGCTGGCGGTGGCGAAGACTATCGGCGAGCACCTGCAGCGCTACGCCGTGGTGGTGGATAAATCGACCGTGCCGGTCGGCACCGCGGACAAGGTGCGCGCCGCGATTTCGCAGGCGATGACGGCGCGCGGCGCCGAGGTGCCGTTCGATGTGGTGTCGAACCCCGAATTCTTGAAAGAAGGCGCGGCGGTCGAAGACTGCATGCGCCCCGATCGTATCGTCATCGGCGCCGACAGCGCCGCGGCGGTCGAAAAGCTCAAGCGTCTGTACGCGCCGTTCAATCGCAATCACGAACGCATCGTGACCATGGACGTGCGCTCGGCCGAGCTGACCAAGTACGCGGCGAACGCGATGCTGGCGACCAAGATCAGCTTCATGAACGAGATGGCGAATATCGCGGAACGCGTGGGCGCCGACATCGAAATGGTGCGGCAGGGCATCGGTTCGGACCCGCGCATCGGCTGGCATTTCATCTATCCCGGCGCCGGTTACGGCGGTTCGTGCTTCCCGAAGGACGTGCAGGCTTTAGCGCGCACCGCGCAGCAATACGGCTATCGCGCCGAGCTGCTGGATTCGGTCGAGTCGGTGAACGCGCGTCAAAAAGCGCATCTGTTCGAGTTGATCGTGAGCCATTTCGGCGGCGTCGACGCGCTGCGTGGGCGCACATTCGCGGTGTGGGGGCTAGCGTTCAAGCCCAATACCGACGATATGCGCGAGGCCTCCAGCCGCACGCTGCTGAAACTGCTGTGGGACGCGGGCGCGAACGTGCGTGCGTTCGATCCGGAAGCCGGCCACGAAGCGCAGCGCATCTTCGGCGAACGCCCCGATCTGCTGCTGTGCGAGCACGCCTCCGACGCGCTGCAGGGTGCCGATGCGCTGGTCGTAGTGACGGAATGGAAACAGTTCCGGAGCCCCGATTTCGGCAAGCTGAAATCGGCGTTGAAGGACGCGGTGGTGTTCGACGGACGCAATCTTTACGACCCGAGCGACGTCGAAGCCGCGGGGTTGGCCTATTACGGCATCGGCCGCGGCCGGTCCGTGCGTAAGCCCTAAGCGATGGCGATGTCTGACCTCGACGCGACGATCGGAACGGAGGCCGGCGAGGCGCCGGCTCCGCAGGATGTTGCCGCGCACGACGCCGTCACGCAGCGGCAGGCCGATTTGACGCAACGCGTCGTCGAGTTGGAGACGCGACTCGCGTTCCAAGAGCATGCGCAAACCGAGTTGAGCGACGCGCTGGCCGAACTGCGCGCCGAGGCGGCGCGCGCGACCGACACGCTGCGTCGCGTGCTCGAAGAATTGAAACTCCACCGCGGCGATTGGATGGCCGACCCGGCCGACGAACCGCCGCCGCCGCATTACTGACGCCGTTCGATCCAGGCCGACATGAGCGATTCCCTGCGCGACCAATTGCTGGGCTTGGGCTTCAAGCCCGCGCCGAAGCCCGAAAAACAAGCGAGGCCGGCGTCCGCGCCGAAGCCCGGTCACACGCCGGGTCAGAAGCCGGGCCAGAAGCCGCAGCACTCGTCGAGCAAACCGGGAGCGCCCGGCGCGGCGCGGCCCCACGGCCGCGGCCCGCACGCGGGGGCCAAGCCGGGCGCGTCAGCTAACAACGCCCCGCCGCGCAAAAAACCGCGCACGCAGGACGAGATCGATCTGGCGAAGGCCTACGCGATCCGCGCGCAGCGCGAGAAAGAAGAGCGCATCGAAGCCGAGCGCGTGAAGCAGGAAGAAGCGCGCAAGCGCCGCGAGGCGAAAGCCAAGCTCGTCGAGTGGGCGAAGGACAAAGCGCTCAACGACGCGAACGCCGAAATCGCCCGGCATTTCCCGTACGGCGGCAAGATCAAGCGCATCTACGTCAACGAAGACCAGCTCAAGCGACTCAACGCCGGCGAATTGGGCGTGATCCAGATCGACGGCCGCTATCTGCTGATCGCCGCCGAAGCGCTGGCGGAAGCAGAAGCGATTTTCGCGGCCGCAGTCGCGCTGAAAGTCGACCCGAACGCCCCGGCCGAAGACGATCCCTATGCGGATCCGATGTACAAGGTGCCGGACGATTTGGTGTGGTGAAGCGACGCGGCGGCCTCGTGATCGAGCCTTCGCCGATCGCCGCTTCCTCCCGTCAAACGTTTCGTACATCGGCCTTTCGGCAGGGCCGCTTCCACAAGAGGCTCGTCGTGGCAGATTCAAACAGGGTGCGCGCTTCGCGCCATTTTCTGGCGCGCGGGGGCTAACCCGAAATCCGGCCGTAGGTCGTGGCTGAAGCCGCACCTACACAGCGTCGGATCGATCGGTGGCGAGGGCCGCGATGCGCGTTTCGATCTGCGAAAGCATGTCGCGATAGCGCTCGACCTCTGGGAAACGTACGTTCAGATCGCGGGCGATCGAAGCGGCTTCTCGGATCAGCGTTTCCTCGACTCCCGGAATCTCACCGATCAACAAAAGAACGATCATTAGATCCTCAAGCGCCTGGGGCGTGCCGCCGAGTCGGTCGATGAGTTGTCGGCTGATCTCCAGGCTTTCGCGGTAGACCCGCTCGGCCTGCGCCCAGTCGCCTTGGGCGCGGGCGACCTGTCCGACGTTATTGAGCGAGACCGAAAGATCGCGCAGGGCCTCGGGCGTGCCGCCGAGTCGGTCGATGAGTTGTCGGCGGATCTCCAGGCTCTCGCGGTAGACCCGCTCGGCCTGCGCCCAGTCGCCTTGCGCGCGGGCGACCTCTCCGACGTTGTCCAGGGAGATCGAAAGATCGCGCAGGGCCTGGGGCGTGCCGCCGAGTCGGTCGATGAGTTGTCTGCTGATCTCCAGGCTCTCGCGGTAGACCCGCTCGGCCTGCGCCCAGTCGCCTTGCGCGCGGGCGACCTCTCCGACGTTGTACAGGGAGATGGAGAGATCGCGCAGGGCCTCGGGCGTGCCGCCGAGTCGGTCGCTGAGTTGTCGGCTGATCTCCAGGCTCTCGCGGTAGACCCGTTCGGCCTGCGCCCAGTCGCCTTGCGCGCGGGCGACCTCTCCGACCTTATTGAGCGAGACCGAAAGATCGCGCAGGGCCTCGGGCGTGCCGCCGAGTCGGTCGATGGGTTGTCGGCTGATCTCCAGGCTCTCGCGGTAGACCCGTTCGGCCTGCGGCCAGTCGCCATGGGTGCGGGCGACCTCTCCGACGTTGTTGAGCGAGACCGAAAGATCGCGCAGAGCCTCGGGCGTGCCGCCGAGTCGGTCGATGAGTTGTCGGCGGATCTCCAGGCTCTCGCGGTAGACCCGCTCGGCCTGCGCCCAGTCGCCTTGGGCGCGGGCGACCTGTCCAACGTTGTCCAGGGAGACCGAAAGATCGCGCAGGGCCTCGGGTGTCCCGTTGTCTGCAGCTCTGCATTGCGCGATGTCGCGCGCCGCAATTGCGACTTCCATCGCATCCGCCGGTCTGCCGACCGTCAAAAGCTCTGCGATCGCCGGTTGCGACAGCGGCAGGAACACGCGGTTGGGTTCCACCTCGGCTGTGCTCTTCCGCCATTCGTCGTACGCCGGCGTTTCCATTGCGGTCGCCGCGACCGGTTCCCGCATGCGTTCCAAGGCCTGAGTCGAATCGACCGCCAGGGAACGTCCGTCCGTACGCAGTTGATGGCTGGCGGTGCGGATATGCCACAGATCCGGGGCCATGGTCGCCACCTCGCTACGCGCCGATACCGGCAGTACGAGAATCAGTGGGCGATTGAGATCGCGCTCCAACAGAAAGCGACGTTCGTTGATGCGTGAGATGAAACGCCGACGCGCGCGATTCCATCGATCGTCAGCAGGGTGGCGCTGTACGCCGAACCAGACCGCTCCCGGGTGGTCGGAGAGTTCGCTGCAGCGGCGGGTGAGCGTATCCACATCCCGTTCTGGAGCGTCGACGAAGCCATCGCCGACCTCATGGCGCTGCAACGGGTGACCTCTCAGCACGAGGCGCGCATCCAACCATGTGGCTAACCGCAGCGCCGGACCTACGTCGGCGAACAGGAAAATCAGGGAAAAACCCTTTGGCTGCCACTCGAGGTGACGCAGGATTTGCTGCGCGACCTCTTCGGTCGCGACATCAAGCGTCTGGGGTTCGTTCATGGGCATCGACGACACCGCGCAGCAACGGGTGGATGTCGTACCAGTTGTCGCCGTTGCGGTAATTCAACACCAGCCGATTGTCGAGAAAATGCGCCAGGGTAGGGAGTTCGGTATCGGAGGGTAAACAGGTGTCATGAGTCCGCGCGATCTTCTGCAACCAGTCCAAGTGATCCGCCGGGATGGGAAGCATTTCGCCGCGCACGTTGTTTTCGGCGGCGACGATGGTTTGTTCGGTCAGCGGGAGTTGTTCGTCGTCGCGAACGGTGGTCAAACAAAGACGGATCAACCGGAAGAATTCTCTGAGATCGCCGCCCGAACTGAGCGAGAGTCGGTCTAAGGCTCCACCCGACAAGATTTCGCTCCAGTTCGGATATCGCCTGCCGACGACCGTGCGCATCAAGGCGAGCCCCGCCGGATCCGGCCTGCGGCTGCGATTCTCGAAAATATGCGCGCTGACCAAACGTCGCGTCGCCGCGCCGCCCATCAGCGTGCCGGTGCCCGCAGCCAGCACCGAAAGATAAGGAGGGATGGTGTAGACGACATGCAGCATCGGAATACGCAGGTGTTCCGCGTGCCCGAAAAAGAGATTGCGCACGCTTTCGTAAACGCGCATCGCCTCACTGCCGACGCCGCGGATTCGCTCGACCGAATCGACCAGCAACACTACTTTGCAATTCGGGTTCCCCTCGCGTTCCCTTACGAAGCGAACCGCCTCGGCGATGAAGGCGTGCGCTTCACGGACCAACTGCGCGACATGGCCGCGCATCCGTTCCTGTATCTTCAGTTTGAAGTCAGGATCGTTCTTGAGCGAGGCCTTGAGCTCGACGCCCACGAGAGTTGTGCCGATCTCGTCGATTTCGACTCGGGTTTGGAGGAAGCCCGAAAGCCGATCCCAATAACTGCGCTGACCAGGGCTCGCGCCATAACGCTCTTCGATCTTTTCCGATATCGCCCCCGCAACCGAGATCAGGAAGTCGGTGATCTCGACCTCCTTCGTCAGCAGCAGATACTCGGACAGGTCGGCATAGAAGGCGACCATGCCGAGATCCCTGAGGCGTCGCTGGAGCCGCTTCAGTTCCGTACTTTTACCGGTCCCGCGCTGGCCGGTCAGCAGGCTGACGCCGCCGCCGCTCTGCCAGTCGATCTCGGTCGCGATTTCTTCCACCGCATCGTGCTCCGGATTGCGGTTGAACGTATCGACGTAGGCTGGGTCGCCAGGTTCAAGCACCCGGTCGGCGAGGACGTTGTAGAGGGTTTTGAGCTTTTCGCGGTTGACCGGCGAGAGAGCCATGGCGGGCGGATCCGGTGGAATAGCGGGATTGTCGGCCGTAAGTGGGGGCGAGACAAGCGGCCGTCAATCGGCGGGGGGCTCCGGCGAGGCATCTGGGCGATGTCACAGCAACTCGTCGACCGGCGTCGTCAGCAACTCCGTCGTCGCCTGCGCGAAGCGGCGCAATTTCGAGATGCCCGGGTCGCGGATGAGGCGATGGCTGGCGTGGGGCAGGGGCGATTCGTCGATGTCGTGCGGGGCGATGTTTTTGCACTCCACGCCCGGGTGAAAATGCACGTCGGCGGCGGCGTAGCAGTGCTGCACCATCGCCGAGCAGAACACCGCGCCGTCTTTGCCCAGCACGTTTTTCCGGCGTCGTAGGCGGCTGCTGTGCATCGCGAGCACGGTGCCGGCGAGTTCGCTGATCGAATAGTGCGATTGCCCGGCCAGCAGGTCGAGCGCCGCGGCCATCACGCGCTGGGTGCGGTCCGCATCCAGGCCGAAATCCAACACGGCGACGTTCGGGAAGGCCTCGGCGTCGAAATAGCGCGCCATCCGGTTTTCCTGCACGCCCAAACGCACGTGCTTGTAGCGCAGGTCGAGATCGGACTCGATCACCCACCAATGGCCGTCGATGCGGCGCTCGCCGATCAGGAACGCATGCGACCACAGGCTGCGGTGGCCGTGTTCGGTCAGCGGCGCCTGCGCCTTGCGGATGAGCTTGCTGAGGCCGTCGCCGCCCGCGCACAAACCGATCCGGCCGGGCGCGGCGTGTTTGAGCAGAAACGCTTCGTTGCCGCGCGCGGCGGTGTCGTCCGAATTCATACGCTGGGGTCCATCGGCGCGTCGGACGCGCATCCGACGGCGGTGTCGTTCGTTCGCTGAAGTACGCGCATCGCGTCGATGGCGCGGCGGATTTGCGCGGCGGTCGCGTCGGGCGCTTCCATCGGGAACAGATGCCCGCCGTCGACCCAGTACAGCCGTTCGCCTACGAGCGCGCGCGTGGCGCGCACGCCGACGTGCCGAAGTTCGCGCGAGTCGCGTCCGCCGACGAAGGCGATCGGTGCGTCGAGCGTCGCGCCGACCGCCGCGACCCGCGCCGTCGGCAGCGAACGGTAGATGCGATATTCGACGCCGCGATCGAAAAACAGTTCGCGCCCGCCGCGGCCGTCGGCCACCGTGCCGCGTTCGGCGTAATCGCGCAGCACCTCCGGGTGCCAGCGCGCGAACGCCGGTTTCGCCGCGTAGTGCTCGTGCGCGGCGTCGATATCGGGCCAATGCTTGCGTCGTTGTAGGGTCTGCCGCAGCGGCATCACGAGGCGATCCAGACCGAACCCGCGGGCCAGTCGCAGCATCGCCGCGCGCGCGCCCGCGATCACCGGCGAATCCAGCATCACGACGCCGGCGACGCGCGGCCGCAACCGCTCCGCCGCCAAGACGCTGAGATAGCCGCCCAGCGAATGGCCGACCAACCACAGCCGCTGGCCGGTCGCCGGCAGCGCGTTGACGTACTCGACCAATTCGTCGACGAGATACGGCCAATCGGTCGTCGCGGGACGCGACGGGTCGTGCCCGAAACGCGGCACGCCGACGCTCTCGAAATCCGGCCGCAGCGCATCCAGCAACCGGCGGTAGACCGGCAGCGGGAAACCGTTGGCGTGGGAGAAGACGAGGGTGTCGGTCATGCGTTCGATTCAAGGGCGGGACGTTAACTGGATTTCCCGCAACCCGTCGTCGACCTTGTGATACGCCTTCGCGCCGATCGGTTTCGCGAGCAGAGCGAAGTCGATGACATCGGCCATCGTGGTTTGACCATCGGGGTCGAACAGCACGAGCTTTTTGATAGCCTTCTCGGCGTCGGCCTCGGCGAGCGCGGTCGCGATGGCGGCGTAGTCGAATTCGCGGCCGTCCCATCGATACGTTTTTGCGCCGACGAGTTCGAGTTCGACCGTGCGCCGGCCGGCGGCCTGCGCATCGGGCGATGCCGCGATGCTCATGAATAAGGCGAAGAACGCCGCGACTATCGTGGCGGCGGCGAGCGAACGAGAGCGCGTCGTCGTCGGTGTCGTCATCGGAAGCCTCCGTCGTGCGACGCGAACCGCCGCTTCACTCCGGATCGTAATCCAAATTCGAGGCGAGCCAGCGCTCCGCCTGCGCCAGCGAGACGCCCTTGCGGCGAGCGTAGTCCTCGACCTGCGCCTTCGAGACCCGGCCGACCACGAAGTATTGGCTTTGCGGGTGGCTGAAGTAGTAACCCGAGACCGAGGCCGCCGGCAGCATCGCGAAACTCTCGGTCAGCGACATGCCGGTATTCGCGGTGGCGTCGAGCAAACGGAACAGCGTCGCCTTCTCGCTGTGCTCGGGGCACGCCGGATAACCGGGCGCGGGACGGATGCCGCGATACGACTCGGCGATCAACGCCTCGTTGTCGAGCGTCTCGTCGGCGGCGTAGCCCCAGAATTCGGTGCGCACGCGCTGATGCAGACGCTCGGCGAAGGCTTCGGCCAAACGATCGGCCAGGGCCTTGAGCAGAATCGCGTTGTAATCGTCGTGATCGGCTTCGAAGCGCGCGACATGCGGTTCGATGCCGAGCCCGGCGGTCACCGCGAACATCCCGATCCAGTCCTGTTTCCCCGATGTTTGCGGCGCGACGAAATCGGCGAGACAAAAATTCGGGCGGTCGACGGGTTTATCGACTTGCTGGCGCAGGAAGTGCAGGGTGGCGACTTCGCGCCTTCCCCCGCTGGCGGGGGAAGGTGGGGATGGGGGTTCAGCATCGTTGCACGCACCCTCGCCCGCGTGCGGAGCAGAGGAATAGACCACCACATCGTCGCCCACGCTGTTCGCCGGCCACAGTCCGAACGCACCTTTCGCGGTGAGCCATTTCTCGTCGACGATGCGCGCGAGCATCGCGCGGGCGTCGCGAAACAAATCGCGGGCTTGGGCGCCGACCACCGCGTCGTCGAGGATCGCCGGATATTTTCCGGCCAATTCCCAGGTGGCGAAGAACGGCGTCCAGTCGATCAGCTCGACCAGTTCGGCCAGCGGGTAATCCTCGAAGACGGTGATGCCCGGCGCGCGCGGCGTCGGCGGGTCGTAATCGGTCCAGCCGCCGTCGAAGGCCTGCGCGCGCGCCGCGTCCAGCGCCACCAACCGCTTGGCGTCGCCGCGATTGCGGTGCCGCGCGCGGATGTCGGCGTAGTCGCTGTCGTTGGCGGCCAGATACGCGGCGCGCAAGTCGGGCGAGATCAACGATTGCGCGACGCCCACCGCGCGCGAGGCGTCCTTCACCCAGACGGTCGGCGCGGCGTAGTGCGGGTCGATCTTCAGCGCGGTGTGCGCGCGCGAGGTGGTGGCGCCGCCGATCAACAGCGGCACCTCGAAGCCTTGGCGCTGCATCTCGCGCGCGACGTGGCTCATCTCTTCCAGCGAGGGCGTGATCAGGCCGGAGAGGCCGATGATGTCGGCGTTCTCTTCCTTCGCGCGGTCCAGAATCGTCTGCGCCGGCACCATCACGCCCAGATCGACCACCTCGAAGTTGTTACAGGCCAACACCACGCCGACGATGTTTTTACCGATGTCGTGCACGTCGCCTTTCACCGTCGCCAGCACGATCTTGCCGTTGTTCTTGCCGGCGTCGCCGGTGCGGGCTTTTTCGGCTTCGATGTAGGGCAGCAAATACGCCACGGCTTTTTTCATCACGCGCGCCGATTTCACTACCTGCGGCAGGAACATCTTGCCGGCGCCGAACAGGTCGCCGACCGCGTTCATGCCGTCCATCAGCGGGCCTTCGATCACGTCCAGCGGCCGCGCGGACTGCGCGCGCGCTTCCTCGGTGTCGATCTCGATGTACTGGTCGATGCCGTGCACCAGCGCGTGGCTCAAGCGCGCGCGTACGGGTTTTTCCCGCCAGCGCAAATCTTCGGTTTTCTTCTCGCCTTTCTTGCCTTTGAACCGGTCGGCGATCTCCAACAGGCGTTCGGTGGCGTCGGGGCGCCGGTTCAGCACCACATCCTCGACGCGCGCGCGCAGGTCCGGATCCAGGTCGTCGTACAGCGGCAAAGCGCCGGCGTTGACGATGCCCATGTCCATGCCGGCTTTAATGGCGTGGTAGAGGAAGACGACGTGGATCGCTTGACGCACCGCTTCGTTGCCGCGGAACGAGAACGACACGTTGGAAACGCCGCCTGAGACGTGACTGAGCGGGAATCGGCGCTTGAGTTCGCGCGCGGCTTCGATGAAGGCCACCGCGTAATCGTTGTGCTCCTCGATGCCGGTCGCGACCGCGAACACGTTCGGGTCGAAGATGATGTCTTCCGGCGGGAACCCCACGCGCTCGGTCAGCAGCGCATAAGCGCGCGAACAGATCTCGACTTTGCGGGCGACGGTATCGGCCTGGCCTTGTTCGTCGAAGGCCATCACCACCACCGCCGCACCGTAGCGGCGCACCAAGCGCGCCTGGCGCAGGAATTCCGCTTCGCCTTCCTTCATCGAGATGGAATTGACGATGCCTTTGCCCTGCAGGCATTTCAAACCGGCCTCGATCACCGCGAATTTCGAACTGTCCACCATCACCGGGATCCGGGCGATATCCGGCTCGGCGGCGATCAGGTTCAGGAATTCCACCATCGCTTTTTCGGAATCGAGCAGGCCCTCGTCCATGTTGACGTCGAGCACCTGCGCGCCGTTCTCGACCTGTTGGCGCGCGACGGTCACCGCTTCGTCGAAACGGCCTTCCAAAATGAGCTTCTTGAACTGCGCCGAGCCGGTGACGTTGGTGCGCTCGCCGACGTTGACGAAATTCGTCTCGGGCGAGATGACCAGCGGTTCCAGACCGCTCAGGCGGGTGTAACGCGGCAAGGGGGCGGCGTCGCTTTCGATGTCGGAACTCATGCGGCGATGCTGTCCTTCGCGCGGCTGTCCTTCGCGCGCGGCAATGCGCGCGGCGGCAGCGCGGCGACGGCGTCCGCGATCGCGCGGATGTGCGCGGGCGTGGTGCCGCAGCAGCCGCCGACCAGATTCAACAGGCCCGCTTCGGCGAATTCGCGCAGCACGCCGGCCATGTCCTCGGGCGTTTCATCGTAGCCGCCGAACGCGTTGGGCAGCCCGGCGTTCGGGTGCGTGCTGACGTGGGCGTCGGCGACCTGCGCGAGAATATCGACGTGCGCGCGCAGGTCTTTCGCGCCCAGCGCGCAGTTCAAGCCGATCGACAGCGGCCGCGCATGCCGCAGCGAATACCAGAACGCTTCGGCCGTTTGTCCGGACAGCGTACGCCCGGAGGCGTCGGTGATGGTGCCGGAGATCATCGTCGGCAGACGCGCGCCGCGCGCGTCGAAGGCTTCCTCGATCGCGAACAGCGCGGCCTTCGCGTTGAGCGTATCGAACACGGTTTCGACCATCAACGCATCCGCGCCGCCGTCGATCAATCCGTCGGCCGCTTCGCGGTACGCCCTGCGCAGTTCGTCGAAGGAAATCGCGCGGAATCCAGGGCGATTCACGTCCGGGCTGATCGACGCCGTGCGGCTGGTCGGGCCGAGCACGCCGACGACGAAACGCGGTTTGCTCGGGTCCGCCGCTTCGGCGGCGTCGCAGGCTTCGCGCGCCAAGCGCGCGCCGGCTTCGTTCAATTCGCGCGCCAGATGCTCCAAGCCGTAATCCGCCAGCGACACGGTGGTGGAGTTGAAGGTGTTGGTTTCGATCAGATCGGCGCCGGCGTCGAGATAACCGCGATGGATCTCCGCGATGATGTCCGGGCGGGTGAGGCTGAGCAGATCGTTATTGCCTTTCTGGTCGCGGTGTTCGTGGCCGCACGGGCAACCGGCGGTGTGCGCGTGGTCGGTCACGGCCTTTGCATCGAAACCTTCGGCGAAACGGTCGCCGCGATAATCGGCTTCCTGCAGGCCGTAGCGCTGGATCATCGTGCCCATCGCGCCGTCGAGGATCAGGATGCGTCGCGCCAACGCGGCCTCGAGGGCGGCGACGCGGTCCGGGCGCAGCCACGGCAAATCGTATTGGCTCATGGTTTGACTCCGATCAGCGAGACCACTTCGAAATGCGGCGGACGCTTCTCGCGGGTGACGATGTCGCTGGCCTGGATCTCGAGCCCGGCTTTCTCCGCGAATTTGCGCAAATCCTTATCCGCGAAGCCCAAATTGACGTGGCCGTAAGTTTCGACCGCGCCGCGGTGTTCGTGGCGGGCGAGGCTGGACAGCAGCAGACGCCCGCCGGGGCGCAGCACGCGCGCCGCTTCGGCCACCGCCTGCGCCGGTTTGGCGGCGTAGGTCAGGGCGTGCATCAGCACGACCAAATCGAAATGCCCGTCTTCGAAGGGGAGCGCGTGCATATCGCCCTCGAGCACCCGCACTTGCGGGAAACGGCGCAGGCGTTCGCTGGCCGCGGCGACGACCCGAGCGCTCAGGTCGAGGCATACGTACTCGCGGGCGTGCGGGGCTAGCAGTTCGGCCAGCACGCCGTCGCCGGAGGCGATGTCCAACACCCGGCCCGGGGCCAGCAGCGGCAGCGCGGATCGCGCGAGGGCTTCCCAGGTGCGCCCCGGGGAGTAATGCCGCTCCATATCGCCGGCCACGCTGTCCGCCCAATTCGCGTCCGCGGCGCGCGCGGCCAGTACCGCCGGAATGCGCTCCTCGTCCTGACGCAGCAGCGGGTCGTCGCTGCCCTCGCGCAGGGTACGCCACAGTGCGCGCTGGGCCGCGTCGAGGTTTTCGTCGTCGAAGCGGTAGTACGCGGACACCCCGGCGCGGCGATCCCGCACCAGCCCGGCGTCCTTCAGCCGCGCCAGATGGGTGGAGACCCGCGGTTGCGCCAAGCGCGTGATCGAGGACAGCTCGGCCACGGTCAGTTCCTCGCGTTCGAGCAAGGCCAACAGCCGAACGCGGGTGGCGTCGGCCAGCACTTTCAGACGGGACGACCAGGCTTCGAGGTCCATGAGCGAAATATCTTCGTATCGCGATACAGCGATAATTGTCGGCCGCCGACGCGATGCGGTCAAGCGCGGGCCCCGCAACGCCGCGCGAGGCTAGGGCTGGAACCGCCTCGCCGTTACAATGATGTTTTCGTATTCATCGCCGAGGACACCGCCGTGGATTTTCGTTTCACCGAAGAGCAGTTGATGATTCAGGACGTCGCCCGGCGCATCGCCCAAGAGAAGATCGCGCCCAGCGCCGAGCACTTCGACAAGACCGGCGAATTCCCGCTGGAGAACATGCGCACGCTCGGCGAGAACGGGATGATGGGCATCGAGGTGCCGGCCGAATACGGCGGCGCCGGGATGGACGCGATCAGTTACGCGCTGGCGATGATCGAAGTGGCCGCGGCCGACGCCGCGCACTCCACCATCATGTCGGTCAACAATTCGCTGTTCTGCAACGGCATCCTGAAGTTCGGCACCGAGGCGCAGAAACAGTTGTACGTGCGCGCGATCGCCGAGGGCCGCGAAATCGGCGCGTTCGCCTTGACCGAACCGCAGTCGGGCTCCGACGCTACCGCGATGCGCTGCAAAGCCGCGAAGCAGGCCGACGGCAGTTTCGTCGTCAACGGCAAGAAGAGCTGGATCACCTCCGGCCCAGTCGCGAAGTACATCGTGCTGTTCGCGATGACCGACCCCGACAAGGGCGCGCGCGGCATCACCGCGTTCATGATCGACACCGCGCGCGAGGGCTTCCATCGCGGCAAAACCGAGCCGAAATTGGGCATTCGCGCCTCCGCGACCTGCGAGATCGAATTCGTCGATTACCGCGTGAATCCGGACGAAGTGCTCGGCGCGGAAGGCGAGGGCTTCAAGATCGCGATGGGCGTGCTGGACGCCGGCCGCATCGGCATCGCCTCGCAGGCCATCGGCATCGCGCGCGCCGCGTACGAGGCCACGGTCGCGTACGTCAAGGACCGTAAAGCCTTCGGCGCGCCGATCGGCACCTTCCAAATGACCCAGGCCAAGATCGCCGACATGAAGTGCAAGCTCGACGCGGCGACGCTGTTGACGCTGCGCGCGGCGTGGCTCAAAGGCGAGGGCCAGCGCTTCACCAACGAAGCTTCGATGGCCAAGCTGGTGGCGTCGGAGGCCGCGATGTGGATCGCCCATCAGGCCGTGCAGATTCACGGCGGCATGGGCTACTCGAAGGAAATGCCGCTGGAGCGCTATTTCCGCGACGCCAAGATCACCGAAATCTACGAAGGCACCAGCGAGATTCAGCGTCTGGTGATCGCCCGCAACGAAACCGGCCTGCGCTGATCTCGGCGCCCAACGGATCGCATCGCACATGACCAAGAAAACCGCTTCCGCGCGCGCCCGCAACGCGGGCAAACCGACCCGCGGCGAACAACGCCTGCTCGCGCCGATCCTGGAGGCCGTGCGCAAGCGCGCCAAAGGCTCCGCGGACGAGGCCGTCGCGTTCGCCGACGCGTTCTATCGGCGCATGAGCGAAGACGAGATGCCGGCGCACAGCGCCGAAGCCTGGGCGGCGCTGGCCTGCGACATGCTCGAATTCGCCCGCAAACGCGCGCCCGGCACGCCGAGCGTACGGCTGTTCAGCCCCAACGCGGACAAACACGGTTGGGATTCGCCGCACACCATGCTGCAGATCGTCAACGACGATATGCCGTTCCTGGTCGACTCGGTGACGATGGCGCTCGCCGAACGCGGCATCGGCGTGCATGTGCTGGGGCATCCGATCGTATCGGTGGTGCGCGATCGCGCCGGTAAGTTGAAATCGGTCGGCGAGGGCGCGGCCGAATCGATGATGAGTTTGGAGATCGATCGCCAATCCGCCGCCGACGCCGCCGAAATCGAGGCCGCGCTCCGCAGCGTGTTGGCCGACGTGCGCGCGTGCGTCGTCGATTGGCCGTCGATGCGCGACAAGATGCTGGAAGTCACCGAGGATTTGGGGCGGCGTCGCATGCCGATCGACGACGCCGGCCGCGCCGAGGCGCAGGAATTTCTGCGTTGGGCGGCCGCCGATCATTTCACCTTCCTCGGGTATCGCGAATACAAGGTCAAGAAGCAGGGCGGCGACGAAGTGCTGGCGGCGGTCGACGGCACCGGCCTCGGCCTGCTGCGTGCGAAAGCCGCGGCCAAACCGCGCAAATTGACCACGCTCGCGGCGCATTACATGCCGCAGTCAGGCGCGGTGGACGCGTTGATTCTGACCAAGACCAACGCCCGTTCTAGCGTGCACCGCCCCGGCTACATGGACTACATCGGCGTGCTGAGTTTCGACGCCGACGGCCGCGCCGTGGGCGAACAACGTTTCATCGGCCTCTACACGTCTGGCGCCTATACACGACGCCCGTGGGAAATTCCGCTGGTGCGCGAGCGGCACGACCGCGTGATGAGCGGTTCGGGCTTCGCCGCCAACAGCCATAGCGGTAAGGCGCTGCGGCATATTCTCGAAAAATTACCGCGCGACGAACTGTTTCAATCGACCGAGCGCGAACTGCTCGATCTCGCCAAAGGCGTGCTCGGCCTGCAGGAGCGCGTGCGCAGTCGTTTGTTCCTGCGCCACGACCGCTACGGCCGCTTCTACTCGGTGCTGGCCTACGTGCCGCGCGAGCGCTACAACACCGAAATGCGCCTGCGCATCGAGGCGATGCTCAAGGACGCGCTGCACGCCGATCGCATCGATTCCACGGTGCAGATGGGCGATTCGCCGCTGGCGCAGGTGCATATGCTGGCGCGCCCGCGCAAGGGCGAAGCGGCGGATGCGGACGCGCAGGCGCTGAATGCGCGTTTGGCGGCGATCGTGCGCAATTGGCAAGACGACCTGCGCGAGCAGCTCGTCGTGCGCCGCGGCGAAGAGCGTGGCCTCGCGCTCGCGTCGAGCATCGGCCGCGCGCTGCCGGCCGGTTACATCGAAAAGGTGTCGGCCGCGGTCGCGGCCAGCGACGTCGAGCGCCTGGCCGCGCTTACGCCGGAGCAGGACCTGCGCCTGAGCCTGTATCGCGGCCAAGACGGCGGCCTGCGCTTCAAGTTCTATCGCCTGCACGACGATATTCCGCTGTCCGACGCCATGCCGATGATGGAGAACATGGGGCTGCGGGTGATTTCCGAACACCCGTACCGCATCGAATTCGACGGTCGCGTGGCCTACATCCAGGATTTCGAAGTCGAAGCCGCGCGCGGCGATCTGGACGTCGGCGATCTGGACGAGACCTTCGAGGAAGCGTTCGGCCGCATCTGGCGCGGCGACGCCGAGAACGACGGCTTCAATCGCTTGATCCTCACCGCGAACCTGTCCTGGAAACAGGTGTCGATGCTGCGCGCCTACTGCAAATATTTGCTGCAGCTCGGCGTGCCGTTCTCGCAGGCCTACGTCGAAGGCACGTTCGCGCGCTATCCGATCCTGGCGCGCTTGATGACCGAATTGTTCGAGGCGCGTTTCGACCCGATCACCGGCAGCGAGAGCAAGGCCGACATCAAGCACGGAATGGAGGCGTTCCGCCATCAGCTCACCGGCTTGGCCGGCGACGATGCCGCGATGCTGGCCGCGGTGGAGCCGGTGATCGCCGCCCGCAGCGGCAAGCGCGACGCGCAATTGGCGGCGACGCGCCAAGCGATCACGACGCTGCTCGACCGCGTGTCCAGCCTGGACGAAGATCGCATCCTGCGCAGTTTCGTCGCCGCGATCGAAGCGACGCTGCGCACGAATTACTACATCCGTTACGACCATGGTCGTTACAAAGACGGCCTGCGCGCCGACGGCGGCCCCGCCGACTATCTGAGCTTCAAGTTCGATTCGTCGAAGATGCCGGATCTGCCGAAACCGCGCCCGTATCGCGAAATTTTCGTGTGCGGCCCGCGCGTGGAAGGCGTGCATCTGCGCTTCGGCCCGGTGGCGCGCGGCGGTTTGCGCTGGTCGGATCGTCGCGAAGACTTCCGCACCGAAGTGCTGGGCTTGGTGAAAGCGCAGATGGTGAAGAACACCGTGATCGTGCCGGTGGGCTCGAAGGGCGGGTTCTTCTGCAAACAACTGCCCGACCCGGCCGTCGATCGCGATGCGTGGTTCAACGAAGGCGTGGCCTGCTACAAACGCTTCATCAACGGGCTGCTCGATATCACCGACAACATCGCCAGCGACGGCCGGATCGTGCCGCCCGACGATGTGGTGCGTCACGACGGCGACGATCCGTATCTGGTCGTCGCGGCCGACAAGGGCACGGCGACGTTCTCCGACATCGCCAACGGCATCGCTCGCGCGCACGGTTTCTGGCTCGACGACGCGTTCGCGTCCGGCGGCTCGGTCGGCTACGACCACAAGGGCATGGGCATCACCGCGCGCGGCGCGTGGGAATCGGTCGAGCGCCATTTCCGCGCGATGGGCCGCGACTGCCAGACCGAGGATTTCACCTGCGTCGGCATCGGCGATATGTCGGGCGACGTGTTCGGCAACGGCATGCTGCTCTCGAAGCATATTCGCCTCCTCGCCGCGTTCGATCACCGCGACATCTTCCTCGACCCGAATCCGAACGTCGCCGTTTCCTTCAAGGAACGCGACCGTATGTTCAAGCTGCCGCGTTCGAGCTGGGACGATTACGACAAATCGCTCATCTCCAAGGGCGGCGGCGTGTATCCGCGTTCCGCGAAATCGATTCCGCTGTCGCTGGAGATCAAGGCCGCGCTCGGCATCGAGAGCGACGCCGCGTCGATGAGCCCGATGGAGTTGATGAATGCGATTCTGAAAGCGCCGGTCGATCTGCTGTGGAACGGCGGCATCGGCACCTACGTCAAAGCCGAAAGCGAAACCCACGCCGACGTCGGCGACCGCGCCAATAACGGTCTGCGCGTGAACGGCGGCGAATTGCGCTGCAAAGTGGTGGGCGAGGGCGGCAATCTCGGCATGACCCAGCTCGGGCGCATCGAAGCGGCGTTGTCGGCCGGCGTGCTGCTGAATACCGACTTCATCGACAACTCCGCGGGCGTGGACACCTCCGATCACGAGGTGAACATCAAGATTCTGCTCAACGGCGAAGTGCAAAAGAAAAAGCTGTCGATGCCCGACCGTAATACGCTGCTCGCGGAGATGACCGACGAAGTCGGGCAGTTGGTGCTGAACGACAACTATCGTCAGAACCAAGCGATCAGTCTGATGCAGCGCATGAGTCTGAGCCGCCTAGGCTCGAAACAGCATTTCATCCGCACGCTCGAATCGCAGGGGCTGCTCGATCGCCAGATCGAATACCTGCCCAGCGATAACGAATTGGCCGAACGTAAAGCGCGTCGGCTCGGCCTGACCCGGCCGGAACTGTCGGTGCTGCTGTCGTACTCGAAAATCGTGCTGTTCCAGCAACTGCTCGATTCCGATGTGCCGGAAGACCCGTACCTATCGAAGGAATTGGTGCGCTACTTCCCGCAGCCGCTGCAGAAGAAGTACGCCAAGGCGATGGAACAGCATCGCCTGAAGCGCGAAATCATCGCCACCGCGGTGACCAATTCGATGGTCAACCGCATGGGCGCGACCTTCAATCTGCGCATGACCGAAGACACCGGCCGTACGCCGGGCGAAGTCGCCAAGGCTTTCACCATCACCCGCGAAACGCTCGATGCTCGCGATTTGTGGGCGCAAATCGACGCGCTCGACGGCAAGGTGCCGGAATCGGTGCAGGTCGACGCGCTGCAGACCATCTGGTCGCTGCAGCGTTCGATGACGCGCTGGCTGTTGTCGCGTCCCGGCGCGATCCCGGGGATCACCGCGGCGGTCGAGCGTTATCACGACGGCTTCCGCGAAGTGCGCGCGGGTTCGGGCATCCTGCCGGATTCGATGCGCCCGGCGTTCGACGCCAGCTTCGCCGATTGGAAAGCCAAGGGCCTGCCCGAGGCGATGGCGAAACAGTTGGCGTCGTTGCCGTACCTCGAATGGTGCTGCGACATCATCGAAGTGGCACTGGCGCGCAAGATCAAGCCCGTGGACGTGGCGAAGGTCCATTTCCGCCTGGGCGAAGCGCTTAAGTTGCCGTGGCTGTATCAGCAGATCGACGCGCTGGCCGTGGACGGCCGTTGGCACGCGGTGGCGCGCGGCTCGTTGCGCGACGAATTGGCCGCGCAACAGCGCCAGTTGACCGCGCAGGCGCTGGATGCGCCGGGCGCGAGCGCCGACGCCAAAGTGCAACATTGGATCGGCCGCGACGATGCGTCGCTGCGTTTCACGCTGAACATGCTGGCCGAAGTGGCGTCGCAGAAGTCGCTGGATTACCCGACCGCGTCGGTGGCGGTGCGCCGCTTGTCGATGCTGTCGCAAGAGGGGTGACGCGACGATCGTTCGAAAGATCTCGCTCGAATGGGATCGCTCGACGCGATCGACAAAAAGACCGGCCGCATCGCGCGGCCGGTTTTTTTCGTTCGGAAGCGATCAAGAGCCGCGCGCCAGGACGACCAAACGGTCGTAGGCGCCGTTGAAGCGATTCTGATCGCCCGGGAAAATGCCGGAATCGGCGTACTGCCAGAACGTGTAGAAACTCCACGCGTACGGCAAGGTGCCGACGGTGCTGGCGTAGCGCGCGATCCACAGCGGGCTGGTCGCGCTGAAGTTGCCGGACGTGCCGACGCACTGCGTCCACCACGTGGTGCTGGTGTAGATCACCGGATAGCGGCCCGTGCGCGTACGGTAGCGGTTCGAGAACGACGAAATCCACGACGCCATGCCGGCCTTGCTTAAGCCGTAGCAGGTGGCGCCGTACGGGTTGTATTCCAGATCGACCACGCCCGGCAGCGTCTTGGCGTCGGCCGACCAACCGCCGCCGTGATTGACGAAGTAATCGGCTTGGGTCGCGCCGGTCGTGGTGTCGGGGCGCGCGAAGTGGTACGCGCCGCGGATCATGCCGACGTTGTACGAGCCGTTGTACTGCTGCGCGAAGTACGGATTGGTGTAGTAGGTGCCTTCGGTGGCCTTCACGTAGGCGAAACGCGCGCCGTTCGCGTACGCGGCCGACCAATTGACGTTGCCTTGATAGCCGCTGACGTCCATACCGGCGACGGTGGCGACCGCGGCGGCGCCGAAGTCGCGGGTCGAGAACGACGGCAGGCCTTTGCCTTCATGCAGACGGATCTGCGAACCCATCGGATGATCGTTCGCGACGATGTAAGCGGCGAGCGGCGTGGGGACCGACGCATCCAGTTTGTCGAGCCATTGCGGCTCCAGGCCGGGCGCGAGCGGTTCGGCTGCGTGCGCGGCGGCGACGGCGAGGACGGACGCGACGGCGAGCGTCGCGATACGAAACGTGCGGTGAGACGGCATGACTCCTCCTTGACGAATGGCCGACGCGCGGGGGCGCGTCCATGGCCGGGGCGATTCGCGCGGACGGCCGCGATGTCGCGGCGCGTCGGTGCGGACGGGGCGTGGTTCCCGAGGTTCCCGAGGCAACGGCGTTGCCTCGAACGCCGGGAACGCAGAAGATAGGCGCAACGTCGGTATTGAGTGCGTGATCGCAATCACGGCTCCAGCGCCCGCGATAAGGACCCGTATCCCGATGTCTCCGAAGATCGCCTTTCTCGCCAGCCCCACCGAGGACGCGCAAATCGCCTCGAAAGCCATGATCGCGCGTCACGGCCACTGTCGGCCGGAAGACGCCGACGTGATCTGCGCGTTGGGAGGCGACGGCTTCATGCTGCAGACCCTGCATCGCCATGGCGCGTTGGGGCGCCCGGTGTATGGCATGAAGCTCGGCACCGTCGGCTTCTTAATGAATCAGTACGACGAAGGCGATCTGCTGGATCGCCTCGCCGCCGCCGAACCGGCGAAACTGCGGCCGCTGGAGATGCAAGCGATCACCGAATCCGGCGCCACGGTCGCGTCGCTCGCGTACAACGAGGTCTCGCTGCTGCGGCAAACGCGGCAGGCCGCGCATATCGCGATCGAGCTCAGCGGCCAAACGCGGCTCGATGAGCTGATCTGCGACGGCGTGATGGTGGCGACGCCCGCCGGCAGCACCGCGTACAACTATTCCGCTGGCGGCCCGATCCTGCCGCTCGGCAGCGGCGTGGTCGCGCTCACGCCGATCGCGCCGTTCCGCCCGCGCCGCTGGCGCGGCGCGCTGCTCAAGGCCGACACCGAAGCGAGATTCCGCGTGCTCGACCCCTACAAACGTCCGGTCAGCGCCACCGCCGATTCGCACGAAGTCCGCGACGTCGTCGAAGTGGCGATCCGCGAATCGCGCGACCGCACCGTCACGCTGCTGTTCGACCCCGAGCACAATCTCGAAGAGCGGATTTTGAGCGAGCAGTTCGTGGCGTGAACGACGGCTTCAATCGCTCGGCGAGTCGTAGCGCATCGACAAGCGGCTCACGTCTCGGGTCAGTTCGAACGACATCACTGCGCGCCGGTCGGACGCGTTACGGAACAGGGCGATGTTGTTCGCGGGAATTCGCGCGTCGAAGCGCTTGCCCGGGGCGACCGTGGCGATCGAACGTTCTTTGCCGTTGGCCGACAACAAGAATTCGACCGGAACATTACCGGCATTGCGACCGCGGACTTCGAGTTCGGCGGTTTGTTCGCCCCCGAGCATGAACGTTTTGCCGGCCTCGATGTAGGTGTTGTTGCCGGCCTGACTCGAATCGGCGGCGAAGAACAGCGCCATCGCGAGGAGGGATGCCCAGGCCGCGGATAAGAGCGGTGTCGTACCTTTCATAGCGATCTCCAGAAGTCGAAGGAATGCAAGCGACGTTCGCCGATGCGTGGGGCTCGACACGGCGTGCGTACGGCCGCGCGAACGGCGACGTCGTGAACTACGAGGGCGAGAGACCTGCGGATGCATCCTCGCCATCGGCCGCGCCAGAAATGTCAGCCGAGCATCGCATCGTTTCCCAGACGAGGCGTCTGCCGCGGCCACAGCAGCGTGTCGCCGCAGTAGACCAACACCGGCCAATCGATATCGCTGAGGAAGACGGCGTGCGCCTCGTAGGTGCCCGGGTCGAGCGAGCGCCCCGGCGCGGCGACCAGCGCCAGTCTCCAACGCCGAGCGCCCTGCGTCAGAGTCAAGGTGCCTTGGCAGACCGTGTCGTCGTCTTCGTCCTGTCGAATCGTGAGCGTGGCGGATTCGCGCCGGCCGCGCCGCGTCCCGGCGGCGGCATTGCGTAGGTGGCCCGCCGATGTCCAGGCGGCGAAAACGACGATCCCCGAGCATCCGGCGACGAACAGACACAGCACCCGCAGGTGTTGATTGTCGATCCACCAGAACGTCAGCATCGCCGCCGCCGCCATCGCTGCGGACACGGGCAATAGCCCAGCCATGACGGGCGATTCCGCGATGTCTCGCAATCGGTCTTCCTGTTCGCGCAGAAGCGGGTTTTGTCTGTTCATTCCGTGTCTGCCCCATGCCGGGTGGCGTCCCGGCGGTCTGCGCCCGCCGCGTATGCCGCGACGGGCCGCGTGCAGGATAATGCCGGCATGGCCGACCCCGACACCCCTCTGCTCGCCGATGACCAGTGAGCGATCGCCGATGACCGATATCCTGCTCTCCACGCTGAACGCGCGTTATTCGCACGCCTCGCTCGGCTTGCGTTACTTGCGCGCGAATTTGGGCGCGTTGCGCGAGCGCTCGGAGATCGCGGAATTCGTGATCGGTCAGAAGACGGAGGAGATCGTCGAGAAGATACTCGCCCGTCGCCCTCGCATTCTTGGGCTCGGCGTCTACATCTGGAACGTCGAGGAAACCACGCGGCTCGTGGCGCAGCTCAAGACGGTCGCGCCCGAGATCGCGATCGTGCTCGGCGGGCCGGAAGTGAGCTACGAAACCGACGAACAGCGCATCTGCGCGCTCGCCGATTACGTGATCACCGGATGGGGCGATGTGACGTTCGCCTGGCTTGTCGAGATGCTTTTACGCGGCGAAGCGCCGCCCGCGCGGATCATTCCCGGTGCGCAGGCCGAGCTGAAGGATCTGGTCTTGCCGTACGCCGAGTACACCGACGAAGACGTGCGTCAGCGCCATCTCTACGTCGAAGCGTCGCGCGGTTGTCCGTTCAAGTGCGAATTCTGCCTGTCGTCTTTGGATAAAACCGCGTGGCCCTTCGAGCTGGAGCGCTTTCTCGGCGCGCTGGACACCCTGCACGCGCGCGGCGTGCGCCAGTTCAAGTTCGTCGATCGTACGTTCAATCTCAAAGTCGATACCTCGCTCGCGATTCTCGAATTTTTCCTGGACAAGATCGAGGCCGATGCGAACGATCCACCGTTCGTGCATTTCGAACTGATTCCGGATCATCTGCCGGATCGGCTCAAAACCGCGATCGCGCGATTCCCGCCAGGTACGCTGCAGTTCGAGATCGGTATTCAGACCTTCGATCCCGAGGTGCAAACGCGCATTTCGCGGCGCCAGAACGACGAAAAAGCCGCCGCGAATCTGCGCTGGCTGCGCGAACACTCGAACGCGCATCTGCATGTGGACCTGATCGCTGGTTTGCCCGGCGAAAGCGTGGAGAGTTTCGCGCGCGGCTTCGACCGGCTGGTGGCATTGGCGCCGCACGAAATTCAGTTCGGCATCCTCAAGCGCCTGCGCGGCGCGCCGATCGCGCGACACACGCAGGCGCACGACCTGCGTTTCAATCCCGATCCGCCCTACAACATTCTCAGCACCGACGTCATCGATTTCGCGACGATGCAGCGGCTATCGCGCTTCGCGCGCTATTGGGACATGGTCGCGAACTCCGGGCGTTTGCCGCGGACCTTGCCGTTGCTGCTGGGCGATGCGCCGTTCCGGCGTTTTTTGGCGTTCAGCGACTGGCTGTACGCCCGCCTCGGGCAGACGCACGCGATCGCGCACGAACGGCTGGTGCATGCGCTGCAGGCGTTTTTGATCGCCGAGGGCGGCGTCGAGGCCGAGATCGCGAACCGTGCGCTGATCGACGACTTCCGAGGCCAGGGCGGTCGCTCGCGGCTGGCGTTCGAGACGGAAGACGCCGCCCGTCCCGTTCCGGTACCGCGCAAGAAAAGCGCCACGCCGTCGCGCCAAGCGCGGCATTTGGCCGGGTGATCGTCATGCGGATCGACTCGGCGGCGAAGCCCTTCGACCGGTCTGCGCGACCCGAGCCGCGACGCTGGTCTCTGTCGATGAGACCCCGAACGCGCACACTACCGAGATGAATTCGATCCCGCCGACCGAGATCCAGCGCCCGTTGGTCATCGCCATTTCCTCGCGCGCGCTGTTCGATCTCGAGCACAGCCACGCCCTGTTCGAGCGCGAGGGCGTGGAGGCTTACGCCGCGCATCAGATCGGCAACGAGGAGAGCGTGCTCACGCCGGGCATCGGTTTCCCGCTCGTGCGCAAGCTGCTGGCGTTGAACGAGGATGCGCCGCCGGAGTCGCCGCGGGTCGAAGTGATTCTGTTGTCGCGCAATTCCTCCGATACCGGGCTGCGCGTATTCAATTCGATCCAGCATCACGGCTTGGACATCCGGCGCGCGACGTTCACCTCGGGCGCGCCGACGTGGCCCTACGTCAAACCTTTCGGCGCGCATTTGTTCCTGTCGGCGAACGCCGAGTCGGTGCGCAACGCGCTCAGTCATGGCATCGCCGCGGCGCATTTGTTGCCGTCGAAAGCCGACGCGACGACGACCGATCGCCGCGGCGGTCGCGCCGAAACGACGCGCGAAGCCACCGGCCAGATCCGCATCGCGTTCGACGGCGACGCGGTGCTGTTCGACGACGAAGGCGAGCGGGTCACGCGCGAGGGCGGGCTGGAAGCCTTCGCGCGGCACGAGCGCGAACGCGCGCACGAGCCGCTGTCGGGCGGGCCGTTTCGCGGCTTTCTCGATGCCCTGCATCGTCTGCAGGCGGCGTATCCGGCGGACGGCACCGGGCCGATCCGCACCGCCTTGGTCACCGCGCGTTCGGCGCCCGCGCACGAGCGCGTGATCCGCACGCTGCGCGAGTGGGGCATTCGTTTGGACGAAGCCTTATTTCTCGGCGGCCGACCGAAAGGCCCGTTTTTGGAAGCCTTCGGCGCTGATATCTTCTTCGACGACTCGATGCACAACATCGAATCCGCGCGCGAACATGTCGCCGCCGGGCACGTTCCGCACGGCGTGGCGAACGATAAGTAAATGCGATTTTCAAAAATTAGACTTGTTGAAAGCTTTCGCGCTTCATTTGAGAGGCAGAAAGAATATGCGAGTGAGCTAAGAGCTGCTGCAGGAAAGTTTTCTTGTTTTCCTAACAATTGCTGTGATTTTTCTTCTCTTCTTATTTGTAATTATCTTGTTAGAAAAAATATCTTTAACTACCCAAAAATAATTGTCGGCCAGATGCGTGAGGATCCCGCGGTCCGGCATGAGTGGGTAAGGGCATTGGGGCTTACTATTGATGTGACTGCGGACCAGTTTGATCGAGGGCCGAGAATAGTTTGTAAGAGACATTCTAGGTGGCATTTGTATCAATTCAGCGTTCTTGAGACCAGAAACTTCAATCCTGATTTCTTGAATGACTTTCATGAATATGAGGCAGATGATCTTTTGTTGTACTACCGAGAGTTTGAGTTGAAAGTAGACCAATTACAGGTCACATAAAAGCAAGGGGCCGAAAACGGCCCCTTGCATCAATCACCAGACTAAACGGCATTCCTAAGTCAGCGAATGCGGCCGCTGGACTCGCGCGATTCCAACGGCGCCATGCGCGATTGGTCGTGCAATTCCAACTGACGCACTTCGAACGGCGCGCCGTAGCCGGCGGGCACGTGCGCGCGATCGAACTGCAGCACCAACATGCCGCCGCCGCGCTTGAACCAATTCGCCGAATGCGCCTGCGACACCGGACGCATGCTGCCGTCGGGGGCTTTGGCGAACAGCGTGCCGCGCGCTTCGTAACGGCCCGGCGAACCGGCCTGGATCGGTAGCGCCATGCGCATGGTCTTGGCGTTGAAGGCGAAATTGCCGTTGAAGCGCGCGGTCGGCGCGGCGACCGCGAACGCGGTGCGGGCATCGCGCTGCACGCCGTCCGCTTCGGCGAACACCTGCAGTTCCCACAGACCCGGCGTCGCGCCGACATCGTTGGGCAGCTTCACGTCGGCGACGAGGCCGGACGCGCCGGCGCGCAGCGGCACCGGCCAGCTACGGCCGTCCGGCGCCACCAGCAGCGCTTCGCCCTGCGCTTTCGCGCTGCGGCCCGCGTTGCGGTAATCGACGTCCAGGCGCACCGCGTCGCCGGCCAAGGCACGGCTGCGATCCGTCGCCGCGCGCAGCACGCGATCGCTGGCGGGTTCGAACACGTGGACGACGTACTTGCCGCTCGCGTTCTTCGCCTGCAGCGTGTAGTCGCCGGCGCCGGCCGTGTCGGCCAGCTTCGCGACCAAGGTGCCGTCGTTGACGTCCATGCCGGCGGCCTTCAATTGCTGCGCGTCGACGAGGTTCTTCATGCGCACGGCGCGGCCGTCGTTGCTCAGCACTTCGAGCTGGTCGCCGCGCAGACTACGCGCGCCGGCGGCGGGGCTGATGCGGATCAGGCTGCCGGGCGCCGACAGCTTCACCTGCATGCCGCGATCCAACGCGGCGCCGTCGACGGTTTGCCAATACTCGCGGCTCTCGGCGACGAAGGCCTTGGGCGCCGCGACTTCGGCGTTCGGATCGAGTTTCCACGCGAACGAGACCGGCGCGCGCTCGATGGCGGCGGCGGGGGCGGGTAGCGTCGCCAGCCGTTTCGGCGCCTGATCCTGACGCGCGGGCGATTTGAGCGGCTGCGCGGCGCCC
Organism: Lysobacter sp.; assembly: GCA_008015835.1. Taxonomy (GTDB): domain Bacteria; phylum Pseudomonadota; class Gammaproteobacteria; order Xanthomonadales; family Xanthomonadaceae; genus Lysobacter_I. Next base: position 70,592 of record SSGH01000028.1, read on the forward strand.
GCGGAGAACGACGCCAATGCGATGGCGATGGACAAAGAAAGAGTTAGACGCATGACGGTGCCCTCACTGGCTCATATCGGTGCGGAGAATGGTGTTCAGGCCGAAGCAGGCCCGACGGCTCTGGTTGTGCGAGAGCGGTTCGCCGCCGGCCATCCGGGCCGTGTCGTAGAACCACACCGATCCCGCGGCGTTCTGGCTGCTGCAATTCAGGAAGCCGTCGGAGCAACTGGCCAGCCAATTCTGCGTGACTTCCAAGCCGACGTTCTGGCTGTAGCCGCCGCAGTAGCTGTCGCCGTCGAACGGCGAGGAATCCACATCGGTGCCGACCACGCTGCGGAAGGTCTTGGGCAGCGCCGGGCGGCCGCTGGTGCCGTACAGATAGTTGGCGTTGTAGAACGACATCCAGCTCTGCTGCTGTTGGCGGACGCCGTCGTTTTGGTAGCCGAGCAGCCAGCCGACCGCGGCTTCGAACACGGTGCCGTTCATCACCGCATCGGCGAGCGGCGTGCCGGTGGACGACGGCGCCAGCGCGTTCACGCGCACGGTCTTGCTGATGATGTTCGGATAACGGCTGTCGTAGGTCGGGTTGGATAGGATCCAACGCATGACGTTGCCGCCGTTGGAGTGGGTGATCACGATGAGGCGCGTGATGCCCTTGGTGTTGATGAAGGTGGTGAGCTGCCCGGCCAGACAGCCGGCGGCGCGGCTATCCCACCAATACTGTCCGAAATCGCAGTTGATCACGACGTAATTCGCCGGATTGGGCAGGCCGCCGCGCACGGAGTCGACCATGGCCGGTTGCCAATAGTCGTTGTACGCGTTGGTTTGAGCGCCGGTGCCGTGGACGAACGCCACGCCGGTGTTGGCGAACGCGCAGGGCGCGGTCGCCGCCAGTAACAAGCCGCAGAGCAATTTGCGCACGATGAGTTCCTCTTTCGATGGTTCCTGATTTCGATGGCGCACCGCGAAACGCGGCGCGGGTCCGTGGACGATGGCTCCCGGTCGTCGCGATCGAGAGGTCGCGGACGGAGCGCATCCGCGAGGATCGAACGAAGGGAGTTGCGATGCGGGGCTCCCCGAGCCGCCGACATCGGTCCCGAGCATACGTGGCCGTACGGCGAATTGTCACCCTGCGGCGCATGCTTCGCGACGAGCGGTGCATTCGCTGGGGCGTCGAAACGCGTATCGCCGACGCGCGCATCGCTTGGCATCGGCGCGTCCTGCGTTCGCGGGAGGCGGAACCGTTCCCCGCGAATCGAACGTTCGCGCGACTCGCGCGAGCGAGCCTCCGCGCCCGCGCGCCCGCGATCGAGGGCATGAGTCGCGAGGCGACGACGACCGAACGTCCGCGATCAGAACTCCAAATCCAAGGCTGCGCTGAGATAGTCGACGAACGGCCCGAGCCGACGCAGATCGTCGCTGAGCGTGGCGAGCAGGCGCGGGCCGGTCATCGTGGCGTCGTCGAGCGCGCGGATCGCGACGTGGTTCTTGCGGCGCAGATCGTCGAGATAGGCGAAATCCGCGGGATAGCCCCGCGGCGCGCGCACCAGCATCTCCGAGTCGTCCAAATCGTAGCGTTTGCGGAACGCGGCGGCGTGCGCGGCGGCGGCCCAACTGCCGGGGTTGTCGACGATGAATTGGCGAATCCGGCGCAGCGTCTCCGGTTCCGGATGCCATAGCCCCGCGCCGATGAAGCAGTGGCCGGGCTGCAGATGCAGATAGAACGAGGGCGCTTCCAACTCGCGACTGCGTTCGTGAAACAGCCGCGCGCCTTGCCACAGTTTGTACGGGGATTTATCGCCGGAAAAGCGCGTATCGCGATGGATACGGAACAGCGAACCGCCGACGGTTTTCGGGTCGGCGCGGTAGTGTTCGCTGACTTCGCGCAGCGCCGGCTGCAGGTCGGCGATCAGCGCGAGAAACGGGCCGCGCACATGCGCTTCGTACTCATGCTTATGCGCATGGAACCACTCGCGTTCGTTATGGCGGGCCAGGCCGCGCATGAATTTGAAACTGGCGTCGGAAAAATAGCGGCTCATGACGAGGCGGTCTCCGGGTCGGTGCGCGGATCGGTGTCGAGATCGGCCTTCAGATCGCGCGCCCAGGCGTCGAGCGCATCGAGCAATCGCTGGGCGCGGCCGTCGCCCGCATGCGCGGCGCGCAGCGCGTCGATCTCGGCGCGGTGGCTGTCGAACGTGTACTCGGACCCGCCGCGATCCTCGTACAGACGCTGTCGCCGATAGGCGCGCCAACGCGCGGCCTCGTTCGCGTCCAGACTTTCGGGCCAGTTGCGCGCGCGGTAGCGGAACAGCAATTCGCGCAGGCGCGGGTCGTGCAGCCCGAAATCGCCCGCTTCGCGCAGCGCCTGCGGCGAGGCGCTGCGGATGTCGGGAAATCGTTTGCGATCGCTATCGGGCAAGAAGCCGTCGTACAGCGCGCCGTCGGCGTCCAGCGCCGCCAGCGGTGGGCGCTTCGCGTACACGCGACGAATCTTTTCGGCGAGCGTCGGCCCCGCGGCACGCAGGCGCTCGGCGTGCGCGCGCACGCGCTCGGGGTCGATCCGCAGACGTTCCAACTCCTCGCCGCGCACATGCGCCCACTCCACCAAAATCGGCGAACGGTTGAGATGCACTTCCTTGAGCGGAATGCGCGCGACGCCCGGCGGCAAGTCCGCGGCCGGTGTGTACAACCGGTCGAGAATCTCATCGACATCCAGCGTCAACAGCGCGTCCGGGGGTTCATCGAGATCGTAAACGACGACGCGGTTGTCGATGGTCGGATGTCGCGTCAGCGGCGCGACCGCCGCCGCGCAGAAGCGGCTGGCCGGAAAACGCTGCGAAATATGCAGCACCGGCGTCATCGCGACGGTGTCCAGCAAGCGCGCGGCGAAACGCTTATCGCGCAGGCGCAGCGCGTATTCCCAGAGCTTCGGCTGCGACTGTTTCAGCTTGCGCGCCAAACCGATCAGCGCGCGCACGTCCGACAGCGCCTCGTGCGCGTCGCCGATGCGCACGTCGTTCGCTTCGGCCAGATGCTCCAGCTTGAACGAGGGCGCGCCGTCTTCGCGCAGCGGCCAGTGCAGGCCCTCCGGGCGCAGTGCGCAGGCCATGCGCATCACGTCGAGCAGATCCCAGCGCGAATTCCCGCCCCGCCATTCGCGTTCGTACGGGTCGTAGAACTGACGATACAGACCGAAACGCACGAACTCGTCGTCGAAACGCAGCGAGTTGTAGCCGAGCGAGCACGTCTCCGGCACCGACATCGCCTCGAAGATGCGCGCGAACGCGTCGGCCTCGCTTACGCCGTCGCGGTGCGCGCGCTGAGGTTCGATGCCGGTGATCAGCGTCGCCGTGGGTGAGGGCAGCAGATCGTCGGCGGGCCGCACGAGAATATCGTGCGGTTCTTCGATCGGGTTGAGATCGACGTCGGTGCGGATCGCCGCGAATTGCGCGATGCGGCTGCGTCGCGGATCGGCGCCGAACGTTTCCAGGTCGTAGAACAGGAACGATGCGGGCATCAGTCGTCCAAGGGCAGCGGCGCGAGGCGCACGCGGATTTCGCGATCCAACCACGCCCAATCGATCCCGTCCAGGCTGCGGTGTCCGGCGGTCGCCTCCACCAGCAGGGCGCGCTGCGTCGCGCCGCGCGCGAACGCGACCGCGTACGGCACGCGCCGGAACGACACCATCGCGTAGCGCGGCACGAAGCGATCCGGATGCCGATGCGCCAGTTCGCGCTCGAGCTCGCGCTGCAGCAAAAAATCCTCGTCGTCGACGCGGTCGCTCATCTCGCGGTAGTTTTCGAGCGCCATGTGTTGGATCGCGGCGGCGTTCGGTTTGCGCTCGGCTTCGAAGGCGGCGAACGCGGTGTCGGTATCGGGATCGCGTTCGAGATGGTCGGCCAATGCGACGCAGTCTTCGAACGCGCAGTTCATGCCTTGGCCGTGGAAGGGCACCATCGCGTGCGCGGCGTCGCCGAGCAGCACCGCGCGGCCGTCCAAGCGCCAGCGATCCAAGTACAGCGTCGCCAGCATACCGGTCGGGTTGCGCTCGAAGTCCTGCGCCAGATCGGGAATCAGCGGCAGCGCATCGGCGAACGCGTGTTCGTACAACGCCTGCGCGGCCGCGCCGTCGCGCACTTGCGCGAAACTCGGCGTCGAGCCGTCGTCCGGTCCCTCGCCCGAACTCTCGTTCGGCAGGAACAAGGTGACGGTGAACGTGCGCTCGTCGTTAGGCAGCGCGATGCACATGTAATCGCCGCGCGGCCAGATATGCAGCGCGTTCGGTTCGATTCGGAAATCGCCATGCTCGTCCGGCGGGATTTCCAATTCTTTGTAACTGTGCGGCATGACTTCGAGGCGTTCGCCAAGATCGCGCGCCGCGTTCATCGCCGCGCGCAGACTGGAACCGGCGCCGTCGCAGCCGATCAACGCGTGGAAGCGATGCGCGATGTCCTCGTGCTCGCCGACGAAATGCGCGATGCGCGCGTCGAAGTCGACCTGCTCCAAACGTCGATCGAAATGGAGCACGGCTCCGGCGGCTTCGGCGGCGTTCAGCAGCAGAATATTCAGATCGGCGCGGCTGATCGACCAGATCACCTCGCTGTCGTCCTTGCCGTAGCGCTGCAGTTGCTGACGGCCGTCGGCGAAATGCACCATGCGTCCGCGCATCATGACCGCTTGCTTCAGCACGTCGCGATCCACGCCCGCGGCGCGCAGCGCATTCAAACCGCGCTCGGCCAAGGCGAGATTGATCGAACGGCCGCCCGCGTAGCCGTGCACGCGCGGGTCGCCGCGACGCTCGAACAATTCGACGCGCCAGCCGCGCTGCGCCAGCAAGGTCGCCAGCAGCGGGCCGGCGAGACCGGCGCCGACCACGGTGAGCGAAGGTTTCGAATCGAATGCGTCGGTCGTGATCATGCGCGCCAGGCCTCGACACCGCGCACGAAGCGCAGAACGTCGGCATAGGTGTTGTAGAGCGGGGCGGGAGAAATGCGGATGGTGTCGGGTTCGCGCCAATCGCCGAGCACGCCGCGCGCGGCGAGGAATTCGAACAGCGAACGACCGGCATCGCGACCGCTCAGGCCGCGGCCCTGCAGCACGCGCAGCGACAACTGACAGCCGCGCTGTGCGGGATCGGACGGCGTGACGATGCGCAGCGTCTCCGCGAGCCGTTCGCGAATCAGCGTTTCGAGCGCGCCGGTCAGCCGCTCGGATTTGGCGCGCAGCGCGGACATGCCGACCTGCGCGAACACATCGAGCGACGCGCGTAGCGGCGCGAGCCCGAGAATCGGCGGATTGCTCAATTGCCAGCCGTCCGCGCCGGGCGTGGGCACGAACTCCGGCCCCATCTTGAAGCGCGAGGTCTGATCGTGCCCCCACCAACCGGCGAAACGCGGGCGATCGCTGCGCGCATGCCGTTCGTGTACGAAACAACCGGCCACCGCGCCGGGACCGGAGTTCATGTATTTGTAGTGGCACCACACCGCGAAATCCGCGCCGCTATCGTGCAAACCCAGCGGAAGATTGCCGACCGCATGCGCCAGATCGAAACCGACGATCGCACCGGCCGCATGGCCGAGTCGCGCGATTTCGTTCAGATCGAAGGCTTGCCCGGTGCGGTATTGCACGCCGGGCCACAGAATCAACGCGAGGCGAGGCCCGTGTTCGGCGATGGCGCGTTCGATCGCGCTCATGCTGAAGGTGCCGTCGTCGCGATCGGGTTCGAGTTCGATCAGGCAGCGGTCCGGCGATAAACCGTGGAACTCAAGCTGCGACGCCATCGCATGGCGATCCGACGGAAACGCGCCGGCTTCCATGAGAATGGCGTTGCGTTGCGCATCGGGGCGGAAAAAACTCACCATCATCAGATGCAGATTGGCGGTGAGCGAATTCATCGCCACCACTTCCGCCGGCTGCGCGCCGACGATCTCGGCGAGGCCATCACGCACCAGTTCGTGATACGGCATCCACGGCGCGGGTTCGCGGAAATGCCCCTCGACCGCGTCGCGCGCCCACTTGTCCATGACTTCGTCGACGTAAGCGCGAGCGCCCTTCGGTTGCAATCCGAGCGAATTCCCGCAGAAATAGGCCATCTCGTCGCCGTCGTGGCGCGGAATATGGAACTGCGCGCGAAGATCGCCCAACGCATCGTTCGCGTCGCGCTCCGCGGCCCACGCGTCGTCGATCGGCGCGCCGTTTATGGTTGCATCGTTCGGCGTAACCTTCATGCGTATTTCTCATAGGGTGCGCCTGCGGCGCACCGCTTCGATCGCAGCAGTGACGAGTGCGGTGCGCCACAGGCACACCCTATGGTGTTTTCGACCGACGCGTCGCAAGCGCACCCGGTGACGCTCATCCTATATTTTCGCGTCATGCGAACCTCGCGGCGGGCAATCCCAGCCATTCGAGCGCAGTGCCGTGATAAAGCCGCGCACGTTCGGTCTCGGTCAATTCGAGCGCTGCGATGCCGGCGCCCGGCTCCTGTTCGCCCAGCGGGAAAGGATAATCGGTGCCCAACATGATGCGCTCCGTACCGCAGGTGTCGATCAGATAGCGCAAGGCGCGCGGATCGGCCACCCAGGAGTCGAAATACAGCCGCGACAAATATTCGCGTGGATTGCGGAAATTGTCGGTGGCGACCAGATCGGGCCGCATGTTGAAACCGTGTTCGATGCGGCCGATGGTGTAGGGAAAACTGCCGCCGCCGTGGGCGAGGCAGATTTTCAGATTCGGCAACCGCTCCAACACGCCGCCGAAGATCAGGCAACACGCAGCGCGCGCCTGCTCGGCCGGCATGCCGACCAGCCACGGCAGCCAATACTTCGGCATCGATTCGCTGCCCATCATGTCCCAGGGATGCACCAGAATCGCCGCGCCCAATTCGCTGGCGGCGCGGAAAAACTCGAACAGTTCCGGCGCGTCCAGATTCCAATCGCCCACGTGCGAACCGATCTGCACGCCCTGCAGGCCGAGCTGATCCATGCAGCGTTCGAGCTCCTGGATCGCCAAACGCGGCGACTGCAGCGGCACGGTGCCGATGCCCGCGTAATGCCGCGGATAATCGCGCACGGCTTCGGCCATGTGGTCGTTCAACGCTTGATGCAGATCGTGCGCGTGCTGCGCCTTCGCCCAGTACGCGAACATGACCGGCACGGTGCTGATGACCTGCACCTGCACGTCGAAGCCGGCGTATTCGTCGATGCGGATTTTCGGGTCCCAGGTTTTGGGCCAAATCTCGCGGAAGAATTTGCCGTCCTTGTAGATGCGCGAACGTCCGTCGTCGCCGTGATGGATCACCGGGAAACGAATATCGCCGTATTTGGCCGCTAAATCGGGCCAATCGCGGGGCAGGTAATGGGCGTGGGTGTCGATTTTCAGCATCGTGCGCGGCTCTCGTTTCCCTCGGCGCTGCGGGCCGAATCGCGCGCGACGGCGAAGCGGCCTAGCTTCGTATTATCGCCCATCGCGCACCGTGCCGGCCGGCGTGCGCAGGCGATGCACCACGCCGTCCTTCATCACGAAAACGACCGCGCGCAACCGCGATACGTCGGTCGTCGGATCGCCGTCGACGGCGATCAGATCCGCGAGGTATCCCACGCGCAGGCGCCCGAGCGAAGTCGCCATGCCCAGCGCATCGGCGTTGTTCGTCGTCGCCGCCGCGAGCGCGGCGGAGGCGGGCACGCCGCTGGCGACGTACAGCTCCAACTCGCGCACGGTGGCGTCGGTGCCGAAGCTAGGGCCGGCGTCGGTGCCCAAGCCGAGCGGTATGCCGGCGCGCCAGGCCCGGCCCGGGTTCGCGATCGTCGCGTCGGCCCAGGCGTTCAAGGCATCGACGCCGTCGCCGCCGGGCGCGTTCGCGAACATCGCCGATCGCGAGCGCACGAATTCGGCGACGAAGGCGGTGGGGATCAAGTAAGCGCCGCGCGCGCGAAACGTCTTCGACGAGGCCGCGTCGACGTAGGTGCCGTGTTCGATGGTCTTGGCGCCGGCGTCGAGTGCGGTCCCGATCGCGACGGCGCTGTACGCGTGCGCCGCGACCGGACGGTTCGCTTGCGCGGCGGCGGCGGTCGCGGCCCGGATTTCGTCGTCGAACATGATCGGCGGCGCGTCTTTGCGGCCGCCGGATTCGCGCCCGGAACCGGAGACGGTGAGCTTGATCCAGTCCGAACCTTGCTCGATGTTTTCGCGCACGGCGCGGCGGCAACTGCCGATATCGTCGCAAGCGGCGGGTGCGTAGGGCCATTCGAGCGGGCCGGCGCGCTTCGCGCCATGCCCGCCGGTGCGCGAGATCACGCGACCGGCCGCGAAAATCCGCGGACCGGGCACATCGCCGCGCGCGATGGCATCGCGCAGCGCGAACACGGCGCCGCCGTTATCGCCGACATCGCGCACGGCGGTGACGCCGGCGTCGAGCAGGCGCGCGGCATAGCCCGCCGAGGACAACGCCGTGCGCGCCGGCGAGGTGCTGGTGATCGGATCCGCGTCCATGGCGATCGCCAGATGCATATGCAGATCGATCAAGCCCGGCAGCACGTATGCGCCGGACAGATCGATTTCCCGTGCGTCCTGGCCGTAATCGCTCGCGGGGCGATGCCCCGGATCCACGGCGACGATGCGCCCGTCGCGAATCGCGAGCGTGCTGGCGCCGAGCGGGGCCTGTCCCGGCTCGGCGAGCACGTGGCCGGCGTGGACGACGATGACGGGCGAGGGCGGCGACGCTGGCGGCTCCGCTGGCGGCTCCGCCGATTGCGCGCGCGCCTCCGCGGGCGCGAGCGCCGCGGCCAACGACAAGACGATCGGCACGACGGCCGAAGCGGCGGCGACCGCGAATCGAATCATTCGCTCTGCGCTTCCGGAGCGTCGTACTTCGCGGGCGCCGGATTCAGATGCCCGCACCCCTTGCACGTGCGATGTTCGCGGGAACGATAGAAGCGTTCGAACACCGCCGGAAAATCCTGTTCGATATCCACCAGCGGAAAGAACTCTTCGTACAGTTTCGTGTTGCAGGCTTCGCAGTACCACTGCAGCCCATCGAGTTCGTGAGGAAGGCGCTTGCGTTCGATCACCAACCCCACGCCGCCGGCCATACGCTGCGGCGAGTGCGGGACGCGCGGCGGCAGGTAGAACATCTCGCCGGCTTTGATCGGAATATCGCGCGGCGCGCCGTTTTCCTGGATGCGCAGCACCATCTCGCCTTCCAACTGATAGAACCACTCCGGGCCTTCGTCCCAGTGGTAATCGGTGCGCTGGTTAGGCCCGCCGACGATCATCACGATGAAATCGGCGTCGACGATGCATTTGTTGCCGACCGGCGGTTTCAACAGATGATGGTGTTCGTCGACCCACGTCAGCAGATTCATCGGGTTCGGCAACATGAACGTCTCCTGCGGTCTCAGCCGGCGAGTCGTTGCGCCAGCGCGGCGTACAGCGGAATGCCGATGGCGAGATTGAACGGGAAGGTGATGCCCAGCGCCGCGGTGATGCAGCGGCCGACATCGGCCTCGGGAAGCCCGGCGCGCACCGCGGCGGGCGCGGCGATGTAGGACGCGCTGGATAGCATCGCGCCGAAGACCGCGGCGCCGGCGGGCGACATGCCGCAGGCCAGCGCGAGCGCGACGCCGACGACGCCGTGCGCCAGCGGCAGCGCGGTGGCGAACACCGCGAGTTTCCACCAGCCGCGGCGCAGTTCGGCGAGACGCGATGCCGCGGTCATGCCCATGTCGAGCATGAACAACATCAGCACGCCTTTGAACAGATCGAAGTACATCGCATCGACGGCTTTGATGCCGTCGGGCCCGGCGATGGCGCCGATGGCGAGGCCGCCGAGCAACAGAATCGCGGTCTTGCCGGTGAACACTTCGCGTAGCGTGTGGTGGCGGCTCGCGTCGGCCTGCGTGCCGCGCCCTAACGCGAGGCCGATCAACAGCGCCGGCACTTCCAAGGCGACGAGCAGCGCCACCAATACGCCCTCCGCGAGCGCGCCGCTGCGCTCGGCGAACTGATTCGCGGCGATGAAGGTCACCGCCGACACCGAGCCGTAGTGCGCGGCGATCGCCGCGGCTTCGCGTCGCGTATCGCCCAACCACCATTTCGCCGCGAAAAACGCGCTGAACGCCGTCGCCGCGCCGGCCGTCAGCGTCATCGTCAGCAACAGCGCGAGCGAGGCGGGATCTTGCCCGCGCAGCGCGACCCCGCCTTTCAAGCCGATCGCGAGCAACAAAAAGATCGAGAGGTAGGTTTGGATCTGATCCGGAATCGACAGATCGCTGCGCACCGCGCGCGCGAAGACGCCCAAAGCGAAGGCCAGCACCACCGGCGAGGTAATGTTGGCGAGCAGCAGTTCCATCTCAGTCGGCGCCGCTCTTCGGTGCGATCGCGATGCATTTGAGTTCGATCGCGATCGGCGTCGGTAGCGCGTCGATGCCGAGGGTGGTGCGACAGGGCGCCGATGCCGGGTCGGGAAAATACTGGGCCCAGATCGCGTTGTAGGTCTCGAAATCGCGCGCCATGTCGGTGAGGTAAACGGTCACATCGACCAAATCCTCCCAGCGCGCGCCGCTGGCGTCGAGCACCGCGCGCACGTTGGCGAACACCGCGTGCGTTTGCGCGGCGACGTCGTAGGCGATCAGCGCGCCGTCGCCGCCGCGCACGTTCCCGGGAATGCTGTCGTCCGCCGGGTTACGCGGACCGATGCCGGACAAGAACAACAGATCGCCGACGCGGCGCGCGTGCGGATAGCGACCGACCGCTTTCGGCGCGGACGCGGCGTGAATGCTCCCGCTCATTTGCAGATCATCCCGTCGTCTTTCGCCGGACGCGTCGCGTCCGCCACTAGCAGAACGAAGATGGGGTAGGGCCACATCTCGAAGGTATGGCCGCCGCCTTCCGCCAGCGGGCAACTGCTGGTGGATTCGGCCGAATCGTCGCCGTCGATGCGTACCAAGCCCATCCGCAATTTCAACGCAGGCCCGGTGTTGGTGCCGACGCTCGCCATCATGCCCGGATTATTTTCGCTCTGTTCGAGGGAAATCGTCAGGATTTGCGTGTCCGCGGGTTCGTCGGCTTTCGGCGTTCGCCAACCGGCGAACTCGCCGTTCTCGAATTCCGGGACCGCGCGCACGGTCTCGCCCGGGTGGATCGACAGCATGCCGGGCTGCACGGCGGGCGGCAGCAGCGCGAAGGTCTCGTCGTAGGCCTCGCCCTCTTTGCGGCGCAGCACGATCCGCAAATGCTTGCGGCAGGGCTCGACCGAGGTTTCGCAATACGTTTCGAGGTTCTCTTCGTCCGCATTCTTCGCGTGTTCGCTCGCCGCGGCCGGTCGCATCGCGGCGGCGAGGAGAACGCCGAGAAGCAAGTGAGGGAGTGCGCGACGGAGTGCGTTCATGCGGGTGTCCTTCGGCGATTCAGGGCGTCGATCGCGGCCGGGTACTGGGTCGCCAACTCATCGTTCGAGCCCACCGCGAGGCCGAGTCTGCGCACGATGCCGTCGTGCAGGCCGTAGATCCAGCCGTGCACCGCCAGCGCCTGCCCGCGTCCCCACGCATCTTGGACGACGGTGGTTTGGCACACGTTGAGCACCTGTTCGATCACGTTCAATTCGCACAGGCGCGCATGGCGCAGGCTTTCGGTGTCTTCGTTTTGAATCAGCGTCGCGTGCTTTTGGCACACATCGGCGACATGACGCAACCAATTGTCGGCCAAACCGATGCGCGCGCCGGTCAAACTGGCGTGAACGCCGCTGCAGCCGTAGTGACCGACCACGAGAATATGTTCGACCTTGAGCAGATCGACGGCGAACTGAATGGTGCTCAGGCAATTCAGGTCGGTATGCACCACCAAATTCGCGACGTTGCGATGGACGAACACCTCGCCGGGGTCCAGTCCCAGAATTTGGTTCGCCGGCACGCGCGAATCGGAACAGCCGATCCACAGATATTTCGGCGCTTGCTGTTTCGTCAGGCGTTTGAAGAACTCAGGATCTTCGCGGCGTGCGCGGTCGGCCCACTCGGCGTTGTTGCGCAGCAGGTCCTGCAAAGCGTCGGTCACAGTGCGATTCCTATGTTTTTGGCGTCCGTGAAAAAGCGCATGGCTTCGTGGCCGCCTTCGCGGCCCAGGCCCGATTGCCCGACGCCGCCGAACGGCGTGCGCAAATCGCGCATCAGCCACGTATTGATCCACACCATGCCGACGTTCAAGCGGGCGGCGATGCGATGCGCGCGATCCAGACGCGTGGTCCACACCGAGGCGGCGAGGCCGTAATCCGACGCGTTCGCCAACGCCAGCGCCTGCGCGTCGTCGTCGAAGGCCTGCAAGGTCGCGACCGGCCCGAAAATTTCCTCGCGATTGGTCGCGCAGTCGGGGCCGAGACCTTCGAGCACCGTCGGCGCCACGAACCAGCCTGGGCGTTGCAGCGCGTGTCCGCCGCAGAGCACGCGCGCGCCTTCCTCGCGCGCCCGCGCCAAGGCCGCGACCACTTTGTCGAAATGCGCCTGCGACACCAGCGGCCCCATCTGCGCGTCGGAATCCATCGGGTCGCCCACGCGCAGCGCCAGCGCGCGTTCGACGAAGGCATCGCGGAATTCGGCGTAGATCGTGCGTTCGATCAGCAGGCGGGAGCCGCAGAGGCAAATTTGCCCGCTGTTCTGGAAGGCCGAGCGCACGATCGTGTCCAGATGCGCTCGCCAATCGCTGTCGGCGAAGATCAACGTGGGATTCTTGCCGCCGAGCTCCAGCGACACTTTTTTGAGGCGTGGCGCCATCCGCGCGGCGATGCGCGTGCCGACCGCGGTGCTGCCGGTGAACGAGACCGCCTGGATGCCCGGATGATCGATCAAGGCTTCGCCGGCTTCGTGGCCTAGCCCGTGCACGATATTCAATGCCCCGGCCGGGAACCCGATCTCGGCCGCGAGTTCGCCCAGCAAGGTGGCCGTCGCCGGCGTGACTTCGGACGGTTTCGCCACCACGGTATTGCCGGCGGCCAACGCGGGCGCGATTTTCCAGGTGAACAGATAGAGCGGCAGATTCCACGGCGAAATCGTCGCCACCGCGCCCAGCGGCGCGCGCAGCGTGTAATTCAAGCCCGCTTGGCCGTGATGGGATTCGCTGGCGAATTGCGTGGCCGCGTGCGCGAAGAAACGCAGATTGGCGACCGCGCGGGGGATTTCGATGTCGCGGGCCAGACGCAGCGGTTTGCCGCCGTCGCGGGCCTCGGCGTGGGCGACATCGTCGAGCCGCGCTTCGAGCGCATCGGCCAGCCGCTCCAACCAGCGCGCGCGCTCGGTCGCGGGGAGGCCCGACCATGCCGGAAACGCGGCCGTCGCCGCCGCGACGGCGTCGTCGATATCCGCGGCGTCGCCCGCGGCGACCTCGGCGTAGGGTTGCGCCACGGCGGGATCGAAGACCGGAAGCCAGCGCCCGCTGTGCGCGGGTCTGGGCGTTCCGCCGATGGCGTGAAGATAACGTCGCATCCGACAAGCTTAGCGAGATCGGCGTCGGCTTGCCCGCAAAGGCCCGCGCCGCCGCGCCTCACGCTTGGCAGCGCGGGCACAGATACAGCCGCCGCGCGCCGACTTCGCGACGCACGATCGCGGCGTCGCAGACGGGGCAGGGTTGCTCTTCGCGATCGAACACCGCGAAGCGGAAACTCTGCGGCGTGTCGGTCAGATAATCGCGGCGCATACCGGCCGCCAGTTCGATGCCGCGGGTGGCGTAACTGCGGCGCGGGACGTCGAGCAACGCATTCGCGAGCGCGCGCGTCTGCGCCGCCGAGAGATCTTCGGGCTTGCGGTCCGGCGACAAACGCGCCAGGAACAGCACTTCGCTGCGCAAATAGTTGCCCATGCCGGCCAGAAACGCCTGATCGAGCAGCAAGGCGCCGAGCGAACGGCCGCGGAACCGCGGGTCGCGCAAGCGCTCGACGACCGTCTCGGCGCGCAGCGCGGGATCGAGCACATCCGGCCCGAGTTTCGAGAGAAACGGATGCCGATGCAGCGCCTCGGTCCGCCACATCGCCACGTCCGAGGCCGAGTACAGCAAGATCGCGCGCTGGGCCGTCTCCAGCGCCACGCGCAGCGAGCGGCCGGTTTCCGGGCGCTCGCCGGGAAGATCGACGACGGTCCACACGCCGTACAACTGGTTATGGCTGTAGAGCGTCCACCCGTTGTCGAATCGGGTGAGCAGCGCCTTGCCGTGCGGCACGATCGCTTCGATGATCCGTCCCTTCAGGCCGCGTTCGTGGCGTTTAAGCGCGGGAAACGCGAAGAAGGCGCGGGTCAGCGGCGCGCCGACCACGGCCGCGGCGAGCCGATCGGCGGCGCGGCGGATTTCGGGGCCTTCGGGCATAGCGGACGATTCGGGCGGAAGAAGGCGACGAGGGGCGCGACGAGGGGGAAGGCGATACTCGCGGCGAAGGCTAAGGCAGCGACGGCGGAATGGCTTGCGGCTCGTGATATTCGAAGCCGATATGCCGCTCGGTGATCCGCGCGATGCGGGCGGAGACCGCGACCGCCTGACCGGTGGACTCGAAGAACAGCAAACGCGCGACGTTGCCTTCGCGCAGCACGCAGCCTTTGGGCCGGAACACGCCGCAGCCGCCCTCCGACAGATCCAGCACATCGGCGACCCACGCGAGTTCGCCGCACAGGATCATCGCCTGCATCGCGTACGGAACGCGGATGTTGGAGCGTCGCTCGCTGGCTACGTAGTCTTCCATGGACCGATGCCGCCCCTGTCAGATCTTGGAGGGTGGAGTATGCCAGCGGCGCGGCCGATGCGCGTCGGTGCCTCTTCGCCGGGGAATGGGCGGCGCTCGTTCCCCGCCGGACGGCGCGGCCGAAAGGACGACGATGCCGAGACGACGAGATGCGGAGAGCGTCGAGCGAACCGGGTCAGGCCGGCAGCGGCTGGGGTTCGAGGTACTCGAAGCCGACGAAGCGGTCGCTGGTCCAGGCGACCCGCGCGGGCGCGCTGAACACGTGCCGCAGGTCGATCAGCAGATACAGCCGCACTTCGTCTTGGATGTTGAGCGACCAGTCTTCGGGGCGACTGGTGCAGCAGCCGACCGCGGAGACGTTCTCCATCCGGGCGACGAAGCCCTCGGTGCCGTGCGCGATCATCACCACGCATTCGAAATCGACGCGGGGCGCGCGACGTCGCTCTTCATCTTGAGGGGGGACGGACATCGATACGGCCGGGTCGTACAAGGAACGTAGCTTACAGCGAATTCATCCGACCGCCATCGACCGCCAAACTCACGCCGTTGACGTAGCCTGCCGCGGGGCTGCACAGGAATGCGATCACCGCCGCGACCTCGGCGGCGTCGGCGAAGCGGCCGGCGGGAACCGTGCGGCGCATCGCGTCGATCACGGCGTCTTCGCTCTGGCCGCCGGACCGGGCGCGGTCGCCGACGATCTGCCGCAGGCGGCCGGTTTCGGTGTAGCCGGGCAGCACGTTGTTGACGGTGATGCCGTCGGCGGCGAGTTCGCGCGACAGCGTCTTCGCCCAACTGGCCACCGCGCCGCGCACGGTGTTGGAGACGCCGAGATTGGGGATCGGCTCGCGCACCGAGGTCGAGATCACGTTGACGATGCGGCCCCAGCCCGCCGCGCGCATGCCGGGCAGCGCGGCTTGCGCCAGCGTGTGGTTCGCCAGCAGGTGCTGCGCGAATGCGGCCTCGAACGCGCTGGCCTCGGCGGTCTGCGCGGGGCCGCCCGGCGGGCCGCCGGTGTTATTGATCAGGATGTGGATCGGCGCGTTCGCCGCGAGCGCATCGACCTGCGCCCGCAACGCGACGGTATCGCGCATATCCACCGCCAACCAACCGTGCCGCTGTCCTTGCGCATTCGGCAGCGCATCGACCACCGCGCGCAGCGCGTCGGCGCGACGGGCCAGCGCGGTGACGCTCGCGCCGAGCAGCGCCAGTTCGCGCGCCGTCGCGGCGCCGATGCCTTCGGATGCGCCGCAGACCAGCGCATGTTTGCCGACGAGGTTCAAATCCATCGAGGACACCCTCTCGCGATGCGATCGAAGATGGCGCGCTGAATGCGGTGCGTCGCGGCGCCGGTCATGTCGTGCCCAGTCCTGTCGCCTTCTGAATCGCCCAGATGACGGCGAGGTGCAGCGGGTAGTACGCGTAGAACGCCAGACGCAGACGCGGCACCTGCAGATGGATCCGCGGGGCCAGGAACAGCAACGGCAGCGCCAGCAGCGACCAATACACGTTGCTGATCAAGTTCAGCGAGGCGCAGCACAGCACCGCGAAGATCGCCGACGTCCACGAAGGCCGCTTGGCGTAGTACCAGATCGCGATGCCGAAGCCGATGCCGAACCAGAAGTATTCGGCGAGGATGCCGGAGATCGCGAAGATCGCGACCATCGCGGTTTTCGGCCAAAAACCGCCGATTTCGATCAGCCAGACGCAGGCGACGATCGCCGCGAACAAGAACATGATGTTCAAGGGCCAGCCGCTGCCATCGAGGGTCGAACCGATCGCGATATAGATCGGCGTCGTGATCGCGCCGAACAGCAGCAGGCGGCCGAGCGTGCGTTTGTACAGCCCGTTCTCGCGCGCGCCGGGGCGGGCGAGGTTATAGGCCAGCACCGCGGCGAAGGTCGGCATCGCCAGCCGACCCAGCCAGAACATCCAGTGCTGGCTCGCCGCCAGCAGGTATTTGTTGATGTGGTCGACCGTCATCAGCACCACCGCCGCCCATTTCAGCAATTCCAGCGTGCCGTTGGGCAGCACCAGCGGCGGGAGCGTCGCGTTGCGAGGCGTGGCGGTTGCGGTCGAAGTCATGCGGTCGATGCCGGAAGCGTGGGCGGGCGGGGCGGCGGTCACTCTATCCTGATCCTGCGCGGAAGCGATACGCGCGAGGCCCGTCGCCCGTTTATCGATCGAGCGGGGCGGGCGATTCGTCGGAATCGTCGCGCTCCCTCGACGCGCGCTCGGCCATCCACTCGGCCAGCCGCGTCGCCGCCGGGTCGCCGCGCCGCGCGAAGGCGTCGCGCACGGCCGCACGATTGGCGGGCGGGTGGTTTTGGCTCAGTTTGAACTTCAGGTCGATACGCTGCGGCGAAAACGCGAACCCGACGATGCCGCGCAACTGCCTGCGCTGATCTTCGCGCTCGGGGTCGAACGCCCAGTCGCCGCCGACGCTCGCTTCGAAATGCGCGCTGAGCCGCCCGACCAGATCGGAGAGCGTCGCCTCGTCGTCGTAGATCGCGGGCTCGCCGTACAGATGCGCGACCGCGTAGTTCCACGTCGGCACGCGCGCGGCGTCTTCCTTGTCCGGGTAGCAGCCCGGCGAGACGTAGGCGCTGGGGCCATGCACGATCATCCGCATCGGCCCCCGATGCCGCGCCTGCGGGTTGGCGCGCGCCCAGTGGCCTTCGATGCGGATTCGATCGCCGTCGCGCGCATACAGCACGGGCAGATGACCGACGAACGGCGCGCCGTCGGCGTCGATGCTGATCAGGGTGACGAAGGGGTTCGCCGCCAACAGCGCGTCGAGCCGAGCGAGATCGGTTTCGACGAACGCGCGCGGCGCGTACATGCCGACGGGCTCAGGCCCGCGCGCCGAGGACGCGCACCATCCGCATGCGCAGGTCGTCGTCGTGCTCGGCCTCGGGCGGGGCCACTTCGCGCAGCGAGAATCCACGCTCTAGCGCGTCGTCTTCGTCCAAACCGTCGTAGGCGACGAATTCCGCGTCCATCAGCGCCGCGCGGGCGCTGTCTTCGCTGTCGTAGGCCAGCGTGTTGCCGTCGCTGTCGAAGACGTCGGCGGTGCCGGCCTCGCGTACGCGCAGGCGCGCCCAGACGATCGTGCGGCCGAGACTGGCCAGCCACCATTCGGTGCGGGCGTCGTCCGGCGCGCTCATGGGTACGCCACCGACCACAGCCACAGAATGCCGGCCGCGAACAAACCGATCAGGATCGTGCTCAACGACACCCGCGCGGGCGTCGCCAAACCGCTGAGATTCGGGTCCGCGGCTTCGCGATAGTCGCCCTTCAGCAACCACCACAGCGCGAACGGACTGGCGAACGCGGCCGCGCCCAAATTCGCGTGCATGGCCGGATGCCGATCGCGCAGATGCACCAGCGTGAGCGGCCAGAAAATCACCAGCGCGCAGAAACCGGCGATGGCGATGGCGACGGCGAGGAGGGCGAGGAAGAGGATCATGATTGGAGCCGTTTCATGCGGATTCGGTGTCGTTCAATGCGTTGCGGTATTCGCCGATCACTTCGATCGTGCCGACGATCGCATCGTTCAATTCGGCGAGTTCTTCGGCCGGCACCCACCATTCGGTGTGATGCGAGCCGCCGACTTTCTGCACCGCGTAGAGATCCATGTAAGCCTTGGGCACGCGAAAGCGGGTGACGTAACCGACGCCGCTGTCTTTGACATTCCAACGGGTGGCGATTTCGCGTGCGTAACGCTCGTTGGTGACGGGATAGAAAATCGGTTGATCGATCAGGCGCGGCGGCCAGCGGCGGAAGCCGCTGGCTTCGACCAGGGCGAGTTCGCGTGGGCCGGTCGGGCGGTACAAGACCACGCAATCGCCGTCGATCTCGACCTGGCCGAGCGTAGCCGTCATCAAAACTCCGCCGACCCCGGTGCGCGCGGGAACGGAATCGCGTCGCGGATATTGCTCAGGCCGCAGACGTAGACCACCAGACGCTCGAAGCCCAGGCCGAAGCCGGCGTGCGGCACGGTGCCGTAGCGGCGGAAATCGCGGTACCACTGGTAATGCGCCGGGTCGAGGCCGAACTTCGCGATGCGCGCGTCCAGCATGTCCAAGCGCTCTTCGCGCTGCGAGCCGCCGATGATTTCGCCGATGCCCGGCGCCAGCACGTCCATCGCGGCGACGGTCTTGCCGTCGTCGTTCAGGCGCATGTAGAAGGCTTTGATGTGCTCGGGGTAGTTCATCACCACCACCGGGCGACCGACGTGGGTTTCGGTGAGCCAGCGCTCGTGTTCGGTTTGCAGATCCAAGCCCCATTCCACTGGGAACTCGAACTTCTGCTTGCTGTTCTGCAGCAGCTTCACCGCTTCGGTGTAGTCGATGCGCTCGAACGGCGCGTTCACGAATGCTTCCATCCGCGTGATCGCATCTTTCTGCACGCGTTCGGCGATGAAGGCCATATCGTCGGCGCGCTCGGTGAGCACTGCGCGGAACAAATACTTCAGGAAATGCTCGGCCAGGGTGGCGTCGTCGTTCAGATCGGCGAAGGCGATTTCCGGCTCGATCATCCAGAACTCGGCCAGATGGCGCGTGGTGTGGCTGTTTTCGGCGCGAAAGGTCGGGCCGAAGGTGTAAACCTTGCTCAGCGCGAGGCAATAGCCCTCGACGTTGAGCTGGCCGGACACGGTCAGGAACGCTTCTTTGCCGAAGAAATCCTTGCTGTAGTCGATGTCGCCTTCGGCGTTGCGCGGCAGGTTCAGCATGTCCAGCGTGGAAATGCGGAACATCTGGCCGGCGCCCTCGGCGTCGGAGGTCGAGATGATCGGCGTGTTGACCCAGTAGAACCCTTCCTCGTGGAAGAACCGATGAATCGCCTGCGCCAGGCAGTGGCGGATGCGCGTGACCGCGCCGAACAAATTGGTGCGCGGCCGCAGATGCGCCATTTCGCGCAGAAATTCGAGCGAATGCTGCTTGGGCTGGATCGGATAGGTCTCCGGATCGTCCACCCAGCCGACGACTTCGATGGCCGTCGCCTGGATTTCGAAACTCTGGCCCTTGCCCTGCGAAGCGACCAGCGTGCCGGTGGCGATCACCGCGCAGCCGGCCGACAGCCGCTTCACGTCGGACTCGTAATTGGGCAGGGCGTCGGTGGCGACCACTTGGATCGGCGCGAAGCACGAACCGTCGCTCACCTGGACGAAGCTCAGGGCGGTGGAATCGCGGCGGGTGCGGACCCAGCCCTTGATCGTGATTTCGCGGCCGGCCGCTTCCCCGGCCAACGCCTGCTTGACGCTCATCGACGCCATATCTTGAATTCCTGCTTGTCGAACCGATCGTACCGGTCGTACGTGATCGTACTCATCGTGGGGGTGGCGGGGCGTCGCCGCGGTCGGCGCGCTCCGAGATCGAACCAGCCCCGAAGTTTAACCGACTCCGTCGCATTCCCGTTCCCGCAGCGTTGCCCAGCCGGCGATTGCCGATTGGGATTCGCGCCCTACAATCGCCGCCATGAGCATTTCTCTCGCCCCCGCCGCCCTGCAGCGCATCCAGTCTTATCTGGCCCAGAACCCCGACGCCCTCGGCCTGCGCTTCGGGGTCAAACGCACCGGCTGCTCCGGCTGGAGCTATGTCGTCGATCTGGCCCGCGACGCCCGCGAAGGCGACTCTGTCAGCGAGTTGGAAGGCGTCCGTGTCTACGTCGATGCCGACAGCCTGTCGCTGGTGGACGGCACCGAGATCGACTTCTTGAAACAGGGCCTCGGCGAGCAATTCGTGTTCCGCAACCCGAATGTGAAAGGCGAATGCGGCTGCGGCGAAAGCTTCACCACCGACGCCGACCGCGCGGCCTGACGCATCCCGCGGCGGCCGCGCGCCGCGACACGCGTCTCAACCGGTCGGACTCGGCCCCTGCGACCCACGCGCGTTAGACTCCGAGCGTCGCCCGTGTCGGAGTCGTTCATGTCCCACCGTTCATCGTTCGCGGCCGTCGCCGCGGCTTGCTTCATACTGATCGGCACCGCCGCGCCGTCCCGTGCGGATACGTCGAATTCCACGAGAACCGATGCGGCGTCCGTCTCGGCGACCGACGCGAAACGCGCCGACGAGGGCGCGCGGTTGCGCGCGTTTTTCGACGCGGAATGGGAGCGCAATCTGCGCGAACATCCCGAATCGGCCTCGTTCGAGGGCGACCGTCGCTTCAACGACCGTTGGACCGATCTGAGCTTCGAGGCGATCGAGCGCCGCCAGGCCGCCGACCGCGACGCCTTGGCCGCGCTGCAGCGCTTCGATCGCGAACAACTCGACGCCGCCGATCGCCTGAACTACGACACGTTCCTGTGGCTGCAGAAAAAGGCCGTGGAGCGCCAGCGCTTCCGCGAGTATCTGCAGCCGATTTCGCACCAGGGCGGGGTGCAGACCGCCGACGGCATGATCGAGAGCCTGCGCTTCGAGACCGCGCGCGATTACCGCGATTGGCTGGCGCGCATGGCGGCGTTGCCGCGCTCGGTCGATCAGATTCTCGCGCTGATGCGCGAAGGCGTGCGCCGCGGCAACGTGCCGCCGCGCGTGCTGATGCGGCGCGTGCCCGCGCAGATCGCGGCGCAGATCGTCGACGACCCGACCCGCAGCCCGTTCTATCGCCCGTTCGCGGATTTCCCCGATAGCGTGCCGCAGGCCGAACGCGAGGCGTTGGCGGCCGAAGCGCGCCGCGTCATCGCCGACAAGGTCGTGCCGGCGTATCGGACCTTACAGACCTACTTCGAGAAGGAATACTTGCCGCATTGCCGCGACAGCATCGCAGTGAGCGCGCTGCCGGACGGGCGCGCGTATTACGACTTCCTGGCGGCGGATTACACGACCACCGGACTCGGCGCCGACGAGATTCACGCGATCGGTTTGCGCGAAGTGGCGCGCATCCGTGCGGAGATGGAAAAGATCAGGACCGAAGTCGGTTTCGAGGGCGATCTGGACGCGTTCTTCGCCCATTTGCGCACCGATCCGAAGTTCTTCCACAAAACCCCCAACGAGCTGCTGCAGGCCTATCGCGCGGTCGCCAAGCGCATCGATCCGGAGCTGGTGAAAGTGTTCCGCACGATTCCGCGTCAGCCCTACGGCGTCCGGTCGATCCCCGACAACATCGCCCCGGACACCACCACCGCCTACTATCAACAGGGCGCCTCCGACGGCAGCCGCGCCGGGTACTACTACGTCAATCTCTACAAACCCGAGACCCGGCCGATTTGGGAAATGATCCCGCTGTCGCTGCACGAAGCGGTGCCCGGCCATCACTTCCAGTTCGCGCGCGGTTTGGAATTGCCGGACGCGCCGATGTTCCGCCGGACCGCGTATTTCGTGGCCTACGGCGAGGGCTGGGGGCTGTACGCCGAGCGTCTGGGCTACGACATGGGCCTTTACGACGACCCCTACGACCGCATGGGTCAACTGGCCTACGACATGTGGCGCGCGGTGCGACTGGTGGTGGATACCGGGATGCACGCGAAGGGCTGGAGTCGCGACCGGGCCATCGCGTACTTCAAGGCCAACGCGCCGAAGACCGATCAGGACATCGTCAACGAAATCGACCGCTACATCGGTACGCCGGGGCAGGCGCTGGCGTACAAGATCGGCCAGTTGAAAATTTCGGAACTGCGGGAACGCGCCGCGACCCGGCTGGGGCCGGCTTTCGACCTGCGCGATTTCAACGACGCCGTGCTGGAAACCGGCTCGGTGCCGTTGGAGACCCTCGAACGGCACATCGACGCTTGGATCGAGCGAAGCGCAAGCGCTACCGCGACCGGCGAGACCGGCCCGAAGACCGCACCCTGAGCGCTGGATGTCGAAAGAGTAAGGCGTCCGATTGCCGTTAATCCATATAAATCAATGGATTAACGGCCATCCTTGAGGTCGTTCCGCGCCGCGGTTCGCGCTTCCGTCCGGCCGCCGCCGTGCCTCAGGCGGCGTCAGGCGCCCTGCGCCCAACCCCGTGCGCTCGCGCGCCTTCGCGCTCACAGCGCTCGGGCGTTTGCGCGTAACCCATTGAACCTGCCATAATTTCCGGCTCCCGCGCGGCGACCCGCCCGCGAGGAGACTTGCTCCACCGCCGCCGTTCCGGCGCCCGGGGGGCTTTCGGCGCCGCAATTCCGCGGTCCGATATCCACAAGGACACACCACACCATGCGTCACTACGAAATCGTGTTCCTGGTCCATCCGGATCAGAGCGAGCAGGTGCCGGCCATGATCGAGCGCTACAAGACGCTCGTCGAAGGCGGCAACGGCAAGATCCACCGTCTCGAAGACTGGGGCCGCCGTCAGCTCGCGTATCCCATCCAGAACTTGGTCAAAGCCCACTACGTGATGATGAACATCGAGACCGATCTCGCCGTTCTCAACGAGTTGGTCGACACCTTCCGCTTCAACGACGCGGTGCTGCGCCACCTGGTCATCAAGCGCGACGGTCCGGAAACCGAGCAGTCCCTGATCATGAAGAACAAGGACGACAAGGATAAGGCCGAGAAAACCGATCGCCGCCGCCGCGACGACGACGAAACCGCGATCGGCACCGCCGACGTCGACGACACCGCCGAAGCCGAAGCCTGAGGAGCCCGACCATGTCCAAATTCTTCCGCCGCCGTAAGTTCTGCAAATTCACCGCCGAAGGCGTGAAAGAGATCGACTACAAGGATCTCAACACCCTGCGCCAGAACCTCACCGAGAACGGCAAGATCGTTCCCAGCCGCATCACCGGCACCAAGTCGCGCTATCAGCGCCAGTTGGCGATCGCCGTGAAGCGAGCCCGTTTCCTCGCGTTGATCCCGTACACGGACAACCACAACGTCTGATCGCTCCGCGCGGCGCGGGGAGGGCGACTTCTCCGCGTCCAATGCGCCGCGATTTCCCTGTCATTCGGACAGCCCACAGTTGCGGGCCCGCCTCCGGCGCGGCTCGCTAACGAATACGGAGTCACCCATGGAACTGATTCTTCTGCAGAAAGTCGTAAACCTCGGCAGCCTCGGCGACAAGGTCAACGTCAAGCCCGGCTACGGCCGTAACTACCTCGTGCCGCAGGGCAAGGCCGTGCCGGCCACCGCCGCCAATGTCGCCGCGTTCGAAGCTAAGCGCGCCGAGTACGAAGCGAAAGCCAAGGCCCTGGCCGACGACGCCGAAAGCCGCCGCGCCGCGCTGGAAGGCATCAGCGTGACGATCCGCGCCAACGCTTCGACCGAAGGCAAGCTGTACGGCTCGGTCGGCCCGCGCGACATCGCCGAGGCCCTGACCGCCATCGGCCACAAGGTCGGCAAGTCGGAAGTGGTGATGGGCGAAGGCCCGCTGCGCCACATCGGCGAACACGACGTGATCGTGCACCTGCACGCCGACGTCGAAGTGCCGGTCAAGGTCGTGATCGAGCCGGAAGCGGCCTGATCCCCGGCTGCAGGCTGTACGCGAAACGGGCGCCGAAGGCGCCCGTTTCGTTTCTGGGGCGCGGAATTTCGCGCGCCGCGCGGCGTCGCAGGGCGTGAGACCCGGGCGGTCGAAGTTATGCACAGGTTTTCCCACGAGTTGTCTGCAACGGTTCGGGGCCGCGAAGGCCTACGATGACGGCATCACCCGTGCAACGTCCTCAAGAGCATCCCTTTCCGATGGCCCTCCGTTCCAACGCCTACGGCGAACGCCGCCAAGACTCGCGCACCGACAGCCGGATCGAACAACTCCGGGTGCCGCCGCAATCGATCGAAGCCGAGCAGGCGGTGCTGGGCGGGTTGATGCTGGCGCCCGACGCCTACGACCGCATCGCCGATCGTTTGAACGAGCAGGACTTCTATCGTCGCGATCATCAGCTCATCTTTCGCGCGATCCGCGAGTTGGCCGAAAAAAGCCGGCCGTACGATGCGGTGACCTTGGGCGAGTGGTTCGATTCCCAGGGCCTGTCCGAACAAGTGGCGGGCGGCGCGTATTTGGTCGAACTGGCCAGCACCACGCCGTCGGCGGCGAATATCGCGGCCTACGCCGAAATCGTGCGCGACAAAGCCATCCTGCGGCAGTTGATCGACGCCGGCACCGCGATCGTCAACGACGGCTTCCAGCCGGACGGCCGCGATAGCGACGAAATCCTGGCGAAGGCCGAGCAGGAGGTGTTCGCGATCTCCGAAGCGCGCGCCGAGGGCCGCACCGATTTCGTGGCGATCAATAAGGCGATGGCAGAGGCCTTCGACGTGCTGCAGACCCGTTTTCAGAACGGCGGCAGCATCACCGGTATGTCCACCGGCTACACCGAATTCGACGAAATGACCGCCGGCCTGCAGCCGACGGACTTAGTGATCCTGGCCGCGCGCCCGGCGATGGGCAAAACCACGTTCGCGCTGAACATCGCCGAATACGGCGCGATGAAGACGCGCAAGCCGGTGGCGGTGTTTTCGATGGAAATGTCGTCCTCGCAGTTGGCGCTGCGTCTGATCTCCTCGGTCGGCCGCATCAACGCCACGCGGCTGCGCACCGGCCAGTTGGAAGATGAGGATTGGAGCCGCGTCAGCAGCGCGATTCGCCTGCTGAAGGAAACCAAGATCTTCATCGACGACACGCCCGCGCTCTCGCCCGAAGGTCTGCGCGCGAAAGCGCGACGCCTCAAGCGCGAACACGGGCTCGGCCTGATCGTGATCGACTACCTGCAGCTCATGCAGGTGCCCGGCAACAGCGAAAACCGCGCGACCGAAATCTCCGAGATTTCGCGGTCGTTGAAGGCCTTGGCGAAGGAACTCAACGTCCCGGTGATCGCGCTGTCGCAGCTCAACCGCTCGCTGGAAACCCGCACCGACAAACGCCCGGTGATGGCCGACCTCCGCGAATCCGGCGCCATCGAGCAGGACGCCGACATGATCGTCTTCATCTACCGCGACGACTACTACAACAAAGAGAACTCGCCGGACAAAGGCCTCGCCGAAATCATCATCGGCAAACAACGTAACGGCCCGACCGGCTCGTTCAAACTCAAGTTCTTCGGCGAATACACCCGCTTCGATAACTTGGCGTACGACTCGGTGGGGAGTTTCGAGTAGAACTTCTCACAAGATCGACTGAGAAACAGATCCGCTCGACATCGTCATCCCGGCGTTCGCCGGGATGACGGCCTAAAATCGTGGGGGTTTCGATTCTGAAATAGGTTCGGGGTTCTATCCGACGCACCGCTAGAGCGGCCTGCAGACTCCTTTAGCTTTCGGTCGTGATGCTGTGGAAGTTCGGTCGCGCCGTCCGGCGCTCCCACAACAGCGCGGATCAGGTACGCGCGCTCACCAGCGATAGTCGTCCGGCAACTCGCCCTCGTAGCGGCGATGACGCGTCACGGTGTCCGCAGGCGCGGGTTCGAGCAACAGCATTTCGCCCGCTTCGAAACGTAACCCGGCGGTGCGGCCGAAGGTTTGGCCGTTGACCGTGAAATCGACCCGCAGCGCGTTCTCGGTTTCGATCTTCCAAACGCCGTCGAGCGTTTTCAGCGTGCCGATCTCGCCCTGCTTGAGGTGCAGTACGACCCGGCCGTCGTCGAGAAAATCGACGAAATTGCGCGAGGGCGAATACTCCTCCCAACGGCCGATCAACTGCGCGCGGGCGGATGCGACGCCGGCTTCGCCGGATGCGGCGTCGGCCGCCATCGAAGGCGCGTTCGAAGGCGCGTTCGATGGCGTCGCGGTCGATGCGGGTTTCTGCGCGAACGCGACGACGCCGACGAACCAGAGCGACGCGATGAGGGCCAAGCCAAGCGAGCGGCGCATGCGGTATCCGTCGATGAATGAGGCGATGCGCTGCATCGTAGCACCGAGGCGATCGCTTTCGGGGAAGGTCATTCCACCGGCATGCGCGGTTCGAAGTAGCGGAACAATCGATACGCCGCGGGCGAGTCGAGATTGCTCAGCGCGATCAAGACGTAGCCGGATTCGGGAAAGATGCGCACATCGGCGTTCGTGCCGGGGAAATCGCCGCTGTGGCCGTAACGGCGCAGCGGCCCTTGGCCGACCACGACGAAGCCGTAGCCGTACCAGCCGGCGTCGTTCTGCGAGCGCGTGGCTTCGGCAAGCCGTTCGCGCGAGAGCAAGCGACCGGTTTGCAGCGCCTGCGCGAATCGGAGCAGATCGCCGACGGTGGTCGTGCCGCCGCCAGCGGCGGTGCCGCGCCAAGGCAACAGGTCGCGGGTGTCGGTCCAGCGGCCGTCGCGCCAGGTGTAGCCGCGGGCGCGATCGGCGATGCGCGCGGTCTCGGGCGCGAGCCCGGTGCGGCGCATACCGGCGGGGCCGAACACGTGCCGCTGCAGATAACGTTCGTACGGCATGCCGGACACGACCTCGACGATGCGGCCGAGCAGCACGTAACCGAAGTTGGAATACGCCATCTGCGAGCCGGGGTCGAACGCGAGCGGCTGTTTCGCGTGTTCGGCCACGTAGTCGGCGTGCGTGCGCATGCGGTCGCGATAGGCGAGGAATGCGCCGGGCGCGGCGAGTTCGGGCGAATCCCAGAATCCGATGTCGCCGACGCCGCCGGTGTGCGCGAGCAAATGGCGAATGCGCACGCGGGTCGCGACGTCGCGATTGGGGTAATCGGGCAAGTAATCGCCGACGGTTCCGTCGAGCGACAGCTTGCCGGCATCGACCAACTGCAGCGCGGCGACGGCGGTGAACATCTTGCCGGCAGATGCGTAACGCAGCCGCGTGTCCATGCGCATCCGGCGACCGCGTTCGCGATCGGCCCAACCGGTGGCGTCCTGCGCCAAGACCTTGCCGTGGCGCGCGATCAGATACGTGCCCGAGAAGCGTTCTTCCGCAGCGAGCGCCTCGACGCGTTGCCGCAAGCCGGCGAGCGCCTCGGCTTCCGGCTGGCGTGGGATGGGTCGCGGCGCGACCGAGAATGCGGCGACGCGCTGCGGGCATTCCGGATCGAGCGTCAGCGTCAACGCCACATCGGCTTGGCCCGCGTCGCGTTCGCGCAGGGTAGCTTCGAGCGCCAGCGGCGCGTCGGCATCGATCGAGATCAGGTCCAAACCGCCGGAGTAATCGCGATAGGCCACGCTCTCGTCCACGCTTTCTTCGATGCCGTGCGTGTCGCGAAAGCGCCGAATGCGCTCGCGATCCGCCGAATCGAAGGCCGACAGCCAGTCCGCGAGCATCCGCCCGGCGGGCGTGTCCGGCATCGATGGCGATGGCGCGACGGCGAATGCCGACGCGCACAGCAGGAGCGAAGCCAGCATCGCGTACGCGGACAGGGCGGATCGACGCATGCGAGGTCTCATCGGCGAGCGGACCCGCATGCTAACCGGCATCGCATCGTCGAATCGAGCGACGGTCCGCGGCGCGGGCCGCTAAACTAGCGTATGGCCGCCGCACCGCCCCCCGACCCGCGCGAAACCCACGCCGATCTCGACGCGCTTCGTCATCGTCATGCGGAGGCGGGCGACCGGCCGACGCGGATTCGCGTCGATTTGGACGCGCTGACCCACAACCTGCGCGCGCTGCGTGCGCGGACCGGCGTGCCGACGATGGGGATCGTGAAGGCGAACGCCTACGGCCACGGCTTGGTGCCGGTGGCGCTGCATCTGCAGGCCCAGGGCATCGAACAACTCGGCGTGGCCTTCGTGGAGGAGGGCATCGCCTTGCGCCAAGCGGGCGTGACCGTGCCGATTCTGGTGATGGGCGGCATCTTCGGGCCGCAGGCGGCGCAGTTCATCGCCCACGATCTGGAAATCACCGTGTCCTCGTTGAGCAAGCTGCGGCAGATCGAGGCCGCGGCCGAAGCGCTCGGTCGCAAAGCGACGGTGCATCTGAAGATCGACACCGGCATGGAGCGCATCGGCGTGCATAGCTACAGCGCCGGGCCGTTCATCGAAGCCGCGGTGGCCTCGCGCTGGTGCGAGGTGAAAGGCGTGTATTCGCATTTGGCCTGCGCCGACGATCCCGAATCGCCGATGACGGAGCGACAGTTGGCGCGATTTCTCGAGGCCTGCGCGCATTTCGAGCGGATCGGCGCGCCGATGCCGCTGCGGCATTTGGCCAACTCCGGCGGCGTGCTGCATTTCCCGCAGACCCATTTGGACATGGTGCGGCCCGGTATCGCGCTGTACGGCGTGCTGCCGGATCCCGCGTCGCGGCCCACGGTCGATTTGCGCCCCGCGCTGTCGCTGGTGTCGCAGGTGGTGTATTTCAAAGTGGTGCGCGCGGGTCATCCGGTGAGCTACGGCGCGACGTGGGCGCCGACGCAGGACACGCGCGTGGTGACGGTGCCGATCGGTTACGGCGACGGCTATCCGCGTTCGCTGTCCTCGCGCGGCGCCGTGTTGATCCGCGGCCGGCGCTATCCCATCGTCGGCCGCATCTGCATGGACCAATTCATGGTCGATATCGGCGCGGACGGCACCGCCTACAACGAGGACGACGTTGTGCTGATCGGCGCGCAGGGCGAGGCGCGGATCCGCTGCGAAGATGTCGCGCGCGACGCCGGCACCATTCCGTACGAAATTCTGGTCGGTTTGAACGACCGCATCCCGCGCGAATATCGCGGCGGCGCGATCGCGCCCGCAGCGTGATGCGCGTGCGGGTCGCTGGCCGCATGCGGCGCAGAAAGTCGCTTCGATCCGTCGCGCGGCGCTCGACTTTCGTCCGGCTCGCGATACGCGCGCGGTCCGGATAAGCTGCGCGAGGTTTACGGATCGCACGACGACATGGACGCAGCATTCATCATTCACGCGGATTCGAGCGCATCGCAAGACGCGCTCTATCGCAACGCGACGAACGGGAGGGCGAATTGATGGCGAACGCGCTCGTTTGGTTCCGCAACGATCTTCGCCTGGCCGACAATCCCGCGCTGCAGGCGGCATTGGACGGCGGCTACGCGCCGATTCCGATCTACATCCACGCGCCGGAAGAAGAGGGCGGCTGGGCGCCCGGCGCCGCGGTGCGCGCATGGCGGCATCGTTCCTTGCAGGCCTTGGATGCCGAACTGCGCCGTCGCGGCACGCGGCTGCGGTTCTTCCATGGCCCGACGCTGCAGACCCTGCAGACCCTCGCCGCCGCTTGCGACGCCGAGGCGGTGTTCTGGAACCGCCGCTACGAACCGGCGATCGAAAAGCGCGACACCGTCGTCAAAGCGACGCTGCGCGATCAAGGACTGCGCGCGGACAGTTTCAACGGCAGCCTGTTGATCGAACCCTGGCAATTGGCGACTAAGCAGGGCGGGCCGTACAAAGTCTTCACGCCGTTCTGGAAAGCGGCCTCGGCGGCGCTGCGGTTGCCGCCGTCGCAGCAAGCGCCGACCGTCTGGCCCAAGGCGGACGACGGTCCCCACGGCGTCGCGCTGGAGGCGCTGCAGTTGCGGCCCACGCCGCGCTGGGACGAGGAGTTCTGGTCGCATTGGCGGCCGGGCGAAGCCGGCGCGCAGGCCGCGCTGGAGACCTTCGCCGAGGGCGCGCTGCACGCCTACCGCCACGATCGCGACCGGCCGGATCGCGCGGGCACGTCGATGTTGTCGCCGCATCTGCATCACGGCGAAATCGCGCCCTGGCGCATCGTAGAGGCGTTGAACGCGCTGCGCGGCGCGGTCGGCGCGGCCTCGGCGGCCGAGATCGACGGCTTCATTCGGCAGTTGGGCTGGCGCGAGTTCGGCTATCACCTGCTGCATCATTTTCCGTTCACGCCGGAGCAGAACCTCAACCCGCGCTTCGCCGATTTCCCGTGGGCGCGGGTGCAGCCCGCCACGCGCGAGGCCTGGTGCCATGGCCGCACCGGCGTGCCGATCGTCGACGCCGGCATGCGCCAGCTCTGGCGGACCGGCTGGATGCACAACCGCGTGCGGATGATCGTCGGCAGCTATTTGTGCAAACACATCCGCTACCACTGGCGCGAGGGCGCGCGCTGGTTCTGGGACACGCTGGTGGACGCCGACCTCGCCAACAACACGCTCGGGTGGCAGTGGATCGGCGGCACCGGCGCCGATGCCGCGCCTTATTTCCGCATTTTCAACCCGGTCACGCAGGCCGAGAAATTCGACCCGGACGGCGCCTACATCGCGCGCTGGGTGCCGGAGTTGGCGAATCTGCCGCTGTCGCTGCGCTATGCGCCCTGGACCGACCCGCGCACGCTCGCGCGGCACGCGCCGGACTATCCGCGCATGCCGATCGTCGACCTCGCGCGCGGCCGCGCCGATGCCTTGCAGGCGTATCGGCGCGTCGGCGGCGACGCGCCCGACGGCGAGGCGGGCTGAGCCGCTCGCTGCGAGCGGCCGCTTCGAGCGGTCCGCCGCGAGCGCAGCCCGCCGACGCCACTCGTCTCCGCGTTGACCGTGGCGGGCGCAGCGTGATTCACTGCCGCGCAGAGGAGGGGCTATGACCGAAGAAGCACAGACGCCGCGTAAACGCGCCCGGCGCGAATCCATGTCGAAGGTGGACACCGCGTGGTTGCGCATGGAGCGGCCGACCAACCCGATGATGATCACCGGCGTGTTGATGTTCTCCGAACCGGTGGACATCAAGCGTCTGAAGAAGGTCGTCGAGAAGCGCTTCCTCGCCTACACCCGCTTTCGCATGAAGCCCGTCGAAACGCCCGCCGGCATGGCGTGGCAGGACGACGAGGACTTCGATCTCGATTGGCACGTGCGCCTGTCCGGTCTGCCCGGTCGCGCCGACCAGAAAGCGTTGGAGCGCTTCGTCAGCGCGCTGGCGTCCAGTCCGCTGGATAAGACCAAGCCGCTGTGGCAGTTCCATTTGGTCGAGAAATACGAGGGCGGCTCGGCGCTGGTCTCGCGCATTCACCACAGCTACGCCGACGGCAT
This sequence comes from Lysobacter sp., assembly GCA_008015835.1. Lineage (GTDB taxonomy): Bacteria > Pseudomonadota > Gammaproteobacteria > Xanthomonadales > Xanthomonadaceae > Lysobacter_I. Next base: position 102,068 of record SSGH01000028.1, read on the forward strand.
CGCGTTGGTGCAAGTGCTGCTGTCGCTGACCGACACCTCGGCCCATCCCGAAAAGAGCGAGCCGCTCACCAAGGCCTGGCTCAAGCAAGACGGCGCGAAAGTGGCGCACCGCGTCGGCGCGGTCGAGCGCTACGCCAAGCTCGGCAGCAAGATGCTCGAAAAGGGCATGGACATGGTCAACGACCCGTCGTTGGCCGGGGTGATCGCGAAGGAGGGCGGCGAAATCGCCCGCGAATTGCTGCAGGCCTTGGCCCTGCCGGACGACCCGCCGTCGGTGCTGCGCGGCAAGCTGGGTGTGAGCAAGCGCGTCGCCTGGGCGCCGCCGCTGGATCTGGAAGAAGTGAAGGCGGTCGGCCGCGCCTGCGGCTGCACCGTCAACGACGTGCTGATGGCGACCGCCGCCGGCGCGCTGCGAGATTACATGCTCGAGCGCGGCGAGAATGTGGATGGGCTGTTCCTGCGCGCCACGGTGCCGGTGAATCTGCGGCCGCTGGAGCACGCCAAGAAGCTCGGCAACCATTTCGGCTTGGTCTTCCTCGATTTGCCGGTCGGTTTGGATAACCCGGTGAACCGTCTGGAGCACGTCGCCGAGTGCATGAATCAGTTGAAGAGTTCGCGGCAAGCCATCGTTGCGTATGGGCTTTTGGCCGCGCTCGGCATGGCGCCGGCCGCCGTGCAGGAGCTCGCGCTGGAGCTGTTCAGCCGCAAAGCCACCGCCGTGGCGACCAACGTGCCGGGGCCGCAACAGCAGTTGTATCTGGCCGGTAGCCCGATCCGCGAACAGATGTTCTGGGTGCCGCAGACCGGCTCGATCGGGATCGGCCTGTCGATCCTCAGCTACAACGGCAAAGTTCACTTCGGCATGATCGTGGACGCCAAACTGATCCCGGACCCGCGCGCGATCACCAAGCGGTTCGCCGAGGAATTCGACAAATTGGTCTATCTGGCGCTGATGAGCGGTTGGGATCGGCCGCTGGATTCGGTGGCGGCGGAAGCCTTGATGTCCTGAGCGGGCGCGCCGACGCAGGGCGGTGAGATGAAGGGCGCGTGCGATTCGTCTGGGTGGACTCGCTCGCGCCATGGCCCACGTGCCGTGTCCGATGCCATGCCCGGCCGTTGGCGTACGAAAGAATGTCGCGTCGCATCGGTGCTCGATCCGGAATCTCGCGGGTCGGGCCTTCGGCCTGTCCGCCGGTTCGACGAATCGTTTGCGGTGGGGCAATAAAGCTGGTTCAATGTGCGCCAGCGTTCCGAATATGGAAAGATCGCCATGAACGATCTCAACGACCTGTACTACTTCGCGATGGTGGTCGAGCACTCCGGCTTCGCCGCCGCCGAACGCGCGCTCGGCATTCCCAAATCGCGGCTCAGCCGACGCATCAGCCAACTCGAAACCGACCTCGGCGCGCGCTTGCTGCAGCGCTCGACGCGCCGCTTCGCCGTCACCGACGTGGGCCAGAGCGTTTACCGGCACGCGCAGTCGATGTTGGCCGAAGCCAGCGCCGCGCGCGAAGTCGTCGATCGACTGAGCGCCGAACCGCGCGGGCTCGTGCGCGTGAGCGTCCCGGTGGGGATCGCGCAGCAACTGATGCCGCAACTGCTGCCGGACTTCCTCGCGCGTTTCCCGCAGGTGCGCGTGCAACTGCACGTCAGCAACCGCCGCGTGGACGTGATCAACGAAGGTTTCGACGTCGCGATTCGCGTGCGCTCCAAACTCGACGACGACGGCAGTTTGGTGATGCGCAGCTTCGGCCAAATCCAAGAATTGTTGGTCGCCAGCCCGAAATATCTCGATCGCGCCGGTCGCCCGCGCGACCCGGACGATCTCGCCGGTCACGTCACCCTGAGCATGAGCGAAGACGACGCCCGCCAGCGTTGGGAACTGCAGGGCGTCGATAGCGAAGTGCGGCGCGTGGAATTGAAGCCGCGCGTCGCCGGGTTCGATTTCCCGATGCTGATGGCGCTGGCGAAGCAGGGGCTCGGCATCACCATGCTGCCGGAGACCATTTGCGCCGACGCCGTGCGCAGCCGCGAATTGGAAGTGGTGCTGCCCGCATGGCGCCTGCCGATGGGCATCTGCCACGCCGTGTTCGCTTCGCGCCGCGGCCTGTTGCCGGCGGTGCGCATGTTCATCGACCACCTCGCCGAACGGCTGCCGCCGCTGCTGGAGGCCTCGCGCCTCAACTGCCTGTATTGCCCCGGCGGGATGGCCCCGGAATCGTCCGAAAAACCCGGAAAACCGGCTAAAATCGCCGAGACGGCGTAAGCGGATTACCGCCGTGCCGCGCGTCAGCGCGCTGCGGTAGAAGCGGAAAAAAATCGGAAGCGTGGCCGAGTGGTTTAAGGCAGCAGTCTTGAAAACTGCCGTGGGTTTACGCCCACCGTGAGTTCGAATCTCACCGCTTCCGCCAGTTCTCGACGCCCCTCCGAGGGGCGTCTTCATTTTGCGCGAACACGAATGGATCGGGACGACTATTTCAGGTTGAACGGCATCGAAGTCGGTTTTTCCGAGAAAACCGAAGTCTGCGTCGCGCGCGGCCGGTTGCGCCTGCGCCTGCAAACGCCGCCGATGCGATTGACCCGCGATCTGCACAACGGCATGGCGGATCGCGCATGGCGGCCGATTCCCGATTTCTACATGGCCGACGGCCTTCGCATCCTCGCGCCGAGCGGCATCGCGTTGCCCGAAGGGCGATACGGCCAAACCTTGACCTGGCCGTATCGCGACGAACGCGAGCAGCGCTGCGCCTTGCACGTCTATGGGCCGCACGGCGGCGTCGATTTTTTCGGTACCCTGCGCGTCGAAGCGGGTTGGCTGGCGCTCGAGGGCGCGATCGGCTTCGGCACGGACGCTCCGGAATACGACGAAGTCATGCCCATCTCGGTCCGTAAGCGATTCGAGCCGCTGCCGTTGATTCCGCCGCGACGCACGCTGAGCCTGGAAGAAGCGCTCGCGACGCCGCCCGACGAGGTGTTCGAGTTGCAGATCGCAGATGCTCGCGCCGAGACCCTCTCGGAGACGATTCGTCCTTTCGCAAAGCTTGAACGCTTGGGCATCGCGTTCCATCGCGCAGGCCCGTGCGGGGCGCCGCAGGCGCTGCCGCCCGTTCTGTTCGAGTTCGAACGTCTGCACACGCTGTATCTCACCGCGTACGGCGAGGTGTTCGACGCGCTGCCGCCCGAGATCGCCGCATTGACTCGATTGGAGGAGCTGGGGCTCAGCGGGCTCGGGTTGACGAAGGTGAGCGATGCGTTGATATCGTTGCCCCGATTGGAGCGCTTGAATCTCGACTACAACCGACTGACGACGCTCCCCGAGCGCATCGGCGATATGCCAGGACTGCGCGAATTGTCGATACGCGGCAATCGCTTCGTGTCGCTGCCCAAGAATCTCGCGAACATACCGAAACTGGATGTGGATCACCCGAAACGGGCCCTGTTCCAAGATGTCGGCTATCGCTCGAAGAACGCCGCCTCGATCGACGAATCGCTCTTCGATTTGAGCCGTCATCCCGCTCTGGGCGCTCGCCTCGAGAAAGCGCTCGATACCGTATCGGACGATGTTCAGCTTAAGCGCATGGCGCTGGAGTGCAGCACGTATGCGCTGTACGCCGAATCCGAATCGGTCGCGGCACCGGTGCCGCTCGGAGGCTCGAAGACCGGCGGTGCGCCGCACTTGCCTGTCGATGTGGCGCATCCGATGGATCGTAACGGCTTATTGTCGTTATTTCTGGCGCAGATCGACCTGGCGGAGATCGCGCATCTGCAACCGTGGCTGCCCAGGCGCGGCATGCTGTATTTCTTCGTGGACGATACCCAGTATGCCGAGGACGCGACCGTCCTCTACGTCGATCGCGCGCGCGAGGACTTAGCGATTTACGCGTACGGCGCGTCCACGCGCTGGCGCGACAGCGACCTGGACATCGACAATCTGCCCGCGGAATACGCGCTTCGTTTCTCGGCGGGCGTGTCGGTGCCGAATTTCTACAATATCGGCGGTCACGCCGCCGCGCGCCATCCGCAATGGGGCGGCCTGTTCGATGAGGAGGAGACCGACGACGTCGGTCGAATACGGATCGAACGATTCTGCGACGCGATGATCGAATTCGACGACACGCTGGGAGACCGCGGGTTGAAGCCGCATGCCCGCGCGCATTCGATCGGTGCGCAGGTCTTCACGCAGCACGAATCGCCGCAGGAGCAGGCCGCAGCCGCGATGGGCGGTTTCGCGCACGAATGGATGAATCTGTTGTGTCTCGAAAGCGTGGGCGATTTCTGTTTCTGGGATGCGGGCACATTGACCTTCAGTGTGCATAAGCGCGACCTCGCGGTCGCCGACTTCGCTCGCGTCGTCGCCACGATCGAGAGCAGTTGATTGACGCATCCGCATCGCGCGATTGGTGCGGCGGCGAGCGATGCGCATTCGGTGCTGAGTGGACGAGGCCCGAAGAGAAAATGGCGGAGCGCGCCGCGCATGTGCCGGCGACGGCACGTTGACAACGGTATATCCGACGCATAGCGTACGAAAATTGCCGGTTCGGACCGGTGCTCATGCGCACAAAGGACACGATGCTGCGTCTTCATGTTCACGCCGCTCTTTTCGCGCCCGCCTTGATGGCGGCATCTACGCTATTGCTGCCGGCCTGTCGAAATTCAGGAACTCCGCATATGACCCAGCCCGACATCCAGATCAAAGAACGCCCGAATCCGCAGAAAGCGCATCGCATCGAAATGGTGATCGAAAATGCGCCGGGCCCGTTCGCGGTGATCGAAGGGGCGGCGAATTACAGCGTCAAGAATCATTTCGAGTGCGGGCACATCGATCCTGTCCCCGGTATCGCTTCGCGCATCACCACGCATCCGGCTATCGAATGGAAGCCGATCGGCGAGGGGCGATACGAAGCGATCGTCTACGAGGATTTGATCATGGACGAGGACTATTACGGGCGCGGGCTTTGCCGGTGGGAGTTGGTCTCGGCCAGCGCTATGCTCAAAGCCACCGGCGCCGAAGGGGAGACAAAATTTTTGCCCGCAATATCCGCCCAGAGAATCAACGCGAGTTCCTCTCTGCGACTCAATTTTTGGGCAGGTTTCTACCCTCGAGCTAAATCTGATGATTATCCCGATTATGGCGAAGAGGACATTTCTACCGTGTCCGGTGAACAAAAAGTCGAATTCTTCGCGATCAGGATGAAGGCTGAGGCGGTGAGCCTATGAGTCTCACGCACCAACAATACGCCGATCTTTCCGGCGATTCTTATGTGAACCATAAGCCAGGGGCGCGCGCGCCAGGAGCGCAAGATCTGGTGACCATCAACGGTGTTGCTTACAACATCGTGGAGCATTACAGCAATCCGCGTAATGGCTATAAAGGAACGATTTATCAACGCGCCGATACCGGTGACATCGTCGTCGCTCATCGCGGTACCGAAGTCGATCAGGGCGTAAAAGCGATCGTGCAGGATGCCGTTTATACAGATGGCAGTATGGCCCTGACTCGCGTTAACCCGCAGGCAAAAGATGCCATCGAGCTTACCCGCCGCGCGGTCGGATATGCCGAGGATTACGGCAGCAAGCCTGGAAAATCGACGCCCCAAGTCACCGTCACCGGCCACTCCCTCGGCGGTTGCTTGGCGCAAATCACCGCGCATCATTTCGATCTTCGCGGCGAAACCTTCAATGCGTATGGCGCGGCCAGCCTCGATCGTCGTATTCCGGAAGGCGGCAGCACCGTGCTCAACCATGTGATGGCCGGCGATACGGTCAGCGCGGCGTCGCCGCATTTCGGCCAAGTTCGCGTGTATGCGGCGCCGAACGAAATCAAATCGCTGGAGCGCAGCGGTTACGAGAACCTCGGCGGCATTCTCGGTGCGCTCGATCAGCGCGCGCCGCTGGCGGCGATCGGGCGGACCGCCGGTTCGCATTCGATGCACAATTTTCTGAATGTCGATGGCGACGGGCGCGCGGACCGTTCGATCCTCGCCGATCCGAACGCGCGTGCGTTGGCGAAACAAAACGACCCGATGATCGACCGCTTCCGCGACGATGTCGGCGCTATCCGGGCGGGACTGACGGTCACGGCGCGCGGCCCGACCGGCGTCATCGGCGATGCGGTCGATGCGCTGCGCGGCACGCTGAGGCCCGGAGAGCCCGCCGAACGCGAAACCGCGGAGAAACGCGCCGCCCCGCATGCGCCTCAGAAGCCGAGCGCACCTTTGCCTTACGATTCGCCGCTGTTCGGTCCTGGCGGGCCGTTTCCGGATCTGCCGAGCTATGTGCCCAAGCCCACCGATGGCCCGAAATTCCCGCAGCGCCCGCAGGCGGCGGCGGACGAGGCGATGCCTAACGCCGTCGATGCGCGGACCGCGCCGCAACTGGCGATCGAGCGTCTCTCGCCCAAAGATCGCGACAACTACGAGCAAGCGCACGCACTCGCGCGGCGCCTCGGTTTGCCGCAGGAACAGGCGCAGAACTTCGGGATGGCGATGGCCGCGCAGATCAGCGAATACGGTCTGATGCCGCGCACCGATCAGATGATCGCGATGCAGGGGCGCGGCGAGGCGGGCGGCGATCGGGTCTACGCCTCCTATCACCCGCACGGCGATAAAGAGCCGATCTTCAACACGAGCCTGGACGTGAACCGTGCCGCGAATCAGCCCGCGGACGACAGTTTTCGACGGCTCGAACAGGCGCAGCAGCACCATCTCGCCCAGCAGCAAAATCCGGCGTTGGACGATCCTGCGCGCGGTCAACGCGTCGGCTGATTCGGCGCTCGTCTCGGACGCGAGCGTCGGCACCTAGGCGAGCGCGATCTGTCCTTCCTGCAGGTCCAGCCGTCCGATTCGAGCCGCGAGGCCCTAAAATAGCGAATGCCTCTCGACCTCATCGCGACCTCCGCCGCGCCCCCGACCCTCATCCGCAACGCGAACGTCTTCGCGCCCGAGCCCTTGGGCCTGCGCCAAGTCTTGATCGGCGGCGGAAAAATCCTGTGGATCGGCGAGGCCGACGCACCCGCGCCTTCGATCCCCGGCCTGCAAACGCTCGATGCGGGCGGCCGGCGGCTGATGCCGGGCTTGATCGACGGCCATGCGCACATCACCGGCGGGGGCGGCGAGGGCGGGTTCGCCACGCGGGTGCCGCCGGTGCCGCTCTCGCGCTTCACGCGAGCGGGCGTGACCACCGTGGTGGGGACGCTCGGCACCGACGATCTCGCGCGCAGCCCGGGCGAATTGCTGGCCTCGGCCTACGCGCTGCGCGAGCAGGGCTTGAGCGCGTTCGTCTGGTGCGGCGGGTATCACCTGCCGTCGGCCACGCTGACCGGCAGCGTGCGCGGCGACATCGTCTACCTCGACCCGGTCATCGGCGCGGGCGAATTGGCGATCAGCGACCATCGCTCCAGCCAGCCGACCTTCGACGAATTCGTGCGCGTCGCCTCCGAATGCCATGTCGCCGGCTTGATGAGCGGCAAGGCAGGCGTGCTGCATCTGCATTTGGGCGACGGGCCGCGCGGTCTCGAACTGGTGCGCCGCGCGCTGGACGACACCGAATTGCCGCCCAGCGTGTTTCAGCCCACCCACGTCAATCGCCGCAAAGCCTTGTTCGAGGAGGCGGTCGCGTTGGCGCGCCGCGGCGTGCGGATCGATGTCACCGCCTTCCCGGTCGAGGACGGCGAAGACGCGTGGAGCGCCGCGGACGCGTGGGAGTTCTATCGCGCGGCCGGTGCGCCTCCGACGCATTTGACCATCAGCGCCGACGCCGGCGGCTGCTTGCCGCATTTCGACGGCGACGGCCGCCTATGCCGAATGGACGTCGGCGCGTCGCAAGCCTTGCCCGATACGATCCAAGCGCTGCTCGCGCGCGGCCATGCGCTCGAGGCGGTGCTGCCCGCGTTCACGCGCAACGTCGCGGCCACCCTGCGCTTGGTCGGCAAAGGCGAGATCGCGGTCGGCGCGGATGCCGACCTCGTCGTGCTCGACGACGACGCCGGTGCCGCCGATGTCATGGCGCGCGGCCTGTGGCATGTGCGCGACGGCGTCGCCGTGCGTGCGGGATTGTTCGAGCGCGCCGAGGCGGATCGTCGTTGATGCCACTCCCGAAAGATCGTCATCCCAAGCAAAGATTGTCATCCCGAGCGCAGCGAGGGACCTGTTTTTTCGCTTACGCACGCGAAAAGCAGGCCCCTCGCTGCGCTCGGGATGACATTCTTTTTGAGTTCCCATTTTTCTTGAGCGAGTCCAGGACTATCGATGTGTCCCAGTAAAGTGCCGGAAGGCGAAGAACGCGGTTGGATCGTTCCGATCGGCGGGGCGGAAGAGAAAGAGAACGATCGCGCGATCCTCGCGCGTTTCGTCGAGATCTGCGGCGGCGATGCCGCCGATATCGTGGTGATTCCCACCGCCAGCAAACTGCGCAGCACCGGCCCGCGCTACGTGGAGATCTTCCGCGAGTTGGGCGTGGCCGAGGTCGAGGTGATGGACTTCGATACCCGTCGCGACGCCGACGAACCGGGCCGCGTCGCGCGGATCGAGCGCGCCAGTGGCGTGTTCTTCACCGGCGGCAATCAACTGCGCTTGACCACCTTCATCGGCGGCACCGCGGTGGCGAAGACGATTCGCATCGCCAACGCGCGCGGCATGCACGTGGCCGGCACCAGCGCGGGCGCGTCTTTCCTCAGCGAACACATGATCGCGTTCGGCGAAGAAGGGCCGACGCCGATCGCCGGTATGGTGCGCCTGGCACCCGGCCTGGGGCTGACCAACCGCTTCGTGATCGATCAGCATTTCCGTCAGCGCGACCGCCTGGGCCGTCTGACCGCGGCGTTGGCCTTCAACCCGTTCGCCATCGGCATCGGACTGGACGAGGACACCGCGGCCTTCATCGGCCCGGACAACACCCTGGAGGTGCTCGGCAGCGGCGGGGTGACCGTGGTGGACGCCGCCGGCCTGGAATTCTCGTCGATGGCGCAGGTCGACGAGGGCCAGCCGGTCTGTCTGCTCGGCCTGCGCTTCCACATCCTCGTCGCGGGTGCTACGTTCAACCTGCATACCCGCCAAGCGTCGGCGGGAAGGTTGTACGCCCCCAAAGAATAGAAGGACTCATCGCCCTATGCGCATTCTCGATCGCTCGGTGTACGTCGGCCCCTCGCTGTACGCGCATTTTCCGGTCATCCGCTTGGAATTGGATCTCGGCGCGTTGGAGGAATGGCCGACCGGCAAGCTGGGCGACGGCTACGTCGATGCGTTGGTCGAGGCGGTGCCCGGACTGAAGGAACACGGCTGTTCCTACCGCACGCCGGGCGGCTTGATCCGGCGGATGAAGGAAGACGAAGGTACGTGGCTGGGCCATGTGCTCGAACACGTCGCGATCGAGCTGCAGAATATGGCCGGCGAAGACGTGACCTTCGGCAAGACCCGCAGCGTCGACGGCCGCCCGGGCGTGTACACGGTGGTCTACGAATACGCGCAGCGCGAAGAGGGCATCGAAGCCGGCGAATTGGCGCTGAAGTTGCTGTGCTCGCTGCTGCCGGGCGATCTGCGCGGCTTGCTGCACGGCGATACGGTGCCGGCCGACTGGCAATGGCCCGAAGCGCGCGATGCCTACATTCGCTACGCGCAGCGGCGCGCGCTCGGCCCGTCCACCGCGTCGCTGGTCCGTGCGGCGGAAGAGCGCGGCATTCCGTGGCTGCGCTTGAACGAACAATCCTTGGTCCAACTCGGCCACGGCAAATATCAGCAGCGCATCCAGGCCACGATCACCGGCAAAACCCCGCATATCGCGGTGGAATTGGCCAGCGATAAGGAAGAGACCAACAAGATTCTCGGCACCCTCGGCCTACCGGTGCCGCGCCAGGAACTGGTGCAAAGCGAATCCGGCGCGGTGCGCGCCGCGCGACGCATCGGTTATCCGGTGGTGACGAAGCCCTACAACGGCAATCATGGCCGCGGCATTTCGATCCGGCTCACCAACGACGACGAGGTGATCGCCGGCTTCAACAAGGCGAAAGAGATTTCGCGTTCGGTCATCGTCGAAACCTATCTGGAAGGCGACGATCACCGTCTGTTGGTGGTCAACGGCGAACTGGTCGCCGCCACCAAGCGCACGCCGGGGCATGTGGTGGGCGACGGCGTGCATACCATTCGCGAATTGGTGGAGATCGTCAATCGCGACCCGCGCCGCGGCGTGGGCCACGAAAAAGTATTGACCCGCATCGAATTGGACGCGCAGGCCGAGATGATGATGGCGCGGGCCGAAGTGGACGCGGACACGGTGCCGGACAAGGACCGCATCATTTATCTGCGCTCCACCGCGAATCTCAGCACCGGCGGCACCGCGACCGACGTCACCGACATCATCCATCCCGATAACCGCGATATGGCGGTGCGCGCGATCAAGGCGATCGGTTTGGACGTGGGCGGCGTGGATTTCCTCAGCACCAACATCGCCGAAAGCTACAAATCCATCGGCGGCGGCATTTGCGAAGTGAACGCCGCGCCGGGGTTCCGCATGCACGTTGCGCCGAGCGAAGGCAAATCGCGCGATGTGGCCGGGCCAGTGATCGACATGCTGTTCCCGCCGGGCGCGTCTTCGCGCGTGCCGATCGCCGCGATCACCGGCACCAACGGCAAGACCACCACCTCGCGCATGTTGGCGCATATCGCGAAGATGACCGGCTTCACGCCGGGCCTCACCTCCACCGACGGCGTGTACATCGACGGTCAGCGCACCGTGGAAGGCGATATGACTGGGCCGGTGTCGGCGCGCATGGTGCTGGCCGACCCGCAGATCGATTTCGCGGTGCTGGAAACCGCGCGCGGCGGCCTGCTGCGCGCCGGCATGGGCGTGCGCGAAGTCGATGTCGGCGCGGTGCTGAACGTGCAGAGCGACCACCTCGGCATGAAAGGCATCGACACGCTCGAACAACTGAGCGAGGTCAAGCGGATCGTGGTGGAAGTGGCGCGCGATTGCGCCGTGCTCAACGCCGACGACCCGAACGTGCTGAAGATGGGCGGCTACACCGACGCCAAAGTCATCTGCTACGTGACGATGAATCCGTCGCACGGCCTGGTGCGCGAACACATCCGCGCGGGCGGTCGCGCGTGCGCGCTGGAAGCCGGCGTCAACGGGCAGATGATCACGCTGTACGACAAAGGCAGCCATATCCCGCTGCTGTGGACGCATTTGATTCCGGCCACGCTGGAAGGCAAAGCGATGCACAACGTGCAGAACGCGATGTTCGCGGCGGCGATGGCCTTTTCGATGGGCATCAAGCTCGATGCGATCCGCCAAGGTCTGCGCACGTTCGACAGCACGTTCTTCCAGGCCCCGGGCCGCATGAACGTGTTCAACGAGCATCCGTTCAAAGTCCTGTTCGATTACGGCCACAACGCGCATGCGGTCGGCGTGATGGCGGATCTGGCGAGGCGTTTGGACGTTGCGGGTCGTCGCATCGTGGTCGTCGCCGGCCCCGGCGATCGCCGCGACGAAGACTTGCGCGAAATCGCGTTGGCGGCCGCCAGCGGCGGGTTCGATTACTACATCTGCCGCCGCGACGACGGCCTGCGCGGCCGCGATGGCGAAGAAGTGCCGAAGCTGATCGCGGCGACGTTACGCGAAGCCGGCGTGCGCGAAGACGCGATCTCGATCATTCCCGACGAGCAGCAGGCGATCGACGCCGGTCTGCGCATGGCGCGCCCGGGCGATCTGCTGTTGATCTTCGCCGACGCCTTGGTGCGTTCGTGGAAGCAGGTGATCAAGTTCAAACCCGAGGGCGCGCCGGAGCGACCCGCGCCGACGCCCGTGGCGACGGCGGTGAGCGAACCCGCCGCGGAGCCCGCGTTCTCGCCCGAGCAATGGGATGGCGTGAGCCGCGATGAGCGCGGCATCTTCATCTCGCGGGAGAGCGACGACTGAGCGGTTCCGTGCAGCAGCTTCCGATGCCTCCTCCCGAGCCGCCGTTCGAAGATTCGCGACGACTCACCGGCCCGAATCTGTACTTCGTCCATCCGGGCGCGGTGTTGGAGACGCTCGGCCCGAATGCCCGCGATGCCGACGCCCATGCGGCCTGGGCCGAGCGCGTGCGCGCGATGTGCGCCGAGTTGGACTGGCCCGCACCGGAAATCGTCGTGCGTCGACACGCCACCGGCGCTTCGCTGGCGTTCTCCGCGCCGATCGACCGCTTGTACGCCGCCACCGAAATCGACGAATGGGCGTGGTGCGCGGCGGTCGATACCGGCGAAGCCGACGGGCGTTTCCATGCGCCCGGGCATCCGGCGGTGTGGGATCCCGCCTCGGCCGCGCAGACCTTGCGACGTTTCGCTGATGCGGAAGCTAAACCGGATGCCATCGCGCTGTTGCGCGCGGCGGATGCGCGCGGCCTGCCGACCTTGTTCGACGACGATGCGCTGAGCATCGGTCTTGGCGCTCGCGGTCGGACCTGGCCGATCGATGCCTTGCCGTCGCCCGATGACGTGCCGTGGCCGTCGCTCGGCCGTATACCCACCGCGTTGGTCACCGGCTCGAACGGGAAGACCACCACGGTGCGTTTGATCGCGGCGATGCTGCGCGCGCATGCGCTGCGCACCGCGCATTCCTGCACGGATGGGCTGTTCGTCGGCGGCGCGGGCGAAACGCTCGAACGTCTCGAAAGCGGCGACTATTCCGGCCCGGCCGGCGCGCGCCAAATTTTGCGGCGCGAAGACGTCGAAGCCGCGGTGCTAGAAACCGCGCGCGGCGGCATGCTGCGTCGCGGGCTCGCGTTGTGCGAAGCGGATGTCGCCGTGGTGACGAACGTCGCCGCCGATCATTTCGGCGAATACGGGATTCACACGGTCGAGCACGTCGCGGCGGTGAAATTGACCGTCGCCCGCGCGGTGGCCGAGCGCGGTTGGCTGGTGCTCAATGCCGACGATACGTTGTTGCGCGAGCGAGCGATGTGGACGGGATCGATCGACGACGCGCGTATCGCGTGGTTCCATCTCGACGCGCCGCGCGACGACGATACGCGAGCCGACGAACGCGAGGAGCTGCTGCGTCTCGCGTCCGAAGCGGGAACGCCGATGTGCGGCTTGCGCGACGGACGATTGTGGATTCGCGCTGCCGGTACGGCGACCGATACAGCGATCGATGCCGTCATCAATTTAGGCGATGTCGCCGCGATGCCGCTGTCGCTCGGCGGCCGTGCGCGCTACAACCTGAGCAATCTCGCGGGCGCTGCGCTCGCCGCGCATCTCATGGGCGTCCCGGCGCAAACGATACGCGCCACGCTGGCGCGCTTCGGCGCCGATCACCACGACAATCCGGGACGTTTGCAGCGTTGGCGTTTGGGCGGCGTCGAAGTTCTGCTCGATTACGCGCATAACCCGGACGGATTGAGCGGCTTGCTCGGGATCGCGCAAACGCTGCGCGGCGCGCATCGCATGGCCTTGCTGCTCGGTCAGGCCGGCAATCGCGAAGACGCCGATATCCGCGCATTGGCGGCGACCGCGATGGCGTTCCGGCCCGAGCGCGTGGTGCTGAAGGATATCGACGGTTATCTGCGCGGCCGCGCGCCGGGCGAGGTGGCCGCGATTCTGCGCGACGAGTTGCATCGTCATGGTTTGAGCGACGAGGCGATCACCGTGCGTTTGAACGAAGTCGATGCGGTGCGCGACGCGCTGGCCTGGGCGCGTACAGGCGATGCGTTGGTGTTGCCGGTGCACGGCTACGACGCGCGCGACGCGGTGGCGGCGCTGCTCGACCGCTTGCAGGCAGAACACTGGCATCCGGGCGACCCGCTGCCCGAGATTTGATTGATTGTGGGAGCGCCGGAAGGCGCGATCGGGCGCCGTCGATATCTGTTCGGAGCCATCGCTGTCGGTTCTCGGGGCTCGCGGTGAGGCCTCGCCATCGTCTTCGCGCCTTCCGGCGCTCCCACAGGCGGCTCCGATCGCTTCGCACGGGGAATCACTCCGTTGCCTTCGTGTCCCAATCGCGCAATGCGGCTTCCAATGCGTCGATACCGCGCGCGACGATCGCCGGCTCCACCATGCTCATCGCGTCGCGATGGCTGTGGATGGTGGCCGTCAACTTCGGGACGAAGCTCACTTTCTCGCCGGCCATCGCGCGCAGCACACTGGGAATCTCGCCGCCGTCGGTCAGCATGTACGACACCGCCGGCCAATCGGCGTCGTAGAAGGCGAGGTGGTCGCTGGCCGGATGACGTTTCTCGGCACGAAAACCGAAACCCTGCGCGGCTGCGGCCACGCGACTACTGTCCACCAGCGGATGCGCCGGCTCGGGCGTCATCATCCACAGCGTGTCGCCCCAGGCCAGCACGTCGAGATTGACGTAGAGCGCCGGTCGCTCGCGGCCTTCGGCGATATAGGCCTTGGCGCCGAACAGGCCCGGCTCTTCCATGTCCCACAGCGCCAGGGCGACGCGATGGCGACGCAGCGGCGTCGCGCGGAAGCGCTCGGCCAATGCGATCGCGATCGCCACGCCGCTGGCGTTGTCGGCGGCGCCGCGCCCGCGTCGCGTGCGGTCGGTATGCGCGCCGATCAGCAAGAGCGGCGCATTGGTGGAGCCGCTCGCGCGCACGAGCAGGTTCTCGCCTTTGCCGAAGCGGGTTTTGAACGGCATCGCCTCGACCGCGAATCCGGACGCGCTCAAGCGTGCGCGCAGATACGCGCGGCGACCGTCGTTGTCCTCGGCGTCGGCCATGGCGCGAATGTCGCGGTACCACGCCGTTTCGATGTATTCCTCAGCGTTCGGCGCGACTCGTTCGGATACGGGACTCGCCGCCCCCGGCGTCTCCGTTTCCGCTCGCGCCCCGAGCCCGTCGCCATTGCCGCAAAACGCTGTCCGGATCGGCGCGAGGCCGAGCGCGACGACGAGCACGAGCGTTCGTAAGCCGCGCGGAGGCATGAAACCGACGAGTCCCTCGAAACGGAAAGAGCAGGGGGCGATTGTGCCAGCCTGTGGCCCGCCGCGAGCGCGAAGGCAGGGAACTTCGGGGCCGCCTGCGCGGGACGACAGCGATCTCCGCGGCCGTTCGGACGGGGTAGGATTTTTCCTACACGGGGTTGCGGCGTTCGCCGCTGGCGACCGAGCTCGGCCGGTCTTACCCTGTCCACACGGTTCGGATGCCCTGCGCGACGGATCGCCCGCCTCGACGCCGCCACGGCATCGGTGCACCGCACACAGGACTGAGGGGATAGGACATGACCATTCGCGTTTTCTTGCTCGACGACCACGCGCTGGTGCGCACCGGCATGCGGCTGATGCTGTCGGCCGAGACCGATATCGAGGTGGTCGGCGAGGCCGACAGCGGCGAGACCGCGCTGCCGATGATCCGCAAGCTCAAGCCCGACGTGGTGCTTTGCGACCTGCACCTGCCCGGGATCAGCGGGTTGGAAGTTACCGAACGCTTGGTGAAAAGCGATGTCGGCTGCAAGGTCGTAGTGGTCTCCGTGCTGGAGGACGGCCCGATGCCGAAGCGGCTGATCGAGGCCGGCGCGTCCGGTTACGTCGGCAAGGGCGGCGACGCCGTCGAGTTGCTGCGCGCCGTGCGCGACGTCTCGCGCGGTAAACGCTACCTCGCCAGCGACATCGCGCAGCATTTGGCGCTGTCGGGCATCGGGGGCGATAGCTCGCCGTTCGACGGGCTTTCGCCGCGCGAATTGGAAGTTGCGATGCTGATGGTGCAGGGGCTCCGGCAGGAACAGATCGCGAAGCGGTTGAGCCTCAGCGCCAAGACCGTCAGCACCCATAAGTCGCGGTTGTTCGAGAAACTCGGGATCGAAGACGTGGTCGCGCTGGCGCGATTGTCCTCGCAGTACGGTTTAAGCGACCCGGCGCGCGCGCTATGAGGCGTCGAAACCGGCGAGCGCCATCGGGCAGCGAACTGCCTGCGTATTTCCGGATCGAAACGAGCGCGGCGCGTAAGGCGCAGGATTAAATCGCTTCTTCAGCGCGCTTTCCCCGAAACCGGGAGCTAATAAGCGAAACCCCGCGCATGCGTCCGGCGACGCAGGGCGGGGGTTCGAGACGAACGCGCCGACGATACCGTTCGGGGGCGCGTTCCGAATGGCCGAATAAAGGCCGCCGAGTGTCGGCGATGCCGATCAGCCCTTCGCGTCCTCGCTCGACGGTTCGTCGAACAACTGTCGACCGATGCCGTACTGCGGCGCCGCGATCTGACTCGCGAACTCGTCGTCGAGCGTAGGCGTCGCGATCTCGATGTCGGGCAACGCGTCCGCACGCGACGCCGTCGTTTCGACGACCGGTGCGCTCTCGACCACCGGCTCCGCTGCCGCAGGCTCGGCCGCGTAGGATCGCGCGACGGTCGTGTCGGCGGGCATCGCTTCGACGAGGGTCGTTTCGGCGGGGGTCGTTTCAACCGATGGCGCAGCGGCGACTTCGATCTGCGGCATCGCCTCCGGCGCGCTGTCGGCGACGGCGACGGTCGTATCGGCGGCCTGCGGTTCGTCGGCTTGCGTTTCCACAACGTGTGTGTCGACAGCGTGCGTTTCGACAGCCTGCGGTTCGACACGATTGTTCGTTTCGACAGCGGCCGTTTCGATGCTCGCCGGTTGCGCGGGCGTGGTCTCAGCCGCCGGCTTCGGTGCCGATGCGGCGAACGCCGAAGCGGCCTGCTGCGCGAGCGCGTTCGCGGCGATGGTCGCCGAAATCGACGCCGCCAACGAGGTCGGCTGCGGGATCTGCGGCATCGTCCGCAAAGGCATCGGCGGCGCGACGGGGGGCGCGACCGGCGCAGCGGCGCGCGGCGACGCGTCGGCGTTGATATCGCTCATCGGTGCGCGATCGTCGGCCATCGTCGTCGCAGCGACGATCTGCGACGACTCTGCGCTGCGCGCGTCCGCTTGCGCGTTGTCGATCGCGACCGGAACCGTGGTGTCGACATCGCGCACGCGCGTTTCGACCGTTGTCGCTTCGCTCGCAGCTTGCGCGACCGGCGCGACGGGCGTCGCGCTCGGCGGCGGCAAATCGTCGAAATCGAACTCGGGCTGCTGACGGTCGAGCGGCGCGGTGTCGTCCAGCGCCGGAATCAGATCGCCATCGACGCCGGCGTCCTCGCCCACGGCCGCCACTTCGCCGTTGCCGCGGCGACGACGACGGCCACCGCGACGGCCGCGACGACGACGTCCGCCGCCTTCGCCGGCCGAAGCATCGCCGTTCGCGGCATCGGCCGCATCGTCGCCGTCTTCGTCATCGTCGTTCGTATCCGCTTCAGCGCCGCTGGGCGCGGTCGCGGGCACCGCGAACGCCGGTGCGGCGTTCGATGCCGCGGGCGATTGCGTCGCCGCCGCGACGGTCGCAGCGACAGCGCCGACCGCCGCGAGATCCGCACTCGCCGCGACGGGCGCGGCGGCGGTGGCGGAAGGCGGCGCTTCGGCGTTCGGCGTCGCGACGACGGCCGGCTTCGGCGGGTCCTCGGGTAGAGCGAACTGCGCGCGGCCTTGCGGCGCCTGCTGCGGACGCGCGCCGGCCTGTTGCGGCTGCGCGGGTTTCTGCGGCGACGGTTGGCCGGGTTGTTGTGGACCTTGCTTCTGCCCGGACGCTTGCTGAGGCTGCTTCTGACCTTGCTTCTGCGGCTGCGGTTGGCCGGCGTTCTGCGGCTTCTGCGACTGCGCGTCGCGCGGATCGTTGCGGCGCTGTTGCCGGTCTTGTTGACGCTCCTGCTGCCGCTCTTGCGGCGCGCGGTCTTGTTGACGGTCCTGTTGACGCTGCGCATCGCGCTGCGCGTTCTGGCCCTGCTTCTGAGGGCCGCGCTGATCGTTGCGCTGCGAGCCGTCGCGGCGTTGGTTCGGGTGTCGATCGTTGCGGTCGTTGCGATCTTGGCGATCGCGCTGCCCTTGGCCCTGCTGTTGCGGCCGCGATTGCGGATTCGTCGCGGCGGGCGTCGGAGCGGGCTCGTCGCCGCCGAAGATGCCCTTCAACCAGCCCATGAAACCGCGCGGTTTGCTCGGCGGCGTGGGCTGCGCGAAGGTCGGCGCGGACTGCGTGCGCGGCGCGGCTTGCTGCTGCGCGGGTTGCGCCGCAGGCTGCGCGGCGGCTTGCGGCGCTTTCTCCTCGCGATCCTCGCGCATCGGCGCGGGACGTGCGGGTTTGACGTTGGTCACCGCGGGCGCGGCCGGCACGTTCAGATTCGCCTTGGTCAGCGCGATCGTCGCCAGCTTGCGCGGCGTGCCGCGCTGGTAGCTGGGCTTGGCGGTTTCCTCGCCCAACTCGTTCTCGCGAATGCGCGTGACTTCGTAGTGCGGCGTATGCAGCGATTCGTCGGCGACGATCACGATCGGCGCGTCGTGGCGCTTCTCGATCTCGCTCAGCGCGCGGCGCTTTTCGTTGAGCAGGTAGTTGGCGATCTCCACCGGCGCCTGCACCAGGACTTGCCCGGTGTTGTCCTTCATCGCGTGCTCTTCGGCGAGGCGGATGATCGACAGCGACAACGATTCGATGCTGCGCATGCGGCCGTGGCCATCGCAGCGCGGGCACACCAATTGGCTGGACTCGCCCAGGCTGGGGCGCAGACGCTGGCGCGACATTTCCATCAGGCCGAATTTCGAGATGCGGCCGAGCTGCACGCGCGCGCGGTCGTGCTTGAGCGCCTGCGCGAGGCGGTTCTCGACTTCGCGCTGGTGCTTGTTCGAGGTCATGTCGATGAAGTCGATCACCACCAAACCGCCCAAGTCGCGCAGGCGCATTTGCCGCGCCACTTCGTCGGCGGCTTCGAGATTGGTGTTGAACGCGGTTTCTTCGATGTCGCCGCCCTTGGTGGCGCGCGAGGAGTTCACGTCGACCGCGGTCAACGCTTCGGTCTGATCGATCACCAGCGAGCCGCCCGAGGGCAGGCGCACCGAGCGCTCGTAAGCGCCTTCGATCTGCGATTCGATCTGGAAGCGGTTGAACAGCGGGATATCGTCGGCGTAATGCTTGAGCTTACGCAGGTTCTGCGGCATCACTTGCTCGACGAACTCCTTGGCCTCGGCGTACATCTCCGGCGTATCGACCAGGATTTCGCCGACGTCGGCGCGCATGTAGTCGCGCAGCGCGCGGATGATCAGGCGCGATTCTTGATAGATGAGAAACGGCGAGGGTTTCTTCAGCGCGGCTTCGGCGATCGCCTTCCACACGCTGAGCAGATAGTCCAGATCCCATTGCAGTTCTTCGGCATCGCGGCCGACGCCGGCGGTGCGGATGATCACGCCCATTTCGTCGGGGATCGCCAGCACGTCCATCGCCGCTTTCAGCGCGGCGCGATCGTCGCCTTCGATGCGGCGCGACACGCCGCCGGCGGTGGGCGAATTCGGCATCAACACCATGTAACGGCCGGCCAGCGAGATGAACGTGGTCAGGGCCGCGCCTTTGTTGCCGCGTTCTTCTTTTTCGACCTGGACGACGACTTCCTGGCCTTCGCGCAGCAATTCCTTGATGCCGGCGCGGTGGTGATCCACGCCCGCTTGGAAGTAATCGCGCGAGATTTCCTTCAGCGGCAGAAAGCCGTGACGTTCGGCGCCGTATTCGACGAAGGCCGCTTCCAGCGACGGTTCGAGGCGCGTGATGCGGCCCTTGTAGATGTTCGACTTGCGTTGTTCCTTCGACGGACGCTCGATATCGATGTCGTAAAGGGTTTGGCCGTCGACGATGGCGACGCGCAGTTCTTCGGCCTGCGTCGCGTTGATCAGCATGCGTTTCATGGTGTGACGTTCCTCGCGCGCTTTTCTCCGCGAAGCGCCGTAACGCATCGCGGGCACGCGGAACGCCTGATGGGACGTTACGCCTGGATAGTGCCTTGCTGCCGGCCGCGCTCATCCGGAGGAAAGCGCGAAGCGGCGGATCGGGGTCTTCCAGCGCTACGACATCACGGCGGGCCGCGGGAGCGCTTGTTCTTTCGATTGTTCGGTGACTTCGGCCGGCGTTCGCATCGCTGCGCCGCGAGGCGCGAGCGCGGGCGACCGCGCGGGACATGTTCAGCGCCGACGTCTGACTCGTCGGGCGATGTCCGGATTCGTCGACAAGCGGCTAACATGGCCGCCCCGAGGGCGGTGGTCGCGCACTGTTATCGAATATCGCGAGGGGAGGCGGGCTTTCGGCCCTGGTGCGGCCGCAAACGAATTCAGCGATCTTTCGCATGAACCGTCCGCGGCGACAACTCCCTGCGAAATCAAATCCTTATCTCGCCCGGCGAGTGTAACAGATCAACACCGACCATGTCCGATTCGCACAGTCCTTCTCGCTCCGCCCCGGTTTCGACGCAAGCCGTTTCCGGCCAAGTCCGTCTCGTTCGTGTGCCGGAGGATCGCGCCGGACAGCGGCTCGACAATTTTCTGTTGGGCCAGCTCAAAGGCGCGCCTAAGTCGCTGATTTACAAGATCGTGCGCAGCGGGCAGGTGCGGGTGAACGGCGGCCGCGCCAAGGCCGAGACCCGCCTGGAAGGCGGCGACGAGGTTCGGATTCCGCCGGTGCGACTCGCCGAGCCGGGCGAGAAAGCCGCGCCGCCGAGAGGCCTGCTGGACGCGATGGCGGCGAGCATCGTCTTCGAGGATGCGCGTCTGCTGGCGATCAACAAACCGTCCGGCCTGGCCAGCCACGGCGGCAGCGGCATCAGTTTCGGCGCGATCGAGACCCTCCGCGCGCTGCGCCCGCGGGAGACGTTGGAGCTCGTCCATCGCCTGGACCGCGACACCTCCGGCCTGCTGATCGTCGCCAAAAAGCGCTCGGCGCTGAGCGAACTGCAGGCGCTGATGCGCGAGAACGACGCCGACGAGGGCCGCGGCATCGAGAAGCGCTATCTGACGCTGCTGACCGGCCGGATGCCCGACGGCACGATGACGGTCGATGCGCCGCTGCACATCGGCCTGCGCCAGGGCGGCGAGCGTCACGTGCAAGTGAACGCCCACGGCAAAGCGTCGCTGAGCCATTTCAAAGCGTTGGAGCGCCGCGGCGGGCATTCGTATTGCGAAGTGCGGATCGAAACCGGCCGCACCCATCAGATCCGCGTCCACGCGCAGCACATCGGCCATCCGGTGGCCGGCGACGACAAATACGGCGACCCCGCGGTCAACAAGCGCCTGCGCGAACACATCGGGTTGAAGCGATTGTTTCTGCACGCTGCGTCGCTGGATTTCGCGCTCGACGGCGGCCGCGTGCCGTACGCCCTGCACGCGCCGCTGGCGCCGGAGTTATTTAATGCCTTGGGTCGGCTAAGCTAGGGTTAGGAAGCGTTACTTTTTTGGATCACACACTCCTAGATGGAACTTAAAAAATATGTCAATGGCAATCGTGGAGTTTTTAAAGGCGATTCTGGTGAGAGTTACGGCAGCATTATCATTTAGGGCTATTTCATCGCTTAGCTTTTCAGACATAACTTCGTATGGGCGCTACAAAAGAAGGCTCAGACGGCGTCTTTCTGAAATGCCCTTTCTTTATCAAGAAATAAAACTTAGCTCTGATTCCGATTATGTTGAGCTCAAGCTTATAACCAAGTCAGATGATAAGTACTCATTTAAAAAAGGCTCAAGCAGTGGATTCGGGGAGATAAAATTTCAAGAATATAAAAAAGCGATTGTCTTCGGTTTTGGGGGGTACGGGAAAAGCACTCTGTTCAGGAATCAAGTGCTGAGGTCTATCGAATGGAAAGGATTAAAAAAATTTCTTTTTGGAGAAAAGATATTGCCAGTTTTCGTGGCATTAAAGACAGTGAAAATTGGCCAAGAGCATCCGATTCTAGACGCAATACAATCATCTGACCCGTATCTTAAAGGAGGGGCTGGCGTTAGGAGGCTTGTGCATGCATCTCGTCGCGGAACTCTTCGGGTTTATCTGGATGGTTACGATGAAATGCCATACATTGGCGGGTTTGACCAGATTAAGAAAGAATTAGAAATAATCCTTGGTGAAGGAGGCGAGGGGTCGAGGTACGGCCTGAGAAAAACATCTGATTTAGGGCAGCGTGATTTAATTGCAAAACGGCCAAGAGAATATAATGCTTTAAGGCAGGCTAGGGTTTATCTGAGCACAAGAAAAGAATTCTTCGATTTTTATCCGTTAGATCATGATCGAGACGTTCAGCACTGGGTTGTGCTAGGAATAGGTGATAGAAGAGCCGAGCTCGTAGAAAAGGTATTCGAGAAATTCAGAGGTAAGGGTAATGCGGCTAAACCGATGAATCTCGACGCTGAATTTTTTCTGCAGGAAATGACAATAAGGGGCGGGGAAGAGATAGTAAAAATGTCCCATAGCCCACTTTTTCTAACTGTAATGTGCGTTGTCTATATAGCGCAAAAGAGTGCAGGAAAGGATCTTGAAGTCTTTTCATATGGAGCTCGCCAGCTTATATCTACATTTATTGATCTGCTGATTAAAGGTCTAGACGAATACAAGTCTCGAGAAATTACTTACTCATCTTCATCTGAGGCAATGCGACAAAGAAGATCATTGTTTCCTGAAGAAAAAAGAGAGTTCTTGCGCTATTTGGCTTTTAGATACTATGCAGAATCTCTAAGTATCTTTAGTGAGGAGGATTTAAACGAAAAAGCAAGGAAGTATGTGACAAATTATTCCTGCAGCAAGAATTCTGATGAAATTATTCGGGGATTAAAGTCGGTAGACCCAACAGCTAACATTGTTAAGCAGATCATCAGTTCAGGGTTGTTGGTTGTAGTGGATAAAAGAGAATCGCAACGACTTTTTGATTTTCCTCATAAGAGATTTCGGGAGACGTTAGCTGTTGAATATTTTGATGATGACGAAAGAGTGCGTGAAATAATCAGAATGGCAGGAAATAGTGCTTATTTCGAGATTATTACTTCTTTTGTTAGCCAAGCTGAAAGATCTGGTGAAGTGCTTAGGGCTATAGCGGAAAAAGCCAGGTCAGGAGAAGGAGATGGGCTTGGGTCTTTGATTGGTGAAATATTAACTGCAGTCTCCCCCAAGAAAGCTAAGATATTTTTATCTGATCTGCTCAGTGGGGCTGAGGCAAAAAAAATCTGCGCCTTGCCTTTATCAATTTTGGATTTCATGCCCCCTTACGATTACACGCCAGATATCATAATTTCACGTTTTGAGCGTGAACTAATCTCTGGTGATGCCGACGGTGTAATTTTTTGGTCAGTAATTGCTTATCGTGTTGATCCAGTTAAGTCAGTGGAAACTGTCAAGAAATTAAACCCGGTTACAGTGGGTATACATCGTTACGCGGCATTGTACCTAACCGTGCAAAATAGTCTCTTTGATGAAGTTGGCTTGGCTACGTTTGAAGGCTTAATGAAAATTGCTTCAAAAAATGATCTTGAAAGACAGTTCCTTGTTGCAATATATGACGCGCACTACAGCAGGCTGGATGCTGAAAAGAAATTGCTGTTTGATTCTGCTGTCTCCAACGTTCGAGATAATGAGCTGTCCATATTTTATGATTTTTTAAGTTTACATTACTCCGGTAATTTGGTTCCAAAAGCCTTTCGATCAGAGATTGAGTCAATCAAGTATTTTTGGAGGTTCAGAAAAATCTGGTTTGATAGATAAAGGCTTTGCTGTATATCAGACTAACCCCGCCATCTTCGCCGCACAAATGAAGCCATTCTCGCTCAACCCGACGGCATCGTAGGTCGAAAAGCGCGCGGCCCAGCGGTCTTAGTGAACGCCAAGTGCGGGGTTATAGTCTTCTCGGTGAGCGATGAAGACAGATGCGTTGGCGAAGGCCGTGGTACGTAGAAGCTATCTCAAAATCGAAATCTGACGAAAACTGCTGCAAAATAGCGGGATGGTGAAGATTTCAGACATGCACTGGGACCGGATCAGGCATCACTTTCCGGAGGAGAA
Organism: Lysobacter sp.; assembly: GCA_008015835.1. Taxonomy (GTDB): domain Bacteria; phylum Pseudomonadota; class Gammaproteobacteria; order Xanthomonadales; family Xanthomonadaceae; genus Lysobacter_I. Next base: position 125,885 of record SSGH01000028.1, read on the forward strand.
CATCCCGACGAGCGGCCGGGCCGCAAGCCGGTGCCGGCACGTCGGGTGCTCGATGCGGTGCTGTGGGTGCTGAAGACCGGCGCGCAGTGGCACATGCTCCCGCAGTCGTACCCGAACTACAAGACGGTGCATCGTCGATTCCAGGCATGGGCACAGCAGGAAGTGTTGCGAGGGATTCTGGTCGATCTGGCGAATGAACTTCGCGATCTGGATCTTCTCGACACCTCCGAGTGCTACATCGACGCGACGTTCGCGAATGGGCGTGGCGTCGGGTTGGAGATCGGCAACACGAAATGCGGGAAAGGCGTGAAAATCATGGCGATCGTGGATCGCGCGGGCTTGCCGCTATCGGTGAGCACGCATGCGGCGAACCACCATGAGGTGAAGTTGGTGCAATTGAGCTTCGAATTTTACATGATCGAGGCGATGCAGGAGGTTTTGATCGGCGACCGGGCATACGACAGCGACGATCTGGACGACGATCTTCGAGGTAAGGGCGTCAAGATGGTCTCACCGCATCGAAAGAACAGGAAGAAACCGAAGACGCAGGACGGACGAGAGTTGCGGAGATACAAGCGGCGCTGGATCGTGGAGAGGTTCTTCGCATGGATGAAGCACAAGCGGCGGTTACTGAATCGTTGGGAGTTGTATCCGGAGAATTTTCTCGGGTTTGTGCAGGATTCTGCCGTGGTTTTGCTGCTCCGGCAATTTTGAGATAGGTTCTAGTAATTCGCGAACGAGAAGGTATTGGGCGACGCGTGGTCATGCTCGGCGAGTTTCTGGCCGGGTAATTGCGGCATTAGTTCTGCGATGCGGGCTCGGCGCGTCGCGGCGCTTTCACCCGAAGATCAAGCCCAGCGAAAGCGCGCAAAGTACGATCCACAGCGCTTTTCGGCGCGCGGGCATCAGCGCGGCCAGCAGCCAGAGCGCGGCGACTGCCGCGCTGCGCACCGGGCCGAGCCACCAATCGAGCGGGGTGTACACCGCGGCGAAGTACATGCGTTCGCTCGGATAGACGCGCATCGGCACGCGTTCGCCGACGGTGTAGAAGCGACCGCCGCGAATTTTCGTGTTCTTGCCGCGATGCCCCTCGATCTGCGGGTCGACGACCGCGCGGCCGTAGAAGCAGGCGCCTTTTTGCCGCTTTTTGCAGGTGGCGCTGACGACGTCGACGACGCCGACCGCCGGTTCGCCCGCGTAAAGCAGCCAAGCGCGCCAGCCGGTTTGAATGGCGGAGAACAGCAGTGCGCAAGCGGTCATCCACAGCAGGATGCGCCGATGCGGCGGCATGCGCGGCGGCGTCGGCGCGGTCGCGCCGGGCGCGGCTCCGGTCGGTTCGGCGAGTCCGGCGGGTTCGATCTGCGATGCGTGCATCTAACGGTCTCGCTGCGCTTATAGCCGCGCGACCGCATCGCGCGCGGCGGCTTCCAGGCGTTTCTCCAAGCCGTCGTCGCCACCCATGCCGGTCACGTTGAGGTTGAGGATTCGCCGCCCTTTGCGCACCAAAATCTGTCGCGTCGCGACGGCGTCTGTCCGGCCGAAATTGCGCCATGCCGCGTCGCCGAGCCCTTGCGACCCAGACGAATCGTCGGAATGCCCGCTGGCGATCGTCTCGCCCGCCGTCGCGTTCACCGCCGCCTCGATTCCGCCGCTGGCGTTCACCATCGCGTCGTACATCGTGCGCGCTTCGTCGACCGACGCTTCCTCGCTCAATTGCACCATCAGCATCGCGATCTGCCCCGGGTGTCCCTGGCTCGACCAGATGCAGTTTTCGCGGTCGTCGCTCATTTGTCCGACCGGTTGCCCCAGCACGATCTGCGCGCGCTCGGCGTTTACCAGCGCGCAGGCGTCGGGCATCGGCGAAGACGCCGTTTCGGACGTCGCTTGCGCGACGGCTTCGGCGGTGTCGGGCGAGGCCTCGTCGCCGGTCGCGCGGTCGGTCCCGCCGCAGCCGGCGAGCGCGAACGTCAAGACGATCGCGACGGTCCGCCATGCGCGACGGCGTGCGGCGTTCGCGCGGTTCGTGCTCGCAGTTCCGAGATTCAAAGCGTCCATGTGCGTCCTGTTCATGATCACAGCTCCGGCGCGGCGACGCCGCGATAGCGGTAGCGGACTTCGGCGTCGTTCGTCGATTGCGCGTAGACCAAGCCGTCCGCGCCGATGTGCGCTTTGGTTTCGCCCGTCGCGACGCTGCGCTTCGCGCCGACGTTCAGCGTGTAGGCGTAGACGGTGGTGGGCATGCCGTCGATCTTCGACGGACCGATCTTGCGGCAACCGGTCAGCGGATAGCGTCCGGCCCGAATCGCCGAGGTCAGCGCACGCTCGGCGGCGAGCAGATCGGTGTTCACCATGCTCCAGCGGCCACCGACGCGCGAGTACGAACGGCCGCCCACGACGATCACCTCCATGCGCAGGCCGTCGGTGTCGGTGGTGCTGTGGCGCGCGGGCTGCCGCGCGGACTTTTCCGCCGCGCGCAGATAGACGTCGCAGACCGGGTCGAGAGCGTGCGCGGCCGGCGCGAGCAAGACGGCGAGCGCGGACAGCGCCGCGAAAAACGACGGCGAACGGGGCATGTCGTGAGGTTCCGATGTGAAGGACGACTGCCGAACGGAACGGGCGCGGCGGAACCGGACATGCGCCTCGAATTTTTTCGGGGTGCGACGCCATACCGGATACGAGGCCGTTTCGAGATAGGCGGCAAGCCCCGCTTAGCGCGAACCGGTCATCGTCCGTCGACGTACGGTCGGGCTTTCCGGCGCGTCGTAGCGTCGGCTGGCCTCGGCCGCCGCGTCTTCCAGTCTCTGCGCGTCTTTCGTGCGACCCTCGGCGGCCAGCGCATCGGCGCGAATGCGCTGCAGATACGGCCCCATCCGAACGTCGCGGAAGCCCACGACCGAGTCCCAGAGCGTCAGCGCGGTTGCGCTTTCGCGCTGGGCATCGGCTTCGCGCCCCTGCGCCAGCGCCACGCGCGCCAGTCCGCCGTGCGCCAGCGCGATGTGCGCAAGCCGTCGGCCTTCCGCGTGCGCGACCACGTGTTCGAATGCCGTCGTCGCTTCGTCGAGACGCCCGCGCTCCAGCAGCCAACGGCCCCAGCTTTCGCGGATCGCCATCACCGGTTGTTCGTCGTCGGATTGATGCTGCAGGTAGTCGTCGAGCGACATCTTCAGCAGACGGCCGGCGTCTTGGTCGCGGCCCGCGCGGGCGTACGCTTCGCCGAGATAACGGCGCACCAAGCGCAGTCTGAACGGATGCGCGGATTGGCGCGCGTAGATCGCCAGCGCGGCTTCCAGGTGCGGGATGCCGAGGTCCGGCCGGCCTTCTGCGGAGACCCGCTCGCCGTAGACTTCGTGCACGCTCGCGGTGTCCACCGCGTAACGGCCATCGTTCGGCAGCAGCGGCAACAGTCGCGCGAATTCGCGATGCGCCGCGTCGCGCTGCCCGGCCAGATGCAGCGTGCGCGCCGCGTTCGAGCGCGGTACCCAGGCGGTGGGGAATTCGGCGCCGGTGGTGCGGTCGGCGATGTCGGCGGATTTGCGGAACGCCGCCGCGGCATCGGCGAATTGCCCCAGTTGTTGATGCACGAGGCCGAGATTGCCGTACAGCGTCTGCAACTCGGCATCGTTGCGTTCGGGCAGAGACTCGGCCAACGCCGACGCTTCGCGATACAGCGCGATCGCGCGCGCGTGATCGAGTTTCAGGGACGTGAAGTAACCGGCCCATTCCATCAACGCGGTGACGCGGCCGCGCGAATTCGGTTCGTGTTCGCGGAACAAGGCCACCGCGCGTTCGTACGCCCGACCGGCGTCTTCGATGCGGTCGTCCTCGCTTTGCAACTGCAAGCCGCGCGTCAGCCACCATTGCGCGCGCAGAATCGGGTCCCGGTCGCCGGAGGCCTTCAACGCACGGTCGGCCTCGGCCACCGCCTGCGCGCAGGCGGCGTGTTCGCTGCGGACGCAACGGCGCTGCGCGGTTTCCACCGCGCCGTTAAGGATGTTCGGGTGCAGCGGACCGTAGCGTTCGCGCACTTTGCGCAATTGCATCGTCTGCAGCGCTTCGTAGCGTTCGTCTTCGCCGAGTTGCGCGTACAGATCGGCCAGGGTGCGCAGCAGCTCGATCTGCACGTCGGGGTCGTCGGCGAAGCGCGCTTCGATCTTGCCCGCGCTGGCGTCGAGCAAGGCCTTGGCGGTGATGGTGCCGCGCGGCCGGTCCGAAGCGATGCGCGGATCGCTGGCCGAGAACACTTCGATCAGGAAGTTCTTGATCGCGGTGGCGCGCCGCGCTTCTTCCTCGGCGCGTTTCGCCTGCCACAGCACGCCGCCGAGACCCGCGGCCAGCGCGAGGAACAGCACCGCGGCGGTCGCTGCGCCTTGACGATGGCGGCGCAGAAATTTCCCCACGCGCCGCCAACGGCCGATGCGTCGCGCTTCGATCGGCCGATGCGCCAAATAACGCGCCAAATCCTCGGAAAACGCATCGGCCGAGGCGTAGCGCCGCGCGGGGTCGCGCTCCATCGCCTTGGCCAGAATCGCGTCGAGATCGCCGATCAGCGCGCTGCGCCAACGTCCCCCGCGCGAGGACGCGAGCGGCGCGTCTTCGCGCGTTTCGATCATGCGGCCGAGCCGCGAACGGGTCGGGAACGGGCGCGTCCAGGTCAGCAACTCGTAGAGCATCACGCCCAGCGCATACACGTCGGTGGCGACAGTGATCGCGCCGCCGTCGAGTTGTTCGGGCGCGGCGTAGTCGGGCGTCGCCGCGCGGCCGCTGAGCTGGGTCAGATCGCTGTCGGCGTTGTCTTCGCCGAGCAATTTCGCGATACCGAAATCGAGCAATTTGACTTCGCCTGCGCCGGCGACCAGCACGTTCGCGGGTTTGAGGTCGCGATGCACGATCAGCCGCGCATGCGCGGCCTGCACCGCCGCGGCGACCTCGCGCACCAGACCGATGCGCTCGCGCAGGCCGAGGTCGTGCGCTTCGCAATACGCGGTGATCGGCGTGCCTTCGACGTATTCCAGCGCCAGCCACGGCTGGCCGTCCTCGCCGAGGCCGGCGTCGTAGAACCGCGCGATGCGCGGATCGGACAGCCCGGCGAGGATGTCGCGCTCGCGGCGGAAGCGTTCGCGCAGCGCGCCGCTGAGCAGATGCGCATGCGGCAGTTTCAGCGCGACTTCGCGCTCGTACGCGCCGTCCGCGCGCGTCGCCCGCCACACCGCGCCCATGCCGCCGCTGCCGAGCGGATGCGAGAGACGCCACGGCCCGACGCGCATGCCTTCGGCGAATTCCGCTGTTTCGTCGCCGACGCTCGCGGGGCGGTCCAACCAATCGCCGCTGCGCTGGCCGATCCGCGCCATCGCATCGCGCAAAGGCGTGCGGAACGGCGCATCGGCCTCGGGCAAGGCGTCGATCCAGGCCGTGCGTTCGGCCGGGTCGATGTCGAGACACGCGTCGAGCAGCGCGGAATAGCGCGGCCAGTCGGACGGAGGGCAGGGCAGGGGTTTCATGCGCGCTCGCGGCGGTGGGCGCAGCGCCGAACGGGATTCCGTCGCGCGAACGGACATCCGCGCACGGTCAGTCCAGCATCGACGCGAGCAGAACGCGGGCTTTTTCCCAATCGCGGCGGATCGTGCGTTCGGTCAGTCCCAACGTTTCGCCGATTTCGGCCTCGGTCATGCCGCCGAAGTAGCGCATCTCCACCACCTGCGCGAGTCGCGGCTCCAACTGCGCTAGCGATTCCAGCGCTTCGTGGACGTTCAGCGCCTCGTCGTCGCAGGCGATGCCGTCGCCCAACGCGGTGTTCAGCGGAAGATCGCGCACGCCGCCGCCGCGCCGCAGCGCGTTGCGCTCGCGCAGTTGATCGACGATCACCGTGCGCATCACCTGCGCGGCGTAGGCGAAGAATTTGCGCCGGCTTTCCACCCGCAGCGTGTTCTTATCCGACAGCCGCAGCCAGATTTCGTTGACCAGCGCGGTGCTGTCCAGCAGCGTCATCGGCCCGGAACGCGAGAGTCGCGAATGCGCGAGTTTCTTGAGCTCGTCGTAGGCGGCGCCGAATAAAGCGGCATTGTCCACGCCGTCTCGGGCGTCGCCCTGCGCGATAAGGTCCGTGATGTCGCCCATGGGTCCGAACGAATGCGAAGTCGTCGGAACGATAGCAGGTTCGGCCGCGCGCCGGCGTTCGGCGCGGCCTCAGCGGGGTTCGAGCAATGCCGCGGCGTTTTTTCGCAGTCGCGCCATGGCCTCGGGCGACAGCGATCGCGCGAAACGCTCGTCGAAGACGAAGCCGTCCGCGAACAGCGGCTGCCGCGACGCCAGGTAGTGCCATCGATACGCCAGCGCGAGATCGCGAACGCCGTAATCGTCGGACAGGTAGACGCGCCCCAACACGTTCATCGCATTCGCGCTGGCCGTGCGGTGATCGGCGCGCGCCGCGGCCCGCAGCAGCGCGATGCCTTCGGGATTGCCTTTCTTCTTCGGTTCGTACGCGCCGTTCGGGCCGACGCTGGGATCGAAGCCGTCGACCAATTGCAGGCCGACGTAGAACTGGTACCAGGCGTCGCCGTCTTTCGCGAGCAAGTTCATGCAGCGCCAATCGGCCGGATTCGTGGGCGAGATCATTCGTCGCCCCACATTCTCGAATTCGCAGGGCGGTTTCGCCGCGGTCGCCTCGGTCAGCGGCAAAAGCATGAGCGACATCGCCGCGAGCGCTCGGCGGATTTTCGGGGACATCATGCGGTTCCTCGCTTTTTAGCGGCCATCGAACGACGATCCGGACCGGGGCGTCTCGGAAAAGTTCCTGGTTCGCGGCGCCGACGGCGTGAAGCGGCACATGCGCCGCTCGTCCATCGCCATTCCACCGTCGGCGACGAATCCGTCGAAAACGACTTCATCGATCGGCGGATGCGGAGGGCCGATCCAGCGGTTGGTAGCCTTCGAACCCCTGAAGTTTGGTGCCGGTGCGCACCCAAACCCACTCCGGCGTCTCGCGTACGGGTAGCCCGCGGTAAAGCCGCCCTTTGAGCCGCGCCGATTTCTTGAGGCTGCTCATCCGCCATTCGCGCCGTCCGGCGACGCTGAAATCGTAGGCGAGCATCTCGGCCACTTGTTCGATGCCGCGATCGAGCATGCCGCGAAATGCCTCCGCCTCGAACGCGGACCAGCGTTCGATCTTTTCTTCGGCGCTTCCGTCTTCGATCTGAAACGCGAAGCTGTAGATTCTGTTGAAGCGCGGCTTGTCGCGGTATCGCGCACCGTTGTCTTTGGTTTCGCGTTCCACGATTTGCACGAAAAGCTTGACGCGCAGTTCGGTCAGCTCCCCATTCATCGCGTAGTAGGGGTAGATCGTCAGGATTCGCGGCGAGGGCGATGGCGAGACGACGCTCGAACGGTTGTTCCGAATCGAAATCTGCGGATCGGGCGAAATTCCTTCTGCAGAGAGTTTGGCGCGCAGCGCCGCTTCCATCGTCGTTTCGAACGGGTAAGACGACATCGCTTCCGCCATCGGTCGCATTCTGCTCTGCGCGCGTTCCCTCGCGGCGTTCGTCGCCGACTGCGATCCGGCCAAGCCGGCGAAACCGAACAGTCCGAACGAAATCGCGGGCACGGCCGTATCGTTGACCGAGCGATCGAGCGCGAGCCCGTCGTGGACGAAGACGATCTCGACGGGCAGTCGTTCCGCGAGCGGGGCGGGTTGCGGTTTATTCGCGGTGGCGCGCGCCCAATCGTAGACGGGAATCTGCGCGCCTGCGGGCAGGGACAGAAAAGCGAAGGCGGCGAACAGGAAAAGCGAAAGAGAGCGCGGCATGAGGCTACCTTGGGCGTTGGCGAGTTAACTTTAGGCGTGCGCTTGCGGTAAGACCGAACTCAATCCGCCAACGCCTCGGCCTTCGCCGCGCAGATGAAGTCGTTTTCGCTCAGGCCGCCGACATCGTGGGTCGAGAAGCGAACGACGCAGCGGTCGTAATGGACGCTCAAGTCGGGGTGGTGGTCTTCGCGATGCGCGACGAACGCGAGCGCGTTGACGAAGGCCATCGTGCGGTAGTAATCGGCGAACGCGAAGGTTTTGGTGAGCGCGTGGCCGTGCTCGGCGAGTTCCCAGTCAGGCAATTGCGGCATCAGTTCGGCGATGCGGGCCGGCGGCAAGCGGTGCTCGTGACCGCGGCGCGGCGAGCAATGGGCTTGCGCGAGGGGGATGAGGTCGGACATCGGAGGCTCCTTCGAAAGCGCCCGGCGATGGGCGCATGAAAGCTGAACATTGTTCCGCCGACGTAACGAAAAGCTGACGAGCGCGGGCGGACCGGCCCGCTAGAATAGCCGGATGATCCAGATTTCCGAATCCGCGCAAACCCATTTCCGTCGTTTGATCGAGCGCGAAGCGCTGCCCGGCTTGGGCGTGCGTTTGAGCGCGCTGCATCCCGGCACGCCGCGCGCCGACGTGCGCTTGGAGTTCGCCGAACCCGCCGACCTGCACGGCGACGAATGGGCCGTGGACTGCGAAGGCTTCACCCTGTGGTTGGATGCGTCCAGCGTGTCGTACCTGGACGGCGCCGAAATCGACTACGCCCAGCAGGCCACCGGCGGGCAATTGCAGATCCGCGCGCCGAAGATCAAAGGCGAGGCACCGGGCGAAGCGTCGTCGTTGGTCGAACGCGTGCGTTGGGTGGTGGAGCGCGAGATCAACCCGCAGCTCGCGCAGCACAAAGGCCACGTCACGGTGCGCGAAGTCACGGCCGATGGCGTGGTGATCCTCAATTTCGGCGGCGGCTGCCACGGCTGCGGCATGGCCGATGTGACCCTCAAACAGGGCATCGAAAAGACCTTGTTGGAGAAAGTGTCGGGCGTGATCGCCGTACGCGACGCGACCGATCACGCCAGCGGAGCGGCCCCCTACATCGCGCGTTCGGTCTGACCCCCGAGCGCCGGGCGTGTTCACCGCCGCGGAGTTGATTGCGCTCCTGGAGGCCCGCTATCGGCGGCGTTTTCCGCTGCACGCGGATTGCCCGTTCGGGGAATTTCCGCCGACTTGGCGGCAATGGTTTCTCGCGATGCAAGCGCGCGCGGACGCCGTCACCGGCGCGCCGGCCGTCGACTTCGTGGCGCTGTTCGCGCAGCGCCCGCTCGCGCCGCGACCGAAAGCGCCGCCCGAAATCGGACGCGCGGCGGCGCTCTGGCGTTTGCTGGCGCGTCAGCAGTGGGAACCGGCCTTACCCGACCAGCGCGGCATGCGGCGGATCGCCGCGGCGCTTTCGGCGGCGCTGCATCTCGCTTTCGCGATGCTGCTGTTGTGGCTGGCGGTGGTGATGGTCGATCCTGCGCCGCAGCGCGAAAGCGAAGACGGCGAAGTGGTGCAGGTCGAATACATCGGGACCGGTACGCCCGAAGACGCGGGCGGCGGCCCTGCGCAGGGCGCCGACGACACGCGACCGGCTGCGAGCGCAGCAGCCGCAGCCGCAGCGACGCCGTCCACCCAGCCGCCCACGCCCGAGGCCGCGACGACCGCCGCGACGCCAGCGCCGCCCGAATCTGCGTCGCAGACCTCGGAGCCGCCGACGCCCGAACCGCCCGCGCCGTCGCCGTCGGCCGCGCAGCCGCTGGCCGTGACCGAGCCGAAGATGCCGCCGGAGGAGGCGCCCGCGTTCGCCCTGCCGCCGCCGCAGGCGCGCACGGCGCAGACCGCGCCGCGCGCCTTGCGCGAGCCGACGCTCGCGTCCTCGACCGAGATCGAAATGCTCGAACCGCGCCCGCCGGTGCGCGCGCTGCAGCCTCGCGAGGTCGCACGGACCCCGACGGCGCCCGAACTGCGCGAGCGCCCGGCCGAGGTCGAGATGTTCGACCCGCGCCCGCCGGTGCCCGCTTTGCGGCCTCGCGATGTCGCGCGAACCCCGAATGCGCCCGAACTGCGCGCGCGTCCGACGGATGTCGAAATGTTCGAGCCGTTGCCGAACGTCCGTGCGCGAACGCCGTCGCCCCGCGTCCCCGCGCCGCAGGTACGTGCGCCTGCCTTGCGCGCCGCGCCGGGCGAGATCGCGATGCGCGAACCCGCGCCGGCCGCCAATCCGAACGCCTCCGCCGCTTCGAATGCGCCGCGAGCGGCTTCGATTCCGGCCCCGAATGCGGCGATCGAGGGCGGCGGCCCGTCGAAAGATCCGGCGAACGACGGCGGTCGGCCGACGGCAACGCCCGGCCCGCGTCCTGCGGCCGCCGCGGCGGGGAGCGGTGCGACACCGACGCCGCGCCCTGGCGGTACGCCCAGTCCGCGGCGCGGCGACGATTGGGGCGATTCGACCCAGAACCGCCCCGGCAACGCCACCACGGGCCGCAGCGATCGCCCCGGCTTATTCAACGCCGATGGCAGCATTCGTCTGCCTTCGGGCGACGGCCGTTCCGGCGGCGGTCTGCCGCCGGGCACGATCACCGAGGATTTCGAGAAAATCGACCGCATGGGCACATGGCTCAAGCGCCCGCCGGCCGATTACACCCCCAGTCGACTGGAAAGCCTGTTCGTCCCGAGCGAATCGCTGCTGGAAGAATGGGTCCGCCGCAATGTGCGCGAAGTGTTCGTGCCGATTCCGGGCACGAAGAAGCGCATCGTCTGCAAAGTCTCGCTGCTGCAGGCCGGCGGCGGTTGCTTCCTCGACGATCCGAACATGCGCGACCAAGAAGCCGAAGCGCGCAAACCGCCGGATGTGCCGTTCAAGCCGGATCTACAGGAAAACTAGGCGATTGCGCTCATCCCTGCTGCGCATTCGGACATGGGTTGGACGCACGATATACCTGCGTCGTTAGCAGCCTCGGTAGGAATAGCGATGTCGGTCGCGATGCGGCGGACGCACGGTTTTTTGCGAGTGGCCCCTCATCCGGCCTTGCGGATACTGAGCGTCCTGTCGGAGCGCGGCCGCCAATGGTCGTCAGCATTCTCGGGTAGAGCCCAGGAGCGTGGCGTTCGCCTTCGCCCCATAGCGCCTTCGGCTCGGCGCCAAACAAAAACGGGAGCGCGAGGCTCCCGTTTCGTTGCTTCGAGATCGCGACGAAGCGTTATTTCACACCGTGCAGATCGCTCAAGCCGCTCGGTTGCGAAGCGAAATACGCGGCGAGGTCGGCGATGGTTTGGTCGTCGAATTGACCGACCTTCGCTAGTTCCTTCGCGTGCGAGGTCATCAACGCGTTGTCGCGTTTGCCTTCGCGGTAGGCCTGCATCGAGTGGAACAAGTAATCCGGGTATTGACCGGCCAGCACCGGGGCGGCCATATCGGCGCTAGGCGCATTGCCCTTGTCGCCGTGGCATTCGACGCAGGCTTGGCGGCCGCCGAGTTTTTCCTTCGACAGCTTTTCGCCGCGGGCGGCGTCGCCGTCGGCGGCGGAGACGTGGGCGACGGCTTTGTGGGCTTCGGCGCCCGCCTCGGCGGTGGCTTCATGGCTTTGACCGCCGCAAGCGACGAGGCCGAAACCGGCGGCGAGCGCGAGGGCGAGAGCGGGGATGTGCGGGAAGACGCGCTTCGTCATGAGGGCGGCGCTCACTTCTTTTTGAGGCTGGAAAGATAGGCGGCGATGTCGGCGATGTCCTGGTCGGAGAAACTCTGCGACTGCGCCTGCATGGTCGGGTGCTTGCGGGTGCCTTGCTTGTAACCGTTGAGCGCGGCCAGCAAGTACTCGTTCGTTTGACCCGCGATCTTCGGCACCGAATACGTCGGGTAGGCGTTTTTGTAGCCCGTCACGCCGTGGCAGCCCTGGCAGGTGTAGGTCAAGGCTTTGCCGCGTTCGGCGGAACCGGCGGCCGGTTTGGCGGGTTCTTTCGGCGCGTTCTTGGGCGCTTCGGCGGCGGCCGAGGCCGCAGCGTCCGCGGTGGGCGCGGCCGTTTGCGCGGCGAGATCGGCGGAGAGGGCGAGTGCGGCGGCCAGGGTCAGGCAGCCGGCAACGCACAGATTTCGATGCAACGATCGGATCATGTCGGGGTCCGCAAGTTCGGGAGTCGTCGCGCCGGTGCTGTCGCTGCGGCGCAATCCGGTCAGTATAGCCTGCAGCCTCGCCGACGAGCACTGGGGACATGGGTCGAACCATCGAAAGCGTCCGGTCTCGCGGCGGCCGAGGGCCGCGATGCGCGAACGGGCGTATAACCGATTGATTCGTCGATAGCCATCGTTCGGGCTTTGGCCGCGGCGAAGAAACGACGTCGGTGCCCCGAATCCTCGTCGTTCGACCGCGGATCGCGCCGCGCGAATGTGAAAGCCAGCACCATGACCTCTGGCCGATGATGTTCGATGAACGGGTGATATACCTTGATACAACACTAAAACCTGTGCGCGCCCATATGCCCTTGATGCTTTCCACCGATGTTTCTCCGTCGCCCGTCCTCGTTCGCGCCCGCAAAGCGGCGGCGGTCCGGGTCTTCGCCGCGTGCTTGATGGCGACGGTCGCGCTCGTCGGCTGCAAGGGCGGTCCGCAGGGCGACGATGCGCAAGCCAAGGGCAAAGGCGAGGAAGGCGCCAATAAGCCGGAGCCGGTGCCGGTGGAAGCGGTCCGCATCAGCCGCCGCGCCATCGCCGCCAGCTATACCGGCACCGCGCCTTTGGAAGCGCGCGCCGAGTCGCAGGTGGTCGCCAAAACCTCGGGCGTCGCGCTGCAGGTGCTGGGCGAAGTTGGGCAGCCGGTTCGCGCCGGCCAAGTGTTGGTGCGGTTGGATTCCGCCCGCGCCGCGCTGCAGGCCGCGCAGAGCGAAGCGCAGTTGCGCAAGCTCGAAGCCAACTACAAGCGCTCGCAGCAGTTGTTCGCGCAGCAATTGGTCAGCGCGAACGATTTGGATCAACTGCGCTACGACCTCGAAAACATCCGCGCGGTGAACCGCTTGGCGAAGCTCGAGCTGTCTTACGCGAACGTGACCGCGCCGATTTCCGGCGTGATCGCCGAGCGTTCGATCAAGACCGGCAATTTCGTGCAGATCAATACGCCGATTTTCCGCATCGTCGACACCGCGCGCTTGGAGGCAGTGCTCAATGTGCCCGAGCGCGAACTGGCCACGCTCAAGGCCGGTCTGCCGGTGCAATTGTCGGTCGACGCGCTGCCCGGCAGGCCGTTCCAAGGCCGCGTCGATCGCGTCGCGCCGGTGATCGACTCCGGCAGCGGTACGTTCCGCGTGATTTGCGCCTTCGACGGCGGCGGCTTGCTGCAGCCGGGTATGTTCGGCCGCATCCGTATCGATTACGACCAACGCGCCGACGCGCCGGTGATCCCGCGCAACGCGCTGCTGGACGACGAGAGCGATCCGGCGGTGTACATTGTGCGTAACGGCAAGGCCGTGCGCACGTCGGTGAAGTTGGGCTACTACGAAGGCGAGTGGGTGGAAGTGCGCGGCGGCTTGAAGCCCGACGATCGCGTCGTGACCGCCGGCAAGGTCGCGCTGCGCGACGGCAGCGATGTGCAGGTGATCGGCGACCCGAAACCGAAAGCCGCGGTCGCCGCCGCGAAACCCGCCGGGGCGAAACAATGAGCGGCGAGGCATCGTCGAATCGCGATGCCGCATCGGCGGAAACGCCCGAGACGGGCGCGCATCTCGGAGGAAGCGGCGGCGGTTTCGATCTGGTCGAGTTCTCGACGCGTCGCCGCGTCACCGTGGCGATGTTCTGGATCACCATGCTGCTGTTCGGCGGCTTGGCCTTGTCCAGTTTGAAGGTGAATCTGCTGCCGGACCTGAGTTATCCCACGCTGACGGTGCGCACCGAGTACACCGGCGCGGCCCCCGCCGAAGTGGAGACCTTGATCACCGAGCCCTCGGAAGAAGCGCTGGGCGTGGTGAAGAATCTGCGCAAGCTCAAGTCGGTGTCGCGCACCGGGCAGAGCGATGTGGTGCTGGAATTCGCCTGGGGCACCGACATGGACCAGGCCAGCCTGGACGTGCGCGACAAGATGGAACTGCTGCAACTGCCGTTGGAAGCCAAACCGCCGGTGTTGTTGCGTTTCAATCCGTCGACCGAACCGATCGTGCGCTTGGCGCTGTCGACCAAAGCCGACGCTCGCGCGGTGGTCAGCGAGGAGGCTGCGCTGCGCGAATTGACCGAACTGCGCCGCTACGCCGACGACGACCTAAAGAAGAAACTGGAGCCCGTCGACGGCGTGGCCGCGGTGAAGGTCGGCGGCGGCCTGGAAGACGAAGTGCAGGTCGAGATCGACCAGCAGAAGCTCGCGCAGCTCAACCTGTCGATCGACACCGTGATTCAGCGGCTGCAGCAGGAGAACATCAATATTTCCGGCGGCCGCGTGGAAGAAGGCAGCCAGCGCTATTTGGTGCGCACGGTCAATCAGTTCGCCAGCATCGACGAAATTCGCGAAATGCTGGTGACCACGCGCACCGCCGGCAACGACGCCGCGGCGAGCGCCGCGCAGCAGATGTTCGCGATCGCCGCGTCGACCGGCTCCGCGGCCGCGATCGCCGCCGCCAGTTCCGTGCAGAGCGCGTCCGGCGGCGGCAACGCGTCGCCCGCGGGCGGCATGCCGGTGCGTCTGAAGGACGTGGCCGAAGTGCGGCAGGGCCATAAGGAGCGCGAGGCGATCATCCGCTTAGGCGGTAAGGAAGCGGTGGAATTGGCGATCTACAAAGAAGGCGACGCCAATACCGTCGCGACCGCCGACGCCTTGTCGAAAAAAATCGAGCAAATCCGCGCGCAACTGCCGCAGGGCGTGGAACTGACGGTGATCGACGATCAATCGCAGTTCATCCGTCATGCCATTACGGATGTGCAGCAGGACGCCTTGATCGGCGGCATTCTCGCGATCCTGATCATTTTCCTGTTCCTGCGCGACGGTTGGAGCACCTTCGTCATTTCGCTGTCGCTGCCGGTGTCGATCGTCGCCACGTTCTTCTTCATGGACCGGTTCGGTTTGAGTCTGAACGTGATGTCGCTCGGCGGCCTCGCGCTCGCGACCGGCTTGGTGGTGGACGACTCGATCGTGGTGCTCGAAAGCATCGCCAAGGCGCGAGAGCGCGGGCTCGGCATTTTCGCGGCGGCGGTGCAGGGCACGCGCGAAGTCAGTATGGCGGTGGTCGCCTCGACGCTCACGACCATCGCGGTGTTCCTGCCGCTGGTGTTCGTGGAGGGCATCGCGGGCGAACTGTTCCGCGACCAAGCGCTGACCGTCGCCACCGCGATCGGCATTTCGCTGATGGTGTCGATGACGCTGATTCCGATGCTCAGCGGCCTGAAGGGCAAGCCGCCGTTGGCGTTCCCCGAGGAAGCGCCGCGCACGGCTCTCTCCGAGCTCGACTTCGCGAAAGCCGATGTGCGTTGGGCCGTCGCGGCGCCGCTGCGCAGCGGCATGCCCACTGCGCTGCGTTGGTTGTTGGCGATCGTTCTGGCGCCTGCGACCTTCACGATCGGCGCGATTCTAGCCGTTCGTCGCATGTATCACGGCTTCGTTTGGCCGATCGGCAGCGCGCTTTCTCGACCGAAGCAGGCGCTTTTGTTCGCGCTGTTGCTGCCGATCCGGGCAGTCATCGGCTTACCGTTTTGGCTGCTGTTCCTGCTGATCGTGATGCTTGTGGGGCCGATCTTCTTCGGTGCGGTTTGGTTGATCTCGCGCGCGTGGCGTCTATCGTGCGCCGTGATCGGCCCGATCATGCGCAAACTCAGCGATTGGACGATGCTGCCGTATCACCGCCTCGAAGCGGCGTATTTGCGCGCGCTGCCCGGCGCGATGAAGCGCCCGGGTTTGGTGCTGATCTCGGCGACGCTCGTGTTCGCGATCAGCCTGATGGCCGTGCCCCTGCTGGGCACCGACCTCATTCCGCAGTTGGCGCAGGACCGCTTCGACGTGACCGTGAAGCTGCCGCCGGGCACGCCGCTACGCGAAACCGACCAAGTCGTACGCGACGTGCAAGCCGCGCACAGCCGCGAAGCCGGCATCGCCGCGTTGTACGGCGTCAGCGGCAGCGGCACGCGGTTGGATGCGAGCCCGACCGAGAGCGGCGAGAACATCGGCAAACTCACGATCGCGATGACCGATGGCGGCAGCGACGCGGTCGAAGCGACGCTGAGCGATAAGTTCCGCGATACGCTGTCGAAGTATCCCGGGGCGCAGGTGGATTTCAGCCGCCCCGAGCTGTTCAGTTTCTCGATGCCGCTCGAAATCGAATTGAGCGGCCAGGATCTGGGCGATATCCAGCGCGCCGGTCAAAAAATGGCCGCGATGCTGCGCGAGAATCCGCACTACGCCGACGTGAAATCGACGGTCGAACAAGGCTTCCCGGAAATCCAGATCGTGTTCGATCAGGAACGCGCGGGCGCGCTGGGTTTGACCACGCGCCAGATCGCCGATTCGGTGGTCAAGAAGGTCCGCGGCGACGTCGCCACCCGCTACAGTTTCCGCAGTCGGAAGATCGATGTGCTGGTGCGGGCGCGGGAAAACGATCGCGCCTCCGTCGACAGCATCCGCAAGCTCATCATCAACCCCGGCAGCGCCAACCCGATCACGCTGGATTCCGTCGCGCAGGTCGTGGCGACCACCGGGCCGAGCGAAATCCACCGCGCCGACCAAGTGCGCGTCGCGATCGTGTCCGCCAATCTGCGCGATATCGACTTGGGCACCGCGGTGCGCGAAGTCGAGCAGATGGTCGCCGACAGCGCCGCGCGCGACGGCGGGCTCGGCGCCGGCATCGGCATGCACATCGGCGGGCAGGGCGAGGAGTTGTCCGAATCGTTGACCTCGCTGCTGTTCGCGTTCGGCTTGGCGGTGTTCCTGGTCTATCTGGTGATGGCGTCGCAGTTCGAGTCGCTGCTGCATCCGTTCGTCATCTTGTTCACCATTCCGCTCGCGTTGGTCGGTGCGGTGTTGGCGCTGTTGGTCACCAATTCGACGGTGTCGGTCGTCGTATTCATCGGCCTGATTCTGCTGGTGGGCTTGGTCACCAAGAACGCGATCATCCTGATCGACAAGGTGAATCAATTGCGCGAGAGCGGCGTCGCAAAGCGCGATGCGCTGGTCGAGGGCGCGCGCTCGCGTTTGCGCCCGATCGTGATGACGACGACGTGTACGTTATTCGGCTTTCTGCCGCTCGCGGCCGCGCCGCTGTGGGGCAGTCCCGGCGCCGAGGTGCGCTCGCCGATGGCGATCACCGTGATCGGCGGCTTGCTGGTCTCGACCTTGCTGACCTTGATCGTGATTCCGGTGGTGTACGATCTGCTCGACCGCCGCTCGGACGAAGAATACGTGCGCCGGGCGAAACGTCAGCGCGAACTGATCGAGTCCGAAATCGATTCCGCCGCCGAGGAGGGCCTGCCGGGATGAGCGTCGCCGAATTCAGCATCAAGCGTCCCGTCACCACGGTGATGTTTTTCGTGTCGATGTTCGTGATCGGCCTGATCGCATCGGTGCGCTTGCCGCTGGAGGCGCTGCCTTCGCTGACCTTCCCCGGCATCTTCCTGCAGTTGCCCTACAGCGGTTCGACCCCGGAAGAAGTGGAGCGGAACGTACTGCGTCCGGTCGAGGAAGCGGTCTCGACCATGGCCGGCATCAAGCGCATGGACGGCAGCGCCCGCGCCGACGGCGCGTCGATGTTCATCGAATTCACCGACTGGGAGCGCGACGCCTCGATCGCCGCCTCCGAAGCGCGCGAACGCATCGATGCGATCCGCGACCAACTGCCGGACGATCTGCAGCGCTATCTGGTGCTGAAATTCTCCACGTCCGACGAGCCGGTGCTCAAAGTCCGCCTCGCCAGCGCGCGCGATCTGACCCGCGAGTACGACATGATCGACCGCGAGTTCAAGCGCAGGATCGAGCGCGTGCCCGGCGTGGCGCGCGTGGATATTCTCGGCGCGCCGCCGAACGAGGTGGAAATCGCGATCTCGCAAGATCGGCTCACCGCGCACGGCGTCGGTTTGAACGATCTGAACATGCGCCTGCGCGACGCCAACTTCTCGGTGTCGGCGGGCCAAATCTACGCTGGCGGCCAGCGCTTGCGCGTGCAGCCGGTCGGCGAAATTTCCGATCTGCAGCAGTACCGCGACATCGTGATCGACGGCAAGGGCACGCGTCTGGGCGATGTCGCCGATGTGCGTTTGAAGCCGGCGCGAATGGACATGGGCCGCCGTCTCGACGGCCGCCCCGCGGTCGGTCTCGACATCTTCAAGGAACGCAGCGCGAATCTGGTGGAAGTGTCTCGGCTCGCGCTGAAGGAAATCGATGCCATCGGCGCCGACCCCGCGCTCGAAGGCGTGCAAGTCAAAGTCGTCGACGATCAAGGCAAGGCGGTGACGAATTCGCTGGTCGAACTGGCGGAAGCCGGCTTGGTCGGTCTGCTGCTGTCGATCGTCGTGCTGTATTTCTTCCTGCGTCACTGGCCATCGACCTTGATGGTCACGCTGGCGATTCCGATCTGCTTCGTGATGACCCTCGGCTTCATGTACTTCGCCGGCGTCACGCTGAATATCCTGACGATGATGGGCCTGCTGCTCGCGGTCGGCATGCTGGTGGATAACGCCGTCGTGGTGGTGGAGAGCATCTATCAGGAGCGCGAACGCACCCCGGACAAGCCGCTGCAGGCGTCGCTGGTCGGAACCCGCAACGTCGCGATCGCGCTGTCGGCCGGCACGCTCTGCCACTGCATCGTGTTCGTGCCGAATCTGTTCGGCGACCGCAACATGATCAGCATCTTCATGTCGCAGATCGCGATCACCATTTCGGTCTCGCTGCTGGCGTCCTGGCTGGTGGCGGTGAGCCTGATTCCGATGATCTCGGCGCGGCTGAAGACGCCGCCGACGCTGCGCAACGATCGCGGGTTGATCCCGGCGCTGCAGCGCAAGTACGCGCGTTTCCTGCGCTGGACATTGGAGCACCGCGGCTGGAGCCTGGTCGGCATCCTCGCGATCGTCGCCGTGAGCGTCTTCCCGATGATGAACACGAAGACCAATATGTTCGGCGGCGAGGAGGGCGGCGAGACCAATATCTTCTATCAGTGGAACGGCGCCTACACCAAGGAGCAGATGTCGGACGAGATCCTGAAGATCGAGCGGTTTCTCGATACGAATCGCAAGAAATACCGGATCGAGCAGATCTATTCGTTCTACAGCGAACAAGGCTGGGGCGGCACGCAGGTCAAATTCGATACCGACAAACCCGACGACACCAAGAAGTTGGTCGAGGCGATCCGCGAAGCGTTGCCGAAATCCGCGCGCGCCAATATCGGCATCGGCAATCAAGGCGGGCCGGGCGGTGGCGGCGGCAACGGCCTCGCGCAGAACGTGCAGGTGCAGTTGGTCGGCGACTCGTCGGAAACGCTGCGCGAGATCGCCGCCGACGTGCTGCCGATCCTGTCGCAGCGTAAAGAATTGCGCGATGTGCGCGTGAACGTCGGCGATCAGAACAGCGAGTTGGCGGTCCGCGTCGATCGCGAACGCGCGGCCTCGTTCGGTTTCAGCGCCGAGCAGGTCTCGCAGTTCGTCGGGCTCGCATTGCGCGGCGCGCCGCTGCGCGAATTCCGTCGCGGCGATACCGAAGTGCCGGTGTGGGTGCGTTTCGCCGGTGCGGAGGATTACGGCGTCGCCGATATCGCCTCGTTCACCGTGCGCGCGCCGGACGGACGCAGCGTGCCGCTGCTGGCGATGGTCGACGTCAACGTCGAGGCCGCCGCGACCGAAGTGCAGCGCTCGAACCGTCAGACCACGCTCACTATTCAGGCCAATCTGGCCGATAAAGTGGCGATGCCGGAAGCCCGCAAAGCGATGGAGGACGCGCTGGAGGGCGTGTCGTTCCCCGCCGGCTATACCTTCAGCTTCGACGGCGGCGGTTTCCAGCAGGATGACGACGCGATTGCTCAGATGATGATCAATTTGGTGATCGCATTGATCATGATCTACGTGGTGATGGCGTCGGTGTTCGAGTCGCTGCTGTTCCCGACGGCGATCATGAGCGGCGTATTGTTCTCGATTTTCGGCGTATTCTGGCTGTTCTGGATCACCGGCACCGAATTCAACGTGATGGCGTTCATCGGCATTTTGGTGCTGATGGGCGTGGTGGTGAACAACGGCATCGTCATGATCGAGCACATCAACAATCTGCGACGGCGCGGCATGTCGCGAACCGATGCCTTGGTGGAAGGCAGCCGCGAGCGGCTGCGCCCGATTCTGATGACGATGGGCACGGCGATTTTGGCGATGGTGCCGATCGCGATGGGCAATACCGCGATGGCCGGCGGCGGCCCGCCGTACTTCCCGATGGCGCGCGCGATCGCCGGCGGCTTGGCGTTCTCGACGGTGGTCAGCCTGCTGTTCCTGCCGACGATCTACGCGATGCTCGACGATCTTCGCGTGCGCACGCTCGCGATCGTCCGTCGCGCGTTGAGGCGCCGCGGCGGACCGGCGATGGCGAGCGTGACCGCGCTCTCGGGCACGAACGGCGAGTGAGTTCGGACGGGCAGCGCTGTGCGTCGCTCGGCCCGGATCGCGTTTAGCGTCGGTCAGAAACTATCGCGAACGCTCAGGCCGAACGCTTCTGCGCGCGTACGCTGAACTCGGCCGTTCGCGAGACGATGCCTCGCGAACTTACGCGTTGCGTGATCCGTGAGCATCGACCATCGCGCGCGACTTCGTGGCTTCCGCCGCGCCCAGGCTCACTGCAGCAGCGTTTTGATCATCTTGGCGCCGCCGGCCCACACGCCGATGGCGGTGCCCATGCTGGTCAGGAAAAAGTTGAGCAGAGTGCGGGCCACGCGATTGCGCCACCAGCCTTTCACGCTTTGCAGATCGTCGCGCAAGCGCATGAAATCGGCGTAGGTGGGTTTCCGCACCCAGGCTTCGACCAGGGCGCTGAGCGTGCCGGAGGCCAGCGCGGGATGCAGCGGCGTAATCGGCGATGCGACGAACGCGGTCAAAATGCTCAGCGGATGCCCGCCGGCGATGAGGCACCCCAGCGCGCCGAGCGCGCCGGTGACCAATACCCACTGCAGCACCAAATCGCTGCCGACCTCGAACCCGCCCCGCCAAAATCCCCAGACGAAGCC
Organism: Lysobacter sp.; assembly: GCA_008015835.1. Classification (GTDB taxonomy): domain Bacteria; phylum Pseudomonadota; class Gammaproteobacteria; order Xanthomonadales; family Xanthomonadaceae; genus Lysobacter_I. Next base: position 146,865 of record SSGH01000028.1, read on the forward strand.
GCCCAGCACGAAGATCGCCAGCAGCAGGGTGAACCACGGGAACGAGGATTTCTGTTTCACCGCTTCGAGCGAGGCTTTGATCGGCGCGGCGTCGCCGTCGTCTTCGGCGAGATGTTTCGCCATGCCCTGCAGATGCCCGGCGCCGACCACCGCCAGCACTTCGCGCGGCGCGGCGCCCGCGTCGGCCGGATGCTCTAGCGCGATTTCGCGCAGACGCGTGGCCATGTAGCGGTCGCGCTCGGCGATCACCGTCTCGTACAGTTCGGGGCTTTCGGAGGCGAATTCGCTGAAGCTCGATTCGAGAATGTCGCCGGCTTTCAGGTTTTCGATCTGTTCGTCCGACACCTCGTCGTCGCCCAGCAGCGAAGCCATGATGCCGGCCGAGACTTTCGTGCGTCCCCACCAGCCTAGGCGCTGCATCGCGCGTTTGAAGGTCAGACCGACGTCGCGGTCGATTAAGTGCAGGCCGAGGTTGCGTTCGCGGGCGTCCAGCACGGCGGCCTTGAGTTCCGCGCCGGGCTCAATGCCCAATTGCTCGGCGAGCCGGCGTTGATACGCCGCCAGGCCCAAATTCGCCGCGAACAACGCGGCTTTGCCTTCGCGCAGCACTTTGACCAAATCCAACCGCGCCAGCGCATCGGGGTCGGTCAGCGCTTGCGCGCGTTGGGCGTCGAGCTCCACCGCGACGGTGTCGTAAGCGCCGCTGTCGATCGCGGCGCGCACGGCGTCCAAGCTCGCCTTGGAGACGTGGGCGGTGCCGAGCAGGGTGTAGCGCACCCCGTAGCGTTCGACGATCTGATGCGGCTGTTCGTGCAGGGGATCGAACGATTGCGGTGCGGCGTCGGGGGACGTGGCGTCCAAGTCGGTGTCGGTCATCGTGACGGCAGGATGTGGAGGGACCGCCGATCCCGCCTTTCCGATTTTGCAACCGAATCCTAGGCGAACGCGACGGAACGCGCAGGATAGACGCTTCCATCCACCCTGTCTGCGACTTGTGCCCGCGCCCAGGTCGCATTGCCGCATTCCGGATGCGCGCTTCGCGTATGCGTCGAGGGCGAACGATTCAGGGCATGCCTTCCGCGTCGTCCTCGCCATTCGCCCGGCTTTCCAACGGGTTGCTCCGGATCATTCCAGGGAAACCCAGGCCGACCAGCGCGGCGGCGCGCGAGTGCGGACGTGCGATCGCTTGCGTCTTCATCGCCGCCGCCATGCGTGTCGAAAACTGCAGCCGCGGATAGCGCGACAGCACGTCGGCGCGCGCGGTCGCCGCGATCTCGCGCATGCGCAGACCGACCACATCGAACGCCGCGCCGGCGTTGAGCAGATGCGCTTCCGGCCCATGTTCCGCAGCCACCGACACGTTCAGATGCAGCGCGATGGCATCGGCCAGCCGGTCGCAACGTTCGCGTTCCCAGCCGATGGTGTCGGACGCGAAACGATGCGCCGCCCGCGCGCCTTCGATCGCGAAACACGCGCAGTCCGGCGCATGCCCGGCGTGCGCGTCGGTCAGCCCCAGATCGTGCAATGCGCTGGCGACGAACAGCAGTTCCCGGTCGTAACGCACGCGGTCGCTTTGCGCCAGCAGCGCGCTCCAGGCATAGGTGCGCAGACAGTGATGGAACAACCACGGCTCGCTCAGCGCTTGCGCGTGCTCAACCGCCCGCGCCGCTGCGATGCTGTCCGGTATGGCGATCGCGTCCGGGTCCAGCCGATCGACGGCGGTGTCGGCGACTCCCTCGCATCGCCGCCATCGCGCCGACAGCGATGCGATGCGCGCCGCGACCGCCCGCGCGATCAGCCCGAATCGCGCACGCCGGTCGAGCGCGCCGTCCCAGGCGAACGCGAGCGGTTCGCCATGCCGATTGCGGTCGTTCATCGCGTCGCCCCCAACAACTGCGCCAGCCACCAGACTTGAATCGTGATCTGCGGGGCGAGGCACGCGAAGCGGAAGATCACCGCCGGTACGCTGGTCGACCACAGATGCACCGTGGATTGCGCGGCGCGCGCGGCAACCAGCCACAGCGCGAGCGGGTCGGTGATATCGCTTCGACCGGCGAGCATGGCCGCGAATAGGATCGCGGCGAACGCAGGCAGATTTTCGTAGCAGTTCGCATGCGCCCGGCAGAGCCGCCCGGAAAATGCGGACACATCGTCGCCGCCGACGGCGAAGGCGTTCGCCGGGCGGCCGTCGAGCGTGTGGTAAGCGCGCAGAGCGGCGATCGCGGATAACAACAACAACGTCCAGGCGGCGTACAGCAGAACGGCGGTGAGCGAGGGGGACATTTGTTTGTCTCGTCTGGGTGGCGGGATGAAAAGAACGATCGTGCTTTTTTTTGCGGCAAAGAAACGGACGAGCGATGCGGCTGCGTGATCAGGTGCGCAGGTGCGCGGCGGCGCCGAGCAGTCGTTCGAGCATGCGTGCGCCGTGTTGCGCGGCGGCTTCCACGCCAGCGACGGCGGCTTCATGCTGGACGGCGAGCGCCACCGCGTTAAGTTCGAACGCGAGTTGCGCGGTATCCGTTTCGTGCGGCAACTCGCCGCGGGCCACGGTCGCCGCGACCGCGCGCGCCAGTTCCTCGCGCCAGCGCAATTGATAGCCGACGATGCGGTCGCGCAGCGGTCCGGGGCGATCGTCGTACTCGCTGATCGCCGAGAGCAGCAGACAGCTTCCGCGCTGGTCACGGATCCACTCGAACCACGTCGACATCAGCGCCCGCAGGCGCGGCATGCCGGCTTGCGATTTCATTGCGGTGGGCAGGATGCGATCCGCGAAACGCCGTGCGGCGGTGTCGAGAACGGCCAATTGCAAGTCTTCGCGAGATCCGAAATGCACGAACACGCCGCTCTTGGACATGCCGACGGCAGCGGCCAGCGCGCCGATCGATAAACCTTCCAGGCCGGTGGCGGACGCGATGGCGTAGGCGCGATCGAGGATCGCCATACGCGTCGCTTCGCCTTTTGTGGTCGCGGGGGGAGTCGACATGACGAGAAAATAGAACGACCGTTCTATTTTTGCAAGCGCCGACGGCAACCCGCCCGGGCGACCGTTCAAGCGGCGATTCGGAGGGGAGGCGACTTAGTCGCGATAACGCTTCAGCAGATCCTGATACGCATCGATCCGCCGGTCGCGCAGGAACGGCCAAATGCGGCGGACGTGTTCGCTGCGGGCCAGATCGACCTCGGCCATCAGAATCGTCGGTTCGGTGCCGGCTTCGGCGATGAACTCGCCCTGCGGGCCGAGCACATGGCTGTTGCCCCAAAAATCGATGCCCGCCGCGCCCAGCGGCGACGGTTCGTGACCCACGCGATTGCAACTGAGCACCGGCAGGCCGTTCGCGACCGCGTGGCCGCGATGGCTGAGAATCCAGGCGCCGCGCTGGCGGTCCTTCTCGGCCTGTTCGTCGGACGGGTCCCAGCCGATGGCGGTGGGATAAAGCAGCAATTCGGCGCCGGCCAACGCCATCAAGCGCGCCGCTTCCGGATACCACTGGTCCCAACACACCAGCACGCCGAGCCGGCCGACCGAGGTGTCGATCGGAGCGAAACCCAAATCGCCGGGCGTGAAATAGAACTTCTCGTAGAACCCCGGATCGTCCGGGATATGCATTTTGCGGTACTTGCCCGCGGTGAAACCGTCGGCGTCGAAGACCACGGCGGTGTTGTGATACAGCCCGGCCGCGCGGCGTTCGAATAAGGAACTGACCAGCACCACGCCATGCCGTTTCGCGAGCACACTCAGTCGCTCGGTGCTCGGGCCGGGAATCGATTCGGCCAGATCGAATTCGTCCACCGATTCGTGCTGGCAGAAATACGCGCCGTTATGCAGTTCCTGCAGCAGCACCAGTTTCGCACCGCGTTTCGCGGCCTCGCCGACGCGATCTTCGATGACGGCCAGATTCGTCACGGCGTCGCCGTGGTTGCGTTCTTGGATCAGGGCGACGGGGAGGGTGGTCTTTTTCATGCGTCACTCGTGATGTTCGGGCTTCGGTCCGACGCGCGGTGCCAGCATTCGGCTTCCATAGGGTGCGCCTGCGGCGCACCGTCTGTTGGACACTCGTCGAACGAGGGCGGTGCGCCGCAGGCGCACCCTATGGATCGCTCGACAATACGTCCGCCGGCAACTGCATCGTAATGCAATGCAAACTGCCGTTCTGCCAGATGAGCGGGCGGCAGTCGATGGCGACGATCTCGCGACCCGGGAACGCCTCGGCCATCACCGCTTGCGCAGCCGCGTCGGCGACGGCATCGCCATAGGCCGGCATCAACACCGCGCCGTCGACGATCAAGAAATTCGCGTAGCTCGCGGCGAGCCGGCGGCCCTCGTCGAGGATGGGCTCGGCCCACGGCAATGGAAATAACCGATACGGCTTACCGTCTTGCGTGCGCAGCGCGGCGAGTTCCGCCGCCATCGCCTGCAGTTCGGCGTAATGGCTGTCGCTCGCGTCTTCGCAGGCCTGGAACACGATGGCGTCTTCTGCGGCGAAGCGGGCGAGGGTGTCGATATGCGCGTCGGTGTCGTCGCCTTCCAGATAGCCGTGGTCGAGCCACAGCACGCGCTCTTGACGCAGCCAACCGGCGAGTTTCGCGGTCAGTTCCTCGCGGGTCGCTTGCGGGTGCCGTTCGTGCAAGCAACGCCACGTCGTCAGCAGCGTGCCTGCGCCGTCGGTTTCGATGCCGCCGCCTTCCAGCGCGAAATCGATCTGTTCGCGAGTCGCGTCGGCGAACACGCCCTGCGCGACGAGCGCTTCGATCAAACGATCGTCGCGGCTGGCTTCGTATTTGCCGCCCCAGCCGGTGAAGCGGAAATCGAGCAGACGGAAACGCGCTTCATCGGCACCGGTCGTTTTCAACGTGATCGGGCCGGAATCGCGCAGCCAGGTGTCGTCGTACTCGACCACGACGAAACGCACGCGGCTCATCTCCACGCGCGCCGAGCGCAGCCGCGCTTCGGCGTAGGTCTGCAAATCGTCGTCGGCGACGCAGATCACGGCGTTCTCGAAGCGCACGATCGCCGACACCAGGGCGATGTAGGTCTCCTCGACTTCGGCGAGTCGCGGCGCCCAGTCGGTGCCGTCGTGCGGCCAAGCGATCAGAACGGCGGACTGGGCTTCCCACTCCGCCGGAAAACGAAAAGCGGCGGCCACGTCAGCGGATCGGGGCCTTGGGGCCGACTTCGTTCGGCGTGGCGCGGATCGCGACGGCGTCGATCACGCGGTCGCGCTCGAAATACACGATGAAGTTCGGATAGGTCCAACGGTTGATCGTCGGACGGCTGCGGCTTTCGCCGCCGCGGGGTTCCAGGCGCTGCGTCGGCGCGCCGAATTTACGCTCGACCTCGGCCATGCGCATGCCGCGTGCGGGCAGCATCCTGCCGGCTTCGGCGTTCACGCGTTCGATCAGCAGGGTTTCGGCCTGCGCCTGCGGGACGGCGGTCGCGCACAAGGCGGCGAACGTGGCGGCGACAGCGACGACGGAGACAGCGCGCATGGTGGAACCTCCTCAGGCGAAATGCGGTGTGCGCAAGACTGACGGGCATAGGCCGCGTCCGCGACATTCTAAGCGTACCGCGAAGACGACGGCGCTGGCCGGATTCGCCGTCGATGCGGCGAGACCGATACGCCAAACGCGACGAAGGCCGCATTTCGGCGGCCTTCGAGGCGGGCGACGCGTCCGATCGAGCGTGTCTGTTCGTTTCAGCGCCGCTGCGCTTCGAACGTACTGACGGCTTTGAACATGCCGTTTTGTTTCGGCGCTGACGCGCCTTGAACATACCGATTTGTTTCAGCGCTGACGCGCCTTGAAACGCGGGTTCGACTTGCAGATCACGAAGACCTTGCCACGGCGGCGAACGACTTTGCAGTCGCGGTGACGGGCCTTCGCCGACTTCAGGGAGGACAGGACCTTCATGGAAACCTCGGCGATAACGCGGTGAATGTGGATGGGAAACGACCCGAGGGAAATCGAGCCGTCGAAACGCACCGCTGCCGCGCCGGCCGTGTCGCGAATCGCGGACACGCAGGCTGCTTGAGCGAAGCGAGCCCGCGAGTATAGCCGGTATTTCGCAGCCGATTCAAGCGCTTGCATTCGAAGCGTCGGGGCGTGCCACCGACGCCGCAGGCTAGAATGGGCGCCCCCGCACCTCGCCGAGCCGCCCATGCCCGATTCCAGCGCCCCCGTGCTCACCATCGACGGGCCCTCCGGCTCCGGCAAGGGCACCATCAGCCGCATCGTCGCCCAGCGCCTCGGCTGGCATTACTTGGATTCCGGGGCGTTGTACCGGGGCGTCGGCGTGGCCGCGGGTTGGGCGGACCTGGATCTGGCCGACCCGGCGGCCCTCGTGCGCTGCGCCTTCGACACCCAAATCGGGTTCGTCGAGCGGCCGGCCGCCGATGCGGGCCTGGGCGAGCTGCGGGTGACCGTGAACGGCCTCGACGCCACCGACGAACTGCGCACCGAAACCGCTGGGGCCGCGGCTTCGGCGATCGCCGCCGTGCCCGAAGTGCGGGCCGCGCTGCGCGACCGCCAACGCGCCTTCCGCCGGCTCCCGGGCCTGGTCGCCGACGGCCGCGACATGGGCACCGTGATCTTCCCCGACGCCCCTCACAAGGTCTTCCTCACCGCCAGCCCCGAAGAGCGCGCGGAGAGACGGTATAAGCAGTTGAAAGAAAAGGGGGTTTCGGTTAGTCTTGACGACCTGCTACGCGAAATTCTCGCTCGCGACGCGCGCGACGCCAATCGCGCGGTGGCGCCTTTGCGACCGGCCGACGACGCCGTTCACATCGATACCACCGGCCTCGGCATCGATGCGGTCGTGGAGCGCGTTCTGGCGATTTTGCCCGAACGCGGTTGACGATTTCGCCGCGTCGCGAGACGTCGGCATCGGTGGCGGAGCGTTTCGTTCCGCGCAGCAGGTCCAGCTCCCGCTCGACGGATACCGCAAGGCGTCCGGCGGCGGGTTTCATCACTTCACTCTCACGGCCAACGGCAATCCCGCCACGGCCCCAACGGGTGGATCGCGGTCGACGACGGCGCCGAAAAACGCCTCGCGATATCGCGATCTGAGTCATCAACCGAGTATTCAACACATGACCGAATCATTCGCAGAACTGTTCGAACAGAGCGCGGCCGCCAATCTGGCCAAGCTCAAGCCCGGCTCCATCGTGAGCGGCGTCGTCGTCGACGTGCGCACCGACGTGGTGGTGATCAACGCCGGCCTCAAGTCCGAGGGCATCGTCCCGATCGAACAGTTCCGTAACGACGCTGGCGAGATCGACGTCGCCGTCGGCGACACCGTAAAGGTGGCGCTGGACTCCCTCGAAAACGGCTTCGGCGAAACCGTCCTCTCCCGCGACAAAGCCAAGCGCGCGATGGTGTGGGACGAACTCGAACAGGCGCTCGAGAAGAACGAAACCATCACCGGCCGCATCAGCGGCAAGGTCAAAGGCGGCTTCACCGTCGACATCAAAGACGTCCGCGCGTTCTTGCCGGGCTCGCTGGTCGATGTGCGCCCGGTCCGCGACCCGGTGTATCTGGAAGGCAAAGAGCTGGAATTCAAGCTCATCAAGCTGGACCGCAAGCGCAACAACGTGGTCGTTTCCCGCCGCGCTGTGGTCGAGAGCGAGCACTCGGAAGAGCGCGAGCAGTTGCTCGAGAAGTTGGTCGAGGGCGCGAAGCTCAAGGGCGTCGTCAAGAACCTCACCGACTACGGCGCGTTCGTGGACCTCGGCGGCATCGACGGCCTGCTGCACATCACCGACATGGCGTGGAAGCGCGTGCGTCATCCGTCCGAAGTGGTCGAAGTCGGCCAGGAACTCGAAGTCCGCGTGCTCAAGTACGACCGCGAGCGCAACCGCGTCAGCCTCGGCCTGAAGCAACTGGGCGAGGATCCGTGGGACAACATCGCGCGCCGCTACCCGTCGAATATGCGCATGTTCGGTAAGGTCTCCAACGTCACCGATTACGGCGCGTTCGTCGAAATCGAGCCGGGCGTCGAAGGCCTGGTCCACGTCTCCGAAATGGATTGGACCAACAAGAACGTCAACCCGTCCAAGGTCGTGCAGGTCGGCGACGAAGTCGAAGTGATGATCCTCGACGTGGACGAAGAGCGTCGCCGCATCTCGCTGGGCATGAAGCAGTGCACCCAGAATCCGTGGGAAGTGTTCGCCGCGACCCACAAGAAGAACGACAAGGTGTCCGGTCAAATCAAGTCGATCACCGACTTCGGCATCTTCATCGGTCTGGACGGCGGTATCGACGGCTTGATCCATCTGTCGGATCTGAGCTGGAACACCACCGGCGAAGACGTGGTGCGCAACTTCAAGAAGGGCGACACCCTGGAAGCCGTGGTGCTCGCCGTCGATCCGGAGCGCGAGCGCATCAGCCTCGGCGTCAAGCAGCTCGAACAGGATCCGTTCGGTCAGTTCATGGCCTCGTTCCCGAAGGGCTCGAAAGTCGCCGGCACCGTCAAGGACGTCGACGCGAAGGGCGCCACCATCGACCTGGGCGACGGCATCGAAGGCTACGTCACCGCGCGCGACATCAGCTACGACCGCGTCGAAGACGCCAGCCATCATCTGAAGGTCGGCGACAAGATCGAAGCCAAGCTGATCGGCATGGACCGCAAGGGCCGTACCTTGCAGTTGTCGATCAAGGCCAAGGACGAAGCCGAAACGCAAGAAGCGTTGGCCGAGTACAACAAGGCCTCGGCCGATGCGGCCAGCGGCACCACCAAGCTGGGCGCGCTGCTGCGCGAACAGTTGGAAAGCCGCTCCGAGTGATCGGGTCGCGAGGGGCCGCTCGAGCGGCCCCTCGCTTCATCGCGGCCCGTCCGCTTGCGACCATCGCCGGTTCGGTTTCGGCATCGCCGCGACCGAACCGTCGCCAGACCCGCGGATCGGGTCTAAGATCGAACCTCCCGACCGCTCTTTTTTTCGACGCCCCGCGCGGATTGTTCGACACCGTCAAGCGAATGTGCCCATGACCAAGTCCGAATTGATCGAGATCCTGACCCAACGCCAGGGCCATTTGAAGGCCGACGACGTCGATTTGGCGGTCAAGTCGCTGCTGGAAATGATGGGCGGGGCGCTGTCCGAGGGCGATCGCATCGAAATTCGCGGCTTCGGCAGTTTTTCCCTGCATTACCGTCCGCCGCGCACCGGACGCAACCCGAAGACGGGCGACGCCGTCGCGTTGCCGGGGAAGCATGTGCCGCATTTCAAACCGGGCAAGGAACTGCGCGACCGCGTCAGCGGCGTGGTGCCCTTGCCGCCGGAAGACTGATCCGGCTCCGAGCGACCGATCGCTCATCGCTTTTTCGAAGGCGCTCGACGGCTTGCCGCTAGTGGCCCAATTCCCTCTGCGGCTTTTCTCGCCGCCCATTGCGCCTACGCGCCATTGACTGTGGCGGTAAGCCCCCTGCGGCTCACCCGCGTGCGGCCGATGCGATGCATCGCGAGAGGCTCTACACTGTCGCACCGTCTCAGAGTCGCCCCGTCGAGATGATCCGTCCGCTTCGCGCCTTGCTCGCCATCGCCTTCCTCGCCGGCGGCGCAGCGCTCGGCGCTTTGAATCCGACCGTGGTCGGCGTCGACTTCGGCATCGTTCGCTTCGACGCCGCCCTGGGCGTGGTGATGCTCGGCGCGTTGCTGATCGGCGTGTTGCTCGGCGGCGCCGCGTTGACGGTGTCGGTGATTCTGCCGATGCGGCATCGCTTCGCGCGCGAACGCAAATCGGCCGAGCGCGGCGACGGTGCGACGGCGCGAACCGCAGACCTGGAGGATGCCGCGCATGGACTTCATCAGTGAGTGGTTCTGGTTTTTTCTGCTGATCCCCCTGGCGGCGGTGCTCGGCTGGGTGATCGGCCGGCGCGGCGGCGAGCGTCATAGCGACAATCAAGTCAGCAAGCTGTCCACCACGTATTTTCGCGGCCTGAACTACCTCCTCAACGAACAGCCCGACAAAGCGATCGAGCTGTTCCTGCACGTCGCCGAACTCGACAAAGACACCTTCGAAACCCAGGTGGCGCTGGGGCATTTGTTCCGGCGTCGAGGGGAAGTGGACCGCGCGATTCGCCTGCATCAAGGCCTCGTGCAGCGCAACGATCTGAGCGACCCCCAGAAGGTGCAAGCTTTGCTCGCGCTCGGCGAGGATTACATGCGTTCGGGGCTGCTCGACCGCGCCGAAACCGTGTTCACCGATTTGGCGAAACTCGATGCGCGCGCGCCGCAGGCATTGCGGCATTTGATCGGCATTTATCAGAGCGAGCGCGATTGGCAGAAAGCGATCGAGATGGCGACGCGCTACGAAGCCGCGACCGGCGAGGCGATGGGAAAACTCATCGCGCAGTTCGAATGCGAACTCGCCGAGCGTTTGCGTTCTGCCGGCGACAGCGAGGGCGCCAGCGCCGCGGTGGCGCGCGCTTACGCCGCGGATTCCACGTCGGTGCGCGCGGGCATGCTGGAAGGGCGGATCGAATTCGACGCCGAACGTTTCGCCGGCGCGGTCCGCGCCTACGAACGCGCGGCGCGTCACGATCCCGACTTTTTGCCGGAAATTCTGCCTGCGCTGCTGGTGAGCTACGAAAAAGTCGGCGACCCCACCGGCGGGCGCGCGTTCTTGACCGAGATGTGCGAGCACTACCGCGGCATCGCACCGGTGCTGGCGCTGACGCGTTTGGTCGAAGCCTCCGAGGGCGTGCATGCGGCGCGCGATTATTTGGCGCGGCAGTTGAAGGAACGCCCCTCGGTGCGCGGCGAGGCGGCGCTAATCGATTTGAGCATCGCCGATCGCACCGACCCGGTCGCGACCTTGCACGATCTCAAGCACGTCACCGAACAATTGCTCGTGCGCAATCCGAGCTATCGCTGCAATCGCTGCGGCTTCGGCGCGCGCAGCCATCACTGGCAATGCCCGAGCTGCAAGGAATGGGGTTCGGTGAAGCCGCTGCTGAACTACGCCGTCGTTTGAGCGTCATGCCGTCTTCGCATCGTCGGGCGCCTGCGCGGTCTCCGCAGGTCGATGGGCTGTTCGTGTCGAACGCGCGGAGCCGCGCATGACCCTGCGCGCGGATTGGCTGCTGTGGTTCGCGCTGTATGCGGCGCTCGGTTACGCGGGCGCGGCCTTAGCTCGCCGCTACGCGCTGCAACGACGATTGATGGACGAACCCGGCGAACGACGCAGCCACAGTGTGCCGACGCCGCGCGGCGGCGGTATCGCGATCGTGGCCGCGCTGTCGATCGCGGCGCTTGCGCTGATCGTTCGGCAGCCCCGCGACATCGTCGAAACCGTCGGCGGTGCGCTCGGCTTATGGCTGGTCGCCGGTATCGGCTGGCTCGACGATCATCGTCCGCTCTCGCCGTGGCTGCGTCTTTCGGTGCATGCGCTGGCCGCGACGGCGTTGGCGTTCGGCGCATGGCTCGGCGGCGCTTCGTTCGCGGCGGCGACGACGACCTGGGTTCTGTGCGTGGTGTTGGTGAACGTCTGGAACTTCATGGACGGCATCGATGGCCTCGCCTCGACCCAAGCGGCGCTGGTCGCCGCGGCGTTCGCGTTCTGCGCCGGCAGCGCTTCCAGCACGTTGTTGGCGCTCGCGACGATCGGCGCCATCTTCGGTTTTCTGCCTTTCAATTTACCGAAGGCGCGTTTGTTTCTGGGCGATGTCGGCAGCGGCGCCCTGGGCTACGCACTCGCATGGCTGGCGGCGCTGGCGATGGATGCGATTCCGCAGGCCGCCTGGCCCTGGCTGTTGCTGCCGCTGAGCGCGTTTTTGCTGGACGCCGGGTTGACCCTGTCGTCGCGCATCGTGCGCGGCGAACGCTGGTGGCTGCCGCACGTCGAACACGTCTATCAGCGCTGGGCGCGCCGAACCGGCAGTCATCTCGCAGTCAGCGGCGTCTATGCCCTTTGGACCGCGATCGCGGCGATAATGTGCGGGTTTGGCGTATCCAAGATCGACGCATGGGGGGCGGACGAAATCGCATGGGCGGTTTCGGCGTGGTGGGGTCTGGGGGGCGTGTTGTGGTACGGATTCCGCCGCCGCGCGATCGGATCGCGCGCGGAAGGCACATCGGACAGAGGAGTCGACGCATGACGGGTTGGAAAGAGCGTTTGGAGGGTGCGTTCCCGCGCGCGGCCGTCGTCGCCCACGATTTGCTGATGGTGTGGCTGTGCTGGAGCGGCCTGACCCAATTCCGTTACGCCATGACCGACACGGCGATGACGCCGTCGTTTTGGGATCCGGCCACCGTGCTGGTGTTGGTCGCGCAGGGCCTGGTGTTCTGGCACGTCGGTCTGTATCGCGGCGTCTGGCGTTTCGCCAGCGTGCCGGATTTGATGAATATCCTGAAAGCCAGCTTGTTCGGCCTGCTGGCCATTTTGCTGGTGCTTTTCATCTATAACCGATTGGAGCAGGCGCCGCGTTCGGTACTGGTGTTGTATCCGCTCGGCCTGAGTTTGATGTTGGGCGCGCCGCGGCTGCTGTACCGCTCGTGGAAAGACCACGGCCGGATCAACAGCGATAAGGCCGCCGTGCGCGTGCTGATTCTCGGCGCGGGGCAATCCGGCGAGGCGGTGGTGCGCGATCTGCGTCGCACCGGCGCGTACCAACCGGTGGGTTTCCTCGACGACGCCGCGAAACTGCGCGGCAGCCATCTGCACGGCGTGCCGGTGCTCGGTCGCATCGACGAAGTGGGGCGGATCGCGCCCGAAACCGCCGCGAAGCTGCTCGTGATCGCGCTGCCGTCCGCCGACGCCGTGCGCATGCGTCAGGTGATCGAAGCCTGCGAGAACACCGGCTTGCCCTTCCGCATGGTGCCGCGCCTCAACGACATCCTGGAAGGCAACTCGCTGCCTGGCGAACTCAAAGAAGTCGCGATCGAGGACTTGCTCGGCCGCGAGCCGGTGGTGCCGAATTGGAAGGCCATGCGCGATTGGCTGGGCGGACGCAGCGTCTTAGTGACCGGCGCGGGCGGTTCGATCGGTTCCGAACTCTGCCGCCAATGCGCGCGCCACGGCGCCAGCCGCATCGCGTTGGTCGAAATCGACGAACTGGCGCTCATCACCACGCAGATGCGCCTGCGTCGCGATTTCCCGCAAATTGAGTTGGCGCCCGTGTTGGGCGACTGCGGCGATCCGGCTGTCATCCGCTACGCCTTGGATCTGATCAAACCCGACGCCGTCTTCCACGCGGCGGCGTACAAACAGGTGCCGCTGCTCGAAGCGCAGTTGCGCGAGGCCGTGCGCAACAACGCGCTGGCGACCGAAACGGTCGCGCGCGAAAGCACGGCCGCGGGCGTCGGCACGTTCGTGCTGATTTCCACCGACAAAGCGGTCGACCCGGTGAACGTGCTCGGCGCGACCAAGCGGTTGGCCGAAATGCTGTGCCAGTCGCTTAACGACCCGCGTTCGACGCGCTTCGTCACCGTGCGCTTCGGCAATGTGCTCGACTCGGCGGGCAGCGTGGTGCCGCTGTTCCGCGAACAGATCCGCAGCGGCGGCCCGGTGACGGTGACCGATCCGGACGTCACCCGGTTCTTCATGACCATTCCCGAAGCTTGTCAGTTGATCCTGCAGGCCTCGGCGATCGGTTCGCAGCAGGCGATCTACACGCTGGACATGGGCGAGCCGGTGTCGATCCGCGTGTTGGCCGAGCAAATGATCCGTCTCGCCGGCAAACAGCCGGGGCGGGATATCGCGATCGTCTACACGGGTTTGCGCCCGGGCGAAAAATTGCACGAGACGCTGTTCCACGCCGACGAGCGCTATCGCCCGACCTCGCATCCGAAAATTCTGCAGGCCGAACCGCGCAAAGTGCCGGCCGAGTCCATCGCCGTGGCGATGACGAAGTTGCGCGACGCCAGCGCGCGCTACGACCTCGAAGCGCTGGCCGAGCTGCTGCGCGAAGCGGTGCCGGAGTTCGTGCCGACCGCGGTGGTCTCGGAAACTCCGCCGCAGGCGGCGACGGTCGTGGCGTTTCCGGCGCGTAATGCGCGAAAGACCTGAGCTTCGGGTCCACGAGATTAACGGTCTTCGTCGAAAGCGCAGTCGCGTTTTTTGTCGCGCGACGTCTAGCGTTCGGCGAATGGTCGCTCCCTCGCTCTCGGCCAACGGCGCCGTCGTTTAGGTAAGCTAGCGGCCTCAACGCTCGAGACTTCGACGCTATGCCTCGAATCCGCAAAGCCGTTTTTCCGGTCGCCGGTCTCGGCACCCGTTTTCTTCCCGCCACCAAAACGGTGCCTAAGGAAATGCTGCCGATCGTCGATCGGCCGTTGATCCAGTACGCGGTGGACGAAGCGGTCGAAGCCGGATGCGACACCTTGGTGTTCGTCACCAATCGCTACAAGCATTCGGTCGCCGATTACTTCGACAAAGCCTATGAGCTCGAACAGAAGCTGGAGAAATCCGGCAAGCACGAGCTGTTGGACGTGGTGCGTAACGTGCTGCCGCCGCATGTGCGCGCGGTGTTCGTCACGCAGGCCGAAGCCTTGGGGCTCGGGCATGCGGTGCTGTGCGCCAAACCGATCGTCGGCGACGAGCCGTTCGCGGTGCTCTTGCCCGACGATTTGATTTGGAACCGCGGGCCCGGCGCGCTCAAGCAGATGGCCGACGCGGCCGAAGCCAGCGGCGGCAGCGTGATCGCGGTGCAGGACGTGCCGCGCGAGCAGACCGGCAGCTACGGCATCGTCGCCACCGACGCCTTCGACGGCCGCAGCGGCCGCATTCGCGCGATCGTCGAAAAGCCTAAACCGGAGGTCGCCCCGAGCAATCTCGCCGTGGTCGGCCGCTATGTGTTGGATGGCCGCATTTTCGGCCTGTTAGAAACCACGCGCCCCGGGGCGGGCGGCGAGATTCAGTTGACCGACGCCATCGCCGCGCTGCTCGAAGAACAGCGCGTGGACGCTTATCGCTTCCAGGGCACGCGTTTCGACTGCGGCACGCATCTGGGGCTGATCGAAGCGACGATCCGCTACGCGCTGGATCACGAACACTTGAGCGACGGCGCGCGGCGGATGATGAGCGACGCGCTCAGCGAATTGGGCGTCGTCGATTTGGAATGACGTGGGAATGACGCGTTCGACACCGCTCGTCGGATCGGCGAGCGCTCGCGCTGAATGCGCACGCAAAGCCGATTCCGAAAGCTCGTCCTGACAAGCCCGCTCCGAAACGTTCGCGCCCGCCCCGGAAACCGGAGCGGGCGCGTCGTCTTGCTGGATCGAGTCGTGGTGCGGAAACGCGGCGAATTACAGCGCTTCGAAAATCCCCGCCGCGCCCATGCCGGTGCCGATGCACATCGTCACCATGCCGTACTTCTGCTGGCGACGACGCAGGCCGTGCACGATGGTGGCGGTGCGGATCGCGCCGGT
This sequence comes from Lysobacter sp., assembly GCA_008015835.1. Classification (GTDB taxonomy): domain Bacteria; phylum Pseudomonadota; class Gammaproteobacteria; order Xanthomonadales; family Xanthomonadaceae; genus Lysobacter_I. Next base: position 162,224 of record SSGH01000028.1, read on the forward strand.
CGCGCCGAGCGGAGGGCCGAGCGCGATTGCGCCGACGATCAGATTCACAATCGAAGGATTGAAGTCGAGAATGCGGA
>SSGH01000056.1 GCA_008015835.1 Lysobacter sp.
CATCCAGGGTGGGCACGCATCGTTCGATCGGGTCGCTCAGTAGCGGTCCAAGTCGATGTCGATGGCCAGAGAGCGAATTTCCTTGACCAGCACGTTGAAGGACTCCGGCATGCCGGCATCGATCTTGTGCTCGCCCTTGACGATGTTTTCGTACACCTTGGTCCGGCCGGTAACGTCGTCCGACTTGACCGTGAGCATTTCCTGCAGCGTGTACGCGGCACCGTAGGCTTCCAACGCCCACACTTCCATTTCCCCGAAACGCTGGCCACCGAACTGAGCCTTACCACCGAGCGGCTGCTGGGTGACGAGGGAGTACGGGCCAGTGGAACGGGCATGCATCTTGTCATCGACCAAGTGGTGCAGCTTCAGCACATGCTTGTAGCCCACCGTGACCTGGCGGTCGAAACGCTCGCCGGTACGCCCGTCGAACAACGTAACCTGACCGCTCGACGGCAAGCCGGCGAGTTCAAGCATGCCCTGGATCTCGGACTCCTCGGCACCGTCGAAGACCGGCGTCGCAAAAGGCACGCCTTTACGCAGGTTCTGCGCCAGCTCCAACACCTCGCCATCGGTGAACTCGCCCAGTTCTTCCGGCTTGCCACTACCGTTGTAGATCTTTTCGAGCAGACCGCGCACTTCGTCGGCATTCGCCTTGGCACGCATCATCTTGTCGATCTGATTGCCAAGCCCCTTGGCAGCCCAGCCCAAGTGGGTTTCGAGCACCTGACCAATGTTCATCCGTGAAGGCACACCCAGGGGGTTCAACACGATGTCCATCGGCGTGCCGTCTTCCATGTAGGGCATGTCTTCGACCGGAACGATCTTCGACACCACGCCCTTGTTACCGTGACGACCGGCCATCTTGTCGCCGGGCTGCAGGCGACGCTTGACGGCAAGGTAGACCTTGACCATCTTCTGGACGCCCGGAGGCAGCTCGTCGCCTTGGGTGAGCTTCTTCTTCTTGGCCTCGAAGGCCAGATCGAAATCCTTGCGGGTCTTCTCGAGGGACTCGCGGACCGACTCCATCTGGGCAGCGAGCGTCTCGTCGGCCATGCGGATATCGAACCAAGTGTAGTGCTCGAGGCCTTCCAGGTACTCGTGGGTGATGGGCGTGCCCTTGGCGAGACGACGCGGACCGCCGTTGGCAGGCTGATTCACGATCATCCGTTCGATACGCTCGAACGCGTCGCGCTCAACGATGCGCATCTGGTCGGCCAGATCGGTCTTGAAGCCACGCAGCATGTCGTCGATGATCGACTGGGCACGCTTGTCGCGCTCGATACCTTCGCGGGTGAACACCTGCACATCGATGACGATGCCGTTCATGCCGGACGGAACGCGCAGCGACGTATCTTTAACGTCGGAAGCCTTTTCGCCGAAAATCGCGCGAAGCAGCTTTTCTTCCGGCGTCAGCTGGGTTTCGCCCTTCGGCGTCACCTTGCCCACCAGCACGTCGCCGGCTTCGACTTCGGCACCGATATACACGATGCCGGACTCGTCCAACCGGGACAACTGCCCTTCGCCCAGCGACGCGATATCGCGGGTGATTTCCTCAGGTCCAAGCTTGGTGTCGCGAGCGACGACGGTCAGCTCTTCGATGTGGATCGAAGTGAAGCGGTCATCCGCAACCACGCGTTCGGAGATCAGGATCGAGTCTTCGAAGTTGTAGCCGTTCCAGGTCATGTAGGCGACCAACATGTTCTGGCCCAGCGCCAGCTCCCCCATGTCGGTGGACGCGCCGTCGGCGATCACGTCGCCACGGGAGACCACGTCGCCAACCTTGACGACCGGACGCTGGTTGATGTTGGTGTTCTGGTTGGAACGCGTGTACTTGATCAGGTTATAGATATCGACGCCGACTTCGCCGGCAACGGTTTCCGCGTCATGCACACGGATCACGATCCGGTTGGCGTCGACATAATCGACAACGCCGCCCCGCAGCGCCTGCTCCGCGGTGCCCGAGTCGACCGCCACGGTACGCTCGATACCGGTACCGACGAAGGGCTTCTCCGGACGCAGACAAGGCACGGCCTGACGCTGCATGTTGGCGCCCATCAGTGCGCGGTTCGCGTCGTCGTGCTCGAGGAACGGAATCAGCGAAGCGGCGACCGACACGATCTGCCCCGGCGCAATGTCCATGTACTGAACGGTGTCTGCAGTAGCAAGCGTGAATTCACCCTTGTTACGACAGGAAACCAGATCGCCCGTCAGCTTGCCGCTGGCATCCACTTCCGCGTTCGCCTGAGCGATCACGTACTGGCCTTCTTCGATCGCCGACAGGAAATCGATCTGGTCGGTGACGCAACCGTCGGTCACCTTGCGGTACGGCGTCTCGAGGAAGCCGTACTGGTTGGTGCGGGCAAACAGCGCCAGCGAGTTGATCAGACCGATGTTCGGACCTTCCGGGGTCTCGATCGGACACACACGACCATAGTGGGTCGGATGCACGTCGCGAACTTCGAAACCCGCACGCTCGCGGGTCAGACCGCCCGGGCCAAGGGCCGAAACACGGCGCTTGTGGGTGATCTCGGCCAGCGGGTTGGTCTGGTCCATGAACTGCGAAAGCTGGCTGGAACCGAAGAATTCCTTGATCGCGGCGCTGATCGGCTTGGCGTTGATCAGGTCGTGCGGCATCAGGTTGTCGCTCTCGGCCTGGCCGAGACGCTCCTTGACGGCGCGCTCCACGCGAACCAGGCCAGCGCGGAACTGATTCTCTGCCAGTTCGCCGACGGAACGCACACGACGATTACCGAGGTGATCGATGTCGTCGATTTCGCCACGACCGTTGCGCAGCTCGACCAGGACGCCAACCACCGCCAGCACGTCGTCGTTCGACAGGGTGCCAGGACCTTCGCCGCCCTTCGGTCCGACGGTCGCGTAGAGACGCTTCTGCCAGTCGGGCGCCTTGTCGTCCAGCTTTTCCGGATAGGCGCGACGGTTGAACTTCATGCGCCCCACGACCGACAGGTCGTAGCGCTCGGGCAGATAGAACAGCCCCTGGAACAAGGCTTCGACAGCATCTTCCGTGGGCGGCTCGCCCGGACGCATCATCCGATAGATCGCCACACGCGCAGCCCACTGGTCGGCGGTTTCGTCGATACGCAAGGTCTGGGAGATGTGGGAGCCGCGATCGAGATCGTTCAGGTACAGGGTCGCGATGTCGGTGACATGAGCGTCGCGCAGCTTGTCGAGAACGTCTTCGGTGATTTCTTCGTTGGCACGGGCAACCAGTTCGCCGTCCGGGCTCACCACGTTGGTGGCCAGCACGCGGCCGAGCAGGAAGTCATCGCCGACACTCACCACGTCGATACCGGCACTGGCCAGTTCGCGGATGTGCTTGGCGGTGATCCGCTTGTCCTTGGTCACGATGACCTTGCCGGAAGTCGGATCGACCACGTCGAACTTGGCCACTTCGCCGCGCAGACGATCGGGGACGAGCGCGAAGCTGGCACCGTCGTCGAGCAAGGTGAAGTTTTCGAAGTCGTGGAAGGTCGCGAGGATCTCTTCCGGATTCATCCCGATCGCCTTCAGCAGGATGGTCACCGGCATCTTGCGGCGACGGTCCACGCGGAAGTAGAGGTAATCCTTCGGATCGAACTCGAAGTCGAGCCACGAACCGCGGTAAGGGATGATGCGGGCCGAGAACAGCAGCTTGCCGGACGAATGGGTCTTACCGCGGTCGTGTTCAAAGAACACACCGGGCGAGCGGTGCAGCTGGGACACGATAACCCGCTCGGTTCCGTTAACCACGAAGGAGCCGTTGTTGGTCATGAGCGGAATCTCGCCCATGTACACTTCCTGCTCCTTGACTTCCTTGATGGTTTCCTTCGCGGCCTCCTTGTCGAGGATGACCAGACGAACGCGGGCGCGCAGCGGCGACGCGAAGGTCAGGCCGCGTTGCTGACATTCCTTCACATCAAAGGCAGGCTCGCCGAGATTGAATTGCACGAATTCCAACCGAGCGTTGCCGCTGTGGCTGGTAATCGGAAATATGGAATTGAAGGCAGCCTGAAGACCCTGGTTCGCCCTGACGGCAGGCGGTGTTTCTGCCTGCAGAAAGGATGCGTAGGATTCAAGCTGAGTGGCCAGCAGATAAGGCACATTTTGTACAGCTGCGCGCTTGGCGAAGCTTTTACGGATGCGCTTTTTCTCGGTGTAGGAGTACGCCATAGATGCTCCGGGTCAGAGAAGTCGGACGTCAGAAGACAAAAGACAGCATTTCGGATACTTGATTCAAGGCGATTCGCCCCCTAATCTGCATCGAACGCTCTTTTTTGTCGTCTAGGCCCAGGCTGCTGATATCAGCAGAAAACAGAAAGCACAAAAGGGCCGATGCCAAAAAGGCATCAGCCCCCTGTACGAAACCGAAATTACTTGATTTCGACCTTCGCGCCGGCGTCTTCGAGTTGCTTCTTGAGCGCGTCGGCATCGGCCTTCGGAATCGATTCCTTGACGGGCTTCGGAGCGCCATCGACGAGGTCCTTGGCTTCCTTCAGGCCCAGGCCGGTAACGGCACGGACAACCTTAATCACTTCGACCTTCTTGTCACCGGCAGCCAGCAGCATGACGGTGAATTCGGTCTGCTCTTCCACGGCGGCGGCAGCAGCGCCAGCGCCAGGAGCGGCCACAGCCATGGAGGCGGCGGACACGCCAAACTTTTCTTCGAACGCCTTGACCAGGTCGTTCAGGTCCATAACAGTCATCGCGCCAACGGCTTCGAGGATGTCGTCTTTGGTAATTGCCATATCAAAAATCTCCAAATCTAATTTCGTACGAGTTACCGGAAACCGACCACTCAGGCGGCTGCGGCTTCTTCTTCACGTTTTTTGGCAAGCGCAGCCATTGCACCGGCAAAGCTCGACACCGGAGCCTGCATGACGCCCAGCAGCGTGGACAGCAGATCTTCGCGGCTCGGAATCGACGCCAGGGCTTGTACGCCGGCCTTGTCGAGCACCTTGCCGGCGTAGCAGCCAGCCTTCAGCACAAGCTTGTCGTTGGTCTTGGCAAAGTCGCTGAGAACTTTCGCTGCAGACACGGGGTCCGCCGAAATGCTGTAAATCAGCGGGCCAACCATTTGGTCCGCCAGACCGGCAAACGGCGTATCGGCCACTGCGCGGCGTGCCAAGGTATTCTTCAGCACTCGCAGATAAACGCCGGCATCACGGGCCTTGGCACGCAGAGCGGTGAGGTTACCCACCTCAATCCCTGCATACTGCGCCACGACGATGGTCTGGGCATTCACCACTTGCGCCGACACCTCTGCCACTACGGCTTTTTTGTCGTCGAGATTCAGACTCAAGGTCTTTCCTCCTATCAAGTCAACACGCGATGAAAACGCTCATCGCACCTACGGCGACCTGGATCAGGAGCTTTGCGCTTCGTTCGGAAACGAAGCGCGGAAATCCTGTTCTGGGGCACCGTCTACGCAGGTTTTCAATGATTAAGCGACTCGGGCAGCGGCCCGTTCCGCACCTGCGGTCTTTGACGATCCACCCGGTCAGCTTTCGCTCGCCGGGCGGCCCAAAGTTCTTACTGTGCCTGACCGCTCAGGGTGGCAGGTTCGACGCGGACACCGGCGCCCATGGTGGACGACACGGCAACCTTACGCAGATACACACCCTTGGAAGCAGCGGGCTTGGCCTTGACCAGTGCGTCGATCAGGGCGGCAACGTTTTGCTGCAGCGCTTCGACGGAGAACGAGGCACGACCCACGGTTGCGTGGATCAGGCCGCCCTTGTCGGTACGGTACTGAACCTGACCGGCCTTGGCGTTCTTCACGGCAGTGGTGACGTCCATGGTCACGGTGCCAACCTTCGGGTTCGGCATCAGACCGCGCGGACCGAGGATCTGACCCAGCGCACCAACGACGCGCATGGCGTCCGGGGTGGCGATACACAGGTCGAAATCGATGTTGCCACCCTTGACTTGCTCGGCCAAGTCGTCGAAACCGACCACATCGGCACCAGCGGCGCGAGCGGCTTCAGCCTTCTCGCCCTGGGCAAAAACGGCCACACGAACGCTCTTACCGGTACCGGCGGGCAGAACCACGGAGCCGCGAACCAGTTGGTCGGACTTCTTGGCATCGACACCGAGATTCACGGCCACATCGACGGACTCGTCGAATTTGGCGGTTGCACACTCCTTGACCAAAGCCAGCGCTTCGGTCAGCGGGTAAACCTTGTTGCGATCAACCTTGGCACGCAGGGCCTGAACGCGCTTGGACAACTTCGCCATGATTACATGCCCTCCACGGTGATGCCCATGCTGCGAGCGGAGCCAGCAATGGTGCGCGCGGCGGCGTCGAGGTCCGCAGCGGTGAGATCCTTCATCTTGGCCTTGGCGATTTCTTCGCACTGGGCCTTGGTGATCTTACCGACCTTGTCGGTATGGGGCTTCGGAGAACCCTTCTGAATGCCGGCAGCCTTCTTGATCAGAATGGTTGCGGGCGGCGTCTTCATGATGAAGGTGAAGCTCTTGTCCGCAAACGCAGTGATCACGACCGGGATCGGGAGACCGGGCTCGAGACCTTGGGTCTGGGCGTTGAACTCCTTGCAGAACTGCATGATGTTCAGGCCGCGCTGACCAAGAGCCGGGCCGATCGGGGGGCTGGGGTTGGCTTTACCTGCAGGAACCTGCAGCTTGACGTAGCCAATGATCTTCTTTGCCATTAGGCAACTCCTTATCGAGTTCTAGCGCACGACGGATTGCGCCGCGCTCCTCTTGCCCTGTCGGGCGCAAAACGGGGTGCGAGACGCACCCCACGGCAATCAGGTCTTTTCGACCTGACCGAAATCCAGTTCAACCGGTGTAGCCCGACCGAAAATGGTCACGGAAACGCGAATCTTGCTCTTCTCGTAATTCACGTCTTCGACAGAACCATTGAAATCGGTAAACGGACCTTCCTTAACCCGAACCATCTCACCCACCTCAAACAGCACCTTCGGACGCGGCTTATCAACGCCATCCTTCATTTGCTGCATGATCTTCTCGACTTCCTTTTCGGAAATCGGGGTCGGCTTGTTGGCGGTGCCGCCAACAAAGCCCGTAACCTTCGGAGTGGATTTGATGAGGTGCCAGGTGTCGTCGTTCATCTCCATTTCCACCAGCACGTAGCCGGGGAAGAACTTGCGTTCGGTGATGCTCTTCTGACCGTTTTTCATTTCCACGACCTCTTCGACAGGCACGAGAACCTGACCGAAAAGATCTTGCATACCATCGCGCGCAATGCGCTCGACGAGCGCGCGCTGAACCGACTTCTCGAAGCCGGAATAGGCGTGAACTACGTACCAGCGCTTGCTCATGATTTCTTCCAACCCAGAATCAAATCGTAGAGAGCCCATTCAAGGGTCTTGTCGGTTACCCACAAGAAAACCGCCATGATCACAACGAAGGCAAACACGATCCCGGTGGTCTGGAATGTTTCCTTGCGCGACGGCCAAACAACCTTCTTGGTCTCCGCTACGGTTTCGTTGGCGAAAATACCAAAACGCTGCCCAGGCTCGGTCTTCCAAGCCAGTGCGGCGCAAAGCGCAACACCTGCCAAAACCGAGAGAACACGCAAAACCATTGCCTGCTCGGAAAGCAGATAGAAGCCCACAACGCCGGCCACCAGTAAAACCAGTGCCAGCGCAAACTTTATTTTGTCGGCCATTGAAACTCGAGTCCGATATTAGACGTGGCAGGGGCAGAGGGAATCGAACCCCCAACCTTCGGTTTTGGAGACCGACGCTCTGCCAGTTGAGCTATACCCCTGCAGCAGAGACTACAAAACACCTCGCGGGGAGCGAGGTGTTTGAGTACGGCTATCGAATATTACTCGATAACCTTAGCAACCACGCCAGCGCCGACGGTACGACCGCCTTCACGAATCGCGAAGCGCAGTCCATCTTCCATTGCGATCGGCTTGATCAGGGTAACAACCATTTTCACGTTGTCGCCCGGCATCACCATCTCAACGCCTTCCGGCAGCTCGCAGCTACCAGTCACGTCGGTGGTACGGAAGTAAAACTGCGGACGGTAGCCCTTGAAGAACG
>SSGH01000063.1 GCA_008015835.1 Lysobacter sp.
AGGCGCCGGCCTTCGGCGGCGTCGCTTGGCCTTCCGTGTTCAAGCCCCAACACGTCGGCACGCCCGTCTCCGTCAGCGCGCAGCTATGCCGCTCGCCCACGTCCACCGCCGCGTACGTGCCCGCCGGTGGCGTCGCTTGCCCATCCGCGTTGTAACCCCAGCACGCCAGCGTGCCGTCGTCGCGAACGCCGCAGCTATGGTTCAGGCCCGTCGCCACGCGGCGGAATAAATCCGTGGGCGGCGTGCTTTGCGCGTTGACGTTCCAACCCCAGCAGCTCGCGCTGCCGGTCGCGGTCACGCCGCAGCCGTTGAACTGGCCGAGGTCCAGCGCGCGCAGCGGCGTGGCCGGCGGCGTCGAACCGTCGTGTAGGTTGTCGCCCCAGCACAGCGCGCCTTCGCCCGCGCGCTGCGTGCACGTGTGGTCCGCGTTCGCGCTGATCGATTGCGCGCGATGCACCGGCGGCGCGATTTGCGCGAACGCGGTATCGCCCCAGCAGCCGACGCCGCGATCGCCGCGCACGGTGCAGGTGTGCGCATCGCCTGCGGCGATATCGACCGGGGCCATGCGGAAACCGGGATTGCCGCGCGCGAACGTCTGCGCGCCCCAGCAGCGCATGCCGTCGTTGTTGTAGGCGCAGGTGGTGTCGCCGTAGGCGTCGAGTTTGTAGTAGCCGCCGTCGGTCGGCGCTTGCAATTGGTCTTGGCTGTTATCGCCCCAACACAGGATTCGACTGCCGGTGTTGTACTGGATCGCGCACCCATGCCGCGCCCCGACCGTGAGGATGTTCAGCACGCCAGCCGGCGGCTGCAACGCGGCGGCATCGGCGCCCCAACAGAATTTGCTGGAGCCTCCGGCGTGACCGCACACGTTCGCGCCATACGCATCGATGCTGTAGAAGTACTGATTCGCCGGGACGTCGTCCACCGCCGCGCCTTGGCCCCAGCACACCGTTTGCGGAGTGCCCGCGCCGTTGCGGGTAGCGCAACTGAACCGGTCGCCGCTGACCACGTCGCCGAACTGACCGACGGGCGGCGTCGCTTGGCCGTCGCTGTTGTCGCCCCAACACGTCAGCGTGCCGTCGCTCGAACGGATGCCGCAAGCGTGCGCGCCGCCGACCGCGACCTTGTTCAAGCGTTCGTTCGGCGGCGATGCGCCCAACGATTGGCCCCAGCATTCGACGCGACCGTCGAGCAACACGCCGCAGGCGGCGTTCGCGCCGAAACTCAAATCCAAATAGCGCCGCACCGGCGGCGTCAACGCGGTGGTCGGGCCGACGCAGCCGATGTCGTTGCCGAACGTCAGGCCGCAAGCGAATCCGGGCGCGGCGAACACGTCGTTGAAGCCGGTGCCGGGCACGCTCAACGAGCCCTGACCGATGCCGTTGTCGCCCCAGCAGCGGATCGCGCCTTCTTCGTCGCGCGCGCAAGCATAGATGCGACCGACGGTCACCGCCGTGTAGCGGCCGGCCGGCGCGGTGAGTTGACCCGATGGGTTCGCGCCCCAACACGTCAACGCGCCGTTGTCGCGCACGCCGCAGTTGTGTTGGTAACTCACGCCCAACGCGACGAAGGTCGCGCCGGCCGGCGCGGTCGTCTGGCCTTGCGCGTTCGAGCCCCAACACACCGCCTCGCCGTCGCTGCGCAGCGCGCAGGCGTGGCTTTGGCCGAGCCCCACGTCGAGGAAACGCCCGCTCGGCGTCGCGCCCAAACTCGCGACGCCCGCGGCCTGCCAGCACTGCAGCGCGCCGTCGCTGCGGATCGCGCAGGCGCGGCCGTTGTAGAGCGCCAGATCGAGGTAATGCCCGGTCGTCGGCGCGGCATCGGCCAACGCTCCGCCCCAGCAGCGCAACTGGCCGTCGGTGCGAATGGCGCAGGTCTCGGCGTTGCCCGCGGCGATCGCCGAGTACGAGCCTGCGGGCGGCGGCGTGGCGATCGACGCCGGGTTGCCCCAGCACACCGCTTGCCCGCCCGGCCGCAGCGCGCAGGCGTGATCGACGCCGACGCTCACCGCGACGAAGCGGCCGGTCGGCGGCTCGTAGTCGCCGTAGTTCGCGTCGCCCCAACACATCAACGTGCTGTCTTCGCGCAGCGCGCAGGTGCGGTATTCGCCCGCGTCCAGCGCGGACTCGGGCGCGGCGACGCCCGAAGGCGCGGCCAGCGTCGCGAACGCGACGAACGCGAGGGCCAACGAACCCGCGACGCGCGACAGCATCGCGCCGAAACGCGAGCGACCCGAAACTCCGAACTTGCGATGCATTGCGACCTCTCTTGAAACCAATGTCCGACGCGACGACGGCGATCGAATCGACGGAACGACGCGGCGGAACGATTCGATGAAACGCTTCGTCGAAACCATTCGATGGAACGACCCGCTGCGACGACGCCCCGAATGCGGCGCGCCGTCGCATCACCTCACTTCTTTTTTCGCTTCTGCAGATCCGGCCGACGCGGGTTCACCGCGCCGCGGTTGCGCGTCGTCGGTTGCGTCGTCGGCGCCGTCTGCACCGGCCGCGATGGCGAGGCGTTGCTCGTCGGCACCGGCGGGCGCGACGACGGGTAGTTACCTCCCGTCCGCAGCGTCTTCGGCACCACGCGGATCAAACCGCTGCGCACGCTCCCGTCGTTCAACGTCACCTCCAACCGCACGCATCCCGTCGTCGTGTAGTTGATCCACCAATTCCGGCGGTACACCCCATTGCCCAAGTGCGCGAAGCCGTTCGTCTCGCCCGCGGGCGCCGTCGGCAGGCTCACGCCCGTGTCCGGGCACGTCACGTCCGTGACCGTCGTCTGCGTCAGCGTCGCGTTCGTCACCGCCGCGCCGTTCGCGTCGAACAACCGCCACTCGAACGGCACCGAACGCGGCGCCGCCGCCACGTACACCTGCGTCGGATTCGTCAGCGGCGCCGACACCGCCGCGTAGCCGTACACCACCTTGTAGGTGGCGCTGCGCGTCGTCAGGTTGCCCGCCATGTCCGTCGCCGAACACGTCGCAAGCCGCGTACCGACCGTCGTCGTGTCGAACCCGCTGCAGCTCTGCGAGGCGATCCCCGACAGCGCGTCGGTCGCGCTCAATTGGAAGTCGTGCGTCGCGTTCAGCAGCAGCGTCGCCGGCGGCATCGTCGCGTTCAGCGTCGGCGCCGTCCGGTCGATCTTCAGCGTCACCGTATTGCTCGGCGCGCTCGCGTTCCCCGCCGCGTCGTTCACTATCCACGGCCCCGACGACACCGACGCCCCTTCCTCCGTCAGGTACACGAAGTCCGGGCAACCCACCACGCCCGACATCGCGTCCGCGCACACCACCTGCAGCGTCACCGAGTTTCGGTGCCAGCCGTTCGCGTTCGGCGTACTCAGCACCCGCAGGCTCGCCGTCGGCGCCGTCTTGTCCACGCGCACGGTGAGCGTATTGCTCGGCGCGCTGATATTGCCGGCCACGTCCGTCACCGTCCGCGTCGTAGGCGTCAGGCCGTACACATCGAAGTTGACGAGCAACGGCGACGGGCAAGCGCCCGCGCCGATCCCCGACAGCGCGTCCGCGCACGCGTAGTTCACCGTGGCGTCGGTCTTGTTCCAACCCGCCGCGTTCGGCTGCGGCGACACGCTCGCCGCGATCGTCGGCGCGGTCTTATCGATCTTCGCCGTCACCACGTTGCTCGGTCCGCTGACGTTATCGGCATAGTCCGTCGCGGTTTGCGCCGTGGACGACACCGACGCGCCTTCCTGGCTCAAGGTCTGCATCGCGGGGCACACGCGGATGCCCGAGAGCGTATCGGCGCAACCGAAGGACACGCCGACGTTGCCGCGGTACCAGCCCGCCGCGTTCGGCGAGGTCGTCGGAACCGCAGAAATCGTCGGCGCGGTGCGGTCGATCGACAGCGTGCGGCCGCCGATCGTCTGGTTGCCGGCGATGTCGCTCACCGGCACCACGTACGTCAGGTCGCGGCCTTCCCCGGTGAAGGTGTAGGGCGACGGACACGGCGCGCTCAGTCCCGACAAGGTCTCGAAACAGGTGAAGTCGATGGTCACGTCGCTGCGGTGCCAGCCGTTCGCGTTCGCCGGCGTCCGCAGCTCGGTCGACACCAGCGGAATGGTCTTATCGAGATTGATCGTCACCGGGTTGGATGTCCCCGTATGGCCGGCGTTGTCGCGAACGGTCTTGCCCGGCACCACGATGCCGACGCCCTCTTGCGACACCGCATCGGCCGCGGGACACAACGTCGTCAACCCGGAAGTGGCTTCGACGCAGGCGTAAGACACCGTCACGTTCTGGCGATGCCAGCCCGCCGCGTTCGGCGCGGCGCTCAACGACGGCGACACCGTCGGCGGCGTCGTGTCGCGCTTGATCGCGCCGTAGCTCCAGGTTTCGCCGCCGCCGCTGCGCGCGTTGCATTGACTGGAGATGCCCGTGGTATCGGCGACGACATGCAGCGCTTGGCAGCCGGCGGTGTAGACGACCGGCGTCTGCGGGTCTTCGACGGTCCAAGTGAGATCGGCATCGCCGATGTACCAGCCGTTGTCGCCCAGCGTACCCGCGTATGTCGGTGTGATGATCGGCGGGGTGGTATCGCGACGACGGATCCACGTCGCGATGGCCGGGGTCGGATCGACGTTGCCCGCGCGGTCCTTGGCGCGCACACCCAGGGTGTAGCTTGTGCCGATCGCGAGCGAATCGAACGTGCGCGGGGAGTTGCAGGGAAAATAGCTGCCGGGCAAGAACGCGCACTCGAACTCCGCCACCCCGGACGCATCCGCGCCGACGGCCGAAAACGCGAACGTTTCGGTGTAGTAGCCGCCGCTGCCCCAGCTTTCGGCCGGCGGCGCTTGGTCCAACCGCGTATCCGGCGGCACGGTATCGCGACGGATCGTCACGGTGTGCGTCGCGGTACCGCCTTCGCTGGTGGCGACGCAGGTGAAATCGGTGCCGTCGGTGTCGGTCGTGACCCGCACGGTGTTGCAGCCGGTGGTCGAACTCACCGCGGATTCGCCGTCGGTCACCTGCCACGTCAATTCGACGTCGGTGTTGTACCAGGGCGTGTAGAAACCGAAGCCGTTGTACATCGGCACGATCTGCGGCGGCGTGACGTCCGGCGGATTCACGACGGTCAACTGCACGTCGCGCTTGGCGACCAGGCCGTTTTCGTCGCGCGCTTCCAGCGTGAACGTGTACACGCCCGGGCTGTACTGCGGCGTGCCGCGCAACTGGCCGTATTCGTTGAATTCCATGTTGTACGGCGGATAGTCGCCGCCGAGGAAATAGAACTTCGGATTCGGCGCGACGTAACCGCCGCTCGCATCCATGCTGAAATCGATCTGCGCGTATTCGCCGTTGGTCAACGTCGGCAACACCGCGGGGCCGATCGTCGGCTGCGGCGCTTGTCCGCTTTCGTTCGCGCCCCAGCACACCCGACCGCCGTCGTCGCGGATCGCGCACGTATGCGCCGTGCCCGACGCGATCGACACGTATTGCCCGTCCTCCGGCGGCGTCGATTGCCCGTTCGCGTTCCGGCCCCAGCACGCGATCCCGCCGTGGCTCAAGATTCCGCACGTGTGGAACGCCCCCACCGACAGCGCGCGATACGTCGCGCCGCCCAAGTCCGGCGGCGTCGCTTGGCCTTCCGTGTTCA
>SSGH01000038.1 GCA_008015835.1 Lysobacter sp.
AGACCGCCCAGATTGAGCACACTTGGGAAATCATTGAGTTATAAGTGGCGCGAGCCTTCGGGCTCACCCGCCTCAGACCCAATATGCCACGCCGGTCATGATCTTGGACGTCGCCTTCATCGCGGCTTTGACCGGCGCCGGCAGTTCTATCGCACCGAGATTGAGAGCGGTTTCGGCGTGCGCGACTTCATCGACCTTCATCTGCTCAACGATCTCCCTCGAGCGCAGATCATGGGCTGGCAGGCGCTCGAGATGACTCTTGAGGTGGGCCTCGACCTGCCGCTCGGTTTCGGCCAGAAAGCCTAGATTCACACCATCGCCAAACCGCGCAACGAGCACGCCGATAGCCAAGGAACCGCCATACCACAGCGGATTCAGCAGACTCTTGCGCCCCCCCAGTTCGGCGATTCGGCGCTCGGTCCAGGCAAGGTGCTCCGTCTCTTCGTGGGCCGCGCCTTCCAGCGCACGCTTGATACCTTCGTCCTTCGACATCAGCGCCTGCCCTTGGTAAAGCGCCTGAGCACAGATTTCGCCGCAGTGATTCACCCGCATCAAACCCGCCGCGAGACGCTTCTCCTCGTCCGACAACTCGGCCTCGGGTTGTGACTCGCCAGGCACAGGACGAACCGTGTGAGCATTGGCGAAGACAGTACGCAGCGCCTTGTCGAAACCGATAATCAACTGGTCAATCATGTCTCACAACCTCAGGATTCAGGACTATCAACGCATGACCGCGCCGCGGCGCAGGGAGCGGACGATCTGGTCGAGTCCGGGCCGAACCTCGCCCGGGGGGCAAAAATATTCCTTGAAGAGCACCGCGTGTTGCCGATTCAAGGCGTTTTCCGCAATTACCTGCCAGGCGTCGTTGCGCGAACGCACCCATTCGCTGCCATTCCGGCCGATCGCGTAGAGCTTGCGCTCCGCAGTCTCGCAACGAATGCCTTCGTAGCTCACGTTCTCGGCCCCGCCCGAGCCACGTATCACCAACGTATAGCGCACCACACCGTCGTCAGCGATGCTGAGCGATTTGCCGTCGATGAAGAACGAGGCCGTGGCGGTCGAGCTGACATAAAGAGGAAGCAGATCGGCGCTTGCCGGATAGGCGGGCAAATGCACCTCCGCTTCCTGCCAAGGGGATTTGGCCGCATCCTCGAACAGTGCGGTACGCTGTGCATGAGCCGGGGTTGCCGAAAGAACCGCAACCGTCAGAACAGCGAAAACGCCTTGATGCAAGCGGTAGATAAGCGCAGACATGGAAACCTTCAGGGGAGCGGAACCGCAATTCTACAGCGCCCCCCGCCAACCGGGCCAACGATGCCCGGCAAGGGAACTCGCCGACAGCAATGAAAAGGAAACGGTCGGATGGGCCCAGCGTTGCGGAATCGGCAGACGGAGAAGGGAGCCCGGACTACCCCTAAGCACCCACCAGCAACACCGAAGCCGCAGCACGCGGCTCCGGAAAACGTCGGATACGGATTTAAAAAACCACTGGCGCCAAAACGCCCGCAACTGGCGATCAAGCCCGGATCACGACGAAGGCGGCGCCTCCGGAGGATCGACCGGAAGATCAATGGATCGATAGCTCTCCGGAATGTCGAAGATACGATCGCGGAAAAGCAGACGCGACAACTCGAGCAGGGCCAACTGATACACACCCCGTTTGAACTCGATCACCGCCTCCAGCGGCACCCAGAAATAACTCCAGCGCCAAGCATCGAACTCCGGATGATTGCTGGCACGCAAACAGACGTCCGAATCGCGCCCCACCAACCGCAGCAGAAACCAGATCTGCTTCTGACCGCGATAAGTGTTGCGCCATTCGCGCTTGATCCAGTGCTTGGGCACCTCATACCGCAACCAGCCGCGGGTACGGCCAATGATGCGGACGTGCTCAGGCTTCAAGCCGACTTCTTCGAAGAGCTCACGGTACATGGCCTGTTCCGGCGATTCGCCGTGCTTTATTCCGCCTTGCGGAAACTGCCAGGAATGTTCTCGTATCCGTTTGCCCCAGAAAACCTCGTTGCGCGCATTCACCAGAATGATGCCGACGTTAGGCCGAAAGCCTTCACGGTCGAGCATAGTGCAACCTTTAATTCATGAACTGGCCGGAATTCTTCCACATTTCCCCCGCCCATGAAAGGCGCAGCCCCGAAACGGTGCGTTGCGACGTCGATACCGCCAGGCATCGCTGTGCACGCTAAAATTGAAAGCTGTACTTACCCACCGGATTCCGTTCATGCGTGCCTCCCAGTTCTTCCTCTCCACCCTCAAGGAAGCCCCTTCCGACGCCGAAGTCATCAGTCACAAACTGATGATGCGTGCGGGGCTGATCAAGCGTCTGGCCGGTGGCATCTACACCTGGATGCCGCTGGGTCTGCGTGCCCTGCGCAAAGTTGAAGCCATCGTGAGGGAAGAGATGAACCGGGCCGGCGCCATCGAACTGCTGATGCCCGCAGTGCAGCCCGCCGAACTGTGGCAGGAATCCGGCCGCTGGGAGTTCTACGGCCCCGAACTGCTGCGCTTCAAGGATCGTCACGACCGCGAATTCGTGGTCGGCCCGACCCACGAGGAAGTCATCACCGACGTGGTGCGCCGCGACATCCGCAGCTATCGCCAGTTGCCCAAACATTTCTATCAGGTGCAAACCAAGTTCCGCGACGAGATCCGCCCGCGTTTCGGCGTGATGCGCGGCCGCGAGTTCGTCATGAAAGACGGCTACTCCTTCCACAGCTCCTTCGAGGATCTGCAGCGCGAGTACCGCAACATGTACGACACCTACCACCGCATCTTCAATCGCCTCGGCCTCAAGTTCCGCGCGGTGGCGGCCGACACCGGCTCGATCGGCGGCACCGGTTCCCACGAATTCCACGTCATCGCCGAAACCGGCGAGGACGACATCGCCTACTGCCCCCACTCCGACTACGCCGCCAACGTCGAGCTGGCCGAAGCCCTTGCCCCGGCTGCGCCGCGCCCGGCCGCATCCGCCACGCTCACCAAGGTCCACACCCCCGGCGCCAAGACCATCGCCGAACTGACCGCCTTCCTGAAGGTATCTGCCGACGCCACCGTCAAGGCCATCGTCGTCGACGGCGACGAAGCCTCCGGCGGCAAACCGGTGCTGCTCCTGCTGCGCGGCGACCACGAACTCAACGAAATCAAGGCCCAGAAGATCGCGGGCATCCGCAATCCGCTAACCTTCGCCGCCCCCGGCGACATCCTCACCGCCTTCGGCGCCAACGCCGGCTCGCTTGGCCCCATCGGTTTCGGCGGCCGCATCGTAATGGACCGCACGGTGGCCGCGATGGCCGATTTCGTCACCGGCGCCAACGAAGACGACTACCACTACACCGGCGTCAACATCGGCCGCGACTTCCCCGAAGCCGAAGTGGCCGACCTGCGCAACGTCGTCGTCGGCGACCCTTCGCCGGACGGCAAAGGCAGCCTCGAAATCTGTCGCGGCATCGAAGTCGGCCACATCTTCCAACTGCGCACCAAATACGCCGAAGCCCTCAACTGCAAGTTCCTCAACGAACAGGGCAAGGAGCAGATCATGGAGATGGGCTGCTACGGTATCGGCGTGTCGCGCATTCTTGGCGCCGCCATCGAGCAGAACAATGACGCCCGCGGCATCATCTGGCCGGACGCCATCGCGCCCTTCCAGGTCGCCATCGTGCCGATGGGCTTCGCCAAGTCCGAACCCGTCCGCGACGTTGCCAACGCGCTCTATGCCGAACTCGGCGCTGCCGGCATCGATGTTTTCCTCGACGACCGGGACGAACGTCCGGGCTCGCTCCTGGCCGACAACGAACTGATCGGCACGCCCCACCGTGTAGTGATCGGCGACCGTGGCCTGAAGGAAGGCGTCGTCGAATACCAGGGCCGTCGCGACGCGGAAGCCGCCAAGCTGGCCGTCGCGGACGTCGCCGCCACGCTGATCGCCAAGCTCAAGGGCTGAGAGCGATGACCGGCCTGCACAAAACCCTCGTCTCCGCCCTCCTCGCCCTGCTGCTGGCAGGTGGAACGACGATCGTGCGGGCCGGCAATCAACAATACGAACCGCTGGCCGCCAGCGTGCAGGCCGCCCTGCACGCGGCGGTCGCCGATCAGGCGCCCCTCGACAGCAGCTTCCAGCACTCCCCCGAGCGGGCGCGCTGGCTCGCCGAAATGTCCCAACGTCTGGCCCGGCGCATCCCCGATGAAGCCTACCGCTCCGAACTCCTGCGCTCGGTGCACTACGAAGCCACCCGTGCCGGCCTCGACCCGCAACTGGTGCTGGGCCTGATCCAGGTCGAAAGCGGCTTCAAAAAATACGCGCTATCCACTGCCGGCGCCCGCGGCTACATGCAGGTCATGCCGTTCTGGACGAAGCTGATCGGCACGCCGGATAGCAACCTGTTCCATATGCGCACCAACCTGCGCTTCGGCTGCACGATCCTGCGCCACTACCTCGACATCGAAAAGGGCGACCTCTTCCGTGCCCTGGGCCGCTACAACGGCAGCCTCGGCCGTGCCGAGTATCCCAACCTGGTACGCGGCGCCTGGGAGAACAACTGGTCCTACCCAAGCTACCGGCTCGCCCAGAACCCCTGAACCGTCGCGGCGGCACCCCAGACGTTTTTTATTCCTCTTACAAACAAAAAACGCCAGCACAGGAGCGCGATGCTCCGATGCTGGCATTTTTTGCTTTCAAGCGGGCACGCAAGCGCCCAAAGTTGGATGGAATTCGTCTGATTTAGGACAGTTTTGCTCCAAGGCGGGAGCGCTTCCCTGCAAGCTTGGCGCCCACGCCTCCCGACCGAAACCCTGTGCGCCCACCCCGGCGCGTTTCGTGGCAGACGACGCGCTCGCCGCCCTCAAGCCACGATGATTCCGCCGCCCAGGCAGACCTTGCTCTCGTACACCACCACGCTCTGCCCCGGCGTCACCGCCCACTGGGGCTGGGCGAAAGCGATCTCCGCGCGGCCACTTTCCAGCACATCGATCTCGCAGGGCGCATCCGGCGTGCGATAGCGCGGCTTGGCCGTATACACCCAGTGGGTACGCGGATCGCGACCGGCAACCCACGACAGCTCGGCGGCGACCAGCCGGTCCTTCAGCAGCGCCGGGTGATCGTGCTCCTGCTCCACGTAAAGCACGTTCTTCGTCTTGTCCTTGACCGCCACGTACCAGGCCTCGTGCTCGCCGGCATCGTCCTGATTGCCCTTGAG
>SSGH01000007.1 GCA_008015835.1 Lysobacter sp.
TCGCCGCCGCGCGCATTCGCCGCGGCGGCGACCGCGCGTCTCGCGATCTTTCGTCGCCAGCGCAGGGCCCGCGACGGTAAAGTGCGCGCATGACTTCGGACCTGCCCATCGTGTTGGTGCCCGTCGGCGCCGACGGGCACCAACACGATGGGCAGGTCCGAAGTCATGCGCGCACTTTACCGTCGCGGGCCCTGCGCTGGCGACGAAAGATCGCGAGACGCGCGGTCGCCGCCGCGGCGAATGCGCGCGGCGGCGAAGCGGGGATGCCTATTTCGATGCGCGAGTCCCGATCGGCGAGTCTCGATCAGAGATTCCCGATCGGCGAATTCTCGATCAGGAATCCCCGGTCGGGAATTCCCGATCAGCGATGCGGCGTCGGCTTTTTCGGGCCGATCTTGACCGGCTCGATCGGCTCCATCGCGCGGAACTGCTGCGAGTATTCGTCGGTGAGGTCGAGCAGCTCGCGTTGATCGCGCACGATCGTCGGCGTGAGCAACACGATCACTTCGCTGCGTTCCTGCGTCTTCGTCTGCCGGCCGAACAAGCCGCCGACGACGGGAATGCGGCTGAGGCCAGGGAAGCCCGACGCGCCTTTGCTGTCGCTGTCTTTGATCAGGCCGGCGAGCATCACGGTTTCGCCGGTCGGCACGATCGCGGTGGTTTTCAGGCGGCGGGTGTCGATGCGCACGTTGCCGTTGGCGTCGGGCACCGAACCGGGCGAACTCACTTCCTGCACGATGTCGAGGAACACGGTGCCGTCCTTGGTGACGCGCGGACGCACCTTGAGGATCACGCCGGTGTCGAGGTACTGCACCTGGCTGATGCTGTTGTTGTTGCCGAGCACCGGGTTCACCGACACCGAGGTCACCGGAATGCGGCTACCGACGTTCAAGGTGGCTTCGGAGTTGTTGCGCGCCAGGACCGAGCCGGTCTGCAGCAAGCGCACGTCGGTGACTTGATCCAGCGCCGAAATCACCGCCGCGGCGTTGCGGCCGAGGAACGTCCAGGCGAGGCCCGGATTGGCGCCGCCCGCGGGCTTGATGCTGCCGGCGAGCGTGCTCCAAGTATCGCGGCCGAGCGCATCGGGCAAACCGTTATCGGTCACGGCGCGCTCGAAGAACCAATTCACGCCGTACGACAGATCGCCGGTGAGCGTGACCTCGGCCACCTGCGATTCGATATGCACCTGCATCGGCAGCACGTCGAGCTTTTCGATCACTTCCAGAATCGAACGCCAAGCGGCCGGCGTGGCGCGGACCAACAGCGTGTTGTTCTCTTCGATCGCGGCCACCGCGACTTTGTCGGCGCCCACTTCCAGGGTCACGCTGGCGTTGCCGCCGCCCTGACGCGGGTCGAGCGACAACTGTCCGCCGCCCAAACCGCCGCCGGTACCGCCGCTGCCGCTGTCGAAGCCGCCGTCCTTGCCGCCGCCGCCATCGATGACGGTGCTCTGCAGGCCCGGGAAAATCGAAGCGTTGCCGCCGAAATCGCCGCCGCTGCCGCCGCCGCGCCCGCCGAACACTTCGCCCAGACGCTGCGACAAATCCTTCGCGGTGACGTATTTCAATTCGTAGGAATACAGTTTGACGCCTTGTCCGGCGCTATCGATGCGATCGATCCACTGCTGCACGTCGGTGAGATATTTCGGCTGCGCGGTCACCGCGAGCACCGCGTTCGCGCCCTCCAAGGGCATGAAGCGGATCATGCCGGCGAGCGGGGATTTTCCGGCTTCGCCGAACACCTTCTCCAAGTTGGCGACGACGTCCTTGGCCTTGCTGGACTGCACAGGGAACACGCCGACGGACATGGTCGCCATCCAATCGACGTCGAAGATCTCGATCGTGCGCATGTAGCTGTCGAGTTCGGCGCGGGTGCCGGCGACGGTGATGATGTTGCGATTGGCGTCGACGTTGACGATGGCGTTGGGCCGCGCGTACGGCTTGAGCAGTTTCTCCATCTCGGTGGCGGAGATGAATTTCAGCGGCACCACGCGCGATTCGAAACCGCGGGCGTTGGCCGCCGAACCCACGCGCGGCGAGACCACGCCGGTGCCCATCGCTTGATCGGCCGGCACGATGCTGTAGCGGCCGTCGCTGTAGATCATCGCGGCGTTGTTCCAACCGAGGATCATCTCCAGCACCGACAGCGCCTGTCCGGCGCTGACCGGACGCGGCGTCGAGTACGTCACCGTGCCCTGCACGCTCGGCGCGATCACGTAGTTCTGCCCCAGCATGTCGCCGAGGATGGCTTTCACCACCGCATGCAGCGATTCGCCTTCGAAATTGAAGCGCGCCTCGCCGCTGGTGGCGCCGAGGTCCGGCGGCGGCGTGGCCGCGGCGCGGCGGTTGATCGGCTCGCCCGAGCCGCGGCTGATCTGCGCCTGCGGCTTGGCGTCCGCTTCGGGCAGCGGTTCGGCCTTGGTCGGCGCGCCGACGCCGACCGTCGTATCGGTCGCGGGGGCGCGCTTGATCGTCGGCACCGTGGACACGGCGCAACCGCCGAGCGCCAAGACCAAGGCGAACGTCGCGGCGGCGGTCGTGAACGCGGAAGAAGCATGCGAAGCAGATCGATTCATTCTTGAATTCTCAGGGCGATCCGCCCGGGGGGTTTTGGGCGGATTGGTTCTGTTGGCGCAATTGGGCGCGACGCGCTTCGATCCGCTTCCGGATCGCTTCGAGCTGGGCCTGGGTCGAGACGTTGTCCGCACCGGCGTTGGGCGGCGCAGGCACCGGCTGCACTTGCTGCACGACCGAGCCGTCGGCCTGCACCACGCCCGGCGGGACCACGCCCGGCTGCGCCTCGGCCACGGGCACGGCTTGGCCCGGCGGCACGACTTGTCCGGGCGGCATCGGCGGCGGCGGCATGCCCGGATTGGCCGTGCCGGGCGTCGGCATCACCGCGCCGACGCCATCGAACACGCGCAGGTCGAGGATCTTCTCGCCCTCCGGGCCGCGGAACACCGCCTGCCGCGGCTGCAGGGCGGCCAGCGACCATTGCGGCGCGGTGTCCACCGCATCGCCCAGCATCACTCGCACCGGCTTGGCGCCGTCGCCGGGCGCGCGCAGGATGGCCAACTGGGTGCCCGGCGTCAGCAGCACGCTGGTCAGCACGTAGTCGAAGGGGTTGGTCGGCGCTTCCTGGCCATTGCCGTCGATGGTGAAAGGTTCGGGCTGACGACGTTCGGAGAACAGCGGGCGGTCTTTGATTTCGCTGTATTGCGTAATCGGCCCGAGGCGTTCGCCCGAAGGCAATTGCGTGGTGGGCAGTTTCTGCGCGCTCGTATCGTCGGGGCCCTCGCCCAGGCGCTCGCCCATGCCGGCCATCGCCAGCACCCACAGGCACAGCGCCCAGACGGCCACCGCCGCCAGCAGCCACGTCTTCGGCGCGAGACTATCGACGCGCATTCGCGGGCGCTCCGGCGGTGGCGGGCAAGTAGCCGTAGAGGTCGAAGTTCACGTCCAGGCCGCCGCTGTTGCCCGACTGCTCGGCGTTGAAGACGAACCGGTTGGAGATCACGTTCAAGTTGTCCACGAACAGACGCGGCGAGCCGCTTTCCAGCGAGTGCAGCACCATCGCCAATTCCGGCGTGCCGCAGCGCAGGCGCACTTGCACGATCGCGCGCGGGAAGCGCTCCTGCTTGGTTTCGGTCAGCGGCGAACGGTTTTGGATCGCGCAACTGCGATTCTTCGGGCTGGCCTGCAGCACCGCGGTTTCCAAGCGCTGGATCAGCGCCGAGGTGGCGAGTTCGGGCGTGGCCTCGTTCATGAACCCGGGAATCCGCGCGCTCTGCGCGCGCACCGCGGCCAGACGTTTACGGATTTCCGGCGCTTGCGCCAGCGTGGCGCGCGCGCGCGCGTCGCGCTCTTGCAGAGTTTCGATGCGATCGCCCAGTTCGGTCATCGGCACCGTCCACCAGGGATGGATCGCCAAGAAATAGACGCCCAACAGCGCCGCGGCCAACAGACCGAGCGCCAACCAGCGGTCGCGATCAGCGATTGCGTCGCGCATCGTCGCCTCCTTTCTGCCCCGGCGGCGCGACGATCGCCAGATCGGCGGTCAGCGTGAAGCGATCCTTGCCGCTGCGCGGATCGGGCTGCAGCGCGCCGGTCAGGCTCATCGAACGCCACAGTTTCGAGGTCTGCAGCAGTTCCACCAAACGCGAGGCTTCGGAACTCAAGCCGATCACCAGCAGTTTGTCGCCTTCGATCGACACCTTCTCGACGAAGGTGTTGTTGGGCAAACGGCGGGTCAGTTCGTCGAGCACTTCCACCGTCGTCGGTTTGCCGGTGCGCGTGTTCTGCAGGAAACGCAGACCTTCGACCAGGTCGACCAACTGCTTTTTCTCGTCGGACACGCGCTTCGCCTGCTTCGCGCGCAGGTTGGCTTCCTGTTCGAACGCATCGGCCGCGGCGACGCGGTTGGCGCGGATCTGCCACAGCCCGACGCCGAACGCGGCGACGGCGACAGACGCCAGCACGAGATTGAGCATCGAGCTGGGGTCGCGGCGATGTCGGCGTTGGGCGATCGGCAGCAGGTTCACGCCGAGCGGCAGGGCATCGAGCCCGGCGGCCTCGGCGGCGGCGTTCTCCAGGTCGTCGCCGGGCTCTTTCGGCTGCGGCGGCTGCGGCGCGACCGCAATCATGTCCACGCCGGCCAACGTGGCGCGCAGCGGCGCGCCGAGCGCGTCCAGCGCGCGGTCGAGCGCCGGCTTGGGCACGACCACGAGTTCGGCTTCGATTTGGCTGTCGCCGCGACGCCCGATCACGCGGGCGTCGTAACTGACGTCCTGCGCGGCGAACGGGGTTTGGCGGTCGATCTCGAACGCCAGCACTTCGCGCAGCCGGTCCGCGGCGGCGGTCGGCAGCGGCAAACGGCGGCGCAGCCCCTCGGCGGCCGGCAGCAACAGCCAGCGCGGCAGGCCCGCGACGCGCGCCGAGACGATGCCCGCCAGCGGATCGTCGCCTTCGCGCGCCTCCAGGTCGGCCGGCACGCGACCGAGCTCGCGCAGGGTGTCTTCCCCGCTTTCGTTGCGGCCGGTGATGAGCAGCCGCAGTTCATCGCCGTCGGGCCGCAGCAGCAGCCGCTGCTGCGACAGGCCGAACACCGCGCGCAGACGCGCCGGCACCCAACTGGCGAGACCGCGCATCCACCAGGCCCAAAAGCCGCGCAGACGCGCGCCCGCCTGGAACAGGGCCGGCGAGGAGACTTTGGACAACGTCCCGGGGGACGTCGTATCGGGGCTGACGGCGCTCAGACGCAATCCTCGATCTCAGGGAAGAACATCACAGGGGAACACATCGCGGGGGCATATCGCAGACACGGGCATCGTATGAAACACAAGCGGGGGCGGAAGTTTCGGTGCGGTGCGGCCGAACGCGCGGGACACCCGCCGATCGACCGCATCGGGCCGCCGGCGAGGCATCGCCGATCGCGAGGGTCGGGGCCGCCGCGGCGCCGAAGCGTCGCACGGGTCTCGTCGGCGAGCGAACGAAGATGGCGGGCATCATCGCGGCAACGCGCCTTCTTCCCAACGCAGCGGCGTGTAGGCCGAGCCCGGCAAACCGCTGCTTCCTGCGCGTACGACGGCGCGCAGCACCGAGACGCGCCCGTCGGGCAACCGCGCCCGGCTGTCGATACTATACGTGCCCGTGCCGGCACCGACGAGACCGCCGGCCTCGCCCGGCAGCCGCGGCCGCAGCCGTTCCTGCAGGATGCGCTCGGCGTCCAGGCCCATCGCGGCCAAGACTTCGCCGGAGGCGTAGGCCTGATTCGGCTGCGGCTGGCCGCTGTAGACCGTCAGATGCGGGGCGAGCTTGGCGAACAGCTCCGGGGTCATGCCCAGGACCAACTGCAGCTCCGGCACCGTCTCGAACGGGTTGTCCTTGGCGCCGTAGGGGCGCTCGGCCGCGGCGTATTGCGGGTCTTCGGCGCCGCCCTCGGCCTGGCTGAGCGAATCCGGATCGCGCCAGTCGATCACCGCCGAAGCGATTTTCCGCGCCAGATCGCGTTCGCCGCCGACCGCTTCGATCAACCCGGCCAGAAGCGGCAATTCCGCCGCGTTCAGATCGACCTTGCCGGTCTCGTCGACGATCTTGACCTCGACGTTCGCGCCGCCGAACGCCCAGCGATACGGGCGGCCGTCGGGCAGCCATTGCCGCGTCGGGTCCGGATCGGTGACGCGGGTCATCGCGTATTCCAAGCCCGAACGCGCGGCTTGGTCGGCGACGACGCCGCGGCTCAGCACGCGCCCCTGCAAATGCTCGATGCGCGCGGTCATCGCGAACGCGCCGATCACCGCCGTCAACAGCGCGATCAGCCACAGCACGAGCAGCAACGCCGCACCGCGGAGACGAGAAGCGCGGGGCGAGCGAGCGGGTACGGTTCGATGCGAACGCGACGGCGTCTTCATAGCGTCGGCTGCGCGAACGCGCCCCCGTAGCTGGCGGCCTGCGGTAGGGCCACCACGATCCGCGGCCACGCGTCTCCGCGATCGTCGACGATGTCGATCGCCACCTGCAGCGGCAAACGATCGGCGTATTGCCAACGATCTTCCCATTCGCCGATGCGGTTTTCCGGCGTGAGGCTGCGATAGCGGAAGCGCACTTCGCGCAAACCGTCGGCCAAGGTTTCCGGCGGCCGCGCGTCGGACTCTTCGATCACCTCGTTGGTCATCACCATCGAGAACCCGACCTGCAGCCTCAGCCCGCCGCGCGCGCCGTCGACCACCTGCACATCGTGCAGATACGGACCGCCGCGGCCCAAATAATTCGGCAGATCGGCGACGAAGCGGATGCGGTCGCCCTCGCCCACGAAGCGCATCGGCACGCCGCTTTGTTCGTTCATATCGAACGCGACCGGCAGCGACGACGCGACGCGACGCCGCAGAAAGCCTTCGACCGCGCGCATGCGTTCGCTGCGCTGCGCGAGCGCTTCGCCGCGCGCCGCCGCCGCGGACGAAGCGCGCAGCGTCGCGAACGCCAGCGCCAGCGCGGCTGCGAGCAGCGTCGTCGCGACCAAAATTTCGAGCAGCGTGAACCCCGCGGCGCGCACGCGCGCGCCGAAACGACGCGGCGCGCGTGCGGAACGCATCGAAGCGGGACGCGACCTCACAAGCCGCTCCTCGCGCCGGCGTTCAAATCGGTCGGCGTGACCAGGCGCAGGGCCTCCAGGCGCAAACGCTGGCGCGGCCCGCCCTCGCCCCACAGCAGGGTCAACTGCAGTTGCATCAACTGCGGCGCGCCGATCACCTCGCCCACGCGCGGCGGCGCGGTCGGGTCGACGAAGGGTTTGACCTCCAACTCCCAGCGATAGCGGCCGTCTTCGAGTTCGCCGTCGCGCCGGCCGGGCGCCAAGCCTTCGCCGACGCCGATCTGATCCAGCAGCGACTGCGCGTGCAGCGCCGCGCGTCCGGCGTCGGCGGCGCCGCGCACTTGCTTGGTGGCGTTGGTCAACGACCCGAGCAGCAGCGTCATCGCGAACGCCAACAGCGCGAACGCGACGATGACTTCGATCAAGGTATAACCGCGCTGAGCGTCGGCGGATCGGTGAAAGCCGCGCCGACGGCGCGCCGCGCGCGCGTTCATCGCGCAGCGCCTTCGGCGTCGTCGGCTCGAGCGACGCGCGCGCCGTCGACCTGCGCACGATGCAAACCGACTTCGCCGGTCAGCCACGCCACGTCGATATTCCACGCCGCATTGCCTTGCCGCAGTTGGATGCGACCGCCGCTGGAGGCGCCGTCCTCGAAAAACACGATCGCGCCTTCGCCGCGTCGCGGCTGCAGTTCGCGCGCGCCGATGAAGACTACGGAAAGCTTTTTATGCAATTCGCCGCTGCGGCCTTCGGCGCCGGTCCAATGCCGCTTCGCGGGATCGATCACGAACCGCTGCACTTCGCCCTTGGCCATCGCCTGCGCGCGCGCATGGCGCAATTCGGCCACGAGTTCCTTCGCCGCGCTGCGCAGCCGCAGACCGTCCATGCCGCCGCCGATCGTTCCCATCAGCAAGGCGCTGATCGCCGCGATCAAGGTCACCACGATCAGCATCTCGATCAGCGTGAATCCCGCACGCGCGCCCGAAGGCGAACGGCGCCGGGGGGCGCGCATCGCGTTCTGCGGCATTGGGTGCGGGATCGTCTGCATCGGTTCGCGGCATCGGTTCGCGGCGACGGGTTGGGCGTCGCGCGGGCGCAACGGCGACTAGGAATTAGGACGACTTATTGCTGATGTCGGCGTTGTAGCTGGTGCCGCCGGGCTGACCGTCCTTGCCGTAGCTGATCAGATCGAACGGGCCGTCTTCGCCGGGCGTGCGGTATTCCAGACCCTTTTTCCACTGATCCTTCAGATCTTTCTCGTCGGCGTACGGGCCGAGCCAGCCGCTGATGCCGGGGTCTTTGGACAGGTCTTCGAGCGTCCGCGGATATTCGCCCACGTCGGAGTTGTAGCTTTCGACGGCAGCGGAGAGTTTCTCGATCTGCACTTCGGTGAGGCGGAATTTGGCTTTGTCGCTGTTGCCCATCACCTGACTGCCCACGACCGCGAGAATGCCGCCGATGAGCACGATCACGATGACGATTTCGATCAGCGTCATACCGGCTTGGGAGCGCCGGGTTTTCGGGCGGCGGAGGGTGCGAAGGTTGCGCATGACGATCGGTCCATTCAGGGGTGGAGACGGCGGGTGGAAAAGCGACGACGACGGGTAACGCGAAATTCGGCGAACGAGAGGATCGGGGGAAACGAAGCGGGAAACGAGCATCGCGAAACGCGACGCGCCTCAGATCGAGCCGGTGAGCTGATACATCGGCAGCAGCACGGCCATGATCACGAACCCGATCACCGCCGCCAACACGACGGTGATCAGCGGCACCAACGCGGCGAGCATCCGGTCCAACGCTTGACTGGTCTCGGCCTCGAAGGTGTCGGCGGTCTTCAACAGCATGGTATCGAGCGCACCGGACTCTTCGCCGACCTGAATCATCTGCAGCGCCAGCCGCGGGAATCGCTTGCCCTTGCCCAACGCCGCGGACAGGCCGACGCCGTTCTTCACGTCGGCCGATGCGCTTTCGACATCGGCGATCAAGGCTTGGTTCCCGATGATGCGTCCGCCGATGCCGAGCGCGGTGAGCAGCGGCACGCCGTTGCGCAGCAAGGTGCCCAAGGTGCGCGCCAGCCGCGCGGTTTCCATCTTGGCGACCAACGCGCCCGCGAATTTCTGCCGCAGCAGCCATTCGTCGAACTTGGCGCGGAACGCCGGTTCGCGGCGCTTGCGATCGAACCACCATGCGCCGACCGCGGGAATCGCCACCAAGATCCACCACCAATCGCGCACGAACAGGCCCAGCCCCAGCACGAAACGCGAGAACAGCGGCAGCTCGGCGTCGAGGTTCTCGTACATCAGCGAGAACTGCGGCACCACGTAACCGAGCAGGAACAACAGCGAGAACCCGACCATCGTCAGCAGGATCGCGGGATAGATCAACGCATTGGTCACGCGCCCGCGCAGGGCGCGGCTGCGTTCGAGGTAATCGGCCAAGCGCTGCAACGTTTCCTGCAGGCTGCCGCCGGTTTCGCCGGCGCGCACCATGTTCACGTACAGGCGCGAGAACGCGCCGTGCTGGCGTTCCAACGCGGTCGACAGCGACGCGCCGCCGCGCACGGCTTCGCGGATGTCGGCGATGGTGCGCTTGGCGACCTCGTCTTCGGGCAGTTCGAGCAGGATCGACAGCGCGCGATCGAGCGGCTGCCCGGCGCCGAGCAACGTCGCCAGTTGCTGCGTGAATTGCACCAAGCGCGGGCCGGCGAACGGCTTCGGTTTGAACAACGCGCGCCACGCCGAGTCGCCGCCGGCGCTGGAGGCCAGCACCGCTTCCACCGGCAGATGCCCCTGCTCCTGCAGGCGCACGACCACTTCGGCGTCGCTGGCGGCCTCCATTTGGCCGTCGAGCGTTTCGCCGCGGGCGTTCAAAGCCTTGTAACGATAGAGGGGCATGGTCGAGAGAGGATGCGCGTCGCGAGACTCAGGATTTAAGATCGGGCCGGAGCAGCGTTCCCTGGATCAAGGCAATGATCGCCTCCACCTGCGGCCGCCGCGCGGGCGGGATCATGTCGGTGTACAGCAAGGATTCGTAGTTCGGGCGCATGCAATTCATCATGCGGATGCACGCGGTGGTCATCAGCCGCGAGCCGCGGGCGCAATCCATCCCGGCGCGACACGCCGCGATGATCCACGCGTGACCGGCCAGCTCGCCTTTCACCGCGGGGAGCGTGGCTTGGTCGGGCCAATCGCCATCGAGGGCTGGCAGCAACGAGGCGATTTCCATCATCGCGGCCGGGTCGCCGGAGAGCGCGGTGCGATGGATGAAGTCCTTCAGCGCATCGGGCGTGAGCGGCTTCTTCGCCTCGCCCACGAACACGCGCATTTCCGACACCAGATCGCCGCGTTTGGCGCTTTCGCGCATCCAAAACGCGCGCGCTTGACCGGTCGCTTCGCTGCCGACGCCTTCTCTGCCGCACAGCGTCCGGTGTTCTTCGCCGAGCTCCTTGAGCATCGCCGCTAAGGCGGGGTCGAGCCGCGACATCTGCGACAACAGCGGCAGCGTGGACGCGCCGCGCGTGCGCATGCCCAGGCAGTACTCGTAGATTTCGTACAGCCGGCGCTGCGCGATGGGATTGCCGGCTTTCGCCTTGTCGCGCACGGCCGCGACATCGTCCACCCGCCACAATTGCCGGTACTGCTCCACGTATTGCTTGCGACGCGCCGCGATCTTCGCCGGATCCGATTCCAACGCGCGTTGGCCGTCGGCGCTGATCGGCAGGGTGACGTCTTGGCCGTTGCGCCACAGGTACACCCCCACCGCCGCCGCCGCGGCGATCGCGATGACCGCGCCTATCGTCAATGCTTTCTTCATGCGCGAACTTCCGTCGTGTTTCGCAAAGCCGCGCTCGCCGTCCGAAGACGCGCGACGCGACGTGATGGGGGAGCGAATGCGGCGGGACTCATGCGTCCTCGGTGACCCGCAGCACTTCTTCGATGGTGGTGACGCCGGCCATCGCCTTAACGATGCCGTCTTCGTACATCGTGCGCATGCCGGCTTGGCGCGCCAATTGCTCCAACTCGCCCATGCCCGCGTGGCGCATCACCGCGCGGCGGATCTCGTCGTTCATCACCAGGAATTCCATGATGGTGGTGCGGCCGAGATAGCCGGTGGGCGCGAGCGCCGACCCTCGCGGGCGATACAGGTAGATCGTGCCCTGCGGCTGGTGGCGGCGCAGCTCGAACTTCTCGATCTCCTCCGGCGAGGCTTCGTAGCGCTCGGCGTGGGTCGGTTCGAGCCTACGCACCAAGCGCTGGGCCAGAATGCCGTTGATGGTGGAGGTGAGCAGATAATCCTCGACGCCCATTTCGAGCAAGCGCGTCACGCCGCCCGCGGCGTTGTTGGTATGCAGCGTGCTCAGCACCAAGTGGCCGGTGAGCGCGGACTGGATCGCGATCTTGCAGGTTTCCAGGTCGCGCATTTCGCCGATCATGATGATGTCGGGGTCTTGGCGCACGATGCTGCGCAGCGCATGCGCGAAGTCCAAACCGATCTGCGGCTTGGCCTGGATTTGGTTGATGCCTTCGATCTGGTATTCGATCGGGTCCTCGACGGTGATGATCTTCACGTCCGAGGTGTTGAGCTTCGACAGCGCGGTGTAGAGCGTGGTGGTCTTACCCGAACCGGTGGGGCCGGTGACCAGCATGATGCCGTGCGGCTGCTCCAGCACTTTCTGGAACTGCGGCAGGAACTCGTCGGTGAAGCCGAGTTTCTTGAAATCGAAGACCACGGTTTCGCGGTCGAGCAGGCGCATCACCACCGATTCGCCGTGCGCGGTAGGCACGGTGCTGACGCGCAAATCGAGCTCCTTGCCCTGCACGCGGATCATGATGCGGCCGTCCTGCGGCAGGCGGCGCTCGGCGATGTTGAGCTTGGCCATGATCTTCACGCGCGAGATGACCGCGGCGGTGAGATTGGCCGGCGGGCTTTCGCCCTCTTCGAGCACGCCGTCGATGCGGTAGCGCACTTTCAGGCGGTTCTCGAACGGCTCGATGTGGATGTCCGAGGCGCGCAGTTCTACCGCGCGCTGGATGATCAGGTTCACCAAGCGGATGACCGGCGCCTCGGAGGCGAGGTCGCGCAGATGCTCGACATCGTCGACATCGCCGGTTTCGCCTTCCGCGGTTTCGACGATCGCCCCCATCGCGCTTCGGCCCTGGCCGTGCCAGCGTTCGATCAGATCGCCGATTTCGGAGCGCAGCCCCACCAGCGGCCGCACGTCGCGCCCGCTGGCGAGGCGGATCGCGTCGAGCGTGTAGGGATCGTGCGGATCGGCCAGCAGCACGGCGACGTGCGCTTCGCTCTCGCCCACCGGCACCGCCGCGAATTGCTTCATGAACTTGAGGCTGAGGTTCACCGCCTCGGGCGGCAGATCGGGCAGGTCCTTGGTCGAGACCAGCGGCAGGCCCAGCACGTCGGCCGAGGTTTCGGCGTGGTCGCGTTCGGACACCAGCCCCAGGCGCGCGAGGAGGCCGAGCAAATCGCCGCCGGCTTCTTCCTGCAGGCGCTGCGCGCGCGCCAAATCGGCGTCCTTCAGGCGCCCTTTTTCGAGCAAGGCGGCGATCACCCGGGCCGACGGCGTCTGCGCCGCGGCGAGGGCCGCGACGGAAGGGGACGGAGTTGGCTCTTGGACCGCTGCGTTCACGAACGACCTCCCTGACAGACCCTGCACTTTAGCAGTTCAGGATGCTCGGACCGAAGATGCCCGCCGGAGTTCGCCCGGAGGCCCGCTCGACCCGATCCGGGCGCGACGGGGGCCTCGGCCGGACACGCGCCGAGCCTCAGCCCAGCGCGACGCGGGCGTTGCGGAACATCCGCAGCCAGGGCGAGGCGTCGGCCGGCCAGTCGCTCGGCGACCAGCTCATGTTGACGCTGCGCGGGGTGCGCTCCGGGTGCGGCATCAGGATCGTGACCCGGCCGTCGCGGCTGGTCAGGCCGGCGATGGCGTCTTCCGAACCGTTCGGATTGGCCGGGTAGTCGGTCGCCGGGCGGCCATCGGGGGCGGCGTAGCGCAGCGCCACTGTGGCGGCGGCGCGGCCGGCAGGGTCGGCGAAGCTCGCCCGGCCCTCGCCGTGCGCGATCGCGACCGGGATGCGCGAGCCGGCCATGCCGCGGAAGAACAGCGACGGCGAGTCCAGCACCTCCAACAGGCCGAAGCGCGCCTCGAACTGCTCGCTGCGGTTGCGCAGGAAGCGCGGCCAATGCTCGGCCCCGGGAATGATGTCTTTGAGCTGCGACAGCATCTGGCAGCCGTTGCACACGCCCAGCGCGAAGGTCTCGGGCCGCGCGAAGAACGCGGCGAAATCGTCGCGCAGCGCCGCGCGTTCGAGAATCGAGGTGGCCCAACCGCGACCCGCCCCCAACACATCGCCGTAGCTGAAGCCGCCGCAGGCCGCGAAGCCGTCGAAATCGCGCAACGCGGCGCGGCCGGCGATCAAATCGCTCATATG
Source organism: Lysobacter sp. (assembly GCA_008015835.1). GTDB lineage: Bacteria > Pseudomonadota > Gammaproteobacteria > Xanthomonadales > Xanthomonadaceae > Lysobacter_I. The sequence continues at coordinate 13,539 of SSGH01000007.1, forward strand.
CACGTCGATCGCGGCGAAACCGGCGCGATCGAAGGCCGCGGCCATTTCGATCTGCCCGTTCACGCCCTGCTCGCGCAGGATCGCGATGCGCGGCTTGGCGTCGCGGCTCACGTACGGCGCGTTGAGATACGGCGCGGCCACATCTTCCGCGGGATCGAAGCTCAACTTCGGCTGCAACCCGGGCGCCTCGAAGCGGCGCGCCGCAGCGCGCTCCTGATCGGCGCACTCGGGGTTGTCGCGCAGGCGCTGCATCGCATGCGTCGTCGACCACCACGCATCGAACAAGGCGTCCCAGCGCCATTCGGCGAGAGTGTCGCCGTCTCGGGTCACGCGCACGGTCGGTGCGGTGGTCGGTCGCGCGATGCGCTGCGCGCATTCGATGAGACCGTGTTCGGCGACAAGATCCGCGAATTCCGCGCGATCCTCGTCGGCGATCTGCACCACCGCGCCCAGTTCCTCGCAGAACAGCGTGCGCACCGGATCGCCGCCCCATTCGTCGAGCGAAATGTCGAGACCGAGGTGCGAACAGAACGCCATCTCGCACAGCGCGGCGAACACGCCGCCGTCGGAACGGTCGTGATACGCGCGGATCAGGCCGCGCTCGCGCGCGTCGCGGATCAAATCGAACAGCCCGCGCAACCGCTCGGGGGCGTCGAGATCGGGCACGGCGAATTCGCCGTCGCGTTCGCTGCCGCGCCGCCCGCCGAACCCGTCGTAGCACTGCGCGAGCACCGAGCCGCCCAAACGCTTACGCCCAGCGCCCAAACCGATCAACCACACTTCGGTCTCGGCCTCGCGCGACAGCAGCGGCGTGAGTTGCGTCCGCACGTCGCGCACCGGCGCGAAGGCGGTGACGATCAGCGAGACCGGCGACACGGTTTTGCGATGTTCGCCGTCGCTCGACCATTGCGCCTGCATCGACAACGAATCCTTACCCACCGGAATGCTCAGATCGAGTTCCGGGCACAGCTCCAGACCCACGGCTTTCACCGCGTCGAACAATTTCGCGTCTTCGCCCGGATGCCCGGCCGCGGCCATCCAGTTCGCGGAGAGTTTGATCTGCGCGAGCCGCTCCACCGGCGCCGCGATCAAATTGGTGATCGCCTCGCCCACCGCCATGCGCGCGGCGGCGGCGGCATCGATCAAGGCCAGCGGCGTGCGTTCGCCGATCGCCATCGCTTCGCCGGCGAAGGTCTCGAACCCGGCGAGCGTGATCGCGCAATCGGCCACCGGCATCTGCCATGGCCCGACCATCTGATCGCGCGCGGTCAAACCGCCGACCGAGCGGTCGCCGATCGTCACCAAAAATTGTTTGGCCGCGACCGTCGGATGCGCCAACACGCGCAGCCCCGCTTCGTGCAGATCGATCGCGCCGTCTTCCAGCGTCGGCCACTGCGCGGCCGCGACGCGGCGCGTGTCGCGATGCATCTTCGGCGGCTTGCCAAACAGCACGTCCATCGGCATGTCGATGGCGATGCCCGCACCCATTCGCGCTTCGCGCGAATCTCCCTCCCCCGCAAGCGGGGGAGGGTTGGGGTGGGGGCCAACGCCATACCCAACCACCAAGCGCTCGTCCGCCGTCGCCGTGCCGACCGTGGCGAACGGGCAGCGCTCGCGTTCGCAGATCGCGGCGAAGGTCTCCAGATCGGCCTGCGCCACGCCCAGCACGTAGCGTTCCTGCGATTCGTTGCACCACAGTTGCATCGGCGACAGCGAAGGATCGTCGCTCTGCACTTTCGCCAAATCGATCACGCCGCCCACGCCGGAATCGTGCAGCAATTCGGGAATCGCGTTCGACAAGCCGCCCGCGCCCACGTCGTGGACGCACAGAATCGGATTGCGCTCGGCCATCGCCACGCAGCGGTCGATCACTTCCTGGCAACGCCGCTCCATTTCCGGGTTGTCGCGCTGCACGCTGGCGAAATCCAGCGCTTCGGCGCTTTCGCCCGAGGCCACCGAACTCGCCGCGCCGCCACCCAGACCGATCAGCATCGCCGGGCCGCCGAGCACGATCACCGCATCGCCCGGCGACAACGATTTCTTGGCGACGAGGGGGCGATCGATCGCCCCCAGGCCGCCGGCCAACATGATCGGTTTGTCGTAGCCGCGCACCAGCGCCGGCGCGTCGGCATCCGCGGACGCTTCGACGGTTTCGAACGCGCGGAAATAGCCCAGCAGATTCGGCCGACCGAATTCGTTGTTGAACGCGGCCGCGCCCAGCGGGCCGTCGAGCATGATCTCGAGCGCCGACGCCATGCGCGGATTGAGCGCGCGCGGCGCTTCCCAGGGCTGCGGCAGCGTCGGAATGCGCAGATGCGACACGCTGAAACCGCACAAGCCGGCCTTCGGCTTACCGCCGCGGCCGGTCGCGCCTTCGTCGCGAATCTCGCCGCCCGCGCCGGTGGACGCGCCGGGAAACGGCGAAATCGCGGTCGGATGGTTATGCGTTTCGACCTTGATGCAAAACGCGCTGGGCGTTTCACCTTCGGCGCGGTACTGCAGCGTCGCCGGATCGGGGCGGAAGCGCTTCGCCGAATACCCTTCCACCACCGCGGCGTTGTCGCTGTACGCCGAGAGCGTGTGCTCCGGCGTCTGCGCGTGCGTGTGCTTGATCATCTTGAACAACGACAGCGCGCCGCCGTTTATCGATTCGTGGCGACCGTCGATGCTCCACGTCGCGTTGAAGATCTTGTGCCGGCAGTGCTCGGAGTTCGCCTGCGCGAACATCATCAGTTCGACATCGTGCGGGTCGCGACCCAGTTCGCCGTAGCGCGCGCGCAGGTACTCGATTTCGTCTTCGGCCAGCGCCAAACCCAATCGCGCGTTCGCCTCCGGCAGCGCATCGCGCGAAACGACTTCCAGCGCGCCCGGGGCCGGCGCGGCGAACAACGCTTCGCCTTGCGCGACGTCGCTCAGCAGCGACTGCGTCATCGGGTCGTGCAGCCATTTCGCCAACGCCGCCTGCGTCGCGGGCGGCGACGGCCAACCGATCAGATCGATCCGAGTGCCGCGCTCCACGCGTTGGATCGACAACCCCGCGCCGCGCAGCAATTCGCCGGCCTTGCTCGCCCACGGCGACAGCGTGCCCAAACGGGGCGCCACGAAGCGCGACACCGCGCCCTCGGCGAGGGGCTGGGGCTGCGGTTCGGCTTCGAGAATGCGGCGCAACACGTCGAGGTCGGGCCGCGCATCGGCCTGCGGCTGCACCCAGTACACGGACCATGCGCCGACGATGCGCAACCCGGGAGCGATGGACTGGAGGCGGGCTTCGAGCCGCTCGCGGCGGAACGGCGATAGGGCCGACGGGCCCTCGAGGACGATCATGTCCGGAACGCAATGGCGCGCCGGCACGGGCGCGGGGGGCGAATTGTAGCGGATCGCTGTCGGGGATCGGGTTCGTCGAGCGTCGTCGCGGATCGAGCGGCGCGGACCGTGGCGGGCCTGCGGGGATCGAAGCGATCGAACCGGATCGCCTTCGAAACCGGATCGAAAAAGGACGGGCATCCGACGCGACCCCGATCGATTCGCTCCGCCGCAAACGGCATCGGGCCGCACAAGGCGGCCCGATGTGCATCGTGCGGGGTCCCGGCGGCGACGCCGGCCCCCGCGATCCGGGCGTTACGGCGCGCCCGCGGCCTTCGCTTCGCTCGCGGGGGGCGCTTCGGCGCCGCCCTTCGCCTGGGCTTCCAGGCGGTCCAGCGTCTGCAGCATCGCTTCGGGCGGCAGATAGCCCGGCAGCGCGATACCTTCGCGGGTCACGATCATCGGCGTGCCCTGCAGGCCGATCTTCTGACCGATCTGGTACTGCATGTTCACCGGATTGGTGCAGGTCTTCGGCGCGACGGCTTGGCCGCCCTTCGCATCGGTCAGCGCTTTGCGGCGGTCGGCCGAGCACCACACGGATTCCATGTTGCGGAAATCCTGGCTGGCGGTGCCGGCGCGCGGGAAGGCGAGGTACTGGATCGCGATGCCCAAACGGTTGTACTGGGCGATGTCCTGATGCAGCTTGCGGCAGTAGCCGCATTCGATATCGGTGAAGACGTTGACGACGTGCTTGGGCTTGCCGGCCGGCGCGAACACGATCTTGTCTTTCTCGGGCACTTTGGCCAGTTCGTCGCGACGCAGCACGCTGATGCCGACCTGGCTGAGGTCGCGCTTGAGCTGCATATCGAACAGCGACCCCTGCAGCAGGTATTTGCCGTCGTCGCTGACGTACAACACTTGGCCGCCGACGATGGCTTCGCGGAAACCGGGCATCGGAGCGGGGGTCAGCCGGTCGATCTGGATGGTCGGGTCGAGCGACTGCAGCGCGGCGCGGGCGCGGGCTTCGGGCGTATTGCCGATCAGCGCGGGCGCGGCGGCGGGTTTGGCGTCGCTCGCGGCAGCCGGTTGATCGGCCTTTTGATCGGCCTTCGCCTTGGCGTCGGGAGGCGCGGTCTGGGCGCAGGCGGAGAGGCTGAGAACGCAAAGGGCGAGGGACAACGGCAGTTTCATCGGGAGGGTCCTGGTGAGGGCTAGCGGTGCGATCCTTCGGCTTCGACCGCAGGGAAAGGGCGAGGTTCGGCGGATTGTCGCACGCGGGAGGGATCGCGCGGTTTGGGCAGGAAACGCAAAGGCGGCCCGCCGCCGGACGCCCGAGCGGGCGGCGCTCAAGCCCGCGGGTGATGCTGGGCGTGCAGCCGCTTGAGCTGTTCGCGGGCGACCAAGGTGTAGATCTGGGTCGTCGACAGACTGGCGTGGCCGAGCAGCATCTGCAGGGCGCGCAGATCGGCGCCGTGGTTCAACAGATGCGTGGCGAAACTGTGACGCAATCCGTGCGGACTGATTCGCGCCGGGTCGATCCCCGCCGCCGCGGCATAGCGCTTCACCCATCGCCAGAAATCTTGCCGCGACGGGGACGCGCCGTCCGGCGCGAGGAACAACGCCGCCAGCGCCCGTTTCCCGGCCAGCGCCGGCCGGGATTCGGCGAGATAACGCTGCAGCCAGTGCTGCGCTTCCTCGCCCAGCGGCACCAAGCGCTCTCTGCCGCCCTTGCCCGACACCCGCAGCGCGCCTTGGCGCAGATTGACCGCCGTCGCCGGCAATTCGACCAATTCGCTGACGCGCAAACCGGCGGCGTACATCAGTTCCAGCATCGCGCGATCGCGCAGCCCGAGCGGCGTCGCGATATCGGGCGCGGCGAGCAAGGCTTCGACCTCGCGCTCGCCTAGGGCCTTGGGCAACGATCGCGGCTGCTTCGGCGCATCGAGCAATGCCGTGGGGTCGTCCTGACGCTGGCCTTGGCGCACAGCGCGCGCATAGAACGCGCGCAGCGTCGACAACAACCGGGCATTGCTGCGCGGCGAATACCCGCCGCGGGTGCGCGCGGCGAAATAATCGAACAGCGCCGCGCGATCGGCGCCCAGCAGGCCGCCGCCCGCGCCGTCGCGCCAGCGGGCGAAACCCTCCAAATCGCGGCGATAACTGGCCTGCGTCTGCTTGGCGAGGCCCTGCTCGGCCCACGCCGCTTCGACGAACGACGCGATCGCCTGCGCGTCGGCGTCGCGCAGCGGCGGCAATCCCATCGCCTCTTCGCGGCGTTCGGCGGGCGTGCGGGGCGAGGCGTTCGACGGCATCGGCACAGGGTAACGCGACGCGACCGCAGCGCGCTTTCTCGTATCCTGTCGCGATGACCGAAACGCCGCCCACCGCCGACGCCATCGCATCGCCCGAACCGCAGGCCTTCGTCGGCCGACGGCTGCTCGCCTTGTTCTACGACCTGTGGCCGGTCCTCGCGATCTGGATGTTGATCTCGGCGCTGTTCAACCTCGGCTACTACCTCGCCGGCCACGACCGTCGCGATGTCCTCGAAAGCACCAGCCCGCTCGGCGTACTGCTGTGGGTCTGCTGCTGGTTGGCCACGGGCGCCTACGCCGTCGCCAGTTGGGCGCGCGGCGGCCAAACCCTCGGCATGCGCCCCTGGCGCCTGCGCGTGGAAGCCGCCGACGGCCGCCCCGCGACCCGTCGCGCGCTGATCCGACGCTACCTCGTCGGCACGCTCGCCCTCGCCCTCGGCGGCCTAGGCTTCTGGTGGGCCTGGTTCGACCGCGAAAAACGCACCTGGCACGACCACGCGAGCGGGACGCGGGTGGTGCGGTTGGCGAAAAAACGATAGCCCCATGCCATGTAAAGCCTCATGGCATATCGAGAGCAGAGAAAATTTTCCTGCTGCTCTTCGAGATATTAATCTCGCCGTTCCACTCAGATCCGAGCGCCGACATAAGGATCATGTCGAGCGGTACTGCATTGCGCGCCTTCTTGCCAGCCCGCCATCGCATCGACTGCAATTTCCGCTTGACCTAGATCATCGCGAGAGGCCCGACTTCCTTCTTTCGATGCCGCGCATCAGAATCGGCATTGAGCATACTCAAGTGGTGTCGCAAAACGCGGCGAGTGCAAGCGCCATTCGAGAGCGCGGTCTTGGCCCTGAAGTCTACTTTCACTGGCACGCCAAGCCAGGAGAGGAGATTTTGCCGAGCAAAAAACTCATTGAGAAAATCAAAAAAGACAAGTTAAGCCCTCCCTGGCATGGCGATTCCGTGGAACGAAATACTGCCGACGCAGTGCTGCAATGCGTCATTGAGAAGAAGGAAAAATCTATTGCGGAAGGATTCGATCGATATGAACAAAACTGGTTGTTGATGTACAACAATTGGCGTGGCCCGCGTTGCAATTTCCGCAAAATGGTTGAAATCTTAACCCCCAAACTTGCAGAGCAAGACGTAAGCAGCGTATTCGACAGTGCCTTCATTCTCTCAGGGCGCGAGATGTGCGAGATCGGCAAGCGGGTTGACTTTTATCCAGTCGATGAAGCCGGAACGAAGCAAGCCTAAAACAGTGAAAACCGCAGGCAATCTCTTAATGGCAAGCGACTCTGTTTTCCGCAGACCCAGCGGGCGGCGGGCAGGATGCCCGTCGTTTTTCGATTCGCCACGGACGGCGAATCGAAAAATCCCTTTGAGAATGAATGCCCAGCATTGCTCTGTCGGGGAAAAGTGCTTTCTTTTGCCTACTTTTTTTGACTCGCACCATCCTGGCGCTCGCCCTTCGGGCCGGCTTCGCCGTTCGCGTGCGCTCCTGCGCACGCAGTGCACGAGCAAAAAAGTAGGTCGCGCGTCAGCGCGAAAGCATCGACCTTCAAGCAAAGAAGACGACTGCGACTGCGCGACCAAGAAGCAGATCGCGCCTTCCGGCGCTCCCACACGGCTCCCGCTCCGTAATCGACTAAGCGGCGGCGTTTGTCGAATCATCGCGATACCGTCCGTGGCCCGGTAACGCTCGCTTCGGATCGCCCGGCCCGGCCTTCCATGTCCGGGCGTTCGCCCGAGCGGCCGATGCCGATAGGGCATCGGCCAAGCGCTCGGGCTCACCCCGATTTACGCTTGAACATCCACAGCGACAACGCCAGCATGATCGCCGCCGGCAGTAGATATGCGAGGCGGTAGTCGAATTTGAACACGCCGGCCATGCGCACGAACTGGGTCTGCACCAACCAGAAGCCGAGCGAGAACACGATGCCGAGGAACAGCCGCTTGCCCGAGCCGCCGCTGCGCAGCGAGCCGAACGCGAACGGCACGGCGAGCAGGCACAACACCAGCACGTTCAGCGGATAAAACCAGCGGTACCAGTAGTGTTCCTCGAATTCGCTGGATTCCAAGCCGTTGCGCTGGCGGTACTCGATGCCGTCGCGCAAATTCGCGGCGGTCATGTAGCGCGGACGCCACAGATCGCGGGTGTTCGCGGCCAAGGCGGCGGCGTCGAGCTTCGAGGCCCAGCGTTCTTCCTTCGCTTCGGTGCGGGTCACCGATTTGGCGTCGAACGTCGTGCGCTGCACGTCGCGCAGCAGCCAGGCGCCCTCGCGATGTTCGGCGGTGGCGGCGTGCGTGATCGACACCAGCCGCCCGTCGCGGGCCAATTCGAACAGGCGCACGTCGTTGAGCTGCAGCCATTGGCGATCGCCTTCGCTGCGCTCCATTCCGGTCTGCGCGTTGAGGAAAATATCGCCCTCGCGCGCCCACAATCCCGAGTACTGCGCGACGATCACGTCCTTCGATTTCGCCGCGGCTTTCAGCGTATCGGCGCGACGCTGGCCCCACGGCGCCAAAGTTTCGCCGTTCACCACCATCAACGCGGTCAACACCGTCAGCGCCAGAATCACCGACACACTGATGCGACGGCGCGACAGCCCCACCGCACGCAGCACGGTCAATTCCGAGCTCGCGGCCAACTGGCCCAAGCCCAATAGCACGCCGATGACGGCGGCGTTGGGGAACAGCATGTAGGCGCGGCGCGGCAAGGTGAACGCGACGTTGGTCGCGGCCGCCAGCGCGTCGTAATTGCCGGTGCCCACGTCGCTCATCTCGGTGAGCAGACCGCTGACGATGGCGTCCATGCCGATCAGCACGGCCCAGGTCAGCAGCACCGTGCTCAGCACGACGCGGCCGATGTACCAATCGTGGATTTTCGGGAAAGGACGCATGCCGACCTCAGCTCGCGCGCGCCGCGGGCAGCGGTTTCGGGCCGCGAATGCGGCCGTCGCGCGCGTACATCCAGGCCGACGCCGACAGCAGCGGCAGCAACAGCCACCACAGACCGATTGAGGTCGGCAACTTGCCGTCCTCCAGCCATTGCGTTCCCAGCATCGTCAAAAACATCGCGAACAGATACGTCAGAAACCCCATCACCATGTTGCCGTAGCGCGCTTGTCGCGGGTTCGTGCGCGATAACGGCAGCGCCAGCAGCACTAAGGCCAAGGTCAGCAGCGGCGGGGCGATGCGCGAATGCAATTGCGCGCCGGCCTCGGGCCTGGGGTCGCCGAGCAAGCGCAACGTCGGCTGCAGTTCGACATCGCCGGATTTACGGCGTTTGAGCAATTCTTCCGGCAGGCGCAGCTCGTTCGCGGCGTAGCGCATCAATCGATAATCGCGGCCCTCGCCCGCGAGCGGGCCCTCCACCTCGAAACCGTCCTCCAACCGCAGATAACGGTCGCGCTCGCCCTGCACATTCATCGCGCCGCTGCGCGAGGTGGTGACTTGGAAGCGCTCGCTCTCGGCGCGGCGCTTCTGGCGATAGACGAACACGCGCTCCATCCGTTTGCTGTCGCCCGACAGCGCGCCGACGTAGATCACGCCGCCGCCCCCGGGCAGTTCGGTGAAGCGGCCGGGCTCCATGCCGGCGATCAGCAGATTGCGGCTGGCGTCGTCGATCATCCGCTGCGAGGTGGCGTCCGCCCAGGGCGCGAGCCAGAGCGAACACAGGCCGACCACGAGGATCAGCGGCCCGGCCATTAGGAACAGCGGACGCAGCATGCGTTTCGGGCCGACTCCGGTCGCCACCAGCACCGGCATTTCGGCGTCGCGATACAGCCGCCCCATCGCCAGCATCAGGCCGAGCATCGCGCTCAGCGGCAGGATGGTCGGGATCCATTTGACGAACACCAGGCCGAGCTGCGCCAACAGCATCTGCGCCGGCACCTTGCCTTCGGCCACGTCGCGCAGCACGTCGGCGAAGGCGCCGCCAAACAGCACGATCAGCAACACCACCAGCACCGCGAAGGTGCTTTGCGCGAATTCGCGGAAGAGGTAACGGTCCAGCAGCTTGAGCATGAGCGGGGAAACGACCTCGGCATGTGTCTGGGCGCCGAGGCGCCGGAGCGCCGATGGCGGAGCGGAGAAGCCGCGATCCGGAATCGATGCCCGGGGCCGCGGTTCGGGCCTGTTAAACTAGACCGCTTCCGCATCGCCCCCGGGCTGCGGCCCCGATCCTATCGGCATCGCTCGCCGGCAAGGCTCGGGCCGATGTTCGGATACGGCTCGGGAGCGATTGTACGGAATGAAGCCTGAAGCCTGAACCCGGCTCGGCGCGCGCGTCGGCGAACGCGCGACCGGGGGATCGCAGGGATCGCGCGCCGCTTCCGGGCGCACCGTCTTCGATCGAACCGACCGCGCGATCGGCTCGGCCGGCCGCTTCATCGCCCGCTTCATCGCCCGCTTGATCGCTCGCGCCTCCTCCTCCCACTTCGCCGACCACCCCGACGGATCACCGCACGATGTCTCTCGAATTCAGCCTCGACACCAGCGCCCTCGGCGCCCCCGCCGCCGCTCACACCGACTGCCTCGTGGTCGGCGTGTTCGCCGACAAGACCCTCAGCCCCGCCGGCCAAGCGGTCGATGCGGCTTGCGGCGGTCGCTTGGCGGCGCTGATCGAGCGCGGCGACGTATCGGGCAAGCTGGGCAAAACCAGCCTACTGCTGGACCTGCCCGGCGTGGCCGCGCCGCGCGTGCTGGCCGTGGGCCTGGGCGACGCCGCGAAATTCGGCCCGCCGCAGTACATCAAGACCGTCGGCGACGCGATCCGCGCCCTGAAGGACGGCGTCGTCGCCCACGCCACGCTCGCGTTCGCCGATGTGCCCGTGCAGGGTCGCGACCACGCCTGGGCGGTCCGTCAGGCGGTGGTCTGCGCCAGCCATGCGCTGTACCGCTACTCGGCCACCTTGGGCGAGAAGAACAAGACCAAAGGCGAGAGCAAATTGGTGCGGGTGTCGGTGGCCGGCGACGACGCGCTGGCCCTGGCGCAGGGCAAGGCCGTGGCCAACGGCGTCGCCTTCGCCCGCGAACTGGGCAATCTGCCGCCGAACATCTGCAATCCGGCGTATCTGGCCGAGCAATCGAAACTGTTCGCCTCGAAGTTCGACAAGGCCTCCTGCGAGGTGCTGGACCGCGACGAGATGCAGGCGCTGAGCATGGGCTCGCTGCTGGCGGTCGCGCGCGGCTCGGCCAACCCGCCGAAGCTCATCGTGCTGAAGTGGCACGGCGCCGCCGACGCCGCCGACAAGCCCTACGTGATGGTCGGCAAGGGCATCACCTTCGACACCGGCGGCATCAACCTGAAAACGCAGGGCGGCATCGAAGAAATGAAGTACGACATGTGCGGCGCGGCCGCCGTGCTGGGCGCGTTCGTCGCCGCCGTGGGCATGAACTTGCCGATCAACGTCATCGCCGTGGTGCCGGCGGTCGAGAACATGCCCGACGCCGACAGCTATCGCCCCAGCGACGTCATCACCAGCATGTCCGGCAAAACCATCGAAGTCGGCAACACCGACGCCGAAGGCCGCTTGATCCTGTGCGACGCGCTGACCTACGCGCAGCGCTTCGAACCCGCGGCCCTCATCGACGTGGCCACGCTCACCGGCGCCTGCGTGGTGGCGCTGGGCAAATTCGCGACCGGCCTGATGAGCAAGCACGACGACCTCGCGAACGAACTGCAGCAAGCCGGCGAAACCGTGTTCGACCGCGCCTGGCGCCTGCCGCTGTGGGACGAATACCAGACCCAGCTCAATTCCACCTTCGCCGACGTCTACAACATCGGCGGCCGCAACGCCGGCGCGATCACCGCCGGCTGCTTCCTCGCGCGCTTCACCGAAGGCCAGCGCTGGGCGCACCTGGACATCGCCGGCGTCGCCAACGACGACGGCAAACTGGGCATGGCCTCCGGCCGCCCGGTCGGATTGCTGTCGCAGTGGTTAATGGAACGGGCGCTGTAAAGCGAAGCCGACGTACGCATGCGCCAATACGGCACTATCCGTCATGCAACCGGCAGGGTCGTGTTCGCGACCCTGGCGGCTTTTGCCGCGGACAATGCCGTCGCCTGCGGCGGATACAGCTATCCGGCCGAAATGGTGCGCGAATTCAATGAGACGCAAGTCGCCGAAGAGCGCGAATTCATTGCCCGTACGATTGCCGGCGCCGACACGATCGCGGTCGTCGAAGTCGTGCGCAGCGATGTCCTCGGGTACGAAGACCTCAGCGACGCCAACGTTACTTTTCGCACCGAACGAGCCATCAAGGGCAATGTGCCCGAAACGTTTTCTGCCGTTTGGTATCGTGCCGACAAGCGAAGAGAGCAACGTGAGCGCGAAGACAAAGAGGCGCGGCGCTCAGAGGCCGAGGCGCGTGGAGAAATTGCGCTGGATATCGTGCACTACAGTTGTTGGCCGAAAGAAAATTTCGACGCCATCGATTTTTCCTACATGGAAGACTATCGATTTCTGGTCTATCTGCGGGAGGGGCGCGTTCTGCGCGCATCCCCCTTCCGACTAGGGCCTCCGGCGATCACCCCCGAGCAGGAGATTCTGATGATCTCTGGCGGGAAGCCTTAACATGCCCCGTGCCGACTTCTACCTGATCCAAAAGCCGCGCTTCCGCGAGGAGCCGCTGCGTTTGGTCTGCGAACTCGCGCGCAAAGCTTACGACGCGAATCTGTGGACGCTGGTGCTGGCGCGCGACGCGGCGCAAGCCGAGGCGCTGGACGAGTTGCTGTGGGCGTTCGACGAGGATGCGTACATTCCGCACCAGATCGCCGGCACCGACGACGAAGACGAACTCACGCCGGTGCTGATCGCCGCGCCCGACACCGACATCGCGCTGCGTCCGCTGGTGATCAACCTGCGCGACGCGCCGGTCGAGGGCGCGTTCGAGCGCGTGTTGGAAGTCGTGCCCGCCGACGAATCCGCGCGCGGCCCGCTGCGCGAACGCTGGAAGCAGTATCAAGCGCGGGGGTTGGACGTGAAGAAATACGATATGTGACCGACACCGCGCGCAGCCCCTCACCCGCCCTTCGGGCACCCTCTCCCCGCCGCGCGGGGAGAGGGGAACGTCGAACGCCGAGGCGCGCTCTACGATGCCTTTCACGAGGACACGAGAACACGAGAACACGAGGACGCGAAGACGGCGAAGACACGAGGACGAAAGGCTTCACAAGACATCGCTACCCGCTCTCCGCCTCCGCGACGTGCGCCCTCCCCTCTCCCCGCCCGCGGGGAGAGGGTGCCCAAAGGGCGGGTGAGGGGCCTCGCGAGAAGCCGACCGAACGAAGCACCGAAATACCGAACCACCGACGACCCCCAACGCACACGACCCAACGACACCGAACGCCATCGCCACCCTCTCCCTGGCCTCCGCGACGTGGGCTCTTCCCTCTCCCCGCCCGCGGGGAGAGGGTGCCCAAAGGGCGGGTGAGGGGCCTCGCGAATAGCCAACCGAACGAAGCTCCGAAACACCGAACTACCGACGACCTCCAACGCACACGAAACGACGACACCGAACGCCATGACCACCCTCGCCTCCGGCTACGAACCCAAAGATTTCGAATCCCGCCTTTACGCCGAGTGGGAAACGAGCGGCGTTTTCGCGCCGCAGGGCAACGGCCCCGCGTACACCATTCTGCTGCCGCCGCCGAACGTCACCGGCACGCTGCACATGGGCCACGCGTTCCAGCACACGCTGCAGGACGCGCTGATTCGCTATCACCGCATGCGCGGCTACCGCACCTTGTGGCAAATGGGCACCGATCACGCCGGCATCGCCACGGAAATGGTTGTGTCCCGCAACCTGCAGATCGCCGGGCAAGGCGAAACCCGCGATTCGCTGGGCCGCGAGAAGTTCATCGACCGCGTGTGGGACTGGAAGCATCAATCCGGCGGCACCATCGAACGCCAGATGCGCCGCCTCGGCGCGTCCGGCGATTGGTCGCGCAGCGTGTTCACCATGGATGCGATGGCGTCCGACGCGGTGATCGAAGCCTTCGTGAAACTGTACGAAGAAGGCCTGATCTATCGCGGCCAGAAACTGGTGAACTGGGACCCGGTGCTGAAGACCGCGATCTCCGACTTGGAAGTGGTGAGCGAGGAAGAGAACGGTTTCCTGTGGTCGATCGCCTACCCGCTGGCCGACGGCGAGACCTACGAACACGTCGAATACGACGCCGACGGCAACGAAACCCTGCGCGAAACGCGCCATCATCTGATCGTGGCGACCACGCGCCCGGAAACGATGCTGGGCGACACTGCGGTGATGGTGCATCCGGACGACGCGCGTTACGCGCACCTCGTCGGCAAACAAGTGATCCTACCGCTGTGCGACCGCCGCATCCCGATCATCGCCGACGACTACGTGGATCGCGCCTTCGGCACCGGCGTAGTGAAAGTGACGCCGGCGCACGATTTCAACGATAACGCGGTGGGGCAGCGGCATGGGCTGGAGATGTTCAACATCTTCACCGATGACGCCAAGATTATCGGTAGCGCAAAAAGTTACGCCGAGATTTCCGAAACGCTCTCGAAAAACGATCCGATTGAAGATCGTGGCGTCCAAATTCCTGATTCGCGTTTTAGCCCTGAACGTATCCCTGCGAAATATCGCGGCCTCGACCGCTTCGACGCCCGAAAAGTCATCATCGCCGACCTCGAAGCCGCCGGCCTGCTCATCGAAACCAAACCGCACAAGCTGCAGGTGCCGCGCGGCGACCGCACCGGCCAGGTGATCGAGCCTTATCTCACCGACCAATGGTTCGTGAAGATGGACACGCTCGCGCAGCGCGGCCTCGAACTCGCGGAAAACGGTTCGGTGAAGTTCGTGCCGCCGAACTGGATCAGCACTTATCGCCACTGGATGGAGAACATCCAGGACTGGTGCATCAGCCGCCAGTTGTGGTGGGGACATCGCATTCCGGCGTGGTACGACGAAGCCGGCAATATTTTCGTTGCGCGTAACGAACAGGAAGCGCTCGCGAAGGCGGCGAAAAGCGGTGGGCCAGGGCCCACTCTACGGCAAGACAACGACGTGCTGGAGACTTGGTTCTCCTCCGCGCTGTGGCCGATCAGCACCATGGGCTGGCCGAACGCGGAGAAAATGCAGGCGTTGGATTTCGATAAATTCGTACCGAGCAGCGTGCTGGTCACCGGTTTCGACATCATTTTCTTCTGGGTGGCCCGGATGATCATGATGACCGATCACTTCATGCCGAAGGACGCGAGCGACGCCGAGCGCGTGCCGTTTCGCGACGTGTACATCACTGGCCTCGTCCGCGACAAGGACGGGCAGAAGATGTCGAAGTCGAAGGGCAATATCCTCGACCCGCTCGACATCATCGATGGCATTACCGAAGACGATCTGGTCGCCAAGCGCACCACCGGCCTGATGAAGCCGCAGGACGCGCCGAAGATCGAAAAGAACACGCGCAAGGACTTCGCCGGCGGCATCGCCCCGCACGGCGCCGATGCGCTGCGCTTCACGATGGCCGCCCTCGCTGGCCCCGGCCGCGACATCAAGTTCGATATGGCGCGCTGCGAGGGCTACAAGAACTTCTGCAACAAACTGTGGAACGCGACGCGGTTCGCGCTGATGAATACCGAAGGCTTTTCTGTGGGAGGGGCGTCAGCCCCGACCATCGCGGCTCACGCCGTTCCCACAACCGCAATCTCGCCCGCCACCGACGCCGAACGCTGGATCCTGTCGCGCCTCGCGAAAGTCTCCGCCGAGGCCGCGGAACACTTCGAGAGCTACCGCTTCGATCTGCTCTCGCAAGTACTGTACGAATTCGCCTGGAACGAATTCTGCGACTGGTTCGTGGAATTGGCGAAACCCGCGCTCAACGGCACGGATGCCGAAGCCGCGAACAGCACCCGCCACACGCTGCTGTACGTGCTGGAAGCGCTGCTGCGTCTGCTGCATCCGCTGATCCCGTTCGTGACCGAAGAACTGTGGCGTCACGTCGCGCCGAAACTCGGCATCGACGGCGCCAGCATCTGCATGCGCCGCTACCCGCAGGCCGCGGATTTCGCCGCGGACGGCTACGCCTCGGCCGAAGCCGACATCGAATGGTTCAAAGCCGTGGTCTCGGCCGTGCGCAGCATCCGCAGCACGCTCGGTATCTCGCCGTCGAAACAGATCGCGCTGCTGTTCCGCGGCGGCGATGCGACCGATGCCGCGCGCGTCGCGAAGTTCTCGTCGCAGCTCGCATTCCTGCTGAAACTCGATCGCATCGAAACGCTGTCCGGCGAACCGCCAGCCGCCGCGCCGGCCGTGGTCGGCGATCTGCGGATGTTCGTGCCTCTGGAGGGTCTGGTCGATCTGGACGCCGAACGCGCGCGCCTGGATAAGGAAATCGCGAAGGTCGCCGCCGAAAAGGACAAGAGCGAGACGAAGCTCGCGAAGTTCGGCGGCAACGTACCGGCGAACGTCGTGGAGCAGGAGCGTCAACGCCTCGCGGAGTGGACGTCGAAACTCGCGGCGCTGCAGGAGCAACGCGCGCGCCTGGGGTGATGCCGCACCGGTCGCGCGGACTCGGTTCCGTCGACCGGACGGCGTCCTTCGTCGTTCGGGCCTCTCGCCGCGAATGCTTGCGGGCGTTTCGGACGGATCGATACCGCGTCGTGCGCGCCTCCGCGTTCGGCATCGACGCCTTTCGGCGCGTTGCTCGCGCGCAACGAAACGCCGCAAGCCGCTGATTCGAGCGCGGCTTGCGGTATTTCTTCCCTATTCGTTCCCTACATTCCCCTACCGGCGCTGAACTCGGCGATCGATGTACGGCGTCTAATGAGGCCGTTGCCAAGATCGGCAACACTCATAGGAGACAGCAAGATGCTGAGCTTGAAGAAGGGAATGGCCCTGGGCTTCGGCCTGGGCGCGCTCATGGCGTTCGGCAACGCGGGCGCTTATATCGGCGGCGCGCACCCGGATCCGGATACCGGCCTGCCGGTGTTCGACGACCCCACGGAACAACCGAACGTCTGGCATTGCGAATACTGGGACGAAGCGACCAGCTCCGGATACCTCTTCTCGATGCCCCCGGGTCAAAAATGCCCACTGTCCTATCGTGGCCTGCCGCTCACTCGCGCGGTGTTCTGGTAAGCCTTTCGGCGACCCCGCATCGAATCCGGCGACGCTACGACCGCACAGTCGCGATCGTTCGCCATGACGCAAGCCCGGCGTTCGCCGGGCTTGCGCGTTAGGGAACCCGTCATCGATACGCCCGCGGTCTCGACTTCGACGATATCGACGACCCGGCGACGCTCACTCTTCGGGCAACAGCTCCATCGCCATCACGATCGCGTCTTCGCGCCCGTTGTGCGCCGGGTAATACCGCGGACGGCGGCCGATTTCGTTGAAGCCTTCGTCGTTGTACAGCGCGATCGCGCGCGGATTGGACGGGCGCACTTCCAAGAAGATGCGCTCGGCGCGATGCGCGCGGGCGCAGCGCAGCAACAGACGCAGAAGTTTGCGGCCGTACCCCGCGCTTTGCGCGATCGGGTCGATGCAGATGTTGAGGATGTGCGCCTCGCGCACGGCGACGCTGAGCACGCCGTAGCCGACGATCACATCGTCGCGCAGCGCTAGCCACATCGGATAGCCCGCGCGCAGGCAGTCGCGGAAGATGCCGTGCGTCCACGGGAACGGATACGCGCGCAGTTCGATCGCCATCACCGCGTCGATGTCCTCTTCGCGCATCGCGCGCATCGCCAGCGCGGGTTCGCCGTCCGCCCATTCCGTTTGTTGCGGCTGCGCGCTCATCATCGTCGGTCAGCGCTTGCGCATGGTCCGCAGCGTGGGCCAGAGCGCGCGTTTGGCGCGGGCGTCGCCGCGCAGCGCGTGCGGCGGCGGGCAGATCCGCAGCACCGCGTCGCGATCGGCGGCGTCCGGGCCGCGGCCGGCGGCGCGCAGCAGCGCGGCGACGAGCGCGGGCGGCGGATCGCCGTCGCGCGCGGCCGCGGTGGACCGACGCGGATCGATCGGCGCGGAGACGTTGCGCTCGACCGGCGCGACGCTCGGCACGACCTTCGACGCGGACTCGTCGCGCGACGACGCGGACGCCAACCGATACGGCGACAGGCCCATGGCCGCCAAGGTTTCGCGCTGCAGCGGCGACCAGTTCACGCTTCGCCCGCCCGCTTGCGCATGCGCCGCGACATCAGCGGCCCGATCAGCAGGAACAGGGCGAACACGCCGAACAACACTTTCGGCGGGTCGATCACCACGCCGATGATCGCCAACACCACGGCGAAAATCGCCAGGAACGGCACGCGATCCTCGCCCGGCGACTTTTTGCCGCCCTTGAAACTGGGGTAACGGAAGCGGCTGACCATCGCCAAGCCGGCGATCACCGTCACCGCGAACGCGCCGTAGCGCAGATCCTCGCCGCTCCAGCCGAGGTCGTGGCACATCCAGACGAAGCTGGCGACCACCGCCGCCGCCGACGGGCTGGGCAAGCCGATGAACCAACGCTTGTCGACCACGTCCACTTGGCTGTTGAAGCGCGCCAGGCGCAGCGCGGCGCAGGCGGCGTAGAGAAAGGCGGCCAGCCAACCGATCTTGCCGACCGTCGGGTGCACGTATTTCATCGATTCCAACGCCCAGTGGTACATCACCAGCGCCGGGGCCATGCCGAAGCTGACCAGATCGGCCAGCGAGTCGTACTGCACGCCGAATTCGCTCTGGGTATTGGTCATCCGCGCGACGCGGCCGTCGAGGCCGTCGAGCACGCCGGCGATGAAAATCGCGACGCAGGCCGCTTCGAAACGACCCTGCGCCGCGGCGATGATCGCGAAAAACCCGGAGAACAGCGCGCCGGTGGTGAACAGGTTGGGCAGCAGATAAATGCTGCGGTTGCGCGGCCGGGGGGTCTGCGAGGGTTCGTTCATGCGCGCAGTGTAGAGCGTGCGATGCCCTGTGGCGCGGGCGCGGCGCCCCGGACCGATGTCGGCGACGGTGGCCCGCGCCCCCAAGGCGCTGCGACGGCGGGATTCG
Organism: Lysobacter sp.; assembly: GCA_008015835.1. GTDB lineage: Bacteria > Pseudomonadota > Gammaproteobacteria > Xanthomonadales > Xanthomonadaceae > Lysobacter_I. The sequence goes on from SSGH01000007.1 coordinate 32,159, forward strand.
TCGCGTCGGCGCCGACCACGGAACGGCGGTCGTCGCCGGGACCGGGTCGAGACCCGCACGGCGGCGACGGACCATGCCGCGGCCCGAATTCCGAACGGTTCGTGACCGGCTCGGCTTGCGCCCGAAGGGGCTAGATGCTGCAATCCCCGGCGCGACGCCCCGTCCCCATGCTCACCGCCGCAGGTCCGCCCATGTCCCGCTCGACTCCGCGCTCCGCATTCGCCACGGCGACCCTCGCCCTCGCGACCGCCCTCTGCCTCGGCCCGAGCGCCACCGCGGTCGCCGGCGATGTCTACACCTGGAAAGACGCCAACGGGGTCACGCACTACTCGCAAACCCCGCCGCCGGCCGGCTCTTCGAAATACCGGATGTTCGTGCACGCCAAGCGCGAGGCGCCGAAGACCGGAGCTTCCGCCGAAAGCCAGCAATGCGCCACCGCGCGGAGCAACGCCGACCTGCTGAAATCCGGCAAGCCGCTGCGCCGCGACACCAACGGCGACGGCAAACCCGACGCCGACATGCCCGAGGCCGAGCGCGCCAAGCAGTTGGAACTGGCCGAATTGGTGCTGCGGACCAACTGCGCGGGCAAAGCGCCCACCCAGACCGCCGCGAAGCCGTAAGGCCGGGGTTCGCCGCACGCTTCCCATCGGGGCGGCGTGGCGGAGCTTGGCTGGGGGGCATGCGGGAAACAAGAGCGGTGCGCTTAAGCGCACCCTATGGCGAGAATCGCGCGCTGCGCCGCGCGCCCGTATCGGGCAAAATGCGGGGTTCGCCCCCCAGCCCGAGCGCTGTCCAATGCGTCTGTCGCAGTTCCATCTCCGTACCGAAAAGGAAACCCCGGCCGACGCCGAAATCGTCAGCCACCAGTTGATGCTGCGCGCGGGCATGCTGCGCAAGCTCGCGGCCGGCCTGTACACCTGGAGCCCGCTGGGCCTGCGCGTATTGCGCAAGGTCGAAACGGTGGTGCGCGAGGAAATGAATCGCGCCGGCGCCATCGAACTGCTGATGCCGACGGTGCAGCCGAAGGAACTGTGGGAAGAAACCGGCCGCTGGCAGAAGTTCGGCGGGCAGTTGCTGAAGATCAAGGACCGCAAGGAAGCCGAGTACTGCTACGGCCCCACTGCCGAAGAGGTCATCACCGATTTCGCGCGCCAGGAAATCGGCAGCTACAAGCAGTTGCCGGTGAATTTCTACAACATCCAGACCAAATTCCGCGACGAGATCCGCCCGCGTTTCGGCGTGATGCGCGCGCGCGAGTTCCTGATGAAGGACGCGTACTCGTTCCACATCGACGACGACTCGCTGAAGGCCGAATACCAAAACATGTACGACACCTACGGCCGCATCTTCACGCGGTTGGGGCTGACGTTCCGCGCGGTGTTCGCCGACACTGGCGCGATCGGCGGCAGCGCCTCGCACGAATTCCACGTGTTGGCCGATTCGGGCGAAGACGCGATCGCGTTCTCCGATGGTTCGGATTACGCGGCGAACGTGGAACTGGCTGAAGCGGTGTCGCCCGGCGCGCGCGCGGCGGCGAGCGAAGCGATGCGCAAAGTCGAGACACCCGCGCAAAAGACCTGCGAGGACGTCGCCGCGCTGCTCGGCATTCCGCTGCAGCGCACGGCGAAATCGGTGGCGGTGATGGGCGCGGACGCGGACGGCAATCCGCAATTCGTGCTCGCGCTGGTGCGCGGCGATCACAGCGTCCACGAAATCAAGCTCGCGAAAATTCCGGGGCTGGCCGACTATCGCATGGCGACCGAAGCGGAGATTCTCGAACATCTCGGCTGCGAACCGGGTTTTCTCGGCCCCGTCAAACCGGCGAAAGCGATACGCGTCATCGCCGACCGCAGCGTCGCCGCGCTGCACGATTTCGTCACCGGCGCGAACGAAGCGGGCTACCACTTGACCGGCGTGAACTGGGGCCGCGATCTGCCCGAACCCGACTTGGTCGCCGACATCCGCAACGTCGTGCCCGGCGACGCATCGCCCGACGGGAAAGGCACGCTGGGCATCGCGCGCGGCATCGAAGTCGGTCACGTGTTCGCGCTGGGCCGCAAGTATTCCGAATCGATGGGCATGACCGTGCTCGACGCCAACGGCAAAGCCGCGACGCCGACGATGGGCTGCTACGGCATCGGCGTCAGCCGCATCGTCGCCGCGGCGATCGAACAGAACCACGACGACGCCGGCATTATCTGGCCGGACGCGATGGCGCCGTGGCAAGTCGCGGTGTGCGTGATCAATCCGAAGAACGACGCCAACGTCGCCGCCGCCGCGCAATCGCTGTACGACGAATTCAACGCCGCCGGCATCGAAGCCGTGCTCGACGACCGCGGGCTGCGCCCCGGCGCGATGTTCGCCGACATCGAATTGATCGGCATTCCGCATCGCGTGGTGGTGTCCGAACGCGGACTCGCCGCCGGCACGTTCGAATACCGCGCACGCCGCGCCAGCGAAGCCGAGCAGGTCACTCGCGACGCGTTGTTCGAGCGCCTCGCGGCGCGCTGAGCGGAAAGCGCTTTTGTGGGAGCGGCGTAAGCCGCGACGGGAAGATCGCGACGCGTCGCGGCTTGCGCCGCCCCCACAAATTCGAGAGCGCCTACAATTTCCAGCGCATAGGGTGCGCCTAGGCGCACCGTTTTTGTCTTGCGGAAGCGAAGAGCGGTGCGCTCAAGCGCATCCGGTGTCGGCGCTTCGCGTTCGTAGGAGCGGCGCAAGCCGCGACCGCATCGACCATCCTCGGGTAATGTCGTCGCGGCTTGCGCCGCTCCTACATCGCCGCTCCTACAAGGGCCGCCGTGTGGACGAGCGCGATCGGATCAGAGATTCCGCCGCGTCGGCACCAGAATGTTGCCGAACAACAAGCCGGCGATCAGCGCGATCAAAATATTCAGCGCGGTCAGCGCTGCGTCTTGCCCGGCTTGCACGTCCTGCTGCTGCAAGATCGTCAGCAACCCGCGCAGACTGGCGCTGCCGGGCACCAGCATGATGATGCCCGGCACGCGCACCAGCGCGCCGGGGCGATTGCTCAACACGCCGTACACGTTGCCGGCGGCGGTCATCGTCAACGCCGCGAGAAACACGCCGACGCTGCTGCCGAAGGCGTCGCCGATGATGCTGGAAATCAGATACCCGCACGCTGCGGACGCCATCACCAGCGGATAGTCGCGGCGATGCGTGCGGAACAGCAGCGCGAAGGCGTAGGTGCAGGTCAAGAGCGCGACCGTCTCCACCCACAGCGGCTGCGGACGCAGCGCGCGCACCTCGGGCTCGAATCCCACCATCTCGGCGGCGGTCAGCGCCACCATCATGCCGATGGACAACTTGACGATGGTGCTGAGCGCGCCGGCGAAGCGCGCGGTGCCCGAGACCAAATTCTGATTGGTCAATTCGTTCACCGCGTTGGTCAGCGTCAACCCCGGCATCAGCACGATCAGCGAACAGATGATGACGGTATTGAGATTCAACGGCGCGACCAGGCTCGCGACGAGAACGGCGACCATCGCGGCGATCACCGCGGCGATGGCGTCGCTGGCTTCCTTCAAGCGCGGGCGATCGTTCGTCGCCACTTCCAGCAAGCCGATCAACAGCCCGGTGCAGCCGGCGACGGCGATATCCAACCACGGCAAGCGCAGCAAGCCGGCGACGCTGGCGGACGCCAACCCGAACGCCAGCACGGTCAAGACCAAACTCAAGCGGCTCGGCGGCCGATCCAGCGCGCGCATGATCGCGACGCCCTGCGCGATGTCCATCGTGCCGGCCATCACCGATTCGGCCACGCGATCGACTTCGGTGAGTTTGTACAGATCGGTTTCGCCCGGCGGCATGCGCACCACGCGCACGGTGTCGCGCCGGTCGCCGCCGATTTCGCCGAAGGACAGAATCATGCCGGTCGGGTTCGACCACGCACCGCAGTCCAAGCCGAGCGTGGCCGACACCGAGGACACCGCGCCTTCCAATCGATGCGCGGTGGTGCCGTAGCCGTGCAGACGCCGCGCCAGTTCGACCACGAAATCCACGCGCGCGTCGTAGTCGAAGGCCTGCGAACGCGCGGCGTCCGCAAGGCTGGCGTCGGAGGGCGAAATCATCGCGACAGGATACCCGAAGCCCTCGCGCACGGCGCGCGGCGCATCGGATCGACGCCGTATGCGCAGCGCGCGTCGGAGCGCGGCTCCGCCTTCCAAGCGCGCTTCGCGCCGGGCTATAGTCCGGCCATGACGCACACGGATGGATTCGGTCGGGGGGCGAACGTTCGACGAGCGGCTTTTCGCACGCCGCGGCCCATGCTCGTTTCCTTTCGCAAAGGCGAGTCCCTCGCCGCCGACGGCGACGCAGGCTGAACCGCGTGGTGCGCCTCACCGCGACGCATGTCGGCCTGCTGTCGGAGCGCGAGCGCGAGTGGGACGCGCGGATGGCGATGATCGAAGCCGCGCATCGCTTCTTGATGCTGACCACCTACTACTTCGATTGCGACGCGCGCAGCGGCGAGTTGGCCGACGCGCTGATCGCGGCCGCGGAGCGCGGCGTTCGCGTGATCTTGGTGCTCGATCGTTTCGGGCAAGGGCTCGGAGAACGCATGAACCCGCCGGCCGATCGCGCGCGCTTGGCGGAACGCTTTCGGCGTTTGCGCGACGCGGGCGGGCGCATCGTGCGGCATCGTCCGGCCTCGCGCCGCCAACGTTGGCTCGGCGGCGGCCTGCACGTGAAGATCCAAGTCTCCGAGGCCGGCGCCGCGATCTTCGGCAGCAGCAACGTCGCGTACCACTCGTTCTCCCGATGGAACGAGGTGTCGCTGGAGATCCGCGGCGCATTGGCCGCGCATCTGCTGCGCGAAGCCTGTCGCTATGCGCAGCTCTCGGCGCAGGAGACGGCGGCGCTCGAAGCCGCGTGGTCGCCGCACGATACGGACGCGGCGACGCGCGAGTGGCGCTATCTCGAAGACGCGCCCGAAGCGGCGATGAGCCCTTGGTTCCCGTTGGGCGCGGTGCGCAATCGACTGACCGATGCGTTGATCGCCATGATCGACGCCGCGCGCGAATCGCTGTCGATCGCGTCGTTCTACTACAAGCCCGCGCCCGCGCTGCGCGATGCCGTGCTGCGCGCCTGCGCGCGCGGCGTGCGCGTGGAAATTTTCCATTCGCACCGCGACGCCTTGGAAGCCAGCCCGCTGCCCTGGCTGTCGACGACGTTCCACTTCGATGCGCTGCTGCGCGCGGGCGGCGCGCTGTACGAGAACACGCGCGGCGAACATTCCAAGATCGTGCTGGTCGACGGCCGAACGGTCGCGGTGGGCAGCTACAACTTCGAGCACGCCGCGCACGATCGCTTGATCGAGGCCATGCTGTTTTCCGACGACGCCGACACCTGCGAGACCTACGCGCGCTGGTTCGACGCGCTGCGAAACGATCCCGCCAATCGGCCCTTGCGGCCGGATTGGGCGAACACGATGCCGACGACGATGCGCTTCATGCGCTGGTGGTACCGCCCGCTGCAGCGTTGGATTTGAGCGGTCGCGTCGGAAGACGCGTCGAAGAGAGCGGTTCAGCGGAGCTGCGCTCCGCTCTACATCGTTCGTTTTACGGGTCGAGGCGAATGCGCACATCGCCGTCGATCACCGTCACCGGAATCGCGCGCAGGGATTGGCCTTTGCACGGGCCGGCGACGGTGGTACCGCCCGCTGCAGCGTTGGATTTGAGCGGTCGCGTCGGAAGGCGCGTCGAAGAGAGAGGTTCAGCGGAGCTGCGCTCCGCTCTACATCTTCGTTTTACGGGTCGAGGCGAATGCGCACGTCGCCGTCGATCACCGTCACCGGAATCGCGCGCAGGGATTGGCCTTTGCACGGGCCGGCGACGCACTCGCCGCGCTGGGTTTCGAAGGTCGCGCCGTGCGCGGCGCAAATCAGATGGCCGTCTTTGCCGACCAGGAATTTTCCGGGTGCCCAATCCAAACGCCGCCCGGCGTGCGGGCAGACGTTCAACCACACGCGAACCTCGTCGCCGTCGCGGTAGACGATCAGCGCATCCGGGTCGCCCGTCGTGTCCGCGCCGTCCTCGCCGACGCCTTCGACCACCGCGTCGAGATCGATCGGCGTGCGCTGCGGCAGCGCATCCACGCGCACCAGAACCCGCCCGGCGGCCGATGCGCCGAGCGTGTCTGAATCGCCTACCGAATTTAACGAATCCGTTACATCTCGATGCATGCGGCACCCGATACTGGCCTCACCGGCTTCGGCCATAGTCTGTCACGTCGTTCCGCCCATGAGCGCTCGCGCCTCTCGTTCCGCCCGCAAATCGGGCTCCGGCTTTCGTTTTTCGTTCCCGAATCCTTTCGCCGCGTACTCGCTGTTCCGTCGGCCCTGGTTCGCGTCCGTGCTCTCGCCTCGACGCCCGCGCAACACGCTGCTGCGCGTCGGCGTCGGCCTGCTCGGTCTTGCGCTGTTGGCCGTACTGTTGGTGTTCGGCCTGTTGATCGGCGCGGCGATGCTGGGCGCGAGCCTGCTGTGGCGCGCGCGACGCAGCGAGACGTCGGCCAAGACCGCCAGCGTACCCGGCGCGATCGACGGCGAATATCGCATCGTGCGCAAGCCGGCGCTGCCGACGCCGATCGCCTCCGCGCGCTGAGTTCGCGCGCGATGACCGACGCCGCCCACGATATCGTCCCCGCCTCGCCGCGCCCGCGCGTTCGCGTGCGCATGGACGGCGCGCGCGCCGCCTTCCCGGTGCGCCGCATCTACTGCGTCGGCCGCAATTTCGCCGATCACGCCCGCGAAATGGGCGCAGCCGCGCCCGCGTCGAAAGCAGACCGCGGCACGCCGGTGTTTTTCCTGAAACCCGCCGATAGCGTCGTGATCGATGGCGTCGCCGCCTACCCGCCGGGCACGCAGGATCTGCACCACGAAATCGAACTGGTCGTCGCGCTGGGTCGCGATGCGCCACCGGGCACGCTCTATCCCGCGGACGCCGAAGCGTTGATCTTCGGCTACGGCATCGGCCTGGATTTGACCCGCCGCGATCTGCAGGCCGCGGCGAAAGCCAAAGGTCTGCCGTGGGATACGGGCAAGAGCTTCGACGACGCCGCGCCGATCAGCGAACTGCTGCCGATTGCTGCGGTCGGCGCGCTCGCGCTGCGTACGCTGTCGCTGCGCGTCAACGGCGAACTGCGCCAGCAATCCACGCTCGATCAGCTCATTTGGGACGTGCCGGAGATCCTGCACGAATTGTCGAAGCTGTACGCCTTGCGTGCGGGCGATCTGATTTTCATGGGCACGCCCGCGGGCGTGGCTGCGCTGCGGCCCGGCGATGTCTGCGAAGGCCGCTTGGACGACCTGCTGCGCCTAGACTGCAGAATCGTCTGATCGAGGCGTCCGCCGACGCTCCCCGTTCGCTCGGCGCGGGCGGAAATATCGTGCGACGCATTCGAGAATGTGCGCGACGCAGCTTGTCTGCTCGCCCAAGACCGACATCCGCGGTCTGCTCGCCACGACCCGCATCGACCGCATGTCCGCAAAAAACGCCGCCGCACCCGATGAATCGGCCCTGCCCTCAGGTGTAGACTCCCGGCACCACCCGCCACACGAGAGATCCGCCGCCATGGGCATGATGAGTGAGTTCAAAGAATTCGCGATGAAAGGCAACGTCGTCGACTTGGCGGTCGGCGTGGTTATCGGTGCCGGTTTCGGCAAGATCGTCAGCGCCTTGGTCGATAAAGTGATCATGCCCCCGGTCGGCCTGTTGATCGGCGGCGTGGATTTCTCGAAATGGGCGATCACGCTGAAAGAAGCTTCGGTCGACGCCGCCGGCAAGGAAATCCCGGCCGTGGCCATCGGCATCGGCGAATTCCTCAACAGCATCGTGCAGTTCATCATCCTCGCGTTCGCGATCTTCATGGTGGTCAAGGCGATCAATCGCATGCGCAAACCCGAAGCCGCGCCGGCCCCGGCCGAGCCCTCGGAAGACGTGCTGCTGCTGCGCGAAATTCGCGACGCTTTGAAGAAATAACCCGCGCGGCGCGGCCGCACCGCGCATAGCATCCGCAGGCCGCGAGCTGTTACGCTCGCGGCCTGTTCGTTTGGGGGATTTCCATGCGCTTCACCGCATCGCGCTCCGCCGCATCGCGCTTCGCTGCGCCGCTCTTCTCCACGCCGCTCTTCTCCGCGCCGTTCTTCTCCGCGCCATTCGTCGCGGCGCCGCTCGCCGCGCTGGTCGTGGCCGTCGCCGCGCTGCACGCGCCGAGCGTCGACGCCGGCCCGCGCGCGAAACCCAGCGCTTCCGCGGCGCCGCGCGAAACGCGCATCGGCGACGCCGCGCTCGCCGTCGCCGCCGATCTGCGCGAACGCGCCCTGCAGGACCGAACGTCGTGGTCGGTGGTCGAATCGCTGACCACCGAAGTCGGCCCGCGACTGGCCGGCAGCGACGCCGACGCCCGCGCGGTGCGTTGGGCGGAAGCCAAGTTCGAAGCGCTGGGCTACGACAAGGTGTGGCTGGAGGAAGTCAGTTTCCCGAAATGGGTGCGTCGCAGCGAACGCGGCGAAGTGCTCGGCGATCACGCGCAGCCGTTGACGCTCACGGCGCTGGGCGGCAGCGTCGGCGGCACGGTCGACGCCGAGGTCGTGCGCTTCGCCGATTTGGCCGCGCTGGAAGCCGCGCCGGCCGGCTCGCTCGCCGGCAAGATCGCGTTCGTCGATTACGCGATGACCCGTGCCCGCGACGGCAGCGGTTATGGCCCGGGCAGCCGCGTGCGCGGCCGCGGGCCTTCGGCGGCCATTCGCGCCGGCGCATCGGGCTTTTTGATGCGCTCCGCCGGCACCGATTCGCATCGCAATCCGCATACCGGCATCACGCGCTACGAGGACGGCCTGACCCCGATTCCCGCGGCGGCGCTCTCGGTGCCCGACGCCGATCAACTCGCGCGCTTGATCGCCCTCGGCAAACCGCTGCGCGTGCGCATGGCGCTCGACTGCGGCTGGGACGGCACCGCGATCTCGCACAACGTGATCGGCGAAGTGACCGGGTCGCGCGCGCCGAAAAAAAGCGCCGCCACGCAAGGCGACGCCAGCGATGTCGTCGTGATCGGCGGGCATTTGGATTCGTGGGATCTGGGCACCGGCGCGATCGACGACGGCGCCGGTATCGCCATCACCATGGCCGCAGGTCATCTGATCGCCGCGCTGCCGAAAGCGCAGCGCCCGCCGCGCACGATTCGCGTGATCGCATTCGCGAACGAAGAACAGGGCCTCTACGGCGGCAAAGCCTACGCCGAGCGCTATGCCGCGGCGGTGGCGAAGCATCAGATCGTCGCCGAAAGCGATTTCGGCGCCGGCCGCATCTACGCCTTCAACAGCAACGCTGCGCCGCAGGCGCAGGGCGCGATCGCGCAAATCGCGGAAGCGCTGAAACCGCTCGGCATCGAACGCAGCGCGAAAGGCGGCCCGGGCCCGGACGTGGGGCCGATCGCCGAGAAGGGCGCGATCTGGGGCTGGCTGGCGCAAGACGGCACCGACTATTTCGACCTGCACCATACGCCCGACGACACGCTCGACAAAATCGATCCCGCCGCGCTCGCGCAGAACACGGCGGCGTACGCGGTGTTCGCGTATCTCGCGGCGTCGGCCGATGGCAGCTTCGGCAGCGCGCCGAAAGCGCCCGCGCCGCCGGCCGCGCCCGCGCGCTGATCGATGCGCTGATCGATGCGCCGACCGACACGCTGCGCCGCCCATGCGCGCGCACGGAGAGTTTCGACCACCCGCAAGGAGACGCCCGATGTCCGACAGTACCGTCAATCCGCAGATCACCGACGCCGTCACCCAGAGCAACGTCAAAGTCGTGGGCGAGGCCCCGGCGATGGCGATGGGTATGATTTATCAATCGATCGCGCAGGCCACCGGCATCCTGTTCCAGAACGCGGTCGCGGCGCAGCAGCAGCAAGCCGTTGCGGCGCAGGCGGCGACGAACCAAGGCATCATGCAAATCTATTCCGTCGATACCGCGAGCGCGGCCGGCGCGACCGCCGGTATCGACGCTCCGCCTCATCAAGACCTCCTGCTTCGCGCGCAGCAAGCGACGGACGCGGCGCGGGTCTCCAGCCTATCGGCGTACGACGGCATCGCGCCGCAGATCGAAGCGGCGGTGAAGTTGCTCAACGAAACGGCGCTGGGCAACGCCAGCGAATTCGCTTACGCCGTCCGCGCCAACGGCGACGCCGTGGCGGCATCGCTCCAGGCCATCGACAAGGCTTACCACGACGGACTGATGCGCACCGTGAAGATCGCCGCGACCGCCGCGTGCATGGAAGGCATGCTGCGGAACCCTGAGAAAGCCGCGGATTACGAACAGGTGTTGCAGGCGATCAAGCACCTGGACTGAAGCGACGACCGCGAGCAAGCGCGACGCGGCGCCTTAACGCGCGCGTCGCGCCCACGCCGCCAACAGCACCGCCGTCGCCGACGCGACGTTGAGGCTTTCCACCGAGCCGGTGCCGGCGATCGATACGCGCAGATCGCAAGCGGCGGCGAGGTCGGCGTTCATGCCCTCGCCTTCCGCGCCGATCACGTACACCGCGCGTTCGGGCAACGCCACATCGAACAAATCGCGGCCGCCGCGCACCACGGTCGCGTACAGTGCAAACCCCGCGCCGCGCAACTGCGCGATGGCGTTGTCCTCGCGCCCCAAGCGCACGAACGGCACCGCTTCGGCCCCGCCCTCGGCCACGCGCGCGGCGGCGCCGGACAGCGCCAACGTCGAATGCTTCGGCAACAAGGCCGCCGCCGCGCCGAAATGCGCGGCGGAGCGCAAGATCGCACCGAGGTTGTGCGGGTTGCCCACACCGTCCAGCCACAGCGCGCAGCACGGCCCCGGCGGCAAATCGCGCAGCCAAGCGGACAGCGATGCCGGTTCCTCGCGCGATACGTCGGCGACCACGCCCTCGTGATGCGCGCTGGCCGCGAGCTTCTGCAGATCGCTCTCGTCGACAACGCGGTAACCGATGCGATGCGCGACGCACCACTTCAGCATCGGCTGCAACTGCGGGATGCGCGCTTCGGCCAAATACAGCTTGCGCAGCGCGTCCGGGCGGCGCGCGAACGCGGCGCGCACGGCGTTCACGCCGTACAAGCGCAGTTCGGCATCGCGACGCGGACGGTTCGGCTCGCCCCAAGGGCGATCGGCGGGACGATCGTTCATGCCGCGCATTGTAGGCGCAGAGGCCGTCGAACGAGACCGCGCGCGTTCAGCCGCGCGACCAGAGCCACCACGCCGCCGCGACGAGCGCCGCCAGCGCGCCGACCCGCAACAGCGTACGCAGCGCACGCACGCCGACGTCGTCGCCCGACGCCACGGTCGCGGGTCGCGAGGCGCGCAGCTTGGACCGAATGTCCTCGATGCCGCGCGCGGCTTTGTCGACATCGATCCGGCCGTCCACGCCCTGGTCGATGGCGACGCGCTCCATAAGCGTATGCACTTCGTCGAGCGCCGCGTGTTGATCGGCATGACTCTCCAAACCGGCGATCAGCGTCGCCGCCTCGGCGTACCGACCTTCGAGCATCGCCTTCGCGGCGCGTTTCGGAAGACCATCAGGCACCGTCATCGCGTCGAACTCGCTTCGCGCTCGTTCGGCGTCAGCGGCCGAACAAGAACCACACCGCCGCGGCCGCGAGCACCAGCAACACCAACCACGACAACCCGCGACCGCCCTGATCGCCGGGCATCACCGTCGGCGTGTGTCGGCCCGCCATCAGTTCCTGCGAACGTTCGCGGCTCTCGCGCTGACCTTTGGTCTCGGGCTGATGATGCGGGCCAGCGTGCGAGCCCGCGGCCTTGCCGGCCTGCATTTGCGCGGCGATCTGCTGCACCATCTGCATCGCCGATTTGAGGTCGTCGCCGGTAAGTTCGCGCACCAACTTGATCGCAGTCATCTTGTCGCCGCGCAACAGCGCGTCGATCACCGCCTGAGGCACTTCCCGCGGAGCGTTCATCGCCACTTTCCCCGATGGCTGGACTGCGGGCAGGATAGCGCGTTCCCGCGCGATTCGGTCGCATCGCGCCCATCCGATCCCGTTAACGCCCGGAGCCGCCGCATGCGCATCGAAGTCGTTCAAGGCGATATCGCCGCGCTGGCGGTGGACGCCATCGTCAACGCCGCCAATCCCGCCCTGGCCGGAGGCGGCGGCGTTGACGGCGCCATCCACCGCGCCGCTGGGCCGGAACTGCACGCGGCCTGCAAAGCGATCCCGATGGTCGCGCCGTTCGTGCGCTGCCCCGTCGGCGAAGCGCGGATCACGCCGGGTTTCGCCCTGCCCGCGCGCTACATCCTGCACACCGTCGGCCCGGTCTGGACCGGCGGCCGCGACGGCGAACCCGAACGCTTGGCCGCCTGCTACGACACCTGCCTGCGACTCGCCGCCGAACACGATCTCGCCGCCATCGCCTTTCCGGCCATCAGTTGCGGCGTCTACGGCTACCCGCCCGACGACGCGGCCCGCATCGCCGTCGCGAGCCTACGCGCATGGCGCGAAACTCTGCCCGAACGCGTCGTGCTCTGCGCCTTCGATGCGGCGATGGCGGAGCGATATCGACGGGAGATCGGAGACGCGCTGGGTTTCGATTGATCTGCAATGCGTTCGATGCGAGTGCAAACGCACCCAGATTCGTGCAGGAACGTTTCAAAAGAACAACACTTTCGATCCCGTCATCCCGGCGAACGCCGGGATCCAGCTCAAACGATTACCGCAAAAAAGCTGGGTTCCGGCGTTCGCCGGAATGACGAAGCTATCGTCGGACGGAATTCGGGTACGTCGAGATAGTCTTCACACCATGCTTCAGAGGCATGTCGGCTGACGATGGGCATCGACAATTTCGGAACGAGCGTTTTCTTGCCTCCAACGACTCTTCACGCATGCCCACCCACCGGCGGCGTCTTCGCCTCCAACTCGGCGAGTCGATGCTTCACCGCCTCCGGCGAACGCGTGAAGCGCGCCAGCAGCAGATAGAACGCCGGCACCACGAACAGCGACAGCAGCGTCGAGAACGCGACGCCGAAGATCACCACAATGCCGATCGTGGCGCGACTGCCCGAGCCCGGGCCGCCGGCGAGGACCAACGGCACCGCGCCGACCACGGTCGCGACCGAGGTCATCATGATCGGGCGCAGACGCACCGCGCAGGATTCTAGAATCGCGTCGCGAATCGACTGGCCTTCGTCGCGCAATTGGTTCGCGAACTCGACGATCAAGATGCCGTTCTTCGCCGCCAACCCGACCAACATCACGATGCCGATTTGGCTGAACAAGTTGAGCGTGCTGCCCGCGATCCACAGCCCCAGCAGCGCGCCGAGCACGCCGAGCGGCACCGTCAGCATGATCGTGGCCGGATGCACGAAACTCTCGAACTGCGCGGCCAGCACCAAGTACACGATCAACAACGCCATCGCGAACGTCAGCAACACCGCGCCGCCGGCTTTTTGGAACTCGCGCGATTCGCCTTTCCAATCGATCTGTGCGGTGTCGGGCAATTCCTCGCGCACGACCTGCTCGGCCCACGCGACCGCGTCGCCCATGCGATACCCCGGCGACAAGCCGGCGGAGATCGTGATCGCGCGCAAGCGGTTGAAGCGGTTGAGACTGCCGGCCTCGGCCAATTCGGTCAGCGACACCACGTTCGAGAGCGGCACCAGTTCGCCGCTGCGCGCGCGCACTTGGATCGCCGACAGATCGCTCGGCGTCGCGCGCACTTCGCGGCCCGCCTGCAGAATCACATCGTATTCTTCGCCGTTGTCGACGTACGTGGTGACGCGGCGGCCGCCCATCATCGTTTCCAGCGTGCGGCCGATTTCGCTCACCGACACGCCCAGGTCGGAGGCGCGCGCGCGATCGATCACCACGCGCATCTGCGGCCGCGTTTCTTTGTAATCGGAATCGACCGCAAAAAACTGCGGGTTCTGCTCCATCCGCGCCATCACGCGATCGCGCCATTGCGCCAATTCGCCGTATTCGGGCCCGCCCAGCACCAACTGGAACGGCTGGCCGCCGCCGCGCGTCAATCCGGTGCGCACCTGCGGATTCACGCGCACGCCCGGCAAACCGGCGAGTTCCTTGCGCACCTGTTGCACCACGTCGTCGGTGGTGACCGTGCGCTTATTCCAATCCTGCAGAAAGACGATGGCCTGTCCGGTGTGCATCTCTTCGCTGGCGCCGAAGCCGCCGGGCACGCGCGTGTTCACGCGCTGGATCGACTTGCCCTCGCCCACGTCTTTGAGCAACACCGATTCGACTTTCTGGATCTGCGCGACGCTGTAATCGAAGCCCGCGCCTTCCGGGCCCACCATCGACGCGAAGAACACGCCGCGATCCTCCGGCGGCGCCAATTCGCTAGGCACCATACGGAACAACACCACGCTGGCCGCCATCGCGCCGACCATCAAGACGGCGAACAGCCAGAAGCGCTGCACGCTGCGTTCGAGCAGGGTCTTGTAGCCGCGGGTGAGCGCATCGAAGCGGCGCTGAATCCAAGCGTTCAGGCGGCTTTGCCGCTCGGCGCCGTGCGCGCGCACCAACTTCGAGCACATCATCGGCGTGAGCGTGAGCGCGACGAAGGCGGAAATCGCGACCGCCGCCGCCAACGCGACCGACAATTCGCGGAACAAGCGCCCGGTGTTGCCTTCGAGGAACCCGATCGGCAAAAACACCGCGACCAGCACGGCCGTGGTGGAAATCACCGCGAACGCGACCTGCTTTGTGCCGCGTTTGGCGGCGACCAGGGCCGGCTCGCCCAGATCGGCGCGGCGCTGCACGTTCTCCAACACCACGATCGCATCGTCCACCACCAAGCCGATGCACAGCACCAGCGCGAGCAAGGTGAGCAGATTGATCGAGAATCCGAACGCGTACAGCGCGATGAACGCGGCGATCAAACACACCGGCACCGTCACCGCCGGAATCAACGCGGCGCGCGCGCTGCCGAGGAACAGCCAGATCACGATCAGCACCAGGGCGATCGCCTCGAACAAGGTCTTCCACACTTGTTTCACCGCGGCGTCGATGAACACGGTCGTGTCGAAGGCGACGAAGATGCGGGTGCCGTCGGGCAGGCTCTTCTGGATTTTTTCGGCTTCGGCGCGCGCGGCGCGGGCCACGTCGAGGCTGTTCGCGGTCGAGGTCTTGACGATACCCAGGCCCACGTTCGGCGTGCCGTTGCTGCGGAAATACGCGCGGCGTTCGGACGAGGCCAGCTCCACCTTCGCCACGTCGCCCAATCGCACGATGTAACCGTCGCTGCCTTTGCCCAGCGGAATCTGCGCGAAATCGTCGGATTTGCGATAGCTGCGCTCCACCCGCAGCGTGAAATCGCGCGCCTGCGATTCGATGCGGCCGGCCGGCAGTTCGATGTTCTCGCTGCGCAACGCGCTTTCGACATCGCTCGCGGTCAAGCCGCGCGCGGCCAGCGCGTCGCGATCCAACCACACTCGCATCGCATAACGCTGCTGCCCGCCGACGCGCACCTGCGAGACGCCATCGAGCGACGACAAGCGATCGACGACATAGCGGTCGGCGTAATCGGTGAGCTGCAGCGTATCCATCGCGGTCGAACTCATGTTCAACCACAGAATCACTTCCGAATCGCTGTCGGCCTTCTGCACTTCCGGCGGATCGGCCTCTTCGGGTAAGCGGCCGGAGACGCGGCTCACCGCATCGCGTACGTCGTTCGCCGCCGCTTCGATATCGCGCGACAGCGTGAATTCGATGGTGACCGATGCGCGGCCGTTGACGCTGCGCGACTGCAGCGTTTCGATGCCTTCGATACCGGCGAGCGCGTCTTCCAAGACCTGCGTGACGCGCGTTTCGACGACGCCGGCCGACGCGCCGGGATAGGTCACGTCCACCGACACCACGGGCGGATCGATGGCGGGCAATTCGCGCAGCGTCAAGCGCGTGTACGCCATCCCGCCCAGCACGATCAACAGCAGGCTGAGGACGACGGCGAAGACCGGGCGTTCGATCGAGACGTCGGACAGGCGCATGGCTTAACGGCCCGTCGCGGCGGGGGAGGTAGCCGTCGATCCTCCGCTCGCGGCGGTGGGCGGGGCATTCGTGGGCGGCGCATTCGCGGGCATCGCAGGCGACGCAGGGCTGGACGCGGCATCGGCCGCTATCTTCGCCGCGCTTTCGCTGATCTTCGCGCCCGGACGCAGTTTGCCGGTGCCTTCGACGACGATGCGGTCGCCGATCGACGCACCGCTCGCGATTTCGGCGCGGCCTTCGCTACGCGCGGCGATCGTCACCGGCACTTGTTCGACGCTGTCGTCGTCCTTCACGCGATAGAGGAAACTTTCGCGCCCGACCTGCACCACCGCGATTTCCGGCACCAACAGCGCCTCGCGCTCGCTGCCGGCCAATTCGACGTTCACCAACATGCCGGGGCGCAGCACGCGATCGACGTTCGGAAAATCCGCGCGCACCAACGCCGCGCGCGCCACCGGATCGAGTCGCGTGTCGACGATCGACACGAGGCCCGCGAACGTGCGGCCCGGATAACCGGCGACGGTGCCGGTCACGCGCGCGCCCGCGGCGGCGCGACCGAGCTGCGATTCGGGCAAGGGAAAATCGACGTACACGCGCTCCAGCGCGTCGAGCGTGGCGATCGCGGTGCCGGGCGTGACCAACGCGCCCGGGCTGACTTGGCGCAAGCCCAACACGCCGGCGAACGGCGCGCGGATCACGCGATCGGACAACTGCGCGCGAATCTGCGCGACGCGCGCGTTCGCGGCGTCGCGCGCGGCGCGCTGATTATCGAGCTGGGCGCGCGCGATGAGCTGTTGCTCGGCCAGTTCGCGTTGACGCCGGAACAGACGCTCCGCTTCGTCGGCCGCGGCCTGCGCTTCGGCCAGCGCGGCTTCCTGCTGCCGCTGCGACAGCGTCACCAGCGGCGCGCCCGCGGCGACGGTGTCGCCGCTGTCGAAATGCACCTGCTGCACGATCTCGCTGACTTTCGCGGTGACCGTGACCGATTCGCGCGCCTTGACCGTACCGATGGCGCTGTAGCGCTCGGCGAAGCGCTCGGGACGCAAGCGCAGCGTGGTGACCGCTGTGGGGCGATCGCCGCCGCCTTGGCCGCCCGGCCCGCCGCCCGCTTTCGCGCCGGCATTGCCGCCGTTGCCCGCGGCCGGGTCGCCGCCGCATGCGGCGAGCGCGCTCGTCAACGCCGCGGCGAACATCCATCGCGTCCAGCACCGCCGGGCGGCTTGCGATGCGGAGTCGACGGAGACATGCGGATAGGCCATGGGCGCGAACTTCGGCGAAAGACGCGCGAGATTGTAAGGCCGCGAGCGTGATCCGCAGCCAAATCGAGCGCATCGCCGTGGGAGATAACGGTACTTTTAGGCCGTTTTCGCGTCGCGTTCCCATGTCACCGCCGTATCGCCATGACTTTCGGCATAGATGCTCGAATCCATGAGCAGCTCCGACTCTCCCGCACTCGCAGCCGCAAGCGGTCGCGGCGACAAGGCGATCGAGACGCGAAGCGCTACTTGAGACCACGCATGCGACGACACCCACAGCGAATGCGCTCCGAGGATTCGCACTTGGACTCACGCCTGCCGCGCGAATCGACCGTTACGGTCGGCGCATGCGTCGGCTAACGGCCGCTGGAGACGATGCGCGCGGAATACATCGCGTTCCGCGGGAACAGATTCTTGCCGTCGACGGAGATTTTCGAGCGGGCCGGCGAGCCGCGCTGCTCGCAACGTAGCCGCAGTTCGGCCGCGTTCGCGCACGCGGCGACCAGCGACAGACCGACGACGAGCGACAGAGCGGAGCGGATGGAAAGTGTCGAGGGAACCATAGCGGACTCCTGGGCGCGCCATGCAGCGTGGCGGAACGGGGGCTGCCCCCGGAAAACGCGACAGGGCCGGTTTTTATTCCACGGCCTCGCCCGCATGCGCGCGCGGGGCGGCGGCTGGCGTACCATCGCCAGACCGCATACCGCCGACCCGAAACCCGATGGCGCCCTCATCGCGCAATCTGATCCTCGCCAACGCCCTCACCCTCACGCTCGCGCTGATCTTCGACTGGGAAGCGAGCTGGCTGATGTGGACCTATTGGGTGCAGAGCCTGGTGGTCGGTTGGTACGCGCGCAAACGCATGCTCGCGCTGACGCGATTCAGCACCGAAGGTTTCACGTCCAACGGCCAACGCGTCCCGGAGGACGAAAGCGGCAAACGCTCGACCGCGAACTTCTTCGCCATCCACTACGGCTTCTTCCATCTCGCCTATCTCGTCTTCCTGGCGTCCCAGCATCGCGTGGACGGCTGGCGAGATTTGTTGATCCTGCTCGCGTGCGGCGTGTCGTTCGTGTATTCGCAGCGCGCGACCTACGCGGCGCAGCACGCTTCCGACCTGCGCGGCAAACCGAACTTGGGCGCGCTGATGTTCACGCCCTATCTGCGCATCCTGCCGATGCATCTGGCGATCATCTTCGGCGGCGGCGCGGCGGGCGGGCCGGCGCTGCTGATCTTCTTCACCGCGCTGAAAACCGCGTCGGACATCGGCTTGGACGCGATCGATCGCCGAATGGCGGCGAAAAGCGCCGAGAAATCGGCGGTGCCGACCGTAGTGGAGTGATCGCGCGCGCGATCGGGCGGAGCGCGTAGAGGTCAGGCGACGCGACGAGGCGACCTGCGCGAGCGCGCAGGCCGTGCGTTGTCGCCCATCAGTGCGGATTGACCACGTACAGCGCCGTGCGGCCGTCCTGCTTCCTGGCCCACACGACGCCGTGTCCGATCATCGCGCCGTCGTCGCGACAAAACACCACCGCCGGATCGGCGTCCAACACCGCTTGCCGCGTCGGGCCGCCGAATACCTTCGCGTACTGTTTGCGCAGCGCCGCCGCATTCGCGATCTTCAGCGGCTTCTTGCCGCTGCGATTCACGCGAAGCGGAAATTCCACCAGTGCGGCGAGACGTTCGGCATCGTTCGCCTCCAGCGCACGGGTCAATGCACCGAAAAAAACGCGGTAGTCGTCGTAGCTGCCGGTCTCGGCGCTGCAGGTCGATTCGGAGACGACGTTCCCGGCCGCGTCTTCCACCGTCACCAGGTCGATCGCGCCCTGCTCGCGCACGCTGCCGTCGTCCGCATGCACCGAAGCGTGCGATTGCCGTTCGACCAACACGCGGCCGTTCTTGGCGGCGATCGTACGAACCGCCTCGGTCTCATGCGCCGAGGCATGGCCCGCGAAGAGCGCCAGCGCACAGGCGACGGAGAGACAACGAACGGCGAACGGAACGCGCTGGAGCATGACGGGAAAATCCTGAGAGTGAGAAAACCGTCGCGAACGCAGGCGCGAACGCGCCGCCGACCGCGAAACATGCGTCCGCCGACGCGGGCGCCATCGAAACGTCAGCGCATCGAATGCAAACCGACTTTATTGCCTTCGCTATCGATGAAGTGCGCGAAAAATCCGAAACCGTTGCCGATCTCGGTCTTCGGCACGGCGACAGAACCGCCGGCGCTCGCTACGCGCGCCAACATCGGCGACAAATCGTCGCCGGCGTTCAAGTAGACGATGGTGCCCTGCTGCGAAGGCGTCGCGTTCTCGTCGCGCACGATCGCGCCGCCGACGGCCTCCTGATCCGAAGACAGAAAACCCAAGGTGACCGGGCCCATTTCCATGGTGTCGATCGCGCGACCGAGCACCGCTTCGTAAAACGCTTTCGCGCGCGCGAAATCCACGACCGGGATTTCGAACCAATTGATCGCATGCGGACTGGCGGACATACGCATTCTCCTGTCGGGAAAAGAATCGAACGAAATGTCGCGTCGCCGCGCTGGCCGTCGCCGATAAGCGGCGGCGTCTTACGCCGTGCGATGACGCCCGCGACGCGGCGCTCATCGCCTCGATCCGCTGCCGCACGCCGAAGCGCGCGGCAGCGTCGCTCTCAACGAATCAGCCTTCCCACTTGCCCAGCGCGGCCATGCCGTTGTCGCGGGCGCGGGCGTAGACGGTGTCCTGCGCCTTGGCGAAGTTGCCGACGAGATCCTGCGACCACAGCTTCAGCGCGGCCGACTGCATCGCGCGGCCGTAGGAGAACGACAGCGGCCACGGCAGCGGGCCCATCTGGTTCATCGCATTGAGGTGCGCGGTGGCGTCCTCGTCGCTCTGGCCGCCGGAGAGGAACACGATGCCCGGCAGGATCGCCGGCACCGCCGACTTCAGGCACATCACCGTGCTTTCGGCCACTTCGTCCACCGACGCCTGTTCGGCGCAGTCCTTACCGGACACCACCATCGAGGCTTTGAGAATCGTGCCTTCCAGCATCACGTTGAACTGATAGAGCGCATCGAACAGCGCGCGCAGCGTGACTTCGGTGACTTCGTAGCAGGTTTCGATGTCGTGGTCGCCGTCCATCAGCACTTCGGGCTCCACCATCGGCACCAAACCGCATTCCTGGCACAGCGCGGCGTAGCGCGCGAGCGCATGCGCGTTAGCGTCGATGCAGGCGCTGGACGGCGCGTCTTCGCTGATGGTGATCACCGCGCGCCACTTGGCGAACTTCGCGCCGAGCTTGGCGTATTCCTTCAAGCGGTCGCGCAGGCCGTCGAGGCCTTCGGTGACCACTTCGCCCGGGAAGCCGGCCAGCGGGTGCGTGCCCTTGTCGACTTTGATGCCCGGGATGATGCCGTTGTCCATCATCACCTTCGTGAACGGCACGCCGTCCTTGGTGGACTGACGGATGGTTTCGTCGAACAGAATCGCGCCGGAGATGTGCTCGTTGAGCTTCGGCGTGGTCAGCAACAGCTCGCGGTAGGCGCGACGGTTCTCTTCGGTGTTGGGAATGCCCACCGCCTCGAACCGCTTGGCGATGGTGCTATTGGATTCGTCGATGGCGATGATGCCCTTACCCGGCGCGACCATCGCGCGGGCGGTTTCGGCAAGCTGTTCGATGCTCATGGGGAGGTCCTGGTGTGGGGCGGGCGGCGGAAAGACGCGCATTATACCCGCTCGCCCCGGGCCGAACCCTATGCGAAATCAATCGCTTGGCCGATTTCGCCGGGTTTTGGAAACCTCGCGCCGATAGGCGGCGACTCGCGCGCCCGTCGCCTGCGCGCCGCACGGCCCCGGGCGAACGCCCGAGGCCGTGCGCGTTGCGATCGGAGTGCGAATCCGACGTCAGAGCGGGCAGAGCTGCTGCAGTTCGTAGTACTGCAGTTCGCTCGGCACGATGCCGTAGCCCAGGCCTTGGGTCAGGCCTTGCGCATCGACGTACGACACTTCGATCGACACCCGCGGGTAATCGCCGATCGACACCGCGCCGTGGATGCTCTTGGCGCCGGTGCGCAGGTTGTAGCTGTCGATCGCGGTCTTGAAACGCGAGTTGGCGACCGAGTTGCTGGTCAACGTGCGCAGCGAACGCAGATTGGTGTCGAACACGAACTCGATGTTGGTCGGGCCGTAGGTGTTGACGTTGGTCGGGTAGTACGCCGGCTTCGAACTCCAGTAGTGGTTGATGACCCGCTGCTGGCATTGCTGCAGATTCGGCATGGCGGTGAGCGCGTTGACGCGACCCAGCGACTGCCAATTCGCCGCCGAGGCGCTTCCGACGAACGACGCCGCGACGAGGGCCGCGATCAAGTACTTCTTCATGCAAAACTCCTCCTTCGTGGTTGAGAGCGAGCGCGACGCGTTCTGGACATCCGAACGGCGGCGCGAGAGCGTTTCCGCGTTGCGCATCGGCCTATCGACTCGAACGATGCCGTCGATCAAGCGATGGCGCCGACATCGAAGAGCCATGGCGCGATGCGCGCAAACATCGTCCGCGAAGTGACGGCACACCCGCCGCCGGGTCTACGCAGACGATACCGATCCGCCGCTGCGCGGCTTGCGCATCGGACATATGCGAGAAACATTTGGAAACATCCGCGGCGACGGACCAGAGACCACATTACCGGAGCGGTGTCTCAGGGATTGCGCCTGGAGCATCGACGCCAGCGCAAGAGAAAACGCGGCGGCATTCGCGATCGGATTTCGGTCAGGATGTCGCTCAGAATAAATGTCATTGCGAGCGAAGCGGCGAACTCGATTTTTCGATTGCTATGGGCAATAAAACAGGTGCGTCGCTGCGTAAGGAACGACAGAATCTTCGAGAAATGGCGGGTTTTTCGATTGTCGATCAGGGAACCGGAAGATCGATCTCCGGCGCGACCTCGATCTCCGGATCCTTACGCATATCGCGCGCGTTCACCCACGCGGGCAGATCGGCGATCTCGCAACTCGGCCGTAAACGCTCGATGGCCGCTTTTTGTTTCGGTCCGTCCAGTTTCGACCACAATCCGCGCCCGAAGACAGGGATCGCCAGTACGGTAAACACTTCCGTGCGATTCGGATTCTCGGCGGCGGGCGAATACTTCGGCAGCGCGGACGCGGCGCGGCTGATCGCGATGCCGAGTTCGCGCCCGCGCTTCGGCTTCGCGTCTTTGCCGAACGCCAAGCGCAGCGGGCGCGCCGCCGTCACCTGCCCGCCGCGATCGATCACGAATCCGATCGCGATGCATCCGAACGCGGTTTCGCGCTTATCGCCGACTTGCATCGATTCGACGCCGGGCTCCATGCGCCAGTAGCGATCGAGTTCGGCGGCATCGACGATGGTCAAACCGGCGGCGCTGACACTGCCGGCATAGGCCGTCGCTGTCGCCAGCGTCGTCGACAGCATCCATCGCTTCGCGCGCGACCGATTGAGGTTCATACGATCGTTCTCCGTACGTCGTGAGTGCCGATACGCGTCGCTCGCACCGTCGAGGGCATGACGCATTCGAGCGAATGCTTTACCCATCGTGCAAAGTGTACAAGACCTCAGCCGCGGCCTGTACGGCAGATGGGAACGACCACGATCATTCGACGCCAGGCGTGCGCTACTCGGACGCCTTTTCGGCCTTCGACGCCAACGCCGCCGCGCGCTGCGCCAGCTTGTCGGGATTCCGTCGATAGATCGAAGGCATTCGCGTCATCTCGACGGTCGCGGCCGCTTCGTTCGGCGACAGTCGATCTAGCGGTTTACCGTACTCGCGCGCCGCATAACGGCTCAGCCCTTGATCGCGACCGTTGAAAGCGAGCGTCGCGTACAGCCCGTACATCTTGTCCTTCCCGAGATGCAGCGGAAGCAACAGGCTCCACAGGGCATTGCGCAGATGCCGCTCGCCCGGACTCAACCCGGCGTAAAACCGCACGGTCACGAGCCGCGTCGCGTGCACGGTGGGCGACCCCATGCTCGCGTCGATCAGTCGACGGATGGCCTCGGGCGGATTCGCATCGAGAGGATCCGCCTGAGCGAGAATGCGTTCGATCCGCGGCAACTGCGGCCTGACCGCGACGTAGTCGTAGAAGGCCAATGCGACGACCGAAACTGTCGCCAGGAAAAAGACCGCCACGCTCGCGATGCTGGAGAGCGTTCTGGCTTTGGCGATGACATCGGCGACTTCTTTCATTCGGCGTGCCTCAGAATCGAACCGATCGTGCGCTGGCGCGCGCTGTAAGCGCGCAGTGAGTGGCGTAGGATGGGTGGAGCGTAGCGATACCCATCATCACGATACACCAGAAGAAGCGATGGGTTTCGCTTGTGCGGGACCCATCCTACCGGACTAGCCATCGGCGGGCGGAACCCAGAACTTAGGTCCTCTGTACCAGACAGCGGTTTCAGGGCGCGCCCTCAGATGAGTATTTCCGCGAAAAATGATGGATTCCAACCGTGCGACGCATCCGAATACTTCTGTAGCGCCATCTTCGGATATGTCGTCATCGTAAATGAAGATCGTATCGCCGCTTGAAAACGCCTTGATTTGCTCTCGGTGCAAAGAGTAGTAACAGTTATCGCCGGGATCGCCGCTGAGACCGCAGGCATTAAAATCGCACCAGACGATCGGTATATCCGCACTCGGCGGGATGTTGGTGTATTCCATTGTTGCGCAGTCCACCATATATTCGTCGTTAATCGACCTGTCGGGCCGATTCTCGATCCGGGCCTCAACTGCCGTCAATGCGTTTTGCCAATGGAACCCGCGACACAGCACGTAGCGCCTTGTGTGCGGGCCGCGTCTGGTACTATGCCAGTTCAAAAACAAATCATGGAGGAATTATGAGCCGCATTTTTTTATTGCTGTTTTTTTCCTGTCAGCTTGCAGCGACCACAGTAAAAACACATCAGCAAATGAAAACAGTAGTAATGCGCAGATTGAGACGAGCAAGATTCAGTCAAATGAATCATCTGAATTGAGTGAAATTCCTCTGGGCGAAGCTCTTGACTTTATAAAATCAAGATTGTCTAGGCGTGTTGTGGGTAAAGAAATGTGGGTGCCTAGCGATGTTAGCCTTGCTAAAAATTCTTGGACTTGGAGTGAGAGTACATATCTGACTACAGGTGATGATGGTTTGGATGGAGTTTCGGCCCGACAGTTACGAAAGAATTATATTCCGTCAAAACCGCTGAATTGTCGTACCCAGCCAGAGTTGAAGAGGATAAAGTCACAATAGAGTGCAGGCAATCTAAATGCTTTAGCATTGTCCTTAACGTTCGTGATGGGGAATCTTCAATTTACAGGGCCGGAGAAGCGCGTTCTTTCAACGTTTGGCATTTCCGTTCTTCTGATGAAGCCAATCGAGTTGCGGTTGCGATCAATCATGCTCTTAGATTGTCGGGAGCGACAGAATCTAAGTTCTGATATTGATCAGGGTAATTAAAGTTATGCTTGCCATAAGCTCACTTTATTTCATGCAATCATTTGTCTTGATTATTTCATTTTAATTGTGAATGACCTATAGGCAGGTAAGCACGTAGGGAGGGCCGCATCTGGCACATCTAAAAGGTGCATGACGCTTCGCTCATTCACCCTACGGATGCGCCTTACGGCCTTGCAGACTGTTGTTGAGTTGCTGCTCGCAGCTCTTCCATAACCAGCGACATTTCTCCAACCAAGCGAATGATTACTCCACGATCCAACGCTGCGGCATCACCTCGAAAAGATGCAGTTGCGTAGGATGGGTGAAGCGTAGCGATACCCATCATCACGAAACATAAGAAGAAGCGATGGGTTCCGCTTGCGCGGAACCCATCCTACCGGGCTTGTCCGGCAGCGCCAGTAAGCATCCGTTCCGCATCCTCCTCGCAACGGCAGCGCTTATCGGCCTCATGTGCGAATGAACTGCACAACGACGGCCGTGACTGTCGCCGAAAAAAGCCAGATGCCGATACGCTTCAGCAACGCGACATCGAGCGATTTCGCATCGCTCGGCGCCTGGTTGCGTCGGAAGCCGACGACGAACGCATGCGCGGGCAATGCGACGACCAGCAAGAACGCGGCCATCGCAGCAAGGCTATCGTTTCCGGACTTCGACCAGAGGATCGGCATCACGATCGCCGCGAAGACGCCGGCGAGGGCTGCCGTGATCGGTGTAGGCGTGATGTTCACGTTGATGCACTCCTGTTCGGTGCGAACGAATGGCCTATGGATCGCGCGCGCCCCATTAAACGCGGTTGGCTCGGTTGTGCAGGAGGGGTGAAGCGTAGCGATACCCATCATCACGATACACCAGAAGAAGCGATGGGTTCCGCTTGTGCGGAACCCATCCTACCGGGCTTGTGTGGGGAGTCCATACGCGAATTGTTAGGGCCCAGAACGGTTTGTTGAGTTTTTCCGACGATGCAGTACGAAGAGAAGTCCTACAAACAATGCGATTGGGATTGTTACCAGAGAAGTGCGTAAAAAAAATGACAACAGCATGTATGAAGGAAAATACCCAAATCGAAATATTTCAAATAGTAGTAATGCGACAGAACCGCTAAAAGCAGAAATTAGTGAAGCAACAGCAAGGCTACGAATGCGCCAATGTGAAAGGGCAGCACAAGTAGTTGTGGCCGCACAAAGAAAAATTAGACCAGGGACACTTGATGGTTCTGACATGGCCCTAACTATCGATTAGCCCCCAACTTGGGGCACATCAAGATTGTCTATCCATGCCAGAACTTACGTCAACCGCATTCTTTCCCAAAATAATCAGCAACTTAATTTGTTCGACTATCCTCGCGCCATCAAACATCGATAGCGTTATCCGGCCTGTATATCGAATAGTATTAAATCGCATGCGCGACGCAGCGTCATCGCGATTAGCATTTGCTATCGAATTATTTATCGCTATGGGCAAAATCGTTTTGCGTCTTTAGCCGTGCTTTGAAGTGCGGATAGGCTGGACGTTCGCGGAGAACGAAAACGGCGGGCCTAGGCCCGCCCTACGCTCACTCACAACTCACCGAGGCCTTCGGCGGTGCCGTCGTCGCCGACTTGCAGTAGGCGCAACGTGTTCGTCGCGCCGTGGGTTTCCATGTGTTCGCCGCTGGTGAAGACGACGCGGTCGCCGGCTTTGAGCAGGTTGGCTTCGACCAGTTTGCGGATGCTGCCGCGGGCGGCTTGGCGCGGGGTCTCGCCGCGGCTGTCGTAGTCCATCGGAAACACGTCGCGCATCATCGCCATGCGGCGACGCGCGCCGCCGTGGCGGGCGAACGCGAAGATCGGGGCGCGGCCGCGGAAACGCGAGAGGAAGCGCGCGGTGCCGCCGGATTCGGTCATCGCCACGATCGCACCGACGCCGATGTGTTCGGTCAGAAACATCGAGGCCATCGCGATGGCTTGGTCGGCGCGCTCCAGATTGCGCGGCGCGTCTTCGAAATCGGTGTCGTGTTCGAATTGGCGTTCGGCGCCGAGGCAGATGCGCGCCATCGCTTCCACCGCTTTCACCGGATACGCGCCCGCGGCGCTTTCCTGCGACAGCATCACCGCGTCGGTGCCGTCGATCACGGCGTTGGCCACGTCCAACACTTCGGCGCGGGTGGGAATCGGGCTGGACACCATCGACTGCAGCATCTGCGTCGCGGTGATCACGATCTTATTGCGTTCCAGCGAGGTGCGGATGATTTTCTTCTGCAGGCCCGGCAATTCCGCGTCGCCGATTTCCACGCCCAAATCGCCGCGCGCCACCATCACCACATCGCTGGCGTCGACGATTTCGACCAGGTTCTCGATCGCTTCGGCGCGTTCGACTTTCGCCACCAACCACGCATCGCTGCCGGCGGCGCGAGCGACGCGGCGCGCTTCGTTCATGTCGGCGGCGTTGCGGCAGAAACTGACGGCGATGAAATCGGCGCCGAGCTGCGCGGCGATCGCGATCAACTCGCGGTCGCGCTCGGTCAACGCGCCGAGCGACAAGCCGCCGCCGAGCTTATTGAGGCCTTTGCGATTCGACAGTTCGCTGTCGTTGAGCACGGTGGTGACGATGCGTTCGCCCTCCACCGCCGTCACCTGCAGTTGCACCACGCCGTCGTCGAGCAGCAGCGTATCGCCGGGCGCGACATCGCCGGGCAAGCCGAGATAGCTCACACCGACTTGGGTCTCGTCGCCGAGCGGCGCGTCTTCGCGCGCGAGCAAATCGAAGCGCGCGCCGGCTTTGAGTTTCACTTTATCGTTGGCGAATTTCTCGATGCGGATTTTCGGCCCGGGCAGATCGACCAAGATGCCGACCTCCGCGCCGACGCGCTCGGCCGCGGCGCGCACCGCATCGGCCCGCGCCAATTGTCCTGACGGGTCGCCGTGCGAGAAATTCAGCCGCACCACATCCACGCCCGCGCGCAGCAACGCGTCGAGCACCCCGGGCGCGTCGGTGGCGGGGCCGAGGGTGGCGAGAATTTTGGTGCGGCGGCGTTGGTCGGTCATAGCGTCGTGGGATTCTGTGCGGATCGCCCAACGCTACCACACCGACCGCATTCTTCCGTGGAAACTTCCGCTGTAACCACACTGTAAACGTACGCAACGGCGCGGGAATGCGTCGGCGCTACCGCAACGAAGCGCCCGCAACGAGGTCGGCGACCACTCGCGTCAGATGCTGCGGCGCAGCGACCACGGCATGCGCGCCGGCCTCGCGCAGCTCGGTCTCGCCGCCGAACCCCCACAACACGCCGATGCCCGGCATGCGGTGATGCCGTGCGCCTTCGATATCGAGGTGACGGTCGCCGATCATCGCGCACTGCGCCGGAGGCAGACCGAATCGCGACAGCGCTTCCTCGATCAACTCGGGCTTGTGGCTGAGGCGGCCATCGAGCGTCGCGCCGATCACATCCTCGAAGCATTCGCCGAACGGCAGCGACGCGACGATGCGCCGCGCATGCGGTTCGTTCTTGGCGGTGACGACGGCCAAGCGATAGCCGTCGCCGCGCAGCGCGCGCACCGCGTCGCCGATGCCTGCGTAGACGGTGTGCTCGGCCCAACCTTCGGTGTCGTAGCGTTCGCGATACAGCGCGACCGCGCGTTCGATGTCGTCCGCCTCCGCGAACAGCGCGCCGAAACTGACGCGCAGCGCAGGGCCGATCCACGCACGCAGCGCGTCATCGGGCAGGCCGGGATGCCCCATCCGCTGCAGTGCGTACGCGACGCAGCGAGTGATACCGACGGCGGAATCGATCAGGGTGCCGTCGAGGTCGAAGAACAGCGTGCGCATCGTGCCGTCGTTGCGGTGCGGGTCAGAGGGCATCGGTGCGCGTCAGCATCGGTGCGCGTCAGCGTCCGCGCGCTTCCAACGCCGCCACCGCCGGCAGCGTTTTGCCTTCGAGGAATTCCAAGAACGCGCCGCCGCCGGTGGAGATGTACGACACGTCGTCTTCGATGCCGTATTTGTCCACGGCCGCGAGCGTATCGCCGCCGCCGGCGATCGAGAACGCGGCGCTGTCGGCGATGGCGCGGGCCAGCGTTTCGGTGCCTTTGCCGAAGGCGTCGAATTCGAACACGCCGACCGGGCCGTTCCACACCACGGTGCCGGCGCTGCGGATCAGCTCGGCGTAGCGCGCGGCGGTCTGCGGGCCGATGTCGAGAATCATGTCGTCCGCCGTCACCGCATCGACGGCTTTGATCGTGGCCGGCGCGTCGGCGGCGAACGCGGGCGCGACCACCACGTCGCTGGGAATCGGAATCTCGGCG
This sequence comes from Lysobacter sp., assembly GCA_008015835.1. Taxonomy (GTDB): domain Bacteria; phylum Pseudomonadota; class Gammaproteobacteria; order Xanthomonadales; family Xanthomonadaceae; genus Lysobacter_I. The sequence goes on from SSGH01000007.1 coordinate 61,155, forward strand.
CCGCGCGCTTTGGCGTCGGCCATGATCGCTTTGGCGGTCTCGAGCAAATCGTTTTCCACCAGCGATTTGCCGACACCGTAGCCCATCGCGGCGACGAAGGTGTTGGCGATGCCGCCGCCGACGATCAGTTGATCGACTTTCGACACCAGCGACGACAGCAATTCGAGTTTGGTGCTGACCTTGCTGCCGGCGACGATCGCGAGCAGCGGACGCGCGGGATGCTGCAAGGCCTTCGCGAGCGCATCGAGTTCGGCCATCAGCAGCGGGCCGCCCGCGGCTTGTTTCGCGAATTTGATCGCGCCGTGCGTGGACGCTTGCGCGCGATGCGCGGTGCCGAACGCGTCCATCACGAACACATCGCACAGCGCGGCGTATTTCTGCGACAGCGCGTCGTCGTCCTTGCCCTCGCCGACGTTCATGCGGCAATTCTCCAGCAGCACCAATTCGCCGGGTTCGATGGCGCGTCCGTCCATGCTCACGCCGTTGCCCCAATCCTTCACCAGCGGCACGTCGCGACCGAGCAGCTCGCTCAAACGCTTCGCCACCGGCGCGAGCGAATCGGCTTCGCTCCACACGCCTTCCTTCGGCCGGCCCAGATGCGACATCACCATCACCGCCGCGCCTTTTTCCAACGCCAATTTCAGCGTGGGCAGCGACGCCACGATGCGTTGATCGGAGGTCACGACGCCGTCGGCGACGGGGACGTTGAGGTCTTGGCGAATCAACACGCGCTTACCGGCGAGATCGAGATCGGACATGCGGACGATGGCCATGGGGGGCTCCTGAGACGAAGACGCGCATTGTCCCAGCCGCATGCGCACGGCGCCAGCGGCGCCGAAAACGATCGCCCCCGGCCGCAGCGCGCGACCGGGGACGATGGGGTCCGACTTATTCCCCGCCCACCGCGGGCTTTTGCCGGATCAAACTCATCGCGAAGCCGGCGACCAGCAGCGCGCCGCCGATCAACAAGGCCCACAACAGCCAGCCGCGCCAATTCGGCGGCGTGCTCGGTTCGTCGTACGCGGCCTCGCCGCCCGCGACGCTGCGCGCGCCCAGCGCGGCGACCGGCGGCTGCCAGTTCGCGCCGAAATGCTTGCGCATCGGCGCGAGCGCTTGCTCCACCGGCAACGGCGTGCGCTTCGCGCCGCGGCTGCCGGCGGCCAGCGTGTACGGGCCTTTGCCTTGCGCCAGAAACACGAAACGATCCGGCAGATACGTGATGCGCAACCGCGGCGGCGCGTCGAGCGCGGCGACCGTGCGCAACCGCCACTCGCGCGCGACGGTGGCGGTGCCGAGCGCCATGTCTTCGTTCTCGATCTTCAGATCGCCTTGGCGCAATCGGAACACGCTTTGATTGCCGGTCGGCAGCCAGTCCTCGCCGACCAAGGCTTCGACTTCCATGTCCGCGGTGGAGTTTTCGGAAGCGAGCGCGATGCCCACTTGCACCGCCGGCAGCAACGCGGGCAAGCGATAGCGATACCAACGCCCGCCGCGCTCCGCCGCTTCTTCGCCGACGAATTCCGCATCCGCCGTGCGCGTGACGAAATCCGAATAGGTCGGGTCCGAGGGGTCGTTACGGCGCACTTTGGCCTGCAGCGACGGCAGCGCGTCGCCGTCGAGCTGGCGCAAGCGCAAATACGGCGACGACGTCGCGGGGAAATCGATCGTGCGCCGCGTGAGCGTCGCGCCCTGTTGGTTCAGCGACATCACCGCCGCGCTCTCGACCAAGGTCTGCCAATGCTCCAAATCGTCGCTGGCGTCCACCGCGAAGCGCGCGCGCAGATCGCGATCGCCCATCGGCCACTGCAATTCCAGACGATCGAACGTGACCGTCGGCGATTCGCGCCGCAAGCCGCTGACGTCGATCACGTAGTCGATGGCCGACGGCGCGGGCGGCGCGGCATCGGTCGTGCCGTCGGCGTTCGCGGAACCGCCCTGCACATTGGCTTCGATCACCCGCACTTGGCCGCTGCTGTCGCGCTCCAAACGGACCGACACGTCGCCCGCGGGCTGCGTCGGATCGTGCGGCAGCTCGAAACTGGGCACCACCGACCACTGCACCCACTGCATGCGCGACATCGTCTGATTGATGTCGCGCAGCGGCGCCACCGGCACCGAGCGCCCGTCGGCGTTGAACACTTCGAAATCGCGCAGTTGCGGGTCGCGCAGCGCGGCGTAGATCTCCGGCGTGAGTTCGAATTGCCAAGCGACGTTGTCGCCTTTCGTCTCCAAGGGCCAACGGTAGGCGTATTCGTCGCCCGCACCGGCCGCGAGCGCGGCGCCCACCGAGAACGTGGCCAAAAACGCGGCAGCGAACGAAGCGCGTGCGGTTTGCGAAGCGATGCGTCGAAGGGTCGACATCCTGGGCCACTCCGGAAAAGTCGTGCGCGGCGCGGGCCGCGGGGTCTGCGATATGTGCGAGGAATGCGCGCGCGTGCGACGCGACGGATCGGCGGTCATGCGGCGGTCTCCGACGTCGGCGGCCCCGCCTTCGGAGGTTCGGGCTTCGGAGGCTCGGGCTTCGGCGCGTCGGCTTTCGGCGGCGCAGGCGCGAAATAACCGACCGCCGTGCACAGCAAGCCGTAAGCGAGGAACGAAATGATGCCGAAGATATTGCCGAGATGGTCGCGATCGACCACCAGCAATTTCAGCAACACCACGCCCATCAAGGCCGCGCCCGCGCCCCACAGCACGCGGTCGCCGCGACGCGAACCGAAGATCCAACCGAGCACGCCCAGCACGCTCCACACCACGGTGAGCGCGGTTTGCACTTGGGTGTCGTCGAGCATCGACATCGACCACGGACTACCGGCCCAGTGATGCACCGCACGCAGCGTGGCGAAGCTGATCCACACGAAGCTGATGATCGCGAACGCGGGCACATCGAAACGCGTCAACTGCGGCGCGGCGCGATCGCGCGGCCGCCACGCGTACGAGGCCAGCAGCAGCAAGCCGGCGATCTGCACCAGTTCCAGCGGATTGAGCACCGTCATCCACGGCAGCGGCTCGCTTTCGCCCGGGAAGAACAGCGACAGCCCCCAGAAGACCGCCGTCGCTAGCCCGGCGACGAGCGTCGACGGTATCCGATACGCATCGAAACCCGCCGAGAGCGGCGCCGCCAATGCGCGCGGGCGACGCCACAGCAGCGCGGTCAAGGCGATCAGCGGAACCCCGATCGCGGCCATGCGCCAAGCGTCGCCGAGCTCGGCGAGTCGCGCATGTTCGAGCAAGAAACAGGCGATCGCCGTCGCCCACGCCCACCACCAACCGTTGTGCGCGACGCCGCGCACGCCCGCGTGCGCATCGCGTAAGCAGGTCAACGCGCGCCAACCGAGCGCCGCGTACACCATCCACGCGGCCCAGCCGCCATCGGCGAACGGGTGCCCGTGCCGCGCGCTTTGCCAGAAGGCGACCGGGATCGCGAACGCCAAAGCAGCGGCGGCGGCGACGCCGAGCATCGGCAAATCGCGCACGCGGCGGCGGCCTTCCGCGGCCAACCAACCGCTGAAGATCGCGAACGCCAACACCGCCGGCCAACGATACGCGTACGGCACATGCGTGTCGATTTCGTTGAAACCGGCGAACAACCACCACACCAGCGCCCACAGCGTCAACACCGCGACGTTGCCGCGATCGGCTTTTTGCCGGTAGCTGTAGGCGATGACGATACCCGCCAGCGCGATCAGCACCGCGCCCATGAACGCCGGGTTGGCGAGCGGCGTCGGCAGCGCCGCCCAGACCCACTGCCCGCTCGCGTTCTCGACCAGTTCCGTGCCGTAGCGATGGAAACCGACGCAGTACGCGACCGCGGCCGCGACCTGCAACAACAAGCCGGAAATCTGCGGCAATTTGCGCTGTTGCCGCAGACCGAGCCAGACCAACGCCGCGCCTTCGAGCGCGAACACGCTGGCGCTCGCGCCCGCCGACAGCGCCAACGGCACCGCCAGCGTCGCGAACCCGACCGCGAGCACGGCATAGGATTCGACCAGCGGACGCATCCGCGACAAGCGATGCAGCACGCCGCCGAGCGCGGCGTAGATCGCGGCGAGAATCAGCGCCGAGAACGCCAACGGCATGCGATCGCCGCGCGTCAAGGATTCCTGCAACAAGCCGGCCTGCAGCGCGAACGCGACCAGCGGCGCGCCGAACACCAGCGTGCCGTCGACGCGGTCGTAGCGATCTTCGCCGCGGCTGCGCGCGTAGAAGATCGGGATCAACAGATACAAGCCGAAGAACAGCAGCAGGAAGGGTTCGGTGCTGGCGAATTTTTTCGGGTCGTAATCGAGCACGCCCCACACGGTGCCGATACCGAAGGTGAAGAGGAAACCGAGCAAGTTGAGCAACCGCCACGCGCCCTGTCGGCGCGATTGCGCCCAGGCGATGGCGAAAATGCCGAGATTCAGCACGGCGTAATACGAGAACAGCGCGACGTGATTGCCGCTGCCGGTGGACAACCAGATCGGCGCCAGGAAACCGGCGAGAATGCCGAACACCGCGAGCGCCAGCGCGCGCTGCAGCACCGCCAACACGCCCAGACCCGCGACCAACACGACGGTGATGCCGAACGCCGGCGCGGCCGGCATCAAGTGATACAGCTTGAACGCCGCGAAGGCGACCAACATCAACACGCCGATCGCGCCGCCCTGCAGCGAGAGCGCGAACGAACGCCGCTCTTCGCGCTGACGCCATGCGAACACCAAACCGCCGATCGCCGCAGCCGCGATCGCGGCCAAGCGCACTTCGATCGGCACGCGCACCCAGCCCTGATCGCTGGCGTATTTCAGCAGCGCGGCGACGCCGGCGAGCAACACCATCACGCCGATCTTCACCGGCACGTTGCCCTCGGTGAACCAGCGTTTGACCGCGCGCACGATCGGCGCGAGCGGATCGGGCGGCGGCGGACGCGGCGCGGAAGCGCGCGGCGCCTGCGGAGGCGGCGCTTGCGGCGGCAGGCCGGCGTCGCGACGGTCCTGTTCCGCGGCGGCGGTCGCGCCGATCGACACCGCGCGTTCCCACGGCAGGGGCGGCGGCGGGCCGTCGGTCGACGCTGCGGCGGTCTCGACATCCGCTTCGGACGCCGGGGCGACGGGCGCGGCCTCGATGGCCGGCGACAACGGCGGCGAGAGCGGCGCTTCCGAAGGCGGCGCGGCGACGCTCGCGGCTTGGGAGGCCGGAACGGACTCGACAGGCCCTGGCGCGGGGGTGGCTTCGACGACCGTGGGGCTATCCGCGCGGCTGCGCGCGGCAGCCTCGGGCGGGACGGCGGTCGCGGCGGCATGCGCGGCGCGCGACAAGGCGTAGGCCTGGGTCGCCTCTTGGGCGGCGCGGCGCGCTTCTTCGCGGACGACTTCGATCTCGTGTTCGAGCGCCGAAATCCGCTGTTTCGCGCCACCGATCTTGACCAGCGCCACGACCAACAGCACCGGCACGGCCAATAGGCACAACCCGATCAGTACCAAGACGCCCTCAATGCCGGCCATCGATCTCCCCTGCCCGCGATTCGTTTTTCTCGCGCTGCAGACTCGGCGATGCCACGCGGTTTTGCAACCGTATGCCCCGAGGTCGGCGTCGGCACGCCCCCGGGTATCGGTTCGCGCTACCCGCGGAACGAAGCTGCGCGCTCCCGTCGCGCGGGCCGTGGCGATTCGCCGATGGCGGCGATCGGCCGAAGCAGCGCTTCATGGCGGCCCAAAAACGACGAAAGCGCCCGAAGGCGCTTTCGCGTGAGCCCATGTCGCCGGCCGAGCCCGACCGGAAGACAGGAGCGATGGCGCGACCGATCAGCCGGCGACCACGCGCACCATCTCCAGACACTTGTTGGAGTAGCCCCACTCGTTGTCGTACCACGCCACCAACTTCACGAAGGTGGTGTCGAGCGCGATGCCGGCGTCGGCGTCGAACACCGAGGTGCAGGTTTCGCCGACGAAGTCGGTGGCGACCACTTTGTCTTCGGTGTAGCCGAGCACGCCCTTGAGCGCGCCTTGCGACTGCGCCTTCATTTCGGCGCAGATCTCGGCGTAGGTGGCGGGCTTATCGAGTTCGCAGGTCAGATCGACCACCGACACGTCCGAGGTCGGCACACGGAACGACATCCCGGTGAGCTTCTTGTTGAGTTCCGGGATCACCACGCCGACGGCCTTCGCCGCGCCGGTGCTGGAGGGGATGATGTTTTCCAGAATGCCGCGGCCGCCGCGCCAGTCCTTGTTCGACGGACCGTCCACGGTTTTTTGCGTCGCGGTGGCGGCGTGCACGGTGGTCATCAAGCCGCGCTTGATGCCCCACTTGTCGTGCATGACCTTGGCGATGGGCGCCAAGCAATTGGTGGTGCACGACGCGTTCGAGACGATGGCTTCGCCCGCGTATTTCGCATGGTTCACGCCATAGACGAACATCGGCGTGTCGTCTTTCGACGGTGCGGACATCACCACTTTCTTCGCGCCGGCGGCCAGATGCTTCTCGGCGCTGGCTTTGTCGAGGAACAGACCGGTCGATTCGATCACGACCTCCGCGCCCACGTCGTCCCACTTCAGATTGGCCGGATCTTTTTCCTGCGTGAGGCGAATGCGCTTGCCGTTGACGATCAGCGTATTGCCGTCGACCGAGACCTCGCCCTTGAAGCGGCCATGGACCGAGTCGTAGCGGAGCATGTAGGCCAGATAGTCGGGTTCGAGCAGATCGTTGATGCCGACGATCTCGATGCTGTCGCCGAAATTCTGCACCGCGGCGCGCAGGACATTGCGGCCGATGCGGCCGAAACCATTGATGCCAACCTTGATCGCCATGGGCGGGTTGCTCCTAACTGAGGTGTGGGGGCGTGAGCCGTGCATTTTAGCTGATCGCCCCGCCCCTCGCAGACCTCGCGAATCGGCGCCGAGCGCTGCGCGGAGGGGCAACGCCCTGCGCTCGATGGAGGCGTCGCGTCGCGCTGGTCATCGGCGCGACGACGCCCGGGCGATGGCGGCGATGACCGCGTTTCGCATGCGGTACCCCTGATACCGGCCGGGAACGTCGCGACCGCGAGCTTCGACGGCGCCGTTTCGTGCGACAGGGCCCTCCCGCATCTCGGCGACGCGCCGAGATGCGACCTTCATCGCAAAACGCGCACGCCATACGCCTCCGCTAGGTCTCCGAAGCTGAATGGAGGGGTCGGATTGTTAAGAATTTGATTAGACTCAATGAATCGGCCCAGCCGACCCCACAAGATGTGACCATCCACAACGCCTAGGAGGCAACCATGAAATTCCGTCTCGTCCCGCTCGCCCTCGCTCTCGCGCTCGGCGGCGTCGCCGCTCCCGCTTTCGCCCAACAAGCCGGCGAATGGACGATGTCCTTCGGTGCGCACCAAGTCAATCCGAAATCCGATAACGGCAGCTTGGCCAACAATGCGCTCGACGTCGAAGTCGGCAGCAACGTGCGCCCGACCGTGACCGCCGAGTACTTCCTGCGCGACAACCTCGGTATCGAAGTGTTGGCCTCCTGGCCGTTCGAGCACGACATCAACATCAAGGGCCTGGGCAACGTCGGTTCGACCAAGCATCTGCCGCCGACCGTCAGCCTGCAGTACCACTTCGGCAACGGCACCGTGAAGCCGTTCGTGGGCGCTGGCGTGAACTTCACCACGTTCTTCAGCGAAGACACCACCGGCGCACTGGCCGGCAGCGATCTTAGCCTGGGCAACTCCTTCGGTCTGGCCGCGCACGCCGGTCTCGACTTCGAAGTGAGCGAGCGCGGTTCGATTCGCATCGACGCCCGCTGGATCGACATCGACACCGACGTCGAACTCGACGGCGCGGACATCGGCACCGTGAACATCGACCCGTTGGTCTACGGCGCGGCGTACGTCGTCAAGTTCTGATCGCAGCACCGCCGCCGGCCGTCGGCGCGGCGCGTCCCTCTCTCCGACGCGCCGCTCTCGCTCCGCGGGATCGCCTCCCTCTCACACGATCCCGCACCGCGCCGTCGGCCCGGCGGCTTTATCGGGCTCCACACGAAATAGGGCTCCACACAAACAGGTCATGCTCGGTTACTCTGCCGGCATGGCCTGTTCGTTTTTTCGAGCGTCGTTTCGCGCGTCGTTGCGCGCCCTTCCTTTACTCGCATGTCTGTCCGCGCCCGCGCACGCATGGGGGCCGCAGGGGCATCGTTTGGTCGGCGCGTTGGCCGAGACGACGCTCACGCCCGCCGCGCGCGCGGAAGTCGCGCGGTTGTTGCGCGGCGAACCGGAACCGACGTTGGCCGGCGTCTCGAACTGGGCCGACGATCTGCGCGAGAACGATCCCGATTTGGGGCGCCGCAGCGCGCGCTGGCACTACGTCAATCTGGCCGAAGACGGCTGCGCGTACGAAGTCGCGACCCATTGCCCCGACGGCGACTGCGTGATCGAAGCGATTCGGCAGCAAGAGGGCTTACTCGCCGACCCGCGCCAACCCGACGCGGTGCGCGCACAGGCGTTGAAGTTCCTGGTGCATTTCGTCGGCGACGTGCACCAACCGCTGCACACGGGTTACGCGAGCGACCGCGGCGGCAACGGCTATCAACTGCAGGTGCGCGGCCAAGGCAGCAATCTGCATCGGGTGTGGGACGGCGAAATCGTGACCGCGGCGGGCCGCAGCGAAAAGCGCAATCTGCGCCGCTTGCGCGCGCTGCCGACGCCCGCCGGCGTCGACGACGCCTCGGTCGCGGCTTGGGCCGAAGCGTCTTGCCGCATCGTGCGCCGCGACGGGTTCTATCCGCCGAAGGGCGCGCTGAAGCCGGCGTATCTGGAGCGCTGGCGTCCGACCGCCGACGCGCAACTGCGGCTCGGCGCGGAACGCTTAGCGCGGCTGCTCAATCGCGCGCTGTCGCCGCCTGCCGCGACGCGAACGAACGCGCCTTGAGACGCACGGTGTGAGCGATGTCGCGCTGCTCGCCGCGGGCCTGTTTCTGCTGGTCGCGGCGCTGTATTCCTCGGTCGGCCACGCCGGCGCGAGCGGTTATCTGGCGGTGATGGTGTTGCTGGGCTTCGGCCAAGCGGAGCAGCGGCCGACGGCGCTGGTCTTGAATCTGTTGGTCGGCGCGATCGGCCTGGCGCGGTTCTGGCGCGGCGGTCATGTGCGCTGGCGCAATATCCTTCCGTTCGTGCTCGCATCCGCGCCCGCGGCGTATTTCGCGGCGCAGGTCGCACTGCCGAAAGAGCGCTATGCGACGTTGCTCGCCTTCATCCTGCTGGTCGCGGCGTTCGGCGTGTTTCGCTCCGCCACGCGCGCCGAACGCGACGACGCCGATGCCGTCGATCGACGCGTGCCGTGGTCGATCGGTCTGATCGCAGGCGCTTGCATCGGCACGCTATCGGGATTGACCGGCACCGGCGGCGCGATTTTTCTCACGCCGCTGCTATTGTTCGCACGCTGGATGCCGACGCGCGACGCCAGCGGCACGTCGGTGGCGTTCGTGTGGATCAACTCGCTCACCGCGCTCGCAGGTTTGATGCAAACGCAACAAACGTTCCCGCAAGACTTGCCGCTGTGGCTGGGCGCGGTCGCGCTGGGCGCCGCGATCGGCACCCAGCTCGGCCTGCGTTGGTTGCCCGTGCGCGGTTTGCGTTATGCGCTGGGCGTGGTGCTATTGATCGCAGCGGCGAAACTCGTCTTGGCGTGACATGGCGGCCGGGAAATAAGCCGCAACCCGCCCGCAAAAAAACGATTCGCGATCAATCGGTGTCGAACTCGAACGGCAAACGCCCCCAGGCTTCGACCGGTTCGCCGTTTTTGAGAAACGGCGGAAAGGTGCGCGTTCGAACGTACTCAAGCGTGGCCTGATCGAAAAAACCCGCCGGCACGGATTCGACGACGCGCGCGTCTTTCACCCTGCCGTCTTTCCCTAAGAGCACTTCCAACATCACCTTCCCGCTGGTGTTCTTGCTCGAGACAGCTTGCATCAGCTTCGTCATCGGAGATGGCGCAGGCGTGCCGGGCACGGCCAGCAGATCCGGAGGCGATGCCGCGGCTTCGGCCTCTTGCTTCGCGGCTTGCGCCTGTTGACGCGCCGCTTCGGCCTGAGATTTCGCTGCCTGGGCTTGCTGCCGTCCCGCTTGCGCCTGTTGCTGGGCCGCGACCGCTTGCTGGCGCAACGCTTCGGCTTGCGCTTTCGACGCCTGCGCTTGCTGCCGTCCCGCTTGCGCCTGTTGCTGGGCCGCGGCCGCTTGCTGACGCGACGCTTCGACGTGCTGCTTCGCCATTCGAGCCTCTCGACGCGCTTCAGCAGCGGCCTCGACAGTCGCGGCCGTCTGCGCAGGCAGAGCGATCACATCGGGAAGCTCCAGAGGCGCCGGGGGAGCGGGCGGCGCCGGAGGCGCAGGCATAGGCGGCAATTCGCGCGGCGATGGCGGTGCCGGCGGCGCGACGAGTTCTGGCGGCGACGGCGGTGCCTTCGGCGCGATGGGGGGCATCGGCGCGATCGCTGCCGACATCGCCGGCAGCGGAGGAAGATCCGGCGGCGACGATGGCTCAAGCGAGGCCATCGGTGCGACCGCCCTGGCTAGCGACGGCAACAGACTGAGCTCCGCGGGCGACGGCGGCGCGATGCGGTCGCTTCCGCTCGTCGGACGCACCACGATATCCAGCGCGACGCCTTCGAATCCGCCGTCGGCTTTTTCTTCGCCCACGCGCACCTCGGCCGTCGTGCCGCGCTCGACGATCAATCGCGGCGTGGCGACAACGCGACCGTCGCGTTCGATCCTCGCGACGATGTCGTAGCGCGCCTGCCCCGCATCGCGGATGCGCGCTTCCACGTCGATGCGGCCGTCGTCTGTCTGCTGGGAAAAAGCGATGGGTTCGCCGTATGCGCCACCGAGCGCGAAGGCTTCGCTTTCGCCGTCGTCGATGCGCGCACGGATGTCGGCGACGTAATCGAGGGGCCCGCCGACGGCGGTCGGCGAAGCGGGCGCGGTCGGCGCGGCGGCGACGGCGCGCGCCGACACGTGCGTCGGCGTTTGCGCCGACCACACCGCGAACGCGGTGCCGGCGATCGCGAGGCAGGCGATCGCGATGCCCGCGGCGCGCGCGAAGCGGCGCGGCGGGGGTGCTTGCAGATGCATGAGTCTCTCCTTCATCGGATGGGTGAGACCCCAATGACAGCCCAGTGGTACCGGCTGTGCAGCCACGAGGGTTTTGAGCATGGCCTCGCCGTAGCGGCGGCGGGCCTGCGGGGCGCTCGCGATCACGCGTTGATCGCAAGCGAGTTCTTGATCGTCGCGGAAGCGCACCGCAGCCAGGTGCACCAGCGGATGGAACCAAAACGCGATGCGCAAGACGGTCGCGACCAGATTCGCCCAGGGGTCGCCGCGGCGCAGATGCGCGCGTTCGTGCGCCAACATCAGCGCGCGTTCTTCGGCGTCGTAGCGCGTGTCGAAATCCGCCGGCAAGACGATGCGCGGGCGCAGCAGGCCGATCAGCGCCGGCAAGCCGCTGCGGCCCTGCGCGCGCCACAGGCCCGGCATCACGTTCTGCAGATCGCCCAGCGAAGCGACGAAGCGCCGCTGCAATCGCCATTGATGCGCCGTCATCGCCAGCGCGCCGCATAGCCACAGCGCGCACCACCAGGCCGCGCGATCGACGACCGGCATCGCGGCGGTCGCGACCGCCGCTGGCAGCGCGACCTGCGCCGCGACGGTCGCCGGCGCGACCACGACGGTGGGCGCCGGCAAAGCGAGCGCCAGCAGTGCGACCGGCGGCAAAGCCCAGGCGGCGTAGGCGACGCCCGCCCCGCAGTAGCGGCGCAGCGGCGCGCGGATCGCCCATGCGACCGCGATCGCGAACGTCAGCGCGAGCGCGGCTTCGCCGAGCAGATCGAGCGCGTCACGGGCTGCGAGAGTCATGATCCAGCGTCTCCAGCAAACGGCGCAATTCGGCGATGTCGTCCGCGGTGAGTTTGCGATGCCGGCTGAAATGCGCGACCAGCGGCGCCACGCGGCCGTCGAACAAGCGCGACAGAAGACTTTCGCTTTCGTCCAGCACCCAATCCTCGCGACGCAGCACCGGCGAATACAGATAACGCCGGCCGTCCTTCGTCGCCTCGATCGCGCCCTTGTTGAGCAGGCGATTGAGCAGGGTTTTGATCGTCGCCTCTTGCCAGTCTTGGTGGGGCGTCAAAGCGGCGACGACGTCTTCGGCGCTGAGCGGGCTACGTCGCCACAGCACGTCCATCACCATCGATTCGGCTTCGCTGATCGGGGTCGGCATCGCGGCGCGATCCTTCGTTTACGGCTGTAATTGATTTCAGATTACACGCGTAAACGACGATGTCAAGGCCGTTCGTCGCCCGGCGCTCTGCGGCGTCGCCGAATCGCGGCGACGCCCGCGCACCGGTCTCGCGCTGCAGCGAAGCTCACGGGCGTCGCCCTCGAACGTTTTTCCCGAGAGGCGCGAACGGAACCCGCGCGCCGCCCACGCACAGGAGCACCGCATGGCCACTTACGTACTGCAGATTTCCGCCCACGCCGAACCGCCGGCGAGCGGCGGCACGTTCCCCATCGCCAAGGATTGGCAATTCAAGTTCTTCGTCAGCGCGGGGCAGGAACTGCCCTACGGCGTTTCCGAGGACATCTATAAAGAGTTGTGCGCAGGCGATGTCGCGGCGGCCGATCAGCGCGTCAAACATACCTATTTCCCCGGTTCCCCGGTCACCGATTACGCGCTGTGGTCGCTGAAGGACGCCCGCTACGTCTCCGGGGTGCTGAAGGTCGGAGAGTCGACGGCGGTGGTGGATATCGGCGATGTCGAACGATCCGCGCCGATTTCGCTCAGCAACCTGCTGACGTTGGCGATCGAGGATTTGGGCATCGACGTCGGCAGGGACAAAGTCACGGTGTATTTCAACGCCTGCCGCTGATCCGACCGGGACCGCACGCGACCGACGGGAGCGCGGGCGGCGGGAGCGCGCGTGACGGCGACGAAGTTGAGCCCGCGCAGATTTTCGCGCCGCGATTGCGCGAAGATGCGGGCATGACCGACGACCGCCGCCCCGCCCCGCTTCGACTCGACGCCCTCGACGGGGCCGTCGACGCCCTACTCGCCCGCATCGACGGCCCGCTGCGCATCGCCGCGCCGCTAGGCATCGGCAAGCCCCATCGCCTGCTCAACGCGCTGTACGCGCGGATCGCGCAAGACCCGTCGCGGCCGGCGCATCTGTACACGGCGCTGTCGCTCGACCCGCCCACGCCGAGCGGCGATCTGCAGAGACGCTTTCTCGCGCCGTTCCTGTCGCGGCACTTCGGCGACGATTTCCCGCGCTTGGCCTACGTGGAGGCGCAAAAACGCGAAGCGTTGCCCGCGCACATCGAAATCGAAGAGTTCTACATGCAATCCGGCGCGATGCTGGGCTCGCGCGAAGCGCAGCGGCATTACAACAGCCTGAATTACACCCACGTCGCGCGCGTCGTCGCCGAACGCGGCATCAACTGCATCGTGCAGAAAGTCGCCGCCAACGCCGACGGTTCGCAATTGTCGTTGTCGTCGAACACCGACCTGACCTTCGACGCCATCGACGCGGTGCTGGCGCGCGGCGCTCCGCGGCCGCTGCTGGTCGCCGAAATCGACCCGGAACTGCCGTGGCTGGAAAACGGCGCGGCGGTGGAGGCGAATTTCTTCGACATCGTCGTCGCGCCGCCCGGGCCGTATCCGAAACTGTTCGCGCTGCCGCGGCATCCGGTCGCCGACGCCGAGTACGCCATCGGCTTCTACGCCAGCGCCCTGGTGCGCGACGGCGGCACGCTGCAGATCGGCATCGGCGCGTTGGCCGATGCGCTGTGTCATGCGCTGGTGCTGCGCCACACCGACAACGCCGCGTATCGGCGTGTCATGCTCGCGCTCGATCCGGAGATCGAACGCCATCCGGCGGTGATCGCCAGCGGCGGGCTCGACCCGTTCGAGATCGGGCTGTACGGCTGCAGCGAAATGATCAACGAGGGCTTTCGCAAGCTGGTGCAAACCGGCGTGCTCAGACGCAAGATCGTCGACGACGAAGCGCTGATGCGGCGCATCGCCGACGGCAGCGCCAGCGACGCCGATCGCGAGCGGCTGGAGCGCGAAGGCGAATTCCTCCACGGCGCGTTCTATTTGGGCTCGCACGAGTTCTACGACTGGCTGCGCGGCCTCGACGCCGCCGGACAACGCGCCATCGGCATGCGTCGCGTGAGCGAAGTCAACGAGCTCTACGGCGGCCGCGAAATGCTGGAGAAAGCGCAGCGCCGCGACGCGCGCTTCTTCAACACCTGCATGATGGCCACCGCGCTGGGCGCCGCGGTGTCCGACGGTTTGGCCGACGGCCGCGTGGTGTCGGGCGTGGGCGGGCAGTACAACTTCGTGGCGATGGCGCACGCGCTGCCGAACGCGCGCTCGGTGCTCATGCTGCGCTCGGTGCGCGACGAACCCGGGCGGCCGGCGGTCTCCAGCATCCTGTGGAATTACGGGCACACCACCATCCCGCGCCATCTGCGCGACATCTACGTCAGCGAGTACGGCATCGCGGATCTGCACGGCGCCTGCGACGAGGACTGCGTGGCAAGGATGGCGGGTATCGCGGATGCGCGGTTTCGTCATGCCTTGCTCAGCGAAGCTAATCTGCGCGGCAAACTGTACGCGGCCCCGGTCATGCTGCGACTGGATGATCGCAACCGCCCCGAACGCCTGCGCGACGCGCTGGCGCCGTTCCGCGCCGACGGCACCCTGCCCGACTATCCGCTGGGCAGCGACTTCACGCCGGTCGAACAGCGCTTGGTGAAGGCCCTGGGCTGGCTGAAAGCCAATACCGCCACGCGCGCGACCAAACTCAAGACGATCGCGCGCGCATTCACCGCTTCCGGCGCGCCGTCCGCCGCGGACGCCGAAGCGCTGCAGCGGATGGGCTATGCGTCGCCGTCGGGGCTCGGCGAAACGCTGTACGCGAAATTGATCGCGCTGGCGCTGCGCAAGACCCGCGGCTGAGGCGTCGGCGCATCCTCGATCGCGAAAAATCAATTACTTAAGCGAGAATTCGGCCCGGGTTTGGCCCGGCAATTTTCTGGCCGCACCGCGTGCGGGTTTTCTAGGATGAAGGCCCCTCAGCGCGGAGCGCATCCATGACACCGACGTCCCCTCGACCCATCGATTCGACGCATCGGCATTTGAGGCGACGCGCCCCGCGACAGCGCATCGCCATCGCCGTCCTCGCGCTCGCCTGCGGCCTGCTCGGGGCCATGGCCGATGCGCACGATACCCCGCACGCGCATTGGTGTTCGGTCGACGATACGACGGTCGCGCCCCCGGCGGTGGTCGAGGTGGGCCGCTTCGAATTCACGGGCGCGCAGATGCGGGTGCTCGCGCAAGCCCAAGCGAACCTGCCGGGCAGTTGCGGGCAAGTCGATCACGCCGACGAGTGGAAATGCGCGCTGCAGATCGCACAGAACTACTGCTCGACGCTCTCCGAATCGCAATCGCTGGATCAAGTCGCTACAGCGATCATCGTCGGCCCGCCGACGGCGGTGGCGGACGATCATCACGACCGCTATGCGTTGTCCGTCGGCTTGTACGGCGCGTGCGTGATCTGCGACTTGCATCAGGACATGCAAGACCAGACGCACGGCTAACGTCGAAGCTCGGCGCACGACGATGATGGATCGAAAAATCTCACCAGCGGCGACAACATCGGCGCCGCCTCATCACAAGGAGTTTCCTCATGCGCAAGTTTCGCCTCGTCCCGATGGCGCTCGCAGTGGTTTTCTGCGCGAACGCTCAGGCGCACCTCTACCGCACATCACCGTGCGGCTTCAGCAATTTCTATTTTTCGAGGGCGTATGAACAATATTTCTCGCCATCGGAACTAACCGCACATTACATCGAGTACATGAGAGAACATGGTCTCGCATCTTGTCGCGTCGATAACAGCGGGAATCCCGACCCGGAAAGTTGCGGCGGCGTCGATGCGGCTCATTTCATTGTTCGCTTCGCGAAAGAACAATGCGAAATGAAATCCTATGAAATGAACATGTCGTTGATTTGCGATTTCAGCGCAACGCCCTTTCTCGGTCTGGATGGAGAAGATCATCACGAGTACCGATTCTCGCATGGGTTGTTGTTGTCCTGCGGAACCTGCGCACCGACGCCGATGGACTAAACACAGGCACGCTCACCCCAACGCATCCCGCCGCGCGTAGGCCTGCACCTCGTAAATCCGGCGCTGCAAGTCTTCGCGCGGCGCCGGGTCGATCGGGCAGTGTTCCAGCACGTAATAGGCCGTGCGCAAAACGTCGCGCCAACGCGGGTTGTCGGGGAGCTTCGCCAAGGCGAGATAGCGCTCCATCGTGCGTGCGCGCAGGCGGCCGTCGTCGATGCCGATGCGCCAGATGCGGCTTCGCTCCGCCAATTCGATTCGGTTCGTGCCGGTGCCGCGCTCCCAGTGCTCGATGACGCACAGCATCAGTTCGACCAAGTTGCGGCGATAGCGTCGATGCGCGTCGGCGTTCGGATCGCTGTCGAAGTCGCGTTCGGAGTCGTCGTCCGCATCGCCGCTTACGCCCGAATCGATGACGTTATCGCGCCGTTCTTCGGCATCGACCAGGGACGACGACGCCACTTCGGAAGAAACGCTGCTCGCCTCGCGCAGCGCGAGAATCAGCACGCCCGCGTCTTGCTCCCACTGCGCGATGCGCGCATCCAGCGCGACGCCCGATTCGATCTCGATCCGCAGCGCCTCGGGACGGCCTTCCTCCGTGTTGTCCATCGCCTGCGACCAGCGTTCGCGACAGTCCGGCGTCATCCGCTCCGCGAACGCCACGCCGATCAACGCGGCTTCGTCCGCGCCGAGCAGCGCGCAGGCGCCGCCGTTCGCGGCCAAGACCTGGCCCTCAGCGTCGAGCAAGCACACCGCATCGCCGCGGGTGGCGAGCAATGCGCGCAGCAAACGGCGATCGACGCGCAGCGCTTCGGCCTCGCTGCGGTAACGCTGCAGCGCTTCTTCGTAGCGCGCCTGTCGCGCCGCCGCCGCTTCGCGCGCGCGCTGATTCCGGCGCGACGCGTACAGACCGACGCCCAACGCCAGCGCGAGCGCGATCAGCGCGATCACGCCGGTCCACAGTCGTCGCTGTCGGCTTTCGTGTTCGAGCGTCGCGATCTTGCGCTCGCGCTCGGCCGCTTCCAATCGGCTGCGCTGCCATGCGATCTGACGGTCGAAACGCGCCTGCGCGTCGCGCCGTTCGGCGTCCTTGGCCGCGCGCAGCGCGGCGATCGCTTCGGCATTCGCACCGACATCGGCCAAGGCCAACGCGCGCTGTTCGAGCAAGGCGATGCGATGCGGGTCGGTGTCGGGCAACTCATCCAGGGCCGCGCTCAAGCGCGCGATCGCTGCAGGCGCGCGATCGTCGGCGCGTTCGATCCGCGCCGCCTCCAACTGCAGGGTCGAGGGCACCGCCAACCCGTGTTCGGCCGCGAACGCGAGGCCTTCAGCGCTCCAACGCCGCGCGGCGTCCAGGTCGCCATCGATCATCGCCGCACGCGCAAGCCCCGCATATGCGCGTAACCGATACGGGCGTTGGCCTTCGTGGCGAAACTCGCGCATCGCGCGCGTGAGCAGCGCGACCGCCTCGGCCGTGTCGCCGCGATCCAGCGCCATGACGCTGAGGGTTTCCGTGGTATGCGCGACTTCGATCTCGTCGCCCGCGCGTCGATAATTCTCGATCGCTTCCTCATAATAGCGCAGGGCGGTCTTATGATCGCCCTGCTCGCGATACAAGTCGCCGAGATTATTCAACGTCGAGCCGATCTCCGGGCTGCGGTCGGCGCGCAGGATCGCCAAGCTGCGTTCCAGCGCCGTTTGCGCGCCGCGGAAGTCGCCCAGCCGCATCAGCCCGGCGCCGATGTTCTTGGTTTGCTTCGCGATACCCGGCCGAAAACCATTGCGCTCGGCGATGCCCAGCGCGCATTCGAACGCTTCCAAGGCCTCGGGGACGCGTTCGCGCCGGTAGGCCAACACGCCATCGCGGCGCACGGTTTCGTAACGATCGCGCCAGTCGCCTCGCGCGGCGAGCGCGCGGGCGCAGGTCAAAGCGTCGCTCGCGCGCTCGAAGTCGCCGGCTTTGATGCGCGCGTCGACGACCGCGTGCAAACGCTCGACGGCATTCCCACCCGCCTTCACCTCGAATTCGCGCAAGCATCGCGCCGTGTCGATGGTCGGAGCGCGCTCGAATCGATCGCAGACGGCGTCCGCGGCGCGCACGCCCGGCGCTTGCGACGCCAGCGCGAACGCCAGCACCGACGCGACCGCGGGTAGGATGCCGATGCGCTTCTGCGGATTCTCGATGTTCTTCGCCGCCACGACGTCCCGACTCGCTGCCCAATCGACCGCCGCCATGGTCGATGGTCCGGATCGGGAGAGTCAACGATGGCGACATCGGAGCGATCGTATCGGAGATGACGGCGCATCCGCGAAACGCGTACCGATTTCGAACGGCAACGGCGCGCGCGAACCGGTTCGAGGCCGCGAACGAAACGGGCGCCATCGCGAGGACGGCGCCCGTCTTCGTAGACGAATGGATCAGATGTCGCGGCCCTTCTCCGGCTTGATCGGTTCCTTCGTGCACTGCCCTTCGACCGCGGCGTTGATGAACATCCCGGTCGGGCCGCTGATGTTGGCGACCTCGACATTCAAGGTGTACAGGCCCGGCGCGACCGTGATGGGCCATGACGCGAAGTTGTTGAGCTGATTCGCGGCGGTGAAGCAATATCCGCCGGGCACGTTGCATTGCGCAGGGCCACCGCCGCTGGGGCCGCTCAGCGAGACCTTGATGTAGTTATCGCCGGCCGCCGAGAGCCCCTTGAACGTGATGGTCTGCGGAATCGTGCATTTTTCGACCTTGAATTGCAGGGTGTAGAGATAGGTCGTGTTGTCCCCGCCGGCGCTGGCGGCGTTGGGCCCGACCCACTTGGCGCCGCCGGTATTCGTGCTCCAGGCCGGATGCGGCGAAGCGATGATCGCCGTGGGCACGCCATTGACCATCCAGGGATTGCCCGGAACGGTGCTGAGGTCGAGTTTGTTCTGGCCGCCGAGGCAGCGGCAGCAACCCAAGGTCGGATATTTTCGATCCGGCGAAGGCGGCACGCCGATGACGCGGGGCTGTACTTGCATTCCTTCCTGCGCCCGCGCCGGCGGCGCAGCGGTCGCGACGAGCCCGGCGAACAGACCGAGCATGGCCGCAAGCGCGGCCCGACGACCGGTCGTGGTGCGGGAGTTGGATAGGATCGAACGGGACTGCGTGGTCATGACGACTTCTCCTGACAAGGCCGCGGCTGCGGCGTATGGGTGAGCCGGATCGCGCATGCGCGTCGGGGAGACGAGGCGTCTCGATGCGCGATGCGAACCGGTGGCGAAACCGTATTCGTCGCGGAGTCGGAGGGTAAGGATCGAGCCGGGAATGATCGGGTAAACCCACGGCACGATTCGATCGGCGAACGTCGAAGCGCCGCGCACGGACACGATTCGATGGCGAGCGCGGCACGATTCGTGGGAAGACGAGGCCTGCGCGACCAGCGACCTCCCGTCGCATCAAAGACTTCACGCCGCATCAAAGACTTACGTCGCATCATTCCCGCGATATTCCCGGCAAAACGCTGGCGATCGGCGAACGCCGCCGCCTAGACTGGCCGCACTCGAACCTCAGGAGAGTCGCCCGTGTTCCCTCTATTTCGCTGCTCGCTCGCACTCGCTCTGACGCTCGGCGTCGCCGCGCCCGTCTTCGCGGACCCGCCGCTCGAACCCGCCGCATGCAAAGTTCGGGGCGCGAAGCGCATGCTCGTGGGTCGATTCCAATTCACGCTCGAAGAATTCAAAGCGTTCAAGCAAGGGAACCTGTTCGCCACGCATCCACCCGGCGCGACCCCCAACGGGAGAACCGCGCACAAGCGGGCAACGCTGGCGGATCTCGTCGCCGCGATGGAAGCTTCGCGAGGCAATGCCCGGCGTCCTAGCGCGAACGGGAGCGAGGATGCGCCGAGAACCAAGATCGCATGCGGCCCCAAACACATCGACGCTTGGTGCGGCATCGTCGACGACTGGCACTACGCGGCGCTGTTGGCGCGGCAAATGTGCAACAGCCCCGAGATCGGCAATGGCGAGGCGTATTTCAAAGCCGACGCCGGCTACACCGCGTTCAACGACTCGGCCAATCATCACGCGCTTTTCGAGGCCGCCCCCAACGTGATGACGCCCCACCAAAATCCGAATGCCGCCGACGACACGATCGTTCTGCAGGGCAATTGCTATGTGTGCGGCAGCACCCGATCCATCGACTCGGCGACGGCGGTTCCGAGAGGCCCGGTCAAAGTGCGAGAGCCCGCGAAAGGCGATTGAAGCAGCAGTGTCCGAATCGCATTAAACCAACGCATTGCGCCGGGTGTAGGCGATGACCGCATCCACCCGGCGTTGCAATGCTTCGCGTTCCTGCGCATTGAGCGGGCATTGGCCCATCACGTAGTACGCCGAGCGCAGGACATCGCGCCAACGCGGGTTCTGCGGCAGCTTCGACAGATTCAGATACCGCTCCATCGCACGCGCGCGCAAGCGGCCGTCGTCGATGTTGATGCTCCATATCCGGCTGCGCTCGGCCATTTCGATGCGGTTCGTTCCCGTGGTGCGCTCCCAAGCCTCGATCAGCGCCAGCATCAGTTCCACCAGCAAACGACGGAACGCGGCGCGCGCATCGGCATCGTCGCCCGAAGCCAGATTCGTCGGCGCGGGAACCGCTTGCTGTGGAGAGAAGAATTCGGAAATAGCGGAAGGCGCATCGATCTCCGCGACGGCGACACTCTCGGTCTTCATCGCCTCGATCGACATCACCACCAGGCCATCGCCTTGCTCCCAAAGCGATAGCGTCACCCGCAGCGCACTGCGTCCATCGCCGGCGGCGAACGTCAGCGTCTGTGTCGATGCGTCTTCCATCCGCTCCAACGCCGCCGCCAGCGCGGTGGCGTCGTCCGCGGACAGCGATTCCGACAACGGGTTGCCGGCCGCAGGCCCGCGTTCGGAGCCGAGCAGCGGACGCGCCGCACGGTTGACCGCGAGCACACGACCATCGGCATCCAACAAACACAAGGCTTCGTCGCGACTGTCCAACAGCGCCTGCAGCAGGTCGCGGTCGCTGCTCAGCGCATCAGCCTCGCGGCGATAACGCAACAGCATTTCCTCGTAGCGCGCGCGGTTCGCCGCCTCGACGATGCGCGCGCGCTGCTGCCGACGCAGGAATACGATCGACACGCCGAGCAACACCGCCAACGTCGATGCGACGATCAGCCACAGCATCAACGTGCGCTGACGCAATTCGGCGATCGTGCGGTCGCGTTCGGCGGTTTCGAAGCGGACGCGCAGCCGAGCCAAGTCGCGATCGTTCCGATTGCGCGCATCGCGCAGCTCGTGGCTTTGCGCATCGCGCTCGATCGCCAACGCCTCGGCGTAGCGACCGCTTTGCTCCAGCGTCAGCGCCAGTTCGCGCGCCAACGTCGCGCGATTGGCGTCGTTTTGCGGTCCATCGTCGAGCGCGGCGCGCAGCTTGACCGCCGCGAGATCGACGCGCCCGCTGATGCGATCGGCGCGCGCCGACTCCAGTTTGAATTCGTCGTGGATCGGAAGCCGATGCGTCTCGGCGATGGCCCGGCCATCGGCGCTGTAGCGTCTCGCGAGTTCGACATCGCCGTCCATGATCGCGGCGCGGATCAACAGCGTGTAGACCCGCAACTGATACTCCCAATTGTCCGCTCGCCGATAGGCCTGCAATGTGGTTTTGAGTTGACCGGTCGCGGTCTTGGTGTCGCCGCGTTCCAGCGCGAGCAGACTGAGACTGTCGAGAATGTGGTTAGTCTCGACGACGTCGCCTTGTCGCCGGAACACCTCTATAGCGTCACGATAGTATTGTTCGGCCGATGCCGGCTCTTCGAGGTCGCGATAGACATCGGCGATGTTGTTGAGCACGGCACCAGTAGCGGCATCGCCATCCTCGCGCATCATTCGCAGGCTGGCTTTCAAGGCGCTCAACGCCTCTTCGTATTCGCCGAGCCGCCGCAGAACGCTGCCCTTGTTCCTCAACTGCTTGGCGATCGCCGGGCGATCGCCCAGTGTTTCGGCGACCTTCAACGCGCAATCGAAATGCGTATGCGCTGCATCCAGATCCTCTTGGCGGTAGGACAGCACGCCCCGCCGACGGATCCATTCGTAATGCGCGCGTACATCCCGATCGTCCGCGATGCGCGCGGCGGCGCAGTCCAGCACCTCGGCGGCGAGACCGAATTGTCCCGCTTTGATGTGCGCATCCGCTCGTTCGTAGAGCGCGGCCGGCTCGATGGCGGCGAACTGACGCTGGCAACTGGCCGTGTCCGGCAACGTGCGCGGATCGACCGCCGCGCACTGCGGTAGCGGTGCGGCGATCGCGTTCGCCGCGAGGCAGCACAACGACGCGGCGAACAGGCCGCGAATCCGACGAAGTTCCAAAGCGCACCTCCGTTGCAGGCGGCACCATCCTGCGGACGCCCGGCCTCTGCCGCACGCCTCATGCTAGCACTCGTCCGCGAACGCGCGGTCGGATCGCGATCCGACCGCGCCGCTCGAGCGTCGCCGTCAGAGCATCATTCGGCGCGCCGTCACCGCCGCCCAGGCGATGAAGCCGAATCCGAACATCCAGCCGATATCGACCCAATGGCCGGTGGTGTAGTTATCGATCAGATTGAGATAGGTGAACGCTTGGTTGGCGAAGAAATAACCGATCACGCCGGCCACCACTTTCCACCACGTCTGCGCGACGATGCCGCCGCTGAAGGACGAGGCCGTGAGGACGGTGATCGCCAACAGAATCGGATCGAACAGCATGTAGCACAGCGACGAAACCAGCATCGCGACGCCCTGCCCGCTCAACCCTTCCCGGTTAGCGTAATAGCCCCAGTAGCCGCTGATCAGCAGCACCACGATCGCCAAAATCTTGCCCCACAGCGGCGCGACCAAACCGGCGCCGCGCTTGAACACCCACAGCCCCAGCGCGATCAGCGGGCTGGTCAGCAGATAACCGATGTCGGCGTAATAGGGGTACGGCGTGTCTTCGCCGTTATGCAGCAGCGGATAGCCGGCGAAGATCATCGCGCCGACGCCCCAGGCGATCGCGCCAAATCCGATCCAGCGCCACGCGCTGCGCAAGGGACTGCCCGCAGGGAACACGCTCATCACGCTCAAACAGATGGCGCCGCAGCCCAGGCTGGACAGCAATTGCAGCGCATTCGAGTAGTACAGCCGGAACGTCGTGTCCAAACCGGCGATGGCGAACGCCACCACCAACAGCGTCGCGATCGTCCAGACCGCCATGATGAAACGTTGGAACCCCGTCATTGCTCTCCCCCTTCGCGAACAAAGATCGATGCGCCGATGCGACGCGGCCGGACGAGCCGTCGCGCGCCGCGAAGGCGGCGTTTACTCCAAGCGGTCGTACAACCCCTTGAAGACTTCGGTGGCCTTCGGCATCCCGATCAACACGGCCGCGGATTGCCGACAGGCGTTCAAGAATTCCACCGGATGCGTGGCCGGCGGGAATTTGGCTTCCGCCTCGGCGACTTTTTGCGGCGCGGAATGGCCGTAGTAGGTTTCGAGCACCGCGGTCGCCTCTTCCTTCAACCGCACGTGCGACAGGCTCACGTTCGCGGGGGGCGAGAACGCGGCGATCGCGAGCGCCACCGGATTACCGATCGGAACGCCCGTGCCCGTGCTAGCGCCCGCGTTGTAGGCGGGAGGCGCGACGGGCTCGACCGAAACCTGATCCGGGTCGAGCCGCTTCAGCACGAAAGCCGCATTCAGCAACGGGTTGCTGCCGATCGCCGGGTCTTGATCGATCATCGGCAAGTTTTGGACTTTGATGAACTTCAATCGCGCGATCTCGACGAGCGCGCGCTCGTTATCGAGATGTTCGAAGTTCAATTGGCAGCTTTTGCCGCCGACCACCGCGATGAAACCGTGACGGAGCCCCGCGCCCTTGTCTTTGGCGGCATAGAAAAAAACTTTGTGCTGACCGCCATCCGCAATCGCCGACCGTAGCGCTTCGTGCAATTCCCTCAAATCTGCCACACGCGACCTCTCCAGCCTGTCGATAGGGGCGAGCGATGAATGCCCGCCGCTTTTTCAATCGAGGCTATCGTACTCCAGTTCGAGGGCGCGTCACGGCCGAATCCATGGGAATTCATGGGGCGGCGAAGGCCATGAGGCGCGACCCGCGGTCGACGGGCGAGGATTCGTCCGGCGCGTTTCCGGCATCTCATCGGACGTGATGATCGACGCAACGGCCGAGAAGTCGGCCCGTCCTTGGGCCTCTTGCTCGTTCGCGCCGGGCGCCCGCATTCGGACGCGAGGCGCTCGTGGGATCGGACGGTTACTTCCCGTCGACGGCGCGATACACGTCGCGCATGGCGTTTTCGTAGTCGTCGGCGCGGAATTGCTGACGCACGCGCACGATTTCGTCGGTGATGGCGCCGACCTCGCCGGCCGAGTCGCCCGGGCTGCCCGCGTTGATTTCCAAGCCTTCCTTGTCCGCCATGATGTATTGGAAGGGCGCCTGGTAATGGCAGGGGGTGTAGGTGACGACGGTCCAGCCCCACACGTTCACGGCCTGGTTGATGGCCGATTGCAGAAGTTGGTTGCATTCGGCCCAGGTGGAGGCGCCGGCCACGACCGAGCCCTGCCCGCTGTCGTACCAAGCGCTTCCGTAGTAGCCGCCGCCCCAGGGCGCCTGCGGGCGCGCCTCCGCGGTGGTGGAGACGGCCCCGGCCAGCAGCGCGAGGGCAAGACAGGTGTTTCGAATCGGATTCATGGAACGCGGACTCCTTGGGTCGATCGAAGGGCCGTCCGCCGGGCGGACGAGAGGCGCCGACCGACCGAGCCCAGCGCGCCCGGAGGGGCGCGTCGAAGAGCCGAACGCGGGCGGTTGCGACGATTCGACCTTAGGCGGCCGGCCACGGGCGGGACAGAGCGAAACCGGGACGCGCCGGGAACGAAAGGGGACGAAGGTCGCGCGCGGGATCGGCGCGAATCGCGGCAGGATGCGGCTTCGAGCGGGGCGACCGCGCATCGGCGCATCGCGCATCGACGAGAAATCAATCGGTTGCGCCAGCCCACGACCCGTTTTGTACCCGCGAAAACGTTAGCCTGCGGCGCGGCGCGGCCTCTACACTGAGGTTCACACCCGACACGTTCCGATGCCCATGCCGCACCACGATTCGCTCCGCCGTTTGGCCCACCCGCTCGCTCGCGGCCTGACCTCGCTGCTCCTCGGTTCGGCGCTCGCCGCGCCCGCCCTCGCGCACGAGACGCTCCCCGCGCAGTGGTGCATGGACCCGAACGCGGCGCCATCGGTGGTCGCGCAGTTCGAGTTCGCGCCGGCGACGCTCACGGCCTACCGGGCGCGGAATCCGATCCTCCGAAATCCGCCCGCAGGCGTGCAATGCGTGGACGAGCGCAGTTGCGGCATCGTCGACGATTGGTTTTGGGCGAATCAGATGATCCAAGACTTCTGCTCCGGGCCGTCCAGCGTCCCCGCGGCGCAGCGCACCGCGCGGACGGCGCAGAGCGGACCGGGTACGGTGCAAGCGGAGCCGGCGATGCCGTTCGTGCGCAGCCCGGAGGAGTTCAACGTCCGAGAACACCACCAGCGCTACAACTTCGGCATCGGTCCGCTGAAGGGCGTATGCGTGGTCTGCGTTCCCGCCCAGGCGCCGACGCCCGAGCCGTTGCCGCAGCCGGGCGAGGCGCAGTGATCGACGCCCCGCGTTAACGACGAATCGAAGCGCCTCCGGCGCGCCGTTTTTTCCGATCGACCGCGCGACTCAGGCCAATGCGCTGCGGCGCGTGAACGCGAGCACCGCGTCGATTTTGCTCTGCAGCGTCGCGCGCGCGGCCGCATCCAAAGCGCCCTGGCCGAGCACGAAATACGCAGAGCGCAGGACGTCGCGCCAGCGCGGATTTTTCGGCAGTTTCGACAGGCTCAGATAGCGTTCCATCGCGCGCGCGCGCAGGCGACCGTCGTCGATGGTGACGCGCCAGATGCGGCTTTTTTCGGCCAATTCCAAGCGGCCCGAACCGCTGTGACGCTCCCAGGCGTCCACCACGGCCAGCATCAATTCGACTAACGCGCGACGGAAATCGTCTTGCGACGACGCTTCGGCGCGTTCCGGCGCGACCGTCGGCGCGGGCGACACGGCGTCGTCGGTCACGATGTCGTCGGTTTCGGATCCGTCCGCCGCGATCGCGACGAGAATCAAGCCGCCGTCGCGCGCCCACTCCGACAAGGTCATGCGCAGCGCAGCGCCGTCGGACGCGCGATGCGCGCGCAGGGGCGATGCCGCGGCATCTTCCATGCCCTCCAACGCCGCGTGGAACGCTTCGCGTCGGTCGGCGCGCAGGCATTCGGCGAACGGCCCGCCCACCGTCGTCTCTTCCGCGACCGCAAGCGCTTCGCAGGCCGCGCGATTGATCGTGAGCACCAGACCTTCGGCATCGATCACGCACACCGCATCGTCGCGGTCGTCGAACAAGGCCTTGAGCAATCGGCGGTCGACGTCCAGCGCCGCGGCCTGCTGTCGATAGCGCGCGAGTTCCGCTTCGTAGCGCGCCTGACGCTCGGCCTCGGCCAACCGGGCGCGATGGCGACGATGCAACAGCACCACCACCGCCGCGGCGAAAAACGCCAAGGCGGTGGCGGCGATCGACCACAGCAACAACGTGCGCTGACGCAATTCGGCGCGCCGCAGGCGATTCTCCGCCTCCAACGCCGCGATCTTCTGCTCGCGCTCCACCGCTTCGAATCGCGTGCGCGCCCACGCCAATTGCCGGTCGTACTTCGCGCGCTCCAGCCGCGATTCGGCCTCCGACGCGCGCCGCAACGCCGCGATCGCGCCGAGCGCATCGCCCTCTTGCTCCAAACCGGCGGCCAATTCGCGCAGCAGCGCCGGGCGGTCGACATCGCCCTCGGGCACGTTCGCGATCGCCTCGCGCAAGCGCGCGCGCGCGGCGGCGAACCGGCCGGCGAGTCGATCGGCGCGCGCCGCTTCCAATTGCAGCGGCGCGGGCAACGGCAACGCATATTCGTCCGCCATCGCCAGGGCCGCGGCGCGCCAACGTTCCGCCGACGCACCGTCGCCCTCGGCGAGCGCGAGGCGAATCAAACCGGCGTAGATGCGCAATCGATACGCGCGATCGCCGCTGCGGCTCTCTTCGGCGAGCGCCGTTTCGAGCAGCGCGGACGCTTCGTCGGCATCGCCGCGATCGAGCGCGAGCCCGCTCAAGGTCTCCAGCACGTGCGCGGCTTCGACCGTATTGCCGTGCTGACGGAACGCCGTCAGCGCGTCGCGGTAATACTGCTCGGCGGTCGTCGGCTCGCCCAATTCGCGATAGACATCGCCGATGTTGTTGAGCACCGGGCCGAGCGGCGCGCCGTCGGCGCGCTGAATCTCGAGACTTTCGGTCAGGTGCCGCAGCGCGCCGCGGAAATCGCCCAATCGGCGCAGCGCACTGCCGACGTTCTTGAGGTCTTTCGCGCGCGCGCCGCGGTCCTCGCGCGCGGTCGCGAGCGCCAACGCGCATTCGAACCGCGTCAACGCTTCGGGAATGCGCTCGCGCCGATACTCCAAGATGCCGCGACGGCGCACCAGTTCGTAGCGCGCGAGCGCGTCGTCGGCGTCGCCGAGCGCGGCCGCGGCGCATTCCAGCGCCTGCTCGGCCTCATCGAAACGCCCGGCGCCGGTCTCGCGCTCGGCGCGTTCGAACAAGGCCGCGACCGCGGCGTCGCCGGTCGCCGCCACGCCGGCCCGCCGCAGACACAGCGCGACATCGGGCAGCGCGGCGCGCGCGGAATCGGGGCGCGCGCACGACAGCACGTCGGCGAATGCGCACGGCGCGAGGCTCGTCGCCGCGACGCACGCCAACATCGACGCGAACCGCCGAAAAGACGTCCCACGCATCGAAGGCGCATCGCGACGCATCCGTGCGATTGCCTCAGCCGCTCGCGCGTTCGAGCTTGATCGCCAGCGTGAACCGCGGCGCGTAGCAGATGCGGTTCGGCGGCCGCCCGGCGTGCAGCAGGGCGCCGTCGAACACCGCGAGGCGCCCGGGTTTGGGAATGACCGCCGCGCGAATATCGTGGTTCGCGTCGAAAAACACCGTTTCCCCGCCCCACTCGTGATCCCAGCGGTCGCAGACGTACCACAGCGCCGTCAGTTCGCCCGCCTCGGGCAAGCAATCGGTATGGGTGAACAGCATGTCGCCGAAATGGGCGACATTGACGTAACTGCGATACGGCCGATACGTCCGCTGCGGGTCGTAGGCGCGAACCGCCGCCATCGACGGGGCCAGAAAGGGCATCGACGGCAGCGAGGTCACCGGAATCTCGCTGGCCCAGTGACGATGCTCGGCGGTGTCCGGTCGCGCGATCTCGCTGCGCGTGAACCCCGCGCGGTTGAGGATCGACCAGAGTTTCAGCAACTCGTCGTTCGGCAGCAGACCGTCGTACACCGCGAGCCGGCGGCCGTCGATCTCGGCGGTGTAGGTGGGGCGAACGGGCAAAGACAGGACGACGTCCTCCAGGCCAAGGCGCGCCGACAGGCGCACGCCGCGCGGGAACGCGGCGTGGCCATGATAGCGAATCGACCTGGGCATGGCTCAGGCTGTGGCCCGCCCGAGCGTGCCCTCAGGTCGGGTCCTCGTTATTCGAGAGATAGCAAGTGATATCGATAGCGACGAGCTGCATCACCATGTTCGGCCCCACATGCGTGCCCCAGTGCGTCGACAACACGACTTGACCGCCGACATCGGTGCTGAACCCGCCGATGACTGTGCCGTTCGAAACGTACTGGTAGACCGCGCACGGCTGGTAAACGAAGACTTCACGGGCGGACGCAGGGAACATAGCGCCTAACGAGAGCCCGACCGTCAATAGCGCGGTCGATGCGATGCGTGCGAATACGTGCATTGTCCTGATCTCCTGAATTGGGCCACCCGCGAATTGCGAGCCGCCGCACGCTAACGTCGGGAATCGTCGCCGGACAGGGGAAAACCGGGTGAAGCGGGTGTATCCCTCGGCGCGAACAAGAGAAATCAATGCCTTATCGGGGCGCTTCTCCCGCTTTTGTCCCCGAAATCGGTAGCTTGGGTCGATCCCCGATTCCTAAACTTCTCGTCCCATCACGCATCAGGACGATCAGCATGATCAAGGTCAAGAGACTCAGTTGCTTCTTATCCGCGGCCGCCATCGCGATAACGGGAGCGGCATGCGCGCACGACGCAGTGCCCGACCATTCGATGGGCGACCCGATGGGCAACCCGGTCAATATCGGTCCCTTCATCGCGACCCACGCCGAGCTCGTCGCGGAAGTTCAGCGTCTGGGGCCGCTCGCGGCGCAATGCCGTCGGCTTCAGGAGGAAGGGGTCGACATCGCCGAAATCGCCTATGCGCTCGAACCACCATCCTATCGGCGTTATCCCGAATCGACGTACGCAGCGATGGGAGTCGCGAATTGCGGCGGGGTGGAATGGCGGGCTGCGACGAACTTGGCGCGGGCTCGATGCGAAGAGATGTCGGCGGAAATGGCCGTCCATGGCTGGGCATTCCCGAGCGTGACGGCCCCGGCATCGTATGCGGACAGCGATCATCACAACACCTATCACATCAATGATGGAGACGGACGACTTCACGGCTTTTGCGTCTTCTTGACGCCGGTAGGCGACATCGAAAACAGCACGAACTGATTCGATCGCCCGCGCTCACACCATCGCATCTCGCCGCGTATACCCCAACACCGCCTCGACGCGTCGCTGCAGTTCGGCGCGGGCATGTTCGTCGAGAGGGCACTGCGCCAGCACGTAATAGGCGGTTCGCAGCACGTCGCGCCAGTGCGGGTTCTGCGGAAATTTCGAGAGCGATAGGTAACGATCCATCGTGCGCGCGCGGAGGCGGCCGTCGTCGATCGAGACGCGCCAGATGCGGCTGCGTTCGGCGAGTTCGAGGCGATTGAGCCCCGTGCTGCGTTCCCATGCATCCACCGCGGACAACATCAACTCGACCAGCGCGGCATGGAACCCCTCGCGAGAATCGCGCACGTGGCGCGCCTCCGGCGGGTCGACCGCAGGAGGCTGCGCGGAATTCGCGACGGCGGGCGCCAAGCGCAGGAAAATCGCGCCGTCGCCGTAACGTCGATCCGACGGTTCGACGCACCACGTCGTATCGTCGCATTCGCGGCGATAAGCGACGCGCTCGACGATGCCGTCGTCCAAGCGTTCGAGAGCGGCGACGAAAGTCGGACGCGCGTCTTCGGGCAATCGTTCGACGAACGCGACGCCGACCAAGTCGGCGACCTCGGCATCGAACAGCGCCGCCGCGCGCCGATTCGCCGCGACGATCTGTCCGCACCCGTCGATCACGCACACCGCGTCGTCGCGGCTGTCGAGCGAGGCCTCGAGCACGGCGCGATCGACGCGCAGTTCGTCGGCGAGACGTCGGTATCGCGCGACCTCTTCCTGATGACGCGCGTGCTGTTCGACCTCGCGCAGCCGCGCGCGCCAACGCGCGCGCAAGATCGCGGCCGCCGTCAGCGCCGCGACGACGACGGCGAGGATCGCGAACGCCCGCAAGCGCCGGTCGCCGAGCCGTTCGCGCGCGCGGGCTTCAGCGACCGCGCGGTCGATCGCGACGCCCTGCCGAATCGCGGCCGTCTGCGCATTTCGGCGCATCGCGTCGCGCGCTCGATCGAGCTCTTGCGCCGCGCGCGCGCTGCGCAGGGCGCCATCGAGATCGCCCGCGGCCTGTTGCGCGTGCGACAGCGCATCGAATACGCGCGCGCGGTCGGCGTCGTCGCTCGGTAGCGCGGCGAGCGCGTCGTTCAAGCGACGCAGCGCCGCATCGGCGTCGCGTTCTCGGATCTCCAAACGCGCCGCTTGAAGGCTGAAATCGACGGGGGCGCGCAGACCGTCGGATGCGGATACGAATGCTTGTCCCTCGTCGATCCAGCGTCGCGCGGCGGCGAGGTCGTCTTCGCGCAGCGCGAGGTCCGCCAACGCGGCGTATGCGCGCAAGCGAAACGGCGCGAGCGTCGCATCTCCGCGCTTCGCCAGCGAGACGACATCGTCGAGCCAACGCCTCGCCTGAGCCAGATCGCCGCGCTGCAGCGCGCGCGTCGCCATCGTCTGTCGCACGTGCGCCATGTCGGCGATTTCGCGGGCTCGGGCGTAGGCGCGAAACGACGACTCGTAATAGGCCATCGCACGGTCGGTCTCGCCTAGGGCATCGTGGATATCGGCGAGGTTCATCCAATTCGCGCCGGTCGGTTCTCGGCCCATCGCCTCGCGAAGGCGCATGCTCTCGCGCAAATGCGCCAGGGCGCGACCGGATTGCCCCAGTCGATGCCAGGCGATGGCGCTGTTGTTGCGCATCTTCGCCAAGCCTTCGCGATCGCCGGAACTCCGAGCGATCTGCGCAGCGCATTCGTAGAACGGCAGCGCACGGTCGATGCGTTCCGTGCGGTAGGCGAGGATGCCGCGCAGACGCGCGAGGTCGTAACGTACATTCGCCGTCGGCATGCGCCCGGCGGACCGCGCGGCGCATTCCAGCGCGCGCTTGGCCGCCGGGTATCGCGCACGTTTCATTGAGGTCTCCGCTTCGGAGAGCCATCGCTCCACGCCGCGCGCGGGCGACGCGCAATCGCCGGGCGCGCCGGACGACGATGGCGCGCGCAAAGAAGGCTCCAGCGCCGCGCACACGCCCGCAGCGTCCGCTCGGGCATCGCGCGATACGCCGAAACCGATCGCGCACAACAGCGCGATCGCTGCCGCACGCAGCAGAGAGTCGAGCGCGATGAGCACCCCTGCCCTCCTGTTCCGCTACCGACGCCGACGCATACCACCGGCCCTGTGCGGCCGACGAAACGCGCCTCTCAAGCCAGCGCCTTCGCCGCCTCCACGACCGCATCGACGGTGATGCCGAAATGCGCGTAGAGCTTTTCGGCGGGCGCGGAGGCGCCGTAGCCGTTCATGCCGATCGTCGCGCCGTCGAGGCCGACGTACTTCGCCCAGAAATCGCGCACGCCGGCTTCGACCGCCACGCGTTTGCGGCAGGCGTTCGGCAGCACCGATTCGCGATAGGCCGCGTCTTGGCGGTCGAACACATCGGTGGACGGCATCGACACCACGCGCGCACCGTCGCCCAGACGCGCGGCGGCCTCCATCGCGAGCGCGACTTCCGAGCCGGTGGCGATCAGGATCACGGTCGGCGCGCCGACGCTGTCCTTCAGCACGTAACCGCCGCGGCGGATGGCGGCGACTTGCGCCGCATCGCGCGCTTGATGCGGCAGATTCTGACGCGAGAACACCAAGCACGACGGGCCGTCGCGGCGTTCGATCGCCGCGCGCCACGCCACCGCGGATTCCACCGCGTCGCAGGGGCGCCACACGTCGTTGTTCGGGATGTAACGCAGCGAGGCCAAATGCTCGATCGGTTGATGGGTCGGGCCGTCTTCGCCCAAGCCGATCGAGTCGTGGGTGTAGACGTGCACCACTTGCGCGTCCATCAGCGCGCTCATGCGCACCGCGTTGCGCGCGTAGTCGCTGAACACCAGGAACGTGGCGTCGTAAGGCAGGAAGCCGCCGTGCAGCGTCAGGCCGTTGCCGATCGCGCTCATCGCGAATTCGCGCACGCCGTAGTAGACGTAGTTGGCGTTCGGGTCGTCGCTCGCCACCGACTTGCTGCCCGACCACAGCGTCAGATTCGAATGCGCCAGATCGGCCGAACCGCCGACCAATTCCGGCAACAGCGGCGCGAACGCTTCGATCGCCATCTGCGAGGCTTTGCGCGAGGCGACGACCGGGCCTTCGGCCTGCAGCTTCGCGATGTACGCGTCGGCCGCGGCGGCGAAATGCTCGGGCAAACGGCCGTGCATGCGGCGCACGAATTCGTCGGCGAGTTCCGGATGCTGTGCGGAGTACCGCTCGAACGCGCGATTCCAGCGCTCTTCGCGGCCCTGCCCCGCCTCTTTCGCCGACCAGCGTTCGCGCAGCGATTGCGGGACATCGAACGCTTCGTGCGTCCAGCCCAGAGCGGCGCGCGTGGCGGCCACTTCGTCCTTGCCCAGCGGCGCGCCGTGCGAGGATTCCTTGCCGGCCTTCGCGGGCGAACCGAAGCCGATCGTGGTGCGGCAGCAGATCAGCACCGGGCGGTCTTTCGACTGCAGCGCGGTGTCGATCGCGGTTTTGATCTCGTCCGGGTCGTGGCCGTCGACGTTGCGGATCACTTGCCAGCCGTAGGCTTCGAAGCGCGCGGGCGTGTCGTCGGTGAACCAGCCCTGCACTTGGCCGTCGATGGAGATGTTGTTGTCGTCCCACAGCGCGATCAGCTTGTTCAGCCGCCACGTGCCGGCGAGCGACGCCGCCTCGTGCGAGATGCCTTCCATCAGACAACCGTCGCCGAGGAACACCCACGTGCGATGGTCGACGACGGTGTGATCGGGACGGTTGAACCGCTGCGCCAGCAGTTTTTCCGCGAGCGCGAAACCGACCGCGTTCGCCAGCCCCTGACCCAGCGGGCCGGTGGTGGTTTCCACGCCCGGGGTGACGTGATTCTCGGGGTGGCCGGGGGTCTTCGAGCCCAGTTGCCGGAAGTTCTTCAGCTCGTCGATCGGCAGGTCGTAGCCGCTGAGATGCAGCAGCGCGTATTGCAGCATCGAGCCGTGACCGTTGGAGAGCACGAAACGATCGCGATTCGCCCAGTGCGGGTTGCTCGGGTTGTGCTGCAGATAGTCGTTCCAGACCACTTCGGCGATGTCGGCCATGCCCATCGGCATGCCCGGGTGGCCGGAATTGGCGGCCTGCACCGCGTCGATGGCGAGAAAGCGAACGGCATTGGCGAGATCGCGGCGGCGGGGCGTCGTCATGGGAGCTGAGGGTCCGGCAAAGAGGGGCGGATGCGAGGCATCCGGACAGGCGCGGCCCCGGCGACGCGGGGCCGCCCATTGTCCCATCCCCGGCCCCGGTTATGCACGACGTCGGGCGCGCGGCCGTGGCGAGCGGATCCGGCGCCGCCTCGTTCGTTCCCCCGAAAACGCGACGGCCCGCGTCGAAACGCGGGCCGTGCGGTCGTTCGAAGCGCCGAGAGGCGCGACCGCGCGAGCGGCTTAAACGAGCGGCTTACTTGTTCCGCGCCGCGTCGATCACCGCGCACATCGACTTGATCTGGAATTCCTTGGTCGACGACAGGCTCGCCGGGGTGGTCTTGGTCACCGAGACCTTGACGTTCTTGCCTTCCGGCTCGATGAACACGTTCCACGGCAGGCTGACCATGTTCTGCGCGCCGAAGGTGGTGCCGGCGTTGGCCTGTTCGAACACGATCGAGCCCATCTTCTCGTCGCTGCTGGAGACTTTCAGGCCGGATTTCACGCCTTCGGTGTAGATGCGCTTGAACGCGGTGGACAACGACACGCCGGGCACGACGTCCCAGGTGCTGAAGGTGCGGCCGCTCATGAAGCTGCCTTCCTGCTTGTAGTTCGCCACGCAGCCGCGCGCATCGGCCGCGGCGGCGGCTTCGTCCTTTTTCTTGCCGGCGAGCGCCGGGCCGGCGGTCATGCAGACGGCGGCGATCAGCACGCATCCCAAAGTCTTCATCGCGGAATCCTCATTCATCCTGGTGTCGTGGGGCTCGGTGTCGTAGAGCTTTCGTGTCGTGGAGCTTGGTGTCGGGGCGGTCGATGGCGCCGGTCGGCGCGCTCACCGGGTCCGCGCGTCAGACTAGCCGCAGCCCGATGGCGATACAACCGCATTGCGGGCATTTCGCGACGGCGTTCAAGCAGAAGGCGCGTCCGGCGCGTCGGCGCCGGCCTCGCTCTCGCCGTGGGCGACCATGGTCGCGATCCCCAAGTCGCCGACCACGTTGACCGTGGTCCGGCACATATCCAGAAAATGATTGACGCCGAGGATCAAGCCGAGGCCTTCGACCGGCACGCCGACCATCGCGCAGATCAGCGCGATCACCGGCAGCGAACCGGAAGGCACGCCCGCGGTGCCGATGCCGCCGAGGATGCACACCGCCATCACCGCGGCCTGATCGGCGAGGCTCAATTCGACGCCGAAATACTGCGCCAGGAACAGCACGGTCACGCCCTCGAACAGCGCGGTGCCGTTCTGGTTGGCGGTGGCGCCGACGGTCAGCACGAAGCGCGAAATACGGCGCGGCAAATGCAGGCGCTCCTCGGCCACGCGCAGCGAGGTCGGCAGCGTGGCGTTGCTCGACGCGGTGGAGAACGCCATCAGCATCGCTTCCTGCACCGCCGAGAAGAATTCCAGCGGCGAGCGGCGCGCGACCGCGCGCAACGCGATCGAATACACCACGAACAGATGCACCGCCAAGGCCAGCAGCACGACCAGCACGTACATCGCCAAGCGCTTCATCGGTTCGAGCCCGCCCTCGTAGGCGAGATTGAACATCAGGCAGAACACCGCGTACGGCGCCAGTTTGATCGCGAAGCCGATCAGGATCATCGACACCTCGAACAGGCCCTCGATCGCGCTGCGCAGGGTTTTCGCGCCCTCGCTGCGGGTCATGCCCAAACCGACGCCGAACATCAGCGCGAAGAACATCACCGCGAGAATGGTGTTATCGGCCGCGGCCTTGACCACGTTGCTGGGCACGATCTCGACCAGCATCTCGATGCCCTTGGCCTGGGTCGCGCCGCTTTCGGCGATGGATTGCGCTTTGTCGGACTGTTCGCTGATCAGGCGCAGCGCCTCGGCGCTGTCCACGCCGACGCCGGGCTGCAGCCAATTCACCAGGAACAACCCGATCGCCACCGCCGCCGTCGACAGCGCCACGGTGTAACCGAGCGTGCGCCAGCCGATCTTGCCCAGCGCGCGCACGTCGCCCATCTCGCCGATGCCCACCACCAGCGCCGAGAACAGCAGCGGGATCACCAGCATCAAGATCATGTTGAGGAAGATCTTGGAGAACGGCGTGGTGACGTATTCGACGATGCGTTTGGCCCACTCCGCGTCCGGCCCGACGCTATAGAAGGCCAACAGTCCGAGGATGAGCCCGCCCGCGAAGCCGATCGCGATTTTCCAATGCATCGGCAGGCCTTTCCGGGGCGCGGCCGGCGACGGCGCATCGGCGGGCGGCGAATCGACGGGAACGTTCATGGCGACTCCTGCGAATGATCGTCGGAGGATACAGGAGCGCGCAGGGCCTCAGGTTCCGGGATACAGCGGCGGCAGCATCGACGGGGCGTCGCTACGCCGCGCCGCGCGCCAGCGCGGGCCGTCGGCGAAGGCGGCGCGCAGCCGCGCGCGCGCGTCGGCGACCGCGCCGTCGTGCCAGCGCGCGCGCTGCAATGCGTCGATCGCGGCGCGTTGTGCGGGGTCGTCGAGCAGCGCGCGCAGACGGTCCAAATCCTTCGCCGCCGGCGTCGCCATCGCGCACAGCGCGTCCGCGATTTCGCCGAGGCTGCCGTTCTCGAGCAGGCGCTTGTACGCGAACGCATCGTAGCCGCGCGCGACCGGCGCCGCAGCCGCGGCCGAGCGCGCACGGCGCGGGGCCTTCCAGATTCGCCACGCCCAGATCGCGGTGGCGATCCACAGCACGGCGAGGATTCCGATCGCCGCCAAGCCCGCGTGATCGCCGATCAAGCGCGCGAGCGGCCCATCGCTGTCGTCCTCCGCGTCGTCACCGGACAACGGGTTGCCGCTGTCGGCCGCGGGCGCCGTCGCGGACGCGTTCGCGGCGGGCGCGACTTGCCAGAGAAAATCGGGCAACGACGCCGTGCGCGCGACGCCGGCCTTCACGTCCCACCACACCACGCGCGGACCGGCGATCCGCACCGAGCCGGTGCTCTGCGGCACGACCGAGAACTCGCGGACCATCGTGGTGCGGGGGCGGTCCTCGAAAAACGTCTCGTCGACCTGCGGCGGTTCGGGGAACACCTGCGCCGAGCCGTCGGCGGCGATCTGCAGTTCCGGCAGCATCACCGCGTTGGCGCCGTCGACGGTCATTTCCACGATGACTTTCGCCGCTTCGCCCACCCGCGGAGAACGCTCCGCCGCGAGATAGCGCAACGTCACGCCGCGCGCGGGGAACCACGGCTGCGGCGCGTTGCCGGGAATCGGCAGCACCTGCAGGCTGCGCGCGTCGCCGGCCACTTTCAGCGTGCTGCGCCCGCCGGCCGCGCCGAACATTTCGTCGAACATCGACACGAGGCTGCGGCCTTCGAACACCGGCGGCGGCATGCGCAGCGTGCCGGGACGTTCGGGGATCACCAGGAAGCGACGCTCGATCACGCGATACAGCGTGCCGTCGATATTGCGTCGAGATTCGATGTCGTCGCCGACCCGCACCAGCGCCGCGCCGGTCGGCGCCGGCTGATCCAACGTGCCGTCGATCAATCGCGTCGGTTCGTAATACAACCGCACGACGTAACCGACCGCCTGCTGCACGTACGCGGGGCCGGGTTCGATCGAGGTCTGCACCATCGCCAGCGCGCTGACGTCGTTCTGCTGCGGCGGGGGCGCCGCGGTGGGCGCGTTGCGCGGCGGGGTCACGGTCACGCGGAACGGACCGACGGTCTGTTGGCCGATCCGGAACGGCGGAATGTCGATCACGCCTTCGCGCGTGGGCTGCAGGCTCAGAATCATGCTGATCCGGATCATCATCCGCGCGCCGCTCATGTTGATCTGCTGATCGGTCTTCAGATCGACGATACGGAAATCGCGCAGGAACTCACCGAAATCCGGCGGCCCCATCGTGACGTCCTCGGTCTCGATGGTCATCGTCAGCGTTTCGTCGAGCGGCAGACGATCGCGATCGAGATACGCGCGGTTCTGCGCCGCGGCCGGAGCCGCCGTCAACGCGAGGCCGCACCACAGCGCCGCGAACAACGCCCATGCGGGCAACGCGGCGGGCAACGCGAGGAGCAACGCCGCCCATCCGCGCGCGAACGATGCCCCTCGCGAGGGCGTACGCGCACGTGCTGCGCAACGCGAAGGTGCGCGCGCGGCGTCGACGGCGCGGTGACGATGCGATGCGCTCATCGACGCTCGTCTCCGCTGGCGCGTCGGCGATATTCCTGCTCGAACTTCGCGCGCAGCAACCCGCCCGGATCGTCGGGCACGCGGCGCAGGCGCGCTTCGTTGAGGATGCGCACCTGACGCTCTTGCGCGGTTTCGGGGCGGCCGGTTTCGCCCGCGCCGGACGGCACCGGACGCGGACGCTGCGCCAGCGCGCGTTCCATGCGCTCGCGCTGGGCGGCGTCGGCTTCGCGCTGCGCGTTGGGGTCGTCGCGCTGATTCTTGCCGCCGCCATCGTTGCCCGGCGGATCGCTCGGCCGCGGCGCGTTGCGGTCGCGCTGGGGGTCGCGCTTCTGGTCGCGGCCGGCGTCGTTCGGACGCGGCGGATTGGGTGGCGGGTTCGGCGGCGTCTGCGCGCCGTTCGGGTTGCGGTTCTGCTGGCCGTTCTGACCGTTTTGGCCATTCTGCGTCTGCGATCCGTCGTTGCGGTTCTGGCCCGAATCCTTCGGGTTCTGCGGCTTCGGCGGCTGGCCGGACTGCTGCGGGTCGCCGCCGGGTTGCTGCTGCGCGTTCGGCTGCTGGCCCTGATCGCTCTTGCCCTGATTCTTCTCGCCGTCCTGCTTACCGTCGTTTTTCGGATCGTTCTGTTTGCGGTCTTGATCGCGATCGTTTTTCGGCGGCTTGCGACGCATCGCTTCGACCACCGCGCGACGGTTCTCGATCGCGTCGGTCATGTTGGGCTGCGCGCGCAGCGCCTCGTCGTACGCGTCGATCGCTTCGGGATAACGCCCTTGGCGCGCGAGCGCGTTGCCGCGGTTGTAGTCGGCGTCGGCGCCCGGCAGGTTCTGCCACAGACGTTCGGCAGCCGCGTAATCGCGGCGTCGGAACGCTTCGCCCGCGCGCTGCATCGCGCGATGCGCCTGTTGGTCCTGCCGCAGCCACAAATCGCCGTCGGCGGCCTGCGCGGGTTGCCAAGGCAGACAACACAACAGCACCACCGCCAGCACGCCGCGGCGGAACGCGAACAGCGCGGTCAACAGCAACAGCGGCAATAGCCAGTAACCCTCGTCGATCGCCATCGCGCCGCGCTTGCCGCCGCCGCTGGTCGCTTCCATGCGCTGCGCATCGAGAACGCCCAGTTTCACGAGGTCGCTGTCGTCGACGGTCACCGCCGCGTATCGCCCCTTGCCTTCCGCGGCCAGCGAGGCGAGCGCCGAACCGTCCAGGCGAATCGCTTCGGCGACGCCGCGCACCATGCGCTGCGCGCCGCGCTCGCTCGCCAACCCCAGCACCGAAACGCGATAGCCTTCGGACGCGGCGTCGCTCGCGGCGCTTTCGACGCGACGCTCGTCGCCGTCGAGCATGTCGGTGATCACCAGAATGTCGCCGCGACGAAAACCGGCGCGACGCAGCAACAGCGCCGACTCGGCGATGCCGCGATCGGTGCGGCTGCCGCGCTTGGGCATGATGTTCGGATGCAGCGCGTCCAAATACAGCGCGACGTTCGCGAAGTCCTCGGTCAGCGGGGTGACGGTGAACGCATCGCCCGCGTAGACCACCAGCGCGATTTGCCCGCCGCCGCGCCGCCGCAGGATCTCGGCGATTTCGGCGCGCGCGCGCTGCAGCCGCGACGGCGGCAGATCGGTGGCGAGCACGCGCTGCGACAGATCCAGCGCGATCACCAGCGGCGTGCGGTCTTCCCACAACGGCTGCGGCGATTTGCGCCAACTCGGCCCCGCCAACGCGAGAAACAGGGTCGCGTATCCCACCGTCAGCGCGAGCGCCGCGAACGCGCGCCCGAGCCGATGCATCAGGCCGCCGTCGGCCTGCGCTTCGCCCTGCAGCAGATGGCGCAGCAGATGCGGATCGATCGCGTCGCGCCAGACGCTTTGCGTGCGCCGCCGACGCCACCACCACCACAGCAACGGCGGTAAACCGAGCAAGCCGAGCAACCACCACGGACGCAGGAACATCAAGTCGCGCGCGCCGCTCGCCAACGCTCGCATCGCATCGACGAAGGCGCTGGACAGCAAAGCGTCGGACCAAGCGGCGACGTCCATCAGCCTCGCCTCCGGCCGAGCCACCACGCCTGCAGCACCGCCAGCGCCGCGAAGAACAGCGCCGCCATCAACAGCAACGGATAACGCTCGATCTTCGGCCGTAAGCGTTCGCCCGGGCGCTTCACCGGCTCCAATCGATCGATCTCGGCGTAGATGCCGGCGAGTTGTTCGATATCGCGCGCGCTGAAGCTGCGTCCGCCGGTGATCCGCGCCACTTCTTTCAGCGTGGTTTCGTCGAACATCTGATCGCCGCCGGGCACGCGGATCGGCACGCCGAACACCGACATGCCCGCGCCGTAGCCCCCGAACGCGATCGTGTGCACGCGCACGCCGACGTCGCGCGCGAGATTCGCGGCGGCGATCGGGTCGAACGTGCCGGCGGTGTTGACGCCGTCGGTCAACAGAATCAGCACGCGCTGCTCCGCCGGCTGCTGGCGCAAGCGCTTCGAGGCCAAGGCGATGGCGTCGCCGATCGCGGTTTCCTGGCCGGCCAGCCCGATCGCGGTGCTGTTCAACTGCTCGCGCACGGTTTCCAGATCGTGCGTCAACGGCGTCATCGCATAGGCGCGTTCGCCGAACACGACCAAGCCCACGCGATCGCCGCTGCGGCGATCGAGAAAGTCCGAGATCACGGCCTTGGCGACCGCCAAACGATTCGCGGCGCGGCCGCGCAGCTCCATATCGACCTGCTGCATGCTGCCGGACAGATCGAGCGCCAGCATCATGTCGCGCGCGGCCTGCG
The DNA here is from genome assembly GCA_008015835.1 of Lysobacter sp. Taxonomy (GTDB): domain Bacteria; phylum Pseudomonadota; class Gammaproteobacteria; order Xanthomonadales; family Xanthomonadaceae; genus Lysobacter_I. Next base: position 102,009 of record SSGH01000007.1, read on the forward strand.
GCGGCTGCATCATCTCGCCCAACTGCTGCGGACGCGATGCGGCGACGCACAGCGCGGCCCACGCCAGCCACAGCCACAGTGGGCCGAGACCGGCATGTTTGACCGGCGCCGGGCGACGCACCGCCAAGTGCTCCAAGCGCCCGCCATAGGGCACGCGCAGCGCGGTTTCGCGACTGCGCACCGCGGGCAGCGCCCAGCGCACCAGCAGCGGCAGCGGCAGGCACAGCCACCACCACGGCCACGCGAAACCGGCCAGGCCGAACACCGATGCGACCTTCGCCGAGAACGACGAGAGCATCGCGAACAGCCCGCCCGCGGCGACCGCTTCCGCGCTCATCGGCGCGCTCCCATCAACTGCGCGAAGCGGGTCCGCGCCAGCGCGCGCAACGTATCCAGTTCGTGCGCCGGCACATCGCGACGGAAACCGCCGTCGAGCAGCAAACGTCCCGGGCCGGCGCTGAACGTCGTGCGCCGCTTGTCGCCGTCGAGAAACCGCAGCCAGGCTTCGCCGGCCAAGCGGTCCGCCTTGGGGTCGCGACGACGCGAGGCGCGCCGCAGCAGTTCCGACATCGCGGCGATCTGCGCGGGCGCGCCGGCCGCCGCGGCAGCCGTCACGGTGTCGTCGAACAACCGAAACATCGCGTCGCGACGACGGCGGCGGCGCACGTACCACCACGCCACCAGCGCGACGATCGCGAGCACCGCCGCGAACACCAACCACCAGCCCGGCGCGGGCGGCCACCAACTCGGCGCCGCCGGCGAATGGATATCGCGCAGCACGAGTTCGTTCGGCCCGCTCATGCCGCCCTCGTCTGTCCGAACAGCGGTAGCCACATCGCGCTGTCGGCTTCGCTCGACAACACCTGCGCGCGAATGCCGCTGCGGCCGAGCACGCCCAAATCGTGGCGCAGCGGCGCGACGAAGGTTTGATCCCACCGCTGGCGCGGCGCGGCGGCGGCGAGATCCAATTCCAAACGATGCCCCGCCGAGAAGAACGGCAGCGCGCGCTTCGGCGGATCGCGCTCGAGCGGGTCGCTCAGCAGCAGCACCACCACTTCGCGATGCTGCGCGAGCGTGGGCCAACGCGATTCCGGCACCGCCGCGACGCTCAGCGGATCGGCCAGCACCAACAGGCGCGAACCCGGGCGCAGCAAGCGATCGGCCTGATCCAGCGCCATCGCCAAACCGGCGTCGTCCGGCGGCGGCTGCGAATACCAGCGCACCAGGCCATCGAGCACGCGCAGCGCGCCGCGCATGCCCGCCACCGGCGTGCGCGGCGGCTCGCGCAGACTCGCGCGCAGCGCGGCGATCCGGTCGCCGTCGCGCACCGCGGCCCAGCACGCCACCGCGCCCGCGCGCGCCGCCTGCACCGATTTGAAGCGCGTGCGCGTGCCGAAATACAGCGTCGGCGCGGTGTCGGCCACGATCAACGTCAAGCGCTCGCGCTCGGCTTGGAACAATTTCGTATGCGGCTTACCGGTGCGCGCGGTAAGTCGCCAATCGATATGCCGCGCATCGTCGCCGAGCGCGTATTCGCGCGATTCGGCGTATTCCATGCCGCGGCCGCGAATCGGCGAGGCCGCCTGCCCGCTCAAGCCGTGCCGGCCGCGGCGCGGCGGCCGACGGCCGAGCACCGACCGCCGCAGCGCGACGAGTTCGTCGAGCGTCGGGGCGATGCCGTTGGCGGTGGTCGTGGAATCCATACGTTCCGATGTGCGATGGCCGGGCGTCGAAGCGAGTGCGCGACGCGAGCGAACGAAGCGCGACGCGGCCGCGGACTTACGGCAGCGGCACTTTCTCGATCAGCGCCTGCACCAAACGCTCGCCGTCCCAACCCTCGGCGACGGCTTCGTAACTGGGCAGCACGCGATGACGCAGCACGTCGAGCGCCACGTCGCGCACGTCTTCGGGCGTGACGAAATCGCGACCGGACAGCCATGCGCGGGCGCGGGCGCAACGCTCCAGCGCGATCGAACCGCGCGGGCTCGCGCCCCACCCGATGCGTCGGGCCAGGGCTTGGTCGTAGCGCGCGGCGTTGCGCGAGACCAGCACCAATTCGATCAGATAGCGCTCCAGCGCGGGCGACATGTGCAAATCCAGCACCGCCGAACGCGCCGCGAAGACATCGGCCGCCGTGAGTTTCGCGGGTGCCGGTGCGCGCGCCGCCGTCGCGGCCTCGCCGCTCGCGCCTTCGGCGTTCGCCTCGCGCGCGCGGTCGCGCGCCAGGCGCAGAATTTCGCCCTCCATCGTCGCTTCCGGGTACCCGATGCGCACGTACATCAAAAAACGATCGAGCTGCGCTTCCGGCAGCGGGAACGTGCCTTCCTGTTCGATCGGGTTCTGGGTCGCCATCACCAGGAACAAACGCGAGAGCGGATACGTGCGGCGGCCGACCGTCACCTGACGTTCGCCCATCGCTTCGAGCAAGGCCGACTGCACTTTGGCCGGCGCGCGGTTGATTTCGTCGGCCAACAACAGCGAATGGAAAATCGGCCCGGGTTGGAATTCGAACTTGCCGTCCTGCGGCCGCCACACTTCGGTGCCGGTGAGGTCGGCGGGCAGCAGGTCGGGGGTGAACTGGACGCGCGCGAAATCCGCTTCCAGGCGCGCCGACAACGCGCGGATCGCCGTGGTCTTCGCCAAGCCGGGCGCGCCTTCCACCAGCAGATGGCCGTCGGCCAGCAGCGCGATCAGCAACCGCTCGATCAACGCGGATTGGCCGACGATCTCGGCCGACAGGCTGTCGCGCAATTCGGCGAATGCGGCGTGCAGCCGGCTCGGCGTTCGGGTCTGAGTATCCATCGACGACATGCGGTCCTGTGAGCGAAGGCGGAAAGGCCGGTCCCGAAGTTTGACGCATGCGCGGGGCAAATGTTCACTCCGACCGCGCGAATCCGCCGCCCGATGCGGCCGCCTATCCGACTTCGGGCTGCGTTCATCCGCCCATGGCGCGTCCGAGCGCGTCCCCCGTAGTGCCTTGCGGACGGAAGACCGCCGCGTTCGCGGACGAAAAAAAAAAAGCGGGGGCCGAAGCCCCCGCCGTGATGCGTTCGGATCGGCGCGCGTCGAATCAGACGCGCTGCGCGACCGGGATGACCTTCGGGGTCACGAAGATCAGCAGTTCGGCTTTGTTCTTCGAACGGCCCTTCTTCTTGAACAGATTGCCCAGGAACGGCACGTCGGCCAGGAACGGAACCTTCGAGACGTCGCTGGTGCTCTTGAACTCGTAAACGCCGCCGATGACGACCGTGTTGCCGTCGTCCACCAGCACCGCGGTGTTCACTTCGCGCTTGGCGATCAGCGGCACCGAGCCGTTCACGGTCTGCACGAACTGTTCGAGTTCGTCCTTCTTCACCGTCATCGCCATGAACACGCGGCCGTCGTTGGTGATCGTCGGCGTGACCTTCAGTTCGAGCACGATTTCCTTGAAGTTCACGGTCTGCACGATCTGACCGCCCGAGGCCTGCGTCGTGATGTAACCGACTTCGCGACCCTGCTTGATCACCGCTTCGCGCTGATTGCTGGTGACCACGCGCGGGTTGGAGATCACTTCGCCGCGGCCCTCTTCCTGCATCGCGGACAGTTCGATATCCAAACCGTAGCCCGCGTTGAGGAAGGTCAGCGCCAGCGTGGTCGGCGTGCTGGTGATCAAGGCGCCGGGGTTGGCGGCCAAATCGCCGTTCATTTCGTTGTTGAGGACGTTCCTCAGGCGGCCGTCGGTACCGCGCACCGTGGTGAACGAGTCGCCCACGCTGACGTTGTCTTTCGTGCCGCGGATGCCGAAGCGGGCGCCGAGTTCGCGCGCGAAGTCTTCGTTGGCGATCACGATGCGGGCTTCGATCAGCACTTGATCGACCGGCTTGTCGAGTTGGTTCACCAGACGGCGGATTTCCGAGACGCGCGCCGGGATATCGATCACCAGCAGCGTATTGGTGCGGCGATCGAAGCTGATGCTGCCGCGCGGCGACAGGAAGCCGCGATTGAACTGCTGACCGCCGCCGCCGCTGCCGCCGCCGCCGGCGCCGCTGTTCTGCGCGCCCTTGCTTTCGTCGGTGAGCAGTTTGGCGATGTCTTCGGCGTTGCCGTAGCTGACCGGGACGTACTCGGTGACCATCTCGGCGCGGTTCTCGATCGCGATGCGCGCGTCTTCTTTGTCCTGTTCGAACTTGGCGATTTCCGCCTGCGGCGCGACCCACACCACGTTGCCGCTGCGGCGCTTATCGAGGGCCTTGGCCTGCAGGACGATGTCGAGCGCCTGATCCCACGGCACGTTGATCAAACGCAGCGTGACGTTGCCGAGCACGGTGTCGCTGGCGACGATGTTCAGGCCGGACTCTTCGGCGATGAGCTGCAGCACCGTGCGCACCGGCACGTCCTGGAAGTTGAACGTGACCGGCTTGCCGGTGTAGGTGCGCGGCTGGGCCGCGGTCGCGACCCGCTGCGCGACCGTCGCGGTCGCGGCGCTGGAGCCGACGGCGCGCGTCGGGGCGGAAGCGCGCGGCACGATTTCGACGATGTACTCGCGGCCGGTCTGGTACGCCAGCGGCTCGAACTGGCCGCGGGTGTTCAGCGTGATCTGCGCGACGTGCGCGTTGGCGCTGGCTTCGACTTGGCTGACGGGCGTCGCGAAGTCGGTCACGTTGAGAATGCGCTGCAGGTTCGCGGCCATCGTGGCGTTGCCGATGTCCACGACCACGCCTTTGTCGGTGGTGCGCAGATCCGGCGTGGCGCCGTCGCGGTCGAAACGCAGGATGAGCTTGCCGGAGCCGCCCTCGCCCTGCTTGAAGTCGATATTGGTGATCGACGCGACGCCGGCGGTTTGGCCGTTGCTGACGGCGGGCGCGACGACGGCGGGAGGGGCCGCGGCGGGCGCAGGTTGGGTCGGCGGCGCGGCGCCGACGGCGCTCAGCGCCGACAACATCCCCGCGGCAAGCCCAAACACAGCGGCTCTGACTGGCAACGTGCGTCGGCCCTGCTGCAGGCTTTGCGCTTTGAGTACGGTCATATCGCTATCCCCTCGTCTTATTCGTCGTCGAGCGAAATCGTTGCCGCTCGCTCCTGCCAACTGCCGCCACCGTCCGGGACCAGCTCCATCAACTCGATGCGGTCTTCGAACACCCCGGTGACGCGCCCGTCGCTCTGCCCCATGTAATCCCCTGGCCGCACCCGATACGTCACCTTCTCGGGCACCATCACCAGAGCGACCAGTCCGCGACCCGTGCCGATGGTGCCGACCATGTCGAGACTGTCGAGCGGATACTGCTCCAACACTTGTTTGCGGCGATTCGCGTCCGGGCGCGGGCCGGTGTTACCGGTACCCGGCGAGAACGCGGTCGTGAACGGGTCGCGCAGACCCGCCGCGGAATATTCGAACTGCTCGAACTGCTTCATCACCGGCAAGGGCTCGAGCGGCGAGGCGGGCCGCTTCTTCACCTCTTCGACCCAGACCTGCAGGTTCGGCGCATCGCCGGGCTCGCTGGTGATGGTGCGCGCGCAGCCGGCCAGACCCGCGACGAACGCGAGCCCGATCGCCAGACGCGCGGACGGACGCAGCGTCGAGAAAAGCGTGGTGGTGTGACGGGCGCGTCGCATCAGCGGCTCCCTCCCGGAGTGGTCGGCGCGGCCACCGCGGCCGGCGTCGGCGGATTGCTGGCGCTGGGCGGCGCGACCGCCGGGCTCGCGGGACCGGCGCCCGGTGTCGCGTTCGCGCCGCCGGCCGCCTGAACGGTCTCGGTCTCGTCGCGGTAGCGGTAAGTCTTCACGGTGCCTTCGAGCTCGAGCACGGAATTCGGGCCGATGGTCAGCACCTTATCTTTGGTCGGGTTCGCTTTGTCGTCTTTCGGTTTCAGCGAGATGTCGTGCATGGTCATGATGACCACGCGCGGCAACGACGCGACGCCGCTGACGAAGGCGCCGAATTGATGGTACGTGCCCACCATCTTCAGCGAGATGGGTTTCTCGGCGTAGAACTCCTTCATCGTTTCTTCGCCGGGCTCGAACTTATCGTTCTGGATGCCGGTCGCCAACGCCGTCTGCGAAATGTCGACGATCAAATCGGGCATTTCGGTCTTGCTGGGCAACTGGCGCAGCATCTGCTGGAGCTGTTGCTCCATCTGCAGAAGCTGTTGCTTCAACGGCTCCAGATTGGCCGCTTTCTGGGCTTCGATCTCGAATTCGCCGCGCTTGCTCTTCTCTTCGGTCTCCAGCGCTTCCAGCACATCGCCCTTGGAGGCCGTCATGAAATTCCACAGCACGATCAGGATCAGCAAGCCGAGCAGCACGCAGAACCCGATCTGCCACTCTTTGGGCCAGGCGCCGGCGTTGTTGAAGTCGAGTTCCTTGAGGGACATTTTCTTCTTCACGGCTTCTTACCTCCTGCCGTCGGCGCGGTCGGTGCGGGCGTCGTCGGCGCGGCCGGCGCAGAAGGCGCGGGCGCAGCGCCGGCAGCGGGCGCGCCGGAGGGCGGCGCCGCGGTGGCGGGCGTCGCCGGACTCAAGGGCTGCAGCGCGGTCGGCGCGCCGGTCGCCGGCGCGGCGGGGCCTGCGCCGGGCTTGGCCGCGGCCGTCGTCGCGGCATTCGGGTTGGTCAACTTCACGGTCAGCTTGAAGATGTAGGGCAATCCCTTGTCGTCGCCCTTGGCTTCGATGATCGCCAAGTCGGGGCTGGTCATCCAACCCGAGCTCTCGAAGTTGCGCATATACGTACTGATGCGCGCGTTCGATTGCGTGCGGCCTTCCACCGTCAGAGTGTCCGCGTCCTGTTTGATCGAGGTCAGCGTGACGCCGTCGGGAATCGTGCGCACCAGCGAGTCGAACAGGTGCACCATCTGCGAGCGGTTGCCCTGGAGCTCTTCGATCACGCGTTTACGCGACAGCAGGCGGCTCTTCTTCTGCTCGAGCAGTTCGATTTCCTGCGTGCGGCTCTTCGCTTCGGCGATCTGCTGGTCCAGGAACGCATTACGCGCGCGCTGACCTTCGATCTGCATGTCGTAGTAGCGGTCGACCATGAACCAGAGGGCGAGGCCGGCCAAGGCCGACAGCGCCAACATGGACATGAATTGCTTCTGCCGTTGTTTCTGGCGTTCGGCGCGCCACGGGAGGAGGTTGATCCGTGCCATCAGTCGAAGCTCCTCAGGGCGAGGCCGCAGGCGATCATCAGCGCGGGCGCGTCTTGCGCGAGCGCATGGGCCTGGACACGGGGACCAAGGGTCATCTGCGAGAGCGGGTTGGCGACGACCGTCTGCACGCCGATCTGCTCTTCGACCATCGCGGCGATGCCGGGGATGGACGCGCAGCCGCCGGCCAGCACGATCTGGTCGGCGCGGTTGTATTCGCTGCCGGCGTAGAAGAACTGCAGCAACCGGCCGATCTGTTGCGCCATCGCTTCCTTGAACGGCTCCAACACTTCGATTTCGTAGCTTTCCGGCAAACCGCCCTGGCGCTTCGCCAAGCCGGCTTCTTCGTAGCTCAGGCCGTAACGGCGCATCACTTCGTCGGTCAACTGCTTGCCGCCGAAGACCTGCTCGCGGCTATAGATGTTGCGGCCGTTGCGCAGAATGCTGAGCGTGGTCATGGTGGCGCCGACGTCGACCAGCGCGACGATGCCGTCGTGCGGGACGTTCAGGCTGCCGGCGATCAAGGCGAAGGCGTTCTCGACCGCGAAGGCCTCCACGTCGATCACCCGCGCGGTCAAGCCGCCGATCTCCAGCGCCGAAGCCCGCATTTCGACGTTCTCGGCGCGCGAGGCGGCCAGCAGCACCTGCACCATTTCGGGGTTGCTGGGCATCGGGCCCAGGACCTCGAAGTCGAGGTTCACTTCCTCGATCGGGTACGGAATGTAGTTGGAGGCCTCCAGCTCGATCTGGGACTCCATATCGCTTTCGTCCAGATCGGCGGGCATCGGGATGATCTTGGTGATCACCGACGACCCGGCCACCGCGGCGGCGGCGAACTTGGCCTTCGAGCCCGAGCGGCCCAGGGCGCGGCGGATCGCCTCGCCCACCGCTTCGACCTCGACGATGTTTTTCTCGGCGACAGCGTTCGGCGGCAAGGGCTCGACCGCGTAGTGTTCCACCCGATAGCGGTCGCCAGCCCGAGACAATTGCAGGAGCTTGACGGCGGTCGAGCTGATGTCGACGCCCACCAACGGTGACTGATTTTTTGCGAGCAGTCCCACTTTTTCCCCACCCCACGCGCGTTTACGCGCGTTACGTGTCCCAATACATTAAATAACGGACTTTTCCCCCTAAGGCAACTGTCCGTTTCGCGGAAGCTCCCGGAAGAGACCTCCGTCACAGCCCGGAAGCCCTGTCGAAACCGCTGTCCGACGGGGTTTGCGGCCCCGGTCACGGTCCGCGCGCGCCCGATTTCGGGAACTGCGCCGAACCCGGCTCCGAGGCCGATTTGCGCGCGGCCCCTGTTCCGCCCGCCCCGGTCCCGCCCCCCTTCCCGACTCCGCCCCCGGCATGCGGGCGGGCCGGAGGCGTGCGCCGGCACCGACACCGGGCCGCTCCCCTGGCGGCGGGTGTCTTCTCTGTCACGCGACCGCCAACGGCCGCGACGCCGCGAAGCGGCCGCCTATAATCGCGCATCTCGCATCCGTCGCGCCAACCGAGGAACGATCCCTCCATGTCTCGCATCCGCCGCTTCCTGCGCTGGGCGTTCCTGCTGTCTTTCTTCGGCCTGCTGCTCGGCGGCGCCGTATTCGCCGTGATCTATACCTCGGTCTCGTCCAAGCTGCCCGACGTGCAGAGCCTGCGCAACATCGAACTGCAGGAACCGCTCTACGTCTATGCGCGCGACGGCCGGCTGATGGGGCTGTTCGGCGAAACCCGGCGTTACCCGGTGAAGATCGAAAAAGTGCCCAAGCGCCTGAAAGACGCCTTCATGGCGATCGAGGACGCGCGCTTCTACGAACACGGCGGCGTGGATTACAAAGGCGTCGGCCGCGCGATTTGGCAGTTGCTCACCACCGACAAGGAACGCGTGGCCGGCGGCTCGACGATCACGCAGCAAGTCGCGAAGATGTTCTTTCTCAGCTCCGAATACAGCTATCGGCGCAAATTCTCGGAAATGCTGCTCGCCCGCAAGATGGAGCAGGAACTGACCAAGGACGAGATCTTCGAGCTGTATTTGAACAAAAGCTTCTTCGGCAATCGCGCTTACGGCGTCGCCGCGGCGAGCGAGTTCTACTACGGCAAGTCGCTCGACCAACTCGATTTGGACGAGATGGCGTCGTTGGCCGCCATTCCGAAGTTCCCCTCCAGCGGCAACCCGCTCAGCAACCCGGCGCGCGCCAAGGTCCGTCGCGACTACGTGCTGCAGCGCATGCGCGAACTGAAGATGATCAGCGCCGCCGAGGAAAGCGCCGCGCAGGCGGTGCCGATGCACGCCAGCCCGCACGAACGGCAGATCGAAGTGTCGGCGCCGTTCGTGGCGGAAATGGTGCGTCAGGAAATGATCGCCCGCTACGGCAACGACGTGCTGACCAAGGGCTATCACGTCGTCACCACCATCGACCCCGCGCTGCAGGCGGCGGCCGACGAAGCGGTGCGCGACGGCCTCGGGGTTTATCACCATCGCCACGGCTGGACGAAGGTGGAGCAGACCTTCGATCTGCCCCCCGCCGAAGACCTCGCGACCACGGCCGCGCGCCTGCGCGGCACGCCGACCCAGGGCCCGCTGATGCCGGCGATCGTGGTGAAAGTGGAAGGCGGCGACGTGCACGCCGTACTCGCGAACGGCACCGCCATCGTGCTCGGCCCCGACGCCGCGCGTTGGACCGGCAAATCGCCGGCCGCGCTGGTCAAGCGCGGCGATCTGATCCGCGTGCGCGCCATCGTGCCCGAGAGCGACAAGAAAACCGCCGCGAACGACGCCAAGAACGCGCCCGCCGCCGCGCCCACGCCCGCGGGCGAGACCAAGTACCGCCTCGACCAACTGCCGCGCGCGCAATCGGCGCTGGTCTCGCTGGAAGCGGACACCGGCGCGCTGCGGGCGCTGGTGGGCGGCTACAGCTTCGCCGGCAACAAATTCAACAATGCGACGCAGGCGCGTCGTCAGCCCGGCTCGTCGTTCAAGCCGTTCGTCTACGCCGCGGCGTTCGAGCGCGGCTACAACCCGGCGTCGATCGTGCTGGACGCGCCGGTGGTGTTCCGCATGCGCGCCGGCAAAGTGTGGCGCCCGCAGAACGACGGCGGCGGCTTCGCCGGCCCGGTGCGCGTGCGCGAAGCGCTGGTGCGCTCGCGCAACTTGGTGTCGGTGCGCATGCTCGACGCCATCGGCGTGGAATACGCGCGCAAATACATCGCCCAATTCGGGTTCGCCGAGAGCGAACTGCCGCCGAATCTCTCGATCTCGCTCGGCACGCCGTCGTTGACGCCGCTGTCGATCGCGCGCGGCTATGCGGTCTTCGCCAACGGCGGGTTCCGCGTCAACGCGTGGTTCATCGACGAAGTGCGCGACCGCGAAGGCAAGGTCATCGCCAAGGAAAAGCCGGCGGTCGCCTGCCGCGGTTGCGGCGGCGGTCGCGCGTTCGGCACCGTGCCGACGCAGCCGGCCTCGCAGGTGGTGGACGGGTTCGACCTCGGCCCGGCCGGCGGCAGCAAATCCACGGCGGCCAAGAACGACAAGCCTAAGGACAACGCCGTGAAGCCGGCGACGGCCTTGCCGGCCAACAGCGTGCTCGCGCCGCGCGCCATCGACGAGCGCATCGCGTATCAGATGATTTCGATGATGCGCGACGTGGTGCTGCGCGGCACCGCCACCGACGCGCGCAGCATCGGGCGCGAGGACATCGCCGGCAAAACCGGCTCCACCAACAATCACCGCGACGCGTGGTTCGCCGGCACCGGCGGCAATTTGGTCACCGCCGTGTGGGTCGGCAAGAGCGACAACACCACGCTGGGCTATCGCGAGTACGGCGGCAAAGCCGCGCTGCCGATTTGGATCGATTACATGAAGGTCGCGCTCAAGGATGTCCCGATCGCGCCGAACGATCCGCCCGAAGGCATGGTGAAGGTGGCGGTGACCGCCAGCGGCCAGTTGCTGCCGACCGAAGGCAGCGGCGGCATCATCGAATACGTGAAAGTGGAAGATCTCGAACGCATGGAGACCTACGTCGACTACGGCGCCTCCGACGAAGCCGTGCCGAGCGAGGATTCGTTCAATATCTTCTGACGGATGGGAGTTCGGGAGCCCGCGACTCGGCACCTAGGGATCGCGGATCCGAAATCCGAGATCCGCAACCTGTAGAGCGAGCGCAGCTCCGCTAAACATGCGAGCCATCGCCGCCAAACCCGACGATTTCAGCGGAGCTGCGCTCCGCTCTACCGGGGTGTCTTGAAGGTTTCAGCGGAGCGTTGCTCCGCTCTACCGAGGCGTCTTGAAGGTTTCAGCGGAGCTTCGCTCCGCTCTACGCGATGCCGTCATCCCGAGCGCAGCGAGGGACCTGTCGTTGTCGCAACCTTGATCGAACCTCGATTCCCCATTCCCCGCTCTTCGGTTACAGTCGTCCACTGGCCCACGCCGGGACGATGCCCATGCACCACGCCCGCCAGCACGCCGAGACCAAGACCCGCGAGCGTCGCTATCGCCTCGCGCGCGAAGCCGCCCGATTGATCGCCGAATCCGGCGTGCGCGACTTCCATCAAGCCAAGCTCAAAGCCGCGCAGCGCTTGGGCATTCACGACGACGCCTCGCTGCCGCGCAATCGCGAGATCGAAGAAGCGCTGCGCGAATATCAGCGCCTGTTCCAAGGCGACCAGCAAGCCGACGCGCTGCGCCTGCGTCGCGAAGCCGCGCTGCGCGCGCTGGACTTCTTCGCCGGCTTCGACCCGCGCCTCGTCGGCCCTGTACTCGACGGCACCGCCGACGCCAACTCGCCCGTGCAACTGCATCTGTACACCGACGACGCCGAAAGCGTGCCGCGCTTCCTCGACGACCATCGCATCCCCGCCGAAGCGCGCAGCCGCCGCATGCGCCTGGACCGGGAACGCGCGCTGGATTGCACCGTCTGGCTGTTCGCCGCCGAAGACCTCAGCTTCGATATCTGCGTGCTCCCGCACGCCTCGCTGCGCCAAGCGCCGCTTTCCAACATCGACGAAAAACCGATGCGCCGCGCATCGGCGACGCAATTGCGAGAAATGTTGGTGGCGGAGGATGTGGCGGAATACGAGGGATAGATCCGATCGCGGTCCAGCGGCATTCTCGCGATCTGCCTCTTTGCTATCGCGCTCGATTTTTTGACTCTCGCCCCAGGAAAAACGACTCACTTATGCGCTACCAAGGACGGCTTCAGAATTGGAACGACCAGAAAGGCTTCGGCTTCGTCGCGCCCAACGGCGGCGGCGACAAAGCCTTCGTGCACATCAAAGCGTTCGAACGGCTTTCGCGCCGCCCCGTCGAAGGCGATATCGTGACCTACGAAATCGCGCGCGACGCGCAGGGGCGACTGCAAGCGAACGCCGTTCGCTTCGCGGGCCAAGCCGCGAAACAAGAGAGCGACGGAGCGCCGGGCAAGTTCGGACCGATCTTCGCGGTCGTGTTCTGCGTCGCGCTGGTCGCAGGCGTCCTCATGCAGAAAATTCCGTCGCTCGTCGCGGCCGCCTACGTCGCGATGAGCGTGGTCGCGTTCTTCGTCTACGGCAAGGACAAGCGAGCCGCCGAGCTCGGCGATTGGCGCACCGAGGAAGTCAAACTCCATGCGCTCGGCTTGCTGTGCGGCTGGCCCGGGGCGTTATTCGCGCAGCGCGTGTTTCGGCACAAATCGCGAAAGCGCGAGTTTCAAGCCACGTTTTGGGGAACGGTCGTCGTCAATATCGTCGCGATGCTGTTTCTCAACAGCGCGTCCGGGCGGGCATGGTTGGGGCTGTGAACAAGAATTCCCGCGGGGCAGCGCGCAGGTCGAACATTACGTCGCATTGAAGGAATCGCGGGCACTATAACCGGCGCTGCGACGAACCCGGAATTGCCCGCGTTCGACGCCTTCGGACCACCGCTCGGGCGCGGGACGCCAATCGCCTTCTCCCAACATCACCAACACCAGATGTTCCATCGGATAACCCAAGCATCCCTCGGCCGATAAACCGGCATCGGCGATATCGGCCTGGCGGAGGAATGCCAAGAAAGAGGCTTCGTCTCGCGCGGCCGTGGCGGTAATGCGTTTGGCCAGATCGTACGAAAGCATATTGCCGTCGTCGGGGCGCAAAAAAGATTTTCCGGACCAGAACTCCTGGATCGTATCGGGGTTCCAGAACGCGGCGTGTTTGGCCTTGACTTCGTTCGGAGAGTAGAGAGAGTTCCGGGGATCGGCCAAGTACGGGAACAGCCCATGCTCGGTGTTGACGGCCATGCCCTCGTTCAACCAAGCGGGTATTCGCAAGTGCGACAACAGGCAGTGCGTCAGTTCATGCGCGATCACCGGCTGCATGCGTTCCATATCGCCTTCGTACAACGCGAAGTGGCCGTACCCCGCGTGCACGAACATGCCGGCGGACATCGCGTACTCGCCCCCTTCCGGGTAGTAATGCGCGATGTAGTCGTAGTAAGTCTGATCGTCGTCGAAGACCAGCACCACATGCTTGCCGTCGCCGCGCGCGACGGCCGCGTCGCCGAGGTTGGCCACAATTCTGCGACGAGCGGACTGACAGAAACGAAGCAAGACATGCGCGGGCCGGTCTTCGAGCGCGGAGAGCAGAAGAAAATCGTCGGATTCGTGAATCCGATAACCTTCCGGCAGCGTCGAACATAGCGCCAACAACCATTGTCCCGCCGCCGCCGTACAGAACGCATCCCGCCGTTCTCGCGACCAATCCTCTCCGATCGCGGCCGTCATCGCTTCCCACACCGGCAGGGGCATTTCGGTATCCGGATGCAAGACCAGAGCTACGGGCTCGAAGTCGGTCGCAACGCGAATGCTTTCCTTCTGCGGTGCCTTGTCCGCAGGCTGGATCAGAGACTTCAGAAGCTTGAGCATCGAGCGATGCGCGCCGTCTTTCGACTCACCCCGCGAACCGATCCGTCGCCCGAATCAGCGCATCGGTGGTTTCCGGTTCGTATGCGGAATGCCCGGAGGCCGGCGAGATGATCAGTTCGCTCTTCGGCCAGACTTTGCGCAGATCCCAGGCGTTCTGGATCGGGCAGACCACGTCGTAGCGGCCGTGGACGATCACGCCGGGGATGTCGGCGATCTTGTGCGCGTCGCGCAGCAGTTGGTCTTCGACCTCGAAGAAGCCACCGTTGACGAAGTAGTGGTTTTCGATGCGCGCGAACGCGAGGGCGAAGGCTTCGTCCTCGTGGCCCGAGACGAAATCCTCGTCGATATGCAGGAAGCTGGTGGCGCCTTCCCATACGCTCCACGCGCGCGCGGCGGCGAGGCGCGTCGCCGGGTCGGCGCTGGTGAGGCGGCGGTGATAGGCGGAAATCAAGTCGTGGCGTTCGACCGGCGGAATCGCGGCGAGATAGTGCTCCCACGCGTCCGGGAACAAACGCGACGCGCCTTCCTGATAGAACCATTCCAATTCCCAGCGCCGCAGCATGAAGATGCCGCGCAGCACCAACTCGGCGACGCGCTCGGGATGCGTTTCGGCGTAAGCCAACGCGAGGGTCGAGCCCCACGAACCGCCGAATACCTGCCAGCGGTCGATGCCGAGCGTTTCGCGCAGCGTTTCGATATCGGCGACCAAATGCCACGTGGTGTTGTCGGTCAAATCCGCATGCGGCGTGGAGCGACCGGAGCCGCGCTGATCGAACAGCACGATCCGATATTTGGCCGGGTCGTGGAAACGACGCATTTTCGCGCTGCAGCCCGCGCCCGGGCCGCCGTGCAGCATCACCACCGGTTTGCCGCGCGGATTGCCGCACTGTTCGTAGTACAGCGTGTGGCGATCGTCCACCCGCAGAGTGCCGCTGTCGTAGGGTGCGATCTCGGGATAGAACGTGCGCATGAGCAGAGTCCTGATGTCGGCGATGGCGTCGGGCGGAGTTTAGCGCAGCGGGTCGGCGGGTTCGTGCGCGGACGCCGCCGTGTTCGGCCGCGCCGCAGCGCTCGCATCGGTCAGCAAGACGCCGAAGCCGAGCGGCCCGAACGGCGACCGACCGCGACGCACCGCCTCTGCGCCCAATGCGCGGAGCGCCGCGAGCGCTTCCGCGCTTCGTGTGTGTCTGAAGATGTCGGCCATGGCCGGATCGTCGCGCGCGGTCGATTGGATCATGGCGAGCGTTGCGGCGCGTGGGTCGCGCAGGTCGCGCTTGCGCGCGACGAACGCGCAAGCGAGCGAAAAAACGACGGCGTCATCGGGCTCTCCTGTCCGAGCCCGGAGCTTGCGCGGGAATGCGGGGCTCAGCGTCTGCCGATGGTCACGCGGTCGCGGTCTTCCAGATCGACGCAGGTGCGGACCGCGTCGAATCCCGCGGCGCGCAACAGATCGCGCACCGCCTCGCCCTGCCGCCAACCGTGTTCGAGCAACAGCCAGCCGCCGGGATTCAGATGCTCGGGCGCGCCGCGCACGATCTCCGCGATGGCCTCCAAGCCGTTCGGCCCGGACGACAGCGCGCTCGCGGGTTCGAAGCGCAGATCGCCTTGCCCCAGGTGCGGGTCGTCATCGGCGATGTACGGCGGATTGCTCGCCACCACGTCGAAGCGCTCGCCCTGCAGCGGCGCCCACCAGCCGCCTTCGCGAAACCCTACATTCTTAAGGCCCAGCGCCTCGGCGTTGGCGGCGGCCACCGCCAACGCCCGCGGGCTGAGATCGGTGGCGATCACCTCGGCGTCGCGCCGCTCGTAGGCCAGCGCCAGCGCGATGGCGCCGCTGCCGGTGCCCAGGTCGGCGATCCGCGCACCGCGGGCTTTCGGCGCGCATTCGAGCGCTAGTTCGACTAGGCGCTCGGTTTCGGGGCGAGGAATGAGCGTGTCGGGCGTGACCGTCAGCTCGAAGGCCCAAAACCCGCGGCGACCGGTGAGATAAGCCACCGGCTCGCCGGCTTCGCGGCGGCGCAGCAGGGCCGCGTAGACCTCGGCGGCGGCGGCGTTCAGCGGGTCGTCGCCATGGGCGTACAGCCAGCCGCGCTCGCGACCCAGCGCGTGCGCCAGCAGGGTCTCGGCGTCGGCCTGCGCCTCGGCCTGGAGCGCATCGACCGCCGCCAAGCGCGATAGGGCCGCCCGCAGCGCCCGCGACACGGTGGTCCTGGCCGAGGTCGGATCGGGCGCAGACGCGGGTTCGGAGGGGGAAAAAGGGGCGTTCATCGGAGCTAGGGTAATGCGGAGGTCGAGGGCGCATACTGCGCAATTGATAGTTATCAACTATCGATTAAATCGAATCAATCGATTTGTTGGATCGATACCCATTGTCTAAACTGCTCGCCGTCGCCATTGATCGAATCTATCGATTCGGCGAAATCCGTTGGGCCGGCCTGGCCCGCTCCCCTTCCCCACCGCTATAAGGATGTCTCGATGTCCCTGATCAACACCCAAGTCAAACCGTTCAAAGCCACCGCGTTCCACGCCGGCGAATTCGTCCAGGTCAGCGACGAAAGCCTCAGGGGCAAGTGGTCGGTCCTGATCTTCATGCCGGCCGCCTTCACCTTCAACTGCCCGACCGAAGTGGAAGACGCTGCGAACAACTACGCCGAATTCCAGAAGGCCAACGCCGAGGTCTACATCGTCACCACCGACACGCATTTCTCGCACAAGGTGTGGCACGAAACCTCCCCGGCGGTGGGCAAGGCTCAGTTCCCGCTGGTCGGCGACCCGACCCACCAGCTCACCCGCGCGTTCGGCGTTCACATCGAAGAGGAAGGTCTGGCCCTGCGCGGCACCTTCATCATCAATCCGGAAGGCGTGATCAAGACGTTGGAAATCCACGACAACGCCATCGCCCGCGACGTCTCGGAAACGCTGCGCAAGCTGAAGGCCGCGCAGTTCGTCGCCGCCAACCCGGGTCAAGTCTGCCCGGCGAAGTGGAACGAAGGCGCGAAGACCCTGAAACCGTCGCTGGATCTGGTCGGCAAGATCTGATTCGCGGTCCGCGTTCTACGCGGGCCCTTCCCCCTCGCGGGACGCACTCCACCCTCCTCTTCGCGCTGCGCGCGAATCCCCTCCCCCGCCTGCGGGGGAGGGCCGGGGTGGGAACCGCACGCCATCGCCCTATCCACAGAACACGCGGCCATGCTCGATTCCGATCTGAAGCTCCAACTGCAGGACTACCTGCGGAAACTCACCCGTCCGGTCGAACTGATCGCCGCGCTCGACGACGGCGACGCCTCGCGCGAATTGCGCGAACTGCTGGTCGAACTCACGCAGCTTTCCGCGTCGGTGTCGCTGCGCGAATCGAACGTCGACGGCGAGCGCGTGCCGTCCTTCGCGATCGCGAGCCCCGGCCACGAGATTTCGCTGCGCTTCGCCGGCATCCCGATGGGCCACGAATTCACCTCGCTGGTGTTGGCGCTGCTGCAGGTCGGCGGGCACCCGTCGAAACTCGCGCAGGACACCATCGAACGCATCCGCGCGATCGACGGCGACTACGCGTTCGAAACGTATTTCTCGCTGAGCTGCCAGAACTGCCCCGACGTGGTGCAGGCGCTGAATCTGATGGCGGTGCTGAACCCGCGCATCCGCCATGTCGCCATCGACGGTGCGCTGTTCCAGAACGAAGTCGAAGCCCGCGAAGTGATGTCGGTGCCGACGATTTTCCTCAACGGCGAAGTGTTCGGCGCCGGGCGCATGGGCGTGGACGACATCCTCGCCAAACTCGACACCGGCGCGAGCGCGCGCGATGCGCAGGCGATCGCCGCGAAAGCGCCGTTCGATATGTTGATCGTCGGCGGCGGCCCCGCCGGCGCGGCGGCGGCGATCTACGCCGCGCGCAAAGGCATCCGCACCGGTATCGCCGCGGAACGTTTCGGCGGCCAAGTGCTGGACACGATGGCGATCGAGAATTTCGTGTCGGTGCAGGAAACCGAAGGCCCGAAAATGGCGGCGGCGCTGGAACAGCACGTGCGCCACTACGACGTGGACATCATGAACCTGCAGCGCGCCGAAGCGCTGCGTCGCCGCGACGACGATACGTTCGAAGTCGCCTTGGCCAACGGCGCGACGCTGAACGCGAAGACGGTGATTCTCGCCACGGGCGCGCGCTGGCGGCAGATGAACGTGCCCGGCGAGCAGGACTACCGCAACAAAGGCGTGGCGTATTGCCCGCACTGCGACGGCCCGCTGTTCAAGGGCAAGCGCGTGGCGGTGATCGGCGGCGGCAATTCCGGCGTGGAGGCGGCGATCGATTTGGCCGGCATCGTCGCGCAGGTCACGCTGATCGAGTTCGACGGCAAGCTGCGCGCCGACGAAGTGCTGCAGCGCAAGCTGCGTAGCTTGCCGAACGTGGACATCGTGGTCTCGGCGCAAACCACCGAAGTGCTGGGCGACGGACGGAAAGTGACCGGCCTGAGTTATGTCGATCGCGCGACGCACGACCGCCATACGCTGGCGCTCGACGGCGTCTTCGTGCAGATCGGACTGCTGCCGAACACCGAATGGCTCAAGGGCACGGTGGAACTGTCGGCGCGCGGCGAGATCGTCGTCGACGAGCGCGGGCAAACGTCGCTGCCCGGCGTGTTCGCCGCGGGCGACGCCACTACCGTGCCGTACAAGCAGATCGTGATCGCGATGGGCGAAGGCGCGAAGGCCGCGCTTGGCGCGTTCGATCATTTGATTCGCACCAGCGCGCCGACCGCGATCGACGCGGATGCGCGCGCCGCGTGAGGGTGACGTGAGCGCAGCGCGCGCGAACGCAATACCCGACCTGTCAGAAAAGACAGGGCGATAGACCATGCCTAATTCGCGCGATTCGCGGTAAGTTTGCTTGCCGCACGATGCGTATCTCTCGCGTGGCCGCCGCGCCCGCAGCGATCGTCTCGCGGGCGCTGCGGCCGACGGACGCATCGGGCATCGTCCCGAACGCTTCGAGGCAGCCGCATGAACTTGCGCGACCTGAGATACCTGGTGGCTCTCGCCGACCACAAACACTTCGGCCGCGCCGCGGCGGCGTGTTTCGTCAGCCAGCCCACGCTGTCGACGCAGATCAAGAAATTGGAAGACGAGTTGGGCGTCGCGCTGGTCGAGCGCGCGCCGCGGCACGTGATGCTCACGCCCGCGGGCCGCGACGCCGCCGAGCGCGCGCGCGTGGTCATCGCCGAAGTCGAACAAATGAAAGAAGCCGCGCGCCGCACCCAGAACCCGGAAGCGGGCACGGTGCGGCTCGGCATTTTCCCAACGCTCGGCCCGTATCTGCTGCCGCATGTGGTGCCGCGCATCCGCCAGCGGTTCCCGCAGCTCGAACTGCTGCTGGTGGAAGAGAAGACCGACGTGATCCTGCGCCAACTGCGCGAGGGCAAGCTCGACGCGGGCGTGCTGGCCCTGCCGCTGCACGACGACCAACTGCACACCGAATTCCTGTTCGAGGAACCCTTTCTTCTGGCGGTGCCCGAGTCCCATCCGCTGGCCGCGCGCGACACGCTGACGATGCGCGACCTGTCGCAGGAAAGTTTGCTGCTGCTGGAAGACGGCCACTGCATGCGCGAGCAGTCGCTGGACGTGTGCCATCTCGCCGGGGCCAGCGAGAAAACCGGGTTCCGCGCCACCTCGCTGGAAACGTTGCGGCAGATGGTGGCCGCCAACGTCGGCATCACCTTGCTGCCGATGCTCGCGGTGCAGCCGCCGGTCGCGCCGTCGCGGGATATCCGACTGGTGCCGTTCCGCGACCCGCCGCCGACCCGCCGCATCGCGATGGTCTGGCGCCGCAGCTCGGCGATGTCCGAATTCCTGTCCAAACTGGCCGCAGTGTTCCGCGAATTGCCCCACGAGACCTTGGCCTCGCCGCCGCGCATCGCCCGCGCGAACGACGACGCGGCGCGCAGGGCGGCGGATTGAGTCGGCGCATTGAGTCGGCGCATTGAGTCGGCGAATTGAATCGGCAGATTGAGCCAGTAGACGATGCGGCACGAAATTGCGGCATCGCACCATTCATTCTGACTATCGAAGCCATCGTAACAATCGATCACGCCGAACGGCCGTAGGGCGTATGCTCCGGATGTGCGGCCTGCGCGAGCGCCCGGACATCGCTTCGACGCCTCGCCCTCCCGCCGCACCCTCACGCCATCCGCATGCACTTCAGACCGCCACGAGGGATCACGCCATGAGTTTGAAAGGCTCGAAAACCGAAGAGAACCTGAAATACGCCTTCGCGGGCGAATCGCAGGCCAACCGCCGCTATTTGTATTTCGCGCAGAAAGCCGACGTCGAGGGCTATAACGACGTGGCTGCGGTGTTCCGCTCCACCGCCGAGGGCGAGACCGGCCATGCGCACGGCCATTTGGAATACCTCGAACAGTGCGGCGACCCCGCCACCGGTCTGCCGTTCGGCGGCACGTCCGACAACCTGAAGTCGGCGATCCACGGCGAAACCCACGAATACACCGATATGTATCCGGGCATGGCCAAAACCGCGCGCGACGAAGGCTTCGACGAAATCGCGGACTGGTTCGAAACGTTGGCGAAGGCCGAACGCTCGCACGCCAATCGTTTCCAGAAGGCGCTGAACGAACTGGGCTGAACTGGGCTGACTCACCGGCGGCGATGCGCCGGCGCCGAACGGATCGGCATCCTGTGCCGATCCGTTCGGAATCGCGCCATCGCCCTCGATTCCCTCTCCCTGCCGCCCCAGCCCCGGGGCGGGCCTTCGCCTCCCTCGGATCGATACGCGCGTTCGGGGGAGGTCTTTCTTTTGCATCGCGCCGCGAGGATCGCCATGCGTCTCGATCCTCCGCGGCGTCCGCGCACTCGACGCGCCATCGCGAGGACCGCATGAGTCAGACCACGCCCCCCTCCGATCAGCCCGCCGCTCCGCCGACCGCGAGCGCGCCGCGCGAAGGTCGTCGCGAAGGCAGCCTCGACGCGCCGACCCGGCATCCGTTGGATTGGAAAAATCCCGAGTTCTGGAACGAAGCCGCGCTCGAACGAGAACTGGAACGCGTGTTCGACCTGTGCCACGGCTGCCGTCGCTGCGTGAGCCTGTGCCAGAGTTTCCCGACGCTGTTCGACTTGGTCGACAACTCGTCGACGATGGAAGTCGACGGTGTGGCGAAATCGGATTACGCCAAGGTCGTCGAACACTGTTATTTGTGCGACCTGTGCTACCAGACCAAATGCCCGTACATTCCGCCGCACGAATGGAATATCGACTTCCCGCATCTGATGCTGCGCGCCAAGGCCGTGCACTTCCGCAACCACGGCGCGCCGCTATCGGCGAAGCTGCTGTCCAACACCACGACGGTCGGCAAGCTCGCGTCGATTCCGGTCGTGGTGGACATGGTCAACTGGGGCAATCGCCAGCCCGCGCTGCGCGGCGCGATGGAGAGCGTTCTGGGCGTGCATCGCGACGCGCAGGTGCCGGCGTATCACAGCCCCACCGCGCTGCGTAAACTCGATCGCGACGACCGCGGCGACGGCGCGACCGAAGCCGGTCCGACGCGCGGCAAGGTCGCGATCTTCGTCACCTGCTACGGCAACCATAATCATCCGAAGATGGTCGAGGATCTCGTCGCGGTGCTGCGCCATAACGACATTCCGGTGAAACTGATTCGGCAAAACCAATGCTGCGGCATGCCGAAGCTGGAGCTGGGCGATCTGGACAGCGTGAACGACTACAAAGAACGCAATATGCCGGCGATGTCCGACGCGGTGAAGGACGGCTGGGACATCCTCGCGCCGATTCCGTCGTGCGTGCTGATGTTCAAGCAAGAACTGCCGCTGATGTACCCCGACGACACCGACGTGCAGGCGATCAAGCGTGCGATCTTCGACCCGTTCGAATACTTGATGCACCGCCAAAACGCGGGCCTGCTGAAGACCGACTTCAAGAACGAGTTGGGCAAGGTCGCGTGGCAAGCGGCCTGTCACCAGCGCGTGCAGAACATCGGCCCGAAAACCAAACAAGTCTTGGAACTGGTGCCGGGCACGCAGGTGACCGCGATCGAACGCTGCTCCGGCCACGACGGGACTTATGGCGTGAAAAAAGCCACCTACGACGCCGCGCGCAAGATCGCCAAACCGGTAGAGAATCGCGTTAAGCAATCGGACGCGCAGCATTTCACCAGCGACTGCGTGATGGCCAGCGCTCATATCGCGCATGGGTTGAACGACGGCACCGCCGCCGAGCATCCGGTGACGTTGCTGCGGAAGGCGTATGGGATATGAGTTCTCCGTTATCCCGGGCCGCAGGCTCGGGATGACACCCTATGTTTCGATCGATCCACGGATTTCGCCATGCCGCCATTGAAACGTTCCGACCTCTACACCCTCGAAACCTACGCCGTCGAACGCGACGCGTTTCGAGCGCGCGTGCTCGCGCACAAAAAGAGGCGCAAGCTGCATCTCGGGCCGCATATCACCCTGCTGTTCGAGGATCGGCTGACGATCCAGTATCAAATTCAGGAGATGCTGCGCATCGAGCGCATCTTCGAGCCCGACGCGATCCAGGACGAACTCGACGCCTACAACCCGCTGATCCCGAGCGGTCGCGATCTGAGGGCGACGATGCTGGTGGAATATCCGGACATGGAGGAACGCGCGCGGGAATTGGCGCGCCTGGGCGGCATCGAACATCGCGTCCGCATCGAGATCGAAGGGCATGGGCGTGCCACGACCTTCGCCGACGAGGACATGCCGCGCAGCGCCGACGACAAGACCGCGGCCGTGCATTTTCTGCGCTTCGCGTTCGAACCCGCGCAGATCGACGCGCTGCGCGCGGGCGCGAGCTTGGCGGTCGCGATCGACGATCCGCGGATGCCGCTGCGCGTCGAACCCGATGCGGACACGCGCCGCGCGCTGTTGGACGACTTCGCTTGAGCGCGGCGCGCATCGACGCGAACCGTCGTCGACGCCGTTCGATTCTCGCTCTGTTCGCCGCCCTCTTCGCCGCGGCGGCCGGCTATGTCGGCGGTTACGTCGCATACCGACAATCGCACGTCGAACGCTGGGCGAAGGACGGCGAACCGTACGTGATCTTCGATTCGATGGGCGCTTGATGCCTTTCGCCCGCTTAGCCGCCTCGACGAAGCGCTGACCGGCACCGGCGCGCATATCGGGCCGCATCGCTGACGCGCGCGGCGCTACACTAACCCCGGCTTTCGCATCGGGTTCGCGTATGTTGCGCTGGATCGTCGTGGTTCTGCTTCTGCTGGTGGGCGCCTCGTTCTACGTCTCGCACCGCCGCGGCGCGTCCAGCCCGGGCGCCGTCGCGACGACCGGCGTCGCCGGCGCCTCGGTCGCGACGCCGACCTTACTCGCCAGCGGTTGCGCGCCGCCGACCGAATTGGCTTTCGGCGACGGCCCTGTGCAGAGCGCCGCGCCGAGCGATCTGGCGCCGTTCCGGCACGCGGACGCGACGCTCAAAGCCTTGGCCGGGTTCAGCGTCGATGCGCGCGTGCTGTCGTCGAAAACCTACGGCAGCGATCGCGAAGCGCGCTATGCGCCGATCGATTTGGCGCTGGGCTGGGGCCGCATGCGCGAAGACGCGGTGCTGTCGCAATTGGATATTTCGCAGTCCGGGCGTTGGTATCAATACCGCTGGTCGAATCAACCGCCGATCCCGCAGGACGAAATCGTCCGCAGCAGCGCGAACATGCACATGATCCCGTCGAACGAGACGGTCGCGAACGCGCTGGAGGACATCGACGACGACGACCGCGTGCGCATCGACGGGTGGTTGGTGCAGGTGGAAGCGCAGGACGGCTGGCGTTGGCGCAGTTCGACCACGCGCGAGGACCAGGGCGACGGCGCCTGCGAAGTCGTCTACGTCTGCGCCGTGTCGAAGCGCTGATGCGGGCGAGGCGCGACGGCCCTTAAGCCCGCGTCGCGAATGCGCCGACCGGACAGCTCACGCCCGTGCCGCCGAGCCCGCAATAGCCGTCGGGGTGTTTCGACAGGTACTGCTGATGCTCGCTCTCCGCGTAGTAGAACGGCGGCGCCGGGTGACGGATCTCGGTGGTGATCTCGCCGAAACCCGACGCGCGCAGCCGTGCTTGGAACGCATCGCGCGAGGCGACGGCGGCGGCGTATTGCGCTTCGGTCTCGCAGTGGATCGCCGACCGATATTGCGTGCCGGTATCGTTGCCTTGTCGCATCCCCTGCGTGGGGTCGTGGCGCTCCCAGAACGTTCGCAGCAAATCGTCGAACGCGATCTGCGCGGGGTCGTAGACCACCAGCACCGCTTCGGTGTGGCCGGTTTCGCCGCTGCACACTTCGACGTACGTCGGGTTCGGCGTAAAGCCGCCGGCGTACCCCACCGCGGTGGTGAACACGCCCGGCAACGACCAGAACGCGCGCTCCGCGCCCCAGAAACAGCCCATCGCGAACGCCGCCCGCGACAAGCCGGGGAACGCGTCGCGCAGCGGGCGGCCGTGCACGTGGTGCGCATTGCGTAGCGGCATTTCGGTCGCGCGGCCGGGCAGCGCGCGCTCCGGCGTCGGCATGCGTTGTTTGTAGGCGCCGATTCCGAGCAGTCGATCGAACATCCGTTGAGTCCTCCGAGGATGCGAGGGGAATATGGGCGCAACGACGCGGATCAAGGACGACGCGAACGTAACATCTGCGGCGAGCGCCGCTGCGCCCGATACGGAGGCGGCCGCGGCGAGATCGGTTGCTCGGGTGCGCGCGTCCGCGACCCGCGCTCAGGTTCCGGCCAGGGTCGATCGCGGTTTGAACACCGCCGGCGCGACCTGCACGCGATTGCGGCCGGCGCGTTTGGCGGCGTACAGGGCGCGATCCGCGCGCTCCAGCGCGGGCTGCGGCAGCGATTCGGCGTCCAACCGGCTAGCGACGCCGATGCTGACGGTCAGCCGCAGCGTGCGCTCGTTCCAGCGGAATTCCGAGGCCTCGACCGCCACGCGCAATTCCTCGGCGACCGCGCGCGCCATCTCGGTCGGCCGCCCGGGCAGAATCACCACGAATTCCTCGCCGCCGTAGCGGCCGAGGAAATCGTCGACGCTCAGAGTGCCCTTCAGCACCCGCGCCAGTTCGCGCAGGCAAAAATCGCCGCAGGCATGGCCGAACATGTCGTTGAAGGTCTTGAAGTGATCGATGTCGACGAACAGCACCGACAGCGGCTGCTGGTTGCGATGCGAATGCTGGAACGTGCGCGACAGCGACAAGTCGATGCTGCGGCGGTTCATGCTGCCAGTCAGCGCATCGACTTCGGCGGTGTGGCGCAGCTTCAGCGCGGTCACGGCCTCTTCGACTTGCTGCACGGTGATGCGCGACAGATCTCGCGCGATCACCAATTCGTCGGGATGGAACGCGGTCGCGCCGGCGCGCTCCAGCACCAACGCGCCCCACGCCGGCGCGCGGATCGGCATCGACACCGCCGCTTCCATCGCCACCGGCACCGCTTCGCCGGGCTTGGTCACCGGGTACTGCAGATCGATGCTCCCGGACAATTGCTGGCGCAGCGTTTGCCGCCGGGTCAAATCCTGTTCGGACATGCGATCGAGCGCGGCCGGCGGCCAGGACACCAACACGTCGGCGCCCAGATACCCGCGCGTCATCGCCAGCGCCAAACTGGTGGGCACAATGCGATGCAGATGTTCCAGCAGCAGGCGATACGCCGCCGGCTGCACCTCTTCTTCGTCCAAGCCGCGCAGGCTCATCTGCAGCGCGGTCAGCAATTCCGAACGCACCGCCTCGCGGTACAGCTTGCGCTCGGACTCTTCGCGCGCGCGCTGCTCACGGTCGCGCTGTTCGCGATATCGGCTGATCCGGCTGATCAACCCGACCGCCAACATCAAGGCGCACAGCACGATCGCGATCTGATACCCGTAGTGCGTCAACAGCGAACTGCGGAGCATGCCGACCGCGGTCAATTCGGAGGCGACGGCCGCGGCGACGATGGCCAGCAGCGAGCAAAGCACCGCCCCGATCATCGTCACCCGTCTGCGCCACGCGTCCAACAACACCGCGAACCCGACCACGCCGCCGGCCAGCCAGAACGCCGGCAACGCCGCCGACGCCACCGGGCTGACGTTCGCGCCCCACGCCAACATCACCCCGGCGAGCAGCAGCAGCGCGACCGCGCCGATATTGATCCTGCGCGACCAATCCGAGCGCGCCTTCGGCAGATCGGCGTAGCGCAGCAGGATGCGCAGCGCGGCAGCTTCGAAGATCAGCGACATCGCGCCGAAACCGCCGCTGCCGAATCCGGCGAAGACGCCCAGTTTGTCGAGTTGATACATGTGCCCGTTCAGCGCGGCGATCTGCAGCAAGCCGACCACGCAGAAACCGAAGAACGACAGAAACGTCATATCGCGCGAGGCGAAATACAGCGCGAGCGACAGCAGCGCGAGCGTGATCAGACTCGCGTAGGCGACGATCACGATCATGGTCGCGCGCTGCACGTATTCCATCGCGACCGCTTCGGACACGATCTCGGGCGCCAGCGCCGACTTGCGCATCGCCGCCGCTTCCAGCCGAAGCGCGATCTCGCCTTCCCAGGCGCCCGGCAGGCGCACCAGATACCCCACGGGCAGGATGCCGTCCTCGGCGCTCGGCCGCAGAAAACTGCGATCGCTGGAGCGCCAATATTCGCCTGCGGACAACCGCAGATTCTCCAAGGGCACGCGACGCATCCAGATCACCCAATGCGAGGACTCGCCATCGGCGCGCGGCAACACGAAGCGCAGATCGGCCTGCGAGACGCGGCCGTCGCCTTTGAGCAGCAGGGATTGACCGTCGCGCGCGACCTCGGGCGCTTGGCCGGTCGCGTCGGCGACGGCAGTGAGCGTCAACGGAACAGACGCCCGAGCGGCACGCTCCGGCACCGCCGAGAAAAATAAGTAGAGAAGCAACAACGGCAGCAATGCGATGCCGCCGATGGCGAACCAGTGCCGCTCGAGGATGCCCTGACCGGCCGCTCGTTTCTTCATCGGCTCAACCCAGCCGTCGGCCACGAACGCACCCGCGAGCACGCCCACGAAAACGCCCCGGGCGGCGCACGGCCGCCCGGCACCGCCCGCTTGGCACGGTCGTCATGCGCATCGATTCGTGGACCCCGTTGTCGTCGCAATGGCGTGTCCCCCCTGAACACCCCCGCTGGCCGAGCGATTTTCGGCCCGACCGTAGCGCGTCACAGTATCACCACACTCTGCGCCGTCGTACCCCCGCCGCCCGCTCCGGCTCGGCTAAACTGACGGTTTTCACGACAATCGTCACAATGACCTCCGATTCTTCGATGGATGGGGCCGCCGCCGAAAGCGCCCCGGAACGCCGCCAGGACTTCATCCGCCAGATCGTCCGCGAGGACCTCGCCAGCGGCAAACACGCCCAAATCCGGACCCGGTTCCCGCCCGAACCGAACGGCTATTTGCACCTGGGCCATACCCGCGCCATCTGGACGGACTTCGGAATCGCGCAAGAGTTCGGCGGCCGCTGCAACCTGCGCCTGGACGACACCAACCCGGCGAAGGAAGACCCCGAATACGTCCGCGCCATTCAGGACGACGTACGCTGGCTGGGCTACGACTGGGCCGACCTGCGCCACGCCTCGGACTATTTCGAAGTGTTCTACCTCGCCGCCGAAAAGCTCATCCGCCAGGGCGACGCCTTCGTCTGCGACCTCAGCGCCGAGGACGTGCGCGCCTATCGCGGCTCGCTGACCGAGCCCGGCCGTCCCTCGCCGTTCCGCGATCGCAGCGTGGCGGAGAACCTCGACCTGTTCCGGCGCATGCGCGCGGGCGAGTTTCCGGACGGCGCGCGCACCCTGCGCGCGAAGATCGACATGAGCAGCGGCAACATCAATCTGCGCGACCCGGCGCTGTACCGGATCAAGCACGTCGAGCATCAGAACACCGGCGATGCGTGGCCGATCTACCCGATGTACGACTACGCGCATTCGCTGAGCGACGCGGTGGAAGGCATCACCCATTCGCTGTGTACGCTGGAGTTCGAGGACCATCGCCCGCTGTACGACTGGTGCGTGGAAAAGGTCGATTTGGCGCATCATCCCGAACTGCTCAAGCCGCTGACCGACCGCGGCCTGCCGTTCGAAGCCGGCAAACCGCGTCAGATCGAATTCTCGCGGCTCAACCTGAATTACACGGTGATGAGCAAACGCAAGCTGATGACCCTGGTCGAGGAGGGCCTGGTCGACGGCTGGGGCGACCCGCGCATGCCGACGCTGCAGGGCATCCGCCGCCGCGGCTACACGCCGGACGCGCTGAAGCTGTTCGTCGCGCGCCTGGGCCTGTCGAAGCAGAATTCGCTGATCGATTTTTCGGTGCTGGAGAACACGCTGCGCGAGGACTTGGACAGCCGCGCAGCGCGCCGCATGGCGGTCATCGAGCCGCTGAAATTCGTGTTGACCAATCTGCCGGACGATCACGACGAAACCCTGACGTTCTCCAATCACCCGAAAGACGAATCCTTCGGGCAGCGCAGCGTGCCGTTCTCGCGCGAGCTGTGGATCGAACGCGAAGATTTCGCCGAAGTGCCGCCGAAAGGCTGGAAACGGCTGATTCCCGGCGGCGAAGTGCGCCTGCGCGGCGCGGGGATCGCGAAGTGCGAAGAGGTGGTGAAGAACGAGGCCGGCGAGATCGTCGAATTGCGCGGCACGCTCGACCTCGAGTCGCGTCCCGGCATGCCCGGCGCGGATCGCAAGATCAAGGGCACGATCCATTGGGTGAGCGCGCGGCATGCGGTCGCCGCGGAATTCCGCCTGTACGATCGTTTGTTCACCGTGCCGAACCCGGATACCGACGAAGACGGCAAGAGCTATCGCGACTATCTCAATCCCGAATCGCGCCGCAGCGTGCGCGGCTACGTGGAGCCCGAAGCCGCGAACGCGCCGCCGGAGCGTAGTTTCCAATTCGAACGCATCGGCTATTTCGTCGCCGACCGCTTCGACCACACGAGCGCGACGCCGGTGTTCAATCGCAGCGTCACGCTGCGCGACACTTGGGCCAACGCCGTCTAAGCGCTTGTTCACAACGCACGGGAGAACGTATGCGTATCCGATCCGCGATCTTGGTGGGCATGTTGACGGCGGCGCTGCTCGCGGGCTGCGCCGCTGCGCCGCCCGAGGCCCCCGCACCCGACGCCACGACGAAGACGGAGGCGCCGAGCGCTGCTGCGGTCGCGCCCGCAGCGCCTGCCGCGCAGCCTCCCGCGCCGGTCGCGCCCGCAGCGCCTGCCGCGCAGCCTCCCGCGCCGGTCGCGTCCGAACCCGCGCCCGCCGCCAAGTCCGAAGACCGCGTCGCGGACCGCGCGCCGGGCTTCGATCCGAATGCGCCGAACCGCAAGTGCAAGATCGACGCGGATTGCGCGGTGAAAGATGTCGGCAACTGCTGCGGTCGTTTTCCGATGTGCGTGAACAAAGACGCGAAAACAGACCCCGCCGCCGTGCAAGCGCAGTGCGCGAAAGACGGGATGGCGTCGATCTGCGGCTTCGAAGAGGTGAGCGCCTGCCAATGCGTGCAGGGGCAGTGCCAGAACCTCGGCGGCGGCGCGGTGGTGATGTGAGGCGATGACGTCGCTGCCAGACGCGCGTCGCATCGCCCCGACGTATCGATCCGCAGCGACCGCGAACCGGACACAACGCGAGCATGGGCGCGAGAGTGACCGCAAAAAACCGGATGATCGGGCCTATCGTTCGGTCGATTGTCTTCTGCGGCGCATCGCAATGGCGGGCTTGAGCCCGCCCTACCTCCAACACCCGCGCAACGGAACGACATGAGCGATCAAGGCCTGCTGTGCTACTGCCGCGCCGGCTTCGAGCCCGACCTGGCCGCCGAACTGACCGAACGCGCCGCGGACGCGGGGCTCGGCGGCTATGCGCGCACCGAACGCAACACGGGGTATGCGTTGTTCCTGGGCGACGATGGCGATGCGCTCGCCCGCGCGCTGCCGTTGTCCGCGCTGATTTTCGCGAGACAGAAACTGCGCCTGATCGCCGAATTGCGCGATCTCAACCCGAAAGACCGCATCGCGCCGATGCTCGACGCCTTGGAGACGTTCTGTGGGAGGGCCGGAAGGCCCGATCGACATTCGCCGCAGGCTGGATCGGGCCTTCCGGCCCTCCCACAACAGCCGAGCTTCGGCACGCTCATCGTCGAACACCCCGACAGCGACGAGGCCAAACCGCTCGCGGGCCTCGCGCGCAGTTTCGGCAACGCACTGCGCCCCGCGCTGCGCAAAGCCAGCGTGCTCACCGCGCAAGACGACGATCGCTTCCCACGTCTGCATGTGTGTTTCGTGACCGGCGACCACGCCTTTCTGGCCGAAAGCGATCCGCGCGACAGCGCGCCGTGGCCGATGGGCGTGCCGCGCCTGAAAATGCACGCCGATGCACCCTCCCGTTCCGCGCTGAAGCTCGAAGAAGCGCTGCTCGTCCTACTCAGCGCCGACGAGCGCGCGCGCCTGCTGCGCGACGGCATGCGCGCGGCCGATCTCGGCGCCGCGCCCGGCGGTTGGACCTGGGTGCTCACCCGCCACAAACTGCACGTGACCGCGATCGACAACGGCCCGCTGCGCCCGCACGTGATGGAGACCGGCCTCGTGCAGCATTTGCGCGCCGACGGGTTCGCCTGGCATCCCACGAAACCGCTGGACTGGATGGTCTGCGACATGGTCGAACAACCCAGCCGCGTCGCCGCGCGCATGGCCGAGTGGTTCCGCGAAGGCTGGTGCCGGCACGCGATCTTCAATCTCAAACTGCCGATGAAAAAACGCTGGCAGGAAACGCGGCTGTGTCTGGAGCGCTTCGAAACGCAAGCCGGCAAACCGCTGACCATCCGCGCGAAGCAGCTCTATCACGATCGCGAAGAAATCACGGTGTTCGCGACGCCGCTCGTCTGACGCGCGGCGGCCCCGCGCGACGGCCGCAGGGCTTCGGCGCATCGGAAGATCGGGCGCTGTGCGATGATCGCCGCCTCTCCGCACAGACGATCGCCATGACCGCACGCGCCTTCTGCCTCGCGCTCCTCGTCGCCATGCTCTCC
Source organism: Lysobacter sp. (assembly GCA_008015835.1). Taxonomy (GTDB): domain Bacteria; phylum Pseudomonadota; class Gammaproteobacteria; order Xanthomonadales; family Xanthomonadaceae; genus Lysobacter_I. The sequence continues at coordinate 133,043 of SSGH01000007.1, forward strand.
GCCTGCGGCGGCGACGCCCCAAACGTCGCCGACCCCGCCGCCGGCGCCGCAGCCTCGAACGCGACGCCCGTCGAAGCCCCGCGCGCGGAGCCGACCGAGGAGGAGATGCGGGCGCTGGAACAAGCCGCGATCGACGCGACCAATGCGAACGGCGGCATCGTCATCGAAATGTCGGGGGCGCGCAGTCGGCCGATCATGATGAAACTGGAGAGCTTCCGGAAAATGGGCTGCAAGCCCTACACGAAAGCGTTCCGCTGCGAAGCCGAGATCGGCCTGTCCTACCCGAACACCGAACTACCCGCCGAGACGCTGCCGAGCAGTCATCGCTATCGACAAGATGCGCAAGGCGTCTGGACCCGCGATTGATCGCTCGCCGAAACTCCACACGCCCCGTCGCACGCGCATTGCCATGAACGACATCGCCTCGCCCGCCCATCCCGCCATCCCCGCCGATGTCCACGCCGACATCCTGCGGCGTCTCGCGCGCGCGGAGACCGAACACGGCGTCCGCATCCTGCTGGCGGTGGAATCCGGCAGCCGCGCCTGGGGCTTCGCTTCGCCCAATTCCGATTACGACGTGCGCTTCATCTACGCGCGCGAGCCGCGCTGGTATCACGCGGTGGATTTGGAGGAACGCCGCGACGTGATCGAATACCCGATCGTCGACGACATCGACCTCAACGGTTGGGACGTGCGCAAAGCGCTGCGGCTGTTCTGGAAATCGAACCCCGCGTTCGTCGAATGGGTGCAATCGCCGATCCGCTACATCGAACGCGGCGGTTTCGGCGCGGGGGCGCGCGCATTGTTGCCCCACGCTTATTCGGTGGAAAGCGGCATGTACCACTACCGCAGCATGGCCAAGAACACCGAGCGCGCTTATCTGCGCGAACCGCAGGTGTCCCTGAAAAAATATTTCTACGCCCTGCGCCCGCTGCTGGCGGTGCTGTGGCTGGAACGCTACGCCAAGCCCGCGCCGATCGAATTCGACAAACTGCTGCATCTCATCGACGACCGCCCCGATTTGCGCGCGGCCATCGACGACCTGCTCGAACGCAAACGCGCCGCACCCGAAAGCTGGGTCGGCGACCCGGTCCCGGTCATCGGCGAGTTCGCCGCCGAACAGCTCGCGCGACTGGAGCGCATGCAGCCCGTCGTCGAACGCAAGCCCAGCGCCCTACCCGGCTTGAACGCGCTGTTTCATGCGGTGTTGGACGAAACCGGAAACTGATTCGCTCATGCATATCCGTCGCCGGCCGACGGGTCGCGGCTTATGCCGACGCCAACTGCGTCTGCACCTGATTGAGCGTCGCCCGCATCCGCGTGGTGAACGGGGACTCGCGATGATGCGTCATCACCAGCGATTCGAGCGCGCGCGTCATCGCGACATACAGAAGCCGCGCTTCTTCCTCCTCGGAATGATACCGGTTCGGCAACGCGCACAGCTCCGGGATGAACACCAAACCGAATTCGAGCCCCTTGCTCGAATGCATCGACACGATTTTCACGGACGGCGCGCCCGCGAATAGATCGGTTTTTTTCGCCTCTTTCGCCAACGTCGCCGCGATACCGTGCCGGCGCAGCCCCTCGGCGATGGCATCGGCTTGATACGTGTTGCGATACAGCACGGCGATGTCGTTCAGCGAGCGCCCTTCTGCCTGCGCTTCGCGGATTCGCCGGGCGATCAACGCCACTTCCGCGCGCTGCGAGTCGCAACGGATCAGTTCCGGGAACGGCCCGCGTCGCCCTGCGCTCTGCGGCGCGAGCACGGGCACACCGTCTTCGTCGGAGTCCTCGGCGTTCAGCACTTCCTCGGCGAACACCCGCGCCGCCGCCAGAATTTCCATCGTATTGCGATAGTTGAGCTTGAGGATGGTGGTGCGCCCGCGCGCTTCGATACCGACGCTGGCGAAACTGAAGCCCTTGCGCTTGCCGGTGTAGATCGACTGCGCATCGTCGTACAGCAACAGCAACGAATTGGAGGCCGGGTCGAGCATCTGCACGACCAATTTCAACCACTCCGGCTGAAAGTCGTGCCCTTCGTCGATCATGATCGCGCCGTACTGCGCGCGCGGGATCGCATTGGATTCGACACCGGCGATGACAGCCGGAGGCAACGCTTTGGAAAACGCGTCGTTGTCTCGCTCCTTCGGAATCGGGAGATGGTAAGTACGCAGCATTTCCAAGCACCACGCATGGAAATTCCGCACGCAGACGCGGTCCTGCAGATGTTTCTCTTCGATCGTCGCGCGCAGCCGCGCCGCTAGCGTGACGTTGTAGCAAAGCACCAGCACCGGCTTGGCGAGCGCGCGCGCCAGATGCGCGCAGCGATACGCCAGGATCATCGTCTTGCCCGACCCGGCCACGCCGTGAATCACGCGATGCCCCTCGCCGAGCGAACGCGCCAATTGTTCCTGCTGCAGATCCATCACTCGGATCAGATCCGGGATCTGCAGCGCCTGCGCATCCTGCTCGAACAACGCCGGCTGGCCCGCCGGGCTCGAAATGCGCAGTTCCGGAAAAACGTGGTAGCGGAAGCGATCGATCTGCGGCAGCGTCAAGCGGCAAGGGAACGAGGCATCGAACATCGCCCATAGCCGTTCCTGGAAGCGCTCCGGATCGGCGCTCTCCAGCATCTCGTCCTGGCAAACGACTTTGTGCTCCGGCAACACGTCGCCCAGATCGTTCGCCTCGAACTGCACGCGGGTGATGTTCGTCAACACCACGCCGATTCCGTACGGGAGGATCGATTTGCCCGCATGCGGATGCCCTTCGGGCTGCCGCAATGCGGGATCGGCCTGGAGAACGCCATTGAGTTCGTGCGCGTAACCGCGCGCCTGCGCCAACGGATTGGCGACGTAGGTCAACCCGCGCTCGGTCGCGAGGGCGACGCTGATCTTGTCGAATTCGACGATGGTGTCCAGCTTCCAATCCTTGACTTCCAGGATCAGGAAGCCTCTGCTGGGATGCAGGATCAGAAAATCCGGATGCAGTTGCCTCGGGCCGACCGGCACGTCGCACCAGACGAGGTAATCGTCCTCGAGCTTGTCCTCCAGACGAAGCGCGAGGCGCCGCTCGCCGGGCGTCATGCGCGGCAAACACACGCTGCGGTTGGGAATGAGCTGCGCCAATGTCGATGCCCGAATCCGTTCGTTTCCGTATCCTGCGGCCTGCGTCCCCGACGATCAAGCGCCGGGGCGCTTCAACCGGTCATCCCGGTCTGTTAAGTTGGCGCCATGGCCGTCGGGATTCTGCTCATCACGCACACGGGCCTCGGCTCCGCTCTGGTCGAGGTGGCGACGCGTTTGCTGCGCCAGTTGCCGCTGAAGACCGAGGCGTTCGAGGTGCCGTTCGACGCCGATCTGGACGCGCTGTTGCCGCAGGCCAGCGCGGCCCTGCGCCGGGTGGACGGCGGCGAAGGCGTGCTGATCCTGACCGACCTCTACGGCGCGTCGCCCAGCAATCTGGCGGCGCGGGTCGCGCGCCTGGGCACGCCGACGCGTCGGGTGTCGGCGTTGAATCTGCCGATGCTGCTTCGAGTCATGAACTACGCGGAGCTAGCGCTGGACGAGCTGCCCGCGGTGGCGGCGGCCGGGGCTCGCAACGGAGCGATCTTCGATGATGGCTGATCGCGCCCGCTCCGAGCGTCGAACCGCCGTGCGCGATCCGCGAAGCGCATGCATGGCCGCCGGCGCGGGCGCCGACCTCGTCGAGGGCTTGTCTTTCGCGAACGACGACCCGATCTGGCGTCGCCCTCCTCTTCACTTTGCCGCCGCCTCGCGCGGAACCGTCCCATGATCGAACGCGAACTCACCGTCATCAATCGCCTCGGCCTGCACGCGCGGGCCACCGCCAAACTCGTGCAGACCACCGCGCCGTTCAAGTCGAGCATCACCATCGCCGCCAAAGGCCGCGAAGTGAACGCCAAGAGCATCATGGGCGTGATGCTGCTGGCCGCGGGCCAAGGCAGTCAGGTGATCGTGCGCGCCGAGGGCGAGGACGCCCAGGCCGCGATCGACGCGCTCGCCGCGCTGTTCGAGCGGCGCTTCGACGAGGACAGTTGACGCATGCGCCGCGACCTCTCCGGGCACGGCGTTTCGCGCGGCAGCGCGCTCGGCCGGGCGCGCGTGCGATTGCCGCACGCGCTGGAGGTGGACGAGGCGCGGATCGAGGCTGAGGAGATCGAGACCGAAATCGGCCGCATGCATGCGGCCATCGACACCGTGCGTGAAGAGATGCACGCCCTGCGCGACCGCCTGCACGGTGCGTTGGCGCACGAAGTCGGCGAATTCCTCGATCTGCACGCGCTGCTGTTGGACGACCCGGAATTGCTGGCCGGCCTGGACGAATTGATCCGCACCGGCCGCTATACCGCGGATTACGCGCTGCGCCTGCAGCGCGACCGCATCGCCGCGGTGTTCGCGGGCATGGACGATGCGTATTTGCGCAGCCGCATCGACGACATCGATCAAGTGGTCGGTCGTCTGCACGCGGCGCTGCATCAGCGCGATGCCGATGTGCAGGGCATCGCTGGCGACATTCTGGTCACCGACAACATCGCGCCCTCGGAATTGGCGCAACTGCACACCCAGGGCGTGATGGCCGTGGTGACCGCCGGCGGCAGCCCGCTGTCGCACAGCGCGATTCTGGCGCGCAGCCTGCATATTCCGCTGGTGGTCGGCGCCGCCGACGCGCTGCAGCGCGTGAACGACGGCGACGTGCTGGTAGTGGACGGCGGCATCGGCTTGGTCGTGCGGGAGCCGAACGCCGACGACCTGCGCGCGCATCGCGCGCGCGTGCAGGAGTACGCGCGCGAGCGCAAGCAATTGCACCGTTTGCGGCGCGAAGCCACGCGCACGCGCGACGGCGTCGACATCAAACTGTGGGCGAACGCCGAATCGCGCGAAGACGTCGCCGAAGCGCATGCGCTGGGCGCCGCCGGCGTGGGCTTGTACCGCACCGAATTCCTGTTCATGAATCGTCCCCTGGCCTTGCGTCGCACGCTGCCGGACGAAGAGGAGCAATTCCGCGCCTATCGCGATTTGGTGCTGGGGATGACCGGCCGCACCGTCACCATTCGCACGCTCGACATCGGCGCGGATAAAGCCGACGGCACCGGGCTGGCGTTGACCGACGAACCCAATCCCGCGCTGGGTCTGCGCGGCGTGCGCCTGTCGCTCAGCCGCTGCGATCTGTTCCGCACGCAGTTGCGCGCGATCCTGCGCGCGTCCAGCTACGGGCCGGTGCGCGTGCTGGTGCCGATGGTGAGCGGCCGCGAGGAAGTGGTCGCAGTCCGCGCGCTGATGGCGTCGGTGCAGCGCGAACTGCGCGAGCAGGGCCACGCGATCGCCGACTCGCTGCCGCTCGGCGCGATGATCGAAGTGCCCTCGGCCGCGATCGCCTTGCCGACGTTCATCGACACCGTCGATTTTCTCTCGATCGGCACCAACGACTTGGTGCAGTACGCGCTCGCCGCCGACCGCATGAACGAAGCGCTGGGCGACCTGTATTCGCCGCTGCATCCCGCGGTGCTGCGCTTATTGAACGACACCATCCGCACCGCCAAGCGCAAAGGCAAACCGGTCGCGGTGTGCGGCGAAATGGCGGGCGAGCCGATGTTCGCGCCGGTGCTGCTGGCCCTGGGCCTGGAAGAATTCAGTCTGCACCCGGGCACGCTGCTGGAAGTGCGCCGCGCGGTGCGCGATCTCGATCACGCCCGGCTGCGCGCCCGCGCGTCGGCGCTGCTGCGCGCGCGCGACCGCGACGCGATCGAACGCTGGTTGGCCAACGCCGTATTGTGAACCCACAAGCGCCGTCGCCGAACGCATCGCGCACTGGGAAGAGCAAGCGCTGGCGTTGATGGCCGTGCGCACATCGGAACAGAAAGTCCTCGCGCATCTGCGCGACGTGGCATGCCCGTCGGAGATCGCGCGTGCGATCGTCGCGCGCAGCCGAAAGCCGGCGAACGCGCGGATTCGACGCAAGACGCTGGGAACGATCGCGGGTGGACAGCGCAACGCGCCAAAATCGCGTTAACAGGCCCGAGGCGTCGTCGCGCTCGCGGCCGCCTACTTCTCGTTGATGCGAGCCCCGGACAGCCCTCGCGTTTTACGCCCTCTGGGTTACTTTTCCATCGGCCTGGGCATGGCGATGTACGGGCTTTTGGAGCGGCTCTTCGGTCGAATCGACCTGCGCAAGAAACGCGGCGGTTACACTCGCAGGCGACCTCCGACCCAACCGCGCCGATGACCGCCTCGCCGACCACGCCCGCCGCCGCCCCCGAATTTTCCGAAAACTGGTTCGAACACAATATTCCGTACTGGGAGCGCTGGCTCGGCGGCTTCCGCGGTCGCGCGGGGTTGCGCGCGCTGGAGATCGGCAGTTTCGAGGGCCGCTCGACCTTGTGGCTGTGCGAGAACATCCTCACCGCGGACGATAGCCGCATCGATTGTCTCGACCTGTTCGCGGAGGACCCGGTCTACGGCGACTACCACGCGCGCTTCCGCCGCAACACCGCCGCGCACGCGCACAAAATCCGCGAATACCCCGGCTACAGTTTCGACGGCCTGCGCAAAGTCGAAGGCGAGTACGACATCGTGTACATCGACGGCTGGCATTCGGCCTTCGGCGCGCTGGCCGATGGCGTCATGAGCTGGCCGCTGTTGAAAACGGGCGGGGTGATGATCTTCGACGATTACCTGTGGGTGCCGCCGAAACTCGGCAAGCCGAAACGCCCGAATCCCATCGCCCGCAAATGGGCCAAGCTGCGCGGCAGCCATTGGCGGCGCGAAGGCATCCTGCGCCAGATTCGCGGCGTCGCGGTGGAGACCCCGAAACTCGGCGTCGATGGCCTGCTCGCCACGCTCGAAGGCTATTACGAGCCGCTGGGCGGCGAGCATCAACTCGCCGTGCGCAAGACGCGCGGCTTCGCGCAGGGGCAAGTGGGCGTGGACACCTGAGCGGACCTCGGCGTCCGGACGAGTCGCTTTTCGCGTACGCCGAAACGACCCACTCGCCGTCGACCGGAGCCAGACACGCGAGCACTTCGAGCAGTTTCCGATTGATCGGCGTGCGCCCCTCGCCCATCGCGACCGTGCCGGCGATCGGGTCGATTCGGCGCCCCGCCAGCTCGTAGGGACGATCCAAATCGCCATCCTCTGCACCGGGCGTATCGGTCATGGCAGCGTCTCTGCTCGGGGTCGGAACAGCATACCCATCGGCGTTCGCGAGAAGCGAGTCGAACGCGAGCGCGAAGAGTGCGACGGCCGTCCGGGTTTCGGCTTCATCTCGACGGAAGTCCCGATCTCGGGATCGCTGACGAAGGTGCGCAGAATCGGGTCGAAGGCGCCGCATCGGCGCGGTTTCCGTCGATTTCCGACATCAATGAGCCTTCAATGATCGCGGCGTGATGAGGCCATGAACGATTTGCATGCGCCTCTGCGAGCGTTGCGGCAGGCTCGGAATCGGGGCTGTCCACATCCAGCGCGTTCGCGTCGCCGGTAACGCCCTCGACGAACGCGGAACCGCCGACGCCCCGGCGAAAGCGGAGACGAGCGATTCGGACTCGCACGGTGCAGACCCGCTTTCGACGACGCATTCCTCTGAGCCCGCCCACCGCAAAGACAGACTCCCGTTCGGAGTCGCACAAGGAGAATCGCCCATGAATCACATGATGAACGTCCGCGCCGCGATCATGCTGTCTGCGCTCGCCGCCGCAGGGTCGCTGTACGCCCCCGACGCTGCTGCGGCGCAATATCGGTTCCAGAGCCCGCACACCGGCAAGTGCATGGTCGGCGCGACCGATGGTCGCGTGTTCACCGATACGTGCAGCTCGACTCGAACGAATCAACGGTGGGATTGGAGCACCGACGGGCAGGGCAAATTGACGCTCAGAAACATCGCGACCGGCAAATGCCTGCGCGTGGACAACCGGGTGCTGAGCTCGGTGACGTGCAGCGCCAGCGCTCTGCAGGATTTTTGGCCGACCGTGGTCCAAAACCCCGGCGGCGGCCAACCCTTCTATAGCCAGATCGTCAAGTACCCCACGACCCTCGCCGAATACAACTGTTTCGCCAACTTGAACGGCACCGGGATTACCGCCTACAGCTATACCGGCGCGTGCATCCTCAACCAAATGACCTACGCCTGGAAAACCATTCCGGTGGTGTGATCCGAAGAACGGCGGGCGAGCACGGCCCCGATCGTTTCGGCGAACGAATCTCCGGATCGAACGTTCGCGGGGACGCGCTCGACCGCGCACCGCATCGATCGCGGGAATCGATCGATGCGGTGCGCCGACCGTCGGATCGGCCGTTCTTCGTCGAATCTCGACTCGACGACGCCCGCGTTCCCCATCCTTCATGGAGCAAGACAGAATGAATCTCTCGACCCACATGCGGCGATCCGCCGTCGCTTCGTCGCTCGCGGCGTGCTTCTGCTTCGGCGCGCCCGACGTTTCCGCCCAATCGGCCTCGTTGTCTGGAACGTTGAGCTTCAAAAACAAGCAGACCGGACGCTGCTTGCACAACAATCTCGATAAAGTCGTTTTCACCTGGCCCTGCGACAACGCGAACACGTATCAAGATTGGATCGGCCGATACGACGGCGATCGGGGACTCGAGTACAAGAACCGGAGAACCGGGTATTGCCTCGCGATGTCCGGGACGCAAGTGACCTCCGCGACCTGCAACAACGCGATCGCGCAACGCTGGCTGCCGATCAGCCACGCAGGCGGGACCGCTTACGCCTTGCTGAACCTCGGCACATTCAGATGCATCTACAACGCATCCAGTTCCGCGATCGGAAGCAGCCTGACGCCGTGCGGCGATACGAATCCGTATCTCTGGGCCGTCGTTCCCTGACGGCCGAGGGCGCGGAACGAGAAACGAACGCTCGACGGCCGGCGAATCCGAATCGAAACGATTCGCGGCAGGCCGCGAGCGCACCGACGATCCAATCACCGAGAAGGAACGTACCGTGAAACTCGAATTGAATGCGCTTGCCGTTCGCATGGCCGGCATCGCCGCCATCGCAGGGACGGCAGCGGCGATGGCGAATGCGGCCGATCAACGCGCCGAGCGACAGGGGCGCGTCGCCGCCGCCGACGGCACGCCCTTGCAAGGCCGCCTCGAACTCGTCTGGGGCGACGGCAGGCCGGGGCCGAACAGAACATCCAAACTGTTCGCGACTCTGATCGACGACGACGGCAGAGCGCATCCGCTCGATGCGGTCAGCGCGAAGCGCGCGGCGGGCGATCTGCGTCGCTTGGATAATCGCCGCGTGGCCATCGCGCTGTCGTCGTCGCGATCCGCGAATGCCGATGGGCTGCTGACTCCGGAAGTGATCGTTCCGATCGACGACCTGACGGCGGGCGGCGGATCGGCATCGAAAGCCGGCGACATCTCGACCCTGGCCGCCGTCAGCGGGCAAACGTCCTGGGTCACGGTGATGTGCAAATTCAAGGATGTCGCGGCCGAGCCGAAGCCCAAGAGCTACTTCACGAACATGTACGCCAACACGTCCGGAAGACTGGACCATTACTGGCGCCAAGTGTCGCACGGCAAAATGAATCTAGCGGGCAGCGCCGCATTCGGGTGGTACACGCTCCCGCAACCGCTCTCGTACTACAAGAACCCATCGAACGGATATCTCAAATTGCAGTTGATTCAAGACGACTGCTTGGCCGCGGCCAATCCGAGCGTCGATTACACCGGCTATTACGGCATCAACATGGTCTTCAATCAGGATGTCGATGGTTATGCGTACGGCGATCTGAAATCCATCACGCTCGACGGCGCCACCAGACGCTGGGGAATCACCTGGAATGCGCCTTGGGCCTACATGTATCTGCCCAACGCCAATTCCGGCATATCGACGCTGACGCATGAGATGGGCCACGCCTACGACTTGTCGCACTCCGACAATACCGATGGCGACGACGACACCTACGACAATCCGTGGGATCTGATGAGCGGCGGTTGGACCGAAACGGCCCTCGACTCCAATTATGGATTGCTGCCGCAGCACCCGATCGGCCACCAAAGGGATCAGCTCGGCTGGGTCGCCGCCGCACGGCTACGGAAGCATCTCTACACGACTCCCACCACGACCTACACCCTCGACCGCGCCAGCTTTCAAGCCTCGACGAATGTCCTGCTGATCAAACTGATGGTACCGGGCGGAAGCGACTACTACACCGTCGAAGCGCGCAAGAAGAGCGGCGGAATCTACGAATCCGAGCTTCCGGGCGACGCGGTGATCATTCACGCCGTCAGAGGAGGGTACGCCAGCATCGTGGATGCCCGGACGCCTCCGCACACGTATTCCAACCAGGAATCCAACATGTTCAAAGCCGGCGAATCGTGGACCACGCCCGAGCCTGCCGGAAAGCGCTTCAAGATCGAGGTGTTGGCCGCGACGCAAAGCGGCTTCACGGTGCGGGTATCGAGCCTGTGATCGACGCGATCGCGTCGGACAAGCCGTCGATGAAGACGGCGCAACGACGATGAGGCGAAGATTCGACACGAAACAGAAGACTCCATAAACCAAACGAATGGACGCCAGAACGATGAACAGAAACCCGGAAAAAACCAGTAAGCGGAACGACCGCCATCGCGCGAATCTCGCGCCGCCATTCGCGGCGACCATCATGGCGATAGGCCTCTCTTTGTCCGCTTTCGCGGCCAGCGCAAAAACGATCTACATCGCGGTGCCGGCTTCCGCGACGAAACCGGCCACACGACTGACATGCACGATCGCGGTCGCCGCGACCAAATTCATCGGCGCACGGATGACGAATTCAGGGTCGACGATTCAATGCAACATTTCGTCCGGCTATCCGGGCAGCGGGAGCAGCAATCCCGTCTACGTCAATGTCGGCGGCGCCTCCATGGAGTTGCTCAAGAATTCGGGCCGATATGCGGCCGGCTACACCGTTTCCGGCAGGCTCGCGGACAACATCGTCAACTACACGCTCGAAGGCAGGCCGCAGACGTGCCTGCAAGGCATCACGTACACGTACTCCTCCACTTTCAAAGGGGCGATTTCGGTGTACGTTCCCTACAGCGGCAAGAGCGTCGCTTCTCCGGAAATCTCGGCATCCGGCCCCGACGTCAAGTACAAAGCGGCGACATCGATGTGCAATCCGTGAATCCGAACCGATCGTTTCCGCCCTCTCAGTCTTAGGAAAGGCAGAGGCGCGGCGCATAGATCGCCGCCGTGCAATTCGACGACCGACCGTCGGCTCCCCATGCGGCAGCCGTGCGCCCGCCCGCTCTCTTTCCGCATCCAGCATTCCAATGGAGTGAACATCATGAAAAGCATTCGATCGATCGCGCAAGCGACCGCACTGTCTTCCGCGACGGCGCTCGCGCTGTCCGTCCAAGCCGCGTTACCCGCCGCGGGCACGCTTTCGACGACGAACGACCCGCTCAACAACGCGCGGGTGACCGCCGAGGAGCATCGATGGGTCGTTCGGATCTTGGCGCAACATCCGGGCATGAGCGCAGCGCCCTACAACGTGACGCCGGGCCGCATCTATTCGGACTCCTGCGTCCAAAACGGGCAACGCAAAATCTTCGCCTCGCTGTCGACGAAAGCGAACTCGGCGGCCACCAGCCGATCCGGGACCATCGTCTCCGCGAACGTCGGCGCCACCGGCGCGCTCAGCGGCTTCGCGCAACGCGACTTCCCCGAATGCAAAGAAATGAACGGCATCGTCGCGGCCTCGGACTGCTCCACCGTCGCGGCCCTGTGCCGACGGCCGTCTTCGGCGACCGGCGCCACCAAGGACTTGGTGGCCTCGCTCACCGACGCCACTTGGAAGGACTGGCTGACCGCCAACTCGACCGACGATCACATGTGGCTGTACGAGTGGAAAAATACCGCGCTTTCCCCGCTGCCGGCTTCGCCGACGAATCGCTACGTCGTCAGTAAAGCGATCGGCGGCGGTTGGGAAATCGGGCATCAAAATTTGGTGATGAACGACACCCATTACGGGATTTCCTTGAAATCCACCACCGGAGGCACGACGCAACACCAAGGCGACAGCTTCATCGTGGTCAGTCGCACTGCGCCTGCGATCGACACGACGCGCGGCTGGCTGTGGGCATGCGGAAAAGGTCATACGGAATCCAATCGGCCCGCGATTTATGGGCAAGGCGCATTCGCGGCGCTTTGCACCACCGACTGGCACGGCGTCGATGGCGATTTCACCAAAGGCGGAATCTGGATGCACGTCGAGAAACAGGATCCGGTGCTGGTCCGCGCCATTTATCGCTCCACGCAGAGCGCCAACCGCTTCAACGGCGGCGCGACATCGCTGGTGGCGCTGTCGGGCGGCGGCTTCCTCGGCGTCTACGCCGCGACCGACGGCACCACCACCATGCCGACGAAGATCGGCATGGTGCGCTTGAACAGCACGGGGGGCGTGATGTGGCGGGAATGGATCCGAGAAAGTCCCGATTATTTCTTGTCGTATCCGCAGCTCGTGTCGCTGGGTATCGATAGCGCAGGCAACCAACGTTTCCTGGTCGGCTGGGCGAGAATGATGCCTTACGTCAGCCCATCGACGTTCGACAATCCCAGCCCAAGCGATTCCCAGCGCGTCGCCAGCCTGTACACCGTGCAGGAGTTCGATGCGAGCGGCAACCCGAAGACCGAACTGCGCGATGTTCGGCACGGTTGGGGCGAGCAAGACCAGATGGTGCCGCTCGGCAAAGGGCGCGCCGGTTGGGTCTATATGCCCGACCCCAGGTACAGCACGCCGTTGCCGACGCCGACCGCCACCTCGCTGCAATGGTCGACCTACACCTCGACCTCCATGTGATGCGCGATCGCCGCGGGGATGCGGGCGGTTCCCGGAACGCGCCTGGTGCGCAGCGTCCGAAGGCGTACGCCTTCGGACGCGGTTTCTCGACGCTACCGGCTCGAATTCATGACGGTTCTGAGGCCCGGTTCGCTCTCGCCCGCGAGCGAACTCGCGGACGAACGCGAAGCGGCGGGGATCGTTCTTTCTCCCGCCAGCGCCAATGCTTTTCGATGCGCCTCTTCGATTTCCGCGACATCGCCTTTCGCCAGCGCCGTTCGCAAGCGCAGGACGTTCACGCGGTAATCGCGATCCATGCGATCCGGATGAGTGCCGCGCAACGAAGCGAGGACCGCATCGGCATCGTCGATCCGTTGGCTCTTCAGCAACAGATCGACCAGCGGCTCGGCGGCGAGCGTCATGTGGAACAGGCGACCTTCCCGCCGAGCTCGCTCGAACGCCGCGCGCAATTCCGCTTCCGCCTCGGCGCGTAGCCCTCTCGATCCGAGCCAGCGCCCGCGCGCGATGCGGCCAGGCGTCGACAAGGGCCGCTGCAGCGCAGCGACTTGCGCGGACGACGGCGCGGGCAGCGGTCGATTTCGTCGCTCGACCGATGTCTGCGCCGCCGTCGTCCACAGCAGCAATCCGCCTTCGCGGCTCATCAGCATCATGTTGGAATGGGAATCGGGGCCCAGTGCATCGAACAGCGCGGCGGCATCGCCCAGCGCGCGGTCCGCCTCGCCGGAAGCCAGGTGATACATCGCGAACGCGACCGACGGCGTCGGCCCGTTCGCTTCGCGGGTGGTTTCTTCCAACAGCGAACGGGCTTCGCGCAGTCGTCCGAAATTCGTCAACACCAACGCGTACTGTCGCGCCGCCGCGACGCGACTGGGCGAATCCAGCACGCGCTTGGTGATCTCCATATTGCGCCGGCTGTTCTCGAGCGCGTCGTCCCATCGCAAGAGTTCGATTTGCAGCCGCGTCGCGACCAGCCGCGCGGCGGCTTCGCCGTTCGCGTCGTGCAATCGTTCGGTGTCTTCGATGGTTCTGTTCAGTTCGTCGAGCGCGTCGGTCAAGCGCCCCATTCGAAACCAGGTATGCGCCAGCATGCGTCGAGCGGTCGTGGCGCGCCGTTTGTCGCCGTCCTTCAGCAAGAGATCGCGCGCGCGCACCAGATCGCGCACCGCAAGCTCGAATTCGCCGGCGTGCAGATGACCGGTGCCGCGCGCGGATAACGCCTCGCCCATCGCCGACGGCGGCGCCTGCGCGCCGATGGATTCGAGCAAGGCGACGGCGCGCTGGCCGGGCGCGAGCACCTCCGGCGCAGGTTGTCCGGACTCCTTCGCGATACTGCTGCGCAAGCAAAGCCACTTCGCTTGCCGCACGATGTCTCCGGCCGCCTCGCTTTTCGCTTGCTCGGCCGCCAGCTTCCGCGCGGCGCGTTCGAAGCGACCGCGGTCGATCTCCAGTTGGATTTCCAACGCGCGCGCCTCCGACGATTCCGCCAACGCCGCCGGCAGCGTCGCCAACCCGTCGCGAACGCCTTCGACGTCGCCCCGCCAATATTTCTCCTGGATCGAAGCCAGCGGATTCGACGCAGCGGTCATCGTCGCGCTCGGCTGCGCGGACACCGCGGGCGCGCTGCGCTGCAGCCACCACACCGCGATGAACGCGATCGGCGCGAGCGCCGCGACCCATGCGACCGCTCGCGCGCGTCGGCGCACTTCGCGAAACGTCGAGGAGACTGCGCGGCGCGCGTTCGGTCCATCCACAGGCTCGGCGGATGTCGGCGGTTCCAACGCCGGCCTGTCGTACGCATGGGCGCCGAACGCTTCGGCGGCGACCTCGACGTCGTTCGCGGCGGCGTCGGAACGTTCGTGCAGCGGCGGAGCATCGGGCTCGAAGGATTGCGGGAGACGTGGATCGTCGTCGACGGCGGACGCCGAGGGCGCCAGCGGCCGCATCGCGTCGTTCACGGAAGCAGGGGGCGAGGCGCGACTCGCGCTCGCATCGTGCAATGCGCCGACCCAGCGATACCCGAGACCCGGTAAGGTGCGGATCAACCGCTGGGTATGACCGTCGTCGCCAAGCGCGCGTCGAGCGGCCAGCACCACTTGCGCCAACTGGTGGTTGGTCACGTTGTCGTGACCCCAAATGGCGCGGATCAGTTCGTCGTAGCCCACCACTCGCCCGCGGTGCTCAAGCAAGTGGGCGACGCAATCCAACACCTTGCGCGAGACTTTGACCTGCCGCCCTTGCCGCGTCAGCAAGGCGCCGTCGCGATCCAGACTGAAGTCGTCCCAGCGATATTCCATGGGGAGATGCTCCGATGCTTCACGCCCGCAGGGCGATTCGACGACGGCTCATCCTCGGCGTGCCGTTCCGGTGGCGGCATCGGCCGGGAAGGCCTGCGGCGCATAGTCTGCCATGCAAGTCGCGCGCGATCCGTCGGATGTCGATCGCGAACGCATCGTCGGGCCGTATTGCGCCCGCGACGGCGGCGCTCCGCGAGCGAACGGCTCGGGGGTGTCCATCCCCCGCTTACCGGGCGATAATGCCGCCCATGGACAGATAACCCGTCGCGCCGTCGTGGCCTCGCCTCGAAAGGTGCGCCTCCCGCCACCGGACGCTACGTATGGCCGAGACCATCCGCCACGACAAGACCGCGCGACAGTTGCGTCTGCTTTCGGACGCGCTCGACAGCGGGCGCCTGGGTCCGGTCAAGCGGCTGGTGAATACGCTGTCGCCCGCCGAAATCGGCAACCTGCTGGAATCGCTGCCCCCGGGCAAGCGCGAAGTGGTGTGGGGGCTGGTCGATCCCGAGGACGACGGCGAGGTGCTGGTCCACGTCGGCGACGACGTGCGCGAAAGCCTGATCGCGGAGATGGACCCGGACGAACTCATCGCCGCGGCCTCGGATCTGGACATCGACGACTTGGCCGATCTGGTGGAAGATCTGCCGGACACCGTCATCGACGAAGTGCTGAAGTCGATGGATCGCGAGAATCGCGAGCGGCTGGAACAAGTGCTGTCCTACGAAGAGGACACCGCCGGGCGCTTGATGAATCCCGATGTGGTGACGGTGCGCGCCGACACCACGGTGGACGTAGTGCTGCGCTACCTGCGTTTGCGCGGCGAATTGCCCGAACACACCGACCATTTGTACGTCGTCAGCCGACGGCATCAGTACTTGGGCCGGATCGCGCTGCAATCCTTGCTCACGCGCGACGCGACCACGCCGATCAATCAACTGATCGACGACGAACAACCGGCGATCGGCGTGGAGGAAACCGCCGACGAAGTGGCGCGGATGTTCTCCGACCACGACTGGATTTCCGCGCCGGTGGTGGACGACAACAACGTGCTGCTGGGCCGCATCACCATCGACGACGTGGTGGACATCATCCGCTACCAGGCCGAGCACCAGGCGCTCGGCGCGGCGGGCCTGGACGAAGACGAGGATATGTTCAGCCCGGTGCTGCGCGCCACGCGCCGCCGGTTGATCTGGCTGTCGATCAATCTCGCCACCGCGTTCTTGGCGGCCAGCGTGGTCGGACGTTTCGCCGACACCATCGATCAGTTGGTGGCGCTGGCGGTGCTGATGCCGATCGTCGCCGGCATGGGCGGCAACGCCGGCACCCAGGTGCTGGCGTTGATGGTGCGCGGCCTGGCCTTGGGGCAAGTGAGCGCGGCGAACGTGCGCACGCTGCTGTGGAAAGAAGCGCGCGTCGCGCTGCTGAACGGTTTGGCGCTGGGCTTGCTGCTCGCGTTGATCGTGTTGGCGTGGTTCCGCAATCCGGGGCTCTCGATGGTGATCGCGGCGGCGCTCACGCTGAACTTGGTGTCGGCCGCCACCGCCGGCGTGCTGGTGCCGATCACGCTGAAGCGGCTCGGTTTCGACCCCGCGTTGGCGAGCAGCATCTTCCTCACCACCGTCACGGACGTGATGGGATTCTTCACGTTTCTGGGTTTGGCGAGCCTGCTGTTGCTGCCGTGACGCGACGGCATCGATGCCGCACTGCAGCACGCGCGATACGCGAAATATCCGCGATGCAATCGTTTTCCATTTGACCCTTCGCGAACGTCGGCGTACACCCGACGGACGTTTCGGAGACCGCTCATGCGTTCGATCGTGTTGTTGTGCGCCGCGCTGATCTGCGCGGCGAGCGCCGCCCCCGTATTCGCCTCCGCGACCGCATCGGCGAATCCTTCGGGGAATTCCGACGCCCCTCCTGTCGCGACAGCCAATGCGAAACCTACCGTGAACCCCGCCGACGACCCGCGCTATCAGCCCAAGCCCTACGTGAACGTCCGTAACCCGGAGTGGGCGAAGAACGCGGTGCTCTACCAAATCAATCTGCGCCAATTCACGCCCGAAGGCACGCTGCGCGCGGCGCAGCGCGAACTGCCGCGATTGAAGCGGCTCGGCGTGGACGTGCTGTGGTTGATGCCGATCCATCCCATCGGCGCGAAGAATCGTAAAGGCACCCTCGGCAGCCCGTATTCGGTGCGCGATTACTACGGCGTGAATCCCGAATTCGGCGACTTCGACGATCTCAAAGCGTTCGTCGACGACGCGCATGCGCAGGGCATGCGCGTGATTCTGGATTGGGTGGCGAACCACACCGCGTGGGATAACCCGCTGCTGCAACAGCATCCCGAATGGTACGCGCGCGATTGGAAGGGCGATTTCCACCCCACGCCGTGGTGGGATTGGTCGGACATCATCAATCTGGATTACAGCCAGCCCGGCCTGCGGCGGTACATGACCGAAGCGATGAAATACTGGGTGCGCGAAGCGGGCGTGGACGGCTATCGCTGCGACGTCGCCGGATTCGTGCCGCTGGATTTCTGGGACAACCTGCGTTCGGAATTGGACGCGATCAAACCCGTCTTCATGCTGGCCGAGTGGGAATCGCGCGACCTGCACGCGCGCGCGTTCGACGCGACCTACGCCTGGAGTTGGTACGACAGCCTGCATCGCATCGCCAAGGGCCACGCCGACGTCAACGCGATGTACGTCTACTACTCGTGGAACGAGGCGTTCTTTCCGCGCGGCGGCATGCGCATGACTTTCGTCAGCAACCACGATAAGAACGCCTGGGAAGGCACCGAATTCGAAGCGTTCGGCGACGGCGTGAAAGCGGCGATGGTGCTGTCGTTCGTGTCCGAGGGCATTCCGATGCTCTACAACGGCCAGGAAGCCGGCAACACGAAACGCTTGGCGTTCTTCGAGAAAGACCCGATCGTCTGGCGCGAGCATCCGCACGGCGCGCTGTACGCGGATTTGATCCGGCTGAAGAAGAACACGACCGCGCTGTGGAACGGGCGCTGGGGCGCGTCGATGATCCACGTGCCGAATGATCGCGCCGCGCAGGTGTTGAGCTTCGTGCGTCGCGACGACAACGGCAAGGTCTTCGCGGTGTTCAATCTTTCGGCGGCGCCGCAGACGGTGCGCTTCCAAGATGCGTTGTTCCACGGCGATTACATCGAGCATTTCGGCGGTCGTTCTGAGACACTCGACGCCTCCACCTCGATGACGTTGAAGCCATGGGAATACCGCGTCTATCTGCGCCGCTCCGCATCGCATTGAACCGCGCCGCGCGGGTTCTCGCCGCTCTCGCCCTCCTCGTCACGCTCGCAGGCTGCACAACGATGCGCGACGCTAAGCCCGACGCCGCGCAGACGAGCGGCACCGAGGACGCGAACATCGGACAATTCGTCGAACGCAGCGTCCGCGTCGATGGTGCGGACTACCGGTATCGCACGTTCGTGCCCGCCGCGCGTTTCCGTCGTGGACCCGCGCCGACGATCCTATTTCTGCACGGCACCGGCGAACGCGGCAGCGACGGCGAAAAACCGACGCTCGTCGGTCTCGGCCCGTACGTGCGCGCGCATGCGGACACGTTCCCGGCGATCGCGGTGTTTCCGCAAGCGCCGGACGGCCAAGATTGGAAAGACACAGCGATGCGCA
Source organism: Lysobacter sp. (assembly GCA_008015835.1). Classification (GTDB taxonomy): domain Bacteria; phylum Pseudomonadota; class Gammaproteobacteria; order Xanthomonadales; family Xanthomonadaceae; genus Lysobacter_I. Next base: position 151,819 of record SSGH01000007.1, read on the forward strand.
TCGCCTTCGCCGCACTGGACGATGCCAGCCGAGCGTACGGCGGCGATATCGATCGCACTTATCTCACCGGCCTGTCGATGGGCGGTTACGGCACCTGGGAACTCGCGCTGAAGCAGCCGCGGCGTTTCGCGGCTTTGGTGCCGGTGTGCGGCGGTCTCACCGCACCGCGCACCGAACGCGATCTCTACGTCACGCCCCTGCGCGGCGAAGACGACCCGCCCGCAGCGCTCGCGCAACGTGTGAAAGCGACGCCGATCTGGATCTTCCACGGCGGCAAAGACGATGTGGTGCCGCCGACGCAATCCCGCACGATCTATGCCGCACTGAAAAACGCGGGCGCCGCCGACGCCCGCTACACCGAATTCCCCGAAGCGAACCACAACAGTTGGGACCCGGCCTATTCGCAAACGCCGGAATTGTGGACGTGGTTGTTCGCGCAGCGGCGGAAGTGAGGGGAGTGCGCCCTCACGCCATCGGCGCGAGCAAGGCTTCCAACACCGCGATCCGCACCGCGACGCCGTTCTGCACTTGCTGCAGGATCAGCGACTGCGGGCCGTCGGCGACGACGTCGTCGATTTCGACGCCGCGATTGATCGGCCCCGGGTGCATCACCACCGCATCGGGCTTAGCGCGCTTCATGCGCGCTTCGGTCAACCCGTAATCGCGGCGATAGTCGTCGAGCGACGCGACCAGCCCTTGCTCCATGCGTTCGCGCTGCAGACGCAGCATCATCAGCACGTCGGCGCCGTCGAGCGCTTCGTCGAAATCCTGAGTCACGAAGCAGCCGTGCAGCATGCCGCCGCTGTCGTCGACCGGCGGCAACAGCGCGGCCGGGCCGCACACGCGAATTTCGCCCGCGCCCAGCGTGCGCAGCGCATGCAGATCCGAACGCGCGACCCGCGAGTGCAGCACGTCGCCGACGATGGCGATCTTCAGTTTCGAGAAATCCTCGCCCTTGGCTTGGCGCAAGGTCAGCATGTCCAGCAAGCCTTGCGTCGGATGCGCGCTGCGGCCGTCGCCGGCGTTGATTAGGCGCGTGTCGGCGTTGACGTGCTGCGCCAGTTCGTTGAGCACGCCGTCTTCGCGGTGGCGAATCACGAACCCGCGCACGCCCATGGCCTCGATGTTCTTCAGCGTATCGAGCGCGCTTTCGCCCTTGGTGGTGGACGAAGTCGCGGCGTCGAAATTCAGCACGTCCGCCCCCAAACGCTGCGCAGCGCGCTGGAAGCTCAGACGCGTGCGCGTGGAAGGCTCGAAGAACAACGTACACACCGCCGTGCCGAACAACGGCGTCGGCTCCTCGCTGCCGTCCACGAACTGCTGCGCGCGATCGAGCAAGCGCAGAATCGTCGCGGCCGGCAACCCGTCCAGCGTCAATAAATGATGCAGCAGACCTTCGCTGCCGGTCTGCAGTTCGGACTTGTAGCCGATGGTGCTGGGGAACATCGTCGAGGACGGGGGGAAAATCGGAGTCGAAGTCGTCATGGCGGGGGCTGCGCTTAAGTGGCGGACGAAGAGGTGGGAGCGTTCGGGGCGCTGTCGGAAGGCATGGTATCGGGCGTCGCCTCGTCGATCAGCACCGCATCGTGCGGCGACGTGCGCCAACGTTCGAGAATGATCGCGGCGGCGACCGCATCCAAGGCGTCGGCATCGCGACGCCTACGGCGGCCTTCCGCGCGCTCGGCGGCGAATCGGCGCGCGGCTTCCTGCGAGGTGTTGCGCTCGTCGACCATCGCCACCGGCAAACGAAACCGTTCGCGCAGCGCCTGCGCGAACGCGCGCGCGCGCTGGCGAATGGGCTGATCGCCACCGTCCATCGTCATCGGGTCCCCGACGACGAATCCGGCCGGACGCCATTCGCGATGCAGCCGTTCGATCGCGGGCCAATCGATCTTGTCGGCGTGCACGTCGATGACCGTCAGTGCGCGCGCGCCGAGCCCGAAGCCGGCGCCGATCGCCACGCCGATGCGGCGCGCACCGACGTCGAAGCCCAACACGGTGGCGTCGGTCGAGAGACTCACGACGCGGACTCCGCGACGACGGACGGCACGCGCGCATCGCCGAACACGAACGGCAGCAGCGCGGCGATATTGCGCGCATCGTCGATGCCGCGATGATGCGTGCCGACGAAACGCGCGCCGACGCGCGCGACCGCCTGCGCTAAGCCGTATTTTTTCGGCAACTGCTGGCGTTCGGAGAACAAGCGCTTGACGTTGCGATGCGGCGCGGACACCGGGTTCGGAATGCGGTGGTATTCGCAATCCTGCTGCAGTTGATCGCGGTCGTAGTCGCCCCAGGAACAGAAGGCGACATCGCGATAAGGGCGCAGCCAAGGCGCGAATTCCGCGAGGCATTCGGGAAACGTCGGCGCGGCGTCGACATCCGATTGCGCGATCGACGTGAGCGCGACGCAGAACGGCGTTAGCGTCTGATGGCGCTGGGGGCGAACGAACCGCTGGAATTCGTCGACGATGCGAAACTCGGCATCCACGATCACCGCGCCGAATTCGATGATTTCCATTTCGCGGCGCGGGACGGTGCCGCGGTCGCAGCACGTCGCTTCGAAATCGATGACCAGATAATGCGAGAACGCGGGCTCGGTCATCGCTTCAGGCATGGCCGCTGTAATCGGTCATCAGCCGCAGATCCACGCCGAGTTTGCCGGCGGCGGCTTGCCAGCGCGCCTCCAACGGCATCGCGAAGATCAATTCGGGGTCGCTCTCGGCGGTCAGCCAACTGTTGTCGGCCAACTCTTGCTCCAACTGCCCCGCGCCCCAGCCGGCGCATCCGAGCACCACGGTCGAGCGCGGCGGACCGTCGCCGCGCGCCATCGCTTCGAGCACGTCGCGCGACGTGGTGACGTACAGACCCGGCACGATGCGCAGGCTGGAATCCCAGGCGCGATCGCCGTCGTGCAGCACGAAACCGCGCTCCGGATGGACCGGACCGCCCGCGAGCACGGGTCGATCGCGCAGCGCCGTGTCGCCGCCCACGATCCCCATCTGATCGAACACATCGCCCAGCGTGTATTCCGAGGCGCGATTGACGATCAACCCCATCGCGCTTTCGCCGTCGTGCTGGCAGATCAACGCCACCGTCCGCGCGAAATTCGGGTCGGCCAGCGACGGCAGCGCGATCAACAGTTGATTGGCGAGGGAGAGGGACTCGGGCAGCATGACCGCATTGTAAAGCCATGCGGAGTCGGCGGCCCCTCACCAGATCGCGCGAAAAGCCGCCCCTCACCTGCCCTTTGGGCATCCTCTCCCCGCGAGGCGGGGAGAGGGAGGAGCTAAGGGCATCGCCCTTCCCCTTCTCCCCGCATGCGGGGAGAAGGTGGCGCGCAGCGCCGGATGAGGGGCGCTGGCACGGCGAGGCCTGCGGAGGAAACCGAATGCGGCGGCGACGTCTCAGGCTCGCCGGAAACGAGACTCAGGCCGCGAACGGAACGCCGGTTTTTTCGCGGAGTTCGTCTTCGCTCACGCCCGGGGCGCGTTCGGCCAGTTTCAAGCCGGCGGGGGTGACGTCGAATACGGCGAGGTCGGTGATGATGCGATCGACCACGCCCACACCGGTCAGCGGCAGGGTGCATTCGGGCAGGATCTTATGCTCGCCGCCTTTCGCGGTGTGCTCCATGAGCACGACGACGCGCTTGACGCCGGCCACCAGGTCCATCGCGCCGCCCATGCCTTTGACCATCTTGCCGGGCACCATCCAGTTGGCCAGGTCGCCGCGGTGGGTGACCTGCATCGCGCCCAGAATCGCCAGATCGATGTGGCCGCCGCGGATCATCGCGAAGGAATCGTGGCTACCGAAATAGCTGGCGCCGGCGCGCGCGGTGACGGTTTGCTTGCCGGCGTTGATCAGATCGGCGTCGACCTCGGCCTCGGTCGGGAACGGGCCGATGCCGAGCAGGCCGTTCTCGCTCTGCAGCCACACGTCCATGCCGTCGGGAATGTAGTTGGCGACCAGGGTCGGCAGGCCGATGCCCAGGTTCACGTAAGCGCCGTCGGACAGCTCCAGCGCGGCGCGCTGCGCCATTTGTTCGCGGGTCCAGGCCATCAGCGATCTCCTCCGGCGTGCGCGCGCACGGTGCGCTGTTCGATGCGTTTTTCGGGCGTCGGGTTGACCACGATGCGGTCGACGTAGATGCCCGGCAGATGGACGTGGTCGGGGTCGATGTCGCCGATCTCGACCAGATGCTCGACCTCGGCGACGCAGACTTTGCCGGCCATCGCGCAGGCCGGGTTGAAGTTGCGCGCGGTCTTGCGGAAGACCAAGTTGCCGGCCTTATCGGCCATCCAGGCTTTGACCAAGGACACGTCGGCTTTCAGCGCGGTTTCCATCACGTACCAATGGCCGTCGAATTCGCGGGTTTCCTTGCCGTCGGCCACCACCGTGCCGTAGCCGGTGCGCACGTAGAACGCGGGGATACCGGCGCCGCCGGCGCGCAGACGCTCCGCCAACGTGCCCTGCGGGTTGAATTCCAGCTCCAGCTCGCCGGAGAGGAATTGCCGCTCGAATTCTTTGTTTTCGCCGACGTAGGACGAAATCATTTTCTTAATCTGCCGGGTCGCCAGCAGTTGGCCGAGGCCAAAACCGTCGACGCCGGCGTTGTTGGAGATCGCGGTGAGGTCTTTCGCGCCGGAATCGCGCAACGCGGCGATCAGCGCTTCGGGAATGCCGCACAGGCCGAAACCGCCGACCGCGAGGGTCTGGCCGTCGGCGACGAGACCGCGCAGGGCGTCGGCGGCGGTCGGGTACAGTTTGCTGCTCATGGGCGTCGCGCCCCGCAGGATGGCGACATCGGACTTCTCCCGGTCGGATGGTGGCGTCAGGCCCGCCAGTGTAGCGGTTCGCCCCGAGCCGGCTACCGTACTTTCGGGCAGAGGCGAAGGCCGATTCGCGGGGTCGGGTCGCGGGCCATCGAGAGGTCCGCACACCCGAATCGCGCCGACAGGCTCTAGACTGCGGCGACCGCCCGCACGCACGCCGACCGTATGCCACGCATCGCCTTGGTCACCGCCATCGCCGCCCTGCACCGCGACCACGACATGCCGATTCTGCTGGAGGCCTGCGCACGCGCGGGGCTGCATGCGGAGGTCCGCGCCTGGGACGACACCACGGTGAGTTGGCGCCGCTACGACCTCGCGCTGCTGCGATCGCCCTGGGATTACACCGACCATCTGCCCCGCTTTCTGGGCTGGTGCGAGCGGGTGGCGAGCGAGACCCGCCTGCTCAATCCGCTGGAGGTGGTGCGCTGGAACACCGACAAGCATTACTTGGCCGATCTGGACGCCGCCGGCATCGCCACCGTGCCCACCCAGTTCGTCGAACCCGACGCCTACCCGCTGCCGGCCCTGCGCGCGTTTCTGGACGAGTACCCGCAGGCGATGGAGTTCGTGGTCAAACCGGCGGTCAGCGCCGGCGCGCGGGACACCCAGCGCTACGCCGCCTCGCAGGAATTCGCCGCCGCCAATCATGTCGGCCGGCTGCTGGACGCCGGGCGCAGCGTGATGCTGCAGCCGTATTTGGGCTCGGTCGATGCCGTCGGCGAAACCGGCCTGATCTATCTCGACGGCGCCTACAGCCACGCCATCCGCAAAGGCCCGCTGCTGCGCCCGAACGACGCCGCGACCGACGGCCCGTCCGCGCTGGAGGCCATCAGCGCCCGGGAGCCGGCCCAGGACGAGCGCCAGGTCGGCGAAGCGGTGATGGCCGCGGTCCGCGCGCGCTTCGGCGACTCGCCCCTGCCCTACGCCCGCGTGGACCTGATCCGCGACGCCGACGGCCAGCCGCAACTGCTGGAACTCGAACTCACCGAACCGTCCTTGTTCTTCGCCACCGCGCCCGGCGCCGCCGACCGTTTCGCGCAGGCGCTGGCGAACCGATTGACCGGATGAGGCTCGGCCGCCGCCGCAGCGCTTGGAGCAAGCGCTCCACCCGGTGGCGGTAGGCTAAAATTCCCGTTTCCGTCGCACATCGGCCATCGCCCGGCCGCCCTGCGGGACCGTTCGGACGTCCGCGCGCTTCGCGCATCGCCCGTCGCCCCTTTCACCCAAGGAATTTCCGATCGATGAAGATTCTCGTCGGCTACAAGCGCGTGGTGGACTACAACGTCCGCATTCAAGTCAAACCGGACGGTTCCGGCGTCGTCACCGACGGCGTGAAGCTGTCGCCCAATCCGTTCGACGATATCGCGCTGGAAGAAGCGCTGCGTCTGCGCGACAAAGGCATCGCCACCGAGGTGGTGGTCGCCACCATCGCCCCGGCCGACGCCCAAGCGCATCTGCGCAACGGCTTGGCGATGGGCGCCAATCGCGCGCTGCACGTCGTTTGCGATCAAGCGATCCAACCGCTCACCGCCGCGCGCGCGCTGTTGAAGTTGATCGAAAAAGAACAGCCCGATCTGGTGCTGCTGGGCAAGCAAGCCATCGACGACGACGCCAATCAGACCGGCCAGATGTTGGCCACGCTGTGGGGCCGCCCGCAGGCGACGTTCGCCTCCAAGCTCGACATCGCCGATGGCAAAGCCACCGTGGTGCGCGAAGTGGATGCCGGCCTCGAAACGCTGGAAGTGGCTCTGCCCGCCGTCGTCACCACTGACCTGCGCTTGAACGAGCCGCGCTTCATCAAGCTGCCGGACATCATGAAGGCCAAGAGCAAGCCGCTGGAGACCCTGCAGTTCGCCGATCTCGGCGTCGAATCGGGCGATACGCTCACCACCACCCACTACGCCCCGCCGGCCAAGCGCAGCAAGGGCGTGATGGTGAAGGACGCGGCCGAACTGGTCGCGGCGCTCAAAGCGAAAGGGTTGTTGTGATCCCGTAGGGTGGGCCCCTGGCCCACCATCGCAAGCCTTCCGATAACGACGACACAGATCGAAATCGCTTCGCGCCATCTTCGCCAAATACCGAAATTCCGCAATGGTGGGCCTGGGGCCCACCCTACGTAGGAAACCGAACATGTCCAAGGTTCTCATCGTCGCCGAACATCTCGACGGCAAACTCAACGGTTCCACCGCGCGCTGCGTGTCCGCGGCGAACGCGCTGAATCCCGCGTCGATCGATATCGTCGTGCTGGCCGCCGATCCGGCCGGCATCGCCGCCGAGGCCGCGCAAATCGCGGGCGTCGCCAAGGTGCTGACCGTCGCGAACGCCGCGAACGCGAACGCCATCGCGCAAGTCCTGGCGCCGCAGATCGCGAACGTCGCCGCTGGTTACACCCACGTCTTCGGCCCCAGCACCACCTTCGGCAAAGACGTGATGCCCTGCGTCGCCGCATTGCTGGGCGTGTCGCAGGTGTCGGACGTGATGGCGGTCGAAGGCGCGCACGTGTTCAAGCGCCCGATCTACGCCGGCAACGCCATCGTCACCGTCGAAGCTCCGGCCGACCGGACCGTCGTCGCCACCGTACGCACGGCCTCGTGGCCGGAAGCGGCGCGCGGCGGTAGCGCCGCCATCGAAGCGGTGTCGGTCGATGTCGCCCTGCCCGCGCACACCCGCTTCGTCGGCCTCGCCGCCGGCAAATCCGACCGCCCCGACCTGCAGAGCGCGGCGAAAGTGGTGTCGGGCGGCCGCGGCGTCGGCTCGGCCGAGAACTTCAAGATCGTCTACGACCTCGCCGACAAACTCGGCGCCGCCGTGGGCGCTTCGCGCGCGGCGGTCGACGCCGGCTACGTGCCGAACGAACTGCAGGTCGGCCAGACCGGCAAGATCATCGCGCCCGAGTTGTACATCGCGGTCGGCATCAGCGGCGCGATCCAGCACCTCACCGGTATCAAGGACGCCGGCACGATCGTCGCCATCAACAAGGACGGCGAGGCGCCGATCTTCGAGATCGCCGATATCGGTTTGGTCGGCGATCTGTTCAAACTGCTGCCGGAGATTCAAGCGGCGCTGTAATCGCTCGCCAATGCTGCGCACGAAAAAAGAGCCGGGAAAACCCGGCTCTTTTCGTACGCGACGAGAGAAAGGCTCAGCGTCCCGGAACTCGGCAGCATTGCACCCAGGCGCGGGTGGACTGCGCGGTGGCGCCGAGGTTGTAGGTGAAAACCGTGCCGCCGCTGTTGTTGAGGGACGAGTCCGCCATCACCACGTTCGCCGCCGCCTCGATGCCCAGGCCGGTCGCCGTGTAGCCGGTCGGGCAGACCGCGGACACGCCGAAACCGTAGGTGTTGGCCGGGACATTGACGAAACTGCCGAACTGGCGCGTGCATTGCAGCGCGGTCGCGACCGGCGGCGCGAAGTAGCCGACCACATCGACCACGTAATTCACCGACGAACTGGCATAGATCGACAGCTCGTTCGCGCAGCTCTGGCACGTCGTGACGATCACATCGTTCGAGGCGCTGACCGCGCCGGTGTAGTACACCGTACTACCGGTCTGAAAGGGTTTGCCGTTTTCGAAAATCTTGAAGAAGCCCTCGCTGCCCGTGCTCAACACCGTCACGCTGACCGCCAGCGCGGTCGACGCCCCAGCCCCGGGCAAACCGCAGTTGGTCGAACCGTCGCCGTTGGCGAAGGTGCCGTTGCCGCCCTGCGACGCATAACTGCCGACCGATTCGACGTCGATCGCGCGGGTCACGCCGGCGGCCAGCGGCGAAGCGATCACCCGCGAATCGGCGACGCGGCAGCGGCCGTTGGGCAGCGGCGTGTAGGTAGTGTCGGCGATCGCGCTGCCGATGGTTTCGATGCCCACATCGCCCGCCTGCGCTTGCGCCAGGGCTTTCTGCACGCTTTTGCTGGCGACCGGCTGACCCAGCAACACGTCCATCATGGTCGTGTAGGTCGGCATATCGATCGCTTGGCGCAGGTTCGCGGGGTCGGCGGTCCCGACGAAACGCCCCAGCTTCACCGCCCACTCTTGGACATTGCCGCCGCTTTTGCGGACATCGGGCGCCCAAATGCGCACCAAGGACCGCGCGATCTCGGCGCGCTGTTGCGGGCTGAGACGCAGCGCGGACGACGAGGGCGTCGACGCTGCGCCGAAGACGCGCTTCTCGCCGGCATCGGCGGCGCCGGCGGCGACCAACAAGAGGAAAATGGGAGCGAGTCGTTTCATGCGAACCACCTTCTGCAGGGAATCATCGGAGTCGGAGGGAGCCGCAGCGGGCCGGCTCCACGGTAGCGATAACGCGTTTTCGCCGGCCGCCATGCCATGGCCACCGAACGACCGAAACCGATATCGAGGATGCGCACGATCGAATGCATTCGATGCGCCGCCCCTGTTCCCGGCCGCAAGCCTACCGTCGGAAGCGGCTCGATTCGCGCCCGCCCTCGAAAAACGAATCATCGCGACCGCCGCGACAGTCCTCCAGGAGCCGGCACGACCTTCCCGATCAGCGCCCCGGAACGCGACAGCACTGCGCCACGCCTTGCACGGTGACGCTGGTCGCGCCTTTGTTGACGCCCATGCACGACGCCATCATGCCGATCACCGGATTGACGTGCAGGCCGTTTCTGCCCCAAGTCACGTCGTTGAAACTCGATGTTTCGCAGGCCGCGCCCGTCATCGTGTAGCCCGATGGGCAATTCGGAATTTGGAACGAGAACGTGCCGCTGGCCGCGACCGCAGCGGAGGTTTGGCTGTAAGTGCATTCCAACGCCGTCGCTTGATTCGGCGCGAAATAACCCACCACATCGATCACGTAATGCACCGACGCGCTCGAATAGATCGACAGCTCGTTGGCGCAGGTTTGGCATGCGGTGACGATGACGTCGTTCGAAGCGCTGACCGTGCCGGTGTAGTACACCGTGCTGCCCGTCTGGAACGGCTTGCTGAAATCGTAGATCTTGAAAAATCCTTCGTTGCCGGTGCTGAGCACCGTCACGCTCACCGCCAGCGCGGTCGCGAATTCCGGCAAACCGCAATTGGCGGACCCGTCGCCGTTGGCGAAGGTGCCGTTGCCGCCCTGCGACGCATAACTGCCGACCGATTCGACGTCGATCGCGCGCGAAGCGCCGCCCGAGATCGGCGAGAAAATCACGCGCGAATCGGCCACGCGGCAGCGGCCGTTCGGCAGCGGCGTGTAGGTGGCGTCGCGAATCGTGCTGCCGAGGCTTTCGATGCCCACATCGGCCGCCTGCTTCAACGCGGATTGGATGCTGTCGCTCTCCAGCGGCTGCCCCTGCAGCACGCCCATCATCGTGTCGAACGTCGGCATCTCCAACGCCAGCCGTACGTTCGCCGCATCGGCGGTGCCGACGAAGCGGCCCAGCTTGGTCGCCCATTGGCGGACATCGCCGCCGCGGCGGCGCATTTCGGGCGCCCAGATTTGGGCTAACGAACGCGCGATATCGATGCGTTGCGAGGTCGTGAGCGCGTGGCGCGTCGCCGAGAGCGATGCGGGCGTCGATGCGCTGGCGGCATCGCCCAGCGACAGCGGGCCGACGAGGATACCGAGGAGAATGGCCGCAGCCATCCGAATGTGTTTCATCAGAAAGTCTCCGAGAGCGATGGATCGACCCGTCCGAAACGGCAGCGACGGCGGGGTTCGCGCACAGTGTCGAGGGAAACCGGTTCGCTTCCAAGTCCGAGGCGATCGAAAGCGCCGTCGGACCCCATCGCCCACCGCGCCAGACGCATGGCGCGGACGAGAGCATCGGCTCGCGAAACGGCGCCTTCTGCGCGTGCGTGTCCGGAATCTCAATCCGCTCGCGTTGAATCAAGCACCCGCGCTCATTCGATCGCGCCGATTCACCCAACCGGAGATTCTCTTATGAAACGTATGCTGATGGCTGCGGCCCTCTTCACTGCCGCCGCCGCAGGCTCGGCGTTCGCCGGCGCAAGGAACGCTCCCGGCGGCGCATCGCCCGCACCGATACTCACGCAAAGTCTGACCGCGAAACAGCGCGGCGAGATCGCCCGCACGCTGGTCAACCGCTGGGCCCACGAAGTTCGCGGACAGGGCGGCGATGTCCGCCAATGGGCGACCAAGCTGGGTCGCTTCGTCGGCACCGCCGATGCCGCCAACGCACTGCAAGCCAGCAACATGCCCACCTACCAAACGATGATGGGCGTACTCCAGGGCCAGCCCCTCGGCAGCGACAGCATCCGGACGTCGTTGACCCAGGCGGCCAACTTCGGCACCGCGAAACTCGGCAGCACGATTTCCGACACCACCTATACGCCGCTACCCAACGGCCGCTGCCGCGTCGCCGACTCGCGCGTGATCGCCTCGCCGATCACGACCGGCGTCACCCGCGCGATCGACACCGAGGACATCACCAGCTACACCAGCCAAGGCGGTAACGGCACCTTCGCCAACGGCGACGGGTCCGCCAACTGCGGCATTCCCAGCTTCGCGACGGCGTTGGCGGTCAGCGTGACGGTGCTGAGCACGGGCAGCGAGGGCTTCTTCAAGATTTTCGAAAACGGCAAACCCTTCCAGACCGGCAGCACGGTGTACTACACCGGCGCGGTCAGCGCCTCGAACGACGTCATCGTGACGTCGTGCCAGAGTTGCGCGCTCGAACTGTCGATCTACGCCAGCAGCACCGTGAATTACGTCATCGATGTGGTCGGCTATTTCATACCGCCGCAAGCGACCGAACTGCAATGCGTCGAAACCGGAAATACCGATCTGAGCATCTCCGCGGGCGGCGGCGTCGGCAATGCGAGCGCCCCCGCCTGTCCGGCCGGCTACACGCAAACGGCGACGAACTGCGAGACGACGAGTTGGCTGATGCCGATCGTGTACTTCCAGAGCGGCACCTGTTCGGCGCGTAACGGCGATTCGGTCGCCCAGACGCTTCGCGCATCGCGCACCTGCTGTCGAGTGCCCGGACGCTGAGTCCCGGCTCCGCGAGTCCACGAAAGCCGGCGCAAGCCGGCTTTCGTGCGTTTGGCGCGGGTGCGGATGCCGCGGAAACCCCGGAACCCGCCCACCTGGAGTTCGGTCGCGCAGCCGGGATACAATCGAGGCCATCGCGGGAAGCTGTTTCGCGAACTGTGCGTCCGATCTCATTCGGGTTGAGGGCGGGTTCTCAACCCCATCGAATCGGTCCCCATCGACCGGGTGCCCAGGCAGGAGCTTGGGATTATCCTGTCGGCTCGCCCCGGCGTTGGGGCCCCGATCCCGAGACCCCTATGCGCAAGATCGTCCTTTGCCTCACCGCCGCCGCCGCCCTCGGCGGTTGCACGTCCGAATGGGACAGCGCCAAGACCGGCGCCGTACCGACGACATCTCCGCAAAACAGCGCGCCCGATCGACTAGCCGCGCGCATTCCCGCCATATCCGCCGCGCAGCGCGCGTCGGACGCGCGTCTGCCGGACAAGGGCGATCTCGTGGTCTACGACCGCTCCCGCCCGGTGTTCAAGCGCGCCGCCTTCTCGTATCACTCGATCGGGCTGAGCGAGGCGCACGCCCTCAACGCCGCCCATCCCGGCGGCGAAGTCGACATCCAAACGCCTTCGGGCAAGTCGCTGTCATTCGCTTATCAACGCCATGTCGAACACGGCGACGGCAACTGGACCTGGGTCGGCCGTACCCGCGAGGGGCTGGATGCCGTCATCACGTTCGGACCCGACGCGGTCTACGGCCGCATCGCACAGCCGAACACCGAATCCTTGCAATTGACGTACTCGAACGGCCGCACATGGCTGGTCGAAGCGGACCCGACCAAATTGCGCCATCCCGGTAGCCGCCTGCCGATGGACCACGATGTCGCGGTCGTCCCGCGAGCCGCGCTGGCCGCCTTGCGCAACCAGAACGCCGCGAAAACCGCGGCCAAAGGCGCTATCGCCGCCAACGCGGTCGCAGCGGCCACCGGCCCCTCCAATACGATCGACGTCGTGCTCGGCTACACCCCGGGTTTGGTGTCGCAGAACGGCGGCTCCACCAGCGCGGTCGTGACCCTGCTGACCAACCGGATCGAGCTGACGAACCAAGCCCTGGCATCCAGCTTGGTCAGCCCTCGCGTGCGATTGGTGCACACGCTGCAGGTGAACTACACCGACACCACCACGAACAGCGCCGCGTTGGATTCGCTATCCGGCCAAACCTGCACGCCGACGTCCTGCTCGTCGGTCCCGGTGCCGGCCGAATTGCAGCCGCTCCGCAATGCGCGCGAAACCTACGGCGGCGACATCGTCTCGCTGGTGCGTCCGCTGAAAGAGCCCGAACACAACGGCTGCGGCATCGCGTGGTTGCTCGGCCCCAATAACACGACGATCGACAACACCGATGCGCCGTTCGCGTACTCCGTCGTGAGCAACGGCAGCGACGTGCGCGAGAGCGACGGCTTCACCTATTCCTGCCCGGTGGAAACGCTGGCGCACGAAATGGCCCACAACATGGGTCAGCAGCACAACGTCGAAGACAGCGGCGGCGACGCCGGCACGCACCCGTACTCGTACGGCTTCCGCGAAACCGCCACCAACGGGTTCTACACGATCATGGCCTACCCGTTGGCCAGCAGCGGTCAATTCAGCATCCCGTACTTCGGCAATCCGAACGTCAACTACCTCGCCGGCCGCCCGACCGGATCGGCCAACGCCGACAACGCGCGCAGCATGAATCAGTCCATGCTGTTGGTGGCGCAGTTCCGCAACACCGTGGTGCCATTCAACAACAAGGCGATCCCGAACGACTACGACAGCGATGGGCGCTCGGACATCTACTGGCGTAACTCGGCCACCGGCATGAACGATATTTGGTTCATGAACGGCGCGAATTTGGCGTCCGCCAGCTCGGTGATCTTGGTCTCCGACCTGAACTGGAAAGTGATCGGGTCGGGCGATTTCAACAACGACTTGGCGGCAGATACGCTTTGGCGCAATTCGGCGACAGGCGAGCTGTTCATCCGTTATATGCAGGGCACATCGATCCTACCCACCTCGGGGCCGTCATTAACGGTAGCGAACCAGGCTTGGACAATCGTCGCGTTGGGCGATTTCAACAACGACGGCGTAACGGACATTTATTGGCGGAACACGACGAACGGCAAGAACGACCTGTGGCTGATGTCCGCAAGCAGCCGCATACCGCAGACGGCGACGACGGTTTATACCGAAGCGGATCAGAACTGGAAAATCGCAGGCACCGGCGATTTCAACGCCGATGGCAATGCCGATGTGTTTTGGCGCAACTCCGTCACTGGCGGAAATTACGTGCAGTTGATGAATGGCCTCTCCGTGCTCGCGGGCTCCGGCTTCACCAACGCCGTCTCCGACACCAACTGGAAGATCGTCGCTATCCGCGACTTCGACCGAGACGGCCGCTCGGACATCTATTGGCGCCATGCGCAGACTGGATCGAATTACTTGTGGACAATGAACGGAATCACCGTATCCACGGTGTCGTTCGTCCATAACGAGCCCGATCAAGCTTGGAAGATCGTCAACAGCGGCGACTACAATGGCGACGGCTATGGCGATGTGTTGTGGCGCAACACGACGACGGGGCAAAACGTGATCCACTTGATGCAGGGCGCCAGCGTGATCGCAGGCTCCGCGCAGTTCAATCGCGTCGCGGACTTGAACTGGGTCATCACCGGAATCACTGGGTCGAATTAGACCCGGGCTCTTCCCATTTGCGTCGCAACAAAAAGCCCGGGTTATCCCGGGCTTTTTTTCGCTTCGGTCAAACTGCGCACGCGCCATCAAGCGCGATCGTTCCGCCAAACGCGCGAGACCACGCCTCATGTTCACTCTGGGCGGCGAGTGCGCGTCTCCAAGCCCGCCTGCAGCTCGGCGAACGAAAGGAACCCTCTTCTTTCGTACAAGAGATTTCCGGGATGAGGGCGCTCCGCGCACCGCATAAGATCGACAGGCTGCACGGCGAAAACGCCCGAGGACAGCATTCGCCAAGCGAAGAAAGGAAACAACCCGAGCCATGTCTTCCATTGCGAGGCATAAACGAAGCACAGTCGAATCGCCAGCCATCTTTCGGGCCAGCGCGCTCGGTAGGGTTCGACGGGTCCGTTCTGGGGAATCGGAGACATGACGCGAAAAAAAGGTCCGATCAAACCCGAGCCGTGGTAGAGAGAGAACTGGAATGCCTCGATGCCCAGTCGGGCGGATGCGCTCGCGCCTATCGCATAAGTCGCATCGTGATCTTGATGTCCGCCTTCCCAACAAGGCATGAAAATCGCATCTATGCACTTATGCTCTTCGAGCCATTGCAGCAACGCGGCCTCAGCCCGCTCCGATGCCGAGTGCAGTTCCCCGTCCCGGAACGAATTCTCTTGGCCCAGAAAACGAATATGCTGATCATCGACCCCGAGCAAGGATAGCGCCCGTACACTCTCCGCCGCCCTAACGGCGGTCGATTGACCGCCGTAACCGCCGTCGGTCATATACAAACAATGCACCTCATGCCCAGATCGAACGAGGTGCAGTATGCGAATCGAGCACGCGAACTCATCGTCCGGATGCGCCAGTAGAAATACGAAGCGGCCCATTGGGTCAAAACGCATCGAAGTCGAGAAAGTTGAAGAACACTCTCTCTTTCTCGATCGCAACCGGCGATCTCAGCCCGCGCACGATGAGGTTGAGCGGAGAAGGCCTGAGCCGCTCCGGAAGAGACTTATACAAGCCCAATCGGCCTAGAGCCGGAGGCCTGAGACCTAGCCAGACTCTCGGCGTCATCTCGGCGCGTTTCACGGCGACTTGCGTCTCCGGCGACAACGGCATTTCCGCCCAGGCTCGAATACCGGCACGCCCGGTTCTTGCGGAAAATCCGTATGTGCCCGCTCCCAATCCATGCGCGTTGACACGGCTTTTCGGATTGCCGAGTCGCCATTCCAGTTCCGCGCTGGACCATTGATGCCTGAAATCCGTCTCTTCGTCCAATCCTGACCAATCCGGATTCCCCAGGCGCCCCACGCCGACTCTCGATTCCAGCGGCGAGATCAGCGCAAATCCCAGCTTGCGCACGAACCCGTGCGTGCTGTTGGCGTTCGCCACGCCGTAGACCAATGTCTTGCCTTCGTCCGCTGCGGCCGAGTAAGTGAGTTCGGCGAGTTTCGTGAACAAACCGCGACCTTGGAATTTCGGGTGCGTCGCGGTGTTGAGCGACAACAATGCATCGGCCGTAGAACCATTGATTCGAATGGTCGCCGGCACGCATACGTAATGCGCGGCCAGCGCACCGTCTTCCCTGGCATCGAATCCGATCACCGGGCCGGCTGGATTCTCGCAATACAACCAACGCAAATACGAGGTGTCGGCCAGTTTTTCAGCCTGAGGGAAACATTCGGCAAACAAGCCCACATACTCGCGAAGAGCGTCGGCATCTTGACGACAGCGTTCGAATATCACGGCCATACTCCGACTGCGCGCGGCTCACCGCAAGACCATCTGAAACGTCACTTGTATATCCAATATCGCGAAACCACAAATCCGACCCCGGCCAAAAAAGCGTCGATCACAGGCTTCATGAACCAGGATAGCCGGAGTCCCGCGTTCTCGTTGACAAGACCCACCGCAAGAGTGCTCAGCGCCAGCATGACGCTCCAAGAAACGAAAAAACGGCCGAGATGACGCCATTTCAGCCCTTCGCCAGCGACATCCCGAAACGTGATGGCTCCGTTCAACCAAAAGCCGAGCAGCGCGCCCGCCACCCGGCTGCAAACGTTGGCGGGTACGCTTAGCATGCCCATCGAGGTCAACGCGATATAAACCCCCGTATCGAGCATCAGTTGGAGCACGCCGACTCCGGCATAACCGAGCCCTTGGCGAACCAATCGAGACTCAGACATTCTCGTGGCGCGCCAGTACGCCTCGCGCAGGGCCCAGACGATCGGCGATGGGGCGTCTGGGCAACGAAGCGACATCGTAAGCGACGAAAGCCAATACGAGTTGCAAACCGAGAATGATCGGCATGGCCGCCAGCATGATAACCCCCGTTGCCGTCGCGGCTTGGGCCACATGAGAAGCCCACCAGTGGTACGCGCCATAGGTCGCGCCGAAAATCAACATCGAAACGCCGACAGCCAGTTCGATCGAAGCGGCCGACAAATCGCGCAAGAAATAATTGTAGAAAATACGCTTGGCGAAATTACGCGAATGCTTGAACAGGAATTCACCGAACGCTTTACCGATCTTCAAATTGCTTTTTTCGTCCGCATAGAGCGAATCCATAGGGACATCGACCACGACAGCGCGATACGTCCCGAGGCGAAAAAGCATGTCGGTTTCGAAAAAATAACGCGAACTTATCTTATCGAGCGGTAGCGCCGCAGCGACACGAGCGTGTATCGCCGTATAGCCGTTCGTCGGATCGAACAGATCCCAATAGCCCGTCGACACCTTGGCCATGAACGAAAGAGCCGCGTTGCCGATCAACCGCATCGCGGGCATTCTTCGGATGTATCGAAGGTCGTAAAAACGATTTCCTTTCGTATAGTCGGCGTAACCCGCCCGTATCGGCAGAACGAACCTGTCAACCAAAGCCGGGTCCATTTGCCCGTCCCCATCGATCTTGACGATGACATCGGCGCCGTCTTCGATCGCGCGCCGATAGCCATTCATGACTGCCCCGCCGACGCCTTGATTCCGCTCGTTGCGGACGACGATCACGCGATCGTCTTTGTTTTCCCGTTCGATGACGTCCCCGCTTTTCTCCGGACAACCGTCGTCCACGGCGTAAATGCGCCATACGTACGCGGGTACGGCCTCGATCACGCCCATGACGTGCTTCACGACCTTGTAGCAAGGTATCACGACAGCGATTTTGACGGGCTCTTGGCCATCCGCGGATATCATCGTTGCGCTCCTGCAGCCCACCGTATGGCGTTCACGGCTGGGTCGTCTTTCGAGGATTCAATAGAAGGTATGCGCTCAAAAAGCTGGCGAGCGCCATCATCGAATACAAATAGCGGAAGTCGCAAGCGATCGTCGTCGGCAAATAAGAACCGGCATACAGGACGGCGGCGGCGGCAATCGACCAAAGCGCGATAGCGTCCGGCGACCTTCTTCTGCGGTAGACCGCCACGATGGAGAGAGCCAGCATGACCGCATACAGCCAATGGCGGAAGAATATCGTTTCGCGCGAACTCTCGGCCCAACGTCCGATCAGCCTGTCTCGCGGATCCATTTCTTCGCGCAATCCGACCCGAGCGAGGTATTCCGAGGGCGCCGCCACGCCCCAATAAGCCGAGACGCAGCCTTTCATGCTGTCCATGCCGAAAAGGTAACGCAACGCCGCCGCCCGGTGGCTCAAATACGCGACCGGGTCGTGCTTGATGCCGCCGAGCCAAACTGCCGACAAACGCTCCGGCGGCATCGCATTGAAATATCCTCGCACCTTATCGTCGTGCCAGAGCGTATCGATGCGCTCCGCGCTGTAAAGCGCCCGGATGCGCTGGATTGTCTCGCCGTCAGCGCCGGTCCATTTCGAATCGTCGTTCTTTTCAGCGAACGCGACCATGCCGACCACATCGTACGAACGGACGGTATTGAATCCGACCGATAGCGGACTTGCGGGCAGAGGCGCTATCGTGCTTTTGGACAGCGCGTCGAAGGCGAATGTCCCGGCGAGCGTCATCGATAGAAAACCGGCCATGACCCCGATACGCGAAACGGTACGCGTGCGCGCGCGCGCGTAGACCCATGCGAGAGAAATCGTCAGCGGAAACGCGATCAGAACACCCTGCTGCCGCAATAGCGGAATCGCCGACAGGCATAGCACCGGAATCCAGGCAGCCGATATTCGCGGCGGATCACGACGATTGGCGGCGTCGAGGATCGACATCGACGCAACCATGGCGAGCGTCGCCAGCATGACGTCTTTCCAGAGTATCCCGACGTAGAACATGAACACCGGATTCAAGGCGATCAGCGCGGCCGCATAAAGCCTCAAAGGCGCGCGCCGTTCCGTGCCGTCATAACCGGCGATCAACTTCGCGAAGACGCCGTATGTGGCCGCGCTATTGAGCGCGACGAACAGGGCGGCGCCAATGCTCCCGCCCCCCAGCCAGGCGATAATCGACGCGAAGAACGTAGGCCCCCAACCGACCGCCTGCCCTGTCGCCCCCTCATAAAGAGCCATACCGCTGTCGACGGACATTTGTCCGGGCGAGTGAATCGCCGCGAGCACGATCGACAATGCTCCCAATAGCAGCATGATCGCGTACCGATGTTTGATGGCCATATCGTCTTACTCTGAGGGTGGAACCGGTCGCGAAATCGCCCAGGAAACCAGAGCGCACGGCGCATGCGATGCGCACACCTGATCCGCGAACCGAAGGATTACTGAACGATGATTTCTTTGCCGGATTCGCAGAAATAATCGCGACCATCGCGGGTCAAGACGAAAATCACGGAATACGCCCCGGTAGGCACCGATTGCATCGTCGTGGACACGCGAAATCCGGCCGTCTCCAACGCGGGACGACCGAAGTATTCGGCCACATCGGGACGATACGCTCCGGTCTTCGCGGGGATGGCGATCGCCGTCGCGCCTTTGAGAACGATCGAAAAATCTCCAGCCGGCGCGTCGACAGGATCGATCACGTAGCCGCTCCATATGGAGGCCTCGCCTTTCTTGGCGACGATAGCGTCCTTGAGGCCGCTGACATCGTCCAAGCTGCATGCTTTGCGAGTCCACTCCGCTTTAGCGAGAGACTCCGCGGCCAATGGGCCGACACCCGCCTCGTCGACGACGAATTGCGCCGGTTCCGCAATCTTCGGTTGAACGGTAGATTCCGCTTCGGAAGCCGTCTGCTTGGGCGCGCCGCCCGCTTGATCGGTCTGTTCAACGCGATTCTGCTCCCTGCATCCAGCAATCAACAGCATCGACACCGCTAATGGAAACAATATTGTCGTTCGCGTCACGGCATTCTTCATCTCGGCGATTTCCTTTGGAATATGAGGTTGCTCGACCCTGCTCATGGGAAAAATCGGAGCGCACGAACGGCCGACTGGAGCACTGGCGTTCGATGAGTCGAATGTGGTCGTTTCACGGGCGATTCATGTTATCGGCGCTTCACCGCTCGTCGCCATATCGATGGAACAACGCGCATGGCGATTCGCTAAGGCATCAATTTCCATGCGAACCTCGCGATGCGCTTGAGCCAGGGGTTCCGCGTCAGCAACGCGTCGAGCGCGCCGTACTTGGCCCGCCAAAGCGCCAACTCGTCGTAGAGA
This sequence comes from Lysobacter sp., assembly GCA_008015835.1. Lineage (GTDB taxonomy): Bacteria > Pseudomonadota > Gammaproteobacteria > Xanthomonadales > Xanthomonadaceae > Lysobacter_I. Next base: position 171,907 of record SSGH01000007.1, read on the forward strand.
CCGAACCGGTGACGGAACAGCACCTCGGCGTTCTTCGCATAGAAACCGACGTTGGTCCGGAAGATTTCGGCGTACGTCTCCACCATCCGCTCGCGCTGGCTGTTGAACGTGGTGGTGCGCGACACCGCCTGCACGCGGTAATGGAACAGCGTCTCGTCGAGTTGCACGACATCCAAGCCCAGCGACAGCAGCCGAACCCAGAAATCGTAATCCTCCACGCCGTGACGGAGGCCTTCGTTGAAGCCCCCGGCGCGCTCCCAATCGCGTTTGCGGAACAGGCTGGTGATGAAGATGACGTTGTCGATCACCAACTCGTCGGGGGTGTACGGCGGCAATTGCCACGGCCCGGATTCCGCACCGAATTTCGCGGCCTTGCAGTACACGATGCCGACGTCGGGCCGCGCTTCGAGCACGGCGAGCGCTTTTTCGACGTAGCTCGGCTCGATCTTGTCGTCCGCGTCCAAGGGCAGAATGCACTCGCCGGTGGCGGCGGCGATGGCCGCGTTTCGAGCCGCGGCCGGCCCCGCGTTGGCTTGTCTCAGTACGCGGGTCCGCGGCCAATCGGCGGCGTCCAGCAGTCGCGTGGTCTCGGCATCGGTGGACCCGTCGTCGACGATCACGATTTCGAGATCGCCGTGGGTTTGGGCGAGCGCCGATTCGACCGCTTCGGCTAAGAAGCGGCCCGCGTTGTAACACGGGATGACGATCGAGACTCGGCTCATGGCATGCGTACGTCCGAAGTCTTCACGCGGCGAGTTTCTTGTACGCCTTGGCGAAGGTCGCCCACAGACCGTCGCGGCCGACCGAATCGACGAACCGAGCGAACACCGTTCTGCCTGGCGCTTGTGCGGCCGACGCGGCAGCGGTCTCGACGGGCGCGTCCGTCGCCGGCGCGATCTGCGCGTCGCTCGCGCCGAATGGATCCGGGATCGCCTCCCACAGCGCGCGGTCGCGGTAGGCGATCCGGGCTTGTTTGCCGATGGCGCCGCCGTCGCGATAGGCGCCGTAGGTCCACGACAACTTGCCGAGGCGCTGCTGACCGTGTCGCTCCAAAGTCTCGAGATAGCCTCGATACAGCCCTTCGAAGCATCCGCGATTTTCGTCGGTGAGCCACCAGCCCATCGCCTTATCGATCGTGCCCGAATCCAGGCCGGAAAAATGGATGAAGCGCAGCGGATCGCCGTTCACGACGTAGCCGCCCGTGGGCGCTTCGCGCATATCGCTGCCGAGCAAGGACCAGGTCGCGAAGTCGTAACCGTGATGTTTGAGGATGCGCACGTCGAAGAAACAGGGCGCCAGGTCGATCCACTTCTGATCGGTGAAGATGCCGCGCGCCTTGTCGTCGTAGCAGAACAGGAACAACCGCTCCGCCCACCACTGCAGGAAGCGCGCGGCGTTGTCCGAACGGCGCACAGCGAGAAACCCGAGGTTGTAGGTGCCGTGCGCGAGCGAGCTGATTTCCATGTCGATATTGCCCGGGCGCAGCAGATGCGGGCACAGCACGATGCTGTCGGCGTCCAGCGCGGCATCCAATTCGACGAACGGTCCGTAGACCAATACGTCCGGATCGAGATACACGAACTTATCGCGGCCCGGGTAGCGCTCCATCAGATGGATCATGAAACGCGGCTTCACCGCGGTGGAGGCTTCGACGATGGAGTGCCGGAAGATGAAGGCGTCGAAATTGTCCCAGCCCGCGTCCTTGGCCAGCACGATCTCGTCGAAATGCGGGAATTCGCGCGCGACGTCGGGGATTTCGCGCTCGACCAGGCACAGCACGAACGTGCTGCCCGGGCAGTGGGCTTTCGTGGACTCCGCCAGCGCCATCGCTTTGGGCAGATAGTTCGAACAAATCGAAGTATAGAAAATCATGTCGGATGTCGTTGGCTCATGAGGGCGATCGTCGTCGCCGGGGAAAAGTGGAGCATGGGAGCGAGCATCATGCGTCGCCACGGCCGCGCTCGGCGGCCCGCGGAAGAAAACGCCGTATCGCGCGCAGCGGACGCGTGATCCGCCACGATAGCGTCGAGGTCAATTCGCGGATGGACGCTTCGAGGACCTCGATGCGTCGAGATTGGGTTTCGCGATCGGCCGCAGATCGATCGCGCTCCTCGGCCAGCGCCGCCTCCAGGTGTCGTTTGGCGTCTTCCAACGCCTCGATCTCGCGTTCGGCGCGCGCTTTCGCTTCGCGCAGACGCTCCGCTTCGATCTCGGACGATCGGTGTGCTGCGCGCAGACGCTCCGCATCGAGCTCGGACGATCGCTGCGCGTCGCGTAGCCGCGAGACTTCCATCTCGAGTTGGCGCCGCGCTTCGGCCTCGCTGTCGAATCGTGCTTGCATCGCCTCGGCGCGCTGCGACGCCTGCGCGATCGTTTCCGCGATCGTCTGCTCGCGTTCCGCGGCGATGGCGTCCAGCGCATTCGCATGCGCCTCTTGGATTTTCAGTCTCGCCGCCAGATCGTCGCGTTCGATCAGGACATCGCTGTGGGTCTTGACCGCGTCTTCGGACCACGCGATCTGCGCGCCGAGCGCGCTGCGCAATGCGTGGACTTTCTCGTGCGTTTCGCGCAGACGCGATTCGCACATCGTCGCCGTTTCGGCCAAGGCGTCCGCGTATTCGCCCCATTCGGCGTTCCATGCGTCGAAGCGCTCGTCGACGGGCCGCAAACCGCTCCAATCGTCCGCGCCCGCCGCGATGACGGAAAACGCGTCGTAAGCGTCGTTCGCCATCGCCGCCAAACGATCGCGTTCCGGCGTCGCCATCGACGCATGATCGAAGTGCCGGATCGATCGATCGACGAATTCGCCGAGGCCGCTTTCGTCCGCGGGCGCATCGATCGCGATCGCGAGCCGCCGCAGCGCCGTGCCGATCGCCGCGCGCGGATCGGCCAGCAACCGTTCGTAGGTGATCGCGGTGCGCTCGACGCCTGCGGACGCCGTCGTCGCGTCGAGCATGTGGCGCAGCCACAGCAGGCGGCCGAGCGCGGGCGACCAACCGTTGCGAGCGGCGATCGACGCGGCGACTTCGCTCGGTCTGCGCGCGACGATCAGCACCGTCGGCCGCACGCCGCGCTCGTTCAGAACGTCCAGCCATAGCGGCAGGACACGACAGATCCGCGGATCTTTGATCGCCCACAGCGTCGCATCCGCGAACTGTTCGTCGATCAGCGCGCGAATGGCGTCGGCCGCGCGACGCGCGGGATCGCTGCCGCGCCATCCGCTCGGCAGCGCGCGAACGTCGGCCCAATGACGGCCCAATGCGTGAAGCAGCGTTTCGTGGATCGAGACCGCACGTTCGTTTTCCCAATAACCTTTGGGATTGTCGTCCGCCGGCTCGAGCAATTTGTCGCCCAACGCCACGCCGAAATGCGCGAGCGCGCCCGTGGTCGCGGACGTACCGCTGCGGTGCATGCCCGCGACCAAAACGGCGGTGGACGCGGCGACGGTCATCGCATCGTCCGCGACAGTTGCGGCGAAAAATCCAAGTCCACCAACGCGGTCGAAAGCGAGCCCGAGACGGGCATCACGCGAAACATCGCCGCATCGACATGCCGCTCGATATAGCGCTCGCCCTCGGGCGAGGCGGCGACGATGCCCGCGTTGAGAAAGTACGTACCGGCGTTGAGCGCGCAGCGGAAGCGGAAGCGCACCCGCACCTCGTCGCCCGCGTCGACGACGCCTCCGCCGGCTTGCTCGGTCGACGTCGCGGCGCCGGCGATTTCCACGCCGACGACGGTTTTGATCATCATCCCAAAACGCACGCCGGCGTGCGCGCGCGAAAACCGCGCGGTATAGACGTACTCGTATTCGCGCCCGTGACAGATCACGTTGACGCGTCGACCCTCCGGAGTTTCGATATGCGGGTCTTCGATGCTGGCGCCGAAGGATTCGTAGCGCACGGTGCTTTTCGGCAGCAAGTGCTCGTCCCAAAAATCCGCGAACGCCTCCGCGTCTTGGGGGCGCTCGACACCGCCGTCGGCGGCGGTTCGGGGCGTCGGCGTCGCATCGATGTCCGCAGCGCCGTGATATTCGGCGCGAATGCGTTCGCGCAACCCCCTCGCTTTATCGGCCGGCGCGTAGATCAATCGTTGATAATCGGCGACCACTTCTTTCGGCGCGCCGATGCGGATCAACTCGCCGTGATCGATCAAGATCGCGCGATCGCACAGCTCGATCACGGTTCCGGCCGAATGCGAGACGAACAAGACGGTCGCTCCCGCGTCGCGGATTTCGTCGATCTTCGCGAAGCACTTGCGCTGAAAGCCTTCGTCGCCGACCGACAGGGCCTCGTCGACGATCAGGATTTCGGGCATCACGTTGATCGCGACCGCGAAGGCCAAGCGTACGTACATCCCGCTGGAGTAGGTCTTGACCGGTTGGTCGATGAATTCGCCGATATCGGCGAAATCGACGATCTCGTCGAACTTGTCTTCGATCTGGTCGCGCGTCAGCCCGAGCACCGTCGCGTTGAGATACACGTTCTCGCGACCGGTGAACTCCGGGTTGAAACCCGCGCCCAGTTCGAGCAGCGCCGCGATCCGGCCGGACACTTCGATCCGGCCGCCGGTCGGGTCGAGAATGCCGCACACGATCTGCAGCAGCGTGGATTTGCCGGAACCGTTGCGACCGACGATGCCCACGGTTTCGCCTCGACGCACCGAGAAATCGACGTTCTTGAGCGCGTGGAATTCGCGATACCAACGGCGCTTATCGCCGGGCGCGAGCATTTGCATCAAACGATGATGCGGCTTGGCGTAGATCGGAAACGCTTTCGACAGACCGCGCGCCTCGATCGCGATATCGGATCGGCCGCCCTCGAACGCAGCGTTGGAAACGGCGCGATCAGAGGACATCGGCGAACCCTCTCCGGGTCACCGCGAACCACGCGCGCCCGGCGTACGCCACCACCGTCGCGATCCCGAGATAGACGCCCAAGCCGGCCCAATCCGGCATGCGCTGCCACAACATCACGGCGCGCGCCTGATCGATGATGAACGTCAGCGGATTCCACTGGAACACCCAGCGATACGATTCGGGCACCGCGTCCAGCGGCATCATCGCCGACGATAGGAACAGCAGCGCCATCGACATCACGCCGGTGACTTGCGCGATGTCGCGAAAGTAAACGCCCATCGACGCCAGAAACCACGACACTCCGGCGGTCAGCACCACCAGCGGCAACATCACCAGCGGCAAGAGAACGACGGTCCACACGAATTCGCCGTCCATCGCCAGGCGCAATACCAAGAACACGACCGTGTTCATCGCGGTGTGGAACAGCGCCGCCAAAATCATCGGCCACGGCAGGATCTGCAGCGGGAAGATCACCCGCTTGACGAAATTAGGGTTGCCCAGCACCAATGCGGGAGCGCGGTTGAAGCACTCGGCGAAAAAGCCGTGAACGATGAGCCCGGAGAACAGCACGATCGCGAACGAAGTGCGGCCGGCTTCGACGTCCGGCCATTTGCCGCCCATCACGGTGCCGAACGCGAACGCGTAGACGCACAGCAGCAGGAACGGGCTGATCAACGACCACAGCAGCCCGAAGCTGGCGCCGCGATAACGCCCCAAGACCTCGCGTTTGGTCAATTCCGCGATCAACGACCGATGCGAAGCGATGTCGAGGAACGGCCTGAAAATGCGCCGCGACATCGATACCGAACGGGATGCGCCGGGCGAAACCTCAGAGCGCATCGGCGAGGTCATGCCGCAAATCCTCCAACGTCTCCACGCCCACGCTCAAGCGCACGAGATCGTCGTGGATGCCGAGCGCGGCGCGACGTTCGACCGGCACCGAGGCGTGCGTCATCACCGCCGGGTGATTCACGAGACTTTCCACGCCGCCCAGCGATTCGGCGAGCGTGAACAATGCGGTGCGTTCGCAAAAACGCTTAGCGCCTTCGAAACCGCCTTTGACGCGGATCGACACGATGCCGCCGAAGCCGTCCATCTGCCGCGCGGCCAACGCGCGCTGCGGATGGTCGTCGAGCCCGGGGTAGATCACCTGCTCGATCGACGGATGCGCGCGCAGCCATTCGGCCAACGCCTGCGCGTTCTCGCAGTGCGCCTTCATGCGCAAATGCAGCGTCTTCAAGCCGCGCAGCGCGAGGAAGCTGTCGAACGGGCCCTGCACCGCGCCGACGGAGTTCTGCAGGAACGCGAGTTTTTCGGCCAATTCGGCGTTGTCGCCGACCACCGCCATGCCGCCGACCATGTCGGAATGGCCGTTGAGATATTTGGTGGCCGAGTGCATCACGATATCGGCGCCGTGTTCGAGCGGGCGCTGCAGGATCGGCGAAGCGAACGTGTTATCGGCGACCATCAACAGGCCGTGCTTCTTCGCGATCGCGCTCACCGCGCGCAGATCGACGATCTTCAGCATCGGATTGGTCGGCGTTTCCACCCACACCATCCGCGTGTTCGGGCGGATCGCGGCCTCGAACGCGGCCGGGTCGGTCAGGTCGACGAAGCTGAAATCCAAACCGGCGCTGCGGCGGCGCACGCGCTCGAACAGTCGGAACGTGCCGCCGTAGACGTCGTCCATGCAGATCACATGGCTGCCGCTGTCGAGCAGTTCCAGAATCGTCGAGGTGGCGGCCAGGCCCGACGCGAACGCGAAGCCGCGGCTGCCGCCTTCCAAACCGGCCACGCAGCGCTCGTAGGCGAAACGCGTGGGGTTGTGGGTCCGCGAGTACTCGAATCCTTGATGCACGCCCGGACTGCTCTGGGCGTAGGTCGAGGTGGCGTAGATCGGCGTCATCACCGCCCCGGTGCTGGGGTCGGGGCTTTGGCCGGCGTGGATGGCCTGGGTGCCGAGCCCCCAAGCGCGGGACGCGTCGGCGGAGTCGGTGCTGTCGGACTGGCGCATCGGGGGAATTCGACCTGAATGGGCGCGAATTTTAGCATCCGCGCCGCGCCGAGCGCCCGGGTGCGCCCGGGGTTGGCCGCGCTTACTGAACGCGGCGGCGCAGCCAGTTCAGCAAATCGATTCGGGTGATCAGACCCAGGAAGCGGTCGCCGTCCATCACGATGGCGACGTGGCCGCGATCGAACACCGGCAGCAGCGCCTCCACCGGGCTGCGCACGTCCAGGATGTCGAGCTTGCTGACCATCGCGGTGGACACCGGGTCGCGGAACTTGGCTTCGTCGCCGTAGACGTGCAGCAGCGCATCGCTTTCGTCGAGGATGCCGACGATGCGCTCGCCGTCCATCACCGGCAATTGCGAAATCTCGTACAGCTTCATGCGCTGGTAGGCGGTGACCAGCAGATCGTTCGGGCCGACCACCACGGTGTCGCGCTGGGTGTAGGGGCGCAGGATCAAATCGCGCAAATCGCCGAAGGTTTCGCGCTGGATGAAGCCGTTGTCGAGCATCCAATAGTCGTTGTATTGCTTCGACAGATACTTATTGCCGGTGTCGCAAACGAACACCAACACGTTCTTCGGCGTCGTCTGCTCGCGGCAGTATTTCAGCGCGGCCGCCAGCAACGTGCCGCTGGAAGAACCGCCGAGCACGCCTTCGCTGCGCAGCAGTTCGCGCGCGGCCAGGAAACTCTCTTTGTCGCTGATGGCGTAGGCTTTTTTCACGCGCGTGAAATCGGAGATCGGCGGCAGGAAATCCTCGCCGATGCCCTCCACCATCCAACTGCCGGATTTCTCGCTGAGCGTACCTTCGTTGATGTATTCGGTGAGGATCGAGCCCACCGGATCGGCCAAAATCAGCTCGGTCTTCGGCGAATGCGCGGCGAAACAGCGCGACAGGCCGGTCATGGTGCCGGAGCTGCCGCAACCGAACACGATGGCGTCCAAACCGCCGACTTCGGCCATTTGCCGCAGGATTTCCGGGCCGGTGCCGAATTCGTGCGCGGCCGGGTTGTCGGGGTTGCCGAACTGATTGATGAAGTAGGCGCCGGGCGTTTCGTCGGCGATGCGCTTGGCCATGTCCTGGTAGTAATCGGGATGGCCCTTGGCCACGTCGGAACGGGTCAGCACCACCTCCGCGCCCATGGCTTTGAGGTTGAAGATCTTCTCGCGGCTCATCTTGTCGGGCACGACGAGGATGAGCTTGTAGCCTTTCTGCTGCGCGACCAGGGCCAACCCGATGCCGGTATTGCCGGCGGTGCCCTCCACAAGCGTGTCGCCGGGCTTGATATCGCCCCGCTGCTCGGCCGCTTCGATCATGCGCAGGCCGATACGGTCCTTGATGGAACCGCCCGGATTCTGGCTTTCGAGTTTCAGAAACAGCGTGCAGACGCCGGCGTCCAGGCGCTGCGCGCGAATGACCGGGGTGTCGGCGATCAGATCGAGAACGGAATCGCGGATCTCGGATCGGGCCGTCGCGGGGGAAGTCTCGGAAGGATTCGCGCGTGCAGTCGACATGCCGGTCCCGGGCGCTGTGGAAAGGCCGGATTATCGCATTCGGGGCGAGGGGCGCGTCGAGCGCGCGGGCAGCGGCCGAGGAATTCGGGAGCGCAGCGCTTGGGGCGGTGCGCCGGCGCTGCGGAGCGGGCGATCGCTCGCTCCGTCCGCAGCGCTTGATCGGTCTGGCCCGCTGTCGGTGGGCCGCGTGTGGGGAAGGTCAGTGGTGCAAGCTGTCGAACATCTGGGTCAGACGGTCTTTCGCCGCCAATTTTTCGCGTTTCATCTGCATCAAACGGTTGTCGTCGATCGGCAACACGCCGAGTTCGGCGTCCAGCACCTGCTTGTCGAGTTCCTTGTGGCGGTGGTAGAGCTGCCTGAATTCGGCATTGTTCTTGATCAAGGCGTCGACTTCGGCCTGGGATTGCCCTTCAAACATGAGGAACCTCCTGACTGCTGAGCGTGAAGTCCCGGCGGGACGACCGGGACGGTGGGATGGGCGCGACCGACCCGCGCGAGGCGAGCGGTCGGCCCAAAACGCGAACGCCCCGGCCGGGAACGGCACGGGGCGTATGGACATTCGGGTTCGCGACATCGAACGAGCCGGCGGCGGACACCGCCTTGCGGACGCTCCGTTCGGGAGCGCCCGCACGCACTTCGCTTGCGGCGGCGATCTCCGGGGAAGCTTCTTGAGAATGCGTCATCGGGGGCTCTTCGACGCGGCGGCGAACCGCCTGCAGATCGACCCTACTCCTGTCGCGCGCGCCCGGCAAGAGGGAACGCGACGCGCGCGACGATCGGTGCGTTCACGCTTGATGCGGATCGACGTTGCCGACGGGGCCGGCCGCGATCGAACGGCATCGATCGCCGACAACCGATTGATTTTATTTATAAAGAAGCGACGGGCTTTTCGACCGCATGCAGGAAGCGTTGCGCGCCGCGAGCGCCATGAACCGCCCAAAGCAGCGCCGTCGCCCCCTGCGATCGACCGCCGCCGCCCTGGGCCTTCAGCGCGTCGGCTTGGGCTTCGGTTTAGGTTTCGGCTTGCCGGCCACGGGCTTGGGTTTCGGGGGCGAGACCGGCCCGCCGGCCGCCAATTCGGCTTCCTTGCGCGCCAACTCCGCTTCCAATTCGCGGGCGGCGCGCAGCTTTTCGGCTTCCGCTCCGGCCACCGTGTCGAGGATGCCCTCGGCGTCTTCGCGGGCCTGCGCTTCCTGGGCGATCGCCTCGCGCAGCCGAGCGGCCTCCTCGGCTTGAATCTGGGCCTCGATCCGCAGCCGCTCGGCCTCGGCGCGGGCGCGCTCGGCATCGCGCCGGCTGGCTTCGACCAGCAGTTCGCCGCGCTCCAGCTCCAGACGCTGCAGTTCGGTGCGGGCCAATTCGCCGCGAACGGCGACTTCGGCGGTTTCGACCCGCAGACGGGCGACCTGCAGCGCCTGCGGCCGTTGCTTGCGTTTGGCGGCGGCCAACGCTTCCACCGCTTGCCGAGCCTGCAGGCGTTCGTACGCGGCCAGCGTGTTGCGCTGCGGGTCCAGGTCGAGATTGCGCAACCGCGCCTGCAGCGGCGCGGCATCCGGGTCGGCTTCCGCGGCGAAGGTCGCCGCCACGGGCGCGCACGCCAGCGCCAGCGCCAACAGGCCAGCGCGCCATCGCGGGCGCGTCGGGGGGGATTGCCGCGAGCTCGTGCCGCTCATGGCCGCACCCCCGCATCCGGTTCCATGTCGAGTTTCATGCGCAATTCGCGGATTTCCGCGCGCCGCAGCCGCAAATCCGACTGCACCGCGGCTTCGCGGCTGCGGGCATAGGCGTAATCGGCTTCTGCCGCGGCCAATTGCGCCAGCGCGACCGCATCCGGTTTGCGTCGTTCGGCCCATTTCGCCTGCGCTTGGCCCAGGGCGCTGCGCGCGCGCAGCAGCACGTCCGCGGCGTATTGCTGCGCATCCGCGCTTTCGGCGCGCGCCAAGGCGGCTTCGGCGGCGGCGATCTCCGGATTCGGCGGCAGCGGTTTCTCCGCCGCGCGCGGCGACGCGGCGGCGAGCGCGAGCGTCGCGAACAGAAACGTGAGCCCGATCACACGCGATAACGCGACGGGCGCGGCGGTCCGCGATGTCGGTTGCTGCGGCGGGAATGCGAATTGTGCGAAGCTTGCGGTCATGGGGCGTGTGGCGTCGTTCGTCGGCACGCGGGCATTGTCACACCATTCGCAGCCGTTGCAACGGCGCACGACGGGGAGATTCAGCGATGGACATCGGCTATTTCCTGAAGCTGATGACGGATAAAAACGCCTCCGATATGTTCCTGACCACCGGCGCGCCGGTGCATATCAAGGTCGAAGGCAAGCTCTACCCGCTCGGCAACACCGGGTTGCCGCCGGGCATGGTCAAAAAAATCGCCTACTCGCTGATGGACGAAGGCCAGGTGCCGGAATTCGAGCGCGACCTGGAGCTGAACATGGCGCTGTCGCTGGCGGACGCCGGTCGCTTCCGCGTGAACGTGTTCAAGCAGCGCGGCGAAGTGGGCATGGTGATCCGCGCGATCCGCAGCGTGATCCCCAGCATCGAAGAACTGCAACTGCCGCAGGCGCTCAAGCAGATCATCATGGCGCCGCGCGGCTTAGTGCTGATCGTGGGCTCGACCGGTTCGGGCAAATCCACCACGCTGGCGTCGATGATCGACTACCGCAACACCATCGCCGCGGGCCATATTCTGACGATCGAAGACCCGATCGAATATCTGCATCGGCACAAGAAATCGATCGTGAATCAGCGCGAGGTCGGTCTCGACACCCACGCGTTCCACAACGCGCTGAAGAACGCGATGCGCGAAGCGCCGGACGTGATCCTGATCGGCGAAATTCTCGACGCCACCACGATGGAAGCGGCGATCGCCTTCGCCGAAACCGGCCATCTGTGCTTGGCGACGCTGCACTCCAACAACGCCGACCAGACGATCGAACGCATTCTCAATTTCTTCCCCGAGAGCGCGCACAAGAACGTGTTGATGAATCTGGCGCTGAATCTCAAGGCGGTGGTCAGCCAACGCTTGGTGGTCGGCACCGACGGCCGTCGCCTGCCGGCGGCGGAAGTGCTGATCAACACGCCGATGATCCGCGACCTGCTGCGTCGCGGTCAGGTGCACGAAATGAAACAGGCGATGGAAGAATCGCTCGAAGAAGGCATGGAGTCGTTCGACCAGTGCCTGTTCCGGCTGTGCAAGGAAGGCAAGATCGATATGGAGCAAGCGCTGCGCGCCGCCGACTCGCGCGACGGCTTGGCGCTGAAGTTCCGACTGTCTGAGGGCGCGGGCGCGGAGCACGACCCATACGCGGTCGCGTTCGAGAGCGGCGAAGCGGGCGGCGGCGCGTTCCAGCACTGACCCGCGCGCGACCCAAAAACCACCGCACGTCCGCAACGCCCCGGCTTCGACCGGGGCGTTCGGTTTAGACGAAGTCGAGCCGCGTTACGCGCTCGGCGCGTCGGGTTGATTCTCGGGGCGCGCGGCGTCGAACGCCGGCAACGCCAAGCACTCGGCTTCGATTCGGCGGATCGTCGGGTACGGGTCGAGATCGACGCCGAACCGACGCGCGTTGTAGACCTGCGGGATCAAACAGCAATCCGCTAAGCCGGGCGCATCGCCCTCGCAGAACGTGCCGCGGGCGAGGTCTTCCACCAGCATCGTCTCGAAGGCGCGAAACCCGTCCGACATCCAATGCCGCATCCAGGCGTCGCGCGCCGGTTGCGCAGCGTCGAATTCGCGCTCGAGGTAGCGCATCACCCGCAGGTTGTTCAGCGGATGGATGTCGCAGGCGATCAATTGCGCCAGCGCGCGCGTATGCGCACGGTCGCGCGGCTCGATCGGCAGCAGCGGCGGATCCGACCAAATCTCGTCGATGTACTCGATGATCGCCAGCGACTGGCGAATCATGCGATGGCCGTGCTGCAGGACCGGAATCAACCGCTGCGGGTGGGTCGATTCGTAGCCGGGGCGAAGCTGATCGCCGCCGTCGCGGATCAGATCGACCGGCGCGTATTCGTACTCCAACCCCTTCAAATTGAGCGCGATGCGCACCCGGTAGGCGGCGCTGGAACGCCAGTAGCCGTACAGCTTGAGTCGTTCGGTCATATCGCCTCCCCGGGTGCGCGGCGTCGAATCCGGATAGTGCGCCCGAGGGTCGACGTCGACAAGAGCGCGGTCAAGCCGCCGGCTCGATCCGCTGCTCGATCGCGCCGAAGATGTCCTCGCCGGCGCGGCTGCGCATCTCGATCCGCACCACGTCGCCGTACTTCATGAACGGCGTGATCGGGGCGCCGGTCTCCAAGGTTTCGACCGTGCGCCGTTCGGCGAAGCAGGACGCGCCCAGCGACGTGTCCTCATTCGCCACCGTGCCCGAACCGACGATGGTGCCGGCCGACAGCGGCCGGGTCTTCGCCGCGTGAGCGACCAACTGGGCGAAATCGAACTGCATATCGACGCCCGCCTCCGGCGCGCCGAACCATACGCCGTTGATGTGCGTCAGCAGCGGCAGGTGGACTTTGCTCTCCCGCCACGCGTCGCCCAACTCGTCGGGGGTGACGAAGACCGGCGACAACGCCGAGCGCGGTTTGGACTGCAGGAAGCCGAATCCCTTGGCCAATTCATCAGGAATCAAATTGCGAAGCGAAACATCATTGACCAAACCAATCAATTGAATGCGCGATGCGGCCTCTTCGGGCGAGACGGCCATCGGCACATCGTCGGTCACCACCACCACTTCGGCTTCCAAATCGATGCCGTACGTCTCGCTCGGCACGCGCACCGGATCGCGCGGGCCGTAGAACCCGGCGCTGACCGCTTGGTACATCAACGGATCGGTGTAGAAGCTCTTCGGTACCTCCGCGCCGCGCGCGCGGCGGACGCGCTCGACGTGCGGCAAATACGCGCTACCATCCACGAATTCGTAGGCGCGCGGCAACGGCGCGGCCAACAGATGCATGTCCACATCGAACGCGCCCGCGGCTTCGCCCGCATTCAGCGAATCCGACAGCGCATTCAGGCGCGGCGCGGCGTTGGACCAATCTTCCAACGCGCGCTGCAGCGTCGGCGCGATGCCGTCGGCGCGCACCGCGCGGGTCAAATCGCGCGACACCACCACCAGCGTCCCGTCGCGACCGCCCTCTTTCAAAGAACCCAGCTTCATCGAACCCTCGCTTATTTCGGAATGAAAGACACGCTTCCGCCTACGCCAACAGATTTTGTTGTAATCTGCGCCCGGACCGGCCGATCGAACTACCCGGCGTTTGGGGCGTCGGGCGCCACGACACGCCATGACCTCGTCGCGACCGCGCCCGTGCGGAACGACGCGATCCTGGTATTTTAAGCCGATCCGCACTCGCACCACATCCGACGGCGCGCGACGCGCCCGCGGCGGGGGGATCGGTTCGGACAGGCATTGGGGAAGCCACGGAACATCGAATGAGAGCCAGGACGCCGCTCGATCTGAAAACGCTGCATTCGCTCTGCGAATGCCCGACGCAGGAGGCGCTGTCAGACGCGATCGACCGCGTCGTCAAGCGTCTCGGCATCGATTACTGGTTCTACGCCGTCGATTTGCCCCTGGTCACCGACGCGCCCAATCAAGTCCGGATGGGCACCTACCCGGAAGAGTGGGTCCGCCATTATTTCGACGTGGACTACATCGGCGTCGATCCGATCATCAGCCACTGCCACGACCATTCGACGCCGCTGGCGTGGCGCGACGCCTTGGCATCGCCGCGACGCGTGATCGACCCGCAGATGCTGAAGGTCCGCACGATGTTCGGCGAAGCCAGCGAATTCGGATTGCGCAACGGCGTCAGCGTGCCGCTGCACGGCCCCGGCACCGGCTGGGGCTTGATGTCGTTCGCTTCGAAGCATTTGAGCGCTCAGGATTTCGATTACCTCTTGCCCGAACTGCATCTGCTCGCGCACTTCGCGCACGAAGCCGCGCGCCGATTCAGCTATTCGAAAACGCCCGCCGACCTGCCGACGCTGACCAAGCGCGAACGCGAATGTCTTTCGTGGGCCGCCGAGGGCAAAACCAGTTGGGAAATCGGCCAATTGCTGAACATCAGCGAACGCACCTCGATTTTCCATCTGCAGAACGCGATGCAGAAATTAGGCGTCAGCGGACGCCAGGCCGCGATCGCGCGCGCCGTGTCTTTGGGATTGATCGTCTCGATCCGAACGTGATTCCCGCCCGCGATTCGGGCGCGCGCGTTCGTGCGTTCGCCCGAATCGGACACCGATCAACCTGTAAGGTTCGTCAGCTATAAGACCTGACAGGACCGCGCTGAGCTATGTCTCCCCCCATCGCAATACGGAGAGACTATGCCTACGATTACGGTCGCTCGCGCCGGCGAGCGCGGTTTGCACGCCGCGCTGTTGGAGAGCATGTACAGACTTCGTTGCGACGTGTTCCATCGCCGCCTCGGTTGGGACGTGCGGGTCGAGAACGGGCGCGAACACGATTGGTTCGATCTCATCGGCCCGTACTACCTCGTCGCGCACGAAGGCGATTTCGACGCGATCGGCTGCTGCCGTTTGTTGCCGACGCGCGGCCCGAACATGTTGCGGGATATTTTTCCCGAACTGCTCGACGGCGCGGAGGCGCCGTCGGCCGACGACATTTGGGAAGTCAGTCGATTCGCGATCAGCGCGCGCTGTTCGCAAGGCGGATTCGGCTTCAGCGAAGTGCCCGCCTCGATTCTCGCGGAGATGATCCGGTTCGCCGGCCGCCACCGCGCGCAAGCGCTCGTCGGCGTCACCAGCGCGCCGGTGGAACGCATGCTCAAGCGCATGGGCTTGGCCGTCGAACGGCTCGGCGCGGCGCGTCGGATCGGCAACACGATGAGCTTGGCGTTCCGGATTCCGGTGAATGCGCAGAATCTGGATATCGCCAACGCGACGGTCGCGGCCGCGCCGGAAATCGTGTTCTCGCGCGCGGCGTAGTCGGGTTCCGGGCTTCGCGCCTTGCGGTTCGATCGGGCGCTCCGCCCGCGAAACGGATCGGGGCGCTCGATCGGTGCGTAGACGCGAGGCCGAGCATCGCGGCGCGTCGGCTCGGACTTCGGCGGATGGGCTCTGCCCACCCGCCGAATCTCACGCGCGCGGCGGTCAGGCGACCGCTTGCTGACGCTTTCCGGGCAGCGCGGTTTTCGCGACCTGCGTCGTATCGCGGGCATGCCGCTCGCGCAGCAGATGCGCCGCGCCGTCCCACAGCGCGCGGCGCGCGCTCAGCGCCGCGTGCGCGGCGTCGCGCGCTTCCTGCAGGCCGTTCGGGCGTTTCTTCAGCTCGGACACCACCAGCCGGCTCGCCGCCGGGCCATGGGTATCGCCATCCAGCTCGATATGGCGCTTCAGGTAATAAACGAAACCCGGCGCCACGTTCTCGTCCAGCCCCCAGCGATCGAGCAGACCCTGGAACATATCCGGAATCACGTTCTCGCGCCCGTAGAAGAAGCAGGCCATCGTTTCGAGCAGCGAGCCCTTCGTGGCCGTACCCAAGGTATAGCGCACGAACTCGCGAACGAATTGCGGGGTGCCGGCGGTTTCGAACGCGTCGTCCAGCGACGACCCGGCGCGCAGCGCGTCGAGGAAGCTTCGGAATTCGCCGCTGTCGGCGCCCACATCGTCCATCGCTTTCAGATACAGATCGAGATGGCTGGCCGGATGGCCTTCGGCGTCGACGTCGCTTTCTTCGGCCAACACGATGTCGTTGATCAGCCGCGCCGCGACCGGATCGGCGGGCGGCATCCACGGCAGCTCGACGCAGGTCAAATCGCGCTGCAGTCGCTTGGCCAGGGACATGAAATCCCAAACCGCGTAAACGTGGACTTGCATGAACCGTCGCAGAGCGCCGAGATCGACGATCTCGTCGAAAACGCGGTGGCTTTCCAGACTTTCGCGAATACGGCGCATGCCGGGGGTCAGAACGGCATCCACTTCCTTCTTCATGGCACTTCTCCTTGTACGAACGTCGCATGGCAATGGGAACGCCCGAACGAAGCCATCCCTAGATTCGTCCGAGCGCCGGGATCGACGTGCATCGATTCCGGCCCCCGGGCATCGCGCATCCACGCGACGCCCGCTTCGCGATACATCCTTATACCGCTTATCCCTCGACGGGCTCAGGCGCCTCATGCGCCCGCCCCGCCGTTTACGTTCGTTGCCCGCCGCGCCCGAAGGCGCGGCGCTCGTCGCGGTGCGTTCGGCGGCGCGAACGGCCGCGTCCCGACGACGACGAATTCCGAAAACCGCAGACCCGCGGCGTCGAAGACCTCAAGCCGAATACAGCGGGTAGAGACTGGTCTCCTCCCGCTCGATCCGCTGCCCCAACAAACCGCCGACCGTCCGATAGTCGGACATGAATTCGGTGCGGGCATCCGCATCGAATTCGGGTAACTGGTACTTCTTGACGAAATCGACCACGCCGCGCGCGATAGCGTTCATCTCGCGACGGAAGCTGCGGATCAACGCCGTGTTCTCGACGTCGCCCTGCATCGAATTCTCGACGTAGTTGTAGAAACGCACGTTCTCGGCGATCAAGTGCCCTTCGAGATGCACTTTGAACGCCATCAGCATCTGCGGGACTTGTTTGAAATCGCCGCGGTCGGCGGCTTCCCCGATCTGACCGAACAATTGGACCAGCACTTTGTGGTCGTTTTTGAGCGCCGGAACCAGATTCGGGTCGTAGGCGATGCCGCCCCGCCGTTGTTCCGCCGTCGGTATCCCATTGGGCAGCGCTTGCGAGGTGGGCGCTTGTTTCCCACCGAAAAGCTTACGTAACCGGTCGAACACTCCACATCCCCTGTCGTTTTTGTCCGTGAATCGCACACATTCGCGCCGACCATAATGGCTGAAATGAATAGCGAATACCTGTAAGAACTTACAGGGTGGAGGGTTGCGCATTTCGAATGCGGCGCGCGTCACATATCGCTACGGAAAGGGGGCAGCGATCACGACGAAGATCGCCCCGCCGAAACGGCCCTTTCGCCCGTCTGCGCTACGCGGTCCCGGCCGCGATGGTGGCCGCGCAAGTCTCGCTCCGGCCGCCGAAAAGCGAGGACGCGAAAGGCGATCCTCGGGCGACGAACGCCGCGCCCGGAAACGACGAAGCCCGCCGGAGGGCGGGCTTGTCGGATGCTTCGCTCGGGCGTTCGAGGGAACGCGCGGAGCGAGTCGCGGAATTGGCAGCCCCGGATGGATTCGAACCACCGAATGCCTGAGTCAGAGTCAGGTGCCTTACCGCTTGGCGACGGGGCTGTGGGTATTGCGGGAGAAGCGCGGGCGGCGATTGTAACGCCAAATCGACGATGCCCGAAACGTGGGGGCCGCCGACGCGAAGGCGCCGAAGCGCCGACGCGAAACCGGGCACGACGCGAGGATCGGGGAAGATCCCGACCCTCGCAGCGAAGCGATCAGCGCTTCGAGAACTGGGTCGCGCGACGGGCTTTGTGCAGACCGATCTTCTTACGCTCGACCTCGCGAGCGTCGCGGGTCATGAAGCCGGCCTTGCGCAGCTCGGACTTCAGCGACTCGTCGTACTCGACCAAGGCGCGGGCGATGCCGAGGCGGATCGCGCCGGCCTGACCGGTGGTGCCGCCGCCGACGGCGGTGACGACCACGTCGAACTTGTCGGTGGTCTTGGTCAGTTCGAGCGGCTGACGGACGATCATGCGCGCGGTTTCGCGGCCGAAGAATTCGTCGAGCGGGCGCTCGTTGACGGTGATGTTGCCGGTGCCCTTACGCAGGAAGACGCGAGCGACGGAGGATTTGCGACGGCCGGTGCCGTAGTTTTGGGTGATGGCCATGATCAGATATCCAGGACTTGCGGCTGCTGGGCGGCGTGCGGGTGCTCGGAGCCTTTGTAGACCTTGAGCTTCTTGTACATCGCGCGGCCGAGCGGATTCTTCGGCAGCATGCCCTTCACGGCGATTTCGATGACCTGTTCCGGATGACGCTCCAGCGCTTGCGCGAGCGTTTCGGTCTTGAGGTTGCCGATGTGGCCGGTGAAGCGGTGATAAAGCTTGTCGTTCATCTTGTTGCCGGTGACGTGGATCTTCTCGGCGTTGATGACGATCAGGTAATCGCCGGTGTCGACGTGCGGGGTGTAGACGGGCTTGTGTTTCCCGCGGAGGCGGCGCGCCAGTTCGGCGGCCAGACGGCCCAGGGTCTTGCCCGAGGCGTCGACGAGATACCAGTCGCGTTGGACGGTCTCGTTCTTGGCGATGAAAGTCTTCATGTCAGAACTCTTCAGTGGTTACATGGTCGGGCTGGTTGCGGACGGCCGTTGCGGCTTCGCCGGAACTTCACCACGCGTTGTTGTGCGGCGCAAAAGAGGCGGAATGATAGCGGGGGGCCCCGGCCGCCGCAAGTCGCGGGCTCTCGCGAACGACCGCCGGCCCCGAACCGGGCGAAACGCGGCCGGCCGGGGTATCGTGACGCCGCCCTCCTCCGCTCGCTCCTTCGCCGACCCCGCCGCGTGCCTTCCCCTCCCTCCACGCCCCCCGCCGCCGGTTCGTTGCAGGCGCTGGCCGATCGCTGCGTTCAGTGCGGTCTGTGCTTGCCGGTGTGCCCGACCTACGCCCAGGAGCCGCTGGAAACCGAGTCCCCCCGCGGGCGGATCGCGCTGCTGAAGGCCTGGGACAACGGCACGCTGGCGCCGACCGAGGCCGGCGATGCGCATCTGGACCACTGCTTGGGCTGCCGCCGCTGCGAATCGGTCTGCCCGGCAGGCGTGGAATACGGGGCATTGCTGACCCTCGGCCGCGCCCAGCAGCGACAACGGCGGCGTCCGGGCATTCGGCAGCGCACGGCCGAAGCGCTGGCGGCCCGGCCTCGCCTGCGTGCGGGCGTCTTCGCGCTGTACCGGCGCGCTTGGCCCTGGCTTCCCGCGGCATGGCGGCCGATGCCGCGCCCGCCGGCCGAAACGCCCCGTCCACCCGGCCGCCCCGCTCCGCGGATTAACGAGGACGCGTCGGCCACAGTCGCGGTCTTCGTCGGCTGTTTCGCCGAGCACTACGAAGGACCGGCCCGGGCCGCCTTGGCGCGTTTGCTCGCGGCGCTGGGGATCGACGCCGCGTTTCCCGATCACCCGTCGTGCTGCGGCGCCCTGCACGCGCATGCCGGCGACACCGACCGCGCCGCGACGCTCAGCCGAGCGGTGTCCGTCGACTTCGCATCGGCGGACATCGTGCTCAGCCTCGCCAGCGGCTGTCACGGCGCCTTGGGCGAAACGCTCGGCGAACGCGCGGTCGATGCGCTGGCGTTTCTCGCCCAACGCGCCGACGCGCTGAGCTTCTCGCCCTGCCGCGAACGGATCGCGCTGCATGTGCCCTGCACCCAGCGCACGGTCGCCAAGAGCGACGACGCCTTGCGCCGCCTTCTGGCGCGCGTGCCCGATCTGGAACTCGTCGCGCTCGACGCCGGATTCGGCTGTTGCGGCGCCGCCGGGACGCAGATGCTGACCGATCCCGAACGCGCCGCGCGCTTCCGTCGGCCCCTGCTCGACCCACTGGCCGGCAGCGGCGCGACCCGCCTGCTCAGCGCGAACATCGGCTGCCGCCTGCATCTGGCTAACGGTACCGAAATTCCGGTCCAGCATCCGCTGGAATTCCTCGCCGAACGCCTGATCTGAGCCGCCGCCCGGCTCGGAATCGCGGATAATTCGCGCCATGAACGCCACGCGCACGCTTTCGCCGCTGGACCGTCTGCTCGCCGACGCCCAGAACGCCTTGGACACCATCGCCGGCGCGCCGCGCGCCGCGCGCCCCAACCCGGGCGCGACCGAAGCCGACGTCGTACTCGACGACGCCGAACGCCGTCACGCCGCGGGGCTGATGCGCATCAACCACGTCGGCGAGGTCTGCGCGCAGGCGCTGTACGTGGGCCAAGCCGCCGTCGCCCGCGACGCGCGCACGCGCGCGCAACTGCTCGCCGCGGCGCAGGAAGAAACCGACCATCTGGCCTGGTGCGCGGACCGCCTGCGCGAACTCGACAGCCGCCCCAGCCTGCTCAACCCGCTGTGGTACGCCGGCAGCTACGCGATCGGCCTCGCCGCCGGTCTGCGCGGCGACGGCTGGAACCTCGGCTTCGTCGTGGAAACCGAGCGCCAAGTCGAAGCGCATTTGAACGAGCACCTGGAAACCCTGCCGCCCGCCGATGCGCGCAGCCGCGCGATCCTGACGGTGATGAAGGACGACGAAATCCGTCATGCCGACCACGCCGAAGCCGCGGGCGCGAAAGTCTTGCCGCCGCCGATTCCGACGCTGATGGCGGCGGCCTCCAAGCTGATGAAAGCGGTCGCGTACCGCGTCTGAAGCGCCATTCGCCCGCGTCGCCCGCGTCGCCCAAGAGCGACACGAATGCCATGCCGACGAAATCACGACAGGCTCCGGCAAAACCGGTCGCTAGACTCGCGAGTTTCCGCTCTCGCGTGATCGAACGATGGATGCCTCTCACAGCCTGTGGGTCTTCTTTGCGCTGACCTTCGGCATCATCGTGCTGCCGGGCATGGATATGGCCTACATCGTCGGCCATGCCCTGCAGTCCGGTCGCCGAGGCGGCGCGATGGCGTTGTCCGGCATCGTCGTCGGCGGGCTGGCGCATGTCGTGCTGAATCTCAGCGGCCTGTCGGCGCTGCTGATGGTGTTGCCGGGCGCGTATCGCGTTCTGCTGGTGGCGGGCGCGCTGTATTTGGCGTGGATCGGCGCGCAGATGTTGCGCGCGGCCTGGACCATACCGCCTGCGGAAACGGCGACGGTGCCGCACGCGCCCACGGAACCGCGTCGGGCGGCCACTGCCTCGGAAACTTCATCCCGCCGGATCTTCGTCAGCGGCATGCTCAACTGCCTGCTCAACCCGAAAGCCTACGCCTTCATGTTGGCGGTGTTTCCCGCGTTTCTGCCGTCGCGCGACCGAAGCCTGTCGCTGCAGGCGCTTTGGCTGACGTTGATCATCGCCGGCAATCAAATTGTCGTTTACGGCGCTGTGTTGCTGGCGACGTTGCGCGCGCGGCGTAGATCGACGGGACGAAGCGCATGGCATCGCGGCGTCGCTGGCGCGATGGGCGTCGCGCTCATCGCGCTGGCCGCGATCACGCTCGCGGGGTACGGAACGGCGCCGGGCGGATGATCGGCACGGCCTGCGACATCGGCGCGCGACCCGCGCCATCGACGAAAAAGCCGGCATTCGCCGGCTTTTTCGATCTTCGGACATCCGGCGGAATCACTCCACCAAGTTGCGCCCCTGATACAGCTCTTCGATCTCGCGCCGCAGGCGCGCTTCGATCTTCATGCGTTCCTTGAACGAAAGATTCTTCGCTTTTTCCTCGAACAGATAATTGTCGAGGTCGAAGTCCTTCAGGTGCATCTTCGTGTGGAACAGGTTTTCCTGATACACGTTGACGTCGAGCATTTCGTATCGCGACTTGATGTTCTTCGCCAGATAATCCTGGATCGAATTGATCTTATGGTCGATGTAGTGCTTCTTGCCCTTGATGTCGCGGGTGAAGCCGCGCACGCGGTAATCCATGACGACGATGTCGGATTCCAAGCTCTCGATCAGATAGTTCAAGGCCTTCAGCGGCGAGATCACGCCGCAGGTGGAGACGTCGATATCGGCGCGGAAGGTGGCGATGCCGTTGTCCGGGTGGGTTTCCGGATAGGTGTGCACCGTGATGTGCGACTTGTCCATGTGCGCCACCACCGCGTCGGAAATGATTTCCCTGCCGGCGTCCTTCTTGTCGATCACCGGCTCCTCGGAAATGAGGATGGTGACCGACGCGCCCTGCGGGTCGTAGTCCTGGCGCGCGATGTTGAGGATGTTGGCCCCGATGATCTCGGCCACGTCGGTGAGGATCTGCGTCAGGCGGTCGGCGTTGTATTCCTCGTCGATGTACGCGATGTAACGCTGACGTTCCTCTTCCGAGGAGGCGTAGCAAACGTCGTAGATGTTGAAGGACAACGACTTGGTCAGGTTGTTGAAACCTTGCAGCTTCAGACGCGGCAGCGGCTTGACCACGGCATCGGTTCCTTAGGGGGCGGAGGCGGGGGCGCGATTATGCGGCAAACCCGGGGGGCTGTCGCGTCGCCGACACCATCGGCGACGTCGCGCGGACGCGGCTCGGCGACGGCGAAGGGCGCTTCGGTCGCGCGCATCCCCGCGGTCGCTCGACGGCGCGGGCACGATACACGCCGAAGACGACCGCACGAAGACACGGCCGCGACGGGCATGGCGAAGCGCGCGGGGCGGCGTCTCCGGGCGGCGGGGTCGTTTGCGATCCATGTCACAAAGCCCTACTCTTGGGTATTCCCCCGTTCTGGCTCACATGAACACGACATCCGTGGCCACCCTGACCCCTCTTCGCCGCAATGCGAACCCATTGGCGCCGACGATCGCCACGATCGAACGCTTCCTGTCCCACTGCCACCGTCGCCGCTATCCGCCGCGGACGGAGGTCTTCCGCCCGGGCGACCCGGCCGGCACGCTGTATTACGTGATCTCCGGATCGGTCAGCATCATCACCGAGGAAGAAGACGGCCGCGAGCTGGTGCTGGGCTATTTCGGCGCCGGCGAATTCGTCGGCGAGATGGGCCTGTTCGTCGAGAGCGACCGCCGCGAAGTGATGCTGCGCACGCGCACCCAATGCGAGCGGGCCGAAATCGGCTACGAGCGCCTGTACCAACTGCTCGAAGGCCCGCTGGGCGGCGACGCCGCGCAACTGATCTACGCCATCGGCGCGCAGTTGTCGCGCCGCTTGCTGGACACCAGCCGCAAGGCCGGCCGCCTCGCCTTCCTCGACGTGACCGACCGCATCATCCGCGCACTGCACGACCTGACCCGCGAACCCGAAGCCATGAGCCACCCGCAGGGCACGCAGTTGCGCGTGTCGCGCCAGGAACTCGCCCGCCTCGTCGGCTGCTCGCGCGAGATGGCCGGCCGCGTGCTCAAGAAGCTGCAGGCCGACGGCAAGCTGCACGCCCGCGGCAAAACCGTCGTGGTGTACGGGACGCGCTAAACGATGGCCCCGCACGGGATTTCGGTGCCGCCCAGCGAGACGGACATCGATTTGCGCAACGCCACGCCGGCCGACGCCGAGGACGTGGCGCAGTTGCTCGCCGCCCTGGGCTACCCGTGCGAGCCCGAGGATGCTGCCGAACGCATCGCCGCCATCCTCCACAACGACCGCCAAACCCTGATCCTGGCCCGCTACCGCGGCGCGGCCTGCGGTCTGCTGTCGCTGGATTTCATGTACTACCTGCCGCTGGGCACCACCACCTGTCGCGTCACCGCGCTCGTGGTGAACGAAGACGCCCGCGGCTACGGCCTGGGCCGCCTGCTGCTGCGCGACGCCGAACGCCGCGCCCGCTTGGGCGGCGCCGCGCGCCTAGAGGTCACCAGCGCCGGCCACCGCACCGAAGCCCACGCCTTCTACCGCGCCTGCGGATTCGGCGAAGGCGCGGTGCGTTTCGTCAAATCGCTCGGAGATTGAACCGTGCCGACGGAGAAGACCCCGCTTCCGCCGCTGTCGCTGGATTGCCCCAAATGCGCGGCGAAGATGCATCGCCGCGACTACGACGTCGCCTCGGCCTACCGCTGCGAAGGCTGTCAGGGCCTGTGGTTCCCGATGCTCGAATTCGAACATCTGCGCCAAGACGCCGACGTGGTGGACGTGGGCGACGCGGACACCGGCGCGCGCTACAACAGCATCGACCGCATCCAGTGCCCCGCCTGCAAACACCCCTCGCCGCTGGTGCGCATGGTGGACGTGCAGCAACCGCACATCTGGTTCGAGAGCTGCAAATTCTGCTACGGCCGCTTCTACGACGCCGGCGAATTCCGCGACTTCGCCGAAGTCACCGTCGAAGATTTCTTCAAACGCTTCAAGGTCGATACGCGGTATTGATCCCGACTGTAGGAGCGCCGCAAGGCGCGACCGAACATCGCGCACACATCCAAAATGCCTGCTTTTGATCGCGGGCCGACCGCTTCGCAATCTCTCCAGACCCATCGGGCGGCGGACAGGATGTCCGCCGTTTTTCGATTCGCCATGGACGGCGAATCGAAAAATCCCCATAGCGATGCTGTAACGAGATTGCTGTGTCGGTGAAAAGCGCTTTCTTTTGCCTATTTTTCTCTGCACGAGCAAAGAAAAGTAGGTCGCGCGCGAGCGCGAAAGCTACCGCTATTCAATTACCGGTAGTGCGAGCATAGGAAATCTAGCTCGACGAATCTCCTGCCCTTCCCGGACACCCCCAATTCAAGATCGGCGTGCCGACAGGCAAGACGCGACGGAACATCGCGACGCGCTGCGCCTTGGGATTGACGACGACGGGTTTCGCGGCGGCTTTGAGCAGCGGTAAATCGGCGCTGCTGTCGGAATACGCGGCGGCGACGGGCGCGGTGTAGCCGGCGTCGCGCAGCATGGTCATCTTCATTTCGTAGTGGCAGTGGCGCACCGCGCCGATCGCGCCGTATTTCTGGCCGACGATCGTGCCGACGACAGGCAAGTCTTCGTGCGCGACGAAGGCCAGAATCGCGCGCGCCAGTTCCGGCGGCGCACCGGTGGCGATGACCACACGGTCGCCGGCGTCGCGATGGGCGCGCAACACATCGAGCGCGATCGGCAATAACCGATGTTCGATCTCGGCGGTATGCGCGGCGACGTAGCGGTCGATCATCGCGTTGAATTGGTCGACGCGGCGTAGCCCCAACGTGCCGACCCACACGAACGCGGAAATGCCCCGGCGGCGCGTGGGCATCCAGGCGATCATCGGCCCGAACACCGGGACGATCAGCAATGCGAGCGCCTTGCGCCACCACGCGCGCTCGATCATCCACTTGAAGAAATGGCCGCCGGAATCGCCGTGATACAGCGTGTGGTCGAAATCGAACACCACCAAGGGCGCATCGGCCGCGGGGTCCGGGTAACGCGAACGCGCCTCGCTCATGGGAAGAACAACCGTCGCAGGGCCGCGCCCGGGTCGTCGTCGCGCATGAAGGATTCGCCGACCAAAAAGACGTCCACGCCCGCGGCCAGCAGCCAATCGACGTCGTCGCGGGTGGCGATGCCGCTTTCGGTGACGAGAATGCGATCGGCCGGCACCGCATATTTCAACGACAGCGTCGTCGCCAACGACACCTCGAACGTGCGCAGATTGCGATTATTCACGCCGATCAGCGGCGCCCGACCGCGCATCGGCGGCAAACGCAGCGCGCGCTGCAGTTCGGCGGCATCGTGCACTTCCACCAGCACGTCCATGCCCAGCGCCATCGCTTCGGCATGCAACGACGACAAACGCTCGTCGTCCAGCGCGGCGGCGATCAGCAGTACGCAATCGGCGCCGAGCGCGCGCGCTTCCACCACTTGATACGCATCGATAGCGAAATCCTTGCGCAGCACCGGCAGTGCGCAGACTTCGCGCGCCTGCTGCAGATAGGCATCCGCGCCCTGAAAGAAATCGACGTCGGTCAACACCGACAAACACGCCGCGCCGGCCGCTTCGTAGCTGCGCGCGATCGCGGCCGGATCGAAATCCTCGCGAATCACGCCTTTCGACGGGCTGGCTTTCTTGATTTCGGCGATCACCGCAGGCGCGCCGGCCGCGCGCTTGGCTTCGATCGCGGCGACGAAACCGCGCGGCGGCGATGCGGCGGCGGCGCGTTCGCGCACAACCTCAATCGGGACGCGCGCGGCGCGTTCGGCCACTTCCTCGGCCTTGCGGTCGAGAATGCGTTGCAGGATGTCCGCGCGCGGCGCGTTGGCGTGGTCGGTGGTCATGGTCGGTCGGGAATACCGTTCGAAATACGGTCGGCGATGCGTGCGGCGGCGAGCGATTCGCGCTTCAGATGGGTTTGGCGAACCAATCGTAGGCGCGTTCGACTTTCGCGACGCGGGTGATGTAGCGAGTGTACCAATCGCGGCGGCCGCGGTTGCGCACGGCGGCGTGTTCGGCCTGATGCTTCCAACCGAGAATCGCCGCTTCCGTGCGCCAGTAGCTGACGGTGATGCCGACGCCGTCCGCGCCGCGCACGCTTTCCATGCCGAGGAATCCGGGCTGTTCGCGCGCGAGCTCGATCATGCGCTCGGCCGCTTCGGCGTAGCCGTCGGCATCGGCGTCGTTGCGCTGCGAGGTGAACACGACCGCGTAGTACGGCGGTTCCGGCGTCTCGGCGAAGCGCGGGTCGTGCGCGGGCGTCGGCAGGCTCATGCGGTCGCGAGTTTCTGCGTGGCGCCGATGAAATGTTCGAGCTTGCCGCGCGCATCGCCGCTGGCGATCGCCGCGCGCGCCGCATCGATGCCGTGCGCGATGCTGTCGGCCCGGCCGGCGACGTATAACGCCGCGCCCGCGTTCAAGCACACGATGTCGCGCGGCAGGCCGGGCTTATTGTCCAAGGCCTGCAGCAGCAGCGTTCTCGATTCGTACGCATCGGCGACCCGCAGATTGCGGCTGGCGGCCATGCCGATGCCGAAATCTTCCGGATGGATTTCGTACTCGCGCACCTGGCCGTCGCGCAGTTCGCCCACCAGCGTGGCGGCGCCGAGCGAGAGTTCGTCCATGCCGTCGCGGCCCCACACCACCAGCGCGCGCTCGGCGCCGAGTTGCTGCAGCACGCGCGCCTGGATGCCGACCAAATCGGGGTGGAACACGCCCATCAGGATGTTCGGCGCGCCGGCCGGGTTGGTCAGCGGGCCGAGGATATTGAACATCGTGCGCACGCCCATTTCGCGGCGCACCGGGGCCACTTGTTTCATCGCCGGGTGATGAACCGGCGCGAACATGAAACCGATCCCGGTCTGTTCGATGCAGCGTGCGACCGCGTCGGGCGCTAATTCGATCTTCGCGCCCAGCGCTTCCAACACGTCGGCGCTGCCGGATTTCGACGACACGCTTCTGTTGCCGTGCTTAGCGACCTTCGCGCCGGCCGCCGCCACCACGAACATGCTGGCGGTGGAAATATTGAAGGTGTGCGCGCCGTCGCCGCCGGTGCCGACGATATCGACCAAACGCGCGCGGTCGGCGACCTCGACCTTGTGCGAGAACTCGCGCAGCACCGACGCGGCGGCGGCGATTTCGCCGACCGTTTCCTTCTTGACCCGCAGGCCGGTGAGGATGGCCGCGGTCATGGCCGGCGAGACTTCGCCGCGCATGATCTGCCGCATCAGATCGACCATTTCGTCGTGGAAGATCTCGCGATGCTCGATGGTGCGTTGCAGGGCTTCTTGTGCGGTGATGGGCATGGGGGTCCGAAAAGATCGTGCGGAGCGTTTCGTAGGAGCGGCGCGAGCCGCGACGCGTTTCGAGAGAACGACCGTGGCGGCTCGCGCCGCGGCGACCGCCCGTTCCCTCCGCTGCGCGAATCAGTGCCGGCGTTCGAGAAAATTCTTCAGCAGCGCGTGGCCATGCTCGGTGAGGATGGATTCGGGATGGAACTGCACGCCTTCGACCGGATGCTCGCGATGGCGCAGGCCCATGATCTCCTCGACGCTGCCGTCGTCGTGTTCCGTCCAGGCGGTCACTTCCAGCGCGTCGGGCAGGGTGCCGCGATCGACCACCAGCGAGTGGTAACGCGTGGCTTCATAGCCGTCGGGCAGGCCGGCGAACACGCCATGCCCGGTGTGACGGATGCGAGAGGTCTTGCCGTGCATGATCCGCCCCGCGCGCACCACATCGCCGCCGTAGGCTTGGCCGATGCTTTGGTGCCCCAGGCACACGCCCAGGATCGGGATGCGCGCGCCGAGTTCGCGAATGATCGGCACCGACACGCCCGCCTCGTTCGGCGTGCACGGGCCGGGCGAAATCACGATCCGCTCCGGCTGCAGCGCGTCGATCTGCGCGACCGTCAACTCGTCGTTGCGCACTACCTTCACCTCGGCGCCCAGCGCTTGCAGGTACTGCACCAGGTTGTAGGTGAAGCTGTCGTAGTTGTCGATCATCAAAAGCACGGGGGCGCTCGCATCCTGTCGGCTCTGCAATTTATCGGCGCGGCCCCGGGTTGGCAAACCGATCGACGCCGCCGATGGCGCGGACACCGTTCGCGGCGGCCGGTGCGGCCGCGGCGGACTTGCCGCCCACCCGCCGCGGCGGCAGCGGCACGGTCTGGCGCGGATTGGGCTTGATGCTGACCACGAAGCCCTGCGCGGTGGCCGATTCGACCTTCACCCGGAAGGCGTAGTCGGGCGACACCCAGGTTTCGCCGACTTTGAACATGCTGCCCTCGTTGTTCGCGCGATTGGCCGGCGGCGTGTCGGCATCGACGCTCCAGGCGGGCTCTTTGCGCGAGGTTTGCACCTCGTGAATGATCACCGCGTCGCCGGCGAGCCGGTTTTCGTAATCGCCGGTGCGTTTGCGCGCTTCGATCGTGAAATAGCGCGTGCTTTGGCCGGGATAGGCCAGCGTGATCATCTGCAGGTTGGTCGAACCGGCCAGACTGGCGCGATCCAGGGTGAGCGACGTCGCCGCGGTGCCGGCGTTCACAGTGCGTTTGCGCGCCGCGGCCACCCAACCCAGACGATTGCGCGAATAGATGTTGATGTGCTTCGGCAGCGTACCGTAGGTGGCGTTGGGCACGCCGTTGTTCCAAGCGTCGCTCATCACGTCCCAGGGATTGTCGTACGGGTCGCTGTCGTTGTCGGAATTATTGGCGTGCGGCAGACCGTAGGCGTGGCCCATCTCGTGCGAGAGCGGCGCGAGATTATTGAACGACCACGGCGGGTTCCAGGTGCTGCTCCAGCATTTGTTGATGCCGTCGAGCGTCGAGCAAGAACTGCCGCCCCAGGCATAACTATCGAGATCGTCGTTGAACATCATGTTCACGCCCTGCACGCCGCCGTTGACGGCGAAATTCACGTTGGCGTCGTGCGCGGCGGTGCAATCGTCGAACAACTTGGTCAGATCGGCCTTGTCTTTGTTCGTGGCGGTATCGAACGTCACGTAATACGAGCGCGGCTGCGGCAAGGTCGCCCAGCCGTAGGCGTTGCTGCCGGCGAGATTGATCTGGCCGTAGGAGACTTCTTGCCAGTAGTGGCCGAGTTGACCGATCGCGTTGCCGTACTGACCCTGGAAGTAGCTCTGCGATTTGGGTTCGGCCGGCTGATCGGCGAACTTGCACATCAGCGTGACCCAGGAGGTGGTGCCGGCGATCGCTTCGGCCGCGGCTTGGACCGCGCCCTTGCGCGCCCTCGAAGGACGAGGCGCGAGATCGTCGACGGGCACGATCGCGTCGGGGATCAGCAGATCGGGGGAGGTCGCGCGGCCAGGGCCCGCGGCAGCGGAACCGGTGGCTTTCGCGGCGGCGACGGCGACCGCGACTTGGCGGCCGTAGAGGGCGTAGAGATCCTCGGCCGCGACCAGGGCGCGTTCGGGGTCCAGCGCATGGCGAACGCCGCTGTCCTCGACCAGCGACACTCGGAAGGTATGCGGGATCGCCACGTCCGGCGGCGCATCGCCCCAGGCCATTTCCAAACGGCCGAGCAGGAGGTCTTTCGAGGCGGCGGCCGGCGCGCGAACGCCGCGGTCTTCGGGATGCGCGCCGCGCTGCAGGCGACCGGCGGCGGCATGAGCGCCGAGCAGCATTCCGCTCGCGGCGAACACTGCGCCGAGGCGAAGGAACCAGGCGGTTTGGGGGGCAATCGATGACATGACGATCGGCTCCGAGACGCGTCGCGATCGCGACATCCGGATGCTAGCACCGGGTTCCGACTCGCGGCCGCGCCGCGCCGCACGGTTCGCGCGGCCGGCGACGAGCGGCGCGGCGGCCCGACCCGATGGCCGTTCGGGCAGCCGGCTTCACGGCGATGCGCGGGCATCGACGAGGGCGACGGCGCGGCCGGTCGCGCTATCCTTGCTCGCCTTTTCGCCGCCCCACGACGAGCCGCCCGGTGCCCTATCTCGAACTGTCCCTGCGATGCCGCGAAAGCGAACAGCCGCGCTACGAACGCGCGCTGGAGGACATCGGCGCGCTGGCCGTCACGCTGTTGGACGCCGACGCCGAAACCCCCAACGAGCGCGCGATTCTGGAACCGGGCGTGGGCGAAATGCCGATCTGGGGCGAGGTGACGTTGTCGGCGCTGTTCGACGCCGAGGCCGACCCGCTGGTGCTGCTCTCGGCGCTGGATGCCTTCGACCCCGGCTTGGACTGGACGCGGGTAGGCTTCCGCACGGTCGAGGATCAGGACTGGACGCGGGCGTGGATGGATCAGTACGCGCCGCTCAAGTTCGGCGCGCGCACCTGGATCGTGCCCTGGGACCATCCGCTGCCCGAGGGCGCCGACGCGCCCGACGCCGCGGTGGTGCGGCTCGACCCCGGCCTCGCGTTCGGCTCGGGCACGCACCCGACCACGGCGCTGTGCCTGCAGTGGTTCGACGCGCTGGCCGCCGAGGGCGCGCTGCAGGGCCTCAGCGTGCTCGATTTCGGCTGCGGCAGCGGCATTTTGGCGCTGGCGGCGCTGAAGCTGGGCGCGGCGCGCGCCGTGGGCGTGGACAACGACCCGCAGGCGCTGCTCGCCACCGCCGACAACGCGGAGCGCAACGCCGTCGGCGACCGCCTCGCGGTGTTCCTGCCGCAGGACGAACCCGAGGCGACGTATCCGTTGGTGGTCGCGAATATTCTGGCCACCGCGCTCGACGCTTTGGCCGAGACCCTGGCCGCGCGCGTGACGCCCGGCGGGCGCATCGCCTTGTCCGGCATTCTGGCGGGCCAGGACGCGGAGTTGGTGACGCGTTACGGCCGCTGGTTCGACGATCTTCGCGTCGTCGCGCTCGAAGACTGGGTGCGCATCGACGCCGTGCGCAAACGCGACGAGGCCGGGGCGCGCTGAGGCATGTTCATCAACTGCCCGTACTGCCGCGCCTTGGTCGCGACCGATGTCGCCACCGATTTGCCGCCGCCGCGATGCCCGCACTGCAAAGGGCCGCTGCGCGAGGATGCGCCGGCGGCGGCCGACGCGACGTCGGGCGATGCTCAAGAGGCGATGCCCGAGGATGCGTTGGATCTCGAATCGACGCGCATCGCAGCGAACGGATTCGCGCACGACGGCGCAGACGACGATGACGGCGCGAGCGCGACGACGAGCGACAACGATTCGACGCTGCCCGTCGCGCATCCCGAGGCGGAGCGCTCCGAGGTCGCGCATGACGCCGATGCCGCGACCGACGAGGATGCTTCGCCGTCGGCATCGACCGCCGACGAACGGATCGACGAACGGATCGACACGCAAAACGAGGATTCCGTCGCGAGGGACGACGCCGTCGTCGCATCGCCCGCGCCGATGGCCGCACCGCGCACGACGCGGCGACGCGCCGGGCAAGTCGCGCCGAGTTTCGCGCGCGTCGCGACGCGCGACGACGCTTCGGCGCCGCGCTCGCGCCGCTGGCCCGCGCTGCTCGCGATCGCCGCGCTGTGCATCGTCTTAGCGCTGCAAATCTTGCTCGCCGACCGCGCGCGTTTGGCGTCCAACGCGCATTGGCGGCCGCTGCTGGAAGCGCTGTGCGGCGCGTTGTCCTGCGATTTGCCGCCGTGGCGCGAGCCCGAGGCCTTCGCGCTCTTGCAGCGCGACGTGCGCCAGCATCCCACCGTGCGCGGTGCGCTACGCATCACCGCGAGTTTCCGCAACGACGCGCGCTGGCCGCAGCCTTGGCCGAAACTGCACGTCACGCTCTCCGACGTGAACGGCAGGCCCGCGGGCGAACGCAGTTTCGAGGTCCGCGAATACCTGGGCGGCCCGCCCGCGCAGGCGATGCTGGGCAGCGGCGAAACCGCGACCGTCGCGATGGACGTGCTGGAGCCCGCCGCGCAGACCGTCGCCTACGACATGCGTTTCCGCTAAAGCATCGGCGCTGATCGTCGTCCGCGTCGCGTCGTATCCGAATCCGAATCCGAGTCGGCGTCGCACTCTGAATCGATGTGCGCCATCCGAATCGCGCATCGCCTGCGATCGAGATGCAGATCGGTATCGATGTGCGCCGCATCGCGCCGCATTCAGGATGTCCGAGACCTGCACACGGCCAACACGAACCCGCGGCATCAACGCGAAGCCGCGCGAAAATCGGCCATCGTTTCGCGCTTGCCGTGTAACCGGCCATGAAACGCGCGAAATCGTCGTCATCGAAACGCCGCCGCGCGCCATTCATCGGAAACCCCATGACGCCGCGTGGCGGATTCGCCGCGCGCGCATGGCGCGAGCGCACCCGGCACGATAGACTCCCCACCCCGTCGCACCAGGACCCGCCGCCGAGGATCGGCCGAAGGCAGATGTCATGCCTTCGCGGCGACGAGAATAAAAACGATAGCGAGATCGATCTTGAACGCCGAACGCCACGAGTCCACGTCCCGAGCGCGCACGCCGCTGCGCGACCATGTCGCCGTTTCGGTGCGACGCTACTTGGGCGATCTCAACGGTTCGGACAGTTGCAATCTGTACGAAGTCGCGCTGCGCGAACTCGAAATCCCGCTGTTCGACGAAGTGCTGCGCCACTGCGACGGCAATCAAAGCCGCGCGGCGGCGATGCTGGGCATCCATCGCGCCACCTTGCGCAAGAAATTGAAAGACTACGGCCTGGGCTGATCGCCCCGCGACCGCGCAAGCCCCCGTTCGACGGACGCTCCTCGCCCAACGCACCGCACTCGGCTGCCGCGCAAGCGCGACGCGCGCCCGGGCGGCGCGAAGCGGCCGGCTATACTTCGCATTCCCCGCCGTCGCGACGATTTCCGATGTCCAACCACCTGCCCAGCGCCCCGGCGACGATACGCCGCGCGCTGCTGTCCGTGTCCGATAAAACCGGCCTGCTCGATCTGGCCCGCGCCCTCGCCGCCCGCGGCATCGATTTGGTTTCCACCGGCGGCACCGCGAAAGCGATCCGCGACGCCGGGCTGCCGGTGCGCGACGTCAGCGACCTCACCGGCTTCCCGGAAATGATGGACGGCCGCGTGAAAACGCTGCACCCGATGGTGCACGGCGGCCTGCTCGGCCGCGCCGGTCTGGACGACGCGGTGATGGCCGAATACGGCATCGGCGCCATCGATCTGCTGGTGCTGAATCTGTATCCGTTCGAGAAAGTCTCGGTCGATCCGAACAGCACCATCGACGACATCATCGAGAACATCGACATCGGCGGCCCGGCGATGCTGCGTTCGGCGGCGAAGAATTACGCGCACGTCGCGGTGGTCACCGACCCGTCGCAGTACGCCGCGTTGCTCGACGAACTCGACGCGCACGACGGCGCGGTGTCGGGCAAAGCGCGTTTCGCGTTGTCGGTCGCCGCGTTCAATCGCGTGGCGCAGTACGACGCCGCCATCGCCGATTATCTGTCCTCGCTGCAAGACGACGGCAGCCGCACGCCGTTTCCGTCGCAGGTCCACGGCTGTTTCGCGAAAGTCATGGATCTGCGCTACGGCGAAAATCCGCATCAACAGGCCGCGTTCTATCGCGACCTCTATCCCGCACCCGGCACGCTCGCCACGTTCGCGCAGTTGCAGGGCAAGGAGCTGAGCTACAACAATCTCGCCGACGCCGACGCGGCCTGGGACTGCGTGCGCCAATTCGGTTTCGCCACGCCGGCCTGCGTCATCGTCAAACACGCGAACCCCTGCGGCGTCGCCGTCGCGGCCAGCGCGCTCGACGCCTACGAAGGCGCCTACGCCACCGACCCCACGTCCGCGTTCGGCGGCATTCTCGCATTCAACACCGCCGTCGATGCGGCGACGATGAAAACCATCCTCGACCGCCAGTTCGTCGAAGTGTTGATCGCCCCGGACTACGACGACGCGGCGCTGGCCTACGCGACGAAAAAAGCCAATGTGCGCGTGCTGCGCATCCCGCGCCGCACAGGCGCGAACACGATCGACACCAAGCGCATCGGTTCGGGTCTGTTGATGCAGACCGCCGACACGCGCGAGGTCGCCGCCGACGAATTGAAAGTCGTCACGAAGCGCGCGCCGACCGAGGCGCAGTTGAGCGACCTGTTGTTCGCGTGGCGCGTGGCGAAATTCGTCAAATCCAACGCTATTGTTTATGCCAAAGACCTGCGCACGGTCGGCGTCGGCGCGGGCCAGATGAGCCGCGTGGTCAGCGCCAAGATCGCCGCGCTCAAGGCCGAGGAAGCAGGCCTCGTCGTGCCGGGTTCGGTGCTGGCGAGCGATGCCTTCTTCCCGTTCCGCGACGGCGTGGACGCCGCGGCGGCCGCCGGCATCGTCGCGATGATCCAACCCGGCGGCTCGATGCGCGACAGCGAAGTGATCGCCGCCGCCGACGAACACGGCATCGCGATGGTGTTCACGGGTGTGCGGCATTTTAGGCATTGATGAGTAACCCACAATGAAATCATTGTCTACTGAGCTTTCACGCCTTTTAAGTGCACCAAAAGAAGGCGCCAACCTTGAGTTCAAAGAAGCCAAGAAGCAGTTTGATACGCAGAAACTAATGAAATACTGCACAGCTTTAGCCAACGAAGGGGGCGGCTGGCTAATTCTTGGCGTCAACGACGACAGACCTCGAAAAGTTGTTGGCACATCAGCATTTCTCGATCTTCAAGATATTCGTAGAAAGATCATCGACACTCTCGGCTTTCGAGTGGAGGTTGAGGAGGTTATTCTGTCCGATGGCCGGGTAATTGGTTTTTTCTGCCCTCCGCGTCCTGCTGGAACGGCATACCAGCATGAGGGAGCGTATTGGATGCGCTCCGGAGAAGATCTAAAACCGATGACTGAAGACAGGCTTCGTTCAATTTTTTTGGAATCTGCAGCAGACTGGCTCGATGCCCCTGCAATTTCCGATGTCAACGCCGCAAGCGTTGTCGATCTTCTTGATACTCAATCTTTCTTTGACCTACTTAAACTACCGTATCCATCCCAGCAGACTGCGGTAATCGATAGGCTGGCTTCTGAACGGCTTATTTCTGCCGATTCCAACGGCTGGTCGATTACAAGAATGGCCGCAATTCTCTTCGCCAAGAGACTTGATGCATTTCCGACAGAAGTGGCCAGAAAAGCTATTAGAGCTATCGTTTACGACGGTAACAGTAAGCTCAAGGTCCGAACAGATCGAACCGGCAATAAAGGCTATGCATGTGGGTTCGCTAATCTTATAGACTTCATTTATGACTCTGCGCCAGCAAACAGAGTGGTAGAAGAAACGATAAGAAAAGAAATCAAAATGTTCCCTAGACAAGCGGTTCGTGAGCTTGTGGCGAATGCGCTTGTTCATCAGGATTTTTCGATTCCAGGCGCTGGGGTCATGATCGAGCTCTATAGCGATCGACTTGAAATTTCAAACCCCGGACTCCCCCAGATTTCCGTCTCTCGATTCATTGATGAACAACGCTCACGCAATGACCGTCTAGCGGGCCTAATGAGAAGGATGGGCATATGTGAAGAGCGTGGCAGCGGTATCGATAAAGTTGTAACTGCAGCAGAAGTTCACCAGCTCCCAGCCCCAGACTTTCGGGCAGGCGAAGTCAGAACTACCTGCATACTATTTGCACATCAGGATTTTTCCGAAATGAGTAAGGTAGACAGAATCAGGGCTTGCTACCAACACTGCTGCTTGATGTTCGTTACAAATCAGAGAATGACTAATCAGTCCCTGCGCAAGAGATTTAATCTCCCGGAAGCCAAAGCTGCTGTTGTTTCACAAACAATCAATGCGGCAATTGAAGCGGGTCAAATACGCCTTGATGACTCGGAATCCACCTCCCGTCGTTACGCTAAATATGTTCCATGCTGGGGTTAGGCCGTTTAAACGCAGCACATATCGCTTAACCCGGGATATCAAATAATGCGTTTAAAATCAATGACTTATTTATTTAAACGCTATCTGAGGTTCTCCGTGGGCGTACTTCTACAGCCTTCAGCGTGAACTTCTCCCTACTCCTCACTTGCAGCAATTTTGGTACCTGGCAGGTCTTACCTGGCACCGGAGCTCTGGATCACTATCTTGATCTCGGGGGCACTGCTCACTCAGCGAAAATACTTCGATCTCAATGGGTAGCCATCAATGATGACAACATCTTACCTTGCTCCTAGCATTCCACTAAACGCATTGTCGCTCAATGTACTGCTTGCAGTGGCCTTCCCTTTGGCAGCCCTAACACCACAAGTGCCAACGCCCGTATCCGACGAAACCGCCGTCGATCTGCTGAAAACCGCGTATCGCGACGAGGCCGTGGGCTTCGGCGGCGAGTGGTCGGCGCGGCATCCTTCGCCCGACGAAGAGAACGGCGAACCCGTCGCGGCGTCGCGCACGATCTGCGCCGACAGCGGTCGCGACGGCTACGGGCCGCGGATGATCGCGGTGTGCACGGCGTTCTCCGATGCGGGTCACGTCACGCCGGGGCTGGTCGATCTGTGGCTGTTGCTCGACCCGCGCGGCGAACAGCCGGCGCGCATCGGCGCGTCCAAACGCGATATCGCCACCGGCAGTTTCGGCACGCCGGGCGAGGTCGGTTTCTTCGAAGTCGGCCCGGCGCGCACCGCGTTCGCGTTGGAGTCGGGCTACGCCAACATGGGCTGGAGCACGGGCACGCGCACGCTGTATTTCGCCGAAAGCGACCGCTTCGAGGGCCTGTTGACCTACGGCACGCAACTGAGCAACGGCGGTGCCTGCGACCCGACGGAAGACCCCGTGTGCGCGAAGGACGCCATCTCGTTGGACTGCACGCTGCGCGCCGATACCGCGAAGGTCGAGCGGGGCTACTACGCGCTGCAGATCGACGTGAGCGGCGAGCGCGGCGGCAAATCCGCGAACGCGCGCATCCCGATTCCGTTCGCGAACGGCGTCTATGCGCCGCCGCAACAGCGGCTGGCCGACGAAGGCTGCGATCAAGGCTTCTGAGAAGGCTTCTGAGCATGCGATTCGCGACCGTCCGCTTCGCGCGCATCATCGCCATCGGCGGGCTATGCGCGACGATGAGCGCTTGCGCGTGGATCGAGGAGCCCAGTTCGCATTTTTCGGATCGCCAAGAAGCGGTCGATGCCGAGATGTTCGCGAAAGGTTGGCTGCCGGGATGGCTGCCGCCTTCAGTGAAGAATATGCGCGAGAAGCACAACCTCGACACGAGCGTCTCGATTCTGCGCTTCGAATACGCCGTCTCAACCGATGCGCCGCCCTTCGGCGACGCTTGCGTACCGACCACGCGGGAATTCGTCGAATCCCCGCGCCTGGACGCCTGGTGGTGGCCGGACACCGTCACGATTCTGTCGATGCCGCGGCTGTACGATTGCCGGAACGAATCAGGCTACCTCGCGATCCCCGCAGAGGGCGGCGTCGCGTATTTTTGGAGAATGTCCGCATGAAAGTGTTGGTGATCGGCGGCGGCGGCCGCGAGCACGCCCTGGCGTGGAAATTGGCGCAGTCGCCGCGCGTGAGCGAGGTGTTGGTCGCGCCCGGCAACGCCGGCACCGCGTTCGAGCGCAAATGCCGCAACGCGGACGTGAGCGCGACCGATCTCGACGGCTTGGTGGCGCTGGTGCGCGCCGAGAACGTCGCCGTCACCGTCGTGGGGCCGGAAGGGCCGCTGGTGGCCGGCGTGGTCGATCGCTTTCGCGCCGAGGGTCTGCGCATTTTCGGCCCGACCGCGGCCGCGGCGCGCTTGGAAGGCAGCAAGGCGTTCGCGAAAGACTTCCTGGCCCGGCACGGCATTCCCACCGCGCATTACGCGGTGCACACCGAACTCGATGCCGCCCTCGCCTATCTGCGCGAAAAAGGCGCCCCGATCGTGGTGAAAGCCGACGGCTTGGCCGCCGGCAAGGGCGTGATCGTCGCGACCACCCTGCAGGAAGCCGAAGACGCCGTGCGCGACATGCTGGCCGGCAACGCGTTCGGCAGCGCCGGTTCGCGTGTGGTGATCGAGGAGTTCCTCGACGGCGAGGAAGCGAGCTTCATCTCGATGGTGGACGGCCGCACCGCCTTGCCGATGGCCACCTCCCAGGACCACAAGCGCGTGGGCGACGGCGACACCGGCCCCAACACCGGCGGCATGGGCGCGTATTCGCCCGCGCCGGTGGTCACGCCCGAGGTGCATGCGCGGGTGATGCGCCAGGTGGTGGAACCCACCGTGCGCGGCATGGCCGCCGACGGCCTGCCGTTCACCGGTTTTCTCTACGCCGGGCTGATGATCGATGCGCAAGGCGCGCCGAAAGTGATCGAATTCAACGTGCGCTTCGGCGATCCGGAAACGCAGCCGGTGATGATGCGCCTGCGCAGCGATCTGCTCGATCTGGTCGACGCCGCGATCGACGGCCGTCTGCACGAGGTCGAGGCCGACTGGGATCCGCGGCCCTCGCTGGGCGTCGTGATGGCGGCCGAAGGCTACCCGGGCACGCCGCGTCTGGGCGATGTCATCAACACCTGGGACGCGCCCGACGTGGACGACACCATGGTCTTCCACGCCGGCACGCGGCGTAACGGCGAACATGCGGTGACCACCGGCGGGCGCGTGTTGTGCGTGTGCGCGCTCGGCGCGACCGTGGCCGAAGCGCAGCGCACCGCATACGCGGAAGTGGCCGGGATTTCGTGGCCGGGCGAGTTCCATCGCCACGATATCGGTTGGCGCGCGATCGCGCGCGAGCGCGGTTGAGATACGCGAGGGAGCGCGCCGAAACGCGAAACTAGGCGCTCGCGCGCGAACGTCAGGGCCGAGACTTCGGCCGATAGCGGACGATCCGCACCCGCGCGTCGGCGTCGATCGCGTCGAAGGCTTCGAGCATGCAGCGGAGCGCCCGTTCTTCGCCGACGCCGCCCGAACCCGCGCCGATCACCGGGAACGCCACCGAGGCGAATCCATGCCGCGCGACCAGAGTCATCGCCGAGCGAACGCCGGTTTGGATCGAGCGCTGCGAAGCGCGCCACAGCAAGTCGATGCCGGCGGTGTGCAGAATCGCCCGGAACGGCAGGCGCCCGGCGCCGGTCATCACCGTTTCGCCGAGCGGGATCGGCCCGTGACGTCCGACTTCGACGAAAGGCCGCAGGCCGCCACGCCGCTTGATCGCGCCCGATACGCCCTGCGGCAACAGCAGCCACCAGGGAATAACGTTGCGATTCCAGGC
This sequence comes from Lysobacter sp., assembly GCA_008015835.1. Classification (GTDB taxonomy): domain Bacteria; phylum Pseudomonadota; class Gammaproteobacteria; order Xanthomonadales; family Xanthomonadaceae; genus Lysobacter_I. Next base: position 211,324 of record SSGH01000007.1, read on the forward strand.
ATTGACGATGGCATCGACCGGCTGGTCCAGCAGATCGCCGTCGACGACCTCGACCTTCATCGCGCGACTCAGCGGCCGCGCTTGCTCGGCTTCGCGCCCGACGAGGCTTTCGCCAACTCTTCGATCATCGTGCGCACCAGCTTGCGTTGCCCGGCCGGCAGTTTGAGGAACGCCTCGATCGCGAGTTGATCGTGGGGGTTCATCCGCCACTCGCCGCGCGTTTCGCGCACGCGACGATCGTCGCCGAACTGTAATTGTTGCGGCTCCATCGCCAGCATTTTGGCCAGCGCCCGCATATTGGCTTGGCGCGGCATCGCGCGGCCGTTGAGCCAGCCGGACACCGCTTGTTGCGAGACCGGCTCGCCGCCGAAGCGGGCCAGCAGGCGGACCAGTTCGGTCGCGCTTTCGGTCATCCCAGCGTTACGCAGCGCAGCGCGAAGGCGCTGGCTGAAGGCTTCCTGTTCGCTTTTCATGCGCCGAAATTAGGTCGGCGCCGTTCGGAAATTGAAAACCCGTGTTGTTAAAAATCACAATCTTTTGCTGTGGCGCAACAAATCCCGTCGGTCGCGAGACGACATGCCCGAATGAGCCCGCAGAAGACGATTGCAGGTGTCGCGCGTCGCCCGACAGAAATTCCAGCGAACGCCGGAGATTTCGCATCGCCCGCAGTGGATTCGAAACAGGGGCTCAGCGCGCCGGCCGTTTGCGCGTCGTTCGCGCGAGCTCCTCGATCAGCGAACGAATCAATTTCCGCTGCGCGGTCGGTAGCGCGAGGAAGGTTTCCAACGCCAACTGATCGAGCGGGTCGAGTTTGAATTCCTGACGAATCTCGCGCGCGCGCAAGCCGTCTTCCCCGTACTGCAGCAGTTGGGGTTCCATCGAAAGCAACTTCGCCAGCGCGCGTAGATTGGCCTGCCTTGGCATCGCTCGTCCTTTCAGCCAACCCGACACCGCCTGCGGAGACACCGGCTCGCCGCCGAAGCGGGCGAGCAGCTTAACCAGTTCCGACGGGCTTTCGACGATCCGCGCGTGCTGCAGCGCGGCGCGCAGGCGCGCGCCGAACGCGATCTGTTCATTATTCATTACCCGACGTTAAGCCGGTGCACGCCGGCTTGTGAAAGATATTGTTTGTACTATAACAAATCGTTTGTTAATGTGAAGACGTCGAAGTCCAAGGAACATGGGCGCCATGATCGAGAACGGCAGTGCGGAAGACGGGCCGGACCACCGCCGCGTCGCCGAGATTCACGCCGCGCGAAAACGCCAGCGCAGTGCGTTCGCGGGCGCGCCGCTGGCCAACGACCAGTCGCTCGCGGCGTGCCGCGAGCGGGACGCGGACACCGCCGCAACAGAAACGCCGACAAGCACGACGCATCGCTCACAGATCCGTGCGCTCGAATCGCGACCCACCGCGATTCCCCTGCCGGCGGCGATGAGCTATTGCGCGCGTCACGTGCTCGATGCGTTGAACGGCCGCGGCGACGCGAGCGGGCGCGCGGCGTTGAACGCGCTGTCGGCCTCGACCCGGGAACTCCTGTCGTGGTGGTTCGCCGATGCGGCTTGTCGCCGACGGTCGCGGAATTTCCACGTCGGCCAGCGCGAAGCGATTCTGCACACCGTGCTGGCCCACGAGCTATTTCGCACCGACGATCCGCACCGTTTGTTTCGCGAGGCCTGCGGCGCATGGCCTTCCGCGTCCGATGCCGCGCCTTCGTCGGCGAGTTTCGCGTCGTATCGCCTGCGCATGGCCCCGGGTAGCGGCGTGCGCTGGGTGGTGCAGGCGCTCTGGCTTTGGCAATGGGCCGGCGCCGCCGAGGACCGCGCGCTCGTGCGCCACGGTACGTGTTTCGATTCGCGCGCGACCGTACTCGCGGGCGATCCCGCCGCCGCCGAACGCTTCGCCGAGGCGATCTTCGGCCGGCGCGATATCGACGGCGTTCGCACTTCCGCGCTAGGCCGTTTCGCGCGCGCCGCCGATGTCTTCCTTCCACCGCGACTGCGCGAAGGGCTGCTGCGCGCGTTGGCGTCGTACGCCATCGATGAGGCGAACGCGCCGTTGCGCATCGCCGCATTCGACGAACGCGACGCAGCCAAGCGACGACGGACGATCGCGCCGCTGCGCTTGGTGATCGGCGATGGCGCGCATCAGTGCGCGCCGGCCATCGGCATCGCGACGATGCACGCGACGTCGACGCGTGACCGCGATTCCGTGCGCAACGCGCCCGCGCACATGCTGTGGCTGGAGTTCGACGACGGCGTGGACGACCCACCGGCCGATGCGGCGGTGTTGACCGATCTTCCGTTCGCGCGGGCGATGCGGATCGGCGCGTCGAAATCCGTGTTGCTGGTCGAAACCAACGACGGCGCGCCCGAGAGAACGCGGAGTCCCCGAACGCACGATCGACGTGGCCGTCGTCCGGTGCTGCCCTGCCGGCATCGCCCACCCTTGGACGCGGGCCTGCGCCTGCTCGAACGCATCGAGCGCGAGACCGCCGCGCTGCGCGCGGTCGACGCCGACGCCGCACCGCCCGCGCTGCTGGTGCTGTGCGAGGACCCGCATTGGCATCGCGCGGTGCGCGCGTATGCGCGCGCTCGGTGCGTCGGCGACGTGGCGCTGTGCGACGAAGACGATGTCGCGCGTCAACGCAGCGCGCGCGTGATCGTCGATACCTTGCCGCCGCAACGCGCGGCGATGCAGCCGCGGTTCTGCGCGGTCGTAGCGCTGCGCGAGCGCGGCGCGGAGATCTTCGACGCTCTCGACGCCGGTCGCTTGCTCGCCCCGGCCTTGCCCCCGCGTTGGCGCGACGACGCGTTCGCCGAATCGAAGGCCGAATATCGCGAATGCATCGCCGACGGACGCGCGCCGGGCGGATTGCTCGACACGCTGCCGGCGATCGCGGCGCACTGGCCCATGCCCGTCGAGGACGGCAGGCGCGGCGGCATCTCGCTGCCGCTGCTGCGCATCGCCGATCTGCCGCCCGCGGCCGGCGATCTGCGCGTGATCGGTTTGCGCGAGGCCTACAGCGACTTCGATTTCGCGCTGCCCGATCCGGCCGCCGCGCACGGAGCGGCGTCGCGTCTTCTGTCGTCGGTCGCGCATCGCACGATGCGCGCGCGGCATTCGATGCCGGTGCGCAAATGCGTTTACACCCACCAAGGCTGGTCCAAGCGCAGCGACGGCATGGAGCGCGGCGTGATCGAGATGGCCGAGGACGATCCCAGCATCGCCGCGTTCTGTTTGTTCGACGCGGCGCGTCATCCGTGGCCCGCCGCGGCGGACCCGCCGCCCGCGTGTCCGCACGCCCTGGTGCGCACGGCGGGCTACGTTTACGCGGTGCAGTACGCGCCCGCGCTGCCGGTGCGCGCGGCGTCCGAGGCCGAGCCGCCCGGCGTGCGCGCAGCGCGCGACGCGATGGCGGCATGGTGTCGGCGCGTCAACGCGTTACCCGGCGATCGCCGCCAGTATCGCGAATGGCGGCCGGTGCAGGTGCAGGCGCCGCTGTTCTGGTCGTGGAAACGCCGCGGCGGCGCGCTGTCGTCGTTGTTGTCGGCGTTGGCCGAGACCACGCCGATCACCGCGCAGCGGCCGCGCCTCGCGCAGCCGTTCGAGGATGTCGGGCCGACCTGAAGGCCGCGCGCGAACGCCATGCGCGACCGTGCGTCGCGTCGGCGTCGACTCGGCGCGCGACTTCGCGAACCGTCGCCGCGCGGGGTGTGCCCGACACGGCAACCTGCTAGTCTCCCCCCGATCGAGGGGGAGCCCGCATGGCGTCGACATCGCCGCAAGACCTAGGAACGCAGGCGTCGCATCGCGAGCCGCACAGTCAGTTCGCGTTGCTGCGGCAGCGGCGCTTTCTCCCGTTTTTTCTCGTGCAATCGCTGGGCGCGTTCAACGATAACGTGTATCGCCAAGCGATCATCGGCCTGCTGTTCTGGCTGGGCGTGAGCGACGCGGAGAAAACGCTCTACACGAACCTCGCGCCGGCGCTGTTCATCCTGCCGTATTTCCTGTTTTCCGCCACCGCGGGACAAATCGCGGAAAAACTCGAGAAATCGCGACTGATCCGCATCACCACCACGATGGAAATCGCGGTGATGTCGATCGCGGCGGTGGGCTTTTTGGTGCAGTCGATGCCGCTGCTGCTGGTCGCGCTGTTCGGCACCGGCCTGCAATCGGCGCTGTTCGGGCCGGTGAAGTACTCGATCCTGCCGTCGGTGCTGAAACCGGAAGAACTCACCGGCGGCAATGGCTTGGTCGAAATGGGCACCTCCATCTCGATCCTCTGCGGCATGATCGTCGGCGGCCTGATCTTCAAGCTGGCCGGCGAACACGGCCCGATCGCCGCCGCGAGCGCGATCGTGGCCTTGGCGATTCTCGGCAACTACGTCAGCCGCAAAATCCCGCATGTCGATGCCGGCGCGCCGGAGCTGAAAGTCCATTGGAATCCGATCCCCGAATCGCGGCGCGTACTGGGCTTGGTGAAGAAGCAACTGGCCGTGCGCAATTCGGTGCTCGGCGTGTCGTGGTTCTGGTTCGTCGGCACGGTGCTCACCGCGCAGTTGCCGACCTACGCGCGCATCAACCTGGGCGGCGACGAAACGCTGTATCTGTTCGCGTTCGTGCTGTTCTCGATCGGCACCGGCGTCGGTTCGCTGCTGTGCGAAAAACTCTCCGCGCGCACGGTCGAAATCGGTCTGGTGCCGCTGGGCGCGTTCGGGATGAGCGCGTTCCTGTTCGATCTGTATTTCGCGCGCACCGGCGCGGCGCCGGTCGTCGGTGTGGGCGTGCGCGAATTCCTCGAAGGCCCGGGCGGCTGGCGGATCGCCGCCGACCTCACGTTGATCGGCCTGTTTTCCGGCTTTTTCCTGGTGCCGCTGTTCGCCTTGATCCAAAGCCGTACGCCGAAGCAGGAAATCTCGCGCGTCATTTCCGGGCTCAATATCCAGAACGCGTTCTTCATCGTGATGGCGGCGGTCATCGGTATCGCCCTGCAGCGTTCGGAAATCGTGCTGGGCGATCTGCGCATCCCGCTGCCGGGGTTGAGCATCCCGCAAGTGTTCTTGTGCTTGGCGATCGCCAACACGCTGATCGCACTGTGGATCTTCAGCATCGTGCCGGAATTTTTGATGCGCTTCCTCAGTTGGGTGCTGGTGCGCACGATGTATCGGTTGAAGTTGCACGGGATCGAACGCCACGTGCCCGACGAAGGCCCGGCGCTGATCGTCTGCAATCACGTCAGCTACATGGACGCGCTGATCCTCGCCGCCAGCATCCCGCGGCCGGTGCGGTTCGTGATGTATTACAAGATCTTCAATATCCCGGTGATGCGCTGGATTTTCCGCACCGGGAAGGCCATCCCCATCGCCGGCGCCAAGGAAGACCCGGAGGTGATGCGGCGCGCGTTCGACGAGGTCGACGCCGCGCTGGCCGACGGGCAGATCGTCGGCATCTTCCCCGAAGGCGGCTTGACCCGCGACGGCGAGATCGCGACGTTCAAACGCGGCGTGGAAAAGATTCTCGAACGTCGCCCGGTGCCGGTGGTGCCGATGGCGCTGAAAAACATGTGGACCAGCATGTGGAGCCGCCGCGACGGCCGGCTGAAACAAATGCGCGTGCCGCGCCGTTTCCGCGCGCATGTGGAAGTGGCCGCGGACGCACCCCTCGACGGCAAAATCGCGAACGCGGAACTGTTGGAAGCCAAAGTGCGGGCGCTGCGCGGGGATGCGGCGTAAACCATCGCCGCGCGAGGCGAGGACAGCGATCGAAACTTTCGACCCGGGTTTCGATCGAGCCCCGGCCGGATGGCGACCGCCCCCGGATCGGGCACAATGCGCCCATGCCGGCGCTCGCCGGGAACTCCCTTTCGTCCCCTTGGAGCCGTTGCCATGAACACGCCCGAACCCACCGGTATCACCCCGACGCCCCCGAACTACATGGTGTGGTCGATTCTCAGCGTGGTGATGACCGTCATCACCTGCTGCTTCTGTTACACCATTCCGTCGCTGATCACCGCGATCGTGGCCCTGGTGTTCTCCTCGAAGGTCACCAGTTCGGCGAACGCCGGCAATATGGCCGGCGCGCAGCAGGCCTCGAAGAACGCGAAGTTGTTCAATCTGATCACGATCGGCCTGTTCGTCGCCGGCGTGGCGCTGTGGATCGTGATGTTCTTCGCCAGCGGCGGCATCGAAGCGCAGCAAGAGCAGATGGAGATGTTCCGCAAACTGATGGAACAGCAGCAGGGCCGCTGAGCCCGCGCTGCGATCCGCCTCGATGCGATTCGCGCACCCCATGCCGAACGAACGCGCGCTGGCGCTTTGGCTGTTGGCCGCTTCCGCGCTCGCGGCGGCGGCCGGCGTCGTCTTGTTCCAGTACGTCGACCCCAACGTGCGCGGCGGCCTGCTGCCGCCGTGCCTGTTTCATGCCGCCACCGGATTCTATTGCGTCGGTTGCGGCATCACCCGCGCCTTCCACGCGTTGGCCCACGGCGACCTGCCGCGCGCGTTCGGCATGAATCCGCTGGCGGTGATCATGGTGGGCCTCGGCCCGCTGATGCTGCTGCACGTCTACGGCTGGCGGCCCGCCCTGCTGCAACCGCTGATGCGCGTGGCGCTCTCCGGGCGCTTCTGGTTGATCGCGATTCCCGCCTACTGGATCGCGCGCAATTTGCCGTGGTGGCCGTTCGCATGGATGGCGCCGGGGTGAGGGTCATGAAGAAAGTAACGCCATGACTGTTAATCGCGAACTCTGGCGCCGAGCCATCTCTGAGCGCACAGCTCCTAGGTGGGCATGTCCGACATGCTTGAGCGGGCATTTACGCCTAAATAGCGATGAAGACTTGCGATGTTCAGAAACAGCCGAATCGGCGAAGCTCCGACTTTACGAGCCTTGGGAACCGGAGTGGATCAAATACGTTTTCGTAGCGATGTTGCGCTGCGACAACAGCGACTGCAACGAGAGCGTATGTACCTCCGGCGTCGGCAGAGTCGAGCAATTTATAGACCACGAAAATGTACAAATAGAGTATGTCGACCAGTTCTACCCTAAGTGGGTGTCTCCATCGCCTCGCTTGATTTCAATTCCGGAAGAAGCCGCCACTCTGCTTGGCGACTCTCTCGGGCGCTGCTTCTCGAACGCATGGGGCGATTTTGCCGGTGCCGGCAATCACCTACGGAAAGCGGTAGAGATTCTTATCGAACATTTCGAATCGGAAAACAATTTAGATAGAGGCAAAAAGAAATTACACGACCGAATTATTGCGCTACGCCCAATCTGCGGAGATGTTTCAGACAAACTACTTGCGATCAAATGGATCGGGAATAGCGGGAGCCATATCGACGATCTTTCTCAGGACGATATTTTCGATGCTCTTGACATCCTAGAGTGGGTCTTGAGCGAATTATTCGACAACACAAAAAGGAAAATCGATTTGTTGACGGCAAGGATAAACGAAAAGAAGGGGCCATTAAGTAAACAAGGGCCGCCACAAGACATTCCAGCAGATTAATTGTTCCACTGAGACCATACGGCAGTGCCGCGCAAGCGGCTCAATGAAGATTCGATACTCAGATGCCATCCTTGGCGGCGCTTCATCGGCTACGGAAACTCCGGCCCGCACATCCGTGTGCGGGCGTTCGTCAATCGCTCGGGACGCAGCCGATGCCGATAGGGCATCGGCTGAGCGCGTCAGCTCGCGATTAACTCACCCAACCCGCCACGACGAACAGCGCCACCACCGCCAGCCACAGCAGCAGAATCCGCCACACCAGACTCATCGCGTCGCGCAGTTCCGGCAATTCGCCGAGTTGCGCCCAGGCGTTGCCGGGGGCGTTGCCCTCTTCGATCAATTCCTGCGCCTCTTCGGCGATTTCGCAGCGCACGCTGGCGCGGGCGGCGGCGGACAAGAAGGCGTGGCCGCGGACGAAACGGGCGCCGTCGGCGTCTTTCCAGGCGCCGATCACGGTGTCGAAGTTGCCGACCAAGGCCAGCGAGAGCGTCATCAGTTGCGCCACCGGCCAATCGACCAGGGCCAGCAGGCCGCGCGCGCCGTCGCGGGTGCTCTCGGGCAGGCGCTCCGCGAACTCGCCCTCGGCCGTCAGTTGGGCGAGGCGATAGAACACCGCGCCGCCGGCGCCGAGCAGCAAGAACCAGAACAACACGCCGAACCAGCGCCGCAGCGCGCTGCCGAACACGGCTTCCACCAGCACGCCGCCGTCGGCCATCGCGACATCGGCGGGCATGCCCAATTGTTTCGCCGCGGCGGTGCGCGCGTCGGCGTCTTCGCTGCCGACCAGCGTCGAGACGTCTTGGTCGAGATCGCGCGGGCCCCAGGCGTAGAACAACGCCGCCATGCCGAACAACAAACCGACCACGCCGGCCAACGGCGTGTACAGCGCGACTTGGAACAGCACGACCGGCGCCAGCGGCGGCAAGATCGCGATCCAAGCGCCGAAGCGCCCGCGCCACACGTTGTCCTCGTCCGGGAAGCGCGCGTCCAACCAACGCAGCCAGACGCCGTACCACTCGTATTGCCGCACCGCCGCGGCGAAGGCCGGCGCCAAATGGCCCAGCACGAGCGCGAAGATCACGGCGATCAGGGTGGCGGACATGGCGGGAGTTTAGCAGGCGGCGCGCAAGCGCCCGGACTCACGGCCGAGGCGCGCCGCATCGGTCGCGGACGCGAGGTTGGGAGCCTACAGAGTCAGTAGGCCGGCGTGTCGTTCTCGGGCGTCGACGCGCCGGAGGCGTACCAGTACTCGATCAGCGCGCGCGAAATTGAGATCGACGGCGACAACAGCAGGCCGTTTTCGCGGGTTTCGCCGCGCAGCGCGGCGCCGACCTCGTCGCGCGAGAACCAGCGCGCATCCTCCAGTTCCTCGTTGGCCTGCGGCGGATCGGGCTCGGCCTCGGCGACGAACCCCAGCATCAGCGACGACGGAAACGGCCACGGCTGCGAGGCGAGATACGCGCTGCTGCGCACGCGCACGCCGGATTCTTCCATCACCTCGCGCGCCACCGTTTGTTCGAGGGTTTCGCCCGGTTCGACGAAGCCGGCGAGCGTGGAATAGCGGCGCGGCGGCCAACTGGCTTGTCGGCCGAGCAGTAAACGTTCGCCGTCGGTGACGGCCACGATGACCGCGGGATCGGTGCGCGGGTAGTGCTCGGCCGAACACGCCGTGCAGCGCCCCAACCAACCGCCGCGGACGAACTCCAACCGCCCGCCGCATACGCTGCAGTGGCCGTGCCGAGACCGCCAGAACAGCACGGCGCGCGCCTGCGCGAACAACGTCGATTCGAACGCTGGCCACTGCGCGGCGGCGGTGCGCAGATCGATGCGACCGTGGTGGGCCGCGACGGCATCGAACGAGGCGGGCGCGGCCGCCCGCGCGGCGTCGGCGTCGGCGCCGGTCGCGGCGTCGTCGACGCAGGCGAACCAGGCCTCGTCTTGACGCAGGCCGAGAAACACCGCGCCGCGGTGAGCGTCGGCGACATCGCCGCCGCGCAAGGCCCGCAAGCGGCCCTCGGCATCGACGCGCGTATTGCCTTCGGCGTCGATCATGATGACCTGCGCGTCGCGCCAGTACGCCGACAGCGCGGCGTCGTTGTCGCGCAAGGCATCGGCGCGATCGAGCGCGTCTTCGACGAAAGCGAAACGCCGCCAAGTCGCGGGATCGGGCATCGAAGCCATCGGCCGCGGCTACGCGCTGAAGCTGCTGCCGCAGCCGCAGGTGGTTTTGGCGTTGGGGTTGCGGATCACGAACTGCGCGCCGTGCAGGCTTTCGGTGTAATCCACTTGCGCGCCGACGAGATACTGCAGGCTCAACGGGTCGACCAGCAGGGTCACGTCGTCGGTGCGCAGCGCGAGGTCGTCTTCGTTCTGCTGCTCGTCGAACTCGAAGCCGTATTGGAACCCGGAACAACCGCCGCCTTGGATGTAGACGCGCAGTTTCAGCGCTTCGTTGCCTTCTTCGCGAATCAATTCGCGCACTTTCGCCGCCGCGGCGGCGGTGAAATCGATCAAGGGCGCGGCGTCGGAAGCGCCGGCATTCGTCGGATCGGCTTGCGTCGTTTCGGAGGTCGTTCGCATGCGCACAGGATGGGGCGGGCGTCGCGGCAGTTCAAGCGCGGCGCTTGGAACGCCGCCCGGGCACGACTGGAACGCGACGAAGAGGCGAGGACCGCGTATCGCCGGTTCAAGGCACCGGGCTGCGATCCAGGGTGTCGGCCCAGGCGAAGGACTGTTCGACCGCAGCCCCGCCCGACGGCACCAGCCGCACCGTCACCCGCACCGGTTTGAAGTCGGCCGGCAGGAACAGATCGCCCTCGACCTGCTGGAAATACTTGAACGAATACGGTGCGCCCGGCGCGTTGTTCTGCTTGCGCAACCGCGTCCAGCTCAGGCGCTCCAGGCGATCGTTGCGCGTGCCTTCGACCGACACGGTCAAGCGCCCGGTGTTGACCGCGCCGCGGTTCAAATTCTGAGTGAGCGTGGCGACGAAATGCCACGTGCCCTCGCTCTGCAACTGCAGTTCCATGTCGTGGACGCTGAGGCCGCGACGCTGGCCGGTGGCGCCGACGAAACGCTCGTAGAACGCCACGTCGGCACGCAAACCGGAGATCTCTTCGTCGCGTTCGGCCAGCGCGCGCTGCAGGTCGCGATTGGCTTCGCGGCTGATTTGATCGGAACGGCGCAAGGTCGCGACTTCTTGTCGCAGGCCTTCGTTGCGCTTGGCGAGGCTGGCGGCGTCGCGCGCATCGTCTTCGCCGCCCGCGAAGAACACGGTCCACACGCCCCAGGCGCCGAACAGCAGCGCCAGCGCGAACACGCCGAGGGCCAAATAGACCCAGCCGTGATGATGCGGCGGCTCGTCCGGCGGAGGCCCGTCGGAGGGGCGCGCGACCGCGTCGTCGGATTCCGGCGTTTCCGGCGCAGACGGCGGTTCCGATGCGCCGGTCGCAGCGTCTTCCGGCTGATCGCTCCCGCCCATATCGTCCGCTTCGCGCGGCGTTTCCTGCGATGCGGTCTGCGGTGCGGGCGACGCAGCGCGGGCCGCGATGTCGGGAGTCGCCGCGACCGTAGACACCGCGATCGAATCGGTCGCAAGTGAGTCCATCGCGATCGTGTCGGCGGCGGGCTCTTCGGCAGGGACCGGCGGTTGCGCGCGATTCGCTGCGCCGTTGGAAGCGGAGGACGCCGCTTTCGGGCGGCGCGCGGCCGCGCGGCCGTTGGATTTGGCGGGCGGCGCGGAGACCGCGATCGCGCGGGCGGCGCTGTCGGAACCCGGCGCACGCTCGGAGTACGCGTCGCTCGCGGCGGCGACCTCCGCCGCGGCAGGCTCCATCACCGATGTTTCGACCGATGTTGCGATGATCGACGCATCGCCGACGGGCGCTTCGGCACCAGTCGCATCCATGGCCGTCGACGGCGCGATATCCGCGACCTCGCGGCCGCTTTTCCCCGCGCGTTTGCGCGGCGCGCGGCGCTTGGCGGCGCCGGTCGCGTTGGTCGCCACTTCCACCTGTACGCCTTGGCCCACCGACGCCGGCGCGACTTCGATATGGCCGGGCGGAGTGGCCTTGCGGCGGCGCTTGGCGCGGGAGACGGGCGGGTCCGGGCGTTCGGTCATCCGGCCGGTATAACGACCCTCTTCAGCCTGCGTCAAGCGAACAAACCCGATACAGTGCGCCCAGCGGCGGCGCGCGCCCGCGCCGCACGCGATGCTCGGATCGCGATCCGGTCGTTTTCTCGCACCGTTTCGCGACCCGTTCCGGTGTCTTGGCAAGGCAGGCGCGGGCCTGCCGCTGTGGAGTCGCCCCATGTCCGAAGCTCATGTGTTCGCCATCGGCATCCTGCTCGCCTGGATGGCCGGGATCCGCGCTTATCTCACCGTGTTCGGCGTCGGCATCGCCGGGTATTTCGGTTGGCTGGATCTGCCGCAGGCCCTGGAAGCCACCACTTCGCCCTGGGTGCTGGGCGTTTCGGGCGTGTTGGCCGCCGCCGAGTTCTTCGCCGACAAGATTCCGGGCGTCGATTCGGTCTCCGACCTGCTGCAAACCCTGCTGCGCGTCCCGGCCGGCGCGTTCCTGGCCGCCGCCGCGATGTCGCCGGATGGTCACCTGGGCGCGGGCATGCTCGCCGCGGGCGCCGGCACCGCGCTGGTCAGTCATGCGCTGAAGGCCGGCAGCCGCGCCTTGCTCAACACCTCGCCGGAGCCGGTGAGCAACTGGACCGCATCCGTGGCCGAGGACACGGCGGTCATCGGCGGCCTGGCGCTGGTCTGGTCGCACCCGTGGATCGCGCTGGCGATCGTCGTCTCGGTGGGCGTCGGCATTTTTCTGTTGATTTGGTGGCTGTGGCGCAAGGTATTCCGCGGCGTATCGCGATTGCTGTCCGGCCCCGATCCCTCACCGCCTACGCCGGCCGCTTGACCGGCGTTTCGCGCGCGACGGACGGCCGTTCTCCGCGCTGGCAAGCCGAGGCGAAACCCGCATAATGCGGATTCGCCGGGGCCTGTCGACGCGAGCCGAACGCATCGCATCGAACGCCCGACGGCGGGCGGCTAGGAGCAGCGGGGGCGTGGACGCCGATCCATGACTGCGCGACCGCGCCGCGGTGCGCGTCGGCGAGGTCGTCGCGCGATTCCCCGAGTCCCGCCGTCAGGCCCAAGGAGCCGCGATGTCCGTTTTCGTGCCGCACGATCGCCCTCTCAGCACGGGTCAGCCGACCCAAGCGGGCATCGCCGCGCGCGCGGAATTCCCGCCGCCGGCGTACTGGCGACGCTGGTGCGCCGACGCGCCGACGCCGGCCGCGGCCGAAGTGGAGGCGCCGATCGAAGCGCCCGCCGCGGAAGCCGCCGACACGGCCCCGCCCGAGGCGCAGGGAACGACGCGCCCGCTCGTCAACGAACCAGCCGAACCCGCGTACCGCGTGCTGATCGTCGAGGACGACCGTAGCCAAGCGCTGTTCGCGCAAACCGTGCTGCGCGGCGCGGGGGTCGAGGCGGAAACGGTCGGCGTCGCCAGCGAAACGATGGGCGCACTGGAAAGTTTCAAACCCGACTTGGTGCTGATGGACCTGCACATGCCCGGGTTGAGCGGCACCGAGTTGACCGCGCTGATCCGCGCCGATGCCGCCTACGCGAACCTGCCCGTGGTCTTCCTGACCGGCGACACCGACCCGGAAAGTCATTTGGAGGTGCTGGTCAGCGGCGGCGACGACTACCTCAGCAAGCCCGTACGCCCGAAGCATCTGGTGGCGGCGGTGCAGAACCGGATCAAACGCGCGCGAGCGCTGAAAGCGCAGCGCGATCAGGAAGTGCGCCGGCACCCCGCCACCGGCCTGCTGACCCGCACGTACATGCTGCTGCAGCTCGGCAAGCTGTTCCCGCAGCGGCGTCAGGGCGCGATCCATTTTCTGGTGATCGAAGGCGCGACCGCCCTGCGCGACCGTTACGGCTACGCGGCGCTGGATACGATCCTCACCGATTCCGGCAAGCTGCTGGCGCAATTGGTCGGGGATCGCGCCGCGACCCGGCTCAACGACAACACCTTCCTGGTGTATTCCCCCGACTTGCCGCCCGAGCGCATGCTCGATTGGGCGCGCGAGCTGCGCGACGGCTTCGCCCGGCACGCCTTCAACGCCGGCAGCGAACCGCTGCGGCTGCGCGTCTGCGTGGGCTACGTCGATCTCGCGCACGGGTTCGCCGATGCCGGCGCGGCGCTAGCGGCGGCGGAAGAAGCCCTGCGCGCGGCGCGCGGGAAACCGAACGCGATCGCCGGCTATTCGCCGCCCGACGAGGCGGTATCCGAACAAGCCGCCGCGATGCTGCGACAACTGCAGGATGCGCTGGCCGAGAATCGCATCGAGCTGGCGTTCCAACCGATCGTCTCGGTGGTCGGCAGCGAAAACGTGCAGTACCAAACGCTGATGCGGTTACGCGATCGCGAGGGCAATTTGCACACGGCCGCCGACGTGGTGCCGGTGGCCGAACGCGCCGGGCTGGTGCACGAAATCGATCGCCGCGTGCTGATGCGCGCCGTCGTGCTGCTCAACGAGCGGGTCAAGAGCGGCCGCTCGGCGCGACTGTTCGTGCCGCAGGCGGCACGCAGCCTGGGCCAGGACGGTTACGCGCAATGGCTGCTCGACGCCCTGGAAAGCAAGGGCATCGACGGCAGCCTGCTGGTGATCGACGTGCGCCTGGGCGACGCCCTGGTCTACGCGGTGCTGCTGCGCGAGTTCTGCCAACGGATGGTCGGCGCCGGCGTGCGCCTGTGCTTGAGCCACTATCAGGCCAATCCCGAATCGGAGGCGTTGCTGTCGCAACTGCCGCTCAACTACGTCCGGCTCTCGCCGCACTACAGCGCGAACGTCGAGCAGACCCAGGTGCAGGACGAGATGCGCTCGGTGATCGAACGCGCGCATCGGCTGGGCCTGCAGGTGATCGGCCAGCACGTGGAGAACCCGCAGACCGCCGCGACCCTGTGGCTTAGCGGCATCGACTTCCTGCAGGGCGATTTGGTGCAGCGCGCCGCCACGGCGATGGACTTCGACTTCCAGCACTCGTTGCTCTGACGCGTCGACCCGGCGCTCCGCCTCGCGCGGCGGCGTCCATCGTCCCGAACGCGCACCGCCGGCCGAGGCGCCCCGCCCGGAGGACGCCAGGCCCCGACGGAGAGCAGACAGCCCGTTCCGTCGCCTGTTAGTCTTAACCGGCACAGGGGAACCGCCACGCTCCACGAACCGTTCGGACCGCCGACGCCTTCGATGTCCCGGCCGCCGGCTCGACGTTACGCAGGAAATCGCGCTTGAATTCAACCAAACCGTCTTTGTCGACCCTGTCTTGGCTCGCGATGGCCGCCGCGGCGCTCGGCGCCGTCGCGGTCGCGTTCGTTCCGGCGGGCGATCACGCCCTGGTGCGCAGCGGCGCGATCGGTTTAGCCGCCTTGGCGGCGGCGCTGGCGGTGATGATCGCCGTACGCGCCCGCGACAGCGACCGCGTGCTGCAGGATCACGCCGACGCGCTGCGCCGCAGCGAGAACGAGCGCAACGAACTGCAGCGCGAACTGGAGCGCCATAGCCAGCTCGAACAGCAACTGCGGCAAGCGAAGCAGGACGCCGAATCGGCGGTGATGGCCAAGGGCGAATTCCTGGCCACGATGAGCCACGAAATCCGCACCCCGCTCAACGGCATCGTGCCGATGCTGGATCTGCTGATGCACAACCGCCTGCCGCAGGATCAGGCCGAGCTGGTGCACACCGCGTTCCTGTCCTCGCAGCAGATGCTGCGGATCGTCGACGACATCCTCGACTACTCCAAGCTCGAAGCCTCCAAGCTCCAACTCGAATCGACCAACTTCAATCTGCGCGAAACGCTCGAAGCGGTGCTGCAGTTGATGGAGCGCCCGGCGCAAAGCAAGGGCCTGCGCTTGAATCTGACCATCGACCCGTCGGTGCGTCTGCCGGTGCGCGGCGACCCGGTGCGCCTGCGCCAAGTGTTGAGCAATCTGCTCAGCAACGCGGTGAAATTCACCGAACGCGGCAGCGTGTCGGTGTCGGTGCGCAAAATCGGCGAAAGCAGCGCGCAGCATCATCTGCGCTTCGAAGTGCGCGACACCGGCATCGGCATTTCCGCGGCGGCGCAGGGGCGCTTGTTCCAAGCCTTCAACCAAGCCGACGCCTCCACCACGCGGCTCTACGGCGGGACCGGCCTGGGCCTGGCGATTTCGCGGCGCATCATCGAACTGATGGGCGGCCGCATCGGCGTGGAATCCGAACACGGCCAGGGCGCGATGTTCTGGTTCGAAGTGCCGCTGCTGAAGGTCCAGGGCGACATCGCCACGCCCAAAGCCAGCGATACGGTCGACGCACGGGTGCTGGTGATTTCCGGCGATCAACGCCTGCGCCTGCGCCTGAACATGCTGCTGCCCAATTGGGGGCTGCGCATCACCACGGTCGAGAGCACGCAGGACGCGCTGGAGCGTTTGCGCTCGGCGGCCGCGCAGGGCGGCGCCTGGGCCTACAGCACGGTGGTCGCCGACCTCGCCGGCATGCGCAATACCTCGGTGGCGCTGCAGCGCAACCTCGAACGCCACAACGTCTACGGCAATGTGCGTCTGGTGTGTCTGCAGGGCGACGAACCCGCTGCGCCGGAATTGCTCAGCGGCGGCGCGACCCTGATCTCGCGCACCGCGCCCGACGCCGATCTGCGCAGCGCCCTGCTCGGCTTGCCCGAGCCGCGCGGCGACGCGGAGGAATTCCCGCCGTCGCCCTCCCCGGCCGAGTCGGAACGTCTGCGCATCGCGCCGGTGAAAGTGGAGAACGCGGCCAGCGCGATTCTGCTGGGCACCGAAGCGGCGACATCGAGTTCCGCGCCCGAGCGCCCGGCGGCCGAGCGTCCCGCGCCCGCCCGCCCCACGACGATCGAACCGTCGCACGAGCCGGCGGCGAGCCCGATGGCGGCCGCGGCAGCGCCGACGCCCGCGGCGACCGAAGCGACCTCCGTCGCTGCGCCCTCGGCGGAGAACGTTCCCGATGCCCCGCGTCCGCTGCGCGTGCTGTTGGTCGAGGACAACCCGGTCAATTTGATGGTCGGCCAGCGCCTGCTCAGCGTGCTCGGCACCCACTGCGACAGCGCGACCAACGGCGAAGCGGCGCTGCTGCGGATGCAGGCCTCGCGCTACGACTTGGTGCTGATGGACTGCCAGATGCCAGTGATGGACGGCTACACCGCCACCCGCCGCTGGCGCGAACACGAGGCCGCGAGCGACGCCAGCCGACGCTTGCCGATCGTCGCGATGACCGCCAACGCGATGGCCGGCGACCGCCAGAAATGCCTCGACGCCGGCATGGACGATTACCTCGCCAAGCCGGTCACCCGCGGCGAGCTGGAACGCTGCCTGTTCCATTGGCAGCAGATGGCGCAGCAGGGCAACCCGCAGGGCCCCGACCGCGCGTCGATCGAAGCGGCCGCCGCCGCGATCCCGACCGGACGGCTGCCGCAGGCCGGCCCGGCGCTGGCCGCCGCGCCCGCCGCGCCGCCGCCCGCCCCGCCGCCGCAGGACGCCGCATCGACGGTGCTCGATCTGGGCATCCTCGACGAACTGCGCAGCATGCTCGGCGGCGAAGTGGACCGGCTGATCGAGGTCTTCCTCGACGACACGCCGCGCCTGATCGCCGCGCTCGAAACCGCCGCGGTCGCCCCGGATTACGACATGCTGCGCAACGCCGCGCATTCGCTGAAGTCCTCCAGCGCCAATCTCGGTGCGGTCGCGCTGTCGAACGCCGCGAAGAAAGTGGAGCACGGCGCGCGCGCGCGCGCTCGCTGGAACGCCCCGCGGTCGCGGTCGCGGTGATCGCCAACGAATTCGCGCGGACGCGACAGGCGCTGCGGGCGACGATGACGGTCGGCATTTCGGACCTGCGCTGACGCAACGCGTCGCCGATGGTCGGGCGTCGGCAGTCGCCGGTACGATAGAACGATCGCCGACGGCCCCATCGCCGCCGACCCCATCGCAGCCGACTGATCGCCGAAATGCGGGCGACGTCGAACCGATC
Source organism: Lysobacter sp. (assembly GCA_008015835.1). Taxonomy (GTDB): domain Bacteria; phylum Pseudomonadota; class Gammaproteobacteria; order Xanthomonadales; family Xanthomonadaceae; genus Lysobacter_I. The sequence continues at coordinate 228,876 of SSGH01000007.1, forward strand.
GGCCGAAGCGCGATGAATGGCACGCGACTTGCTCCAGTTCTAGGACCGTTTCAACCTCTCGGAGGGCGTTACATGGGATTTTTCGATTTCTTCAAGGGCTTCGGCTCGAAAGCCGAGCAAGACAAGGCCCGCCAAGACGTCGATAAGGCGTTAACCGCGTTGGACATCGATGTCGCCATCGGCGCCCATCGCAATTGGAAGGACCGTCTGACCAATTACCTCGAGGGCAATTCCAGCGAGGATCTGCGGCCCGAAGTCATCTGCCACGACGACCGTTGCGACCTCGGCAAGTGGATCTACTCCGACGGCCAAAAACAGCTCGGTCAGTACACGATGTTCGCGGAGCTGCGCGCGACCCACAAAATGTTCCACCAGCAGGCGTCCAGCGTGGTCGCGCTGCATCAGGCCGGCAAACACGACGCCGCCAAATGGCTGCTCGACGGCGAATACACGAAGACCTCGGACCGCATCATCGGCCGGCTCAACGATCTGAAATCGATCAACAGCGATAAGTGACGCGCGCGTCGCGCGCCGATGTCGTAACCTCAACGCGAACGGCGCCCGAAAGGGCGCCGTTTCGTTTGCGGGGATCGCCGCGGGTCAGCGCTCGATCTTGGTCTGCAGGTAATTCTGCTCGCCCAAGCGTTCGATCAACGACAACTGGGTTTCGATCCAATCGATATGCTCTTCCTCGGAATCGAGGATATCGGCGAACAAACGCCGGCTGACGTAATCGCCGACGCTTTCGCAGTGCGCGATGGCTTCGCGCAACAGCGGCACGGCGTCGAGTTCCAAGGCGAGGTCGCACTGCAGGATTTCGCGCGGGTTCTCGCCGACGCGCAGCTTGCCGAGCGCTTGGAAATTCGGCAGACCGTCGAGGAACAGAATGCGCTCGGCCAGCTTGTCGGCGTGCTTCATCTCGTCGATGGATTCGTGGTGCTCGTGATCGGCGAGCTCCTTCAATCCCCAGTTCTTCAGCATCTTGGCGTGCAGAAAATACTGATTGATCGCGATCAGTTCGTTGTACAGCGCTTTATTCAGGAATTCGATGGTTTTGGGGTCGCCTTTCATGACGTGATCCGCGAGTCGCGAGCGTGAGAGAAGCCGCTACGGTAACGCACCCGGAGGCGCGAGGGCGAATCGCGATCAGCGAACGATCGCAAGACGGTGGGGCGCGGCGATGGGCGCGGAGAAGACAGGATTCGAAGTCGACCGCGCGAGGCGCGGGACGCGCGATGAATGCGCAGGCTGCGGTGGCTCGGGCGGCGAACGCTCAGGCCGCGTGGGCGATATCGGCGGAGACGTCGGCCGACGCGCGGCATTCCTCCAGCAACTGAGTCGCCGTCGACAGGCAACTGCCGCAGCCCGCGCCGCAGCCGGTGCGCATCGTCAGCTCGGCCACGCTGCGGCAACCCGCCGCGGCGGTCTGACGGATCTCGCGTTCGGTGACGCCGTTGCAGAGGCAGACGTACATGACGGGCGCTTCGCTCTGGGAACGGTTCTCATTTGGCCACGGATGAGAATGATTGTCAATTTCCGATTCGACCCGTCTCGACGCTCCCGCGCCGGGCCTTGGCCCGCACCTCAGCCCGAGAACGGGCCGTTCTCGGAGCCGCCGCCTGGAGCGCTCTCAGAGCCGCCGCCAGCGGGCGCCCCGCCGTTCTGGCGACGCTGGCGGAACCGTCGGCGCTGTCGCTGCTGCCGACGTCCAACGTCGACCGTCTGGGCGGGGATGGCGTGGGTGCCGGCGATCTGCCGCGCGTAGGGCGCCAGATGCTGCAGCGCGTTGGCGTAGACCCCGCGCTTGAACGTCACCACATGCTCCAGCGGGTACCAGAAATCGACCCAGCGCCAGTGGTCGAATTCGGGCTTCTCAGTCAGGTCGAGGCGCAGGTCGCTTTCCTCGCCGACGAAACGCAGCAGGAACCACACCTGCTTCTGGCCGATGCAGACCATGCGGTCGTTGCGGCGCACGGCGCGCGCGGGCAGGCGATAGCGCAGCCAGCCCGGCGTCGTGCCGAGCACATCGACGTGCTCCGGCAACAGCCCGGTCTCTTCGCGCAATTCGCGGTACATGGCCTCCAGCGGCGTCTCGTCGCTGTTCATCCCGCCCTGCGGGAACTGCCAGCCGTCGCGACGGACACGCCGCGCCCAAAACACCCGGCCGTCCGGGCGCATCAGTACGATCGCGACATTGGGTCGGTAACCGTCCGGATCGATCACGACGCGGACTCCTAAACGATTTGGCCGTACGGCCACTGCCACCGACTCTGCCATGGGGCGCTGCAATCGACAAGCATGCGTTTGGGCATCGAACGCGGCGCAGCGCCCGTACGCCGCAGTGCGGTTATTCGGGCCGCGCGAAGTCCGCGGGCACGCGCACCGCGCCGTCCATCAGCACGCGCGCGCTGCGGCTCATCACCGCCTTGCGCACCGTCCACTGGCCATCGACCTGCGCCGCTTCCGCGCCGACGCGCAGCGTGCCGGAGGGATGCCCGAAGCGCACCGCCGTGCGCGCGCCGCCGCCCGCGGCCTCGCTGACCAGGGTGCCGGGAATCGCCGCCGCGGTGCCGATCGCCACCGCCGCCGTGCCCATCATCGCGTGGTGCAATTTGCCCATCGACAGCGCACGCGCCAGAAAATCGATCTCGCCCGCCAAGATGCGCTTGCCGCTGGACGCCGTGTAATCGGCGGCGGGTGCCACGAAAGCGACCTTGGGCGTGTGCTGGCGTTTCGCGGCATCGGCCACGTCCGCGATGAGTCCCATGCGCACCGCACCGTGCGCGCGAATGGTCTCGAACATCGCCAACGCCTTCGCATCGCCGTTGATCGCGTCCTGCAGTTCCGCGCCGGTGTAGCCGATGTCGGCCGCGCGCACGAACACGGTGGGAATGCCGGCATTGATCATCGTCGCCTTCAGCGTGCCCACACCCGGCACTTCGAGATCGTCGACGAGGTTGCCCGTGGGGAACATGCTTCCGCCGCCCTCGCCTTCGCCCTCGTCGGCCGGGTCGAGGAACTCCAACACGATCTCCGCCGATGGGAAGGTGACGCCGTCCAGCTCGAAATCGCCGGTTTCCAGCACCTCGCCATTGGCGATGGGCACGTGGCAGACGATGGTCTTGCCGATGTTCGCCTGCCAGACCCGCACCGGGAACGTACCGTTCTCCGGCAACCGCGCCTTGTCGATGAACCCGTTGGCGATGGCGAACGGCCCCACCGCGGTCGAGAGATTGCCGCAGTTGCCGCTCCAATCGACGAACGCCGTGTCGATCGAGATTTGCCCGTACAGATAATCGACATCGTGATCCGGCCGGCTGCTGCGCGAAATGATCACGCACTTGCTGGTGCTCGACGTCGCCCCGCCCATGCCGTCGGTGTGCTTCGCGTACGGGTCCGGACTGCCGATCACGCGCAGCAACAGCGCATCGCGCACCGGCCCCGGACCGCGCGCGGCGTCCGGCAAATCGTCGAGCCGGAAGAACACGCCTTTGGACGTACCGCCGCGCATGTAGGTGGCGGGGATGCGGAGTTGGGGGGCGTGGGGCATGCTTCAATCCTCGGAGAAAAAATCGCTGTCGATACGCTTGAGTTGATAGGTTGCGGTCACCGCAACGCCGAGGTCATGCTCGATCATCAAATCCGCAAGTCGGGCGCCGTCAATCAGCACGATGCGGTAAGAGCGGCTTTTGCTCGCTGCCTCGATAGCAGAGTTGGTGAATCTTCCCGTGGTGATGAACACCCCCTTGTGCGCGCCTTTCGCATCGAGAGCGCCCTTGAAGTCGCGAATTTCCCCTTCACCGACCGATCCCTCCCAACGCTTCGCCTGGAGATAAATCGCATCTAGGCCCAGCCGATCCTCGTTGATGATGCCGTCGATGCCGTTGTCGCCTGAACGTCCCACCGCGCGACCGGCTTCCTGGCGGCTGCCGCCGTAGCCCATTTTCAACAAAAGAGCGACCACCAGCTTTTCGAAAAAAGCGGCATCGCATTGTTTGATCGTCTCGATCAGTTCAGCCGCCAACGCATCGTGTGCGGACTTCAATGTGCGCGCCATGCGCTCGTCCGGCGCTTCCAGTTGATCTTCGACATCTTGCATCGCTGTAGCATCGACCGGCGTCTGGTGTAGTGACTGAGTTTGCGCCGCTTTCCAGTTTGCATATCTGCGATGAACCTCAGCGATAAATGCCACTCCGTCAAATAGTCCCGCAACAGCCGCGCGCCCCTCCTCGGTGATCGTCCAGACGCCCCGAGACTTGGTGACATAACCACCCTTAACCAAACCCACGGAAGCAAAGGCGAAAAGCGAACGCCAGCGGACCTGTCCTGTGGTTTCATAAGTAGTTCGCGCCCACTCGTCAAGCTCCACGCGATTTTCAATCTCTGCAAGAAGATCGGATTTACGCAACTGCCCACCCTTTGCTTCGGACAGAGCCTTCAAAGCCGCAAAATGCATGTCGGCGATCAGCTTCAGCGAACGCGATAGCGGTTTTCCAGCCATTAAAAAACTCCTTCGAATGCAAAAGATTCCGCATGCTAAAAATGTCACCCAACTTTATTCGCTTCCAGAAAATCCTGCGCGAAGCGCTGCAGCACGCCGCCGGCTTCGTAGATGGAGACTTCTTCGGCGGTGTCGAGGCGGCACGTCACCGGGACTTCGATGCGTTCGCCGCTGCGGCGGTGCACGACGAGCGTCAGCGTGGCGCGTGGGGTGCGGGCGCCGGTCACGTCGTAGGTTTCGGTGCCGTCGAGGCCGAGGGTGAGGCGCGTCGTGCCGGGCTGGAACTCCAGCGGCAGTACGCCCATGCCGATGAGGTTGGTGCGATGGATACGTTCGAAGCCTTCGGCGACGATGGCTTCCACGCCCGCAAGACGCACGCCTTTGGCCGCCCAGTCGCGCGAGCTGCCTTGGCCGTAATCGGCGCCGGCGACGATGATCAGCGGCTGGCCGCGCTGCATGTAGGTTTCGATCGCTTCCCACATGCGCATCACTTGGCCTTCGGGCTCGACGCGCGCGAGCGAGCCTTTTTTCACCGTGCCGTCGGCGTTGCGCACCATTTCGTTGAGCAGCGTCGGATTCGCGAACGTCGCGCGCTGCGCGGTGAGGTGGTCGCCGCGATGCGTGGCGTAGGAATTGAAGTCTTCTTCGGGCAGGCCCATTTTCGCGAGATATTCGCCGGCCGCGCTGCTGGCGAGGATCGCGTTCGACGGCGACAGGTGATCGGTGGTGATGTTGTCGCCGAGCACCGCCAGCGGGCGCAGGCCCTGCAACGTGCGCGGCTTGGCGAGCGCGCCTTCCCAGTACGGCGGACGGCGGATGTACGTGCTCATCGGGCGCCAGTCGTACAGCGGCTTCGCGCGTTCGCCGTGTTCGACCGACACCTTGAACATCGGCTCGTACACCTTGCGGAACTGTTCCGGTTTCACCGCCGACTTCACCAACGCATCGATCTCGGCGTCGGAAGGCCACACGTCTTTCAGCGTGATGGCGTTGCCCGCGGCGTCGTGGCCCAGCGCATCCTTCTCGATGTCGAAGCGAATCGTGCCGGCGATGGCGTACGCGACCACCAGCGGCGGCGACGCGAGAAACGCCTGCTTCGCGTACGGATGGATGCGGCCGTCGAAATTGCGATTGCCGCTGAGCACCGCCGTCGCGTACAGATCGCGGTCGACGATTTCCTGCTGGATCTTCGGATCCAGCGCGCCGCTCATGCCGTTGCACGTCGTGCACGCGAACGCGACGATACCGAAGCCGAGCGCTTCGAGATCGTCCTTCAGCCCCGCTTCTTCGAGATACAGCGCCACGGCTTTGGAACCGGGCGCGAGCGAACTCTTCACCCACGGCTTGCGCACCAAGCCGGCGCGACGCGCATTGCGCGCGAGCAAACCGGCGGCGATGACGTTGCGCGGGTTCGAGGTGTTGGTGCAACTGGTGATCGCGGCGATGATCACCGCGCCGTCGGGCATCAAACCTTCGGCCTCCTGCGCACGCGCTGCGTCGAGATTGCCGGCGATGCCTTTCGCGGCGAGGTCGCTGACGGCGACGCGCGCATGCGGGTTCGACGGGCCAGCCATATTGCGCACCACTGTCGACAGGTCGAACGTCAACGTGCGTTCGTATTGTGCAGTCGCGATAGCATCGGCCCACAGGCCGGCGGTCTTCGCGTAGGTTTCGACCAACGCGACTTGTTCGTCGCTGCGTCCGGTGAGCTTCAAGTAATCGATCGTATTGCCGTCGATGAAGAACATCGCCGCGGTCGCGCCGTATTCCGGCGCCATGTTCGAGATCGTCGCGCGGTCGCCCAGGGTGAGCGCCGCCGCGCCTTCGCCGCGGAATTCGAGATACGCGCCGACGACCTTCTGCTTGCGCAGAAACTCGGTGAGCGCGAGCACGATGTCGGTCGCGGTGATACCCGGCTGCGGCTTGCCGGTGAGTTCGACGCCGATGATGTCGGGCAAGCGCATCCACGAGGCGCGGCCGAGCATCACGTTTTCGGCTTCGAGACCGCCGACGCCGATCGCGATCACGCCCAGAGCATCGACGTGCGGCGTGTGGCTGTCGGTGCCGACGCAAGTGTCGGGATAGGCGACGCCATCCGACACGCCGATGACCGGCGACATCCGCTCCAAATTGATCTGATGCATGATCCCGTTGCCCGGCGGAATCACGTCGACGTTGCGGAACGCGCGCTTGGTCCAATCGATGAAGTGGAAGCGGTCCTCGTTGCGGCGGTCTTCGATCGCGCGGTTCTTCGCGAACGCATCGGGATCGTCGCCGCCGCATTCGACCGCGAGCGAGTGATCGACGATGAGCTGCACCGGCACCACCGGATTGACCTGCGCCGGATCGCCGCCTCGATCGGCGATGGCGTCGCGCAAACCGGCCAGATCGACCAATGCGGTCTGGCCGAGGATGTCGTGGCAGACCACGCGCGCCGGGAACCAGGGGAAGTCGATCTCGCGCTTGCGTTCGATCAACTGCGACAGGAAATCGCTCAGACGCGCGGGGTCGGCGCGGCGGACGAGATTCTCCGCCAGTACGCGCGAGGTGTACGGCAATCCCGCCCAAGCGCCCGGGGCCAACGCCTCCACCGCCGCGCGGGCGTCGAAATAGTCCAAGGAAGTGCCGGGCAGCGGCTTGCGGTAGGCGGTGTTCATGGGGCGTCGTCCGAGGCGGATCGACCGTGCCTGAAGCCGTCGGCCACGGAGTGGCGCCGACAGGCGCAACGCGATCGAACGGGAGGGGACCGCCATTATCCGGGGGCGACTGCGCAGCGTCATCCGGAACGGTATTCGCCATTCGCCGCGGTTGACGCGGCGCGGCGCGGCGTGGACAATGCCCGCCCCCTGTGGCTATGTAGCTCAGCCGGTTAGAGCACAGCACTCATAATGCTGGGGTCGGTGGTTCGAGTCCACCCATAGCCACCACGCTCTTCGCCGAAACCCGCGAACGCGGGTTTTTTCGTTTCCGGCGCTCTCCGCCGGGCGACACCGTCTCCTCTCGACCTTCGCGTCCGCAGCCCATGGACATCTTCAAGGTTTTCACGCTCGAAGCCGCGCACCGCCTGCCGAACGTGCCGGAGGGTCACAAATGCGCGCGGCTGCACGGCCATTCGTTTCGGGTGGAACTGCACGTCTCGGGCGAGATCGGCACCGACACCGGCTGGGTGATGGATTTCGGCGATATCAAAGCCGCGTTCAAGCCGCTCTACGACCGGCTCGATCATCACTATCTCAATGAGATCGAAGGCTTGGAAAACCCGACCAGCGAGCGTTTGGCGGTGTGGATCTGGGAGCGCCTGAAGCCCACGCTGCCGGCGTTGAGCGAAGTGGTGGTCCACGAGACCTGCACCTCCGGCTGCCGCTACCGCGGCCCGTCGGCCGACTGAAGCCCCGAGCCGACCGCGCCCGACGCGCCCGACGCACCCGGCAATCGCCACCGGCTCGACGGGGCGAGCGCACGCCGCCCGCTTCGCAGCGCGGTTTCGCGCGATCCGTCTTCCACCGGCACCATGGAATGCGGTCGACACGACTTCGTTCATCGGCAACCTATTGTTTTCGATCGAGTTTCGACACTCCGACGAACGGTGGCCGCAAAATGTTGCATTGCAACAAAAGCGGCGTTATGTTGCACCGCACAACGGCCATCCAGGCCGCCTCTCGTCAGGAGTCCCGCCATGTACCAGCAGTTCAACGACCAGTTCGCCAAGTCGACCCGTCAGTTCGCCGACGCCACTGCCCAGGTCGGTCGCCTGGCGCTCGAGAACACCGAAGCCGTCTTCGGTCTGCAGCTCGCCACCCTCGAAGAGAACATGAACGCCACCTTCGCCTTCTTCGGCGAACTGGCCGAAGTGCGCGACTTCGACGCCGCCAAAGCCGTGTGGCCGAAGGGCGTGCAGATCGCGCGCGAAAACGTCGAGCGCACCATCGGCGCCGGCCAGGAAGTCTTCGGCCGCACCTTCAAGACCCAGGAAGCCATCGCCCAGCTCGCCAAGTCGCAGTTCGAAACGGCCGCCGAGACGGTGAAGGCCGACGTCGAAAAAGCCGCCAAGGCCGCGACCGGCCGCAAGCGCTGAACCCATGCGGCGAACGCCGCGCGCGACGCAAGTCTCCTCTCCCGAAAAACCCGGCCGATAGGCCGGGTTTTTTCGTTTCGGGACGTTCGACGGCACGCCGCGAAGGCGACCTCACGCCGGGCTCGCCGACACCCCGGGCGGAAGATCCAGCGCCGCCGCCAGGGTGTCCGGGCGTCGCGACGGCGCGTACGGCAGCACGCCCAGCCGCGGCGCGTCGAGCGCCTCGTCGAGAAGGCCGAGATACGGCTCGGCATCGCGGAACTCGGGGTCGATCCGATTCGCGATCCAACCCGCTAGCGAGAGGCCATCGGCGCGCACCGCGCGCGCGGTGAGCCGCGCGTGGCTCAGGCAGCCCAAACGCAGGCCGACCACCAGCACGACCGGCAACCTCAGCGTGCGGACGAGGTCGGCTTGCTCCAGGCCGCGATCCAGCGGCGCGGCCCAGCCGCCGACGCCTTCGACCACCACCGCATCGGCCTGCGCGGCCAAGCGGCGGTAACTCGCCACCAAATGCGCGAGATCGATCCGCACACCGACCTCGGCCGCAGCGAGCGAGGGCGCGGTCGGCGACGGCAAGGCGTACGGGTTGAGGATGTCGTAGGCCGGCGTCGGCGCACTGGCGGCTCGCAATCGGAGCGCATCTTCGTTGCGCCACCCCTCGTCGGTGCGCTCGCAGCCGCTGGCGACCGGTTTCATCCCGACCGCACGCAAGCCCGCGGCGCGCAAGCGATACAGCAACGCCACGCTCGCATGCGTTTTGCCCACGCCGGTATCGGTGCCGGTGACGTACCACGCGGCCTCCGATGCGGGCGTCGCGTTCGCCATCGCATCGCTCATTCGACATGCTCCGGTACGGAGCCATCGAAACGTTCCGCGCGAACGCAAGGCGCGCGGCCGACGAGGCGGGCATTCGGGTCGATCGCGTTCGCGGACATCGTTTGCATTCGGGGCCGTCGACTCATCGTTGAGATTGCTCGACGCGGCGCGCGCGCAGGCGCGTCCGTCGCGAGGGGCTGCTAAACTCGGCGCATGTTCACCGCATTCAGTCTAACCGGCGATAAGCCCTCGCAATACGCCCAACTCGCGACGCAAGCGCAAGCGCTGCTGGCCGGCGAACGCGACCGCATCGCCAACGCCGCGAACCTTTCGGCGCTGGTGTATCGCGCATTGCCCGATCTGAATTGGGTCGGCTTCTATTTCTACGACGGTCGCGAATTGGTGGTCGGCCCGTTCCAAGGCCTGCCCGCGTGCGTGCGCATCGCGCTGGATAAAGGCGTCTGCGGCGCCGCGGCGCGCACGCGCGAAACCCAACGCGTCGACGATGTGCACGCCTTCCCGGGCCACATCGCGTGCGATGCCGCGTCGCGTTCGGAACTAGTGGTGCCGCTGACGCTCGACGGCGCGCTGATCGGCGTGTTCGATCTGGACAGTCCGCTCCCGAGTCGTTTCGACGTTGAAGATCAAGTGGGGCTGGAACGCATCGCCGCGTTGTATCTGAATTCGATCGCGCTCGACGCGCCGTAGCGGCGATACGCCGCGGCGTCGCGTTCGCGCGTCGCCGCGCGATGCTTCTCCCTTCATCCCTTCCATCGCAAAGGTCGTACGCATGTCCACGCCTCTGAAGTTGCGGAATATCGGCCCCAAAAGCGCCGCATGGTTGCGTCAGGTCGGTTTGCGCACCGAAGAGGATTTGCGCGCGATCGGCGCGCTCGACGCCTTCGTGCGCGTCAAGCGCGCGGGCTTCAAGCCGAGTTTGAATCTGCTGTACGCGTTGGAAGGCGCCCTGCTCGACTGCCATTGGCAGGAGATTCCCGCCGAGCGCCGCACCGAATTGCTGATAGCGGCCGATGCCGCGGTCGCGTTATTGCCGCAAGCGCGCGGACGCCCCGCCGCGGGCCCGGTCACCACCACCACGCATCAACGCGACGACGGCGGCGAAATGGGCGGCGGTCTCGCATTGTTCGACGAACCCGACAGCGGCGGCGGCGGTCACGACGATTGATCGACCGCGCGCGCCGACGCGCGGCGCCGCGATCGGGTATACTGCCCGCGCTTCGTGGTGACTGGGCCGTCGATACGCTTCGACATCGACGGCCGAGTTGAAACGGGAAGCCGGTGCGCATCGCGATGTTCCTCTCGCGACGCAATGCCGGCGCTGCCCCCGCAACGGTAAGCGCGGTCGCTTTCGCAAACGCCACTGCAGGTTCGCCTGTGGGAAGGCGCGAAAGCCTCGGTCGACACGACCGAACGCGCGAGCCCGGAGACCGGCCACGAAGCCCACGGTTGCGATGCGGAGGGCGTCGCGGCGACGTCGCCGGCATGCGCATTCCGCAGTCTTCGACGATCCGGCGGGCGCATCGCGCACCGCACGACGATCGCCGATTCCGCACACGCGTTCGCATGCCCCGGGCCGCACGCGCCGCTCTTCTCCTCGCGACTCCTCCCTCATCACCGCGCGCGGGTGTGCGCGATGGAGTTCGCATGTTCAAACCTCGTCTGCCCTTGACGCTCGCGATCGCGAGCGTCCTGTCCTCTTCGTTATGTTCGCTCGCTAGCGCCCAAGACGCGCCGCGTCGCGAGGCCGAGCGCGACGCGCTCGACCGCATCCTCGTCACCGCCACGCGCACCGCGATCACCACCGACGCCGCGCTCGCCCCGGTGGAGGTGCTCGACCGCGCCGAGATCGAGCGCAGCCAAGCCGCGTCGCTCGCGGATCTGCTGCGCGGCCGCGCCGGCGTGAATCTGTCCAATCAGGGCGGCGTCGGCAAACTCACCACGCTGTCGCTGCGCGGCGCGGAATCCGATCATGCGCTGGTGTTGATCGACGGCATCCGCATCGGTTCGGCCACGTCGGGTCTGGTCTCGTTTCAGGATTTGCCGCTGGAGTTCGTCGAGCGCATCGAAATCGTGCGCGGACCGCGTTCCAGTCTGTACGGTTCCGACGCGATCGGCGGCGTGATCCAGATTTTCACGCGTCGCGATCGCGGCCCGGCGCAGGGACGTTTCGCGGCGGCCGTCGGCAGTCACGGCCGCCGCGATATCGGCACGGGCGTCGGCGGCGGCAACGAGCGCGGTTGGTACGGCCTCGACGCCGCGTATTCGCGCACCGACGGCATCGATGCGTGCCGCGGTGCGGGGTTTCCGATCTTCGCCGGCTGTTTCGTCGACGGCCAAACCGATCGCGACGGGTATGCGCGTCGCGCGCTGTCGCTGCGCGGCGGCATGGCCCTGGGTGATCACGCCGAACTCGACGGCCAATGGCTCGAAGCCCGCGGCGAAAACGAATACGACGGCAGCTTCGTCGATTATTCCGAAGTGACGCAGCGCGTCGTCGGCGCGCGTCTGCGCTGGCGCGCGAGCGAACGCCTCGAACTGCAGGCCACCGCCGGCCGCAATCGCGACGCTTCGGATAATTTCATCGGCGGCGTCGCGAACGGCGATTTCGCCAGCGATCGCGACAGCGTGAGCGTGCAGGCCGACATCGCGCTCGCCGAGGCGCACACGCTCACGTTCGGTGCGGATTGGCTGCGCGACCGCGTCGAGAGCGGCGACACCGCGTACGACCGCACGTCGCGCCGCAATATCGCCGCCTTCGCGCAATACCAAGGCCGCTTCGACACCCGCGTCGGCGCGCAGGATCTGCAACTGGCGCTGCGTCGCGACGACAATTCGCAATTCGGCGGCGAAACCACCGGCACCGCCGCGTGGGGCATGGGCTTCGGCGACGGTTGGCGCGTCGTCGCGAGCTACGGCACCGGCTTCAAGGCGCCGACGTTCAACGAACTGTATTTCCCGTTTTTCGGCAACGCCGCGTTGCGCCCGGAATCCTCGCGCACGATCGAAGCGGGATTGGCGTGGAGCGGCGATCGCACCCGCGTGCGCGTGGACGCGTTCGAAACCGACGTGGACGATCTGATCGCGTTCGATGTCGCGATATTCCTGCCCAACAACATCGACCGCGCGCGCCTGCGCGGCGCGGAACTGCAGATCGACAGCGACATCGCCGAGTGGGACATCGCGCTGTCGGCCAGTTGGCTGGACCCCGAGAACCGCAGCGGCGCGTATCGCGGCCAGGATCTACCGCGCCGAGCGCGGGAAACCGCGCGGTTGTCGCTCGATCGCGCCTTCGGCGCTTGGCGCGTCGGCGCGACGTGGGTGGGCGAAGGCGCGCGTTACGACGATCTGGCCAACGCGCGCCGGCTCGGCGGCTACGCGACGCTCGATCTGCGCGGCGAGTACGCGTTCGGTTCGGACTGGACGCTGCAGGCGGGCGTGAACAACGTCTTCGATCGCGACTACGAGACCGCCGCGTTCTACAACCAACCGGGGCGCACGTACCAACTGCGTCTGCGCTACGCGCCGACCGCGCGGTGACGCGACACGCATGGCCCGCGTTCGCGCGCGGGCCGTGCGACGCTCAGCGCATCAGAGCCCCTCGGGCCAATCGGCGAACAGCGCCGGCTGCGTTTCGCGCTGGGCATCGCGCGAAGTGTCGCGATCGCGAAATCCCGCCAACCCGACGCCGACCAAGCGATAGCGCGTTTCGACGGGCAGTTCCACGCGCTCGCGCAGCGCCAAGGCGATCTCGACCAAGCGTTCCAACGATTCAGGCGGGGTTTCCGGCGTGAAACTGCGAGTGAGAATGCGGAACTGCGCGGTTTTCAGTTTCAGCACGACCGTGCGGCCGATGCGTTCGGTCTTGCGCGCGGACGCCCAGGTTTTCTCGGCGAGACGGCGAATCGTCGGTTCGATCTCATCGAGCGGCACATCGCGCTCGAACGTGTCCTCGGCCGAGATCGACTGCACGGGTTGATCGGGCTCGATCGGGCGCTCGTCGATCCCTTGCGCGCGTTCGTGCAAACGCGCACCGAAACTGCCGAAGGTCTCCTGCAACACCGCGATGTCGACGCCGCGCACATCGCCGACGGTCTTGATGCCCAGCGTTTCGAGCTTCTGCTGCGCGACCTTGCCCACGCCGGGAATGCAGCCGACCGGCAGCGGCGTCAGGAAATCGAAGACCTGATGCGGACGGATCACGAATAGCCCATCCGGCTTCTTCCAATCCGAGGCGATCTTCGCCAGAAATTTGTTCGGCGCCACGCCCGCCGAAGCGGTGAGCTGCGTTTCTTCGCGAATCTGCGCGCGGATCGTGCGCGCGATCTCGGTGGCGCTGAGCGGCTCGCCGTCGGGCGACAAGGTCTTCGGCGCGGTCACGTCGAGATACGCCTCGTCGAGCGAGAGCGGTTCGATCAGATCGGTATGCCGCGCGAAAATCTCGCGCACCTGTTTCGAGACCGCTTTGTAACGCACGAAATCCGGCGGCACGAACACCGCCTGCGGGCACAACCGTTCCGCGCGCACCGCCGGCATCGCCGAACGCACTCCGAACGTCCGCGCCTCGTACGACGCTGCGCACACCACCGACCGCGCACCGCGCCACGCGACCACCACCGGCTTCCCGCGCAGCGACGGATTGTCGCGCTGCTCCACCGACGCGTAAAACGCGTCCATATCGATGTGGATGATTTTGCGCGTTGCGGACCGCATGCGGCGGATTGTCGCCGTTTCCGGACGAAACGCAATCGGCCTGTCGCCAATCGGCGACAGCAGACGTTCGGCTCGGCGAATTCGACTCATTCGATCGAAACGGCGCGCTCGAAACGACGCGTTCGAAACGGCGCGATCGAAGCCGCGCGATCGTTCCGCTACGAATGTTTGCCGAGATTGTCCGCAACGCCGTCGAGCGACGAACACCGCATCCGCAATGCGTCGTCAGCGTATTGCACTACGCAAGCCTCGCCGCGATCGTCTCCGCGAACGAGCGTGCGCTTGCGTATCGATCCTTTCCTCAACAAAACAGGACACCGTATGACTCTCCAAGCGCGCACGCTCGCCCTCGCGGCGGCATTGACATCGATCCTCTGCGCGGCGAACGCTTCCGCCGCCGATCGCCAACCCGCTCTCTACGCCGGCGGTTCGCCGGTCATCTCGCATTTGATCTGCCCCGACTACAACAACAGCGGCAACGGCATCTACGTCTGCCGCGTGATCTTCTCATCGTCGACGCCCGCCGTCGTTCGCTGGCCGGACGGCTCCGACGGGAACGAGTACATCGGCGTGTGCTATCCCGCAGGTCGCCGACTTTCGGTGACGGTCACGGTCACCAACGCCGCAGGCGCGGCCTCGCGCACCAATACGTTCGCATGCCCGGGCGCTTCGACCTTCTGATCGCCGAACGTCGCGTTACGCTTTCGGATCGAGGAGCGGAGGCTCCTCGATCTTTCGATCATTTCGATATGTACGAGACTTTATGCGCGCAACGACGGGGCGTCGCGGTGCTCGACCGACGCGTAGAACGCGTCCATATCGATGCGGATGATGTTGCGCGGCGATAGCGGCATGCCGAGATTTTCGCCGTTCCGCGCCTATGCGCAAGCGTCTGCATGTGCGCTTGCGGAGGAAAGCATGGTCGCGGAAACAGTGAGCCGCCAGGATGGATGCGCAGTCGAAACCGGCTCAGCCCAGCGGCCAATGATCGCCGCCCCACTCCCAGCGGAAATGCAACCGAGGGCCGGCATAGCCCTCGGCCTCGGCGGCATATTGGCCGGCATCGCGGCAGGTATGCTCAAAATCGTCGGCATCGAAGCTCTCGTCGCCATCGTCGTGCAGAACGATGACATATTCGTCGCCACCGAGCGCCTCGCTCGTATGCGGCTCGAACCAAATCATGCGCAATTTGTAATTGCTGCCGAAGGGCAGCAGCAGGATGTCGGTCGCGCCAGGCACGCCGTCCCGCTCGCGGTTCTCGTGCATGCGCAAGGCGACTGCGGCGATGTCGGCGGCCAAATCCATAAAATGGTAATTGGAGGTCTCGAACCAGCGTTCCTCGCCTCCCGGAGGCGCCCACCAGCCCTGGCCAGTGCGCGTGGCGTCAACGTGCGTCCTCTCGGTGTTCGTCGCATCGTCGATATGCGCGGAGGCGTGTGTCGGTATCGCCGGAGCGACCGGCACGGGCGGCGTCCCGGGTGCGAGCAGATCTTCGATCCCTCGCGCCCAAGCCGTCCGCAACAGCGTGCGGGCATGTTCGCTTTCATCGAGACCCGCACAGGCCTTCAGAGCGTCGAGCACCCAATCCGCGCCGGCATCGCAGAGCAGGCGGGCGATCAGCTCGTCATCAACTGCGGCGTCGAGGCCGATTTCGGTGCGATAGCCATCAGCTGCCATGCCGGCGCCGATCACATCATCGATGCTCAAAGCAGCGGTGCGCGCAAAGGGATAAAACGTAACATCGATCTCGCGTGGCGCACCGCCACCGACGATGCCTCCGGTCGATGTGCGGATCCGCGCGAGTCGCAAGGCATTCCGCCACGCTTGCGTCTGCATCGCCGGTTGCGACGCCGCATACAGCAAGCTCGCGGAGGCTCGATCCCCGTTCGTCGTGCGCACACCGTCCGGATGCATCGCATCCGCGTCGGCGAACACCCCGGCAAGCGTGAGGCCGAAGACCGACATCGTCTCCGCATCCAGGCTGCGGCGCTCTTCGTGCTCGAAATCCAGCAGCAGGCCGCCATCCGCCTGCGGCAGCGCCAGGCGCAGACGCGGCGCGTCCATCAGCGAAGCGCCCCGTTCGCCACACGGTCCGATCTTCGGACGATGCGAACCGGCATACGCTTATTCCACCGTCACCGATTTGGCGAGGTTGCGCGGTTTATCCACATCCGTTCCGCGCGCCAATGCCGCGTGATACGCGAGCAACTGCACCGGCACGGCGTGAACGATCGGCGACAGCAGGCCGACGTGGCGCGGGGTGCGGATGACGTGGACGTTTTCCGATTCGGTGAAGTGGCTGTCGGCGTCGGCGAAGACGTACATTTCGCCGCCGCGGGCGCGCACTTCCTGGATGTTGGATTTCACTTTTTCCAACAGACTGTCGTTCGGCGCGATGACCACCACCGGCATGTCCGAATCGACCAGCGCGAGCGGGCCGTGCTTGAGTTCGCCGGCCGGGTAGGCTTCGGCGTGGATGTAGGAAATTTCCTTGAGCTTGAGCGCGCCTTCCAGCGCGATCGGGTAATGGATGCCGCGGCCGAGGAACAACGCGTGATGCTTCGGCGCGAAGCGCTCGGACCACAGCGCGACCTGCGGTTCGAGGTTCAAGGCGTGCTGCACGCTACCGGGCAGATGACGCAGCGCATCGAGCAATTCGGCTTCCTGCTCCGCCGATAGTTTGCCTTGCACTTTCGCGACGGTGGCGGTGAGCGCGAACAGCGCCACCAACTGCGTGGTGAAGGCCTTGGTCGACGCCACGCCGATTTCGGCGCCGGCGCGGGTGTAGAACACCAGTTTGCTGGCGCGCGGGATCGCGCTTTCCGGCACGTTGCAGATCGACAGCGTGCGCTCATGGCCCTGCGCTTTGGCGTATTTCAGCGCTTCCATCGTGTCCAGCGTTTCGCCGGATTGGGAAATGGTCACGACGAGTTGGCGCGGATTCGACACGACTTTTCGATAACGATACTCGCTGGCGATCTCCACGCTGCACGGCAATCCGGTCAGCGCTTCGAACCAATAGCGTGCGGTCAAGCCGGCGTAATAGCTGGTGCCGCAGGCGATGATCTGCAGCGCGTCGATATCGCGGAAGATCGCGTCCGCGCCGTCGCCGAACAATTCGGGCGCGAAGCTGCCGGCGTCGGTGATCGCTTCGATCGTGTCGGCGATCGCGCGCGGCTGCTCGTGGATTTCCTTCTGCATGAAGTGGCGATAAGGCCCGAGCTCCATCGACGCCAACGACACGCCGGACATGTAGGGCTCACGGCGCACTTCGGCGTCGCTCGCATCGAACACGCGCACCCCGGTGCGGGTCACTTCGGCGGTGTCGCCCTCTTCGAGGAAGATCACTTTGCGGGTGGCCTGCACGATCGCCGAGACGTCGGAGGCGATGAAATTCTCGCCCTCGCCCAAACCGATCAATAGCGGGCAGCCCATGCGCGCGCAGACCATGCGCTCGGGTTCGGTCTTGCTGACTACGGCCAATGCGTACGCGCCTTCCAGTTCCTTCACCGCGCGCTGCAGCGCGGCGAGCAGGTCGTCGCCGCCGCTGAGGTAATGATGGATCAAATGCGCGATGACTTCGGTATCGGTTTGCGATTCGAAGGCGTAGCCCAACGCGCGCAAGCGCTCGCGCTGCGCTTCGTGATTTTCGATGATGCCGTTATGCACCAAGGCGACGCCGTGGCTGATGTGCGGATGCGCATTGCCTTCGGTGACGCCGCCGTGCGTGGCCCAACGCGTGTGGCCGATGCCGAGGTCGGCGCGGAAGCCTTCGGCGGCGGCGGCGTTCTCCATCTCCGCGACGCGCCCGGTGCGGCGCACGCGGCGGACCTCGCGATCCTCATCGGCGCCGCCGACGACAGCGATGCCGGCGGAGTCGTAGCCGCGGTATTCCAGTCGTTTCAGGCCTTCGATCAACACCGGTACCACATCGCGATTCGCGATCGCGCCGACAATGCCGCACATGAATTCGTCGCCTCCGTAGGGTGCGCGTAGTGTAGCGGCGAAAGCCCGGGGCCGGTGTCCGGGCGGACGCGTCCGTTGTCAGTCCGGACAGTATCGCCCGGAATAAATCATCATAAAAATCAAACGATTAAGATTGGCACGCGGATTGCTTGAAGGATCACGAGCCCCGCTCGTTTCCCTCCCCCTGGAGACACGCCATGTCCGCTTCCGCCGTCCGCCGCTTCTCCGCTTTCGCGCCGCCGTGGTCCCCCGACCAACTGGCCGATGCGATGCCCCGCGCGCTGCCGCTGCATGCCCTGGATCTGCGCCCCGCCGCGAACGATGCGCGCCTGCACCGCCCGCGCCGCGTCGCGCCGCAGTACGTCGCGCAGCCGATGCCCGCCCTGTTCCGCATTCGCGGCTGAACGCCGCCGCCGACCGACGCGCCCACGACCGAGACGCCATGAGCATTCGCGACACCTCCGCGCAAGACCGCACGATCGAAACCGCATCGGCATCGCGCCGCCGCGTCTGGATCGTCGGCGCCGTCGTCGCCCTCGCGATCTGCGCGGGCGTCGTGATCTCCGGCTGGCGCGGCGGCAGCCGCTCGGTCGACGCCGAACGCGTGCGCATCGCCGCGGTAACGCGCGGCGATTTGGTGCGCGATCTGTCCGCCGAAGGCCGCGTGATCGCCGCCAAC
Organism: Lysobacter sp.; assembly: GCA_008015835.1. Lineage (GTDB taxonomy): Bacteria > Pseudomonadota > Gammaproteobacteria > Xanthomonadales > Xanthomonadaceae > Lysobacter_I. Next base: position 247,644 of record SSGH01000007.1, read on the forward strand.
AGCCCGACGCTCTACGCCATCGCCGCCGGCACCGTGTCGCTGAAGGTCGTGGCCGGCGACGCGGTGAAGCGCGATCAAGTGCTGGCCGAAATCGACAGCCCCGATCTGCGCAGCCGGCTCGCGCAGGAGCAGGCGACGCTGGCGAGTTTGGACGCCGAGGCCGCGCGCGCGGTGCTCGACGCCGAACTCACCCGGGCCGGCGCGCGCAAAGCGCTGGATCAGGCGTCGGTGGATCAAACCGCCGCGGTGCGCGATCTGGAGCGCAATCGTCGCGCGTTCGAAGGCGGCGCCGTCGCGCAAATCGATGTCGCGCGCGCTCAAGATTCGCTGAAGAAAGCCGAACTCGCGCTCGCCAACGCCCGCAAGGAATTCGATCTGCAAAGCCGCGGCGCTGGCCTGGACGCGCGCAATAAGCGCCTGCAGGCCGATCGCCAGCGCGAGGTCGTGGTGGAATTGCAGCGGCAAGTCGACGCGCTGAATCTGCGCGCGCCGTTCGACGGCCAGGTCGGTCAGTTGATGATCGCGCAGCGCGCGAACGTACCCGCGAACGCGCCGGTGCTGACCCTGGTGGATCTATCGCAGTTCGAAGTCGAAATCAAAGTGCCGGAGAGTTTCGCGCGGGATCTGGGTATCGGCGTGCCGGCCGAAGTCCAAGGCAGCGCCGGTACGTTCGCGGCGACGATCTCCGCCGTGTCGCCGGAAGTGGTGAACGGCGAAGTGTCCTCGCGCCTGCGCTTCGCCGACGAACAGCCGCCCGGCCTGCGCCAGAACCAGCGCCTCAGCGCGCGCATCGTGCTCGACACGCGCCGCAACGTGTTGATGGTCGAACGCGGTCCGTTCGCCGAACGGGGCGGCGGCCACGCCTACGTGATGGACGGCGATTTGGCCGTGCGCCGTCCGCTGCGCACCGGCGCGAGTAGTTTGTCGTCGGTGGAGATTCTCGAAGGCGCCGAAGTCGGCGATCGCATCGTCGTCTCCGGCAGCGATCAGTTCGGCGATACCGAGCGCGTTCGCATCTCCGGGTTGTAATCCCTCTCGTCCGTATTTCCTTTCTGCCTCATCCGGAGCCCTCCCATGCTGCACATGCAAGGCGTCACCAAAATCTATCGCACCGAATTGGTGGAAACCCATGCGCTGCGCGCGCTCGACCTGCATGTGCGCGACGGCGAATTCGTCGCCGTTACCGGGCCGTCGGGGTCCGGCAAAACCACGTTTCTCAACATCGCCGGCCTGCTGGAGGAATTCACCGGCGGCAGCTATCTGCTCGACGGCGAGGACGTGAGCAAACTCGGCGACGATGCGCGATCGAAACTGCGCAATCGCAAGATCGGTTTCATCTTCCAGAGTTTCAATCTGATCCCGGACTTGAATCTGTTCGATAACGTCGACGTGCCGCTGCGCTACCGCGGCATGGCCGCGAGCGAACGAAAATCGCGGATCGAAGACGCGTTGACGCGGGTCGGTTTGGGCTCGCGCATGAAGCACTTTCCGGCCGAACTCTCCGGCGGGCAGCAGCAGCGCGCGGGGATCGCGCGCGCGCTGGCCGGCAGTCCGCGCTTGCTGCTGGCGGACGAACCGACCGGCAATCTCGATTCGCAGATGGCGCGCAGCGTGATGGAACTGCTGGAAGAGATCAACGGACAAGGCACCACGATCGTGATGGTGACCCACGACCCCGAACTCGCCGCGCGCGCGCAACGCAACGTGCATATCGTCGACGGCATGGCGACCGACCTGCGTATCGACGCGGGCTTGATGCGCCCTACGGCCGCCGTGCAAACCGCCGCGCCCTGAGGACCACGCCATGCTCGCTTACTACCTCGATTTGGCCCTGCGCAGCCTACGCCGAAACAAAGCGCTGACGTTGGTCATGGTGTTGGCGATCGCGCTGGGCATCGGCGCGACGATGACGACGTTGACCGTGTATCACGTGCTCTCCGGCGACCCGATTCCGCAGAAGAGCGCGACGCTGTTCTATCCGCGCATCGAGCCGCGTTCGAAGCAGGGCTACACGCCCGGCGACGAGCCGGAGCAGCAGATGACCCGCTTCGACGCCGAAGCGTTGCTCAAGCAGAAGCGCGGCGACCGTCAAGCGGTGATGAGCGCCGGCAGCGTGGTGGTCGGCATCGAAAGCAGCACGGCAAAGCCCACCTACGAACAAGCGCGCTACGCGTCGGCCGACTTTTTCGCGATGTTCGATGCCCCGTTCCTCTACGGCAACGGTTGGAGCGCGGCCGAGGACGAGGGCCGCGCCCGCGTCGCGGTGATCTCCAAAGCGCTCAACGAGCGTCTGTTCCGCGGCGCGAATAGCGTCGGCAAGACATTTCGACTCGATCAGAACGATTTCCGCGTGATCGGCGTGCTCGACGATTGGGCCGTGAATCCGCGGTTCTACGACCTCACCAATCAACGCTTCGGCGGCAGCGAAGACGTGTTCCTGCCGTTCTCCACGTCGCGGGCGCTGAAGATGGGGTCGCAAGGCAATATGAATTGCTGGGGCGACGCGAATCTCGACGACGAAGGCTCCACCGGCGTCAACGCGCCCTGCACTTGGCTTCAGTACTGGGTGGAATTGGATAGCCCGGAGAAAGTGGAGCGGTATCGGCGCTATCTCGTCGATTACTCCGACGAACAGCGCAAAGCCGGGCGTTTCGAACGGCCCACGAACGTACGCCTGCACAGCGTCATGGAGTGGTTGGAGGAAATGGGCGCGGTCCCGTCGGACGTGCGACTGCAGGTCTGGCTGGCGTTCGGCTTCCTGACCGTCTGTCTGCTCAACACCGTGGGCCTGCTGCTGGCGAAATTCCTGCGCCGCGCGCAGGACATCGGCGTACGCCGCGCGTTGGGCGCCTCGCGTCGCGACATTTTTATGCAGTGCCTGACCGAGGCCGCGACGGTGGGCTTGTTCGGCGGCGCGTTGGGCCTGGGGCTCGCCTGGTTGGGGCTGTGGGCGGTGCGACAGCAACCCACCGACTACGCCGAGTTGGCGCATTTGAACCCGACCATGCTCGCACTGTGCTTCGCGCTGGCGTTGGCGGCGAGCCTGCTCGCCGGGTTGTTGCCGGCATGGCGCGCTTGCCAGATCACGCCGGCGATCCAACTGAAGTCGCAGTAGCCGCTTTCGCGAAAGGGGCGGTGCCCTCTCTCCGCATCGCTCCTTTCTTTTTATCCGCATGCCCGTTCCGGAACCCATCATGGACATCCGCCCGATTCTCTCCACCCTGCTCCGGCATAAGACCGCCGCCGCGCTGATCGTGCTCGAGATCGCGTTGAGCTGCGCGATCATCTGCAACGCGCTGTTCCTGATCACCGACCGCATCGGTCGCATCGACCGCGATAGCGGGCTCGCGGAGAACGAACTGGTGCGGCTGCAGGTCGGCAGCCTCGGCGACGACATCGATGAAACCGCGCGCGCGCGCGCCGACATCGTCGCATTGCGCGCGATTCCGGGCGTGATCTCCGCGACCAGCGCCAATCAAATTCCTTACGGCGGCTCGTCGTGGAACAGCGGCGTGCGGCGGACGCGGGAACAACAGGACTCGAGTTTCAACGCCAGCACGTATCTCGGCGACGAGCAGATGCTGGAAACCTACGGGCTGCGCCTGACGTCCGGGCGCGACTTCGCCGCCGACGAATACCTGGAATGGGAGGCGATGAATCGCCCCGGCGTGAACATCGCGTTCCCGGCGGCGATCGTCACCCGCGCTTTCGCCGAAACGCTGTATCCAGGCCAGAATCCCATCGGCAAGACCTTTTTCGTGTGGGGCGACAATCCGACCCGCATCGTCGGCGTGGTCGAGCGCGTGCTGCGTCCGAACGATTCCGGCGGCGCCGGCGAATCCGGCTATTCGGTGTTCCTGCCGGTCAGGATGAGCATGGGCCTGTACGTCTTGCGCACCGCGCCGGAGCGTCGCGCCGAAGTGATGAAGACCGCGGTCGATACGCTGAATCGCATCGATGTCAACCGCCTGATCAACGATCAGGATCTGCTCACCGATATGCGCCGCGACTACTACGGTCGCGACCGCGCCGTGGCGTGGCTGTTGACGATCGTCTGCGCCGCGCTGTTGACGATCACCGCGTTCGGCATCGGCGGCTTAGTCAGCTTCTGGGTGCAACAACGCACCAAGCAAATCGGCGTGCGTCGCGCGCTCGGCGCGACCCGCGGGCAAATCCTGCGCTATTTCCAAGTCGAGAATTTTCTGCTCGCCACGATCGGGATCGCGCTCGGCATGCTGGGCGCGTACGGCTTGAATCAACTGCTGATGACGCACTACGAACTGCCGCGTTTGCCGCTGCACTACCTGCCGATCGGCGCGATTTCGCTGTGGGTGTTGGGGCAGATCGCGGTGTTCGGCCCCGCGCGTCGCGCCGCCGCGGTACCGCCGGCGATCGCGACCCGCAGCGTCTGAATCGCCGCATGCGAGCCGCCGCCGCGCCCGAACGTGAGACGATAGCGGCGGCGCTGCCGCCTCGCGCGTTCGACGCAGCGTCGCCCTTTCGTTTCCGACACCGCATCGCGACCGCCCTATGCCCAAGGTGCTGATCATCGACGACAACCGCTCCGTCGCGACCGCGCTGGAGGTGCTGCTGTCGCTGCACGATATCGATTGCGTCTACGCCGAAGACCCGCAATCCGGGCTCGCGCTGTTGTCGGACGACATCGACTTGGTCGTGCAGGACATGAATTTTCGGCAGGACACCACCTCGGGCGAAGAAGGCGAAACGCTGTTCCGCGACATCCGCGCGCGCGACCCGGACGTGCCGGTCATTCTGCTGACGGCGTGGACGCATTTGGAATCGGCGGTGGAGTTGGTGAAAGCCGGCGCCGCGGACTACCTCGGCAAGCCGTGGGACGATCGCAAATTGATGGCGACGGTCAATAATCTGCTGGAACTGTCGCAGACGCGTCGCCAATTGGCGCGCCGCAGCGGCGGCGAGCGGCGACGGCGCGAATGCCTAGCGCGCGATCACGATCTGCGCGGTTTCGTCTACGCCGATGCGGCGACCGAGGCGACGCTGCGCTTCGCGCTGCAGGTCGCGCGCTCGGATCTGCCGGTGCTGATTCTCGGCCCCAACGGCGCGGGCAAGGAAAAACTCGCGGAAATCGTGCACGCGAATTCGGCGGTGCGCGAACGGCCGTTCGTCGCGCTGAACTGCGGCGCGTTGCCGGCCGAATTGATCGAAGCGGAATTGTTCGGCGCCGAAGTCGGCGCGTACACCGGCGCCACCCGCGCGCGCGAAGGCAAATTCGAGGCCGCGGACGGCGGCACGCTGTTCCTCGACGAAATCGGCACGCTGCCGCTGGCCGGGCAAGTCAAGCTGCTGCGCGTGCTGGAGACCGGACGATTCCAGCGCCTGGGCGGCAATCGCGAACGCGAAGTGAAAGTGCGCGTGGTGAGCGCGACCAACGCCGACCTGCCGGCGATGATCGCGGCCGGGCAATTCCGCGAAGATTTGTACTACCGCTTGAACGCGATCGAAATCCGGTTGCCGCCGCTCTCGCAGCGTCCGGACGACATCGCGCCGCTCGCGCGGCATTTCTTGCCCGCGGGCAAAACGCTGACCGAAAGCGCCGAACGCGCGCTGATCGCGCATCGTTGGCCGGGCAACGTGCGCGAGCTGCGCAATACGATCCAACGCGCGGCGCTGCTGGCGCAGCGGGACCGCATCGAAGCGCAGGATCTCGGCTTGCCTACGCCGATGCCGACGACGCACGTCGCCGATGCCGCGGAGCCGGATCGCGCAACGATCGAAGCGGCGCTGGATCGCGCCGATGGCGTGGTGGCGCAAGCGGCGAGCGATCTGGGCATGTCGCGACAAGCGCTGTATCGCCGGCTCGAACGGCTCGGCATCAAGCGGACGTAATCGCTCGCATGCGCGCGACCCGACTGCGATCCTTGACCCTGCGCCTGAGCGCCTTGGGCGCGCTGGGCTGCGCATCGGCCGCGATTCTGAGCGTTGTGTTGATGCACTGGCTGCAGCCTTGGGCGGCCGTCGGCGTCGCGTTCGCCATCGCGCTCGCGCTCTTCGTCGTCGCGCTGCGGCGGCTCATCGCGCCGATGCGTGGCTTGTTCCGCGCCTTGGCCGGCACCGTCGCCAGCTATCGCGACGGCGATTTCAGTTTCGGCATTCGCTGGGACCGGGATCGCGACTTGGCCGAATTGGTCGATGCGCACAACGCGCTGGGCGACGCGCTGCGCGATCAACGCGTGGCGCTGGTGCAGCGCGAACTGCTGCTGGACACGATGGTGCAGAACACGCCGGTGGCGATGGTGCTGCTGGACCCGACGCGGCGGATCGTGTTGGGCAATTTGGCGGCGCGCAAACTGCTGGGCGACGGCCGGCGCTTGGAAGGCCAGAGTTTCGACGAGGTCTTGACCCGCGCGCCGGAAGCGCTGCGCGATGCGTTCGAACGCGGCGGCGACGGCATCTTCGCGGTCGGCCACGAAGACGACGAGGACATCTACCACCTGTCTCTGCGGCATTTTCGTCTCAACGGGCGACGCCACGAATTGATTCTGCTGCGCCAGCTCACCGCCGAACTGCGGCGGCAGGAAGTGCAGACCTGGAAGAAAGTGATCCGCGTGATCAGCCACGAGTTGAACAATTCGCTGGCGCCGATCGCGTCGCTGGCGCATTCCAGCGCGGAATTGCTGCGGCGCGGACAGTTGGAGCGTTTACCCGCCGCGCTGTCGACGATCGAAGAACGCGCGCGGCATTTGGAAGGTTTCATCCGCGATTACGCGCGCTTCGCCAAGCTGCCCGCGCCGCGTTTGGAACCTTTGGAATGGTCGCGCGTTTTGGCGCAATTGCGCAGCCAAGTCGAATTCGCCTGGGACGGCGCGAACGGCGACGGCGTGTTCCATGCCGATGCCGCGCAGTTCGAACAGGCGCTGCTGAACTTGATCAAAAACGCGCACGAATCCGGCTCGCCCGCGAACGAAGTGCGGCTGATCCTGCGCCGCCTGCCCGAAGCGTGGCGCATCGAGATTCTCGATCGCGGCAGCGGCATGAGCGACGCGGTGTTGGCGCAGGCGCTGCTGCCGTTCTACTCGACGAAACGGCACGGGACGGGACTGGGTCTCGCGCTCACCCGCGACATCATCGAAGCCCACAGCGGCCGCATCAATCTGCAAAACCGCGAAGGCGGCGGCCTGTGGGTGAGTCTGATCCTGCCGGCGCGGTGAGCGTGGCGCTGGAGCGACGACAGACCCGGCTGTTGTGGGAGGGCCGGCAGGCCCAATCGAACACCCATCGAAAGCATCGGGCCTGCCGGCCCTCCCACATCGAAGCCCCGTCTTCCGGCTTTGCCTGTCGCATCGAATCGGGCCTTCCGGCCCTCCCACAGCGGATGCGATGCGATCCGCAAGTTTCGGCGCTTACCTCGGCGCTTACTTCGGCGCTTTCGTCGGCCGCTTCCAACCGTCCAGGGTCGCTTGCCGCGTGCGCGCCACGGTGAGTTTGCCCGCGGGCGCGTCCTTGTTGATGGTCGAGCCCGCGCCGACGGTCGCATTCGCGCCGACGGTGATCGGCGCCACCAACGCGACGTTGGAGCCGACGAACGCACCGTCCTCGATCGTGGTGGTGTGTTTGTTCGCGCCGTCGTAGTTGCAGGTGATGACGCCGGCGCCGACGTTCACGCCCGCGCCGATCACCGCGTCGCCCAGATAGGTCAAATGATTCGCCTTGCTGCCGGCGGCGATCGTCGCGTTCTTGGTTTCGACGAAATTGCCGATATGCACGCCGTCGCCGAGCACGGTGCCCGGACGCAGTCGCGCGAAGGGGCCGACGATCGCGGCGCCTTCGGTCGTCGCGCCTTCGAGGTCGCAATGCGCGCGCAGTTCGGTGCCGGCGGCGAGCGAGACGTCCTTCAAGCGGCAGAACGGGCCGATCCGCACACCGTCGGCGAGCACGACGCGGCCTTCGAAGATCACGTTCGCATCGATTTCCACATCGCGACCGACCGTCACTTCGCCGCGCATGTCGACGCGATCGACATCGACGAAGCGCGCGCCGGCGTCGCACAGCGCGCGCACTGCGCGGCGTTGGTAAGCGCGCTCGAGCTGCGCCAACTGCCACGGATCGTTCGCGCCTTCGGTTTCGATGCGGTCGTCGGCGATCACGATCTCCGCGCCCGCGAATTCGTGCGCGGCCATCGCGAACACATCGGTGAGGTAATACTCGCCCTGTTTGTTGTCGTTGGAGAGATTCGAGAGCCAACGCCGCAATGCCTTGGCGTCGGCGGCGATCACGCCGGTGTTGACCAAACGAATCGCGCGCTGGTCATCGTCGGCGTCTTTGTGCTCGACGATCGCGCCGACGCGGCCTTGCGCATCGCGCAGGATGCGGCCGTAACCGGTCGGGTCGTCCAATTCGGCGGCGAGCACCGCCAACGCGCCCGGCGCATCCAGCAAACGCTGCAGCGTGGCGCTGCGAATCAGCGGCACATCGCCGTACAGCACGAGCACGCGCGCGTCGTCGGGAATGCCGGGCATCGCTTGGAGCACGGCGTGCCCGGTGCCGAGCTGCTGCGCTTGCTCGGCCCAGCGCAGATCGCTTTGCGCAGCGAACGCCGCGCGCACCGCATCGCCGCCGTGGCCGTAGACGATATGAACGCCGGCGGGATCGAGCGCGCGCGCGCTGTCCAGCACATGCGCCAGCATCGGCCGCCCCGCGATCTTCTGCAGCACCTTCGGCAATGCGGATTTCATGCGCTTGCCTTCGCCCGCGGCGAGAACGACGACGTGAAGGGGGGCGGTCATGGCGGCTCCGGAGACTGACGTGCGAATAGTGTAGGCCAACGGCGAACGCGCCATTTCGGTCCGCTCGGCTCATTCGGCGCGCAGATGCGCGAACGGCCGCCGCATCGCGCCGACGGATCATCAAGACGACGCACGGGCGGACCGGGGGCGCGCCGCCGGAACGAGCGTCGCTGTTACGATGCCCGCCCGATTCCTTCGTTCGCCGCGCCCGCCGATGTCCTCCGACGCCGCCATCGCCGACGCACCGCCCGCCTCGCGCGCAGCGCGGGCGGTCGCGCTGCTGGGCCCGATCGCGGCGGTCGTCGGCGTAGTCGCGCACGCACTGTGGCGGGTGCAGCCCGCCGAGCGATTCGCGCTGTCGTTGGTGCTGGCCGGCGTGGCGCTGTCGGTCGCATGGCCGCTGCGCCGCGTGCTGCGCTGCTCGACCGCGGCGGCGGTCGCGCTGGCGTGGACGCTGGCGCTAATCGTGTACGTCGGGCCGTTGCCCGCGCTCGCAGCGGCGACGCTCGGTGCGACCGCGTTGGCCATCGGTCTGCGCGTCGTGCCGGTCGCGTGGTCGGGCCGCATCGCCATCGCCTGCGCGGTGGGCTTGGTCGCGATCGCCGGGCTGTGCGGCTGGCTGGTGACCTGGCCGATCTTTCGGCCGTGGCTGTGGTGGCCGCTGTCGCTGGCGATCATCTTGTGGCGTCGCCGCGCGCTGCGCGACGCGATCCGCGATGCCCTGTCCGGCGCGCGCAACGCCGTCGCCGACGCGCCGCGCGTCGCGACCTGCGTCGCGCTGCTGTTGGGGCTCGCGAGCACCGCGTGTTGGATTCCGGCGATGCAGATCGACGACATCGCCTATCACCTCAATCTGCCGACGCAACTGATGCTGCACGGCCGCTACGCGCCGCAGCCCGAGCATCAGGTGTGGGCGTTCGCGCCGTGGGCCGGCGACGTGCTGCACGGCATCGTCTTCGTCCTGGCGCGCGGCGAAGCGCACGGCGCGATGAACGCGCTGTGGCTGCTGCTGGCGGCGGGCGCGGCGTGGTCGATCGCGGCCGGTCTCGGCGCCTCCGCGCGCGAACGATGGGCGGCCGTGGCGCTGTTCGCGAGCCTGCCGCCGTTGGTGTGGATCGCGGCCGGCATGCAGACCGAATTGGCGGCGACTGCGGTGTTGCTCGCCTTGGCGGCGGTGGTGGTCGCGCCCGGCGAGGGCGGCGCGAATAGCGGCCCACTCGTCGCGGGCGCGGCACTGTTCGCCGGACTGTTCGCGCTGAAAGTGGTCCACGGCTTCTCCGCGCTGCCGCTGCTGGTCTATGCGGCGTGGCGACACGGCATGAGCGCGCGCGGCATCGCGACCGCGCTCGCGCTCTTCGCGGCGTTGGCGCTGTCGAGTTACGCGCAATCGTGGCTCGCCACCGGCAATCCGCTGCTGCCGATGTTCAACGATGTCTTCCGCTCGCCGTTCTTCCCGATCGCGCAATACCGCGACGCGCGCTGGTTCGCGGGATTCGATCTCGCCTTGCCCTGGCGCATGACCTTCGACACCGACCGCTACGTCGAAGCCTGGGACGGCGGCCTCGGGCTGTCGTTGATCGCGCTGGCGGGCGTCTGGGCGTGGTCGCTGTTTCGATCCGGCGCGCGCGCGTTCGCGCTCGCCGCGACGGCGGTGCTGTTGCTGCCGTTGATTCCGATGCAGTACGCGCGCTACGCGTACCCGGGGCTCGCCTTGTTCTGCGTCGCGCTGCCGGTCGGTTTGCGCGCGCGCATCGGCACGCGCGCGTTCGCGTGGTTGATCGTCGGCGTATGCGTCGCGAATCTGGCCTATCAGGCGAACGCGAGTTGGCTGCATCACTCCGCCGCGATCAAACGCACGATTCGCGCGATCGGCGACGACGATGTAGTGCTGCGGCGCTATTCGCCGGAGCGCATCTTGGCGCGCCGCATTCCCGATACGCCGACCGACCTCATGCTCGCGACCGATCCGTATCGCAGCGTCGTCGCGACCTTAGCGGGGCGCGGCCGCACCGTCGGTCAGCACGACCCCGATTTGGCCGGCGCGGCGGAAGTCGCAGACCGCGACCTCAGCGGCCGCGCTTGGGCGGCGCTGTTCGCGCGCGAACGCATTCGTTGGACGATGCTGACCGCGTCGCGCGCGAGCCCCGCGTTGCGCGCGGGCCTGCGCGCCAGCGGCGCGCGACTGGACGCGCGCATCGACGACGCCGAACTCTGGCGTCTGCCCGATGCCGATGCGAACGCGAGCGAGGGGCATGCCGACACGGCTAACGAGGCGTCGCCATGAGCCTCACCCGACAAGGCCGCTATTACCTCTTCATCGGCGGCGTGCAGTGGCTGGTGGACTGGGGCGTGATGGTGCTGGTCAGCCATCTCGGCGCGGCGGTGGAAATCGCCAACGTCTGCGGACGCGTCAGCGGCGCGATGTTGGGGTTCTGGCTCAACGGCAGGATCACGTTTTCTTCGAACGACACCGCCCTCGGTCGTCGGCAGTTGCAGCGGTTCGTGCTGATGTGGCTGTGCAACACCACGATCAGCACGTTCGCGATGAGCCGCATCGACGATGTGTTCGGCCTGCAGTGGGCGTGGCTGGCGAAACCGGCGGTGGAATTGGCGCTCGGAGTGGTTGGCTTTCTGTTATCGCGGCATTGGGTCTACAAGGCCTGATCCTATCGATCAGCCCCGTAGAGCGGAGGGAAGCTCCGCTGTCCCGTCTCCGGAGACATGTTTAGCGGAGCTTCGCTCCGCTCTACGGGCGGGGATCCGGTCGAATTCCAACAAAAACGCCGGCTTTCGCCGGCGTTTTGATGATGTCGCATGCGTGCCGCGAAGCCCGCGAACGCAACCTCAGTGCTTGAGGTTCTTGCGCAAGCGCTCCAACGCGCTCAACTGCGCCAGACTCATCGCCAACTGCGCTTGCGCCTCTTCGGTGCTCATCTTCGGATCTTTGTGCTCCAGCGCGCGCTTGGCTTCGTCCATCGCCGCGCGCACCGCCGCTTCGTCGATGTCGTCGGCGCGGATCGCGGTATCGGCCAGCACCGTCACCACCTGCGGCTGCACTTCCAGAATGCCGCCGGAGATCGCGAAGTCCAAGGTCTCGCCGTTCGGCGTGGTGACGACGACCTTACCGGGCTTCAGACGCGTGATCAGCGGCGCGTGACGCGGCGCGATGCCGAGCTCGCCCTGTTCGCCGGTGGCGACGACGAGCGTGGCTTCGCCGTGGAAGATCTCGGCTTCGGCGCTGACGATGTCGCAACGGATGGTGGCCATAGGTATTCCAGATTCTTCGAGAGATTTCTCGTAGGGTGGGCCCTGGCCCACCGCTCTTATCTCAACATCGAGCGTTCGCGAACGCCCGATGTTTCGTCATGGTGGGCCAGGGGCCCACCCGACGTCATGACGTTACGCGGCGAGCTTCGCCGCTTTCTCGACCGCTTCTTCGATGCCGCCGACCATGTAGAACGCCTGTTCCGGCAGATGGTCGTATTCGCCGTCGACGATGCCTTTGAAACCGCGGATCGTGTCCTTGAGCGACACGTACTTGCCCTTCGAGCCGGTGAACACTTCCGCCACCGTGAACGGCTGCGAGAAGAAGCGTTCGATCTTACGCGCGCGAGCCACGGCCAGCTTGTCGTCTTCCGACAGCTCGTCCATGCCCAGAATCGCGATGATGTCCTTCAGCTCTTTGTACTTCTGCAGCGTGGCCTGGACGCGACGCGCGGTGTCGTAGTGTTCGTTGCCGATCACGTTCGGGTCGAGCTGACGGCTGGTGGAGTCCAGCGGGTCCACGGCCGGGTAGATACCCAGCGACGCGATGTTACGGCTGAGCACGACGGTCGCGTCCAAGTGCGCGAAGGTGGTGGCCGGCGACGGGTCGGTCAGATCGTCCGCGGGCACGTACACGGCCTGGATCGAGGTGATCGAACCGGTCTTCGTCGAGGTGATGCGCTCCTGCAGCACGCCCATTTCCTCGGCCAGCGTCGGCTGATAACCCACCGCCGACGGCATACGGCCGAGCAGCGCCGACACTTCGGTACCGGCCAGCGTGTAGCGATAGATGTTATCGACGAACAGCAGCACGTCGCGGCCTTCGTCGCGGAAGTATTCGGCCATGGTGAGGCCGGTCAGCGCCACGCGCAGACGGTTGCCCGGCGGCTCGTTCATCTGGCCGTACACCATCGCCACCTTCGACTGATCGTGTTCCTTGACGTTGACGACGCCCGACTCCTGCATTTCGTGATAGAAGTCGTTGCCTTCGCGGGTACGCTCGCCCACGCCGGCGAACACCGACAGACCCGAGTGCTCGGTCGCGATGTTGTTGATCAGTTCCATCATGTTCACGGTCTTGCCCACGCCGGCGCCGCCGAACAGGCCGACCTTACCGCCCTTGGCGAACGGGCACATCAAGTCGATCACCTTGATGCCGGTTTCCAGCAGTTCGGTGGTCGAAGCCTGATCTTCGTAGCTCGGTGCCGCACGGTGAATTTCCCACGTGGTGTCGGCTTTCACCGGGCCGCATTCGTCGATCGGGTTGCCGAGCACGTCCATGATGCGGCCGAGCGTGCCCTTGCCCACCGGCACCGAAATGGCGCGACCGGTGTTGTCGGCGATGAGGTTGCGCTTCAGGCCGTCGGTCGAACCGAGGGCGATCGTGCGCACCACGCCGTCGCCGAGCTGCTGCTGCACTTCCAGCGTGATGTCGGTGTTCTGCACCTTGAGCGCGTCGTACACCTTCGGCACGTGCTCGCGCGGAAATTCGACGTCGACGACGGCGCCGATGATCTGGACGATCTTGCCTTGCGTGTTGGCAGTGTTCATGGAAGTTCCCGATTCGAAAATGTCTTGTTGCATGAGATGTCGATACCGTTTCGTGGTGCGCGTCGTCGGGTCGTCAGACCGCGGCCGCGCCGCCGACGATTTCGGAGATTTCCTGGGTGATCGCCGCCTGACGCGCCTTGTTGTAGACGAGGTTCAGGGTACCGATCAGCTTGGTGGCGTTGTCGCTGGCGGCTTTCATCGCCACCATGCGCGCCGCGTGTTCGGAGGCCACGTTCTCCATCACCGCCTGGTACACCAGCGATTCGATGTAGCGCGTGAGCACGTGATCGAGCACGGTCTGCGCGTCGGGTTCGTAGATGTAGTCCCAATCGTGATGGGCGACGGCGGTGTCCGACGCCGGCAGCGGCAGCAATTGGTCGAACGCCGCGCGCTGGGTCATCGTGTTGACGAAGTCGTTGTAGATCAGGAACACCTTATCGACGTTGCCGCTGCTGTAAGCGTCGAGCATCACTTTGATGACGCCGACCAACTGATCCACGCGCGGCGTGTCGCCCAGATGCGTGGCCGAGGCGAGCATGCCCACCTTGATGCGGCGAAAGAACACCGTGGCTTTCTGGCCGATGGTAACGACGTCCACGTCGACGCCCTTTTCCTGCCATGCGCGCATTTCGCCCAGCAGCTTGCGGAACAGGTTGTTGTTCAAACCGCCGGCGAGACCGCGGTCGGAGGAGACGATCACGTAGCCGACGCGCTTGATCTCCTTGCGTTCCACCAGATACGGGTGCTGGAACTCGGAGTTCGCCTGCGCCAGGTGGCCGATGACCTGCTTCATCGCGCGCGCGTACGGACGCGACGCCTTCATGCGGTCCTGCGCCTTGCGGATTTTCGAAGCCGAGACCATTTCCAGCGCGCGCGTCACCTTGCGGGTGTTCTGCACCGACTTGATCTTGGTTTTGATTTCTCTGCCGCCTGCCATCTCGTCTCTCGCGTAGGGTGGGCCCTGGCCCACCATCGTGAATTCAAGTCGTTTCGATCTTTCGATCGTGTAGCGGTGGGCCAGGGGCCCACCCTACGGAACGATTACCAGCTACCGGTCTTCACGAACTCTTCGATACCGGCCTTGAACGCGGCTTCGAGCTCGTCGTTCCAGTCGCCGCTCTCGTTGATCTTCGCCAGCACGTCGCCCTTGGTGTTGAAGAAGTGCGCATGCAGGCCGGCTTCGAACGCACCGATCTTGTTCACCGGCACGTTGTCCATGTAGCCCTTGTCGACGGCGTAGATCGAGAGCGACTGCTCCGCGACCGACATCGGCGCGTATTGCTTCTGCTTCATCAGCTCGGTCACGCGCTGACCGCGTTCGAGCTGCTTGCGGGTGGCTTCGTCGAGGTCCGAAGCGAACTGCGCGAACGCGGCGAGTTCGCGGTACTGGGCGAGCGCGATACGGATGCCGCCCGACAGCTTCTTCATGATCTTGGTCTGCGCGGCGCCGCCGACGCGGGACACCGAGATACCGGCGTTCACGGCCGGACGGATACCGGCGTTGAACAAGTCGGTTTCCAAGAAGATCTGACCGTCGGTGATCGAAATCACGTTGGTGGGCACGAACGCCGACACGTCGCCGGCCTGGGTTTCGATGATCGGCAGCGCGGTGAGCGAACCGGTCTTGCCCTTGACGGCGCCGTTGGTGAACTTCTCGACGTACTCTTCCGACACGCGCGCGGCGCGTTCGAGCAGGCGGCTGTGCAGGTAGAACACGTCGCCCGGATACGCTTCGCGGCCCGGCGGGCGGCGCAGCAGCAGCGAAATCTGGCGATAGGCCACGGCCTGCTTCGACAGATCGTCGTAGATGATCAGCGCGTCTTCGCCGCGGTCGCGGAAGTATTCGCCCATGGTGCAGCCGGAATAAGCGGCGATGTACTGCATCGCGGCCGATTCCGAGGCCGAAGCGGCGACAACCGTGGTGTAGGCCATCGCGCCGTTCTCTTCGAGCTTACGCACGATGTTGGCGATGGTGGAGTTCTTCTGGCCGATCGCGACGTAGATGCACTTAATGCCGGAGTGCTTCTGATTGATGATCGCGTCGATCGCCAGCGCGGTCTTGCCGGTCTGACGGTCGCCGATGATCAGCTCGCGCTGGCCGCGGCCGATCGGGATCATCGAGTCGACCGACTTGTAACCGGTCTGCACCGGCTGCGACACCGACTTACGCCACACCACGCCCGGCGCGATGCATTCGACCGGTGCATGCGTGTCGGATTCGATCGCGCCCTTGCCGTCGATCGCTTCGCCCAGCGCGTTCACCACGCGACCGAGCAACTTCGGACCCGTCGGCACCGACAGAATCTTGCCGGTGGTCTTGGCGGTGTCGCCTTCGCGCAGGTGTTCGTAGTCGCCGAGGACCACGGCGCCGACCGAGTCGCGCTCGAGGTTGAGCGCCAGCGCGAACGTGCCGTTCGGCAATTCGATCATTTCGCCCTGCATCACGTCGGCCAGCCCGTGGATGCGCACGATGCCGTCGGACACCGAGGTCACGGTGCCTTCGTTGCGCGCTTCGGCGGCGAGCTTGACCTTCTCGATGCGGCTCTTGATGAGTTCGCTGATTTCGGACGGATTGAGCTGGGAGGTAGCCATGGTTGTTTCCTGTGTAGGGTGGGCCCCTGGCCCACCATTACGAACCCGGAAAGGATCGCAGTGGTTTATGTGGTGCGATGGTGGGCCGAGACCCGCCCCACGAATCGTTTATTGCGCGAGCGCCGTCTGCAGGCGCGCCAGCTTGCTCTTGAGCGAACCGTCGATCACCACGTCGCCAGCATCGATGATCGCGCCGCCGATCAAGCTGTCGTCGACCGCGGTCTCGACCTCGACGTCGCGACCGAAGCGGCGCTTGAGCGCGGCCTTGATCGTGTCGAGTTCGGCCGAAGGCAACGCCGCGGCCGACGTGATCTTGGCTTTGACGACGCGTTCGGCCTCAGCGCGCAGTTCGTCGAACAGCCCGGCGATTTCCGGCAGCAGCGGCAGGCGACGGTTGTCGGCCAGCAGCGCGAGGAAATTGCCGAACGCTTCCGAGACGTGACCGGCGGGCGGCGCGAGCAACGCGACGGCGTCGGCGCGTTCCAAGCGCGGATGACCGAGCAGCGCATTGACCCGCGGATCGGCGGCGACGCGCGACGCGAACGCCAAGGCGTCCGACCACTGCGCCGCGGCGCCGGCTTCGCGCGCGATCGCATAAGCGGCGCGGGCGTAGGGGCGTGCGAGCGTGAGAGCCTGGCTCATCGAAGTCTCCGTTCCGTCAGAGCTGCGCGGCGAGGTCGTCGATCAACGCCTTGTGGGCGTTGGCGTCGATTTCGCGCTTGAGCAGCTTTTCGGCGCCGCTGACCGCGAGCGCGGACACCTGCTTGCGCAGATCTTCCTTGGCGCGGTTGGCGGCGGCGGCGATGTCGGCTTCGGCCAGCGCCTTCTGGCGGTTGGCTTCGGCGACGGCGTCGTTCTTGGCCTGATCGACGATCTGATTGGCGCGCTGATGCGCCTGCTCGATGATTTCGTTGGCCTTCGTCCGCGCGACCTTCAGTTCCTCGTTGACCTTCTCTTCGGCCTGGGCGAGGTTCTTCTGCGCGTTGTCGGCGGCGGCGAGGCCATCGGCGATCTTCTTCTGCCGTTCCTCGATCGCCTTCATCAACGGCGGCCAGACGAACTTGACGGTGAACCAGATGAGGATCGCGAACGAGATCATCTGGCCCAGCAGGGTGATATTCGGATTCATGACGTGCCCTGAGAAGCGTGTCCTGCGAATCGACGCACGCCACGGCTCAGCCGCGACATGCGCTTGCGGTAACGCGGCCCGTCGTGCGGACCGCGCCGATGCCGATTAGCCCTGGAGCGCGGCCAGCAGCGGGTTCGCGAACGCGAACATCATCGCCACGCCGACGCCGATCAGGAACGCCGCGTCGATCAGACCGGCGAGCAGGAACATACGGCCGGACAGCATCGGAACGAGTTCCGGCTGACGGGCGGCGGATTCGAGGAACTTCGAACCCATGATGCCGATGCCGAGCGCAGCGCCGAGCGCGCCGAGACCGACGATCAGGCCGATGGCGACGGCGGTGAAGCCCTGGACGTTGGCGATGAATTCCATGATGAACTCCGGATTGAACGAGATGGATGGATGAGACGGAAGGTTGAAACGAAAACGATCAGTGATGCTCGTGCGCCATCGCCAGATACACGACGGTGAGCACCATGAAGATGAAGGCCTGCAGCAGGATGATCAGGATGTGGAAGATCGCCCAGCCGGCGTTGATGAAGACGCCCGGCACGAACGTGGCCCACGAGGCGAACAGACCGGCGATCAGCATGAACAGCAGCTCGCCCGCGTACATGTTGCCGAACAGTCGCATGCCGAGACTGACCGGCTTGGACAGATACTCGACGAGATTCAAGAAGAGGTTGAAGGGCGCCAGCACGATGGCCATGAACCCGTGACCGTGGAACGGCGCGGTGAACAGTTCTTTGGTGAACCCGCCGAAGCCTTTGGCCTTGATCGAGTAGAAGATGATCAGCAAGAACACCGTGATCGACATCCCGAACGTGGTGTTCACGTCGGCGGTCGGCACGACGCGCAGATAGGTGTGGTGGGCGGCTTCTTCGCCGGCCACCATCGTGATGATCCACGACGGCAGATCCAGCGGCAGCAAGTCCATCGCGTTCATGAAAATGACCCAGACGAAGATCGTCAGCGCCAGCGGCGCGATGAAGCGACGATCGCCGTGGAAGGCGTCTTTGACTTGGCCGTCGACGAATTCGACCACCAGTTCCACGAACGCTTGGGCTTTGGACGGCACGCCGGACGTGGCTTTACGCGCCTGCGTCCACAGCAAGAAGATCGCCAATAGACCGAGCGTCAGCGAAATCACCCACGTATCGAGGTGAAAGCCCAGACCGGCCACTTCGATCTTGTTGTGGGTGAGGTGATGGACGATGTATTCGGTCAGTCCGCCACTGTTTTGTTCGGCCACGCTGTCGTCCTCGATTCCGCACTCGTGAACGCGGCCGATAGGCCGCAAGGTTGACGCTTCGGGTAACGCTTGGGTCTCGCTCAGGAATCTCGTGTGTCGCTCGAATATCGCGTTTTGCTTGCCGCGGCCGACGCGCTAGGCGCGTCCGAGCACGGCGCTCGCCGACAGCAGCGGCGCTACGGCCGCCAGCGCCATGCCGGCCAACACCGCGACCGCCGGCCAAGCGAAGACCGCGATCGCGACATACAGCGCGACGATCGCGAGCGTCCATTTCGCCGCCGTTCCGAGCAGCAAGCGCGCGAAAATCGCACCTGCGCGGCCGACGCCGCCCGAGAACGTGAAAGCACCGGCGATCCCGCCGCCGATCGCGATCGCTGCGCCGCCGACCAACGCCCCGAGCGCCGCTTCGCGTCCGAACGCCAGACATACGAGCGAGGCGAGCAGCGTCGCGACGGCTTGGGAAACGACCGCGCGTCGCGCCAGCCGCCGGCCCGCCGGAACGGAATTCAGCACACGGCACCTGGGGAGTTAGCGAAAGCGAGAGCGGATTCGGCCGGACACCGCCCGATCAAAACCGCTCTGCGAAGCCTGAAAAGTATAGCAGTCGGGCGTTTTCCGGGGCAACCGACCATGGTCGAAAACCCGAGCCGGCCCGCGACGCCGGTCGCAGATCGCCGCGCCGGGCCGCCCGCCGCTCCCGCTGGGGGAGATCGCAGCCCGTGACCCTCGATGCCCCGGAAACGCACCGCCGCTCGGGCGCGACCGCGCGGGCGCGGCGCACGGTATGTCGCAGGCGACGCTGGCGCCAGACCATCTCGACGGCAGCGGCGGCCGGCCCAACGCCCGCTCCGCCAAGCGTTCCTGAACGGCACGGACGCGGCCGGGAACTTCGATTCCGCGCGGCGAGTCCACGTTCTCGCCTGCGCTCTCTCCTTCCTCGTCTCACCTCGCACGCGCAGGTACGAAGCCCCGTTCGCCGGGGCTTCGTTCGTTTTGGGGATCGACATCGCTCGCCGCGCGGAACCGTTGCCGCGCGAAAACGGCTCAATCCGTCAGCGCCCAGTCGGCCGCCGCCTCGGCATGAATGCGGGCGGTATCGAACAGCGGCACGGGCGCATCGCCCTCGCCCACCAGCAGGCCGATCTCGGTGCAACCCAGCACCACGCCCTGCGCGCCTAGCGCGACGAGGTCGGCGATGATCGCGCGGTAATCCGCGCGCGAGGCGTCCTCGAAACGGCCGAGACAGAGCTCTTCGAAAATCACGCGATCCACGCGTGCGCGCTGCGCGGCGTCGGGCACGTACACCTCGATCCCCGCCGCTTCCAAACGTTCGCGGTAGAACGCGCGCTCCATCGTGAAACGCGTACCGAGTAAACCCACGCGCACGACGCCCGCGGCGCGAATCCGCTGCGCGGTCGCATCGGCGATGTGCAGCAGCGGTATCTCGACAGCAGCTTCGATCGCCGGCGCGACGAGATGCATGGTGTTCGTGCACAGCACGATCGCGTCCGCGCCCGCCGCACGCAGCCCGCGCGCGGCATCGGCGAGCCGCGTACCGGCCGTTTCCCAATCGTCGGCGCGCTGCAGCGCTTCGATTTCGGCGAAATCGACGCTGTGCAGCAGCAGTTTCGCCGAGTGCAACCCGCCAAGCCGCGCGCGCACACGCTCGTTGACGATGCGGTAGTAGGGAATCGTGGATTCCCAGCTCATACCGCCGAGCAGGCCGAGGGTTTTCATGCGCGACTCACCCCGCATCCTGTAGAGCGGAGCGCAGCTCCGATGAAGACCTATCCGAAGCCATCGAGGCGTTCAGCGGAGCTGCGCTCCGCTCTACGGGCGGGGATCATTTTTTCTTCGGGATATAGAGGTCGGTGATGGTGCCGTCGAACACTTCCGCGGCCATGCCCACCGATTCGCTGAGCGTCGGATGCGGGTGGATGGTGTGGCCGATGTCGGCGACTTCGCAGCCCATTTCGATGGCGAGCGCGGCTTCGGCGATCAGATCGCCCGCATGCACGCCGACGATGCCGGCGCCGACGATGCGATGCGTCGCTTCGTCGAAGATCAGTTTGGTGAAGCCTTCGGTGCGGCCCAAACCGATCGCGCGACCCGACGCGGCCCACGGGAATTTGCCGACGCCGATCTTCAAACCTTTGGCCTTCGCTTCGGTTTCGGTCACGCCGACCCAGGCGATTTCCGGGTCGGTGTACGCCACCGACGGAATCACGCGCGCGACCCACTCTTTCTTTTCGCCCGCGGCCACTTCCGCCGCGAGTTTGCCTTCGTGCGTCGCTTTGTGCGCCAACATCGGTTGGCCGATGATGTCGCCGATCGCGAAGATGTGCGGCACGTTGGTGCGCATCTGCCGATCGACCTCGATGAAACCGCGTTCGGTCACGGCGACGCCGGCCTTCTCCGCGCCGATCTTCTTGCCGTTCGGCGCGCGGCCGACGGCGACCAACACGCGGTCGTAGGTGTCCTTCGCCGGGACGCTGGCGCCCTCGAACGCGCACACGATGCCCTTCTTCGACGCCTTGGCTTCGACGACTTTGGTTTTCAGGTGAATCGCGACGCCCTGCTTCTTCAGACGATCGGCGAGCGGCTTGATCAGATCGGTGTCCGCGCCCGGCATGATCTGGTCCATGAACTCGACCACGGTGACTTCGCTACCGAGCGCGCGATACACGGTCGCCATTTCCAAACCGATGATGCCGCCGCCGACGACGAGCAGGGATTTCGGCACCTCGGCGAGCATCAGCGCGTCGGTGGAATCCATCACGCGCGCGTCATCCCATGGGAACGCCGGCAATTTCACCGGCTGCGAACCGGCGGCGATGATGCAGTGCTCGAAGCGGATCAATTGCGTACCGGACTCGCCGACGACTTCGATTTCGTTCGGCGACACGAATGCGCCGACGCCCTGCACCACGCGCACTTTGCGCTGCTTCGCCATGCCGGCGAGGCCTTTGGTGAGTTGGCCGACGACTTTGTCCTTGTAGCCGCGCAGCGCGTCGAGCGCGATCTTCGGCGCGCCGAACTCGATGCCGTAGTCCTTGGCGTGCGCGGCTTCGTCGATCACGTTGGCCGCATGCAGCAAGGCTTTCGACGGAATGCAGCCGACATTGAGACAGACGCCGCCGAGCGCGGCGTAGCGTTCGACGAGCACGGTATCGAGGCCGAGATCGGCGCTGCGGAACGCGGCCGTATAACCGCCGGGGCCGGCGCCGAGGACCAGCATGCGGCATTCGATGTCGGCTTTGCGGCCGGTGGAGGCGGCGGCGACCGGTGCGGGCGTTGCGGCTTCGCTCCTTCCCCCGCTCGCGGGGGAAGGCTGGGATGGGGGCTGCTGCGCGACAGCGCCCTCACCCGTCGCGCTGCGCGCGCCGACCTCTCCCGCAGGCGGGAGAGGTGAAGAAGCACCCGCCGCTTCAACGCCTGCGGCTTCCAGAATCGCGATGACGCTGCCTTCGGAAACCTGGTCGCCGAGTTTGACCTTCAGCTCCTTCACCACGCCGGCGACGGACGACGGCACTTCCATCGTCGCTTTGTCGGACTCCAGCGTCACCAAGCCCTGATCTTTCGCGACGGTATCGCCGGGCTTCACCAGGATTTCGATCACCGGAATATTGTCGAAGTCGCCGATGTCGGGGACTTTCGCTTCGATCGTGTTCGTCATATCCGCATTTCCCGTAGGGTGGGCCCCAGGCCCACCATGGATGCGGGCCGCAATCCCGCCGCTCGAGCGGGCGCGATGCCCATCGGTATTCGTTTGGATCTTAAAACGGTGGGCCTAGGACCCACCCTACAGCAGCACGCGGCGCATGTCGGCCAGCAACGCGGCCAGATGCGCGGTGAAGCGCGCGGCGGCGGCGCCGTCGATCACGCGGTGGTCGTAGCTCAGCGATAGCGGCAGGATCAAACGCGGCGCGAATTTCTCGCCGTCCCACACCGGCTTCATCGCCGACTTCGATACGCCGAGGATCGCGACTTCCGGCGCATTCACGATCGGCGTGAACGCGGTGCCGCCGATGCCGCCGAGCGAACTGATCGAAAAACAACCGCCGCTCATTTCGGCCGGGCCGAGTTTGCCGTCGCGCGCTTTCTTCGCGAGTTCGCCGGTTTCCTGCGCGATCTCGATCACGCCCTTCTTGTCGACATCGCGCACCACCGGCACGACGAGGCCGTTCGGCGTGTCGGCGGCGAAACCGATATGGAAATACTTCTTGAGGATCTGATTGCCGTCGGGGTCGAGCGAGGAATTGAAATCCGGGTATTTCTTCAGCGCGGACACCGCGGCCTTCATCAGGAAAGCGAGCATCGTGAGCTTGATGCCGGCTTTTTCGTTCTCTTTGTTCAGCGCGACGCGCAGCGCTTCCAGATCGGTGATATCGGCATCGTCGTGCTGGGTGACGTGCGGGATCATCGCCCAGTTGCGCGCGAGGTTGGCGCCGGAGATTTTCTTGATGCGCGACAGCTCGCGGACCTCGACATCGCCGAATTTCGCGAAATCGACCTTCGGCCAAGGCAGCAGATTCAACCCGCCGCCGGCCGGGGCCGAAGCGCCGCCAATATTCGGCGCCGCGCCGCCCTGCATCGCGGCTTTCACGAAATTCTGCACATCTTCCTTGGCGATGCGCCCGGCGCGGGCGGTGCCGGTCACGCGGCTGAGATCGACGCCCAATTCGCGCGCGAACAAGCGCACAGCGGGGCTGGCGTAGGGCACTTTGTCGGGCAACACGGCATCGGCTTCGAACCGCACCGGCGGCAATCCGGCGCCCATCGGCGCGGGCGCTGCGGCGGGCGGCGCGACGGGCGCGGGCGGCTCCGCCTGTTTCTGCGGTTCCGCTTTCGGCGCTTCGGCCTTCGCAGGCGGAGCCGGCGGCGCTTCGGGTTTCGCGGCGGCCGGCGGCGCGGCGCTGGTGTCGGTCGGCTCGTCGGTCGGCTCGATCATCGCCACCACGCTGCCTTCGGACACGGCGTCGCCCAGTTTGACTTTCAAGGCGCGCACCACGCCGGCGAACGGCGCCGGCACTTCCATCGTCGCTTTATCCGATTCTAGCGTCACCAGCCCCTGATCCTTGGCGACGGTCTCGCCCACGCTCACCAAAATCTCGATCACCGGGATGTCGCTGAAATCGCCGATGTCGGGGACGAGTGCTTCCTTCGGATCAGTCATGAACGTGCCTTCTGGTCGAACCTGCGCCGGGTGGCGGTCGAGGGCTATTGTGGACGGGCGATGCGCCCGCGCCAACCGTGAGGCATCGTTTTCAGCGGCGAGGACGATCCGCATGCGTACGGTGCGCGATGTCGCGCGCCCTGGGAAACGACGAAGCCCGGCGCGAGGCCGGGCTTCGTGGGTCGCGACCGGACCGCGGTGCGCGGGTCGATCGATGGCGCGAGGAACGTGCGGATCAGCGCTCGTCGCCGACCACGCGCAGACCGAACACCATCGAGGCGAAACCGACGTTCTGCGCTTGGCCGGAGACATTGAGGCGGATCGTCGTCGGCCGCTTGAAGAATTCCTTCGCCTGGGCCTCGGTCAACCCGTAGCCTTCGATCAACGCGCGCTTGGACACGAAACCGGCCATGCACACCGCCGAATCGCGGGTGCGTTCGGTGATGCTCATGCCCGGGTCCAGCGGCACTTGGAAGCTTTCGCTTGCGGTCATGCTGGTCAGGAAGCTGCCGCCGAACGGCGCGCCGGTGGTCGGGTCGATCAGGGCGGGATCGTCCAGCACCGAGTTTTCGATGGTCAACGTCGGCGTGTAACGCAACCGACCCATCGCGGGCGCGGCGCCGAGATTGACGTAGTTGACGTTGAGCACCGGCGAGAACCAGTAGCACAGCAGCGAATGCGCCGACTTCGGCGGCAGCGTGATGTGCGCGGTGTCGGTGAAGTTGAAGCTGGTGAACGACGGCGACGGGTTCAGCACCTGGCACAGTTCGTCCGGGTTGCTCGGGTCGCTCGGGCAGGTGTCGCTGAGATTGATGAAGGCGCTGGTCAGGCCCAGCCAAATCACATCGCGCTTGAACGAATCGACGTCGTAGACGTCTTCTTCGGTCGGCGCGGCGGCGCGCGCGGCGTCGGTGGACTTAGCGGCCTTCGCCGCGGCGACCGCGCTCGCCTTGAGCGCGAGGCGTTGTTGGGTCTTCCCTGTCGGCAGATCCACCGAGACGGCTTCGGCGATCTCGTCTTGGGCGGGGCCGCCGCGTTGGGCGAAAACGCCGACCGACGCCATGACGGCGGCGGCCACGGCGAGGCCGAGGATGTGTTTGCGTTGCATCGTGGAATTCCCCTGGAGGTTGTGGTGTTCGAGCGGCGGCTCCGCGGGCGGGAGGCCCGCGATACGCGGATGACGCGCACCGGCCGCCCCGAAGACAACGCGTTACGGTGCGCTCGCAGGCCAAGCCATGCGCGGCGGGGCGACCGACGGCGCACGGCCGCCCCGTTCCGGCGGGACGGCCGTGCGAAAGCGGGCGAGGCCGACCCGCGCGCCCGGTCGAGCGAGCCCTCGACCAAATTTGGCAACCGAGCGAGCCGGTCGGCGGGCCGGTCGAGCGGGCCTCGTGTCGCGATCAGTCGCCGACGATGCGCAGGCCGAACACGAAATGGGCGTCGCTGACGTAGCGCACGCTGCCGCTGACGTTGAGGCGCACGGTGGTCGGGCTGGCGAAGAAGTCGTCGGCCTGCGCCGGCGTGAGCCCGTAGTTCTGGATCAGCGACTTATAGCTGATCATGCCGGCCATGCACACCGTGGAATCGCGCGCGCGCTCGTTCAGCAGCACGCCCGGCTCCAACGATTCCTCGAAGCGTTCGGAGGAGGTCATGCTGGTCAGCAATTGCCCGCCGAACGGCATGCCGGTGGTCGGGTCGATCAGCGCGGGGTCGGCCAACACCGGGTTTTCGATGGTGATGGTCGGGCTGTAGGTCAGACGGCCGGTGACGCGCGCGGCGGTCGGGTTGCTCCAGGTGTACATCAGCACCGGCGAGAACCAGTAGCATAGGATCGAATTGCTCGCGCCTTTCGGCAGTTTGATGCGCGCGGCGTCCTGGAAATTGAAGCTGGTCACCGCGCCGACGGTCGGGTTGAGCTCCTGACAGAACTGATCCGGCGAGGTCGGCTTTTCGCAGCCGGTCTGCACGTCGACGAAGGCGCTGGCGAGGCCCAACCATTTCACGTAACGGCCGAAGCTCTCGACGTCGTAGACCTCGTCTTCGGTGACCGAGTAGATCGGCGGCGCCAGCGAGGCCGTGATCGGCGCGATGCCGCGGGCGGCGGAAGGCTTGGCCTGCGGAGCGAAATCGCCGGCGCGACGGCTCAAGGCCCGTTGGGCCGGCGTCGCGACGACATCGGCGGCGCGGCCGCGGACGGTTTCGTCTTGGAACAGCGCGCCTTTCTGGGCGTACACGCCGACCGACACGAGGGCGCCGGTGAGGGCGAGGGCGAGAAGCGACTTACGAGGCATGAGAAGGCTCCGGGAGGCGGGTGGAAACGCGATACCCGAGCAATACGGACGATCGCCCCCGAAGAGGACAACGCCCGAAGGCGCGTCGAGGCGGAGTCGCCTGCCGTCGCTGCCGTCGCTTTCGGCGACGCAGCGGCGCGCCGATCAGGGCGGCGCCTCGACCTCCGCCTGCAGGCGTTCGCGACGCAGTAGGTACAGGCCGCTGAAGACGATGATCGCCGCGCCCACCCAGGTCATGCCGTCCGGCAACACGCCCCAGAGCGAGAAATCCAGCAACACGCCCCACAGCAGCGCGGAATACTCCAGCGGCGCGATCGACGACGCTTCGCCGGTCCGGAACGCCTCGGTGATGGCGTATTGGCCGAGCGCGCCGGCAATGCCGACCCCGAAAATCAAGGCGATATCGTCGCCGCGGATCGTCACCCAGTCGGGTAACGCCAACGCCCCGGCGCCGAACGCCAACGAAGTCAACATCCACACCACGATCGATTGCTTGCTGTCGGTGCGCGACAACACGCGCACGGTGATCGCCGACACCGCATAGCCGAACGCGGCCATCAGCACCGCCAACCCCGCGAGACTGACGATGCCGTCGCCGGTGGGACGCAAGACCACCAAGACGCCGACGAACCCCACCAGAATCGCGGTCCAGCGGCGCGGCCCCACGCGTTCGCCGAGAAACGGCACCGACAGCGCGGTGATCAGCAGCGGCGCGACGAAAAAAATGGTGTACGCCGTCGACAGCGGCAATGTGCGCAAGGCGTAAACGAACGCGGCCATCATCGCGATGCCCAGCACGCCGCGCAGCGCATGCAGCGGCCAACGCACCCGCAGCAGCGCCGGCAGCGCGCGACGAGGGCCGAGGCTCGCCAAGACCCAGATCGTGACGAACGGCAGCGAGGCGAGACCGCGCAGCGCCGACACCTGCATCGGCGGGTAGCGCGTGGACAGCAGTTTGAGCCCGGCGTCCATCAACGCGAACAAGCCGACGGCGACGAGCATGAAGACGGCCGCACGCCAACGGTGGCCGTCGGCGTGGCCTTGCGAGGACATGGAAGTCATGCGCGCAGCATGACGGCCGCGAACGATGCGCGCCACCCCGTATCGCGAAAGACTGCGTTTCGCCGCAGCAGCGAGCGCTCGCTGCGTTCGACGCGCCTCCGCCCGACGGGCGCGTGGGCGTCGCCGCCCGCTGGCCCGCGGAACGCGAGTTTGGCGTTTATGCTGTAGCCCGATTTCGTCCCTGCGCATCCACTCCGAGGAAGCTCCCATGCCGTCGATTCTCCGCCGCTCGTTGGCGCTGTCCTGTCTCCTGCTGGGCGTCCTGTGCCTGCCCGCGTGCAAGCGCGAAACGCCCGCACCCGCGGCGGAGCCCGCACCGACGGCCGCGACGCCCGCCGCGGACCCTGCGCCGGCCGCCGCCGCGAACACGGCGCCCACACCCGCGGCCGCCGCAGACTTCGATCCGAACAGCGTGCCGGAAACGACGGCGACGCTTCCGCCCTTCCCGTTCTTCAAAGTGCTGGAGGGTGCGGAGAGCACCTACGACGAGAAAGACAAGATGGTCAATTTCGACCGTCATTTCTTCATCGCCGGCAGCAAGGCCGTCGCGGTGGAGGGCCGCATCTTCCACGACCGCTTCAATCTCACCTCCGGCGCGCGCACGTACACCGACCTGGAATTCCGCCGCAATTACGAAAACGCCATCGCCGCGCTGGGCGGCAAGAAGATCAACGACGTCCAGTACACCTACGAGGTGATGGAGGCCGCCGGCGGCCGCGACGCACTGGAGAAAACCAACTACGCGGCGGGCATGAATCCGGACTATCCGCACGACATTTATCTGATCCGCAGCGCCGGCAAGGAGTACTGGATCGACATCAGCACCGGCTCGATCCCGCTGCACGGTTACGTGGTGGTGCTGGAGCGCGAAGGCATGAAGCAATCGCTCGGGCTGCTCGACGCCGCGGCGATGAAGCAAGCGATCGACAAAGACGGCCGAGTCGCGCTGTACATCAATTTCGATACCGACAAAGCCACGCTGCGCCCGGACGCGCAGCCGACCATCGACGAAATCGGCAAGCTGCTCGGCGGCGACCCGGCGCTGAAACTCTCGATCGAAGGCCACACCGACAACACCGGCACCGCCGCGCACAATCAAGAATTGTCCACCGCCCGCGCGCGGAGCGTGCTCGGCGCGCTGGTGGGGTTGGGCGTCGATCCCGCGCGCTTGCAGTCCAAAGGTTTCGGTCAGGACAAACCCGTCGCCGACAACGGCAGCGAAGACGGCCGCGCGAAGAATCGGCGGGTGGAGTTGGTGAAGTTGTAAGGCCACTACAGCGGTTTGCGCTCGAGGGGCGTACGCGATCGGGCTTCGACCGTCGTTCGTCGGCGGTCTCGATCGACGCCTCGATCATCGCTTGGCGCGATCGGATGGATGGCGATGGTGGGCCGGGGCCCGCCCTACGGTCATGTCTTCGATCGGCTGCACGGCGGGGCGGCTTCGGTTACTCTGCGCACCCCGCACACGATGCCGCCGCCATGCCTTCTTTCGATGTCGTTTCCGAAGTCGATCGCCACGAGCTGACCAATGCCGTCGATCAAGCCAATCGCGAGCTGAGCACGCGCTTCGACTTCAAGGGCGTGGAAGCCAAGTTCGAACTC
The DNA here is from genome assembly GCA_008015835.1 of Lysobacter sp. Lineage (GTDB taxonomy): Bacteria > Pseudomonadota > Gammaproteobacteria > Xanthomonadales > Xanthomonadaceae > Lysobacter_I. The sequence continues at coordinate 276,328 of SSGH01000007.1, forward strand.
GACGACGACAGCATCTCGCAGTCGGCGCCCAGCGAATTCCAGCTCAAGCAGATGACGGACATCCTGCGCGCGCGGCTGATCGCGCGCGGCATCGACGTGCGCTGCTTGGATTTCGGCGATATCGAGACCAATCTCGCCGGCAGCCGGCAGAAAGTGACAGTCAAGCAAGGCATCGAGCGCGAACTGGCGAAGAAGATCCAGACGACGCTCAAGGACGCCAAGCTCAAAGTCGACAGCCAAATCAACGGCGACAAGCTGCGCGTGAACGGCAAGAAGCGCGACGATCTGCAGGCCGCCATCGCGCTGTTGAAGCAGCAGAACTACGAACGTCCGCTGCAGTTCGATAATTTTCGCGATTGACGCCCACCGCGATGAACGACGACAACGCATCGCCGCAAGACGAGCCCACCGAACTCGCCGCCACCCGCCGGTGGCTGGAGCGCGCGGTGATCGGGCTGAATCTATGCCCGTTCGCCAAAGCGGTGTACGTCAAGCGACAAGTGCGTTTCGCGCTCAGCGATGCGGAGCTCGAAGACGATCTGCTCGAAGAGCTGGCCGAAGAACTGCTCCGCCTGCGCGACACGCCCGCGGAGGAGATCGATACCACGCTGCTGGTGCATCCGCGGGTGTTGACGGATTTCCTGGAGTACAACGATTTTCTCGATCGCGTCGACGCGTTGGTCGAAGCGCTGGATCTGGACGGCGTGCTGCAGGTCGCGAGTTTTCACCCCGATTATCGCTTCGCCGACACCGAGGCCGACGACCCGGGCAACTGCACCAACCGCGCGCCGTACCCGACGTTGCATGTGATCCGCGAAGCCAGCCTCGACCGCGCGGTCGAAGCCTATCCCGATCCCGACGCGATCGTGCAACGCAATCTAGCGACGATGGCCGAGTTGGGCGCGGACGGCTTTCGCGACTTGCTGGCTTGAAACGCGCGTTCGAGACGAAGCGGAACTGCGCTATCTGACTCGCACCGGTAAGCTGCAGGCGGAATACGTCACCCTGCAATTCGTGGTCGATTCCGCGCAGGTGGCCAGCGCGATCGACTCGGCCTCTTCGGCGATCGGCGAACGCGCGACGCCGACCGAGTAATCTTGGCCGATGGCGTAAGCGGCGCATTGATTCGTATACGACAGCGCGACCCTGCAGGCTTTGCCGCCGCCGCTGTCGCGGCATGCGGCGAGCGCCGCCTTCTTGGCCTTCGCTTGGGTGTTCATCTCTTTGGCCGCGCCGAAGCCGCCGCCGCCGTACGCGATGGCGCCCCAACGCATCGCCCATTTCGGGCCCGACGTCGCGGTCGACGCACCGTCGTCGGAGCAATAGGGAACGCCATCGCCGTGATCGGGACCCGAGCCCATGCGGCATTGCGCGTGCGCGACCGGCGAAACCAACGCGATCGCGACGACCAGCCTCCTCATCCACGCGTTCATTCAACCGTCTCCTGTGCGGTCCGCACTCTGGCTTTGCCCAGACTGGCGGCCACTATCGGCGGCGATCGGTGAATTGCGCCCCAACAGCGGGGCCGACTGCGACTGCGGCTGAGCCGAGCCGTGTTCGCTCGAGTCGCTGCCCTTCACCACATCTTTCCTCGCCGCATCGCTACCCGAAGCACGCGGGCCGAGCATCGGATTATTCATGCCCTGACTCGCGTTGGGGGGCGCGTTGCTGCCTCTCGCCGCCTCGGTTTCGGCGTTTCGAGGCGCTTGCGGCACCGGGTTTCCGGCGTGAATCGGCGCTTGCGGGACGGTCGTTTGCCGGGTCTGGGTCGCGGCCCCGCCGCCGCCGAACATGTTGACCGTGCTGATCTGCCCCAGCGTGCCCTGGAAGAAACTCGCCGCCATCGGCGGCACGGTCACGATCAGCAACGTGAGGATGGTGCCGAGCCCGCCCTGCTGCAGGGCGCGACTGCTGATGCCCTCGTCGCTGGTGCCCAAAAAACTGCCCACCCAGTACGCCGCCGCGACCGCGGTGACGATATCCACCGCGATGCTCACCATCACGCTCAGCATCGCGAACGAGAACATCGTTCCGATGCCGTACATCAGCCACTTGCTGAACAGATGTTTGGTTTGATCGAACAACAAGAACACCAGAAAGAGCGGGCCGAATCCGATGAATAACGCCATCGCGATCCGGTTGAGGATCAACAGCGTGCCGCCGACGAGCGCAGGCCCAGCGATACCGATGCCGGTGAACAACTGCGCGCGGCTCTTGGCGGATTCGATATTTTCGTCGCCGCTCACGTCCAACGCATCGATGCTGACCAACGCGATCTGCATATAACCCAAACTCTTATCGATGGCGCGATACGGGTCTTCGATATCCTTCCCGGTGACGAACTGATGGATCTTCTTGTTGGTGCCGTCGACGAGCACTTTCAGCAGCGGCGTCGAACCGGACGCCATCGCCGTCGCCAGCGTCAGCACGAGGACCGCGCGCGCCGACCCCATCACGAGGCCCATCATCGATTCTTGACTCTTGCCGAGCATGATTTTGATGCCCTGCCAGAACACCCACACGGTCATCAGCCCCAACGCGCTGGCGCTGGCGATGGTCATCATGCGGCCGAGGAATTTGCCGGCGAACCGATCGATGCGGGCGTTGATGAATTCCTTGATTTCGTAGAAGAAAAACAGGTTCGTCACGTCGTCGAGAAGGCCCGCGCGCAGGCCGAACCCAGGCCCGTGCGGACCGAAGCCTCCGAATGCGCCTTGCAGCGCGCTATCGACGATCGCCCATATCGTACCGACGTCCATTCGCGGTCCTCATTCGTTTCGCGTACTCGACGGGCCGAAAGCCGCCCCCCGCGGCTTTCGGATCCGAAACCACCGATGCCGCTCGTTCGACGCCGAGCGGCGAAATCGCAGCCGTCAATCCTCGTTCTTTTTCTTTTCGAGGACTTCCTGGAGCACCTTGCCCTGCACGACGGTCGTCAGAATATCCGGCTGTTGCCCGCGCAAAGCGCGCTGAGCGAGCCGCTGCTGATATCTGTTCAACTGCGCGATGTAGCTGTCGTAGGCGAGGATCATGGCCTGCCAATTATCCATGTCCATTTTGCTGGCTTGCTGGAAACGCTGCACGTCGTAGGCGACCGCTTGCAGCTTGCCCTGCTCTTTGCCGACGCTGCCGCGGCGCGCATCGAGCGTGCCGAGCTCGCGCTGCCTGCGGCGCAAGTTATTCAGATAATCGACGGTCACGTTGTATTTCAAGTTCTCGGCGCGCACGATGCGCCGGCAAATATCGAGCTGCTGTTCGAGAATGTCTTTGTTCGCGCTGGGTTGGAACAAGGTTTTGACGGCGCCGACGACGCCATCGCTATTCGCGCGACACGCGTGTTGCACGCCGTAGTCGGGATCGTCGATCCGAGGAAAGTCGCCGTTGGGGTCGTCCATCGCGGTGGGCGTGATGCTCATGCCGCCGAGACTGATCAACTGTTGACGGTAATGATTCACGACTTTTTGGTAATGGTCGTAGTCTTGCTTGATCTTACGGATCGTTTCCGCGATGTGCGCCGGGTCGATGACGATATCGCCCACGCCGAAAATCGCCGCGGCGTTGCCGGAAACCAACGTCCCGGATGCGAGCGCGGTGACGAGTAACGACGTCTTCAACGATCGGCGGAGCCAGCGAGCGACGCCGGTCCGATGCTTGCGAGTCGACATAAGACACCTGTCCTTAAGTGCGATGTTGATCGAACGCGATTCCCTAAGAATCGCCGGGGGATTTCGATGAAGACGCGCCCGAGGGCCTAGCCAAGCGTCCGGCCCTCGCCGCCCGCGGCCCAAAGAGTAACCGTCCCGGAACCGATTGCAAGCGCTCTCAGGGGAAAGCAGCGTACGGATCGAGGCGGCTTCGACGACAGGCTAGCCTGAAGCGGTCTCATGCGTTGAAACGCAGGATGTAACTCGTTGATATGCCGGTTTTCCCGGAAATCGATTCACAGCTTCGATCGCAGGCCCCGGCCTTTGCGCTTGGGTCTTATCGAGAGCGATCCGCGAGGAGGGATCGCTCGGCATCGACCGGCACCAAGGCGTACGCCTCACGCAGGCTGGCGACGATGCGGTGCCCCAAGGCACGCGTTTCGGCGTCGGGCGGCACCAGATCGGGCACTTGGATCGGGGTCATGCCGGCCGCGAGCGCCGCGCGCACGCCGTACGACGAATCCTCGAAGACCACGCAGCGTTCGGGGCGTACGCCGAGACGGTGCGCCGCTTGCGCGTAGCCTTCGGGCGACGGTTTCGGCGCCGCGACATCGCTGCCGGTGATCGTCCACTCGAAATAGCGCGCGAGCCCGCAAGCCGCGAGTTTGCGGTCGGCGCGTTCGCGCCGCGTGGACGTGACGACCGCGCGCGGCAGGCCGCGTGCGACGATGTCGTCGAGCACATCGAACACGCCCGGCATCAGCGGCAGCCCGTCCGCGACGCGACGCTCGTAGCGTCGATCGCATTCGGTGCGCAGCGCTTGCGCGTCGTGCGCGCTCATTCGCTGCCGCAGCAACGCATCGCAATCGGCGTCGTGCAGGCCGGTCATCCGCATCCAGAGCGCATCGTCGACCGACAACGAGAGCGCTTCGGCGGATTCGCGCCAGCACTGCAGAATCGCGCGCTCGCTGTCGATCATCAGGCCATCCATATCGAACAAGATCGCCTGGGGTATGAAAGGGATGGGTACGAAAGGAATGGGGTCGAAAGGGATGGGGGCGAAGAGCTGCGCCGACGCCGTCTTGATCGCGCGCTCTGTCATGCCCGCGTCTCGATCGTCGACATCTCGCGTCCACGCCATGGTCCGCGCCTCATCGCTCGCTCGCACCGTCGAACAAGCGCCGCCGCGCTTCGTCGTCCAACGCGCGCCACGCGCCTTCGGCCAAACCGTCGAGGGTCAATCCGCCGACGGCGGCGCGATGCAACGCTTCGACGTGATTGCCGACCGAGGCGAACATCCGGCGCGCCTGGTGATAGCGGCCTTCGTGCAGCGTGAGCCGTGCGCGCTGCGGCGCCAACGTCTCCAGTTCGGCCGGCAACAGCGGCTCGGTCTCGGACTCCAGCAGCAGCGTTCCGCTGGCGAAGAGCGCGGCTTCGTCGCCGCGCAGCGGCTGGGCCAGCGTCGCTTCGTACACTTTCGGAATGCGCGATTTCGGCGAAACGATGCGATGCAGTAGCGCGCCGTCGTCGGTGAGCAGCAGCAGACCGCTAGTGTCGCGATCCAAACGGCCCACGGTCGACAGCAGCGGATCGCGCAGACGGAATCGCGGCGGCAACAAGTCGTAGATCAGCCGTCCTTGATCCTTGGTCGAACAGGTGTAGCCGCACGGCTTGTGCAGCATCAGCAGCAGACCCGGCGGCGGGTCCAGCGGTTCGCCGTCGATGCGGACGTTTTCGTGCGTGGCATGCACGCCGAGCTCGTCGTCGGCGTACAGCGGCGCGCCGTCGGCATCGGCGATGCGGCCTTCGCGGAACATCGCCATCACCTGCTTGCGGCTGCCGTAACCGAGATTCGCGATGCGTTTGAGCAGTTTCATGCGCGCGTGCTTCCCGTTCGCGCCGCGCGCGCCGCGCGCGCCGACCGCGCCGCGCCGCGATTTGCGCTCGCCTTCGTCGCTTCGATCACTTTGAACCCCTGCGCCTGCGCCGCCGTGCGCACCGTGCCGAAGCGCGCGTCCAATACCGATTCGTACGGCAAATGGCGATTCGCCACCAGCCACAAGCGCCCGCCGGGTTCGAGCGCGTCCGCGGCGACGGCGATGAACGCACGGCCGATGTCGGGACGGTCGGCGCGCGATTGCGCGTGGAACGGCGGATTGGCGACGATCGCGTCGTAGCGCCCGCGCAGCCCTTCGACGACGTCGCACCAGTGGAATTCCAACGCGGCGCGCGATGCGAACGGCGCGAGATTGCGTTCGGCTAACGCGAGCGCGCGCGCTTCGGCTTCGTACAGATCGACGGCGACGATGCCCGGGCAGCGCTGCAGCAATTCGACCGAGAGGTAGCCGTAACCGGCGCCGAGATCCGCGGCGCGACCGCGCAGGTCGTCGGGCAGCGAGGCGGCGAGCAACGCGGACGCCGCGTCGATGCGATCCCATGCGAACACGCCGGGGCGGCTGAGGAAACGACCCTCCGCAATCGGGCGCGGCGCGTCCAACGAGGCCCAGGTCGACGACAGCGCGCGGTCGACGGTCTGGGTCTCGACGGTCTGGGTCTCGACGGTGTGAGCGTCGACGTCGACGGCCGTCGACGGCGGCGTCCGGCGTACCGTCGTCCAATACGCACGGCAGTGATGTTTCGAGCGCGTACCCGAGAGGCCCGCGAGCGCTTTCATATCCGCTTCGCCGGATTTCGCGCCTTCGTCGTTGGTCGTGCACGCGACCACGACCCCGCCTTCGGTGCATTGCGCGACCGCGCGCGCCAACAGCGCGCGCGCTTCCTCGCGCTGCCGCGGCGGAAGCGCCAACACCAGGGGATAGCGTTGGGCTTCGTCCCCATCGCCGCCGTCCCCATCGCCGTCGTCGCCATGCGTCGGATACGCCTCGCGCAGGGTGCGACCCGCGCGACGCAGCGCGTTCGCTTCGGGTGCGAAGCTTTGTTCGCAGATCAGGCCGGGGCGCGGCGCCCGTGCGAGGGCCGCGCCTTCGCGGGCGCGCAGGAACAGCGCACCGCCCGCGGCGGGCCAGGCCAGCGTGCCGTCGTCGAACAACGACAGCAGCACCTCGAGCGCGGCGTCCGTCGCCTCAGCGGCCATCGCGACGAGGGGCTCGGAATCGGGCGGAGGGGGCATCGAACGCGCGCATCCGACGATTTTACGTCCTCGGCTGTGATGTTTCGCGCGCCGCCGCGAATCATGTGAGCATCCACTCCATTCTTCGCCCCCGTGACCGCCGCCGACGCCCTCCATTCGATGGACACCCGCCACGCCCGCTTCGCCGCCTTACTCGACGCGCATCGCGGCATCGTGTTCAAAGTCGCCAACAGCTACGGCCGCACGCCGGAAGACCGGCAAGACCTGGCGCAGGAGATCGCGGCGCAGGCCTGGCGCGGCTTCTCCGGCTACGACCCCGCGCGCGCGTTCTCCACGTGGCTGTACCGCATCGCTCTGAACGTGGCGATTTCGTCCGCGCGCAGCGCCGGCGCGCGCAACTCGACCGAGCCCTTGGACGAAGCGCACGAATCGCACGAAGGCTTCGCGGTCGCCGACGACAGCGATCGGCACGACCACGACCGACGCATCCGCGCGCTGTACGCGGTGATAGACCGGCAACCGCCACTGGACCGCGCGCTACTGCTGCTGTGGCTGGACGAGCGCAGCCAGCGCGAAATCGGCGACGTGCTGGGGCTCAGCGAAAGCAATGTCGCGACCAAGCTCAACCGACTCAAACAACGCCTGCGCGAACAGATGGCGGAGGACTGAATCGCCTCGCCGCGCTCCGCATCCTTCTCGAACATTCCCCGAATACGACGCCTACGACCATGACCACGACGAATACGATGAACCCCGCGAGCGACTTCGACGACGCCCGTCTCGACGATCTGAAACGCGCCTGGAAAGCGCTCGACGCGCGCCTGCATCAGCAGAATGCGCTGCAACTGGATGCCCTGCGCGACCGCAAGCTCGGCCGCGTTCGCGCGAGCCTACGCCCGCTGGCGATCGGGCAGATCGTGCAGATTCTGTTCGGCGCCGTCTGCGTGCTGATCGGCGTGGGCTTGTGGAAAACCTTCTATGCGATCGTGCCTCTGCTGTTGGCCGGAATCGTGCTGCACGTCTACGGCGTCGCGACCATCGCCGCCGCCGGCATCGTGTTGGGCGGCATCGCTCGCATCGACCGCAGCCTGCCTGTGCTGGAGTTGCAGCGGCGCCTGGCGAAACTGCGCAGGTCCTACATCCTCAGCGGCATGGCGGTCGGATTGCCGTGGTGGGGCCTGTGGATGCTGCCGCCGATGGTGCTCGTGAGTTTGCACAACGCGAAAACCGGCGTCGATGGCCTGCCGATATGGCTGTGGATCAGCCTGATTCTCTGCGCGCTCGCGGCCGCAGGTACGCTGTGGTTCCATCGCTGGTCGCACAGGCCGGGCCGCGAAGCCTTGGCGAAACGTTTGGACGCCGCCGCCGCGGGCGGCAGTCTGCGCCGCGCGCAGGCGGAGTTGGACGATCTCCAACGCTACCTCGACGACGACGCACGATAACCGGAACGGAAACGCGGTATCGCGACGGCAGGATCGCACGGCGTTGCGATGGCGCTCCGAGAACGCACCGCCGGCGTCGTGCTCATGGCGAATGCGTATCGGAACGACGTTCCGGCATGGAGGCGGCGCCATATCCGCGCCACGACGATGCGCCCCGCGCGAGTCCGATGCGTTCGGCTTTCCCAAGACAGGCCTTGCCGCGCAACGCGTCGACATCGTGAATACGCACGGTGTTCCCCGCGCAACTGATCAGCCCGGTGCGCTGCCATTTCTGCAGTTGCGCATTGAGTTTCGGTCGACTGGCGTTGACCATCGCCGCGAGGATGCTCTGCGTCGGCGGCAGCGCCACGTCGGCGACGCCGCGCGCGGCGGTCTCCGCGTCGATCGTCGACAGCAGATGGCGCGCGAGACGCGATTCGAGCCGATGCAAGCACATGATCTCCATCGCATCGATGCTTTTGCGCAAACGTTCGTACATCAGCGCATGGACGCGCTGCATCAGCGCCGGCTCTTCGCGCAGCGTGAGGAAGCAGCGGCGCGGAATCGACAGCACCCGCACCGGCCCGTAGGCGATCGCGGTGACGCTGCGCGGGCGGTTTTCGACCAAGGCCATCTCGTCGGTCAATTCGCCGGGTTCGATGGCGTCGAGAATCAATTCCTGGCCTTTCGGGCCGTAGAGGATTTTGTAGAGCGTGCCGTCGAGCACGATGCCGACGTGATCGCTGGGGTCGCCTTTGAAGAACAGGATGTCGCGCTCGCGCATCCGCCGCTCCACAGCATGGGTCAGCACGCGATGGATCAAGGTCTCCGGCAATCCGTCGAACAACGCCGACTCGCGCAGCGCCGCGAAGTGGAGACTCGACGAGACGAGAACCGCATCGGACTCCGCATCGCGGTCGGCGCCGAACTCGCCGTCGTCCGACGCGCGTGCCTCGGCCGACGCATCGCGCGCGATCGTCGGATCGCCCTGAGGCGGCGCCGCGCGCGCGTTCACGCGCCCCGCCCCGCTCGGGCGCGACGCCGGCAACACACGGCGAATCGACGATCATCGCTCGCGCAGCGCATCCCATGCCCCCTGCGTAAGGCGATCCGCGGCGGTGGGCGAAAGACGCCCGGCATGCTTCCGAAGCACGATGTCCGCGCGAATCGCCTCGTCCATGAAACGTACGGCCCGCGTCGGACGCGGGCCCGCGTACCGGTCACTGATTCTGAAGGATCAGCATCAAGGTCAGCAGACTGGTCAGATTGTCGGCCGCGCCGGTCTGCGCGACCTTCTGCGCGGCGCCCGCCGCCGCGGTGGTGTTGAGACTGTAGATCTGCATGACGCCTTGGTTCGACGCCGCCATCGCCAGCATGTTCTGGCGCTGCTGCGACGCCACCGCGTTCTCGAACAGGATGCCCATCGAGTGCGCGAGGCTTTGGTAGATCGACCCCATCGCGAACGCCGGCGATTCGCCGAGGGTCTTGACGTTGCTCATGGTCACCGCATCGACGACCTGGGAATTCACCTGACTCATTGCATGCTCCTTGGAGGTAGCGTTCGATCACCGGGCGCATCCGCGCGCCCGAACGCGGGGATCGTCGAAACGACGCTCGGACGGAACGACGCGCGCCCGAGCGGCGGCGCGGCGGCGGGCGGACGTCCCGCCGCCCGCGCGCATCAGCTTTGGAACAGCTCGGCCAGCGCCATCATCGAGCTGAGATTGTCGGCGATGCCGGTCTGCCCCACTTTCTCGGTCGCGCCCGCGGCCGCGGTGGTGTCGACGCTGTAGATCTGCATCACGCCCTGATTCGAAGCGGCCATCGCCAGCGTGTTCTGCTGCTGCTGCGCGCCGATGGCGTTCTCGAACAGGATGCCGGTCGAATGGCCCAGCGCTTGGTACATGGCGCTCATCGCGAACGCCGGCGACTCGGCGAGGACTTTGACGTTGGACTGGGTGACGGCATCGGTCACTTGTTCGTTGACGCTGCTCATTCCTTTCTCCTTGGACGATACGGACGCTCATCGGCGTCCGCGATGGGGTCGGGCGGACGCGAATCCGCCGCGCCCGGATCGATGAGACCGCCGTCGACGACGCGGCGATCGGATTTCAACCGATCGCCGTCGCACGCCGGAATCCAACGGCGTGCGCGGCGACCGACGGACGCGCCGCGACGATCACTGCTGGAACAGTTTCACCAGCGTCAGCATCGAGGTCAGATTGTCGGCGATGCCGGTCTGCGCCACTTTCTCGGTCGCGCCCGCGGCCGCCGTGGTGTCGACGCTGTAGATCTGCATCACGCCCTGATTCGAGGCGGCCAGCGCCAGCGTGTTCTGCTGCTGCTGCGCGGCGACGGAGTTCTCGAACAGGATGCCGGTCGAGTGGCCCAGGGCCTGATAGATCGAGCTCATCGCGAACGCGGGCGATTCGGCGATCACTTTGACGTTGGACTGGGTCACGGCATCGGTGATCTGGGGATTGACGGTGATAGCCATATCGATTTCTCCTGTGGTGTTGGACGACACCGACATCCTCGGCGGACGCGGTTGGGATTGATCGTTCCCGATTCGGATACAGGCTCGGGCGACGATTCAATGGGGTGCGACGCCCGCGCGCGATGCGCGGCGACGGGCGCGCAGGGGACTAGGACTGCAGCTTTTGCAGCAGGTCGACGAAAACGTTCAGCCGCTCGGTCGCCGAGGCGACCGCGACGGCTTCCGCCTCGGCCCCGGCGGCGACCTGCGCGCCGAGACCGACGCTGAGCATTTCGCGGACGTTGAGGTCTGTCGCGGTGTTCGCCGCGATCGCGCCGCGCTGCTGTTCGGCGACCGCGTTCTGGAACATCACCGCGGTCGAATGCGCGAAGCTCTGATAGCTGGCGGCGCTGGAAAAATCGACGGCGCTCGCGACGATCGCGTCGGTCTGGGTCACCGCATCCGCGACGGCATCGCCTTTCTGCTCGTTCATGACATCGTTCCTCCGCTTTCGGTCCTTCGCCTCGCGACATCGGCCATCGGCCGCGCCGCGTCGTTTCGTTGCGTTCGGCGCTCGTTCCGTCGCCGCCTCGGCGTTCGCGCTCGCTCTGAACTCCGTTTGCGTATCGAAGTCCGCATCGCGCGCGCCCGCGTTTCCGTCTCCATTCAACGTTCGCGTGCGCCGCGTGTGAACTTCTTTTTCGCCGCGCGCTTACGACGCTCGTCGGTCTCGCGCTTGGCGGGTTTCGTTCCGTACACTTCGGCGTGCGCTTCGTCGCGCGCGCGCTGCGCGCTCTTTTCGTTCACCTGTTTCTGCACGCTGTCGACCACCCCGTGCAGACGTTCCGCGAGCGGGCCGAAGGTCTGCTGCACGTAGCGGTCGACTTCGAAGCGCAGCAACGCGATCAAGCCGTCGCCGAGATCGGCGATCCTGCGCTCGCGGCTGCCCTCCGGCGCCGGCTGCGCGGGCTCCGCGCTGGACAAGCGCCGATGCGCGGCGCCGATCACGGCCGCGAGCGTATCCAGCGTGTGATCCTCGCGCGGTCCGCGCGAGAGCGTCGGCATCGCCAGCACGTCGCGCAGCAGCGCGTCGTTGCGCGCGCGGTGCTCGTCGATCGCCTTAGCGGCGTTGCGCCGCAGCGCTCCCGCAGGACCGTCCTGCGACATCCGCGCCGCCTCGGCGGCCGCGCTGGTCTCCGCCCAGGCTTTGAGCTTGCGATCCAGGTCTTCGCTCAACGGCGCGCCCACTCGCACTTCGGCCACTTTCTTGGCCAGCTCGTAGAGTTCCTGCGCTTTCTTGCTCATCTCGGGTCGATCGTTCACGTACGCCTCCCGAAGGTTCGCAGCAGCATCAGCATCAACAGCAGATCGCGTCGGCGATCGCGCGGGGCGGCCTGTGCGGCGTGGCCCGCGCCGTCGTTCGACGCCGCCGGCGCGGATGCGACCGCCGGCAGCGATGTCGACGCCTCGGCGGGCGGGCGCCGCTCCAACAGCGGTCGCGCCATCAGAAATTGCTTGACCCGATCCATGCCCCCTCCTCCGTCCGTTCCTTCGACGCGCTCAACCGCGCTCCACCACGACCACCGACGACGGCCCCTTGTAGCCCTCGAAGCGGCGCAGCGGCGCGGCGGCGTTCTCCGGCTGCGGCAATCCGGGGCTCACCGCGGTGGCCCAATACGCGCCGGCCACCGACAGCATCAGCGTCTGCAGCGCATCCAATAACGTATCGTTCGCCGCGACGCGGCCGACCGGCAGCGCTTGATACGCGACGATCAACAGCATGCGCAGGAATTCGTCCTGCAGATCGGTGTGCTCGACGCCTTGACCGTCCGCGCCCAGCAAGTAGCAGCGCCAGTTCTGGAACGCCGACAGCGCCAGCACCAGGGCTTCGAACCAAAACGCCGGCGCGGGAATGTCGCCCGCGATCTCCAGCGCGATGCGCTTGTAGAGGGCGTAGGCGTCCGGCATCGCGTCGGCGATGGGGCCGAGCGCGGAACGCAGCATGCCCTCGATGCGGCCGCGATTGCCGCGCTCGTCGAGGAGCTGCGCCAACGTGCCCTGCCCGGCGCTGATCGCCAACAGCGTCTGCACGTCGGCTTCGCTCAAAGCCTCGTTGCCCATGTACGCCACCGCGTCGCTCGCGGCGACCAGCACATCGGTGTCGATGTAGCCGTCGAGATGGCGGAAGCCGCGATTGATCCGATACTCGTCGGCCGACCAGAACAAACCCGACGCGCCGGTGATGGTGTTGCTGCCGAGATTGGTGTCGAGCGCGAATTTCGGAAACTTCGCTTGGATGAAGCCGCGATAGTAGAAGTCGTGGCCCAGGCGGAACGCGTACGGCGCATTGTCGGCAGTGAGCACATCGTAGTACGTGCGACCGCCGGCGTTCGGCGCCGGCCGTTCGAGGGCCTCGGCGATCGCCATCGCGTTGCGCTTGCCGTTGTAGGCCACGCGCTGCGCGGATTCCGGCGTGTTCACGTCGAAGCGACGCAGTTTCAATCCGCTCCAGGTCAAGGAATCGTCGCGGAACAACTCGTCGAACAAGCCGGACGGGCCGTCGGCTTTGCGCGCGGGCGCGCCGCCGGTGCCGTGCCGGTCCGCCGCGTTCTTCTTCGCCGCGTTCTCGGCGCAGCGCCGGATGTACGCGGCGAGCGTGCGGTAGAACTCTTCGCCCAAGCGCGCGGTCGCGCACATCCGCGCGTAGCCAATCGTCGAGCGATGATCGGCATCGGCCGACGCGCCCTCGCCGCAGTGGATATGGATCGCCATCGCCCGCGCGCGATTCGCCTCGCTGCGGCCGAAATCCAGATGCAGCGTTTCCGCGGTTTCGCGCAGGAATTCCAGCAAGGCGCCGTAATGCGCTACGCGGTTCTCGGTGCCCAGCAGATCCAGACCGATGACCTGCTTGTACAGTCTCGGCTGGCTGAAGAACGGCATGATCTTCTGTTCGAGATCGCGACGCAGCGCGTCGCCCGACTGATAACCGCTGGACGTGTGCGCCAGCAGTCGGAATTGGCAGCGATACGCGCGATTGAACGCTTCCACCATCGGATCGGCCAGCCCGATCTCGTCCGCGCCGAGCGCGATTTGGCTGCAGCGCACGCCGGAGCGGTGCAGGAACGCGAACGTCGCCAGCATCCACTTGCGGTACAGCTCTTCGCCGCCGCCCTGCCGGCGCAATTGCTTGAGCAGCGAGGAGCGCGTCTTGTACGCGTCGTCGAACGGCGTGTATTTGTTCGCGCGATAGATCTTGCGGTTGAAATAGCGCAGGAAAGCGAACATTTGCGCGTCGTATTCGCGCAGATCGCCGACGAACAGTTGTTCGCGCACGCTGCGGTAGAGTTCGGGCGCTTCGGCCTCGGCGTTGGCGATGCGGTCGTCCAACCACGCGCGCTGGGCCAGCAGCACCGCGCCGATATAGACGTTCTCGGCCGCGCATTCGCCGCGTTCGTATCCGGTGGGGTCGGGGCGCAACGCGAGCTTGCGCAGCGGATTGTCGTCGCTCTCCACCCACGCCAGGGCTTCGGCGAACAATCGCCGTTGGCCGTTGAAAGCGTTCAACGCCGCATCGTCGCCCACGCCCGCGACCAAGCCCAACAGGGACAGCTCGCGCCGCGAATCCCATTCGACCGTGTGCGCCTGCCCTTCCGACTCGAAGCGAACGATGTAGTCCTGTTCGGCCTTCGGCCCTTCGTCGAGCGGCAAGATGCCGCCGAAATGACTGTGATAGTCGTAGGCGTATTGCCGGATCGGGGTTCGCGATGTGAGTTTGAAATAGGCCATGCCTCGACTCCTGTCCGTGTCGCCGCCTCCCCGGCGACGGGTCGTCCTCGCGCGCGGACCTTATCCGCCGCCGCTGGCGCCTTTGCTGCGATCGAGCAGTTCGGCGTACTTGGAGATGCTTTGATCGATCTTGTCCATGGCGAAACTCGCGGCCTCGCCTTCCATCGCGCCGGTGGCGGCCGCCACCGCGGCGGCGGCGGCGACCATGATGTCGGTCGCCAGCACGCCCAAACCTTGCACCAGCGCGTCCTCCGCGCCCGCCGCGCCCTTTGCCAAGCTCTTCGTCATTTCGGTGATCAGCACCGCTTGGCTGGACAGCGCCAACTTGCTCACGCCGTCGAAATACGACAGCGCCGATTGCGACGCGAGCGCGGCGGTTTGGCTGATCAGCATGTCCGCATCGGTCGCGATCTGCGAAGCGGCGTAGCTGGCGGTCTCGGCGTTGGCGAAACTCACCGCCTGCACGATCTGCGTGTTCAACGCGGAGGTGTCGGGCGGGTCGTCGATGCGCGGCGCGAAGGTGGTGGGATTGGCGCGGAACCGCCACGAATTCGGCGGCGCGACGCCGGCGGCCCGCGGCGGCGCTCGACGCGCGCGCGCAGTGTCGGCGCGGTCGTTGCGGTCGTCTCGCTCGTTGCCGCCCGCTTCGTTCGGGGCGCGGCGCGCATCGTCGCTGTGCGGCGATGTTTCGGCAGACGTTCCGGCATTCGATGCGGACTTCGCGTCGACCTCGGATTCGCGCGCGCTCGGCGCGCTCGCGGCCGCGCCGCCGAGCGCATCGTCGCCCGACTCGTCGTCCGGCTCGCGGGCTTTGATCGACTTCCACGTCCGCTGGCGCATCGTCCTATCCTCTTCTCGTCGACGGCGCGCGCGCATCGCGCGCGCGGCCTCCGTCCTCGGCTCTAGCGGCGCATACCGCGCCGCGCGGGGTCATGGCGCGTCGGGTTCAATCGCCGATCGACATGATCATCGTCGCCGCCTTCGACACCACCGCCGTCGTGATCTGGTTCAACGCCTGTTGGCTTTGCACCGCGTTCTGCAGCGACAGACCGATCGAATGGCTGGCCACCTGATACAGCGCAGCGATCGCTTGCGCGGGCGCCTCGGCGACGACCTTGACGTTGGTCTGGGTGACGGCATCCGTGATTTGCGCGTTGACTTGGTCGCTCATGTCCTCTCCCTGCCCGGTTCCGGCTTCGGTGATTCGACGGCCGCCGCGCGCGCATGGTCGCGAAACGCCCTGTCGCGGTATCCGCCGCGTTTCCGTTCAAACGAGGAAACGCGACGGTTGTGAACTGCATAGTCGAAAGCGCTTGCGAACCGACCGACCGCCCGCGATCCGCGTCCGCGCGCGACGAACGCGCGAGATCTCGCGGACGATTCGCACGCTAGCGCGATCACGCGCCGTCTCCGGCCGCGGTGCGCAACCGACGGCGCAGCAACTGAATGCGCTTGCGCGCCACCGCCTCGTCGATGCGCAGCAGATGCGCGATATCGGGATACGGCAGTTCCTGCAAAAAACGGTAGTCGAACAATCGCTGCTGCTCGCGCTTCATCGCGGCCACCACCGAGGCGACGCGCGCCAGCACTTGCGCGGTTTCCAAACGCCGCGGCGCGGAGGCGTCTTCGCTGGCGTCGATCTCGACGCCTTCGCGCTCCTGCGCCGCTTCGCCGTGCTCGAACACGCGGCCTTCGCGGCCATGACGACGCACGCTATCGATGAAGACGTGCCGCATCACCACGAATAAAAATTGCTCGGGATCGCTCAACGAAGACGGGGATCGACGCATGAACAGCAACGCCTTGAGCGCGGTGTTGGCGATCAACTCTTCGGCGCGGTCGGCGTGACCGCCGCACAGCCGCAGCGCGCGACGACGCAGCTCCGGCAAACGCGCCTTCCACGCGCGGATGAACACTTGATCCGCGGTCGTCGGCGCATCCTGCGCGACTCCCTCTTCGCGTTTGCGTTGGTCCATGACTCACCCGGCATCCTCCCTGGTGAAGCCAGTCTGATCCGTGGCCGCGCCGCGACGCTGTTCCCTAGGTGACACCGCGTGCGATGCAAGAAAAACGCAGCGTTGCATGCGCGCGCGGAAAACGACCATGCAATCGATAGCTCGCCCGATCGCCCGTCGCCGTGCGGGCTGCCGCATCGCGGATTCGAGCGCCGCACGCTCGCGACGCATACACGCGCACGGCGCGCGCACGACGCGGCACGGCGATCACGAGAATTTCAGAGACGCACGGTCTACGCGCGGGCCGATGCGGCGCGACGACGCGCCATCCCGCGCGTGTCGATACGCATACGAACGTCGGAGAGGTCGCGAGCGCCTCGCCTCAGCCGCTGGCCTCGCGCAGCGTGATCGACGGCGCGACATCGAGGATGCGTCGCGTCGCGAGCAGGCCCGCCGCGGTCGCGGCGACCATGCCGATGGCGGCGCCGGCCGCGGCCATCGCCCAATTCGTCTGCCACGGCAAATCGAACACCCGCGTGGCGACGACGCCCGCCAGCACCGACGCTGCGACCGCCGCGACCACGCCGGACAGCAGCCCGATCGCCGCGAATTCCGACGCTTGCGCCATCCGCAATTGACGACGGCTGCCGCCGAGCGCGCGCATCACGCCGCCTTCCTGCAGACGCTCGTCCTGACTCGCGCTCACCGCCGCCAGCAGCACCAACACGCCGGCCGCGAGCGAGAACCAGAACACCACTTGCACCACCTGCGCGACCTGATCGCCGATGCTGCGCACTTGGGTGAGGATCGTGTCGACGTCGATCACCGACAGATTCGGAAAGCGCTCGACCACTTCGGCCGTGAAACGCGTGCGTTCGGCCGGCACTTTCACCGCAGTGATGTAGCTGGCCGAATAGCCGTCGAGCGCGCCGGGCGAGAACACCACGAAGAAATTCGGCTTGAAGCTTTCCCATTCGACTTTGCGCAGATTCGAGATGCGCGCGTCGATGCGTTGACCGGCGATATCGAACGCGATGCGGTCGCCGACGCGCCAGCCCAGCGTCTCGGCGAACTTCTCTTCGACCGAGATCTGCGCCGGGCCGCGATAGTCGCGCGCCCACATCCGACCGGAGACGATCTTATTGTCTTCGCCGAAACCGTCGGCGCTGGAGAGATTGAACTCGCGCTCGGCGAAGCGTCGCGCGCGCGGATCGTCGTCGGTGTACTGCTCGCCGGTGACGGCGCGCCCGTTGCGCTCGATCAAACGGCCGCGCACCATCGGATAAAGGGTCGGCGGCGCGATGCCGCGCTCGGCGACGAACGCGCGCAGCGGTTCGACCTGGTCCTGCTGCACGTTGATGATGAAGCGGTTGGGCGCATCGGCCGACAGCGACAGCCGCCAACGGTCGAGCAGATCGGTGCGCACGAACGTCAGCAGCAGCAGCGCCATCAAGCCCAGCCCCAAGGCCGAGACTTGCGCCACGCTCACGCCCGCGCGTCGGCTCACGTTGGCCAGCCCGTAGCGCAAACTGCCGCGCAAGCGTCCGCGCGCGCGGCGCAGCGCGAAGATCAACGCCCACGCCAACGCCGCCAACACCGCCAACGTGCCGGCGATGCCGAACAACATCGCGAAACCGAGCGTGGCCGAGCCCGCCTGCCACCACAACAGCGCGGCGAGCCCGCCGAACCCGGCCAACGCGACGAACCAGGCGCTCGGCTCGGCGGCGTCCAAATCGCGGCGCAGCACGCGCAGCGCGGGCACACGGCGCAGCGCCAACACCGGCGGCGCGCCGAACGCGATCAACACCGTCATGCCCACCGCCAAACCGTGCAGCGCGGGCGCGAAGCCCGCGGGCGGAATCGAGACGCGCAACACGTCGGCCAACCACAGGCCGATGCCCCACTGCAGCGCGAACGCGATCACGACGCCGATCGCGCTCGCCGCCGCGCCGAGCATCAGCAGTTCGCCGACATGAATCGAAACGAGAGTCCGTTGGCTCGCGCCGAGGCAACGCATCACCGCCGCGCCGGACAGATGCCGCGCGCTGTGACGGCGCGCGGCCATCGCCACCGCGACCGCGGCCAACACCACCGACACCAATGCCGCCAAACCGAGAAAGCGGCCGGCGCGATCGAGCGCGGAGCGGATTTCCGGTCGCGCATCGGCGATGGTTTCCAAGCGTTGCCCACGCTTGAGCGCGGGCCGCACCGTCGCCGCGAACCGTTCGATCGCGCGCGCATCGCCGGCCACCACCAAGCGATAGCCGACGCGACTACCTTCCTGGATCAAACCGGTGGCGGGCAGATCCTTGAGCGACGCGAACACTTTCGGCGCGACGTTGAAATAATCGACGGCGCCGTCGGGTTCCTGCAGCACCAGCGCGGCCAAGCGCAATTCCGCGGCGCCGACGCCGATGGCGTCGCCGATCTTCGCATCGAGCGCTTCGGCGCCCGCGCGGCTCAGCCATAGCGTGCCCGGCGTCGGGCCTTCGCGCACCGTGCGCTCGCCGCGCGCATCGACGATGCGGAATTCGCCGCGCAGCGGGAAGCCGTCGCCGAGCGCGCGCAGTTCGCCCAATTTCAAGCGCGCCGCGTCGCCCGCGCCGACGCGAATCATCGTCGGCAATTCCACCGTTTGCGTGCGGCGCAGACCGTCGGCGTTCGCGGCCTCGCGCACCGCGCCTTCGATCGGCGCATCGCCGCGCACCACCGCATCGCCGCCGAGCAAACGATTGGCTTCGATCGCGAGCGCGCGGCCGGCGCGATCGGTGACGAATCCCACCGACGTCACCGCGGTCACCGCCAGCACCAAAGCCGCGATCAAAATACGCACATCGCCCGCGGCCAAATCGCGCCGCAGTTGCCGCCATGCGAGCGCGAACGCTTTCATGCGTCCACCAAACGGCCGGCGTCCAATCGCAGCGTGCGGTCGCAGCGCGCGGCCAAGCGTTCGTCGTGCGTCACCAACACCAACGTGGTGCCGGCGTCGGCGTTCAGGCCGAACAAGGATTCGATGATGGCCTGACCGGTGCGCGTGTCGAGATTGCCGGTGGGTTCGTCCGCGAACAGCAGCGCGGGCCGGGTCACGAACGCGCGCGCCAAGGCTACGCGCTGTTGTTCGCCGCCGGACAATTGCCGCGGGTAGTGGCCCAGGCGTTCGCCCAGGCCCACTTTCTCCAGAATCTTCAGCGCCGGCGTGCGCGCATCGGCGTCGCCGCGCAGCTCCAGCGGCAGCATCACGTTTTCCAAGGCGGTCAAGGACGGCAGCAGTTGGAAGCTTTGGAACACGAAACCGACTTTTTCGCCGCGCACTTTCGCGCGGCCATCTTCGTCCAGGGCCGACAACGGCGCGCCGTCGAGCGACACTGTGCCCGACGTGGGCGTGTCGAGGCCCGCCATCAAAGCGAGCAGCGTGCTTTTGCCCGAGCCCGAGGCGCCGACGATGGCGACGCGCTCGCCGGCCGCGATGTCGAAACCGATGTCGTCGAGAATGGTGAGCGGTCCGCTAGGCAACCCGACCCGTTTCCCTAAGCCGACGACCCGCAGCGCGGGCGTGGATGCGGCGGTGGACGCGCGGGGGACGACGGAAGCGTCGTCGGCGGATTCGGAAACCGGGCTGAGCGTCATGGGCGCATCGTTCGGGGGGACGAACGGGGCATATTGGGCGCTTCCGGCACGAACGCAAGGCCGCGCGCGCGGGCGCGATCACGAAGATGAACGCACCCCGATCCGGGGGACGAACGCGAAGACGAATGCGTGGAGGGCCGCCGATCGCGAACGAGCCCGGGACAGGCCCGGGCTCGTCGTGCCGCAACGGACGCGACGCGAGGGTCGCGACCGCGATCAGAAAAAGCAGGGACCGCCGTTGATCGGGCATGCTTTCACGAAAACCCAGGTCGGCGGCCTGCAGATGTAGTAATAACGATATCCGCCCGATTGCACATACACCGTTTTACCCGAAAGGCTCGCGGTACACGCGATGTTCGGGCCGGCGGCGGCGGCGTTGCCGCTGATCGACATCGCCACGGCGAACGCGGCGATCGCGAGACCCTTGATGATTCCTTGTTTCATACATCCTCCTGATTCGATGGATCGAAGTCGCCGGGGTTCTCGGCCGTTCGCTTCGGTGGTCGAGCGAGACGGCCCTCGCGCGTTGCGCCGTCGAGCAGCCGGCGATATCTGCCCGCGTTTCGAGTATCCGCCCAATGATTCGGGGTCGCAATCGTGCGCGCGGCGCCGTTTGCGTGAATGCGGTCGCGATTCGCCCGAAAAATGACGGGTTTTTAACGACTCCGCCGACGAGCGGGGCACCGCAGGAAGATGAACAACGACCGCGACGCGACGCGTCACTTCACCCGAACATCGTCGATCTCGAACGCGAACGCGCCCAGCGGTTGCCCCGCGGTGAACGCGAAGCCGCGAACGCGCGCGAGATCGGCGCCGTTGAAACTCGCCAGCGGCAAACGAACTTCCGTCCACTCCGGGCCGGCGACGAAGGTTTTCATGCTCGGCATCGACTGCATCTGCGCGCCGGAGAACAGCATCGCGCTATACGTGCGACCATCGCCGCGCGCTTTGAACACCAGCTCGCCGCGGTCGGACAGATCGACCGGCTGCATCGGCGCGGTCGCCGGAAAATAGATCGCGCCCGACCACGGGAACGCGAAGCCGGGCTTGATCTCGCCGCTCACCGCAAGCGCGCCGTTCGCGCGATCGAGCTTGCCGACCGACGCGCCGCCAGCCATTTGGTCGGTGGTCGGCGCCCATCCGCTGCCGAATTTCGCCGGCCACACCCCATTCGCGCCGACGACGGCGGTGCCTTCGAAATCGTCGATCAGCTCCGCGGAGGCGGGCAAGGTTTCGCCGCGCGGCGCTTCGGCCTGCGCGTCTTGGCGCGGACGCGCGACCGCATGGCCGTTCTTCCACACGCCGACGATCGCGCGCGTGGCGCGGATGTCCTGCGCGGGGTCGCCGTCGACCAGCAACAGATCCGCGCGCAGCCCTTCGGCGATGCGCCCGCGGTCGCTCAGCGCGAAACGGCGCGCGGGCGTCGATGTCGCGGCGGCCAGCGCCTGCGTCGGCGTCAAACCGGCGCGCACCAGCAACTCCATTTCGCCGTGCATGCTGGCGCCGTGCGCGGTGCCGGGGTTGCCGGCGTCGGTGCCGGCCAACAGATCGACGCCCGCCTCGTGCAGCGCGCGTACGTTTCGGATCGCATCCGCCAGCACGTCGGGGCGCGGCGCGCCCGCGCCGTACGTCGCTTTCAACGCGTCGATCTGCGCGCGGGTCAACCACGGCGACAAGCGCGCGTCCTCGGCGATCTTGCGGCCCTCGTCCGCGCGCGCCATCGTCGCGATCACCGACAGCGTCGGCACGACGAAGGCGTTTCGACGTTTCGCCGCCGCGACGAACGCGGCGTCGCCGGGTTCGACGAACATATGCACCAAGCCATCGGCACCGTTTTCCACCGCAGCGCGCCCATCGCGCAAACGCGACACATGCACGACCGCGAGCTTGTCTTCGGCGTGCGCGGCGGCGATCGCTGCGCGCGTTTGCGCTTCGGTCAGCGTCGGCAAGCGCATCGTCTCGCTGTGCGCGCTGAAATCCTCGAGGATGATCTTGACGTAATCCGAGCCCTCCGCAACCCGCGCTTTCACGAACGTGGTCGCGTCCTCGCCCGCGGCCAGCGTCGGCACGGCCATGCCGTACTGCGTGCCGTGCCCCTTCGGCGCCGTCACCGCCGCGCCCGCGCTCCATAGATCGGCCTGGTCGGTGACCACGAAGGCGGCGCGTTCGGTCTTCAGACGAGGCAACTGCTGGCGGTCGCCCATCATGTCCAACTCGGTGGTGACGCCGAAACGCAGCGCATCGCGCCGCGCGTCGCCCCAACTGTGGGTATGCGCATCGATCAAGCCCGGCAGCAGAGTCTTGCCCGCGCCATCGATGCGCTCGGCGCCTTCGGGAAACGTCAGTTGCGCGCCGATCGCGACGATGCGGCCGTCGCGAATCGAGACGTCGGCGCGTTCGTGCATGCGCACGCCGTCGAAGACGCGGACGTCGTCGAAAAACAAGCCGCCCGCGCCTTCGGCCGACGACGAGGCGGCGGATACGCACGCGGCGGCGATGCCGATCGCCATCGCGGCCGCGGCCGCGACGCGGGAATGAGGGTTGCGCGACATCATGAGAACACTCCTTCGGAAGCGAGAAGAACGGATTGGGGAACGCGCGATTCGCGGAATGCGGTTCGCGCGGTGCTGTTCGCGAGACAAGACGGCCCGTCGTCGCCGATGTGACCTCGGCGGCGGATTAACGGAACGACGATGCGAGCGCGACGGTGCGAAGCGGGCGTCGGCTCAGGCCTCGCGGCGACAACGACGCGGGCCGGCGCGGATCGCGGCGCGACGACGCGCGTTCATAGCCAGCCCTTCTGACGCGCCAATCGGTAGGCTTCGATGCGGTTGCCGACGCCGAGCTTGCCGATGGCCTCGGACAGGTAATTGCGCACGGTGCCCTGCGACAAGCCGAGCTGCGCGGCGATGTCGCCGGCGGATAGGCCCTCGCCCGCGAGCCGCAGCACTTTGCGCTCGCGATCGTTCAGCGGGTCTTGCTCGGTCCAGGCTTCCAGCGCCAATTGCGGATCGATCGCGCGGCCGCCGCGATGCACCTTGCGTAAGGCTTCGGCCAACTCTTCGGCCGGCGCGTCTTTCAGCAAATAGCCTTGCACGCCCGCGTCCAGCGCGCGACGCAAAAAGCCGGCGCGGGCGAAGGTGGTGACGATCACCACTTTCGTCGGCATGTCGTGGCGTTGGATACGCTGCGCGAGTTCGAGCCCGCTCAGGCCCGGCATCTCGATATCGGTGACCAACAGATCGGGCGCGAGCCGCTGCAGCTCGCGCCAGGCGGTTTCGCCGTCGGCGGCGGCGCCGAGCACTTCGATGTCGCTTTCCAGCGACAGCAGCGCGGTCAGCGCGCCGCGCACCATCGCCTGATCTTCGGCCAACAGAATGCGAATCATGCTTGCGCCGTCCGCGCGGACGCCGATGGATTCGCGGGCGCGCCGACATCGCTGAAGATCGCCGATGCGCGCTCCGACGCAGGGTCGTCGCACGCATCGCCCGCCGACAGCGGCACGCGCGCCTCGATGCGAACGCCCTCCCCCTTGCGCGCGTCGATACGCACACGACCGCCGAGCGCCTCGATGCGTTCGCGAATGCCGGTCAGGCCATTGCCCGGCGTCAACGCGCCGCCGCGGCCGTCGTCGGAAATCCGCAGCACCGCTTCGCCCCATTCCAACGCCAGTTCGACGCGCGCGCGTCGGGCGTTGGCATGACGCTGGATATTGGTCGTCGCTTCGCGCAAGGTCATCGCCAGCGCGGTTTCCACCGGCGGCGGCAGCACGCCGTCGTCGAGCGCGCCGGGCGCGATGTCCGTGTCGAAGCCGATGCCGTCGGTGTCCATCAGCAGGCGCGCGGAGATCAGTTCCGCGGCGAAGCCGGCGGCGCGGATCCCGGTCACGGCGCTGCGCACCTGCGCCAAGGCCTCGCGCGCCACACGACTGACGTCCAAGACTTCGCGCAAGGCGGCTTCGCGCGCCTGCGGCGTGTCGCCGCGCTGCAGCAGCTTGGCCGCCAGTTCGCTTTTCAACGCGACCAGCGACAGCGTGTGGCCGAGCAAATCGTGCAGATCGCGGCCGATGCGTTCGCGCTCGGCGACGGCGGCGAGCCGTCGCACTTCGTCGTGCGAGAGTTTCAGCTCGGCGCGTTTGCGCGTGCTCATCGCGAATTGATAATTGCCGAAGAACACGCCCACCGACACCAGCAGCGTGATCAAAAACACGAACACCGGGTATTTCAACAGCAGCGTTTCCAGCAGCAATCCGCCGAGGATCGCGCACGTCCACGCCAGTTGCGGCCATAGCGAACGGCCGATGGTGGCGGCGAAGGCGACGGCGTAGATCGTGTAGGCGTTGGCGAACGGGTTGATCGGATACAGCGCGAATCCGATCGCCGCGATCGCCAGCATGCACAGCCGTTTGCCGGTGTCCTCCAATCGGTACGCCGCGAAGTACAGCGGCAGGAACGCCGCGATGGACAGCAGCGTGGGGCCGAGCACCCTGCGCGCGTCGCCGACCCATCCACCGCGGTCGTCGCCCAACCAGCCCAGCAGGAACGGCATGAACAAAAATCCGAGATAGCCGAGGGTGAAGATCGGCATCCAGCCCAGGCCCAGCGACTCCGGCACCAAGCGAGCGCGCCAGCGCAGCAACAGAGGCATCAGGATTCGCGACATGGCGGGCTCGTCGGTTCGGGAAGAAGGCGGCCGCGCATTCGATGCGATGCGCGGCCGGCGCTCAGGGTAATGCAACGAGAGAGGTACGGATGCGGGGCATGGCGATGGAGTCGATCGGGCGAGCGATCACGCCGCGAGCCGGCGCCGCGCCAGCGCGAAAAACAGACCCGCGACGCCGATCAGCACGCCCAGATGAACGAACAGGTCGCCGCCCGCGTCCATGCCGATCACTTTCAGCGCGATCTGCGCATGGTGATAGGACGGCCACACCGGCGCCATCGCGCCGATCCAGTTCGGCAGCATCTTCAGCGGCAGCCACAGGCCGGAGAGGAACGCCATCGGCAGATACAGCATGTTGACCACCGCCGGCGCGCCCTGCCCGCCGATCAACGAACCGATGTACAGGCCCAATGCGGCGAACGGCAACACGCCGGCCAAATTCACGACGAACAGCAGCGCCCATTGCGCCGGCCGCAGCGAGACGCCGCCCACCGTTGCGGCGATCGTCATCAGCAGGATCGAAATTAGGCCGGCGAACAGCAGCGCCATCGCCATTTTCGCCAGCAAATACGCGCCCGGCGGCATCGGCAGCGCGCGCTTGTAGCGCAGGAAGCCCTGATCGCGCTCCAGCGCCACGGTCACGCCGAACGCGAACAATCCCGCGCCCATCACGCCGAACACGCCGTAAGTCGCGAGCAGATAACGCGCGGCGTCGCCGTTGGACTTGTTCAACAGCACGCCGAACAGCAGGTAGAACAGCGCCGGGAACAGCAGCGAGGGGATGGCGAACGACGGCGTGCGCAGCAGGCGCAGAAATTCGTAGCGCGCTTCCAGCGCATAACTGCGCAGCGGCGAGTGGCGAGCGGCGCGGTCGGCGCGCGAAAGAGTATTGGCGTTCATGCGGCATCCTGGGCGACGGCGTCGTCGCGACGTGCGGTGCGGGTGATTTCGAGAAACGCGTCGGCGAGACCAGCGCGACGGACGTCGAGGTCGCTCAAGGCGGCGTCTTCGGCCAACAGCCGCCTGACCACCGTTTCGGTATCGTCGGCCAATACCTCCAAGCGCGCGGGATTGCCGTCGGCGCCGCGTGCCGCATGGCGCACGCCGGGCCACGCGGCGACCTTCGCGGCGTCCAGCGCCGACAGACAGGTGATGCGGCGCTGCGAGACCAACGCGCGCACCTCATCCAACCGTCCCGATGCGACGATGCGCCCGCGATCCAACACCGCGACGCGATCGGCCAGCGCCTCGGCCTCCTCCAGATAGTGCGTGGTCAACAACACCGCCGCGCCGTCGGCCACGATGGCGCGAATCGTCGCCCACATCCGCTGGCGAGCGTCGATATCCAGCCCGGTCGTCGGTTCGTCCAGAAACAGCGCTTCCGGGTCGCCGCAGATCGCCAGCGCGAACTGCACGCGACGCTGCTGCCCGCCCGACAACTTGCCGTAGCGACGCGTCAGCAAGCCCTCCAAACCGGCCATGGCGACGCAATCGGCCACGCTGCGCGGCGCGGGGTAATAGCTGCGCGTGACCGCCAGCAGTTCGTCGACGCGGCTGTTCTCGGGAATGCCCGCGGACTGCAGCATCA
This sequence comes from Lysobacter sp., assembly GCA_008015835.1. Taxonomy (GTDB): domain Bacteria; phylum Pseudomonadota; class Gammaproteobacteria; order Xanthomonadales; family Xanthomonadaceae; genus Lysobacter_I. The sequence continues at coordinate 302,578 of SSGH01000007.1, forward strand.
CCCCGGCGCGACGCCGCGCGGCCAGTTCCGCAGGCGAATGGCCGAACAGCGCGGCTTCGCCGGCATCGGCCTTCAGCAGGCCCAGCATCAGACCGACCGCGGTGGATTTGCCGGCGCCGTTGGCCCCGAGCAAGGCCAAGACTTCGCCGCCGTGCAGCGACAGATCGACGCCGTCCAAGGCGACGAGCGCGCCGTAACGTTTGTGAGCGCCGCGCAACTGCGCGAGCGCGGTGGGTTCGAGCGAGGACATCGTGCGGGCTCCGAATGCGATGGGGCCAGACTAGGGATCGAACGACGCGCGCATCAGTCATCGCCGTCATCGATCGGAGATGACAGATGTCAGGCGCCCGCGCGGCCGGCTCGTTCGCGACGCGACGCAGCCGGACCGCCTCCACCGAGCGAGGGCGAGGCTATCGGCGGCTCGCGCATCGCGGCGCTTGTCGACTTTATATTTTAGAGTACTCTAGCGAGGTCATTCCTCATGAGGCCGCTCGCCATGACCGACCACGACGCCGCCCGGCGGGATCTGCTGAAGGAAGACCTGGCCTTCGTCGCCCAAGCCGTTCGCCGCAACGACACCCCGGTGGGCATCCCCGCGCTGTATTTCCTGTGGGCGGCGATCACCCTCGTCGGCTTCGCCCTACCCGATTTCGCGCCCGAACGGGCCGGCGCGTTTTGGTTCGTCGTCGGCACCGGCGGCGGCTTGCTGAGCTGGTGGATCGGCAAACGCGACACCCGCCGCCAAGGGCTCAGCGACAACGAATTGGGCTGGCGCTACGGCTATCACTGGGGCGTTTGCGGGATCGCGTTCCTGCTCGCCGGGCTGCCGCTGCTTGGTGAGACGGTCCCGCCGCAACAGGCCGCATCGGTCTTTCTGTTGATCGCCGGCCTCGCCAACGCGCTGGCGGGGGTGCATTTGGCGCGTCCTTACCTGTGGAGCGGCCTGCTGATGCTGGCCGCCTACGGGGTGTTGGCGCTCTTCGATCCGCCCTACACCTGGACCATCGCCGGCGGCGCGATCGGCGCGGCGATGGTGTGGGCCGGGCTGTACGCGCGCGCCAAGCGTCGGGCCGGGGCCTTGCAGTGAGTCTGCTGGACGGCCTGGACCCCGCGCTCGAGCATCGCCTGCGCCTCGCGATCGCCGTACTGCTGGCGCGCTACGGCGAGATCAGCTTCGCGGCGTTCAAGCAGCAACTCGGCGCCACCGACGGCAATCTGGGCGCGCAACTGCGGCGGCTGGAGGACGACGGCTACATCGCGCTGCGTCGGGATTTCGTCGATCGCAAGCCGGTCACGTGGTACGCGCTCACCGCCCCCGGCAAAGCGGCGCTGCAGCGGCACTTGAGCGCGCTGCAAACGATGATCGACGGCCTATGAGCACGATGATGAGGTCGAGGAGGTCGACGAACTCGACGCGCGGCGCGGCGGCGAATGCAATCGAGTCCATTCTCGCGGCGCGAGACCGCGGCCCCGCATGCTCGCGCCGCCGCCGGCGCGGCGACGCCCGCGAACCGCGTCGCGCGACCACCGGCACTTGGTCTGACGCTGGATTCAGGTCACACTTTGCAGTTGCACCATGTCCTGGAAGACCATGAATACGAACGCCGACCTGCTCAAGGAGCTTCGCATCGACCGCAACGCCGTCGCGCAGGACCCCGGCCCATCGCGGCGCGGCCTGTGGATCGGCATCGGCGCGACGGTGGGCATCGTCGCCCTCGGCGCGATCGGTTGGGCGCTGTTCGCCGGCGAAAAAGGCGTTCCGGTGAAAACCGCGCCGGTGGCGGCGATGGCCACCACCGCCAACGGCAGCGCGTCGGTGCTGGACGCCACCGGCTACGTCGTCGCGCGCCGCACCGCCACGGTATCGGCCAAAGTCACCGGCAAAGTGCGCGAAGTGCTGATCGAAGAAGGCATGCGCGTGGAAGCCGGGCAAGTGATGGCCACGCTCGATCCGATCGACGCCGACAGCGCCCGCGCGCTCGCGCAGTCGCAGTTGGAAGCGTCGCGCAGCCAAGTCGGCAGCGTGCAGGCGCAACTGAAGGAAGCCGAGGCCAACGCCGCGCGCCTCGGCCAATTGGTCGGACAAAAGCTGGTCTCCCGCCAGCAGTACGAACAAGCCGTCGCCACGCGCGATTCGCTGCGCGCGCAGTTGGCCACCGCGCAGCGCAACGCGCAGGTCGCGCAGGATTCGCTGCGCATCGCCGACAACGGCGTCGACAACACCATCGTGCGCGCGCCCTTCGCCGGCATCATCATCGCCAAGTCCGCGCAGCCGGGCGAAATCATCTCGCCGGCGGCGGCCGGCGGCGGCTTCACCCGCACCGGCATCGGCACCATCGTCGACATGGATTCGCTGGAAGTGGAAGTCGACGTGAACGAGGCCTACATCGGCAAAGTGCAGCCGAAGATGTCGGTCGAAGCCACGCTCAACGCCTACCCGGACTGGAAAATTCCCGCGGAAGTGATCGCCATCATTCCCACCGCCGATCGCAGCAAGGCCACGGTCAAAGTGCGCATCGCGCTGAAGCAGCGCGACGGCCGCATCGTCCCGGACATGGGCGTGCGCGTGAGCTTCCTCGACAACATCAAGCCCGACGCGAACGCCGCGCCCAGGCCGGTCGGCGCGTTGGTGCCCGGCGACGCGGTGACGCAGCGCCCGGTCGACGGCAAAGACGCGGATGTCGTGTTCGTCGTCGACGCGGGCAAAGCCGCGCTGACGCCGGTGAAACTCGGCGAACTGCGCGGCGAGCAGCGCGTCGTGCTGTCCGGCGTGTCGCCCGGCGAAAGCGTGGTCGTCGCGCCGCCGGACGACTTGAAGGACGGCGCCGCCGTCGTCGAAAAAACCGAAGACTGACGCCGCCGCATGAGCCTCGCACGGGACATGGACGTTTCGCCTCGCGGCCCGCAGCGCGCGATGTCGCGAACGCACGCACTCTGCACGCTCTCGATCGCCGTCGCATCGCGCGCGAACCCTTCGCACGTACGCGCCGCCGTTTCCAACCCCGCCCGCTCCAATCTCGCCCGCCTCTCGGCCCCACCCCGCCATCCCCTGTGAGAACTCGCCCATGTCCGCATTGATCAACATTCGCGACGTCACCAAGCGCTACACCCGCGGTAAGCAGCAGGTCGAAGTGCTGCACGGCATCAACTTGGAAATTCCCAAGGGCGATTTCGTCGCGCTGATGGGGCCCTCCGGTTCGGGCAAGACCACGCTGCTCAATCTGATCGGCGGCTTGGATCAACCGACGTCGGGCGAAATCAGCATCGACGGCCAGCGCATCGACAGCTTCAGCGCCGGCAAGCTCGCCAAATGGCGGGCCGCCAACGTCGGTTTCGTGTTCCAGTTCTACAACCTGATGCCGGTGCTCACCGCGCAGGCCAACGTCGAGCTGCCGCTGCTGCTGACCAATCTCGGCGCCGCGCAGCGCAAGCGCAACGCCGAAGTCGCGCTGCAGGTCGTCGGCCTAGCCGACCGCGCCAAGCATAAGCCGCGCGAACTGTCCGGCGGTCAGGAACAGCGCGTCGCGATCGCGCGCGCCATCGTCTCCGACCCGTCGCTGCTGGTGTGCGACGAACCCACCGGCGACCTCGACCGCAAAACCGCGGACGAAATCCTGACCCTGCTGCAGACGCTCAATCGCGAACACGGCAAGACCATCGTCATGGTCACCCACGACCCGCTGGCCGCCGAATACGCCAAGCGCACCCTGCATCTCGACAAGGGCAAGTTGATCGAGCAATCCGAACACGCTGCGGCGTGAGCGGACATCGAATCACTCGCCCCCGGAGACCGTCATGACCAAGACCGGATTCGTCGTCGCCAATCTGTTCCGCAAGAAAATCCGCACCACGCTCACCATTCTCTCGATCGTGATGGCCTTTCTGCTGTTCGGGCTGCTGCAATCGGTGAACGTGCTGTTCAATTCCGGCGCCGATTTCCTCGGCACCGCGCGCCTCATCACCCAGAATCGCCTGTCGTTCACCCAATCGTTGCCGATGCGCATGATGCCCGAGATCGAGCGTCTGCCCGGCGTCGCCGCGGTCACGCCCTCGCAGTGGTTCGGCGGCGTGTGGCAGGAGAACACGCAGCTCATCGCGCTCGCGGTGGATCCGATGCGCTTCCATCAGGTGTACCCGGAATGGCAGATGTCCGAGGCGCAGTGGAAGCAATTCGCCGACACCCGCACCGCGATGGTGGCCGGCCGCTTGCTGGCCGAGCAATACGGTTGGAAGGTGGGGCAGAAGATTCCGATCAGCTCGAACATCTTCCCGATGAAGAACGGCAGCAAGGACTGGACTTTCGACTTGGTCGGCATCGTCGACGGCAAGGACGAAGAGTGGAAGCGCCAGGCCAATCAGGTCTGGATCAACCACGCCTACTTCATCGAAGAGAACCAATTCGGCGCGAACGGCGCCGGCATCTATCTGATCAAGCTGAAGAAGGCCGACGACGCCAAGAAGGTGGCGCAAACCATCGACGCGATGTTCGAGAACTCGGCGGACGAAACCAAGACCCAGACCGAAAAGGATTGGAATCTCGGCTTCGCCAAGCAAATCGGCGACATCGGCCTGATCGTGCGTTGGATCATGTTCCCGGTGTTCTTCACCCTGCTGCTGGTGGTGGGCAACACGATGGCGCAAAGCATCCGCGAACGCGTGCCGGAATTGGCCGTGCTCAAAACGCTCGGGTTCTCGGACGGTAGCGTGCTCGGCTTCGTGATGGCCGAAACCATCGCGCTGTGCGCGATCGGCGGCTTGATCGGCATGTCGCTGGCCACGGCGATCGGTTTGTTCATCCAACAGAAAGCGGGCGCGCAATTCCCGCTCAACGTCGATTGGAGCGTGTGGGTCGCGGGCGTGATCGCGATCCTAGTGCTGAGCGTCGCGGTGGGCTTGATGCCCGCGCTGCGCGCCAAACGCCTGAAGATCGTCGACGCGCTCGCCGGCCGCTGATCGCCTTTTCGGAGACTCCGCACATGTTCTCGCAAATTTTCGCCATCACCGGCGTCAACCTGAAAAGCATCCCGCAACGTTGGGGCTCCGCGCTGATCATCGTCGTCGGCTTGGCCGGCGTGGTGGCGGTGTTCACCGCCTTGCTCGCGATGCGGGAAGGCTTCAGCTCCACCTTGGCCGCGAGCGGCCGCAAGGACGTCGCGATCGTCATGCGCGGCGGTTCCGGCGCCGAACTCAACTCCGGCTTGAGCCGCGACGAAGCCAATCTGATCAAACTCGCGCCCAATCTGCGCACGGGCAAGGACGGCAAGCCGTTGGCCTCGGGCGAAATCGTCGTGATTTCCGAGTTGTTCAAGAAAGGCGAAACCCGCAACGGCTCGAACATCACCGTCCGCGGCGTGGAAGCGCCGGGCTTCGAACTGCGGCCGAATCTGCGCATCGTGGAAGGCCGCAAATTCAGCCCGGGCTTGCGCGAATTGCTGGTCGGACGCGGCGTCACCAAGCAGTTCGAAGGCGTGGAAGTCGGCAAGACCCTGCGCATGCGCGGTTCGGAGTGGACGGTCGTCGGCGTGTTCGAGTCCGGCGACGCCTACGAAAGCGAATTGTGGGCCGACGCCGAAACCGCGCAGAACAGCTTCGGCCGCAACGGGTACAGCACGGTGCTGGCCGGCGTGACCGACGAGAAGGGCGTCGCCGCGCTGCAAGCGACGCTGAAAGCCGACCCGCGCCTCAACACCGACGTGGTGACGCAACAGCAATATTTCAGCGACCAGACCAAGCAGTTCCGGGTCACGATCGGCGTCCTCGCCGCGTTCATCACCGGCGTGATGGCGCTCGGCGCGATCTTCGCCGCGCTCAACACCATGTACGCCGCGGTGGCGACGCGTTCGAAGGAAATCGCGACTCTGCGCGCGCTGGGTTTCGGCGGATTCCCGGTGCTGGTGTCGGTGATGATCGAAGCCCTGGTGCTGTCGCTGATCGGCGGACTGTTCGGCGCGATCATCGCGTACGTGCTGTTCGACAACCTGTCGGTGTCCACGCTCGGCGCGAACTTCACGCAAGTGGTCTTCGCGTTCAAGGTCACGCCGATGCTGGTGGCGGTGGGCTTGGCGATCGCCGTGACCGTCGGTTTCATCGGCGGGTTGTTGCCGTCGATCCGCGCCGCGCGCATGCCGGTGACTACGGCGCTGCGCGCGGGGTAAGCCGCCGCGCTGGTCCGACGCCCGATCGGCGTCGGACCGGAGCCGAAACGCTCCAGACGATGCGTCGAAACGCGAAACGCCCGGCATACGCCGGGCGTTTCGTTTTGGGCGCGATCTGCATCGCGAAGGTCGTGCGCGCATGGCATGAATCTCGCGCATCTCATCAACAACGCGAATAGGGCGCGCCTAGACGCACCGCTCATCGAAGCGCGCGCGAGCCGATCGCCACCGTCGCTCCCGCAACGGCATGCATCGGCGATACGCTCGCGCCCCATTCGCTGTCGGATTAGGCGCGTGATCGAGCCGAGAGAGGCATGGTTGGGCTCGTGCATGGAGCAGAAGAGCGGTGAGCTTCGGTGCGGGCCGCACATTCCGAACAGGGCGGGCCTTGGCGAGTGCCGCGAATTTCGAAAAGCGGTGCGCCCAGGCGCACCCTATGAGGAGATCTGAATGGCTTTGCGCCGCGCGCGCCAGAGCCCTTCGCCCGCGAAGAGCGCCAAGGCCGCCCAAATGCAGGCGAAACCGATCGCGCGATTGGTATCGAACGGCTCGCGGAACACCCACACGCCGCTCAAGAATTGCAGGGTCGGCGCGATGTATTGCATCAGCCCGATGGTAGACAACGGCACACGCCGCACGGCATAGGAGAACGCGATCAACGGGATCGCGGTGACCGCACCGCCGACGATCAGCAACGCCAACAACCCCGCGCTCCAATCGGCGCCGACGAAACCGCCCTGCCCGTGCGCCTGCGCCCACGCCAGATACGCGAGCGCCGGCAGCAGCAGATAGGCGTTCTCCACGCCCAGTCCGGTGACGGAGTCCACCGCCGCCAGTTTGCGGATCAATCCATAGATGCCGAAGCTGATCGCCAGCGACAGCGCGATCCACGGAAAACTGCCGTAGTTGAAGGTCAGCCACAGCACGCCGGCCGCGGCGATCGCGACCGAAACCCACTGCGTCGCGGTCAAGCGCTCGCGCAAGAACACCGTGCCCAGCACGACGTTGAGCAACGGGTTGATGAAATAGCCGAGGCTGCTTTCGACCACATGCCCGGCGTTCACCGCCCAAATGTAGAGGCCCCAATTCGCGCCGATGCAGACGGCGCTGAGCGCGAGCATCTTCGCCAAGCGCGGCTGCGCCATCACGGCGGCGAACCACGCGCGGCCCTGCGTCCAAAACAGCCACGCGGCGACCAGCGCGGCGCTCCACAGCACGCGGTGCGCGACGATCTGCAGCGACGGCACCGCTTTGAGGAAGTGCCAGTACAGCGGCATCGCGCCCCAGATCAGGAACGCGCTGGCGGCGACCCACAGGCCTTTGCGCGACTCGGGCATGCTCATGACCGCATGCTCATGACTGCACGCGTATGGCCGCACGCGCGCGAACGCAGCGCGACGAATCGTCGATCGGCAGCATCGTCTCGCGCCTCATGCGGTCTTCGCCGAGGCATCGGCGACCGGCGCCGACGGCGCGGCTTTCGCGCGGGCCAAGGTGATGATCGCCACGCCGACCAAAATCACCGCCATCGCGCCGATATCGTGCGCACTCACCTGTTCATCGGCCAGCCACACGCCCAGCAGCACCGCGACCGGCGGGTTCACATAGGCGTAGCTCGACGCCAACGCCGGACGCACGTGATTCAGCAGCCACAGATACGCGCTGAACGCGACGATGGAGCCGAACACCGCGAGGTACAGCAAGGCGGCGGTGCCGAGCGGCGTCGGCGCCGTGGGCAAGCGCTCGCCGAGCGCGAATCCGAGCGGGATCAGCATCGCGCCGCCGCACATCATTTGCCCCGCCGCGGTCATCAGCGGCGACGGCAGATCGCGCCCGCGCGACCACACCGAACCGAACGCCCAGGCGATCGGCGCGATCAACAGCAGCACCAACCCCGTGGGTTGCGCCGACAGACTGCTGCCGGCGTTCAACCACAGCACGCCGAGAAAGCCGACGCCGATGCCGAGCCATTCGCGCGTGGTCGGACGACGGCCGAAGGCCCAACCGAACAAGCCCATCCACAGCGGCATCGAGGCGATCGCGATCGCCGCGAGCCCCGACGACACGGTTTTCTCCGCCAGCACCACGAAGCCGTTGCCCATCAGCATCATCGTCGCGCCCATCAGCGCGAGCGCGCGCCATTGCGCCCGCGTGGGCGCCGCCACGCCGCGCCAACGCAGCACCGCGTACATGGCGAGACCGGCGAACAGCATGCGCGCGCCGGACACGACCGACAGCGCGGGATAACCGCCTTCCAGCGCGAAACGGATGCCGAGATACGTCGACCCCCAGATGGTGTAGAGGGACAGCAGCGCCGCGGCGACTTTGAACGCGCCGGGCGCCGCCGGTGAGGTCGGCGGCGAGGAAGTGGGGGTCATGGCTTCACGTTAACCGCTCGGGCCGGATAGCGTTTGAAAAAATATGCGCCCTCGCGCAAAATTTTTGCGTGCCCGCACCGCCGCTCGCCCTCGACGACTTCGATCACCGCCTCCTCGACCTGCTGCAGCAGGACGCCGGGCGCACCTTGACCGCGCTCGGCGAAGGCGTCGGCCTGTCCGCGAGCGCGGTACAGCGGCGGATCGCGCGTTACCGCGAGCACGGCCTGCTGCGCGAAGTGGCGGTGCTCGACCCCGCCGATTTCCCGGCGGTGACGTTGGCCACGGTCTGGGTCGCGATGGAGCGCGAGTCGGCGAAGCGTCATGCCGCGTTCCGCGCGCGTATGCGCCAAGCGAGCGAAGTGCAGCAGTGCTACACGCTGACCGGCGAATGGGATTACCTCGCGATCCTCGCCGTCACCAGCGTGGCGCATCTGCGCGAGGTCGCCGACCGCTTGTTCAGCGACGAAGGCACGATCAAACGCTACGAAACGCGGATGGTGTTCGACGTGGTGAAGTACGGCCTGCAATTGCCGACGCGCCCCGCGGCGAGAAAGCGTCGGTAACGCCGGCAATGCCCGTGCCGTAGAGCGGAGCGCAACTCCGCTGAGAATATTTTTTGGCGCATGGCGAAATCAAAAAACAGGTCCCTCGCTACGCTCGGGGCGACAGTGGAATCCGCACGAACGCATCACACCGCCGCTTCGCGCTCCAACAACATGCGCTTCATCGGCAAACCCCAACGATAACCGCCGAGCGAGCCGTCGCCGCGAATCACGCGATGGCACGGCACCACGATCGCGACGCGGTTGTGCGCGCAGGCGCTGGCCACCGCGCGCGCCGCGTTCGGCGCACCGAGATCGGCGGCGAGTTCGGCGTAACTGCGGGTCTCGCCCGGCGGGATTTTCATCAACGCGTCCCACACCCGCTTCTGGAACGCGGTGCCGATCAGATCGACCGGAAGAGTCGGCGTCTGCGTCGACGCGGCATCGCGATTGCGTAGGCGCGCGGAGCCGCCCGCCAAGGCCTCCGCGACGGCGCGCACGCGCGGCGCGAGGAATTCGTCGCGCCCCGCATCCACGCGCGACAGCGCGGCCTGCGGAAATTCGTCGCGGAGTTTTCGCGCCAATGCGTCTTCGTCGTCGCCCAATTCGATCGCGCACACGCCGCGCGCGGTCGCCGCGACCAGCGCGGGGCCGAGCGCGGTAGCGACGATGCTCCAGCGGATGTCTTCGCCCGCGCCGCCGGCGCGATAACGCGCCGGCGTCATCCCGAGTTTCGCCGCGCCCGCTTCGTACACGCGCGAGGGCGAACCGTAACCGGCGTCGTACAGCGCGGCGCTCACGTCGAGGCCTTCGCGCAGCGCGGTTTTGAGCGTGCCGAGCTTGCGCTGCGCGAGGTATTCGGCGGGCGTCAGCCCGAAGCGCGCGCGGAACCGCCGCTGCAGCACCGTCGGCGCGAGACCGACGGCTTCGGCCAACGCGGTCGCAGTGAATTCGTCGGTGTCCAGCAAACGACGCGCGCGCTCGAGCGGATCGGCGGCAGCGTGTTGGGCGGAGTCGCGTCGGGCGTTCGAGTTCATGCGCGCAGGCTACGCGCGCGCGCCGAACCGCGCTATCCGTTTTCGACACGTCGCGACGTGTCGTCCCGCCCAAACGCGACGGCCCGCGCCGAAGCGCGGGCCGTACGGTGTTGGCGATGCGACGGAGAAGATCGCCGCCGTCGTCGGGGTTCGATCACTCGGTCCAGCGACCCATGCCCTTGGACTCCGGCAACACTTGCGCCGACAACTGGCGGTCTTCGCTCAACACGCGCATGGCGTCGGCCAGAATCGATGCCGATTCGCGCAGCAGCGGGTCGGGACGCTTCTCGGCGGCTTTCTCGCGCTGCGCGTCCTTGACGATATCGCGCTCGTTCGAGGTCAGACCGTCGTCGTCGGAATCGTCGGCCAGCGGGTCGAGATCCAGGCCCAAGGTCTTCCGGGCGTCCTGCCGCGCTTTGCGCTTGGCCGCGTCGCGGTCGCGTTCGGCGCGACGCTCGGCCTCGTTGAGCGAAACCCACTTCTTCGCGGTTTCGGCACGGAATTGGGCGACGTCCTCGGCCCACCACTGGAATTCCTTGTCGCCCGCGACGCGCGCTTCGTGCGCAGCGCGCAAACGCGGCAGCAGCGAAGCGAAATTGCCGTACTGCGTGTGCTTGACCTCATCGATCTTGGTCCACGGCAGCGCGTTGTCGTAGGTGCTCTCGCCGAACTCGCTGGCGTCCACGCTGACCGGGAAGGCGATGTCGGGCACCACGCCCTTGTTCTGCGTGCTGCTGCCGCCGGGCAGGAAGAACTGCGCGATGGTGAGCTTCACTTGGCCGAAACGCTGATCGGTATTCATCGGCCAGCGGTCGAGATCGACCAAGTTCTGCACCGTGCCTTTACCGAAGCTGGTTTCGCCGATGATCAGGCCGCGGCCGTAGTCTTGGATCGCGCCGGCGAAAATTTCCGAGGCCGAGGCCGAGCCGCGATTGATCAACACCGCCAGCGGGCCGTCCCAGGTGACGCCAGCGTCGCCGTCGCCGTCCACGCTGACGCGGCCGCCGGATTCGCGCACCTGCACCACCGGGCCTTTATCGATGAACAGGCCGGTCAATTCGACCGCTTCGCTGAGCGAGCCGCCGCCGTTGTTGCGCAGGTCGATGATGACGCCGTCGACCTTCTGCTCGCGGAAGCCGCGCAGCAGGCGTTCGGTGTCGCGGGTGGCGGAGGCGTAGTCGTCGCTGTTGCGGCGCTTGCCCTCGAAATCCTGATAGAACGCCGGCAGTTTCACCACGCCGATGCGCAGCGCCGGGCGGTCGCCGAGCGCGGGCACGTTCAGCACTTCGCCTTTCGCCGCCTGCTCTTCCAAGCGGATCTTCGCGCGGTTCAGCGTGATGCGATTGGGCTTGCTGTCGAGCACGGCTTCGGCCGGCACGATATCCAGACGCACCTGCGTGCCTTTCGGGCCTTTGATCTTCGCCACGACATCGTCGATGCGCCAGCCGATCACGTCTTCCATCGGCCCGCTCGCGCCTTGGCCGACGGCGACGATGCGATCGCCCTGCTTGAGCTTGCCGCTGGCCAAGGCCGGACCGCCGGGAATCAGCTCGCGGATCACGGTCACGTCGTCCTGCTTCTGCAACTGCGCGCCGATGCCTTCCAGCGACAGCGACATGCTCTGATTGAAGCGTTCGGCCGCGCGCGGGTCGAAATAATCGGTGTGCGGGTCGATCGAGGTGGCGTAGGCGTTGAGGAAGGTTTGGAAGGCGTCGTTGCTGTTGAGCTCGGCGACGCTCTTGGCCATGTTCGCGTAGCGCTTATCGAGCGTCTTGCGGATTTCGTCGGGCGCTTTGCCGGCGAGCTTCAAGCGCAGCCAATCGTTGCGCACCGACTGCTTCCACACCTCGTCCAGTTCGGCGGTCGTCGCCGGCCACGGCGCGTCTTCGCGGTCGTAATACCAGCGGTCCTGGCCGTCGAATTTGAAGATGTCCTGGGTCAACAGGCCGCGAGCGTAAGCGACGCGTTCGTTCACGCGCTGCTGGTACAGCGAGAACATCGAGAACGCCACGTCGACTTCGCCGCTTTTGATCGCGTCGTCGAGCTTGGTTTTGTGCTCGCCGAGTTTGGCCACGTCCGCCGCGGTGAAGAATTGCTTGCCCGCATCCAAGGCTTCGAGATAGCGCTTGAAGACTTCGGCCGACAGCGCGTCGTCGAGCGCGCGCGGGCGGTAAGCGTAGCGGCTGTCCGAGAGCAGGCCGTAGACCAGTTTCGACGCGGTGGCTTGATCGACGCTGGGGCCGTTGCCCTCGGCGTTGGCGGTCAAGCCCGCCACCGACGCGGCGACGGCCATCACGAGCAAGGAAATCGGCAAAGCTTTGGCGAGTTTCATCGGGACTCTCTCGGGCGACGCAGCAGCGGCGCGTGGGGAACGAGGCATGACGCGTGCGGACGGGACACGTTCGAATCGAACATCGGTACCGCTCCGACTGCCGAGATTACCGAAAGTTTCGGACGCCGGAACGTGTCGCAGGTCACCGCCGATGGAAGGCTGCGGCCCAGCGCCTGAACGGTCCCCGCCCGCGTCCGGGCGACGGTCGGCGCGCGTTCAGGCGACGACGCCGGCCCCGGCCGCTTGCCGATCGGCGTGATACGAGCTGCGCACGAGCGGCCCGGAGGCGACGTGGGTGAAGCCCAACGCCATGCCGAAGTCTTCGAACGCCTTGAATTCGTCGGGCGTCCAATAGCGCAGCACCGGGTGATGGTGGGCGCTGGGTTGCAGATATTGGCCGATCGTGACCATATCGACGTCGTGAGCGCGCAAATCGCGCAAGGTGCCTTCGACTTGTTCCTGGGTTTCGCCCAGGCCGAGCATGATGCCGCTCTTGGTGGCGACGGCCGGGTGCTGCGCTTTGAACCGCTGCAGCAGGGTCAGCGACCACTGGTAGTCGGCGCCGGGGCGCACGTTGCGGTAGAGGTCCGGCACCGTCTCGACGTTATGGTTGAACACGTCGGGCGGGTTGCGCGCCAGAATCTCCAGGGCGCGTTCCATCCGGCCTTTGCCGCGGAAATCCGGGGTGAGGATTTCGATCTTCGTGCCCGGGCTGCGCGCGCGGATCGCGGCGATGCAGTCGACGAAGTGCTGAGCGCCGCCGTCGCGCAGATCGTCGCGATCCACGCTGGTCACGACCACGTACTTCAAGCCCATATCGGCGACGGTGCGGGCGAGGTTCTCGGGTTCCTCCGCGTCCGGCGGTTTCGGCCGGCCGTGGGCCACATCGCAGAACGAGCAGCGCCGCGTGCAGACCTCGCCGAGAATCATGAACGTGGCGGTGCCGTGGCCGAAGCATTCGTGGATGTTCGGGCAAGTCGCTTCTTCGCACACCGTGACGAGGCGGTTTTCGCGCAATTTGGCTTTCAGCGCGCCGACCGCGTTGCCGCTGGGCAGGCGCACGCGAATCCACGAGGGTTTGCGCAAGACCGGTGCGTCGGCGAACTGCACCGGCGAACGCGCGATCTTGTCGCCCGCCAGTTGTTTCGCGCCGGGTTCCAGCGATGCGGGCGTATCGCCGACGACGGCGAGCGGAATGGTCTTGTCGGCGGGCATGGACATTCAGGCGGTCCGGCTCTCGGGGGCGGTGATGTCGGGGACGGTGGTGTCGGGGGCGGCGGCGAGCGCGGCCAGATCCGGCGGCGACGCGGGCTGCGGGCGAAGGCCGAACTGCGCGGCGAACGCGTCGAGCAGCACGGGTTTCACCGCATCCAGGCTAGACGGCCCGCCGAGGTCGTGCATTGACGTCACCTGCAGACCGGCGTAGCCGCAGGGATTGATGCGATGGAACGGCGAGAGGTCCATCGCGATGTTGAACGCGAGGCCGTGGAAGGTACAGCCGCGCCGCACGCGAATGCCCAACGCGGCGATCTTCGCGCCGCCGACGTACACGCCCGGCGCGCCGTCGCGGCGTTCGCCGTGGAGGTTCCAGTGCGCGAGCGTGTCGATCACCGATTGCTCGAGTTTGCAGACGTAATCGCGCACGCCGATCTTCAGGCGTTTCAGATCGAGCAGCGGATACGCCACGATCTGTCCGGGGCCGTGATAAGTCACTTGGCCGCCGCGATCGACGTTCAGCACCGGAATCTCGCCCGGCATCAGCACGTGTTCGGCTTTAGCGGCTTGGCCGAGCGTGAACACGGGGTCGTGCTCGACCCACCACAACTCGTCGTCGGTGTTCGCGTTGCGGGCGTCGGTGAAGCCCTGCATCGCACGCCACACCGGCGCATAAGGCTGACGACCGAGGTCGCGGACGCGCACGGGGGCAACCTCGGCGGCCACCGAGGGGCCCTGGCCGGAGCAGGCCGCCGTCGATGAGGTCTTCGACGCCGACAGCGAAGGGTCAACGGACGCGTGCGTCATCGGCGGCATGCCCCGCCAAAAAATCCAACAGCCGATGCGCGGGCGGACGCGTCGCCAGCGCGCGCAGCACGTATTCCGCGTCGCGCTCGGATTCGACGCCCGACATCACCGCGCGGCCGCGAATGTTCGGCACTTCGGCGAAGCCCATTTGCCAATCCGGAAACAGCCGCTCCTCCTCGGGCTCGCTGAACTCCAACGTCACGTTGCGATGACGGGGATCCAGCGCGATCCGCCGATACAGCGCCTCCACCGCTTCGCGCGGGCCTTCCAGCGCCTGCATGAACCGGTCCTCGTGATACAGCAGTAAGCCGGTGATGTCGTGTTCGATGTTGTAGGAACGCGCGTCCAGCAGCAGCTTGAGCATATCCGCCGCGTCCATTCGGTACAGCGCATCGCTGCGATAGAGCAAGATCCAGAGATCCCTCATCACATCCTCCTCGCCGCCGCGAAACGGTCGCGATCACAGCGTCCATTTGATGTCCGGCTCGGCGCGCAGCGCGGCGTGCGCGGCTTCGTAGCGGCCGCGGTCGGCGGCTTCGATGCTGACCCGAATCGACACGAATTTGCCGCCGGACGAATTACGCGAGGCCACGGTTTCGCGCAGCACGGGAATGCCGGCGGCTTCGAGCACCTGCGGGATGCGTTCTTCCAGGCCGCGGCCGGCGGGGCCCATCGCAGTGATCTCGAAGACCCCCGGGAATTGGAAACCGTGGTCGGGATTGTCGGAGTGGACGGTCATGGCCGGAATTATGGGCTCGGGGCGAGCGCAACCCAAGGGCCGCCATCGGAATGGAACGGTGCGCGACCCGATGCGATGCGCGCGTCCGGCCTGCGACCGAGCCGCGATCGAGAGACGCTCAGGGCGCGTCTCCGAGCCGATCGAGAGCGGTCTCGGGCGCCAACACGTTCAAATCCACCGGCCCGACGATGCCCGCGACACGACCGCGGTTGTGGTACTGCCAAAGCCGCCAGGACGCCGCGCCATCGGGTTCGCGCAGGATCGAGCGCCGCCACAGCGCGCGCGGCGGCAATGCCTCGGCGTAGGCGGCGAGGAATTCGGGCGTCACGTACAGCACCGCCGCCTTGCCGTAGGCGCGTTCGACGGGAGCGAGGAAGGCGTCGAGTTCGGCCCGCATCGTCGCCGCGTCGGGCGTTTTCCCGCAATTGCCGCCGAACTCCAGATCCACCCCGGGCGGCAGCGCATCGGCCTCGACCGGCACGACGGCGAGGAAATTCTTCGCCTGATCGGCGCCGGGGCGGCAGAAGGTGAAGAAGTGATAGGCGCCGACCGCGAGCCCCGCCGCGCGGGCGTCGCGCCAGTTTCGGGCGAAAGCGCGATCGCGATGATCGCCGCCTTCGGTGGCTTTCATGTAGACGAAGGCGACGTCGTCGCGCGCGACCCGCCGCCAATCGATCGCGCCCTGATGATGCGAAACGTCGATGCCGCGAATCGGAAAGCGCGCGCGATCCGGGGCGTATTCGCGAAACCACCACCACGCCGCGAGCGCCGCGCATGCGCCGAGCGCGATCATCGCGAACGCGCCCAGCGCCCATCGACGCACGGGCCGAGACACGCGCGGCCTCAATTCCACTTCGGCAGTTTGCCGTGATCCAAACCGGCCACTTCGAACACTGCGACGCGCTTGCCCATGCCTTTGGCCGGGAACTCGACGGTCATCGTTTTCGCGCCCTTGGTCGCTTTCCACAGCGCGCGTTCGTCTTCGATGAACATCGCGATGGCGTCGTCGGTCTTCGGGCGCGACGCGGCCATCGCGTTCGCCGGTTTGTCGTCGATCGTCACCCGCACCTTGCAGCCGCCGTAGCAATCGAAATCGCCGGCCTGCAGCACCAAATAGCTGCTGCGGCCCCACGACGGGTGGTCGCGGAAGATCAAACGCACCGCGGTCGGGCCGCTGCCGTCCACATCGACCGGATCTTTGGCGTAGATCGCCGCCGAGGTTTGCTTGCCGCCCGGCACGTCCTGCACGGTGTAGCTCCACAGCGCGGCGGTGCGCGCGTCTTCGCGCTCCGCCTCCGCTTTGGCTTTCACCTCGTCGTAATCGGCCTGCAGGCGTTGGGCGGTGGGCGTACCGGGGTATTTCTGCATCAACACGTCGGCGTGCGCTTTGGCCATCTGCCAGTTCTGTTCGACCATCGCGGTGTCGTACGCGGCGGCCTCGGCTTTCGCCGCCGCCTCGTTCGCGGCGGCCTGTTCGGCCTGCGCTTTCGCGATGGCGGCCGGATCTTCGCCGCAGCCGACGAGCGCGACCGCCAGCGCGAGAACCAGCGCCGCGCGCGCGCGATTCGCGCCGGGCACGCGGGCGTTTCGGGGAACGTTTCGAATCATCGCCACCGTCCTCGTTCGGCCAGCATTTCGATCGCGCCGGCGGTATCGCCCGGGCGCTCCATCAGCGACATATGCCCGCAGCCGTCCAGCAACACCTGGGTCGCCTGCGGCAGACTGCGCCCGTACAGCGTCATCGCGCTCGGGTCGATCACGCGGTCCTGCTTGCACCACAGCAGCAGCGCGGGTTGCTTGATGCGCGCGGCGACTTCGCCGGGCAGGAAGCGCTCGTCGCCGCGGCCGATCTTATCGAGCACGCGCTGTTCGAACGCCGCGTCGCGCTGACGCTCGGCGATGTAGAGCTTGTCCGCGGGCCACGGAATCCACGGCCGCGCCTCGCGCACGACGAACAGCGTGTCGAGATAGCGTTGCAGCGACGCCGCATCGCTCACCGCGAACGGGTTCCGACCGGCCAATACGTCCAAACCGAATTGGTTGTCGTCGAAACGCACGCCGGAGGCGTCGATCAGACCGACGCGGGCGACGCGGCCCGGCGCGCGCGCGGCGGTGGTGGCGACGATGCCGCCGCCCATCGAATGCCCGACCAACACCACCGGCTGCGGGCTGATCTCGCCGATGAACGCGGCGAGACGTTCGCTTTGCGCGAGATAGCCGTAATCGGCGTCGGGTTTGCGCTCGCTGCGGCCCCAGCCCGGCAAATCGGGCATCACCACGCGATAGCGACCTTTCAGCCGGCGCGCGACGCGGTACCAATTCTCTTTGGTGCCGGTGAAGCCATGCACCAGCACGATGGTCTGCGCGCCCGCCGTGTCCGCATCGAGTTCGGTGTACACCCAGCGATGCTCGCCCGCCTCCACCGTGCCCGTCCGCGCGCCCAGCAGTATCCGCTGTTTCGCGAATTCGGCGCGGATCGGCAGGCTCGGATCGCGCCACAGCGCGACCGCGAATGCGATCAGCACCGCGGCGGCGATCAGATTGGCGATCTTGAAGCGCTTGGCGCGCCGGGCCGCATCGGCGGCGGCGGT
The DNA here is from genome assembly GCA_008015835.1 of Lysobacter sp. Lineage (GTDB taxonomy): Bacteria > Pseudomonadota > Gammaproteobacteria > Xanthomonadales > Xanthomonadaceae > Lysobacter_I. Next base: position 320,374 of record SSGH01000007.1, read on the forward strand.
CGAAGCGGCATCCGAAGCGACGGCCGCCTGGGCCGCCGCTTCGCGCGCGTCGCGCTTGGCGCGGCGTCGTTTCGACACTCAGATCACCGCGTCGGCGCCGGGTTGGACGCGTCGGTGGACGAGGTCGGCGTGTTCGGCGTCGGCGGCGCTTCGGGCTTGGCCGGCGCCGGCGCAGCCGATGCGGCCGTGGGCTTGGCCTCGTCGATCACCTTCTGCACCGAACCGCTGGTGATCGGGTGATAGCCCGGTTTGGCTTTGGCGAAAATCTCGCGCGCCAGGGCCAGACCCGACTCGCTCTTCGCCAGCGCGGTGTAGGTCGGCATGATCAGTTTGCGGCGACCGATGCGCTGCAAGAACGAGGCGATCGCGCCGTTGGCCTCGGTGTACCCGTTGTCCACCGCCAGCGGATACCAACGCTGCGCGATCTCGCCGTTCATCGTGCCGGTGAAGGCGTAGGCGGCGTCGAGCTGCGCCAATTTTTCGCGGTTGAGGTCGTCGGGCAAGCCTTCGATGAAATGCACCCATTCTTGCGTGGTCCAGGCCTGGGTGATTTCGGCCGGCGGCAAGTTGCCGCTGGCGAGCCAGCCCAAGCGCGACGAGTCCACCACGCCGAACCGGCGCGCCTGCACCTGCGGCGCGGTGGCCGGAATGCCGGCTTCGTACAGCCACTCGTCGAATTCCTTGATGTCCACCACGTTCGGGTACTTCGCCAACAGATTGGCCTTGGCGTACTTGGCGAACTGTTCGCTGTCGATGCTCTGGAACGCGAAGTGATCGAAATAGCCGCGCAGGAACGGGTCGAACTTGTCGCGGCCGAAACGCTCTTCCAGGAAATGCAGGAACCACGCGCCCTTGGTGTAGACGGTGGCGCTGCTGCTGTTGTCGGGGTCTTTCAGCACGCCCGGCTTGGTCGCCAGCATCTGCAGCGACGGATCGATTTCGGCGAACTCTTTCTTCAGCTCGTTGCGCTCGATCACGTTCTCCATCGCGGCTTGGTCTTTGCCGTACAGCGCTTCGATGATGCGGTTCTCGACGTAGCTGGTGAAGCCTTCGTTGAGCCACGCGTCCTTCGCGCTGGAGAACGTGACGAGATTGCCCGACCAGCTATGCGCCAATTCGTGCGCGATCAGCGAGACGAGCGTCTTGTCGCCGACGATCACGGTCGGGGTGAGGAAGGTCAGGCGCGGATTTTCCATGCCGCCGTACGGGAACGAGGGCGGCAGCACCAGCATGTCGTAGCGATCCCAGCGGTACGGGCCGTACAGGGCCTCGGCGGTGGCGATCATCTTCTCGGTGTCTTCGAATTCCTTGACCGCCTTGTCCAGCATGGTCGGCTCGGACCACACGCCGCTGCGCTGCGAGATGGCCTTGAAGCTCAAGTCGCCGGCCGCGATCGCCATCAGATACGACGGAATCTTCTGCGGCATCTTGAAGGTGTAATCGCCGTCGCGCACCGCGTTCGGGTCGTTGTCGGCGCTCATCAGCACCATCACGTCCGGGCGCGAGGTCACGTGCGCGCCGTAGGTGTAGCGCACGCTCGGCGTGTCCTGCAGCGGCACCCACGAACGCGCGTGGATCTGCTGCGATTGGCTGAACATGAAGGGCAGTTGCTTGCCCTCGGTCATGCTCGGCTCCAGCCACTGCAGACCGGACGCGGTCGGCGCGGTCTTGTAGGTCACGCGGACCTGCGCGTTGCGCTTGGGCGTTTCGATGCTGAGCTTTTGGCCGAGCACCGGGTGGGGGTCCGCGAGCTTGAAATTCAACGGCGTCCACGCGCCGGCGGCGTCGGCGCCTTCCACTTTCTCGATGGTCAGTTCGCGGGTATCGAGCAACAGCGCGGTCGCGGCGTTGTCCTTCCAATCCAGCGAATAGGTGGCCGTGCCGGCCAGCGTCTTGGTGTCGAAATCGAGCTTCAGATCGAGCTGCAGGTCGTCGATGACGACTTTGTCGGGCTCGGCGTAGGAATGTTCGTCCATCGCTTTGGGTTTCGCGGCGACCGACGCGGGGGCGGCGGTGGGGGTGGGAGCGGGCGCTTCGGACGAGCAGGAGGTCATCAGCAGGGCGCCCAAGAGCGGCAGGGCCAGGAAAGAGACGCGCATGGCGGTCGGGGGTCCGGGTGGAAAACCGCGAGTGTACCCGCACCGCCCGAGGACTGCCGCTCTCCAGGTGCGCCGCCGAGCGGGTCGCACCGGCTGGCGCAGGCCGCCGGTTTCGTCGCGCGACGCGGGCGCAGGGCGCGCGTTCGGCTGAACGAACGCCTGCCCCGCGCCCGCGCGAGTGGTCGTAAAATTGTCCCCAGGGGGCGGCGCATTCCGTTTGTTGCAGGACCGGCACCGACCCGGTGCTGCGCTTTCGGCGGGCCGAAGCACGACATCGCGATGTCGCGCGTCTCCCGCCGAAGCGTGCCGTTCTTCCTCACACTTATCGAAGGTACTTGACCATGAGTCTTCCCATCCGCGGTTCCGCTGTCCTCTCGGCCGGCCTGATGACCGTCCTTCTCGCCGCGCTCGCCTCCCCGGCCGACGCGCAGCGCCAGAGCGCGCAGGACCAGCGCAAGCAGAAGATGGCCGAAATCCCGACCTGCGCGAAGCCGCTGGGCACGCTGTCGGTGCTGGAGCCGGAAGACGCCGTGAATTGGTGGACCGGTCAGCAGTTGCCGGCGCCGTCGAAGCTGATCAAGGTCTTCGTCAGCAAGTCGCGCTGCTTCACCCTGGTGGACCGCGGCGCGGGCCTCGACGCCGCGCAGCGCGAGCGCGCCCTCGGCGCCAGCGGCGAATTGCGCAACCGCTCGAACGTCGGCAAGGGCCAGATGAAAGCCGCCGATTACGTGATGGTGCCCGACTTGATCGCCGCCAACAGCAACGCCGGCGGTAACGCCATCGGCGGCCTGCTCGGCGGCTTGGTCGGCGGTCGCGCCGGCGCCGCGATCGGCGGCCTGGATTTCAAGAAGAAAACCGCCGACGTGGTGCTGACCGTCACCGACGTGCGCTCGACCGAGCAAGTGGCGATGGCCGAAGGCAGCGCCAAGAAGACCGACATCGGCTGGGGCGCGGGCGGCGGCCTGTTCGGCTACAGCGGCTTCGGCGCAATGGGCGCCAGCGGCTACGCCAACACCGAAATCGGCCAAGTCATCACCCTCGCCTATCTGCAGGCGTACACCGACATCGTCGCCCAGCTCGGCGGTCTGCCGGATAGCGCCTCCGCCGCCAACGCGCAGCAGGCCGTGACCGTGACCAAGCCCGCGCGTCTGTTCACCACCGCGAAGGGCACGAAAGTGGTGCGCAGCCTCGACCCGGGCATGATGCTGTACCCCACCGGCAACAAGGAAGGCATGATGTGGGAAGTGGAAGACGAACTCGGCAATAAGGGCTGGATTTCGTCGACGCTGATCGAGCTGTCGCGCTGATCGAACGCTCGCGCTGATCGCGCAGTTCGAGTCGCGCATCGATTGCGGTACCGCGAAGGGCGCTCCGGCGCCCTTCGCGCCGTCTGCGCCGAGCGTTCGGCCGCGACGCGCTCAGGAATACGATTTCGCGAACGTTCGTTTCGCATCTTCGGCCGCTACTCTTGGCCGATGCAGACGAGTCTTCTTACACGGATGTTGCTCGGCGTCCTCGCGCTCGGCGCGGCGTTCGCCAGTCAAGCCGCGCCAGCGCCGGAACCGATGCGGATTCCCGGCCTCGACGCGCGCGATGCGCAGGCCATCGCGATCGACGGCGCGGTCGACGAAGCCGCGTGGGCCGATGCGGCCGAAATCGAGCTGAAATACGAGAACAACCCGGGCGACAACATTCCCGCGCCGGTGCGCACCGTCGCCCGCATCTTCCACACCGACGAGGCGCTGTACATCGGCTTCGTCGCCGACGACCCCGCACCCGAACAGCTCCGCGCCTTTCTGCGCGACCGCGACGCGCTGTACGAAGACGACTTCATCGGCCTGCAGCTCGACACCTTCGACGATCAGCGCCGCGCCTACGAATTCTTCGTCAATCCGGTCGGCGCGCAGGCCGACGGCGTGCGCGAAAACGATGCGGACAACGGCGACAACGCCTGGGACGGCGTGTGGAGCAGCGCGGCGCGGATCACCTCGCGCGGCTACGAAGCGGAAATGCGCATTCCGTTCGCGACGCTGCGCTTCGACGGCGCGGAAGGTCTGCGCCGCTGGGGCCTGCGACTGATGCGCATCCGTCCGCGCGATTATCTCTACGTGTACTTCAACGAACCGCGCGAACGCGGCGCGACCTGCGATCTGTGCGCGATGCGCAAGATCGAAGGTTTCGCGGACGTGCGCCGCAGCCGCAATCTGGAAATCGCGCCGACGCTGACCGTGCGTCATGCGCAAACCCGCGACGCGCGCGCCGGACGTCCCGCGTGGCGCAGCGAGGAAGGCACCGAAATCGAACCGGGTCTCGACGTGGCCTGGGCGCCGACGCCCAACCTCACCCTCAACGGCACGCTCAATCCCGATTTCTCGCAGGTCGAATCGGATACGGCGCAGCTCGATCTGAGTTCGAACTTCGCGCTGTTTTTCCCCGAAAAACGCCCGTTCTTTCTGGAGAGCGCGGATTATTTCAATACGCCGCTGGACGTGATCTACACGCGCCAAATCGCCGACCCCGACATCGGCGTGCGCGTCACCGGTCGCAGCGGGCGACAGGCCTACGGCGTGGTGGCCGCGCGCGACGCGACTACGCAATTGCTGATTCCCGGCGCGCTGGGCTCGTCGATCCGCCAACTCGACCGCAGCGCGAACGCGATGCTCGCGCGCTATCGCTACGATCTCGATGCGCACACCAGTCTCGGCGCGGTGGCGACGTATCGCGGCGGCGACGAGTACCGCAACGCGCTCGCCGGCGCGGATCTGCGTTGGCAGCGCGGCAGCCATCGCTTCACGGCGCAGTGGCTGCGCAGCGATTCGCGCTATCCCGCCGGCCTGCGCGACGACGGCGATCGCACGCCCGCGGGCAACGCCTTCGATGCGCAGTACCGCTACGGCGACAGTCGTTGGGACTTCGCGTTGGGCCATACCCGCATCGCGCCGGGATTCAGCGCCGACCTCGGCTTCATCGGTCAGGTCGGCTATCGCAAAAGCCTGCTCGGCGGCGGCCGCACCTGGTACGGCCGCGAAGGCGCGAAGATCAACAGCGTGACGGCATACGCGGATGCGGACATCACCCACGCCAGCGACGGCCGCCTGCTGGAACGCGAACTCGAAGGCTATGTGGAATTGGCCGGTCCGCTGCAATCCACCGCGCGCGTGAGCGGACTGCGCCGCGCGCGCTTTTGGAACGACCGCTTATTCGACGAAGCGTGGCTGTCGCTGTACGGCAAGGCCACGCCGCTGCCCGGCGCGATCGTGTCGCTCACGCTGCGCGCGGGCGATCAACTCGATTTACTGGCTTCGCGCGTGGGCCGCGTCGAGGAATGGCAGCCGACGCTCTCGCTCGATCTCGGCCGCGGCACGCATTTCGAACTGCGCTACACCGCGCAACGTTTGCATCGCGACGGCGGCATCGCCTACCGCGCGACCGTGCTCGACGCGCGCTACGCATGGCAGTTCGATCCGCGGCAACGGCTGCGCGTTTCGCTGCAGGGCACCGACATCCGCCGCGACACAACGCTGTACGCAACCCCGGCGAGCGCCCGCAATCGCGACCTCGCCGCGCAAGTGCTCTACGCCTATCGCCTGAACCCGCGCACCGGCGTGTACCTGGGCTATTCCCACGGCGGCTATTCCGACGACGACCAACGCGACCTCAGCGACCGCAGCCGCAGCGTGTTCTTGAAGCTCGGCTACGCGTGGCAACCGTAACGCCTCTCGCGAACCCTATCGCACCCCTGTAGGAGCGCCGGAAGGCGCGATCGGACGCGCAGCGAGAGGTAGCCCGGGTAAGGCCAACGGCCGCACCCGGGATATATGGTGAAGTGTTTCACCATATATCCCGGGTGCGCGCTTTGCGCTTACCCGGGCTACGTAACGACTCGCACGGCGGCTATTCCGACGACGACCAACGCGACCTCAGCGACCGCAGCCGCAGCGTGTTCTTGAAGCTCGGCTACGCGTGGCAACCGTAACGCGTCTCGCAAACCTCATCGCACCCCTGTAGGAGCGCCGGAAGGCGCGACCGGTGCCTGCGCAAAGCGTCGCCCAGGTCGGGCCGAATACGGCTCGTGGCGCATCGAAGATGCGCGCGCTGCAATCTCCGGGTACGCACTGCGCGCGCACCCGGGCTACGTAACTAAGTGACAATCTGTAGCCCCGCTGTATCAGCTTATTATTTCTGCCCGCCGTTTGAGCAAACTCTAACTCTTGTAATTTCTGAAATTATTCGAAGCGCCTCAGATACATTCTCGTGCGGGCGCTCTAAAGCAAAGATTGGACAATTACGCTTTACTCCAACTTTAAAGCCGACTTTACATGGAGATTCATAACTTTCTATACGAATGACTTTTTCATTTTCTATTTTTGAAGAGATTCGAGATGCATCAAAACGCCCCCAAAACAATTTTGCCTCACTCTCAGACAAGCAAGACATTTCGCCAGTGATTCGCGAGCAATCAGACATACATGCATCCTCAACCTCAGATGTAAGCACAAGAAATATCGGTTTTAAAATTATTTTTTTTGCCTCTTCTGGAAAGTCTTCTCCCCAGAAATTTTGAATTAGACTTGAAGTACGATTCGAGCCAAGCCTGTGAGTCGCGAAGTGGACGAGATATGCCAGAGATTTAATAATCGGCTTCTGATCTATACCGTAACCTTCTGAGCGTGAAATTAAGTGGATGAAATTCAGTAGGCCATGGCACATTGCATACGCGAGCCGATCATCAGAGACAGTAGCCGCCCAAGGTCTTTCATATATATCACCGTTCGCAAATTCTGACGCTATGAGCGCAAAAAGTGCTCTTTCGTCAATTTCAACCTTGTCTCTATCTTTCCAGATTTCCGCCAACGCTGCGCCATCACTGAGCTGCGAGTATTGCCAGAGCTTCGAGCTGACAACCTCTACTCGCCCTTGCGGGCTCAACGCTCTTTTATGAAGACGTATTATCGCCAAAGGGTTCTTCGAGCATAGGCTCTCCAATTGGGGTTTTTCCCAAAGCTTAACTACTGGCCTTGGGTGGCTTTTTTGCCACTCTTTAACCCAATCTCTGGTTGGATTTGAAAATTGCGTGTTAGTTGCGACGACTAATACATCAAGGTTTAGTCTGGACTGAGCGTTGAGGACAGCTTCCTTGACATCTTTTGCATCAACAGTTCCAGACCTTCCTTTAGCTTCTATCCACCACGTTTGCTTAGACATAGAGCCGTCTGGAGATGCTGCAAAAAACTCTAACTCCAAATCTCTTCCGGAGTCGCTCGTTCCTGCACCATTCCCTCCGATTCTCCACTCAAGATTTTTTGCCCCCATCGAATCGAATAGCCAGTACAGGAGTGACTCAAGATCCTGTCCTTTAATTTCAGCCCATGGGATTTGAGATGGCAAGATTAAATTGGTAGACATAGGAGCTTCCTTAGTGGCAGCACTACACCCGATACCCGGTATGAATCGCCACGATCCCCGCCGATAGATTCTTATACGAACACCGCGCGAAGCCCGCCGCTTCCATCATCGCTTTGAGTTCGTCCTGCGGCGGGTGTTTGCGGATCGATTCGGCGAGGTATTGGTAGCTGTCGCTGTCGTTCGCGAACAGCTTGCCCAGCTTCGGCAAAATCTTGAACGAGTGGAAGTCGTAGATCGGTTTGAACCAATCGGCGGTGACTTCCGAGAATTCCAGCACGCGGGCTTGGCCGCCGACTTTCAGCACGCGGTGCATGTCGCGCAGGGCGGCGTCTTTGTCGGTGACGTTGCGCAGGCCGAAGGCGATGGTGACGAGGTCGAAGCTAGCGTCGGGGAACGGCAATTTTTCGGCGTTGCATTGCACGTATTCGAAGCCGCGGACGTTGCCGCGGTCGGTCATGCGGTCGCGGCCGACGCGCAGCATCGCGCCGTTGATGTCGCCGAGGATCAGCTCGCCGGTTTCGCCGACGCGGCTCTTCAGCAACGCGGCGATGTCGCCGGTGCCGCCGGCGAGATCGAGCACGCGGTCGCCCGGGCGGACCTGCGCGGTGGCGACGAAATAGCGTTTCCAGGCCCGATGGATGCCGAGGCTCATCAGGTCGTTCATCAGGTCGTAGTTGCCGGCGACCGAGGAGAACACTTGGCCGACCAGCTTCTGTTTTTCGGCCACCGGCACGTCGCGGAAGCCGAAGTGGGTGGTGTCGGCGCGACCGTTGGAGGTCGCCTCGTCGGGGGCGGAGGTTTTGTCGTTCATGCGGCCATTATCGCCTGCGCGGGCCGCTGTGAGCCGTCCGCCCGCATTCTGGCGATTGGAGCCGTCGTGGCCGTCGGCAGCCGCCCGGCATGTGATTTCGGTCAAAGGCAGTGCGCGGCCCCATGGTCATGATGGCTGGACAGGGGGCCGTATGACATTCGACCGTTCCAAGACGCCTGCGCCGACGCTACTCGAGAACGATGCCGCGCTCGATCGCTACTTGCGCGACTATCCCCGCATCGCCTACGGCGGCACGACGGAAACGCGCACGGTCGATCCCGCCGCGTGGCGCGCGCTCGGCGACGACGCCACCGAGGAAAGCTTCCGCATCGCGGCCACGCTCGGCTTACCGCTGGTGCGTTTGGCGCATCTGCGGCCCGATCCCGAAGCGACCGCGCGGCTGACGCCCGACGTCGCCCGGCAACTGCGCGCGGTACCGCTGCGCATCCGCAACGGCATGATCGCGGTGGCGATGGAAGACCCCAGCGTCGGCCGCGTGCAGAACGTGCTGGATTTCATCAGCCGCGAGCGCGTGATCCCGCTGGTGGCCTCGCCGCGCGACATCCGCGCCGGCATCGCGCGCTACTACGACCGCGTGGAAGACCGCGATGTCGCGCGACAGCTCGGCATCGACCCGGAATCCAGCGCGGCGGTCGCCGGCAGCGCGCAAGAAACGCAGCGCTTGGCGAAGGAGCGGCCGGTGGTGCGCATCGTCAACGCGCTGATCGCCGACGCGGTGGCGCGCCGCGCCTCGGACATTCATCTGCGCCCCGGCGAAGACGGCACCGATGTGCTGTACCGCATCGACGACGAGTTGGTGCCCGTGCGCGAACTCCTGCGCGCGCTGCATCCGGCGGTGGTCGGCCGCATCAAAGTGCTGGGCGATATGAATTTGGCCGAGCATCGCAAACCGCAGGACGGCCGCACCAGCTTCGCGCTGGAGGACGGGCGCTCGATCGATTTGCGCATCTCGGTGCTGCCGGCGGTGTTCGGCGAAAGCGTCGTGATTCGCCTGCTGGACGCCCGCGAAAGCCTGTGGGATTTGGATCGGATCGGGCTGAGCGAACGCGACCGCCAACGCATCGACGACGTGATGGCGCGCAGCCACGGCATGTTCCTCGCCACCGGGCCGACCGGTTGCGGCAAATCCACCACGCTGTACGCGATGCTGCTGGCGATGCGCGAACGCCGCATCAACATCCTCACCATCGAAGATCCGGTCGAATTCCACATCGAGGACGTCCAGCAAATGCAGGTGAACCGCGCCGCCGGTTTCACTTTCGCCAGCGCGATGCGCAATTTTCTGCGCCACGACCCGGACGCGATCATGGTCGGCGAAATCCGCGACCGCGAAACCGCGCAGATCGCGGTGGAAAGCGCGCTCACCGGCCATCTTTTGCTCAGCACGCTGCACACCAACACCGCCGCGACCACGGTGACGCGCCTGCTGGATTTGGGCGTGGAACCCTATCTGCTGCGCGCATCGTTGCTCGCGGTGATGTCGCAACGCTTGGTGCGCACCACCTGCCCGCATTGCCGCGCGGTCGAAACCGTACCGCCGCACGTGCGCGACGCCTTCGGCATCGCCCCGGGCGAAACGTTCTACGCCGGCCGCGGCTGCGACCGCTGCGAAGGCCTGGGCGTGTACGGCCGTCGCGCCGTGTACGAACTGATGATCGTCACCCCGCGACTGCGCGCCTTGATCGTCCCCGGCGCCGAAGCCGACGCGATCCACACCGCCGCGATCGAAGACGGCATGGTGCCGATCACGCAAGCCGCGATCGCGCTGGCCCGCGAAGGCGCGATCGCGCTCGCGGAAGCCTGGCGCGTGCGGGCGGATTGACGGGCGAGAGGCGATCGATTCGAGATCGATCGAAGCGGCGAGCAGACGATCGCTTCCTAACGCAACAACGCCGCCCGAGGGCGGCGTTGTTGTCTGCGCTCGGCGCATACGGCCGTCGTCGACGGCGCGCGTTGCGCGATTGGGCTCAGCGTGCGGGGCGCGCGGCTTCCTGCACTGGAACGTCCTGCTGCTGCGGAGCGAGGTCGCGGCCGGCTTGCGCTTGGGCTTGGCTTTGTCCGGGTTGCAGCGTTTCGAGATTGCGCTGCGCGGTGGGCAGATCGGTCGCGATCGCGTGCGAGACCGGGAGCGGCGTGGACAGGCGCGCGGTCGGGTCGGACAGTCCGCCCTGCACCGCGATCAACTCGTTGCCGCGGCCGTTGAAGACGATGTGATCGGGGCGCACGTCCTGGCCCGCGGCGTGCACCGCCATGCCGGCGGCGACGCGCAAACGATCCTGGCCGAAGGCGTCGGCCGGAATGTTCGGCGAGCGATCCAACGCATCCATCGCGTTCTGCACCGCCGGGTGATTGGGCTGCCCCGGCTGGGCATGTTGCGCGGGGGTATGCGCGGGCGGCTGCGCGCCGGGCGGGTTGGGCGCGTTGATCGGCACGTGCTGATGCGTGGCTTGGGTGTCGTCGAAACGGCCCTGCGTCGGCGGATTGGTGCTGGTGTCGTAATACGTTTGTCGGCCGCCCGCGCCGCCGATGTTCATCCCGTTGCGCTCCAATTGCGCTTCGTTGATGCCCAGCGTGCCCATGTTCAGATGCAACTGCGTGGTGATGCCGTTCGCCGCATGCGTCGGTGCGTAAAACTGTTCCACGCGCGCGATGGTGCTGGTCGGATTCGCGGCGTAGTAGTTCTGATAGTTGGAGTCGCCGTTGTGGCCGAGCCCCGCGCGCGCGGCGGGCATGTCGTAGTAGTACTGACCCATCGCTCGCGTATTCGCGGCGTCCGGGGTCATCGTCATGTCGGCGTTGAGCGTGTAGCCCGCGCGCAGCGCATAGGTGTTCGGCGTGCCCGGGGTGACCGCGATGACGTCCTGCATGCGCCCCGGATTGGCGCGATAGATGTCTTCGAGGCTCGGGTTCTGATTGCCGTTGCCGCTGCGCAGCATGCCCACCGTGGCGTTGTAGCCGGCGATGTTGGCGGTCGATTCGTCGTTGCGATTGGCGGTGAGCAGCGTGTTCAGCGGCGCGGTGTAGTCGTGCACCGCCTGCGCGCTTTGGCCGATGCGATTCACGTCGGCGTCGAACGTGGTGTAGGCGGCGGCGACGGTGGGGCGGTTGATCGCATGCTGCAGTTCGTGCCCAGCGACGAAGGTCAGTTCGCCTGGATCGAACCGCGCGGGGGCCGTGGGCGAGGTCATAATCGACGCGGGCAACTGCAGCGTGCGGCTGGTCGGGTCGTACTGCCCGCCCGCGTTGGTGCCGGCCGGCAGCAGCGCGAATCCGTTGAGATCGCCGGACGCGACGGCCGCGTTGATCTGGGTGACCAGCGCCGGCGAATTCTGCAGGGCGTTGTTGAAATTGGTGCGTTGGTCCGCGGTCAAACCGGCGGTGAAGTTATCGGCCAACGTCTGCGCTTGTTGACTCAGTGGCATCGGTGCGTTCCTCTCGGCGGCCGCGGCGCGTCATGCGCGTCGGCCGGCGACGTCGGTTTCAGTGAATGTGGACCATCTGCACGCAGGCGTGCGCGATCTTCTCGGGCGAGGCGTCGGATTCGCCGCGGGTGTAGACCGTGACGGTCAGACCCGGGCGCTCGAAACGCTCGTGGATCACGCGGTTGTGTTCGCCGCGGTAGGTCTCGCGGGCGAAGCCCATCGTTTGCAGTTCGGCGGCGAAGCGCTCGAAATCGACGGCGCAAATGTCGCTGGCGGTCGGGTACGCATCGGGCTGGGCCGGACGGAACGCGAACTCGAACTGTTTGCCGTAGGCGCGCGTGGGGTCCCATTCGTAGGACGACCACCAATCGCGCGAAAGTTGCTCGGCGAAGCCGAGACGGCCGGAATGTTCGGCGAACGGCAGATCGAAGGTTTTTTGCAGGCGCTCGGCGATGTCCTCGACGCTCTTGCTGTCGCGGATCAGATCGAGCACGCGCAGCAGCGCGTGTTCGGCGTCGAGACGAGGCGAGAACGTCTGCTCGGCGGCGGAAGCGGTGGTCATAGCGGGTGTCTCCTGGGTGGAACCGGGCGATGGTGCGGTGTTGGCGCAGGCCGCAAGGCCGAGCGTCGCGAACACGAGGGGAAGCCTGGGGACCGACATGGGGCGGCGTCCTGGTGGCGGGCGGATCGACTATACGCCGTCGGGAGGAGGCGGGCGGCGCGTCCCTGGCTTCGCGCGGGCGAAGAACGCGTGGGCCGCGAACGCGCCGAACCCCTCCGTGGCGTGCAATAGGAAACGCGAAAGACTCGCAAAGCGGGTCAGCGTCGCCGACGAACGGTCGAGAAACGGTTGCGCTCGCGTTCGCAGCGGCGACGCGCAAGGGCGTGTCTCAAGACACGTCCGGACCTGAACGCGGGCGTCGCGCGCACCGCGTTCGCGCGAGTCTCAAAGAATGTAGCGGGACAGATCCGGATCCTGAACCAGATCGCCGAGATGCGCATCGACGTAGGCGCGATCGATCGTCACTTCGGCGCCGCCGCGATCGGGCGCTTCGTAGCTCAGCGTATCGAGCAGCCGTTCCAGCACGGTGTGCAGCCGGCGCGCGCCGATGTTCTCCTGACGCTCGTTCACGGTGGCGGCGATCTCGGCCAAGCGCTCGATCGCGTCGGGCGCGAAGCGCAAGCCGACGCCTTCGGTCTTCAGCAATTCCACGTACTGCGTGGTGAGCGCGGCTTTGGGTTCGGTGAGGATGCGGACGAAATCCTGTTTGCCCAACGCATCGAGTTCGACCCGAATCGGGAAGCGGCCCTGCATCTCGGGAATCAAATCGCTGGGCTTAGCGAGATGGAACGCGCCGCTGGCGATGAACAGGATGTGGTCGGTTTTGACCGCACCGTATTTGGTGCTGACGGTGGAGCCTTCCACCAACGGCAACAGATCGCGCTGCACGCCTTCGCGGCTGACGTCGGCGCCGTGGCCTTCGGAACGCTTGGCGACTTTGTCGATTTCGTCGATGAACACGATGCCGTGTTGCTCGCAGGCCTCGATCGCGGCTTCGCGGATATCGTCCTCGTTCACCAGCGCGGCCGCTTCCTCGTCGATCAACTGCGTGCGCGCGGCGCGGATGCTGAGTTTGCGCGCATGGGTTTTGTTGCCGGCGATGTTGGAGAACATCTGCCGCAGTTGCTGGCCCATCTCCTCCATGCCCGGCGGGGCCATGATGTCCACGCCGACGTTCACCGCCGTTTCGATTTCGATCTCGCGCTCGTCCAATTCGCCGGCGCGCAATTGCTTGCGGAGTTTGGCGCGTGTGTCGGCTTGGGGGTCGCGCGTCTCGCCGCTGCTCACATCGAGCGCGGTCTGCGCGGGATCCGCGCCGAAGCCGAAACCGTTGGGCTGACGGCGCGGCAACAGCGCATCGAGGATGCGATCCTCGGCGCGCGCTTCGGCCTGCGCGCGCACGCGGGTCTTGGCTTGTTCACGATACAGTTTGACCGCGGTGTCGGCCAAATCGCGGATGATCTGTTCGACATCCTTACCGACGTAGCCCACTTCGGTGAAGCGCGTCGCTTCGACTTTCACGAACGGCGCGTTCGCCAGCGTGGCGAGACGACGCGCGATTTCGGTTTTACCCACTCCGGTCGGGCCGATCATCAGAATATTCTTCGGCATCACTTCGTTGCGCAGCGCCGGATCGAGCTGCATGCGCCGCCAACGGTTGCGCAGCGCGATGGCGACCGCGCGCTTGGCGGCGGTCTGGCCGACGATGTGGCGGTCGAGCTCCTGCACGATTTCGCGCGGGGTCATGGTGCTGCTGGCGTATTCGGGCTTGTTCGGCATTGCGGAGTCTTCGCGTTGAGGCGCCCGAAGGCGCGGCCGTGAATCGACAAAATCAAAAAAATCGTGGGGCTACTTTGTGGGAGCGCCGGAAGGCGCGATTGTGGGTTGGGAAGGTTCGATTCGCGCCTTCCGGCGCTCCCACAAGCGCGGGTCAGAGTTCTTCGACGACGATATTGCGATTGGTGTAAATGCACACGTCGCCGGCGATGTTCAGCGCCTCGGTCGCGATGGCGCGGGCGTCGAGCTGCGTATGCGCCAGCAGCGCGCGGGCCGCGGACAGCGCGTACATGCCGCCGGAGCCGATCGCGACCAAGCCGTCTTCGGGTTCGATGACATCGCCGGTGCCGCTGACGATCAGCGAGGTTTCGCGGTCGGCCACGGCCAGCAGGGCTTCGAGCTTGCCGAAGCGCCGCTCGGTGCGCCAATCCTTCGCCAACTCGACCGCCGCGCGCAGCAGTTGCCCGTGTTTCTCCAATTTCGATTCGAACAACTCGAACAAGGTGAACGCATCGGCGGCGGCGCCCGCGAACCCGGCCAGCACCTGGCCGTCGCGGCCGAGCCGACGGACCTTGCGCGCGTTGGCTTTCATCACGGTGTGGCCGAGCGTGACTTGGCCGTCGCCGGCCACCACCACGCGGCCTTCGCGCCGCACGGACACGATGGTGGTGGCGTGGAAGACATTGGGATTTCGACTGGGGTCCATGCGGCCTCCTGAGCGGTCCGTCGGTTGTGGGGACGGCCGCGGCGACGGGCAAGGGGTGACCGACGACACGGCGCCGAACCTGTAGAGCGGAGCGCAGCTCCGCTGAACACCAAACCCGTGCCGCGGAACAAACTCCGCTGAACCGTCTTCGGGAATACGGCAGCGGAGCTGCGCTCCGCTCTACATGGCGGGATCAGGATTTTCGCTTCGCCCGCGGATGCGCGCCGTCGTACACCTTCGCGAGGTGCTGGTAATCCAAATGCGTGTAGATCTGGGTGGTGGCGATATCGGCGTGACCGAGCAATTCCTGCACGCCGCGCAGATCGCCCGACGACTCCAGCACATGGCTGGCGAAGGAATGCCGCAACAAATGCGGATGCACGCGTTTGAACAGGCCCTGACGCTGCGCGAGTTGGCGCAAGCGAATTTGCACCGCGCGCGGCGTGATCGGCCCGCCGCCGCGGCCCGGAAAGACCGGCGTTTCGTTGCGGCCCTGCGAATCCTCGCGCCAAGCCTGCAGCGCGGCGCGCGCATGCGAACCGACCGGCACCGTGCGCTGTTTGCTGCCTTTGCCGAGCACGGTGACGAGGCCTTCGGCGAAATCGAGATCGCGCCACCGGAGCGCGCACAGTTCGCTCAGGCGCAGACCGGAACTGTAGAACAGCTCCAGCATCGCGCGGTCGCGCAAGCCCAGCGGCGCGTCGGTGGGCAATTCCACCAACTGCACGGCTTCGTCCACATCCAAGACCTGCGGCAGTTTGCGCGGCGCTTTCGGCGCGCGCAGCCCAGCGGCGGGGCTGGCGGCGATGCGGCCGTGCTTGAGCAACCACCGATAGAAACTACGGCACGCCGACAACCGCCGCTGCAGGCTTTTCGGCGACAGCCCGCGCCGGTGCTCCGCGGCGACGAACGCGCGCAGTTGTTCCAGATGCAGCTCGGCCACATCGACGACGCCCTGCCCTTGCGCCCACTGCGTCAACGCCTCCAAATCGCGGCGATACGCATCGAGCGTATGCGCGGACATCCGGCGCTCCACCTGCAGATGCGCGAGGAAGTCGTCGATGGGCGACATCGGGCTCATCTTCGCGGCCAAGCCTCGGCGATGCCGAGCCAATGCGTCGCGCCGAACACGAGGCAAATCGCCGAACTCCACCACCAAAACGCGCGGTCTCGCGGCCGGCGTAGCGCGGCGTAGGCGACGCCGGCCAATCCGCGCAAGGTATACACGCTCGCGATGGCGAGCAGCGCCGGCCAAAGCCCTGGCAAGGGCGGAATCGCGCCCGCGCCGGACAGCGCGTACAGCGACCACGCCGACAGCACCACAACGATCGGCGCGGTCACCGCCGCGGGCCGCCAGTCGCCGGCCTCGGCGAGCCGCGCCATACGTTCCCCCGCGCCGAAAAACCGATACCACGGCGCGCCGAATACGATGCAGCCGACGTGCAGCGACGCGGCCAGCGCACTGAGCGCGGCGGCCGACAGCAACAGCGGATCGACGGGCCGCATCGTTCGCTTGTCTTCTTAGCCGTCGAAGCGCCGCATCGCCGCCACGAACGCCTCGCCCATCATGCGCAGGAACAGCGTGCCCATGCCGGGATAGAAACGATTGGGTTCGCGACTGCCGACGGCGAGAAGACCGAGACCCGACAGCGGCAGCAGGGCCGTGGATTGCACCTCATCGATGCGATCGCCGTAGAGCACCGCATTCTTGTCGGGGTGCAGACGGCCGCAGATCGGTTGGCCGTCGCGGATGCAATCGCGGAACGGCGACAGACGTTCGTCCGCTTCGGGCACGATGCGCAGCCATTCGTTCTCGTCCAACCCCGGCACGGCGGCGAACAGCACGAAACGCACGGCGTCGCCGTCGAAATCCTCGGCCAGCGCGGCGGCCATGGCGCGCGCGGTGTCGGCCGCGTTGGTCTGTTTCATCAGCGCCAGCGTCAACTGATGCGTGCGCACGGCCAAGCGTTCGTTCTCTTGCGCGTTGCCGAACAAGTCCTGCAGCCGCCGCGACAGTTCGCGGTTCTTCTCGCGCAGGATGTCGAGCTGATAGCTTGCCAGCGACGCCGCCGACCCCTGCTCGCGCGGCACCACCAAGGTGATCGCGAGATCGGGGAATTGCTGCAGAAAACTCGGATGCCGTCGCAGCCACGCGGCGACTTCGTGCGCGCCCAGCTTCTCGCCGGACGCTTTGTCGAACGGATCGATCATCGCCACCACTCTCCCTCGAAAACGAATGCGGCCGGGCCGGCCATCGCGATGGGGGACGCATCGTCGGGCCAGACGATGCGCAACACGCCGCCGGGCAACACCACATCGACATCGCGATCGATGCGATCGCGGCGCATCAGGATCGCGGCCGCCGCGCAGGCGCCGCTGCCGCAGGCCAGGGTTTCGCCGACGCCGCGCTCGAACACGCGCAGTTTGATGCGGTCGCGCGCGACGACTTCGGCGAAGCCCACGTTCACCGACTCGGGAAACATGCGATGCCCCTGCAAATACGCGCCGAGCAGCGCGACCGGCGCGGTCGCGGCTTCGGGCACCTCGATCAGGGCGTGCGGGTTGCCCATCGACACCGCGCCGAAGCGCAGCGGGCGGCCGCCGAACTCCAGCACATAGCCGTCTTGGGCGTTCTCGAACCCGACCAGCGGGATCGCGTCGAGCGCGAACTCCGGCACGCCCATGGCGATCCGGAACCGATCGCCGCCGAGCGCGTCGACGGCGTGCGTCCCGCTGGGGCTGTCGAGCGCGAAACGGCCGCCTTCCGGCGGCGGCAGGCCGCGCTGCGCACGGTCGCGCAGCACCCAGGCGGCGACGCAGCGCGCGCCGTTGCCGCATTGGCGGGCGCTGGACGCGTCGCTGTTCCAGATGCGATAGCTCGCCAGCGCGCCCGCGCTGCGCGGCGATTCGACGGTGAGCAGTTGATCGCAGCCGATGCCGGTGTGGCGATCGGTCAAGGCCCGGCACAGCGCGGGCGTGGGCGGCGGCGCGTCGACGGCGCCGTCGCGGCCGCGGCCGCGCAGGTCGAGCACGACGAAGTCGTTGCCCGCGCCGTGCATCTTGCTGAACCGCAGCGGGGGCTGCGCGGCCGGCGCCATGGCGTCAGCGGCCGGGCGGCGGCGGGGACTCGGCGGCCGGCGTCTCCGCGGGCGCGGGCGCATCGGCCGCCGGTTCGACGGGCGTTTCGGCCTTCGCGTCGGGCGCGGGGCGATCCGGTAACACCAAGGGGCCTTTATTGCCGCAGGCGGCGAGCGCGAACGGCAGGACGAGCGCGAGGCACAGCGACTTCAGGCGCGGCGAGAGGCATCGATTCATCGGCGCAGTGTAGCCGCGCGCCTCGGTCTGGGGAATGCGGCGCGCGCGGACGGCCGAGCCGCCGCTCATGCGCGTCGCGGTTCGGGCCGACGCCAGAGCCACAGCGCGACGAGGGTCATGGTCGCGGTGCCGGTGGCGGCCATCCAAAGTTTCGGCGCGGTGAGGAACATCACCACGGCGCAGAAGGCCATGCTCACGGTCGCCAACCACTTCGAACGGCGGCTCACCGCGCCCTGCTCCTGCCAGTCGCGGATCATCGGGCCGAAGCGGCGGTGCCCCAGCAGCCACGTATGCAAACGCTGCGAACCGCGCGCGGCCGCGAACGCCGACAGCAGCACGAACGGCACCGTCGGCAGCCCCGGCAGCGCGATGCCGACGATGCCCAGGCCCAAACTCGCGTAGGCCAACAGCCACCACGCCCAGCGCCAGCGGCGCGACGCCGGTGCGACGGCGGCTTTAGGCGAAGAATCGAGCGTCATCGGGGCGGTCGGCGTCCTGTCCGGCGCCGCGACGCATCCGCTCGGAGCGTCGCGGCGCGCGCGCTCACTTCGCGACCGGCGCGTCGGCCAAGCCCAGTCGATCGAGCATGAACGCGAACATCTCGGCGCTTTCGCGATAACGACGGAAGCGGCCCGATTTGCCGCCGTGACCGGCGTCCATGTTCGTGCGGAACACCACCGGCGCCTTCGACACGTTCACGTCGCGCAGCCGCGCGACGTATTTCGCCGGCTCCCAGTACTGCACCTGCGAATCCCACAGGCCGGTGCCGACGAACATCGCCGGGTACGCCTGCTTGGACAGATTGTCGTAAGGCGAATACGACAGCATGTAGTCGTAATAGGTTTTCTTTTCCGGGTTGCCCCACTCGTCGTATTCGTTGGTGGTCAGCGGGATGCTGGGGTCGAGCATCGTCGTCACCACGTCCACGAACGGCACCTGCGACAGAATGACGCTGTACTTCTCCGGGGCCATATTGGCGATCGCGCCCATCAGCAAGCCGCCGGCGCTGCCGCCGTAGGCCGCCACGCGATCCTTCGCGGCGTAGCCGCGCGCGACCAAGGCGTCGGTCACATCGACGAAATCGGTGAAGGTATTTTTCTTCCGGAACAGCTTGCCGTCCTCGTACCACTTGCGGCCCATTTCCTGGCCGCCGCGAATGTGCGCGATGGCATAGACCATGCCGCGATCGAGCAGGCTCACGGTGGTGAGGCTGAAGTTCGGGTCGGTGGAACTGCCGTAGCTGCCGTAGGCGTACTGCAGCAACGCGGCTTTGCCGTTCTTCTCGAAGCCCTTGCGATAGACCAACGACACCGGAATCTTGGCGCCGTCGCGCGCATCCACCCACAGCCGCTCGGTGACGTAGTTCGAGGCGTCGTAACCGATCACCGGCATTTGCTTGAGCATGCGGCGCTCGCCGGTGGCGACGTTCAATTCGTAGGTGGTGGACGGCGTGGTCAACGAGGTATAGCTGTAGCGCAGCCAGGTCGTGTCGGGCTCGGCGTTCGTCGACAGCGCCATGGAATACGCGGGTTCATCGGCCTTCACGAACTCTTCCTTCGCATCCGCGCCGGCATCGGCCTTGAGCAGACGGATCCGCTCCAGCCCGTCCGAGCGCTCGGCGATGGCGGTGAAGCCGTCGAACAGTTCGAAGCCATCGATGAACACGTCGTCGCGATGCGGCACCCATTCCTGCCAGGCGTCGCGCGAGGCGGCGTCGGTCGGCGCGGTCATCAGCTTGAAATTGGCGGCCGGCTTGCCGTCGGCGCCGGGCGCGTTGGTGCGAATCACCCAACGGCCGTCGAGATGATCGGCGTCGTATTCCACGTCGCGCTGGCGCGGCGCGAACACGGTGAAGGTTTTCGGGTCGGCGGCCGGCGCGCAGCGCATTTCGCTGGAGACGGTGCTTTCGACCACGATGCAGATGAAGGCGTCGTCGCGGGTGCGATCCAGGCCCATATAGAAACTATCGTCTTTTTCCTCGTACACCAGTTCGTCGGCCGAGGCGGACGTGCCCAGCACGTGCTTCTTCACGCGCACGGTGAGCAGCGTGTCCGGATCGTTCTCGACGTAGAACAAGGTCTTGTTGTCGTCGGCCCAGACCACGTTCGGGGACACGCCGGTCACCCGATCGGGATACAACTCGCCGGTCTCGAGATTCTTGAAGCGAATGGTGTACTGGCGGCGGCCGTTATCGTCTTCGGCATAGGCCAGCAAACGATTGTCGCGACTGACGTCGAAATCGCCGACGCTGTAGTAGTTCTTGTCCTTGGCCAACGCGTTCACGTCGAGCAGAACCTCTTCGTCCTGACCCTGACTGCCGTCGGCGGCGGCCTTGGCGCGCAGGTACACCGGGTAATCCTGGCCGGCCTTGAAGCGGCTGAAGTACCAATAGCCGCGTTCCCGATACGGCACCGAGTCGTCGTCCTGCTTCACGCGGCCGACGATTTCGTCGTAGACGCGATTCTCCAAGGGCTTGAGCGGCGCCATCACTTGGTCGGCATAGGCGTTCTCGGCGTTGAGATACGCCAGCATCTCGGGTTTTTTGCGATCGTCGTCGCGCAGCCAGTAGTACTCGTCGTTGCGCACCGCGCCATGCGGCGCTTTGATTTCGTGCGGTTTCTTGGCGGCGTCGGGGGGCGGGGGAAGATCGGCGGCGAGGCCGGAGAGCGGCAGAGTCATGAGTAGGCCGAGGACAGTGATTCGAAGGGGCATCGAGGGTGGGCTCCGCAGAAGGGCGGTCGGCGTCGACGACGTCGGCGCGCAAGAGCGCACAGCATACCGGACGCCGATGGCGACGCCCCAGGTCGTCGGTCGCCGCGGGCGCACGCGGGATCGCGAAAGGGTCGCGGTCTCGCCCGCTTGGGGCGGCCGCCGATCTCGCCTCGTCGGCCGCTTCGACCCATGGTCACGAATCGACTCGGACTCGCTTTCGGTCGCGCTGGCCGAGGCAGCGGCCCGGCCACGTTGTCTCCATCGGGACGAAGTGCGAACCTACGACACGACGCGCATCATCGACGGTGCCGACGGCGCGATCCGAGCAACGGGATACCGCCTGGGCACGCACAAGACGCAAGGAAAGCGCCATGCCGAAGACCATCAACGTCAGCATCAACGAATGGGCGGTGGTGGACCGCGACGCCGGGGCCGAGTTGATGACCACCGACATGATCGACTGCGTCGCGATCGCGATCCGCACCGAAGATCGCATCGGCCTGACCCATATTTTCGACAAGGCGGGCGATCGCGAAAAATTCCCCGCCTACGTTCCCGGGCTCGATCAATTCATCGGCGCGCTCGGCGACAAGAGCCAAATTCGCGAAGTGCATATCGTACGCAATCGTTTGGGTGCGGACGAAGAGCCCGACAACGCCCTCGCGCGAGTCCTCGCGCGACATCTGATCGATCGCGGCCTCGTCGAAGCGGGCGCGATCCGGATGCATGAGGATAGCGGCTGCACGATCTCCCCGAAGCGGTTTTATCTTTCCGAGCACGACAATCCTAAGATTTACCGAAGCGCGTTCGCCAATACCGAATTGGAAGGATTTTCGCCCGAGGACACGGAAAATATCAAACCGCGCTTAACGATCGGAAAATTCGAAAACACAGGTTGCGACGCGCACCCCGCCGAGATCGCTCCGCTTCGATCGACGCAGGGCGAGCCCTTCCGCCACAAAAAGAGCGCACGCTCGGATGGCGAGCCGTTCGAGCGCAGGCCGACAGAACGACCGTTTTCGACCGAGCCGCAAGCGCGCGAGGTCGACCTCGAACGCCCAGAGCCCGCCAATAACCCCAAAAAGCGCGCGCGCGCCGCGCTGGAAGATTCGCACGCGAAGGACGGCGGATTGCGCACGAACTTCGACGGAACTCACTCGGAGTCCGGCGAAAAAATCGCCGACCCCGATCTGCCTTCGGCGAAAAAATCGAAATCGCAAACGGCGCATGCTCGCGAGGCCGACACATCGCTCGGGGACCCGATGCTCGAAGACATTCGGCGCAGGTTACAGGGCCTACCGAAATGGCATCAATTCAGCGGCGACATCGACGCAGGGACGCAGGTCGTGTACGCGTTCGCGAAAAAGCAAGGCATCGATTCGCTCACTTCGCTCTTGCCTGCGCCGAGGGGCAATGAAGCGATCATGATCGAAGGCCTCAACGCAAAGGGCGAAACTGTCGTGCCTCAGGATGCGCTGCGCTGGCGAGAAGTGTCGGCGCCGACCCAGCCCTCGCCTTCGCCCGACGCCCCGCAGCCGGGCCGACGACATCAGCAGCTTTAACGGGCGATGACCTCGACGCTGCGCGTGCGGATCGATCGCCGACGCGACAGCGCACGCCGCCTCCCGACGCCCTACGCGGTCCGTCGGATCGCCATCGCACATCGGCGCATTCGGTCCGAACGAAGGCGGTCGAACGCCGCGACCGATTGAACACTCTAATCGGGCTGTGGTATCCAGGGCGCGAGGCTTCCGGCCTCGACGGACAACCGAGCATGCGGCCGCCCACGCTTCGCGGGCCGCGATTCGCGCGAGGTTCTCCGGTTTCATGCAGTCGCGCAACGGACCATGCTCGGACATCGACACGATGCTCCGCCTCGACGCCCTCTTGATTGGAGGAACAGCACATGCCTTATCAAGCCTCGGACGGCCGCGATCCCGCGGTCGGGATCGAAAACGCCTACACCGCGACCGCCGACGATCTGGCGACTTACGACGCGGCCCGACAACGGATCGCGGCGATGCGTCCCGATTCGCCTTCCTTCGACATCAAGGACCCGAACCGGTACGTGTTCGTCGCCGCCTTCGACGGGACCGGCAACGATGCGACGCAAACCCTCGACTCGCGCACGAACGTGCATGCGCTGTACGAGAACTACGACAAATTCATCCACGGCGACGGCCCCGATAAGCCGGGTTTCAGCCGCATGCACGCCCGCTACATCGAAGGCCCGGGCACGCAAGAGAGCATGCGCCAGAACGTGCCGGACCAAGCCAACGGCAACACCGTGCAGGACCGCGTGTTCGAGATGTACAAGGACCTGGGCGATCAAGCGCGGCGCTGGAAGCAGGAAAATCCGGATGCGCAGATCAGCGTGGTCACCTTCGGCTTCAGTCGCGGCGCGGTGGAAGCGGCGGAATTCGCCTCGGTGGTCGGCAAGTACGGCATCCAAGCCGATCTAGGGTACGCCGTGCAGCGGGACGACGACCTGCGCAACGCCAGCCAGAGTTGGTCGGACTGGGCGCGCGGACGGCCGCCGACCGTGCAGGACAAAGAATTCCGCGAGTTGTCGGGCGAAATCGTCTCGCCGGGCAAGGCGCCGATCGCGGCGGTGCTGTTCGATCCGGTGGCGACCGGCGCGGCCGAGCAGCACGATCGCATGCTGCCGAAAAACATCGACACCGCGATCCAGTTCACCGCGCTCGACGAGCACCGCGTCACCTTCCCGGTGAACAAGACCGTCACCGACGCGATGGAGAACGCGAATCCCGATCGGTTCGCGAACATCGGCTTGGCCGGCTGCCATTCCGACATCGGCGGCGGCTACGCCGACGGCAAAGGGCTGGCGCAGATGTCGGGCAATCTGGCGGGTCAGTATTTGAACGATTTGGTCGGCCATCGCATCCATCGCGAGGTGCAGCCCGATCCCGACAGCTTGGTGGTGCACGATTCCAACTCGACGTTCTTTCAGCGCATCGGCTACGCGAAAACCGGCTTCTGGTACGCCGACCGCACGCAGGACACGCCGAGCCTGCAAGGCGTCGACGGCGATGTGCGCGTCGGCCCCGGCATCGACAACAACATCATCGGCAAGAACCGCGTCGCGCTCGACTCGGTGCACATGCATCCGGAGACCAGCGTCGACGATGGGCTGCGGCCGAAACAAGGCATTCTCGAATCCCGCCTGCATCCGCGGCCGGACGACCACCACACGCCGGTGCCGAACGAAACCTTCGTCGGCTTGCACGATCGTTATGAAATCGACCCGACCAAGTTGTTCTTGGAAAGCTCGCAGCGGGTCTCGACGCTGATGGACCGCAACACCAATCCGACCACCGCGGCGCTGCTGCACGAACGTGCGGACGCCCCCGATGCGCGCCATTCGCGCTTCGGCCTGGACGAAAGCGCGCAGGGCCGGCTGTCGGCCGCGGTCGCGCTGAGCGCCAAGGAAATGGATATGGACCGCATCGGCGAAGTAGCGCTGAGCCGCGACGGCCGATCGCTGCTGATCAAGGAAATGAACGACACCCATGCCGACAGCCGCAAAGTCGCGGTCGTCGATATCGACACCGCGCTGCGCACGCCGATGAACGACTCGCTGCGCGAACTGGATCCCGCGCTCGCGCGTCGGCCCGACAATCCCAAGCCGCAGTCGCTGTACGGCCAGGCGCACGAGTTGCTGCAGCACACCGAGTTGGGCCGTCAGCATCCGGACCAGTTGGTCGAAGCGGCGTCGCGCGTGGCCTCGCAAGCGCGTCACGACGGCCTGACCGCGATCAGCGGCATCCAACTGGGCACCGGCGAAGACGGGCGGCCGACGCTGACCGCGCGCCAGGAGGGCCTCGACGGTCTGAAGCAGACGGCGCCGATGGCGGTCGCGCAGATGTTCCCGAACGCGCAGGTCGCGCAGCCGCAGCAGGACCGCGAGCCGGAACAGCATCGCGGCCATCATCTCGGCTGATCCTTCCGCGTCAGCGCGATACCGCATCGGAGCGGCCCCGACGGGCCGCTCCGATGCGTTTGGGGGTTCCGGTGAAGGAGCCGGTCGCGGCCCCATGCGGGCGTCGACTACGATGACGCTCGGTTTCGTCGCTTCTCTCTCTTCGCTCTCATCGCCCGCGCCATGCCCGATCGCGCACCGCCTGCCGTCCGCCATCTGATCGTCGTCCTCGGCGATCAGCTCGATCTCGCCTCGACCGTCTTCGACGACTTCGATCCCGATCGCGACGCGGTGTGGATGGCCGAGGTCGCGCACGAGGCCGAACAGGTGTGGAGCACGAAAGCGCGCATCGCCGTGTTTCTCGCGGCGATGCGCCATTTCCGCGACGCACTGCGCGAACGCGGTCGGCGGGTCGAATACCGCGCGCTCGATCGGCACGCGCATCCGACGCTGGAGGCCGCGCTGGCCGCGGATTTGGCGACGCTGCGGCCCGAGCGCGTCGTCGCGGTGCGTCCGGGCGAATGGCGTTTGGCGCAGTCGCTGCCCGCGGTCTGCCGCGAAGCCGGGGTCGCATGGTCGGAGCGCATCGACACGCATTTCTACTGCGACCCGCACGACTTCGCCGATTGGGCCAAGGGCAAAAAAGAGCTGCGCCTGGAATTTTTCTACCGCTGGCTGCGCAAACGCGAAGATGTGCTGATGGCCGACGGCGAGCCGGTCGGCGGACGCTGGAATTTCGATGCGGAGAATCGCGGCAGTTTCGGCAAACGCGGCCCGGAGCGGCTGCCGAAACCGCGCGCGTTTCCGCCCGATGCGACGACGCGGGAGGTCGTCGCACTGGTCGAATCGCGCTTCGCTTCGCATCCGGGCCGGTTACACGATTTCGATTGGCCGCTGACCCCGGCGCAGGCCCAGGACGCGCTCGACGATTTCGTGGCGCATCGATTGCCGCTGTTCGGCCAATACCAAGACGCGATGTGGCGGGACGCGCCGTGGCTGTACCACTCGCGACTGTCCGCGGCGATGAACTTCAAACTGATTTCGCCGCGGCGCGTGGTCGATGCCGCGATCGACGCGTATCGTCGAGGCCATGCGCCGATCGAAGCGGTCGAGGGCTTCGTGCGCCAAATTCTGGGCTGGCGCGAATTCGTGCGCGGCGTGTACTGGCTGCGGATGCCCGGTTTTCTCGACGACAACGCGCTCGGCGCCGACGCGCCGCTGCCGGCGTTCTATTGGACCGGCCGCACCGAGATGGCCTGCCTACGCGATGCGCTGCGGCAGACGCTCGATCTGGGTTACGCGCACCACATCCAGCGGCTGATGGTCACCGGTCTGTTCGCGCTGCTGTTCGGCGTGCGTCCGCGCGAGATCCATGCGTGGTATCTGGCGGTGTACGTCGATGCCGTGGAATGGGTGGAGTTGCCCAACGTGCTGGGCATGAGCCAATACGCCGACGGCGGCAAGATGGTGTCGAAACCTTACGCCGCTTCGGGCAAATACATTCAACGCATGTCGAATTACTGCGCCGGCTGCCGCTTCGACCCCGGCGAAGCGCTCGGCCCGAACGCCTGCCCGTTCACCACGCTGTACTGGGATTTTCTCGATCGCCACGCCGACCGCTTTCGCGACCACCCGCGCGCGGGCATGCAGTGGCGCAACCTGGATCGCATTCCCGAGGAACGCATGCGCGCGATCCGCGAACGCGCCGCGCGCCTGCGCGAGACGATCGACGCGACGTCGGCGGATGCGGCTTCGTTGTTTCCGAACGATTAACCGTCCGGCGCATCTCGCTGCGTCGTCGACGGCGCGGCCTTACGCATCCGACAGCCATCCGAACAGTATTTGACGTTCGCCCAATCGCGCTCCCATTTCTTGCGCCAGGCGAACGGCCGCCCGCAGGTCGCGCAGACTTTCGTCGGCAGATCGGATTTGCGCGTGCCCTTCATGGCGAGAACCGGCGAAGGTACGGGGCAAAGGTTGGAGGCGAGCGCGGCGCGACGGCGTCCGTCGATCGCGCGACTCAGCCCGCGATCAACCGCACCCGCGCGAAATTGCGTTTGCCCACCTGCAGCACGCCCTCGAACCCGGGCGCGAAGCTGGCGTTCGGGTCTTCGACGACATGGCCGTCCACTTTCACCGCGCGCTCCTTGAGTTTGCGGCCGGCTTCGGAATTGCTCGGGGTGATGCCGGCGGCGGTGAGCAGCGCGGCGATGCGGATGCCTTCGGCCGGCACGGTCACGTCCTGCAGCGGCAACAGCGAGGTATCGCCCTGCCCCGTCACCGCAGCGTGCCAACCGGCGATCGCGGTCTCGGCGGCGACGGCATCGTGGAAGCGCGCGGCGAGTTCGCGCGCGAGGCGCAGCTTCACGTCGCGCGGATTCAATTGTCCGGCCTCGATTTCGGTCTTCAAGCGCCTCGCCTCGTCGATGCCGATCTCGAAACTCAGCAGATCGATCCAGCGCCACATCAGCTCGTCGCCGATCTTCATCGTCTTGTTGACGATATCGATCGCCGGCTCGGCGATGCCGATGTAGTTGCCCAGCGATTTCGACATTTTGTTGACGCCGTCGATGCCTTCCAGCAGCGGCATCGTGAGCACGATCTGCGGCGGCTGGCCGAAGTGTTCCTGCAGGCCGCGGCCCATCAGCAGATTGAATTTCTGGTCGGTGCCGCCGAGTTCCACGTCCGCCTTCAACGCGACCGAGTCGTAGCCCTGCACCAGCGGGTAGAGGAATTCGTGGATCGCGATCGACTGCTGCGCGGCGTAGCGCTTGGCGAAGTCGTCGCGCTCGAGCATGCGCGCCACCGTGTGCTGACCCGCGAGTTTGATCATGTCGGCCGCGCTCATCGCGCCGAACCACTCGCTGTTGAAGCGCACTTCGGTGCGTTCGCGGTCGAGCACCTTGAACACCTGATCGGCGTAGGTCTTGGCGTTCGCTTCCACGTCTTCGCGGCTCTGCGGCTTACGGGTGACGTTCTTGCCGGTGGGATCGCCGATCATTCCGGTGAAGTCGCCGATCAGGAAGATCACCTGATGGCCGAGGTCCTGGAACTGCCGCATCTTGTTCAACAGCACGGTGTGGCCGATATGCAGATCCGGCGCGGTCGGGTCGAAGCCGGCCTTGATGCGCAGCGGACGGCCCAGGCGCAGGCGGGCGTCCAATTCCTCGCGCTTGAGAATTTCGTCGGCGCCGCGGGCGATGAGTTCGATGGCTTCGGTGGACATTCGGATGAACGGTCGGTGGCGAAAGTGTGACCGCCGGAGGACTGGCCCGACGACGGCGTGACCCCGGTCCGGGAACCGGAGGATGAATGGGCGAAACGTGTTAACGCTTAGTTAAACCGAAATGTTAAAAAAAACCAAGCCGGTCAAGGATTTGACGCAATCTTTTCGACTAATTTATGGTACCGCTTTGGCCGTGCCGACAGGGGAACCCCGTTTCATGTCAACGCCTTCGAGTCGCGTGCAGCGCAATCGCTTGGTCCGCCTGCGCAATTTGCGCACAGCGTCCGAGCAGGAAGCGCGGCTCGCCGCCGCGGATTCTTCGTCTTCCGACGCCTTTCCCGGCCGCTGGACCCGTCGCCAATGGGCGCACGCCAGCCTGATCGCCACCATCGTCGTCCTCGTCGGCGCCATCGTGCCCGGCTTCGCCAGCGTGCTGGAGCCGGTGCAGGGCGCGCAGATCCAAACCCTCTCGCTCAGCCTGCCGCCGCTGTCGCGCGCGCGCCAGCAGGGCGCGTTCGGCGATAGCTGGCAGACGGTCGGCGTCCAGCACGGCCGCACCCTGAGCCACGCCTTCTCCGAACTGGGCATCCCCAAGGCCACGTTGAAGCGGGTTCTCGCGCATCCGGGCGTGAAGAGCGAACTGAGCCGGCTCTCGCCCGGCACCGAGCTGGCGTTCGATCTGCCGGTGGGCGGCGAACTGCGCGCCATTCGCTACACCCGCAAGGACGGCCAGAAGGTCCAACTCGACCTGACCGGCAAGAAGATCGAAGAGACGCTGATCCGCCGCGAAGTGGACGTGCGCACGGTGGTGCTGAGCGGCAAGGTCGGCAAATCGCTGTTCCGCTCGGCGCGCAAGCTGGGCATGAGCGGCTCGCATCTGGATCAGTTGACCGACGAAATCTTCAAGTACGACGTGGACTTCGATTCCGACCTGGACGCCGACGACCGCTTCAGCGTGGTGGTCGATCAGACCTGGGTGGATGGGCAGCTCAAGACCACCGGTCCGGTGTTGGCGGCGGCGATTACCGTCGACGGCAAGCTCTACACCGGTTTCCGCCACATCCGTAACGGCCGTCCGGAATACTTCACCGCCGACGGCCGGCCGCTCAAGAAAGCGTTCATCCGCATGCCGATTCCCTACGCGCGGCTGAGCTCCAGCTTCGGCGCGCGCCGGCATCCGGTGCTCGGCCGCATGCGCATGCACAAGGGCGTGGACTACGCCGCCGGCACCGGCACGCCGATCCAGGCCGCGGGCGACGCGCGCGTGCAGTCCGTCGGCTGGCAGGGCGGCTACGGCAAGGCGGTGGTGCTCGATCACGGCCGCGGCTACACCACGCTGTACGGCCACATGTCGCGCTTCGGCAATATCCGTCCGGGTCAGCGCATCGCCCAGGGCACGGTGATCGGCTACGTCGGCAGCACCGGCATGTCCACCGGCCCGCATCTGCACTACGAATTCCGCATCAACGGCGTGCATCGCAATCCGCTGGCGGTGACGCTGCCGCCACCGGAGCCGCTGCGCGGCGCCGAATTGGCGAATTTCCGCACCGCCACCTACCGCGCCATCACGCATATCCGCAAGGTCGAGACGATCATCTACCCGGCGGCGCTCGACGCGGAGCAACAGCGGCTCGCGGCCGCGCTGCAGGCGAGCAAGCGCAAACGCGGCTGAGCATCGCGGATCGCGCGGACTCCGAAAGCGGGCGGCGACGCCCGCTTTTTCGTGGACGCCGATTTTTTGAACGGCGCTTCCGCCGTGCGCCGCGCTTGCGCGCGCGCGTCGCCTCCGCCGATCATGCCGCCATGACGCAAGCAGCCCCCGACCTGTATCTCGGCCTGATTTCCGGCACCAGCACCGACGGCATCGACACCGCGATCGTGCGCTTCGGCGACGACGGCCGCAGCGCGGAATTGCTGTTCGGCCGCACCTACGCCTGGCCGTCCGACCTGCGCGCGCGCTTGGTCGAACTCGGCCAACGCGGCGTGGCGCTGACGCTCGACGACATCGGCGAATTGGACACGCGCATCGGCCGGATCTTCGCCGATGCGGCGGCGCACGCGTTGCGCGATAGCGGCATCGACCGTGCGCGCATCGCCGCGATCGGTTCGCACGGGCAAACCCTGCGGCACCGGCCGCAGGGCGACCATCCGTTCACGATGCAACTGGGCGACCCGAACCTGATCGCCGAGACCTGCGGCGTGCGCGTGGTGGCCGACTTCCGCCGTCGCGACGTCGCCGCGGGCGGTCACGGCGCGCCGCTGTTGCCGGCGCTGCACGCGGCCTTGCTGACCGCGCCGGAGGAACAGCGCGCGGTGGTGAATCTGGGCGGCATCGCCAACATCACCCTGTTGCCGCCGCCGAGCGAGGCGCAGGGCGAGGTGCGCGGGTTCGACACCGGCCCGGCGAACGCGCTGATGGATGCGTGGTGCCTGCGCCACACCGGCGCGGGCTACGACCGCGACGGCGCGTTCGCGCTGAGCGGACGCGTGGACACCGCGCTGCTGTCGAAACTGCTGCAGGAACCGTGGTTCTCGCTGCCGGCGCCGAAATCGACCGGGCGCGATCAATTCCATCTCGGTTGGTTGGAGCGGCATCTCACCGGCCAGGAATCGCCGCCCGACGTACAAGCGACCTTGCTGGCGCTGACCGCGCGCACCGTGGCCGACGCATTGAACGCGGCCCAGCCCGGCACCGCGCGTTTGATCGCCTGCGGCGGCGGCGTGCACAACCCGGCGCTGATGCGCGCGCTGGCGGCCACGCTGCCGCGCGTGACCGTGGAATCCAGCACGGCGCACGGCCTGGACCCCGATCTCGTCGAAGCGATGGGCTTCGCCTGGCTGGCGCGGCAAACCGTGCTCGGCCTGCCCGGCAATCTGCCGAGCGTCAGCGGCGCCAAAGGGCTACGGGTGTTGGGCGCGATGTATTCGGCGTAGGGGGATTCGAGGCCGATTCGCTCGATTCGGGCTCTCGCACGCGATTCCGACGCTCGTCTCCGCTCGCAAGCGCTGCCGAAGGTCGCCGCGACAGCGATGCGCGGCCCTCGCGCCGAGACGCCTCAGCGTTTTTCCTTGCCCGCTTCCACGCGCGCGGCGGCTTCGTCCAGCTCGCGCATCAAATCCAACTCGGTGAGCGTCGGTGCGACCGGTTCCTCGGGGAGCTCGCGCGCGACGCGGCCGATCAACGAAAAACCCGGATCGTTCGGCACCGTCTCCAACGCCGCGATCGCCGACTGGATCACGTCGGATTCCGTGCCGTCGAAGCGCAACGCGCCGCCTTCGCTGGCGAACAGCCCGCGCTCGATCAGATGCAGGATCGTCTCGTGCATCGCCCACCCGTTGGTCTCCGCCACGCGACGAATGCGCGCGGCGAGCATCGGGTCGATATCGCGAAGCACGAGGTCGGTCATGGCGTCACGACGATGTCGGGGCCGCTTGCGGAACCGATTTCGCGACGATGCGCGCGTGCCGCACCAACCACAGGCACAACAGCAGCGCCGGAATCCCGGCGAGCGCCGTACCGAGGAAGAACAACGCGTAGGCGTCGAGCAACGTCCGTCCGACTTCCAGATGCTCCACCGCCACGCCCGAGAAGCCCTTCAGCACTTTGCCCAGCAGCGCGTAGAACGAGCTGAGCAGCGCGTACTGCGTGGCGGTGTAACCGGCGCTGGTGAGGCTGGACATATAAGCCACCAACGCGGTGCCGGCGAACCCGGTCGAGATGTTGTCGACGATCATCGCGATCGCGAAGTTGGTCATCGTCGGTTCCTGATGCGCCAACCACGCGAACGCGGCGTTGGAGCCCGGACCGAGAATCGCGCCGGCCAACAGCGTGGGCACCAGCCCGAAACGCACCGCCGACAACCCGCCCATCGCGATGCCGCACAGCGATGCGATCAGGCCGAACGACGCGCGCACCTCGCCGACCGTCTCCTTGCTCAAACCGAGATCTTTGTAGAACGGATTCGCCATCGGCCCGAGCACGAAATCCGGCATGCGATACAGGCTGATCGCGAGCAGCATCAGCAGCGCGAATTTGCCGTGAACGCGGAAGAACGCGACGAACGGCCCCAGCACCGCATCGAACAGGCCGCGCGCGGTCCACAGCATCGGCGCGGAGGTCGATGCCGATCCGGAGTCGTCGGCCGCGAGTTTGCGCACCGGCTCGCGCGCGAGGAACACCGCGACCATGCCGACGCCCATCAGCAGCGCCATCACCCAGTACGACGGCGCCCAACCGATATTCGCGGCCAGAATCAGGATCAACGCATCGGTGACGAGCAGCGCGGCGCGGTAGCCCAGTTGCGAACTCGCGCTGAGCAATCCGAGCTCTTCGCCGTTGTCCGAAATCTCGATGCGCCAGGCATCGATGACGATGTCCTGCGTGGCGGAGGCAAAGGCCGCGATCAAGGCCATCACCCCGAATGCGGTCAGCCCGCCCTGCGGTTGGATGGTCGCCATGCCGATGAGGCCAGCGGCCACCACGCACTGCGACAGCAGAATCCAGCCGCGCAGATGGCCCAATCGGCCGAGCAAGGGCACACGGGTTTTGTCGATGACCGGCGCCCACAGGAATTTGAGCGTGTAGGCCAATCCCACCCACGAGAGGAAGCCGATCGCGGACAATTCGCTGCCGCCGTCGCGCATCCAGTACCCCATCGTGTTGCCGACCAGATACAGCGGCAGGCCCGAGGCGAAACCGAGCATCAGCATCGCCGCGACCTTGCGCTGACGCAGGCTGCGCAGCACATCGCGCCAACCCGCGCGCTTCGGCGGCGTCTCGGCGTTCGCGTTCGTCGCGCTCATCGCGCGCCGCCTTTGCCGCCGCGGCCTTTCGCCGCAGCCGATTTTTCGGCGCTCGCGGTCGTGTTCGCGACCGTCGCGCTTCCGCCCCAGGCGCCGTCCTCCGCGTAATCCACCACATACGGCGCATGATCGGAGAACCGCGGGTCCTTATGGATCGCGCAGGCCTTCACCGCATCGCGCAGACCCGGGGTGACGAATTGATAGTCGATGCGCCAACCCACGTCGTTGGCGCGCGCGGCGCCGCGCTGCGACCACCAGGTGTAATCGGTCGCATCGGGTTTGAGCAGACGGTAACTGTCCAGCCAGCCGTGGTCGGGCGCGGACGTGCCGTCGCCGCGGTCGTCGGCGATCATGCCGTTCAACCACGCGCGCTCTTCGGGCAAGCATCCCGAATTCTTTTGGTTCGAGGTCCAGTTCTTGATGTCGTTGCGCGCGCGCACGATGTTCCAATCGCCGCACAGCACGTACTCGCGGCCGCTGGTCAGCCATTGATCGAGAATGGGCTTGAGCCAGCGCATCACTTCGATCTTGAACGCTTGCCGCACCTCGCCGGACGACCCGGACGGGATGTAGAACGAGACCACGCTGAGATTGCCGAAGCGCGCCTCGATGTAGCGGCCTTCGTCGTCGAACGGCGCCCAGCCGAGCGAAGTGCGCACCTCGTCGGGCGGCTGGCGGGTGTAGATGCCGACGCCGCTGTAGCCTTTCTTGGTGATCGCGTCCTTGAAGAACGTGCGATAGCCGGCCGATTGCAGTTCGGGGGCCGACAATTGGTGCTCCTGCGCCTTGGTCTCCTGCACGCACAGCACGTCCGCATCCTGCTTCGCGAACCATTCGAAAAAGCCTTTGTTGGCGGCCGAGCGCAGGCCGTTGGCGTTGAAACTGATGATTCTCACGGCGGGAATAGGCGGTCGAAGTGGGGATCGAGAATTGGACATCGGACAACGGCTTCCCCGCATCCGGCTGTCGCAGCCTAGCCGATCGCGCCGGCCTTGGCACCCCGCGCCACGGTCGCGACCGAGCTCGCGGCGGCGCCGGGCCGCGACTTTGCGCCCGTTCGCCTTTACGATTCGTCTTTCTACGCTCCCGCCACTCGCCCCCGCCCTCTTGAACGACCATCGCGCCCGTTTCCTGCGCTCGGCCCTCCGGGTCGAGGCCCTGCGTTTCGGCGAGTTCACGCTGAAGTCCGGCCGGGTCAGCCCGTATTTCTTCAACGCCGGACGCTTCGATTCCGGCGCCGCCTTGGCCGATCTGGCGGCCTGCTACGCCGACGCCGTCGAGGCTTCGGGGGTCGAATTCGACCTCTTGTTCGGCCCGGCCTACAAAGGCATCCCGCTGGCGACCGCGCTGGCCTGCGAATACGCACGCCGCGGCCGCGACCTGCCGCTGGCGTTCAATCGTAAGGAGGCCAAGACCCACGGCGAAGGCGGCCTGTTGATCGGCGCCCCGCTGGCCGGCCGCCGGGTGCTGATCGTGGACGACGTGATCACGGCGGGCACCGCCATTCGCGAAGCCTTGGCGCAGATCCGCGAGGCCGGGGGACAGCCGGCCGGGATCGCGATCGCGCTCGACCGCCAGGAAATCGCGCCGGAAGCCCCGGCCGGAGCCGCGCCGCGCTCGGCGGCGCAGGCGGTGGCCGAGGACACCGGAATTCCGGTGGTGGCGGTGGCGGGTTTGTCCGACCTGCTTGCATTCGTCGGCGAAACCGCCGAACTTTCCGCGCAGCGCGACCGTTTGCTGGCCTATCGGGCTCGCTACGGGTGCCGCGCACCGGAGGACACCATGCCGACAGGGGGGCTGGGGCCATCATGAGCCGTCGAAACATTCGCGCTTCGAGCGTCCTCGCTGCGAAGAGCCACAATCCGAACCTGCACGACCCAAGCCTGCACGCGCCAGGCCTGCATGAGCTAGGCGCGCGCGATCGAAAGGCCGTTCGCCGCAGTGCGCGAATCGTCGCCGCCGCGACGCTGTTCGGCGCCTGCGCGCTGTTCGGCGCGCAACTCGCCGCCCAGGACAAGGGCGACAAGAAACTCTATTGCTGGAACGAGAACGGCAGCAAAGTCTGCAGCGACGCCCTGCCGCCCAGCGCGGTGGACCGCCAACGGGTCGAGATCAATCAAACCAGCGGCACCGCGGTGCGCGCGGTGTCGCGCGCGCTCACCGACGCCGAACGCGAACAGGCCGCCTTGGCCGCGAAGACTGCCGAAAGCGAAAACGACCGGCTGCGCCGCGAACTGGCGATGGTGCACACCTTCGCGACCGAAGCCGATCTGGAGCGCTCCTTCCGCAATCGTTTCGAACTGCTGGACGAGTCGTTGAAGGGCTCGGCGCTCTCGGCGAAGAATCTGCGCGACAGCTTGTTGCGGCTGTTGGAAGAGGCCAATAACGACGAGTTGGAGAACAAGCTCGTCGGCAAGCGCACGGTCGAAAAAATCCGGATGCAGAAGCAAGAGCTGCGCGAATTGCTGGCCCTGGAACAGCGGCAAAGCAAGGAGCGGGCCGAACTGGACGTGCAGTTCAAAGCGGCGCTGGAACGCTATCGCGAGCTGAAGAAAGCGATGGCCGAAGCCGCGGCGCAGGGCACCACGCTGTTGCCGACCGCGCCCACGCCGTCGCCGAGCGGCGGTTGATCGCCGAGGCCTCGACGGGCCACGCCTTCCTCGGCGAGCCACGCGTGACGCATCGGTATCTGATCGCTCCTCGATCGCTCGCCTGTCGCCTCTAGACCATCGAGTCGCCGCACGGACCTTGCCGCGCGGCGTGATCCGCCGCGCGTTTCGGCGCGGCGCGACCGACCCCGCCCTCAGAACGGCAACAGCAAGTCGGGCTTCAACGCCAGCAATTGCGTGCGGAACGCGCCTTCGATGCGCGACAGCGCGGCTTGGTCGTCGGCGTCGAAACGCATCACCAACACCGGCGTGGTGTTCGAGGCGCGGATCAATCCCCAGCCGTCGGGCCAATCCACGCGCAGGCCATCGATCGTCGACAAGCGCCCGCCTTCGAAGTGCGCCATCTCGCGGAACCGCTCGACGAAGGCATGCGGGTCGCCGTTCGGGGCCGGGACTTTGATCTCCGGCGTCGACACGCCCTTGGGCAACGCGCGCAGAACTTCGTCGGGGGAGTCGTAGGCCGAGGCGAGAATTTCGAGCAGGCGCGCCGCGGCGTAGATGCCGTCGTCGAAGCCGTACCACCGTTCGGCGAAGAAGAAATGCCCGCTCATTTCGCCGGCCAATTCCGCGCCGGTTTCGCGCATCTTGGCCTTGATCAGCGAATGCCCGGTCTTCCACATCAGCGGGCTGCCGCCGTTGCGCAGAATATGCGACGGCAAGCGTCCGGTGCATTTGACGTCGTAGACGATCACCGCGCCGGGATTGCGCTCCAGCACGTCGGCCGCGAACAGCATCAGCAGACGATCCGCGTAGATGTTTTCGCCGTCGCGAGTGACCACGCCCAGGCGGTCGCCGTCGCCGTCGAAGGCGATGCCGAGGTCCGCGCCGCGGCGCTGGACCATCTTGATCAGGTCTTCGAGATTGTGCGGCTCGCTCGGGTCGGGATGATGGTTCGGGAAATTGCCGTCGATTTCGCAGTACAGCTCCTCGACCTCCGCGCCGATCGCTTCCAGCACCCGCGGCCCGATTTCGCCGGCCACGCCGTTGCCGGCGTCGACCACCACCTTCAGCCGCTGACCGAGCTGCACGTCGGTCGAAATGCGGTAGACGTAGTCGCCGCTGATGTCGCGGCTGGTGACGGTGCCGTAGCTGGCGGACGCGTACAGCCGGCGCTCGACGATGCGGTTGTAGAGGTCGACGATGGCGTCGCCGGACAGGGTTTCGCCGCCGATGACGATCTTGAAGCCGTTGTAGTCCGACGGATTGTGGCTGCCGGTCACCGACACGCAGGTGCCGGTGCGAAGGTGATACGCGCCGAAGTACACCACCGGCGTCGGCACCATGCCGATATCGATCACGTTGCGCCCGGCTTTGCGCAGGCCTTCGATCAGGCCGTCGACCATGGCTTGCCCCGACAAACGCCCGTCGCGGCCGACGACGATGTCCTGCAGGCCTTTGTCGTGCATGACCGAGCCGATGGCGTGGCCGATCAGCGAGGCGACGTTCGGGTCGAGGCTCTGCCCCACCACGCCGCGGATGTCGTAGGCGCGGAAGATGCCGGCGTCGATCGAGACCGGCGGGGGCGGCGGCGGGGCCTTGATTTCTAGCGCCAGTTTCGGCGCCTCCGGCGGCGGTTCGAGCGCGGCCATCTCGCTGAGCGTCGGCGCCGTTTCGGCGTTCGGCGACGCACGGCGCAGTTGCAGCGTCAGCGGTGCGCGCGACAGGCGCCAGAGCACGTACACCACGCCCAGACACACGAACGCGAGCACCAGCGACGGCACCGCATCCAAACCGAACACGCCGTGCGGCGGCTTCGACGCGCCCATCAGCATGCGCAAATGTGATTGCGGCAGGGTGGTGCCGTACCGCTCCGCGTCCTCGAGGAAGGTTTTGTCGCCGCGTTCCCACAGCGGCACGTTACCTTGACGCAACGCGAGATAGCTGTCTTTCACTTCCGCGACCGTCGACAAGCCGGAGGTCAGCTCGGTCAGCGCCACTTCGACGTAGGCCACGCCGACGAGGCGGTCGCCGACCCGCGCCGGGGCCGCGAGCGCCAGTTGCGGGCCCTGCGCGGTGCGCACCACGCGATGGGTCGTTTTGTTCTCGAACAGCGCCGCCTCGGCGACGGCCAAACGGCCGAAACCGCTTTTGGGCAACTGCGCATAGGCCTCGCTGAGGTCGGGGGGCAGGATCGTCGAGGTCTGCAACTGCGGCCACGCGGCGCCGAGCAATTTGGCCGCCAAGGCGGTATCGCCGGCCTCCAGCGCGGCCTGCACCGCCGGCTGCGCCAAACCGTCTTTCATGCGCTTGGATTGCTGGGTCAGCGCCTGCTGCACGAACTGGCCGGCCATATCGCGCGCGGCCTGCAGGTCGCTGCGGCGATTACTGTCGATGATCTGCGCGATGCTGGTCCAAATCAGCCACAGCGCGAGCAAACCGAGCACCACCGCCATCGGCAGAAACGCTTTCTGCGCGTATTTCATGACGGCGTCGCGGCCGATTTTCGGGTTGGTCTTGCTCATGCGATTTGATCGTTCCCCCGGCGAGTGGTCGAAAAACGGCCCATCGACCGTCTGTTGCGGCGCGCGCCGCGCGGGCGCGCTCGCGAGCGGCGTCGCCGCCGCCCGCTCGGCGCCCGATCAGCGGACGCCGGTGTGACCGAAGCCGCCCGCTCCGCGGGCGCTGTCGGCGAAAGTATCCACCACGCGCAGCGTGGCGCGCACGATCGGCAGCACCACCAGTTGCGCGATGCGGTCGCCGGGTTCGATCACGAACGCCGACGCGCCGCGGTTCCACACGCTGATCATCAGCGGCCCCTGGTAGTCGGCGTCGATCAGCCCGGTGCCGTTGCCGAGCACGATACCGTGCTTATGGCCCAAACCGGACCGCGGCAGGATCACCGCGCACAGGCCGGGGTCGCCCAGGTGGATCGCCAGCCCCGACGGCACCAGATGCGCCTCGCCCGGCGCCAGCGTCAGCGGCGCATCGAGCGCCGCGCGCAGGTCCAGGCCCGCGGAGGCATCCGTGGCGTAGGCCGGCAGCGGCCAGTCCGCGCCGAAACGCGGGTCGAGAATCTTCACGTCGAGCGCGAATTCGGCGGACATCGCGTTATCGCCGCGCCATCGCGGAGCCGCGGGCGGAGAACGAGACCGCGGAAGGCGTCATGCCGACGCTCCCGCGAGCCGCTCGCGGATCAAGTCGAGCAACGCGTCGGCCAACTCGGTCTTCGGCCCCGGCCCCAGCGCTTGCGCGCCATCGGCCGACAGCACGGTCAACGCGTTGTCTTCGCTCTCGAAGCCGCAGCCGGCCACGCCGACGCGGTTGGCGGCCACCAGGTCCAAGCCCTTGCGCACCAACTTGTCGCGGGCGTAGCGCTCGACCTCGTGGGTTTCGGCGGCGAAGCCCACCACCACGCGCGGCCGTTGGGCGTGCGCGGCGATCTCGGCCAGCACATCGGCGGTGCGCACCAACTCGACGGTGAGCGTCTCGCCGCCGCCGGGTTGTTGGGTTTTCTTGATCTTCTCGGTCGCCACCGTGCGCGGAGTGTAGTCGGCGACAGCCGCCGCGCCGATGTAAACATCGGCCGGCAGCGCGCCCAATGCCGCATCGCGCATCTGTGCGGCCGAGCGCACGTCGATCCGGCGCACGCCGGCGGGCGTCGCCAGCGCCACCGGGCCGGCGACCAGGGCCACGTCCGCGCCCCGGCGTGCGGCCGCCGCGGCGATGGCGAACCCCATCTTGCCGCTGCTGCGGTTGCCGATGAAACGGACAGGATCGAGGTCTTCGAACGTCGGCCCGGCGCTGATCAGCACTCGCAGGCCGGCGAAGTCTTGCGCAGGCGCGCTCGTGGCGGAGAGCGCGGCGAGGTCGGCGACCAAATCGTTCGGCTCGCGCAGGCGCCCCGGACCGACTTCGCCGCAGGCCTGCGCGCCGTCGTCCGGGCCGTACACGCGCACGCCGCGCGCCTTGAGCGTCGCCACGTTCGCCTGCGTCGCGGGGTGCAACCACATGCGGTTGTTCATCGCCGGCGCCACCGCGATCGGCGCGGTGGTGGCGAGGCATAAGGTCCCGACCAGGTCGTCGGCGAAACCGTGCGCCAAGCGGGCCAGGATGTCGGCGGTGGCCGGCGCGACCAATACCCGGTCGGCCCAGCGCGCCAGTTCGATATGCCCCATCGCCGCTTCGGCGGCCGCATCCCACAGCGAATCGCGCACCGGTCGGCCGGACACCGCCTGCAGGCTGGTCGCGCCGACGAAACGCTTGGCGTTCTCGGTCATCGCCACCTGCACCTCGGCCCCCGCCTCGCGCAGGCGGCGCACCAACTCGATGGTCTTGTACGCGGCGATGCCCCCGCACACACACAGCAGGATGCGTTGGCCGGCCAGCGACTGCGTCATGGGTCAGAAATGTCCGACAGCGAAATCAGGCGACAGCTTACCCGATGGCGGGCGGTCGCCCGACGGCGCCCACCGTCGCCGCGCGATGGAATGGCCTCGATGCGGGCGCCGGTGCGGGTCCGCCCACCCCTCCGCTACCGACTCGCCCATATGCACATCCGAGATTGGCCCGAAAGCGAACGTCCCCGCGAAAAACTGCTGCGCCGCGGGCCGAACACCTTGTCCGACGCCGAATTGCTGGCGCTGTTTCTCGGCTCCGGCCTGCGCGGCAGCGACGCCGTGGCCGGCGCGCGCCGGCTGCTGACCGATCACGGGCCGCTGCGCAAACTGCTCGAACGCGACCCCGCCGAACTGATGCGCCTGCCCGGCATCGGCCCCGCACGCGCCTGCGGCTTGGCCGCCGCGCTCGAACTGGGCGCGCGCTACATGGCCGCAGGCTTGGAGCGCGGCGATGCGCTCACCGATCCCTTCGCGGCCGGGCGCTACTTCGCCCAGCGCCTGCGCGGCCTGCCGCACGAGGTGTTCGCCGCGCTGTTCCTCGATACCCGCCATCGCGCCATCGCCTTCGAAGAACTGTTCCGCGGCACCGTCGACGGCGCCGAAGTGCATCCGCGCGAGGTCGTCCGCCGCGCCCTCGCCCACAACGCCAGCGCGATCGTCGTCGGCCACAACCACCCCAGCGGCAACGCCGAACCCAGCATCGCCGACCGCGCCATCACCGCCCGCCTGAAACAGGCGCTATCGCTGGTGGAAATCCGCCTGCTCGACCACTTCATCGTCGGCGACGGCGCACCGGTTTCGCTGTCGGCGCGCGGGTGGGTGTGAGGCGAGATCTCCGCTCCCGCATCCGAATGCGCAGGCGAGCGCGTGGCGCGCAGGCCTATGTTCGCTGTCATCCCGAATCCGCCGCAGGCGGGTGAGGGACCTGTTTTTCGCGAGACACCCGCCATGGCCGCGCCCGCGCTGTATTTCGTCTACATCGCATCGAGCAAATCGCGCGCGATCTACGTCGGCATCACATCCGATCTCGTGGGCCGGATGCACCAACACCGGAGCCGCAGCATTCCCGGGCACACCTCGAAATATCGAATCGACCGTCTCGTTTACTTCGAAACGACGGAGGACGTGAGGTCTGCGATTCAGCGAGAAAAACAAATCAAAGGCTGGCGCCGGGAGAAGAAGGTTCGCCTGATCGAATCTCAAAACCCCACCTGGGAGGACTTGGCGGCCGAGTGGTTCGTGTCTACGAACCATCGCTGAGGCGGTGACTTTCTGTCGCCTTTCTTGAGGCCGATTCGACGCTTGTGTCTTCCCGAATCGTCAAAGCAGGTCCCTCGCCTTCGGCTCGGGATGACAGCGGGGTGGATGCCGTGAACGTATTCGAGATTGCCGCTAGCCCCGAACATGGACGGGTTATTTTTCGCCCCTCTCGCCGAATTCTGCCCAGGCGCCTCGGCTACAATGCCCGTCCATCGCACCGCCCGAAAATCTCCGTGAAATCCCAGCTCCGCGCGCTCATCGAACAGAGCATCGACACCCTGCGCCGCAACGGCGGTTTGCCGGCCGATCTGGCCACCCCCGACTTCGTGGTCGAGCGCCCGAGAGACCGCAGCCACGGCGATTTCGCCAGCAACGTCGCGATGTTGCTGGCGCGCCCCGCGAAATCCAACCCGCGCGCCGTCGCGCAGGCGCTGATCGACGCGCTGCCGACGAACGGGGACATCGCGGCCATCGAGATCGCCGGCCCGGGGTTCTTGAACGTGCGTCTGACCGCCGGCGCATGGCAGCGTCAACTGCGGCGCGTCCACGCCGAGGGCGCGGCGTACGGCCGCAACGCCTCCGGCGCCGGACGCACGGCCGGCGTGGAATACGTCTCCGCCAACCCCACCGGCCCGCTGCACGTCGGCCACGGCCGCGCCGCCGCGATCGGCGATTGCATCGCCCGCGTACTCGACGCCAACGGTTGGAACGTGAAGCGCGAGTTCTACTACAACGATGCCGGCGTGCAGATCGAAAATCTCGCGCGCTCCACACAGGCGCGCGCGAAAGGCCTGAAACCCGGCGACGCGGGCTGGTCCGACGAGTGGTACCGCGGCGACTACATCGCCGATGTCGCGCAGGCCTATCTCGACGGCGCCTCGGTCGACGTGGACGGCGCGGTCGTGGTCGGCGCGCGCGATGTCGACGATTACGACGCGATCCGCCGCTTCGCGGTGGCGTATCTGCGCCGCGAACAGAATCTCGATTTAGAGGCGTTCCGCGTGTCGTTCGACGTCTATTACCTCGAATCCTCGCTCTACGCCGACGGTAAAGTCGAGGAGGCGGTGCGCGAGTTGATCGCCCACGGTCACACCTACGAACACGAAGGCGCGCTGTGGCTGAAGTCGACCGACTTCGGCGACGACAAAGACCGCGTGATGCGCAAGTCCGACGGCACCTACACCTATTTCGTGCCGGATGTGGCGTACCACCTCACGAAATGGCAGCGCGGCTACGAACGCGCGATCACCGAACTCGGCGCGGACCACCATGGCTCGCTAGCGCGCGTGAAGGCCGGTCTGCAGGCGTTGGACTGCGGTATTCCGCAACACTGGCCCGAGTACGTGCTGCATCAGATGGTCACCGTGATGCGCGGCGGCGAGGAAGTGAAAATCTCCAAGCGCGCCGGCAGCTATGTAACGCTGCGCGATCTGATCGACGAAACCGGCCCTGATGCCGTGCGCTGGTTCCTGATCGCGCGCAAGCCCGATTCGCAGCTCGTGTTCGATATCGACTTGGCGCGTTCGCAGTCGCTCGACAACCCGGTGTACTACGTGCAGTTGTCGCATGCGCGCACCTTCGGCGTCGTGCGCAAGATGGCCGAGCGCGGCCTGTCGTTCGATCTCGACGCCGGTCTGTCGCAGCCGATCGACATCGCCGACGCCATCGTGCGCGACGTGTTGATCGACCTCTCGCGCTGGCCGGAGATCGTCGAACAAGCCGGCGTCGATCTCGAACCGCACCTGATCGCGACTTACTTGGTCGAACTCGCCCAAGCCTTCCAGCGCTACTACAACGCGAACATTTTCCTGGTCGACGATGCCGACACGCGTAACGCCCGCCTCGCGCTGGGCTTCGCGGTGCAGCGCGTGCTCGCCAACGGCCTCGCCCTGCTCGGCGTGTC
The DNA here is from genome assembly GCA_008015835.1 of Lysobacter sp. Lineage (GTDB taxonomy): Bacteria > Pseudomonadota > Gammaproteobacteria > Xanthomonadales > Xanthomonadaceae > Lysobacter_I. Next base: position 363,342 of record SSGH01000007.1, read on the forward strand.
CGCGCCGGAGGAAATGTACTTCGCCGACGCCGAGAACGAGGACGCCGCCTAATGGCCGCGAAACGCAATAAATCGCAGGCCAAGCGCAACGGCGGCGGCAACGGCGCGATGCCCGCCTGGGCGTGGTTGGTGCTGGGCTTGGCGCTGGGCATCGGCGTGTTTTTGATCGCGCCGAAATTCATCGGCGGCGAAGAAGGCTTCTTCCGCCCGAAACCCAACGCCGACGCGCAGCCGCCGGCGCTGGACGCCACCGATCGCGACGAACCCATCGTCGCCGACGCCGATGCGGGCAACCCGCCGAAAGCGACGCCGACGCCGGGCGAAGAGCCGGACTACGCGTTCTACAACATGCTCTCCGGCGAAGAACAGCCGCTCAGCGACGCCGAATTGGCCGCGAATGCGCGCGCGGAAGAGGAGCGCGCCGCGAAAGCGCGCGAAGCGGCGGAAAAGGCCGCGGCCGACGCCGCGAAGAACGACGACGCCAAGAACGGCGCCACCGCCAACGTCGACGACGCGCCGAAACCCATCGATGCGCCGATCGATCCACCGCCCGCCGTCGACGCGCGTCCCGACGCGCGCGATACCGCCGATCCGCGCCCGCAATCGGCCAATGCCGCCGATGCGCGCTATCTGCTGCAGGCCGGCGCCTTCGCCGCCTCCGGCGACGCCGAAGCGCTGAAAGCGAAGATCGCGTTCCTCGGCCTCAGCGCGCGCGTGGAATCGGCGCAGATCAAAGGCAACACCGTTTACCGCGTGCGCATGGGGCCCTACGGCAGCGCGACCGAACTGGCCGACGCCAAACGCAAACTCGCCGGCGGCGGATTGCCGGCGATGGCGATCAAGGTGAAGTGAACGAGAGCCCGCGCGATGCTCCGAACCCGCACACTCCTGTCTTTGTGGATGTTCGCGATCTCGGCCGCGTTGTCGTTCGGGGCGCTCTCTTCGAGCGCGATCGCGAGCGAGTATTCCCCGCCCGCCGAAGAGGCCGATCGCATTCAGCGATTGAGCGCCGCGTATTTCGAACACCTGGACGGCGGCGAATACGCCGAAGCCTACGCGCTGTATACGGCCGAACTGCGCGCCATGATTCCGTTCGACGCGTGGCGTCGAGACGAACGCCGCAGGCGAGACGCGTGGGGCGCGCTACGCCGCCGCGATCGCGTCGCGGTCACGTGGTACCTGGATCCGCCCGATTCGCCGCGACCGGGGCTTTACGTCGCCGTCGACTACGTCAGCGATTACGCCGAACTCGCGCAGCACACCGAATTCCTGATCTGGTACCGCGCCAAACCCGGCGACGCCTTCGAATTGACTCGGCACGAGGTCAACGCGGTGGCGAAGAGCGAAGACGGACGCGGTTTACCGCATCCGGGCGCGCCGGTCGGGCGCATTCCCTACCCCAACGTCGATACGGCGCGCGCCGCGTTAGCCGCCCGCATGGACGCTCGTAAGACCGACGTCGACGGTTGGACGGTTTTCGACGTACCGGATCAACGCGCGCGTTGGCTTTTCACGCCCGCACAGCATCCAGCGCACCCGTCGATGGTGCTGTTCGCGCCGATCGAGCGGAACGGCGAGTGGGTGCCCGGCCTCGACATCATGTGCGGCAGCGCGCCGCCGATTTGCCAAGCGTTGATCGAACAAGCGATCGCTCTGCACGAACGCCTCGATGCCGATGCCGCATCTTCGGCACCGTCTTCGCCGCCTCGATAACGCGCGGAAGCGCCGGTCGGATCGCGTTTTCTGAGACGCCCCTCGCGCATGCTGTGCTTCCCGGACACGCACGCAAGGAGGCCTGCGATGCCGCCGATCGAAGCCGCATTGATCAAACCGGTCGTGGACGCGCTGCTCGGCCTGTTCAAGCAGGGCGAGAATCTCACGCTCAAGCGCAACGCCGAGAAAGCGCTGCGCGAAGCGATCCGCGAACTGCTGCTGGCCAACCCCGACGAGAACAAAGCCGAGGCGCGCATCGCGATCGCCAAGGCGGCGGGGATTCTGTCCGAGGACATCCTGCTCGCCGAGGACATGCTGGAAAAACATCGCGCCAACAAAGCGCGCACGCGCGGCAAAACCGGCAGCGCGCGCAAACGCAAGGCGCACGCCGGCAAATGCGCGGGCCGACGTAAGCCCGCGTGCGCGACGGATGCGGACGCGCCGACGCCCGAGGACGACGCCTGCTGCGCGCCGCACGGCGACGCCGCGCACGCGCGGCCCACCGATACCGACTGACGCGACGCGCGGGCCGGGTATCGCGCTGCGTCGAGCGGGTGCCGCTCAACGGCGCGCGACGATGCGCCGCTCGCATACAATCGCGGCATCGACCGCGACGGCGTGCCCGCCCATGACCAAGACGATTCTCATCACCGGCGCGACCTCCGGTTTCGGGCGCGCCGCCGTCGAACGGTTTCACGGCGCGGGTTGGCGCGTGATCGCCACCGGACGCCGCGCGGAACGGCTCGATGCGCTGGCCGATGCGCTCGGCCGCGAGCGTCTGCACACCGCCGCGTTCGACATGCGAGACGAGGCCGCGATGCGCGCCGCGATCGACGCCTTGCCCGATGGTTTTCGCGACATCGACGCGCTGGTCAACAACGCCGGCCTGGCGCTCGGCACCGCGCCCGCGCAGCGCGCGGATTTGGCGCAGTGGAAACAAATGATCGACACCAACGTCACCGCGCTGGCGACGATGACCTATCTGCTGCTGCCGCGGCTGATCGAACGCAAGGGCGCGATCCTAAACATCGGCTCGGTCGCCGGCACCTATCCGTACACCGGCGGGAATGTGTACGCAGGCACCAAGGCGTTCGTCTCGCAGTTCTCGCTCGATCTTCGCTGCGACCTGCACGGCACCGGCGTGCGCGTGACCAGCCTCGAACCCGGCATGGCGGAAACCGAATTCACTCTCGTACGCACCGGCGGCGACCAAACCGCATCGGACACGCTGTACAAAGGCGCGGAACCGATGACCGCCGAGGACATCGCCGAGACCTTGTTCTGGGTGGCGACTCTGCCGCCGCACCTCAACGTCAATCGCATCGAATTGATGCCGGTGCGGCAATCGTTCGCGGGGTTTCAGGTCGCGCGCGAAGGATGATCGTCCGCGCGCGCGACGCGAACGCGCGATAAGGCGTCGCGCAGCCGCAATCCCGGTCGCTCGACGGCGTAGTGCAACACCGCGGCGGCGAATAACGACGCTGCGCCATACGTCGCGAACGCGACGAAGCCGCGGCCGTCCAAGGCTTCGCCTAAATGGATCTCGACCAAGCCGTAGATCGGCTTATGGATCAGATACAAGCTGTAGGAGATCGCCGCGACCCACGCCGCGCCGGGCACCGCGCGATGGCCGATCCAACCCTTCGTCTGCGCACCGGCGAACACCAACGCCGCCAGCGACGCCGACAGCACCGGCCAACCGATGCTGTTGCCGAGCAGGCCCGCGCGTTCGCGGAACAGCCAGAACGATAGCGCCATGCCCGCGAGGCCGATCATGAACGCGACGTTCGCGCGCGCGCCGAGCCGCGCCCACAGCGCGGGCCGATACGTCTTCACCACCGCGAGCGAAACGCCGGCGAGCAAGCCGTCGAGCCGATTCCAAGTCGGATAGTAAATATTTTCGACGAACCAATTGCGATCCGGCGCCAATGCGTCGAAGTGCAGCCAGATCGCGGTGCGCAGCGCGATCCCGCCCACCACCAGCGCGACGCAGAACGCCACGAGCGCGGCGCGGGAGCGCAGTCGCGCGAATCCCAACGCCAGCATCGGAAAGAGCAGATAGAAGTGTTCTTCCACGCACAGCGACCACGCGTGCGAAAACGCGGCGTTGCGGTCGTAGTCGATGGAGACGTTCACGAAGAAGAGCGCGAATTTCCACCACGGCTCCATCCCCGGCGCTTCGGCGAAATCCGGCCACAGCAGATACAGCGCCAACACCGCCCAGAACGCCGGAAGAATGCGGAACGCGCGGCGAAGATAGAAGTCGCCGAAGGAAAAGCGCTCGCCGCGCACCAACGGCGCCAGCACCTGCGCGCCGATCAAAAATCCGCTGAGGACGAAGAACAAATCCACGCCCATCCAGCCGTAGCGCTGCGCCCAGCGCCAATCCTCGCCCAGCCCGCCGACGAGAAAGGAGTGGAACAACATCGTCCATACCACGGCGATCGCCCGCAGCGAATCCAATCCAGGCATGCGGCGGTGGTTCAATGACGTCGGCGCGCCGGAGTCGTTCGATGCGCTGCCGTGCGATGCGATGGTCGTGTCGTTCAAGGCGATCTCTGCCGGCTCCCGAGCCGTCTCGCGCCATCGTAACCCGCGCGTCTCGCACGACCCCAACGCCGAACTGTCACCGCCGCAACCGCGCGGCGCGTCGTTTCGCTCGGCGCATTCGAGCGCTTCGTCGATATCGATGCGCAAAAAAACGCAGGCCGGAATCCCGGCCTGCGTTTTGGCGACGCCGAGACCGTTCGATCAGGGAATCGGGCAACCGCAGCCGCGGTGACACAGCCGCGCGCGCGAAGAGCAGGTCGCATAAGACGTGCCGGCGGCCAAACAGGCATCGAACGCCGCATCGCAACGATCGTGGCAGGTCAGACAACCGACCGCCGAGGGTTGGAAGGCGCTCGCCGAAATCGCGAAACCGAAGGCGAAGACGGCGGCCGACATCAGGGATAAACGCTTCAGGTTCATGGGTACGCTCCTTGTAAGCCCGGAATCGGGCGAGGCCACACTAACGCCGCGGTGCCGACGCGGGCAAGCCTGCTCGATCGGCTCATCCCTGCGACGTATCGCGAATGCAGTCGTCGCAAACGCAATCCTTGCGAACGCGCGCGACGCGCGTCGGCTGAATCGCAGCGACGCGCGAAACGATCGACGCGTCGCGACGCATCGTTCCCCTTCGCCCGCCGGTTACGAGCGACGCGCGGTACGAACCAGCGAACGCTCCGCGCCCTACGCGCTCAGCAGGCGCAATCCGCGCGACACGCGGTGTATTGACTCGAGCATGTCGATGCCGGTTTTCCGGACGCCAGGCATTTGTCGTAGGCGGCTTTGCACGCGGCGCGGCAAGGCGCGCAACCGCCCGTGGCCGTCGTCTCGAACGCGATGCCGGACCCGAACGCGAACGCCGCGGTCGCGGCCCCGATCAACCATTTCGATGTCATGGCGTCATCCTCCGTTGATTGCGAAATCGACTGGATCTCCGCGCGAACGTCGCGTCCGCGCGGCGCGCCCCCTGGCCGATCACCATAGGTCGATTCGACGCCCGAGAACGCCAGTTCAGTCACAGTTCGCGACGCATGCGCCGCGGCGATCAGACCGCCGGTTCGTCGTTCAGATACGTGTACGCAGTCAAGCCGTTTTCCAGCGCCTCGTTCAGCCGCGTCGCGTCGCCTTTGCTCAGCTCCACGGCGCCGACTTTCGCGCGATAGATCCGACGCAGGTCGTCGACCTTGTAGCCGACGTAATCCAGCATCACGTCGGTGGTGTCGCCGCGACGCTGCTGCGCGAGTTTGAACCCGCGGTCTTCCCGCTCGTCCACGCGCACTTCCACCGCATCGGTGTCGCCGAACAGGTTGTGGATGTCGCCGAGGATTTCCTGATACGCGCCGACGAGAAAGAACCCGAGGCGATAGCGTTCGCCCGGGCGCGGCGCGTGCAGCGGCAGGGAGCTATCGAGGTCTTCGTTCTCGACGTAGGTGTCGATCTTGCCGTCGGAATCGCAGGTGAGGTCGGCGATCACGCCGCGACGCTCGGGTTTTTCGTCCAGGCGCTCGATCGGCACGATCGGGAACACCTGATCGATCGCCCACACGTCCGGCATCGATTCGAACAGACTGAAATTGACGAAGTATTTGTCGACCAATCGCTCGTTGAGCTCGTCGAGCAAATCGCGGTGGCTTTTCTCGTCGTAGGTCAGCCGCGCGCGCACCGCATGCGCGATGGCGTAGAACAGGTCGTCCAGACGCGCGCGCGCGACCAAATCCAGTTGGCCCAACGCGTACAGCGACAAGCCTTCGCTGTGATGATGCTGCGCTTCGTGGAACAGCTCCACCGCCGGGCGCGTATCGATCTCGGCGTAAATCTCGCGCAGGTGGCGGATCGTCGCGGCTTCGTCGTCGTGCGCGGGCGGCACGCGGCCTTCCGGCGCGCGCTCCACTTCGGACACGTTGGTCACCAGCACGGCGTGATGCGCGGTCATCGCACGGCCGCATTCGGTGACGATGCGCGGCGGCGCGAAGCCGTGCGCTTCGCACGCCTCCGCCAGCGGCTGCACGATGCTGGACGCGTACTGGCCGATGCCGTAGTTGATCGAGCAGTAGCTGCGCGAACGCGTGCCTTCGTAATCGATGCCGAGGCCGCCGCCGACGTCGACGTGGCTGATCTTCGCGCCCAGTTTGGACAGCTCGACGAAATAACGCGTCGCTTCGCGCATACCGTTGGCGATGTCGCGCACGTTGCTGATCTGCGAACCCATGTGGAAATGCAGCAGGCCCAAGCAGTCGCTCATGCCGCTGTCGCGCAACGACTTCCACAAATCCAGCACTTGCCGCGGCGAGAGGCCGAATTTCGCTTTGTCGCCGCCGCTGTTCTGCCATTTGCCGGCGCCGAGCGAGGCCAAACGCATGCGCACGCCGAGGCCTGGCGTCACGCCGAGGGCTTTGGCCTCTTCCATCACCAACGGCAGTTCCGACGGCTTCTCGACGACGATGAAGGTTTCCATGCCGAGCTTGCGCCCGATCAGCGCCAAGCGGATGTATTCGCGGTCCTTGTAGCCGTTGCAGACGATCAAACCGCCGGGGCGGCTCAGCGCCAGCACCGCCATCAATTCCGGCTTGCTGCCGGCTTCCAGGCCGAAGCCTTCGCCCGCGTGCGAGGCCAAGGTGCCGGCGACGCCGGCATGCTGATTGACCTTGATCGGATACACCGCGGTGTAGCCGCCGGCGTAGTCCCACTCGGCCTGCGCCTGCGCGAACGCCGCCTGCAGCTTACCCAGGCGGTCGCCGAGAATGTCGGGGAAGCGCAGCAACAGCGGCAGCTTCGCGCCCTGCGCCAGCGCCGCGTCGACGATCTCCGGCAACGCCGCGCCTGGCCCTTGCGCGCCGCGCGGCTGCACGCGGATGCGGCCCGCGGCGTCGACGTCGAAATAGCCCTCGGCCCAGTGCGGAATCGAGTACGTTTTGCGGGCGAGGTCGATCGACCAAGCGGTCATGGGCGGGGGTCCGGCGGGTTGAACGGGACGCGCATTGTAGGGCCTGCCTTCCCGGCGGGGGCGTTCAGCGGCCTTTGCGGTAAATCGCCTCTGGACAGGCCTCGCGCATGCGCTTGGCGAGCGCGCGCTGGCCGCTGTCGCCGAAGACGGTGACGCTGGCGGGCAGCGGCCATGCGGCGACGATGCGTTTCAGACCGGCGTCCTCGCTGGCGACCGAACCGCGCCACGTCACCAGCAGCGTGAAGTGCGCCGGCTCGTCGGCCAGCGCCAAGCGTTTGCGCACCAACCACGCCGCGCCGACCTGCGGGATCCGCGCCAGCGCTTCGCGCAGCGCCGCCGCCTCGGTCTCGTCGAGCGCGTGCGCCAGGAACGCATCGTCCTCGTCCACGCCGTCGCGAGCGATCAGCGACGCCGCCTGCGACGCGAACTCCTCGCGCAGGGCGGCGATCGCCGCGGCGGTCTCCGGCGCGAGCGTCGCGTCGCGTTGGAATGCGTCGAGTCGCTCGAAAATCGGCCGAATCGTGCCGGCGTCCAAGCGCATGGCGCGGCGCAGATCGTCGGCGCCGCCGGGGTCGTCGCGATCGATCCGCAGCGCGCCGAGCCGGACCCAGCCGGCGGCGCGATCGGGCGCCGCTTCGAGCGCGCGTCGGTACAGCGGCGTCGCGTCGTAGTCGGGCCGCAGACGTTCGACCAAGCGCGCGTGCTCCAGGCGCTCTTCGACGCTCCATTCGCCGCGGCGCTCGATCGCGTCCAAGCGCTCGCGCTCCGCCGCGGCGGCAGCGTAGGCCGCGGCCCACGGCGCGCGCATATCCTCGCGCCAGATCTCGTCCAAGCGACGCTCGATCTTCGCCAGCGATTCGCCCAACAGCGCGATCGCGGCGACGCCTTGTTCGCGCAGCGTCGGCGTTGCGGCCCCTATCGAGATCGTTGTTGCGCTCGTTGTCGCGCCCATCGTCGCACCCTGGGCGTCCCCGCTCACTGCGCCCACGCGCTGCGGCAGCGTCGGATGGGTGTCCTCCAGATCGTTCTCGCGCGCGGCGGCGGTCAGCAAGCGCGCCGCATCCACCGGCGGCGTCTCGCGCAGCGCCGCCGCCAGCAGCGCGTTGTACGCCGGCGAAGGCTGCGGCTGCGAACGCATGCGCGCCTGCATCTGCGGAAAGAATCGGCGCTTCAAATGCTGCGCCGTATGCTCCACGCGCATCAGCGCCGACACCCGCGCCGCCTCGCCGACCAAACGCGCGCTGACGGCGTCGGCTTCGTATTCGTCCTCGCGCGCCAGCACGAAACTGTAGGCGCTGAAATACGGCGCGTACCAGCGAAAGAACGGCAGCAGCGCGAACGCGAACGTGCCGCTGCCCGCGAGCGCATCGGCGAAGCGAAACCAACTGAGCCGCAGCCGGTAGATCCACGCGGAAAAGCGGCCGTGGCCGCCGCGAAAATGGCCGAATTCGTGCGCGAGCACCGCCGAGAGCTCCTCGCGATCCAGCGCGCGCAGCAGCGGCAATCCGATCACCAGCGTGTGCCGATGGCCGAATAAGCCCAGCCATTTCGGCATGCTGGCGGCGCCCGCGTTCAGATCGCTGTCGATCACCACCTCGTCCAGCGCGGGCGCGCCGGCCGCCAGGCGCAATCGCTCGATTTCGTTCGCCAATTCCGGCGCCTCCTCGGGCGATAGGCGGTAGCCGCGCGGCGGCTCGAAACGCAGCCACAGCGCACGCACCAACATCGCCGCGAACACGGTCTGCGGCAGCAACACGTACACCGCCCACCCGTCGAAGCCGCGACCCGTGGCCCACAGCGCCGCCGCGATGCCGATCGGCAATCCCAACCCCACCAACAACAGCGTGGCCAACACGCCGTAGCCCACGCCCGCGAGCAAGGCCACGCGCATCCGATACGCCCGCGGCGCCGCTTTCGCGTCGGCCGCGAGGCGCTCGATCAGCGCGCGATAACGCCGTTGTTCCGAAGTGTTCGCCATGCGGTCCTCCCGGGGCGACATCCTAGGGCCTCGCGGCGCGCTCCGGTACAATGCCGCCCCCTCATCGCCCTTCGGACCCGCCGCCATGACCGCGACTTCCTGGCACTACGAGAACTTCGAGCCCGCCGGTTCGGCCATCGGCTATCGCATCGTCCGCAAGCTGGACGAGGTGCAATCGCCGTTCCAGAAGATCGAAATCTACGAGAGCACCGACTGGGGCAATCTGATGCTGATCGACGGCGCGATGATGCTGACCGCGCGCGACAATTTCCTCTATCACGAAATGATGTCGCACCCGGCGCTGTTCACGCACCCGAACCCGAAACAGGTGGCGATCATCGGCGGCGGCGACTGCGGCACGCTGCGCGAAGTGCTCAAGCACCCCGGCGTGGAAAGCGCCGTGCAGTGCGACATCGACGAACAGGTCACGCGGATGTCGGAAAAATGGTTCCCGGAACTGTGCGAGCGCAACGGCGACCCGCGCGCGACGCTGATGTTCGACGACGGCATCGCCTACATGGCGAACCGCGCCCCGGGCAGCCTGGACATCGTGATCGTCGATTCGACCGACCCGGTCGGCCCGGCCGAGGGCTTGTTCAACAAGGCCTTCTACGAAAGCTGCTTCCGCGCGCTCAAGGACGACGGCATTCTGGTGCAGCAGTCGGAATCGCCGCTGGTGCTGCTCGATCTGATCCAGGAAATGCGCGGCGAAATGGCGAAGGCCGGTTTCGCGGCGTTCCGCACCCTGCCCTTCCCGCAGCCGTGCTACCCCACCGGCTGGTGGAGCGCGACCCTGGCAAGGAAGTCCGGCGGATTCGACTTCCGCGAAACCGACGCCCGCGGCAAATCCTTCGAGACGCTGTACTACAGCGCCGATATCCACCGCGGCGCGTTGGTGTACCCGCCGTTCGTGGCCGCCGCGCTGGGCGAATGAGACCGCCGTCGCGCGCCGTAACGCGATCGCAACATTCGCCTCATGCCGGGTTAAGTCTTCGCGTCTAAAACGGCTCCCCTATCGTCAGGGGAACCGTTCGTATGCCGTCGCCGGCCCATTCGCCATCGCGATCGTCCAGACGCGCCCGCGGCGGCGCGCTGCGCTTGGTCCCGACGCGACCTTCGGAAAGCGACGCCGCGCGATTCCGCTACCGGCACCTGTGGCTCCCCCTGGCCCTGTTCGCGGTCGCCGTCGTCGCCATCGAAACCTTCGCGCTGGACTGGCGCATCGCGCGCGCCGTGTACGACTGGCAGGGCTACCGCTGGCTGCTGAAGCATTGGTTCGTGACCGAAACGCTGATCCATCGGGTCGGCCGCAACGCCAGCATCGCCGCGTGGCTGGGCGTGGCGGTGGCGTGGGCCGTCGCGATGCGCCGCGACGCCTACGCCGCGTGGCGCGCGCCCCTGGGCTATCTCGCGCTGTCGGTGTTGCTGACCACGCTGGCGGTGTCGTGGGTTAAATCGTGGTCGAACATGGACTGCCCCTGGGACATCGACGGCCTCGGCGGCGTGCGTCCTTATCTCTCCCTGTTCGAGGCGCGATCGACCTCATTGCCGCACGCCTCGTGTTTCCCCGCCGGGCACGCCAGCGGCGGCTACGCATGGATGGCGCTGTATTTCTTCTTCGCGATGACCAAACCGCAATGGCGCCGTCGCGGGCTCGCCGTCGGCGCCATCGCCGGTCTCGTGTTCGGCCTCGGGCAGCAACTGCGCGGCGCGCATTTCCTGTCGCACGACGTCTGGACCGCCGCGATCTGCTGGTTCGGCGCGCTCGGCGTGTACACGCTCTTCGTTTCGCGCGCGGAACGTCGCGAGCGTATGCGGCGGTGGGAGGCGATCGGACGCGACGGCGCTTCCGCTTCCGAGACCGGCGCACGTCGCGCGCCGTCTTTCGAGCGCTGACGCGCATCGCCGCCGCCGGCATCGGCTCGCATCGGCTTCGGTCGAAGCGTCTCGCCTTCTTCGCACCGGCGGTGGTCGGACCAGTCGCCTCTCGCGCGATCGCTGCGCTCAGCCTCTCGCGCGCCAGAGCACCGCTTTGCGGGTTCGATTCTCCACCAGCATCAGCCCTTCCCAGGCGATGTCGTGATTCTCCGGCGCGGGGTCGGACGCCGCGCGAACCAGGCACGGCGGCGGGTCGATGCCTTGGGGATGGAACCCGAAGCTGACCGCGTTGTAGCTTTCGCTGTCTTGCGCGTCGTCCTTGACGACGCTGTTCTTGAAGACCAGCCCGAGCGCTTCCTTGCCCATGATCGCGCGCGTGATCCGATCGAAATCCAGGTGCTTCGGCAGCTTCAGCTTGCTCATGCGTCCTCCACGAGACACCGGTTAAGAGACGTCCGGGGCGATCAATTCAGGGAAAAACCGACGGTTTTCAGCGCTTTCTGCAGCTCGGAAAACTGCTGGAACTTCGGCTTGTCGTCCCGCAGCGCGGTGAAACCGTGCAACACGGCGATCTGCCGTTGTTCCAGCGTCGCGGCGGCGGCGAATTCGCTCATGTCGACGCCCTCGTCCGCCAAAAAACCGCGCAGTTTCAGAAGATCGTCCTCGCTGCGCAATCCGCCGACGAAATCGGCGATCTTGCGGGTATCCGAACGCAGGACTTCGATTTCCTCCAGCGTGGGGATTCTGAGCAATTCCTGCTCGCTCTTCTTTTCCTGCTCCGCGGCCGATTGCTGCACGCCGATCAAGGCGCCGTTGAGCGTGCCGGTGTAGTAGTAATCGAACACGTCGGCGATCGCCGCCTGCGCCGGATACTGCTCGACCGATTGCAGCATGCGCCGATACAGCTCGACCTGCTTCGCTTTCCGATTCGCGTCCATCTGCGCGACCAGCGCATCGATGGTGCGGTCGAAAAGGTAATCCTTGTCGTAGATCGTATCGCCGCCGCGGATCAACGCCGACAGCGCGATGTAATTGTCCTTGACGCCCGTGCTTTCGGTGAGCGTCGCGGCGATGTCGGTCGCCAGCAGCAGCGCGTTCGAGGCGGATTTCGTGTGCTTGCGATTGGACACGATATCGTTGCGGAAATGCAGGTAGCGAATGTCGATCAACGCCATCAGCTTGCGGATCGACGCGTCGCGCGCGTTCTTGTTCTGGGTGGTCGCCAGCGTTTTCATTTCCGCTTCGACGTCGACGAACGCTTTGTTCTCGACCAACCGACGCTCGACCGGCACGGCGGGCGCCCCGCGAAACGTGGAGCATCCGGAGGCCAGAGCGGCCCCGACGAACAGCGCTAAGGCCAATACTCGATTCGATCGCGACATGTCTCTCTCCTCTTCGTCGCGAGCGCCGGGGGTGCGCTCCGATTCCATCGTTAACACGACCGTTCGGAAAAACGGTCTCTTTTCGGCTGAAAACGCGAATCGAATGCGATGGCGGTCACCGTCTCCCGAAACGCGGCCGACCGACGTGCGCGCTACAGCGCATCGGCATCCAATTCCCCGGTGCGGATCCGCACCACTTTCTCCAAATCCCAGACGAAGATCTTGCCGTCGCCGATCTTCCCGGTGCCGGCGGAGCGCATGATCGCTTCGACGACCGTTTCCACCTGCTCGTCGGCGACCGCGACTTCGAGTTTGATCTTGGGCAAGAAATCGACCACGTACTCGGCCCCGCGGTACAGCTCGGTATGGCCCTTCTGGCGGCCGAAGCCTTTGACCTCGGTGGCGGTGATGCCGGCGACGCCAGCGTCGGCCAGCGCCTCGCGCACATCGTCCAATTTGAACGGCTTGATCACGGCCATCACCATCTTCATCGACTGCAGCTCCGTCTCGTTCGCGCCCGCGCCGATCATACCTCGCTCGACGCGTTTTTCGCGTCGTCCGCCGCGCGCCGCGCCGCCATCCACCGCTGCAGCCAACCGCGCAGACCGCGGCGGCGCAAGGTCAGCGTCACGACCGTGCCGCGATTGCGCCGGGAGACGACGGCGAGCGCGGCGCCGATCGCATCCGCGCGTTTTTGCAGCGAGACGCTGCCGAACCCGCGCGACGGCGCGGACGGCGCGGGATGTCCGGCGCCGCCGTTCCCGTCGTCTTCGATCGTGAGCCGCAGCCGCCCGGGATCGAACGCCAGCGCGACCCGGATCCGTCGCGGGGAAGCGTGCTCCACCGCATTGGCCACCGCCTGCCTGACGATGCGATCGAGATGATGCAGAACGCGTTCGGGTACATCGAAGGGCACGCCCGTCTGCTCGAACGCGACGTTCACATCGTCCGGCACCGGGGATTCGCGCAGCGCGGCGCGCACGCGTTCGATCGCGCCCGCGCCGCCGTCGGTCTCGTCGGACAGCAGCCGCACCGAACGTCGGATATCGTCCATGCTCGAGATCGCGAGCGTCTTGGCGCGACGCATGCGCTGCGCGGAGTCCTCGGGCACGCCGTCGTCCGCCAACGCCGCCTCGATCTGCAGCGCGATGCCGGAGAACCCCTGGGCGATGCCGTCGTGCAGCTCGGCCGCGATTCTGGCGCGCTCTTCCATCACCGCATAGCGCGATTGGAGCATCGAAAGCCGCATACGATGGAACCCGTACAGCGCTGCGGCGATCGACGCGATCAGCAGCGCCTTGAACCACAGTGTCTGGTAGAAAAACGGCGAGATGCGGAGCGTCGCCGTTTCGATCTTTCCGATCCACCGCCCTTCGTCGTTGCTGGCCATCACCTCCAAGACGTGATCGCCCGGCGGCAGATTGCCGAGGTGAACGGTGTTTTCGTCGCGCAGCACTTTCCAATCGGCATCGAGCCCGCGAATCCGGTGGCGCAGCAGAATCCACGCGCCGTCGATCAAATCGGGCGCGCTGAGGTCGATTTCGATTTCTCGCGTCCCTTCGGCGAACGCGAGCGATGTCGGGCCCGTGCGTTCGAACGCCCCATCCGCCCGCACGTCGTCGATGTGCACGCGCGGCGCGGCGCCGATCCGCATCTGCGCCTGCGGGTCGATGCGCGCCACGCCGCCGGACGTCGCGATCCACAGCGCGCCGTCGCGCGCGAGCACCGCCGAAGGCTGCTGGCCGCCGCTGGTCTCTTCGTAAAGCAACCCGTGCGCGCGGCCGTATCGCTTCGCGGGCACCGGCGCGACCGCGTGCGCGTCGCGCTGCAGCAACGCCGCTTCGGAGACGCGATAGACGCCGGCATTGGTCAGGAACCACAGAAAACCGCCGCGCCCGCGCACCATGCCGTTGAGATTGTTCCTCGGAAAGCCCGCGCCCTCGTGAAAATGCCTCGTGCGGCCATCGCGCGCCAGAAACGCGCCGTCGCCGTACGTGGCGATCCAAACCCCGCCGTTCGGCGCGGATGCGAAAGCGCTGATCCATTTCCCGCGCAACGCATCGGCGTACGGATGTTCGACGAATCGCCCACGCGTGAGCAGACGCAAACGATCGACGCTGCCGACCCAGATCTCGTCCGGCGCCCGCTCGAACAGCGCCATCGTCATCGGCCCTCCCAGACCGGCATCCAACGATCGCAGACGCGCGTCCCCGATCGCGCCCACGCCGTGCGTCGTGGCGACGACGACATCGCCGTTCGTGCGCGGCAAGAACGCCAGGATATTTCTGTTCGGCGGCCATTCGCCGCGATCGAACGGAACGCGCTCGCCGGAGGCCACGTCCACGAGCCTCAGCGCAGGCTGCGACACCACCAAGCCCCTGCCGGGATACGCGCCGAACGCCAGCGAATCGCGCGCGAGATTCGGTTCATTCGAGCGGAAGAATGCGTTCGATGCGGCCGAATACGCGACGACGCCCTGCGCCGTGGCCGCGTGGATGCGGCCATCGGAGGATTCGATCACCGCATTCACGTATCCCAACGGTTCGCCGTCGGCGAATTCGAAAAATTCGAACTCCGGTTTGCGCAAGCGGATCAATCCGCGCTTATCGGTCCCGATCCAAATCGAACCGTCGCCCGCTTGGAACGCATCGCGCACGACGCCGCCGAGAGGCTCGATGTCGTCCGCCATCGCGATCGTTTCGCCGGTCGGCGTGATCGCGAGCAGCCCGCGATCGAGCGTGGCGAGCCACACCGTTCCCGCATCGTCCAACATCGCATCGCTGACATCGGGAACGGTCTCGAACGCGAGGTCGCGCACGCCCCCACGACGATCGATCAAGCGCAGGCCGCGCGTCCAATCGAATACGGCGATGCCGCTGCGGGTCGTCCACAGGCGAGAAACGCCCGCGGCGTTCGGCAGCGCGCTGTCGCGCGCGACCGCTCGATCGATGTCGTATTCGCGCAGCCCTTTCCCGCTGCGCCGGATATACGACACGCGACCGTCGCTCGACGTCGCGATGAACGTGATCGTCGCGCCGCGCTCGACGACGTCGGCATCGAAGGCGTAGCCGTTCGGCGTACGACGAATCCGCGCCAATCCCGCGTTGGCGCCGACCCACACATCGCCGCGACCGCCCACCGCGAGATTGATCAGCACCCATTCCTCGCCGGCCGGCGTCGGGATGCGGCGCCATCCTGCGCCGTCCTTGCAGTAGACCCCGCCGGTGAGCGTCGCCACCCAGAGCCGCCCTTCCGCATCCACCTCGAGTTTGGTGACGATATCGGATTCGAGAATCGGCAAGGTCTTTCGATTGAAGAGCTTGAATCGTGCGCCGTCGTAGCGCGCGAGGCCTTCGGGCGTCGCGACCCACAAAAACCCATCCGGCGTTTGCGCGATGTCGACGACGGTATTGCTCGGCAACCCCTCCTCGCGGGTCCAGTGCGCGGACTGGAAGCGCTTCGCGAACTCGCTCGCCGCGGCATCGGCCATGATCGCCATGGCCCCGAGCAGCGCGCACATCCACGCGAACGCGAGACCTCTCCAACGACGCGGCGCGACGCGAAACCGAGCTCGATCGATCGCGTCGCGCGAAGCGAATCCGGCGATGTCCGCATGGATGGGCGTCGTTCGATGGAAAGGCATGCTGCGAACCCACGGAAAGCGCGCAGGCGGCGCTGCGCTCGTGCGGCCGCCCCGACGGCCGCGCATGTCGCCGCGTCTCGCCCGCGACGCACCGCGTTCAGGCGGGTCGCCCGTATCGAAGCGGCACGACGATAGCGTATATCATCGAATCCGCGTCGGCCGATGCTCGACGGTTCGAGCCTCGCGCCTCCGCCACGCCCCGAAACGTACGGCCATGCCTCGATCCCAACCCCCGATCGCCAGCGTCGTCCTGATCGAAGATCACCTGATCGTTCGCGACGGCCTTCGCGCGCTGCTGTCCATGCGTCGGGATTTGCGCATCGCCGGCGAAGCGGCGGACGGCGCGCAGGGATTGGCGCTGATCGACGCTTGCCGTCCCGAACTGGCGCTCGTCGATTTGAATCTTCCCGGGTTGGACGGCGTCGAGGTGATCGCGCGCGCGAAAGCGTCGACATCGACCAAGTGCATCGTGCTCACCAGCGACCACGACGACGAGCGCGCGAAGCGCGCCATCGCCGCGGGCGCGGACGCGTTCCTGCTCAAAACCTGCTCGCGCGCCGAGCTATACGCCACCATCGATCATGTCTTGCGCCACGACGACCCGCTGACGCGGTTGGTCGCGGACGAGCATCCGACTTCGCCGGTCACCGCCGCCGAGCTGCGCGTGCTGTTCGCGATCAAGGCCGGGAAGACCAACGAACAGATCGCGCGCGAGCTCAACATCTCGCTCAATACGGTCAAGACGCACGTCGCGCACTTGTTTCGGAAGCTCGGCGCAGGCAACCGCACGTCCGCGCTGGCGCGCGCGCAGACGCAAGGCTTGGTCTGAAACCTCGGCGCCAGCGCACCCGCGGCGTCTCGTCGCGCGCCCTCAAAATCACTCTTTCGGGCGATAGGAGCCATCGGCGATTTTCACGATGATGCGGCGACCGGAATACGCCGGATCGCGTCCCTCCGAGGTTCGCCATGATCGCCCCGTCCGCTTCGCTCAAACGCTGGATCGTTTGCGTCTTCGCTCTGTTCTCCGTCGCCTCCGCCGCCGCATACGAAAGCGACATCCCGCCTCTCGGGGAAAGCTACGGCTTCGGATGGCAGGCCAAAAACACCGAAACGGCGGATTTCCGCCATTCGATCCCGATCCCGGCGCCGACGTACCTCGACGCGGAACCGTCGCTCTCGCTGGAGTACAGCTCCAGCGGCGGCAACGGCGTGTTGGGCATGGGATGGAGTTTGGCCGGCCTGCGCAAAATCGAACGCTTCAGCGCGCGCAAAGGCGTGCCTCGGTACGACGTCGGCGATGTGTTCTATCTCGACGGTCAGGAACTCGTCCCCTGCACGACCGCGAACGTCAGCGTGAGTTGCGCTTACGGCGGCACGCATTTCGCGAAAGCCGAGAACTTCGAACGCATCACGTACGCCGCGACCACCAACGAGTGGCGCATCCACCAAAAGAACGGCAACACGATTTTCCTCAAATCACTGACCAACCCCGCACGGGTCTGGGTGGTCTTCGCCGAGGTGAATAGGAAAGGCGCGCAGACCGATTATTCCTGGGGCAATATCAGTTCGGTCACCGATCATCCCTATCTGCTGTCGATCGCCTACGGCCCCTTCAGCGGCCATCGCATCACGTTCCGATACGAAGCGCGCCCGGACCCGATCCAGTCCGCGGTCGGTTCGACCACCCTGCAGACCGTCGGGCTGCGCATGTCGCAGATCGTGGTGCAATCGCACGGCTATGTGCGCCGCGGCTACAAGCTGACGTACCGGAACAACGTGGAATACACCGGTGTCTCGATGCTCACCGGGGTGCAAGAGTACGGCTCGGATCTGACCTACGACGCCAGCGGAGCCATCGCGAGCGGCTCGACGCTGCCGGCCACCACCTTCGGTTGGCAGGGCGATAGCGTCGGCCTGCAGGGCGCCGCCAACGGCCCCGGCTATCCGGCCGTCAGCGTCGGCGCGAGCGGACTGGCGACGCTCGGCTCGCAGCGCTGGCTCGCGGACATCGACGGCGACGGCCGCATGGACCTCGTGCGCAAAGACAGCGGCAACACTTTGTACTGGTCCCGATCCAACGGCGGCGGATGGGACGGCATGCTGTCGCAATCCGCCGGCATCCACGGCAACGGCACCTTGCGCTGGATGGCCGATATCAACGGCGACGGGCGCGCCGACTACGTCACCAAAACCAGCGACGACAATATCCACTACAACTTGTCGCAAGGACGGTTTTCCTTCGCGCCCGGGGTCACGCAAAACATCGGTATCGGCATCGGCAACACCGCCGCGACGTGGGTGATCGATCTCAACGGCGATGGTTACGCCGACTACGTTACGCATGCGATCAGCGCCGGTACGCCGTGTTTCGTGTACACGCTCGGCGGGGCGACGGGTTTCGGGCCGCGCAAGGATATTTGCTCGGGTATCCACGGGTTAGGCGCCTATCGCTGGTGGGCGGACGTGAACGGCGACGGCGCGCTCGATTACAACGCGAAGAACAACGATGGGAACCACTATTGGAATCTGTTCGATCCGAAAACCGGCACGTTCATGGCCGGCAAAAGCCAGGCGGGCATGCACACGCAGGGCAGCTTCCTGCGCACCATGGCCGATATCAACGGCGACGGCAAAGCCGACTACGTGGTCAAGAACACCGATGGCTGCATTTATTGGAACCTCTCCAACGGCATCGGCTTCGGCCAGCCGCAAAGCCAATGCGGGCTGATCGGCGGCGCGGGCGTCGCGGCGTTCGCCGACATCAACGGCGACGGCAAGGCCGACTACGTGCAGTTCCGGCAAGGCACGACCATCGGCGCTAACACCAACTATGTCTGGCATCTGTCGACCGGCAACGGGTTCACCTCGGCGTATTCCAGCTATCTCACCTTCAATTACATGCCCCCCTCGACGACGACACCGCTCGGCGGCTTGCTGTTCGGCGATGTAGAGGGCGACGGCAAGAACGATGTGATCGGCGTGTTCGGCGACGGCGTCTATCGCCCGGTCAAAGCCGTGTCGGGTTCGCGCCTGATGACGTCGATCGCGAACGGCTACGGCATGACCACGACCGTCGCGTATCTGGGTTCGAATCAGAACGGTCTCGCCCATCTCAACAACCCGCCGCCGATGTCCACGGTGGCGCAGATCGCCGTGAACGACGGCCGCGGCAACGTCGCGACGACGACCTACCGCTTCGGCAACGGTTACTACGACCGCGCCGAACGCGAATTCCGCGGCTTCGGTTACGCGAACATCGCGCTGCCTTGCATCCAGAATCATGCGATCGTCTCCGGGGCGGTCGTCAAGACGACGGAGACGAGCTGCCCGGTGGTTCGCAATTGGTACCATCAAAACGCCGCGATGCGGAATACGTTGATGAGCAGTCAGCGTTTATCCGGCGCGGATTACTTGGAGATCACCGACTACAAGTATGCGATCCGAACGAACGCATTGCCTTATCGAGCCGACCTCACGACCGTCTGGAAGATGCGTCCCGAACGGAACGGCGCGTGCGTCAGCGCCGCGACATGCGAATACAGCGCGACCGAGTACCAGTACGACGTCTTCGGCAACGTGTACGGAAAAATCGAGCACGGCGATTACTTCATGCTTGGAGATGAGCGTTTCACCTCTTATTCGTATTTCTACACGACATCCCCCACTCTGCTTGTCGACAAAATCGCGGCGGAACGCATCTATAAAGGCACGAACAACACGACGCCGATGCTCGGAGAGACGCTCTATTGCTATGACCAAAGCGGCGTTGCGACGCCGAACTGCGGCCTCAGCCCGACCCGCGGCTACCTGACCACCGTCAAGCGATGGCTGAAAGAAGAAAATCGCTACGTCTCCACGCACACCGCCTATAACAGCAACGGCACCGTGCTGTGGACCAAAGACGGCATCGGCAATCAAACCTCTTACGCCTACGACACCGCCAATCCGTCCCTGGTACGGACGACGACGAACGCGAAGCTGCAGGCTTGGAATACGACCTGGAATCTCGCCTGTCAGGCGCCGGCGACCCAAACCGACTACAACAACGTCGTGGTCGAATCGATCCAATACGACCCGTTCTGCCGCCTCAAGCGCAAGGACATGCCGCAAGGCAATTATCTCGCGATGAGCTATTGCCAAGCGGGGAGCGGCACTAACGACTGCGCCATCGTCAACCCCGCGCTGAATGGGCAGCACATTCGGGCCGAATTTCCGAACCCGGACGGCAGCAGCGCGCCGAGCTTCTCGAAGCGCTATCTGGACGGCCTCGGAAGGGAAATCGCCGAACAACACTCCACTTCGACGCAAACCGACTCGACGGAGACCACGCTGAAAACCTATAACGCGCGCGGCAAGATCGCTAGCATTCATCGGCAGAGCGTCTTGTCGGAAAGTTACCTCAACTACGACCGTTTCGACCGAAGCGTCGCGATCATCGATGCCGCACTGGGCAAAACGCCGGCAAAATCGATCGAGCTCGCCTATACCGCGCCCTGGCGGACGACGGTGATCTCTCCCGACGGCGAAACCACTCATATTGTCGCCGACGCCTATGGCCGCACTTCGAAAGAACAGAAGGTCTACAACCCGGCGGTCGCGCACGAGACGCGGTATGTCTATGACACCCTCGGCAATCGAATCGAGATGTACGATGCCGAGAACAACCGCTGGACGGATACTTACGACTCTTTAGGTCGGAAGCTGAGCAGCTACGATCCTGATCGCGGGCTCATGCGTTATGCGTATTTCGATACCGGAAAACTCCGCATGAAGACGGACGCGAAAAATGTGGCGACCTGCTACGAATACGACCCTCTTCTGCGCTTGCAGAAACGAAACGCGTATTGCAACGGCGCGACCCCTCAGGCCGCGACTTGGACCTACGACGAAATCCGGGCCGGTTACGCCAATATCGGCCGTCTGACATCGGATCACGATGTCTATACGGGGGTCCGCAGCACCTACGACTACGACAACGGCGGACGAACGGTCAACGAGACACGTATGATCAACGCGGTGACCTATGCGTTCCGCTACGGTTACGATGCGGGCGGTCGCCGCAAATGGACCACGTTCCCGGACGGCGATACGCTGGGCACGCCGCTGGCGCCCATCCAGTACGATAGCGCTGGGCGTACGACCTCGATTCCTGGATACGTCAATCAGGTGATGTACCGATTAGGCGAAAAAGTCGATTTCGTTCGCTTCGCCAACGGCTTGACCACCGCCTACGGTTACGATGTCGCCTACAGACTAGGCAGCATCTCCACTTACAAAGCCAACCTGACGTATCTGCAGAATCTGACGTACGCACGCTATGCCGACGGCAAAATCAAGACAATCGCGAGTCCATTCGCGGACGAAAGCTGGACTTACGGCTACGACACGGTCGGTCGATTGACGAGCGCGACCAATCTGTCCACCGCCGCCCATTCGCAGACCTTCGCGTATTCGCCCTCGGGCAATCTGACGTACAACTCGCGCATCGGCAACTATGTCTATCCGGCGCCCGGCATCGCCTCCGTGCGTCCGCACGCCGCATCGTCCGCAGGCGCGAACGCGTTCGAGTACGACGCTAATGGCAGCCTATCGAAGCGCAACGGCATCTACTTGAGTTGGGACAGATTGAATCGACTGACATCGGCTCACGGCGGCACATCCTATCTCTACGATGCGAACGACGAACGCGTGGTCAAGTATCATCAGGTTGGCACCAGCGTGACGATGAACGTCTACGTCAAACCGAACTATCACGTGAAGAACGGCGTGGTCACGAAGCATATCCAGCTCAACGGCCACACCATCGCGCGCAAGGTCGGCGGCATGGTGAATTGGATCCACAACGATCACTTGGGCTCGGTCAACGTCATCAGCGATGCCGCCGGCAACGAAGTAGTGCGCTATCGTCACCGCCCGTTCGGCGAACGCTTCGGCGCGAGCAACGCCACGCAGGAGGAAGCCGACTTCCTCGGCGAACGCCTGGATATCGAGAACGGATTGATTTATCAACGCTCGCGGTATTACGACCCCGTACTGGGGCGCTACCTTTCTGCCGACAGGTTGAACCCGCAAAATCCGTCGGTCGGCCCGAATCGCTACGCTTATGCGGGGAACGACCCCGTCAATCATTTCGACGACGGCAACAGAAAGATCGGCGCCGGCGCAAAGGGCAAAGACTCGGATCAGAGCTTCGGCGATGCGGCGGTCGGCAGCGCCAAGGAAACGATAGGCAAAGAGATCGCCGGAAAATTATCTGACTTCGTTTCGGATTTGGCCGGATTCGCTACAGATCAATTTATCGGCATGGGGCAAATCGTGGGGGGGGCTGTTTTCGGTGACTTGAACGCCAACGGCGCAGAACGCATCCGACAAGAATTGTTAGACGAACGATAGAAATTCTACGACCGCTATAGCATCGATGCCGCGATACAAGCAGCCAATCGCGAACTAGCGCCCTCCTGGTGGTACAACATGGGCTACGGCTTGAGCGAATGGCGCCAATATGTCGATTCGCATACGGGAAGCGGCTGGCGGGCTGAAAAGAATCGACACGACAACGAACAAAGCACACATGACGCTCTTCGCAGAGAGGGCATACAGCCCGGAATGTCCGATGTGGGCTACGGCGGCGTGTATTACGGCCCGCACGGCGTACCGCCAACGGGCGGCGGTTCGAGTAGCTCAAGCAATACGAGCGGCTACAGCAGTTCGGACACGTCGGGGCGCTGGGGACCCTACACCGGCTGGACCAATACCAGCGGTATGACATACGACAGCGGCGCCAACGCGACGCCCTCCACCGACGACGGCGACGACGGCGACGACTGATCGTTCGCACCCAGCCCGATTTCGGATGCGTGATCGGCCAAACGCCCGCCCTCGGCGGGCGTTTGCGTTAAGCGCACGGCCGACGGCGGCGGAGCGCATTCGGACTTTTCCCACCCCGCATCGCGGCATTGTCCGATAGCGCTGGTCCGGCCGACGCACGATCCTGAAGCCCGCGCTACAATCCACCGGACATGCCCATGATCGACCTCAGCCAAATCGACGACCTCGCCCGCCGCCTCAGCGGCTTGGTGCCCCCCGCGCTGCGCGAGGGCCGCGAGGAAATGCAGGACAACTTCAAGGCCGCGCTGCAAAGCGGCTTGGCCAAGCTCGACCTGGTCACCCGTGAGGAATTCGACGTGCAGCGCGCGGTGCTTGTCCGCACGCGGCAGCAGTTGGACGACCTGCGCCTCGTCGTCGAACGCCTCGAAGCGCAACTCGCCGAGCGCGACGGCAGCGACGCCGCAACGCCCCGCGACTGAGGGGCATCGCCATGAATCTTGCGCTTGCGCACACCCGTGCGCGGTCGGGCGTGCGTGCGCCCGCGGTGAAGGTGGAGGTCTACCTCGGCGGCGGCCTGCCCCGGATGTCGATCGTCGGCCTGCCCGAAGCCGCGGTGCGCGAAGCCAAAGACCGCGTGCGCGCGGCGATCCAATGCGCGCAATACGAATTCCCCGCGCGCGTCATCACCGTCAATCTGGCGCCCGCCGATTTGCCAAAAGACGGCGGCCGCTACGACCTGCCGATCGCGCTCGGCATCCTCGCCGCCAGCGGGCAGATCCCCGTGCAGGCGCTGGCCGAATACGAATTTCTCGGCGAACTCGGCCTGACCGGCGAATTGCGCAGCGTCGATGGCGTGCTGCCCGCCGCCTTGGCCGCTGCGCAAACCGGCCGAAAATTGATCGTGCCTGCCGGCAACGGCGCCGAAGCCGCGCTCGCCTCCGATGTCGAGGCCTACACCGCGCGCACATTGCTCGAAGTCTGCGCCGCGCTCAACGGCAACAAACGCTTGCCCCAGGCCATCGCACCCGCCGCGGAATACGACCACGGCCCCGATCTGCGCGACGTGCGCGGTCAAACCCATGCGCGACGCGCGCTGGAAGTGGCGGCGGCCGGCGGCCATCACTTGCTGCTCGTCGGCCCGCCCGGCTGCGGCAAGACCTTACTGGCCTCGCGCTTGCCGGGACTGCTGCCCGACGCCAGCGAAGCCGACGCCCTGGACACCGCCGCGATCGCATCGGTCAGCGGTCGCGGCCTCGACCCCACGCGCTGGCGCACGCGCCCGTTCCGCAACCCGCACCACACCGCCAGCGCGGTCGCCCTCGTCGGCGGCGGCGCCGACCCACGCCCCGGCGAAATCTCCCTCGCCCACAACGGCGTTCTGTTTTTGGACGAATTGCCCGAGTGGGACCGCCGCGCCCTCGAAGTGCTGCGCGAACCGCTGGAATCGGGCGTCGTCACCATCTCCCGCGCCGCGCGACAAAGCGAATTCCCCGCACGCTTCCAACTCGTCGCCGCGATGAACCCCTGCCCCTGCGGCTGGGCCGGCGATCCCTCGGGCCGCTGCCGCTGTCATCCCGATGCGATCCAACGCTATCGCAACAAGATCTCGGGGCCTCTGCTCGAACGTATCGATCTGCATCTTGAAGTTCCGCGTTTGCCTCCGGCTGAATTACGGCCTGATGCACCGCAGGGTGAGTGCAGCGATGTCGTTCGTGTACGCGTTATTCGTGCGCGCGAAATACAACAACGTCGCGCAGGGCGTTGCAACGCACATCTCGATCAATCGGAAACAAATGCAGTGTGCAGGCTCGCACGCGAAGATCAGCAGATGCTGGAAAACGCGATTGATCTATTGCAACTCTCGGCGCGTTCGATGCATCGCATTTTGCGGGTGGCGCGGACGATTGCCGATCTTGCTGGTAGTGCGGACATCTTCGGCTCACATGTGGCTGAGGCGATTGGTTATCGGCGAGCAGAGCATGGCGCAGCCAAGCAGGTCACTTGAAATTTTAGCCTGTGACATTGCAACGGAGTTAGCCAAACGAAGTGAAGTCGCGTCAATTTTTCAACAGAGATCTAGTGATGCCGCCCACTCACATCTTCGCTCCAAACGCGATGTCGAAGGTGATGGCTTCACTTCTAAGTGATGTGCGACTACTACTGTGCTCCGCAGACATATATGCGGTTAAAGGAGAATCCCATATCACTTGGCCGAGTTGCTTACGCAGGTTCCGGAAGGCGATCTCGCCGTCGTCACCCATGATGCGCAGGTTATCCATGAGAATTCGTAACCCTGGAGTGTAGACAGGCAATCCTCGCTCAGCAGCTTGCAGCAAGTAGGCCTTGATTTCGGATACATTACTAGGGTCCTGCCGAATCAACTGCGCCGCCCAGATTACACAACCATCGGGCAGGAAGTCGAAATGATCAGCAAGATTGCGCGCCCAGTCACGCATCTTGTCGAAACGTTGCATCTTCAAAAGTAGATAGCCACCTACCGCAGCAGCATACGGATCGGCCATCTTTCCGCCGATCAGTCGCGCGGATTTGTCTGCCCATCCTGACATCGCGTTAGCCGCCTCCAAGTCTCCACGACTCAAATAGTTCAAGATTGTGTCAGCAACTGGCTCTGTCGTCTCAACACGCACACTGTAGACGAGCGACTTCTCAACGGTGAGTCGATCAGCACGCGCCCACAATCTATTAGCATTACCCGGGATACGAACAAGAAGTTTACGGCCATCGTCCTGCCTCACATTAAGCTCCAGCGGCGGATCGAACGGCGGACCACCAACATCCCACACTGCTTCACGCGCTTGAGATACCTGGACGGCGGTCCATCGTGAATGATCACATGACTCAAGCCATGCACGCGCGTATGAGCCAAGACTAACTTCTTTATCTTCAAATTCCTTTGTGGGTGTTACAGCCGTACGCCAAACGTGGTACCGGCGCAATTCTTGGCGACTGGCAAGATCACGCCCCGAATAGCTTTGCATCGCATCACGCAGGCGGGTCTCGTCTAGCACTGACTGCAGGCCCACATGTTGTGGTACCGGAATTTCAGACGATGACGACTGACTCAAGTCCCACGAATATTGGTGGAAGTGACGAGGTGCCCGGAGGGCATCCATAGTCACGACACTCTCTAAAATTCCAGGCTCGTTCAGTGTTACATACTTGCCAGATGGCAGATGCACTCTCAAAAAACTGGCTTTTTTTGAAGTGGAAACCGTTTGCTGCTGACCGCCTTTGATCATTAGTCTCTTAAGAATGCTTTGATCCGGCGAGACGGCTTCGACCACCATCGGCGGCAAATCTGCGCCAAAAGTAATTTTGAAGTCGCTGGTCATGGGAACTCCACTCCTTCAAAGATAGCTGGACTTAGTAGTAATTTGATCGGAGGAGGCTCCTGGAACTCTCCCCCAGGAAATTTCAATATTACCTGCCAGTCCCCCGGCTCCACTTCTTTTACTAGCGGCTTTGGATCATTCACGCCCGCCCTATATTTGATGCCATCGCGTACCATTTCGATATCAGCAGCTGCAGTCGCCTCATCGCTACTGCACTTTATTTTTGCAATCACCATCCCCGTTGGCGGCTCATGGATCTTACCCAAGCCGGAAATATTAGGATTGCAATCAAGGGGCGCTGAATAGACCTCAGCAAAATGAAACATGACTTCTCCGAGAGACTTTGCGAGAGAATGCGTATGCACTACCCACTTGTCGCCCCCTTTGTTGCTCGCCGCAAGGCCATTTAAGCAACGGATCAACGCACGCCCAAAATACGACACATCATTTTCCGGTCCAAATGCGTCTTTGCCTTCGGTAGTTGCGTAATAAGTTGCACTGCATTTTACCGAATCGCTGTAGTCGCTTTTGATCAACCGTTGACCTTCGACGCCCACATCTTGCAGCATTCCGAACTCCACTCCACGGCACGCATCGACGAAAAACAGCTGTGTTTGCGCTTTACATGACCGCATTCCGACGCGAGTTGCATCGAAGTTGATGCATTTGCGCCAATCGTTGAGGACAGCTGGATCCTTGAAATCTTCAGGCAAAATGAATTGTTCATCTTTAGCCAAGCCATGCCCGCAGAAGTAGAAGAAAGCAATGTTTTTTTCGTTCTTCGAGCATCTCGCCACCCATCGACTGAATGCCTCATCGATGTGCTGGAAGGTGGCCGTCTCCACATCCACTGTCATACCCGCACTATTCTCGACTTTATCGCTGGGGGAAAGTACGAGCTCGACTGAGCCTAACGGATTTTCTTTGTTGCTGTAGCTCTCCATCAACCAACGTACGATTTCAATGGCAGTGTATCGTGGCGTCGTCACTTGACCAAGATTGAGAGGATCGGCCGCGAGTGGACCAGAACCACCATTCAGATGAGGATAGTCTGCAACACCTATGACGATCGCGTGCAGTCTCGGTTGATCCGTGACTTTCTCAGGAGCGTCTGGAAAGAGAAGTGTCATATGATTGGCAACTTGTCGATGCGAGCTCTCAACCGCTCATAGAAGCGAGCCTGCTCAAAGTATGCGCCGTGCGCTTTAACAACGTATGTTTTTGTGTCATACGGATAGTCGAGTACTTCTTTGAAGATCGACTTGCATGAGTACGAAAAAATATCCACCTCGTCGAACACATTGATCCAGTGCTTAATGTTGCTTGGCTTTGAAACCAAATTGCCGCCGCGTCCCGGTATGTCATCTCGGCTAGCCTTGAAAAGTTTCATTTCTTCAAAATGAGAAACTTGGGAGCCAACTGACACAAATAGATCAACAGTTAGGCTTGGGCAGAAGTGAGTCAAGAGATCGTAGGAGATAACACCACCCAGACTGTGGCCGATCACTACGACTGGTTCATTAGGGGCTGCCGCTATCGCATCGCCCCATGCACTGAGTAGAAACTCTGGGATCTCGCCTGGGTCTTCTTTGTCTTTTCGCCCGTTCATGTATATGAAGACATCACCGAAGAACCTTCCAAGAGTAGCGTTGAGTGAGGCTCGGTTCCAAGCCAGCATTTTCGTAGAAGCGAAATCGCCCGTGCGATCAAGAACCTTTACAGCAACCGCCTTGGTTGCCTGCTTGAGCTTCGCTGCGCCAGCAGAAACGATGTTTCCCATCTTGTCGACAACGCCGAGCGCCTGGATGCCTTCAGTTGCAGCACTTTTCGAATTAATCGCAACAATCAACTGATTACAGAACTGCTCATCTGTTGTGACGCCCTTAAGCCAATCTGGTGGAGGCCTCGGCGACTCAAACTCAGCGGCATAAACTTGTGCGTCCACAGCAAATGTGGCAGCGATAGATGCTTGAGAAGTCCTTGCTGTTTGAAGTACAAGCTCGATGACGACATCCACGGCACGCGGCAAAGATTGTTTCGCTATTGACAGCAAGGGCTGATCGCGCGCGATCATAGGATCACTAAGGGCGTCGCATATCACTGCGACGAGTGGACGCAGATCCGACGCAACGCCAGGACCAAGAGATTCCATTTCACCAGAAGGAAGCGACTTCATGTTCCAAGCAAACTTGGTCGCTAAATTGCCCCAGTAAGGGAAGACAGGTTTGACGTTGACTAACTGCTTGCCATTGATTGACGCACCTGTGAGAAACCGAATTAGGAACTGCTCGGTTACCTGCCGCCGAGCCTCATATGTGGGATCGTCGATTCGGTTGTTCACACCGTGGACGAAGATCACTGCCATGATTACAGTCCCTTGCTTTTTATACGCGTCTATTTGATTTGTTTAACAAAAATTTGCACAAAATACTAGTACCCCGTTGAAATGACGAAGAAGCATGCTGCCTCACCCGGACAGCACGGCCGAAGCGTCGGAGGCGACGCCGCTCCGCACCATCATCAGCCGCGACTTTGAGTAAGTTGCGAAGCTGTGCCGGGGGACTACTGTAAGAATCCCTCCACCGCCCTTCTATGGGCTTCCCGCTTGATCCTCTCCCCCCGCTCCCATCCCGTCCAGGTGGCAGGATCAACCCCGATCGACCGGGCGGCCTGTAGTTGTGACAGTCCAAGCTCACGGCGCTTTGAGACGAGCCGGCCGGCAAGCGTGCCCTCGTCTACCGGCTCCGGCTCATAGCCGAGGAACTCGACAAGGACCGGGACGAACTGAATCTCTGGCTTCCTCTGCCCCGTTTCCCAGTTGTGAACCGTCCAGGCGTTCACTCCGAGGAGTGCTGCCGCTTCCTCTTGGGTGATCGACAGAACCTGCCGGCGACGGCGGATATGGTCGCCCAGAGTCTTGAGTTCGAAGTCGTAGCATTTCCGAATCAATGACTTACGGCGAATCCGCACGAATGGCAAAAAGGCAACGCCTCTATGCCCCTGCGGCTGGGCCGGCGATCCTTCGGGCCGATGTCGCTGTCATCCCGACGCGATCCTGCGCTATCGCAGCAAAATTTCAGGCCCGTTGCTCGAACGCATCGACCTGCATCTCGAAGTCCCGCGACTGCCGCCCGCCGAGCTGCGACCCGACGCGCCGACAGGGGAATCCAGCGATGTCGTCCGTGCGCGCGTGGTGGGTGCGCGCGCACGCCAGCTCGCGCGCGCGGGCACGCTCAACAGCCGGCTCGATCAAGCGCAGACGATGGCGGTGTGCCGGCTCGCGTCGGCGGATCAAGCGCCGCTCGAACGCGCGATCGAGGCGCTGCAGCTTTCGGCGCGTTCGATGCATCGCATCCTGCGCGTCGCGCGCACGATCGCCGACCTTGCGGGCAGCGAGGCCATCGCCACCGCGCATTTGACCGAGGCGATCGGGTATCGGAAAGGAGAGTCGATAGGACAGCGAGCGGCCTGATCGCTATGCGACGACTGCGGAGAACGCATGCGGGCGTATGATCGACGCCATCTCCACTCGCCGAGCGAACGTTCATGAACGCTACCGCGCATTGCCTCTGCGGCGCCGTCGGTTGTTCGCTGCAGTGGCCCAGTCTGTGGGCCGCGCATTGCCACTGCACGCAATGCCGCCGCGCGCACGGCGCGGCGTTCGTGACCTGGATCGGCATGGCCGAGGAGCGCGTCCGCATCGACGATCCTGATTCGCAACTGCGCTGGTTCGCTTCCAGCCCCGGCGCCGAGCGCGGCTTTTGCGCGCGCTGCGGCGGTTCGCTGTTTTTCCGTTCGACGCGCTGGCCGGGCGAACTGCATATCGCGTACGGAAATCTCGACGGCGAGGCCGATCGTGCGCCGATGGCGCATGTGTTTTGGGACACTCACGTCGATTGGGCGTCGATCGAGCCCAGCGACGGCTTGCCGCGAAAAACCGCCGCGGAAACCGTCTAGTCGCGGCATCCTAGCCGCCCGCGACTGTGAATCGCTCGCGCGCAGCTCGCGAGCGCATCGCCTGCGTGCGCGAAACGCCGATCTCGTCGGCAACGCTCAATCGGATTTACAGGCGTTCGAGCCCCGCGATTCGGCTTGGCATTTCATCACCGTGCGCACGCTCTTGCGCGCGTTCTCTTTGTGCTCGCGGTATTCGCGGCCGCTCATGCAAACGGTCGAGAACCGGTGGCTGCCGGCGAGTCGCGTCCGCTCGCAGATGGTGCGCTCGTCTTCGGCCTTGGTCGCGGCGGCGTTGACCTCTTGTAGCGTATTGAACACTTCCACGCGCTCTTCGACGCGCAATTCCTCCATCGACTGCCTGTCGCCGATCAATTGCAGCAAGCGATCCTGCTGCTTGAGCAAGCGCTCGCGGTCGCCCGGGTACATTTCTTTGAACGCACCGCGCGCCTCGGCGACCTGCACGCGCAATTGCGTCTGCTGCTCGACGATTTGACGCAGCGTCGGTTGCGGTGCGGCGGGCGGCGGCGCATCCGCGGCCGACGATGCGAAGGATACGAGCAACGCGAACGCGGCCAACGTCCGCATCAATGCGGAACGCGCAGCGCGCACGGGACGAGGCCGAGCGTCGAACTCGGCGGCGATCGTTTTCATAGCGTTTCCCAATGGAGTTCGATGGCGGGTTCTTTTGGGCGTTCGATTCGTCGAGCGATCTCGCGATGGCGAGACCGGCGCTTCGATTTTGGCTTTCAATCCGAGACGCATCCTTCTTCGCACTTCATCACCGTGCGCAGGCCTTTGCGTGCGTTCTCTTTATGCTCGCGGTATTCGCGGCCGCTCATGCACACGACGGAGAAGCGATGGCTGCCGGTCAGCCGCGTTCGCTCGCAGATGGTTCGCTCCTCCTCCGCTTTGGTCGCCGCCGCTTCGACCTCTTGCAGCGCGTTGAACACCTCCACGCGTTCTTCCGCGCGCAAGCCGCCGAGACTATCCTTGCCGCGCAGGAGCTCCAACAGGCGATCCTGTCGGGCCAGCAAGCGGAGCCGGTCGCCTTCGTGCATGTCTTTGAACGCGCCGCGCCGTCCTTGCACCTGTGCGCGCAGCGCGGTTTGTTGCGCGACGATCTCGGGAATCGAAGGCGCCGGCTTCGCGTCCGAAGGGGACGCGGAGGACGACGACGCCTCGCCGGCGAAGGCGATCGCAGGCATCGTCGTCGCTGCGCAACAAACGGAGAACACGGCGGCGAACATCGCCGCGACGATGGGCGACCGAAGATCGGTGCGATACGGTGCTGTCATAGAACGTTCCGAAATAGCGGCTATCGGCGGGCGCGCATGAGAAGGATCTCGTGCACCAGGAAGGCGAAGCGCAGAGCGCATCAGAGTCCTTCGGCCAAGAGTTTCTGTTCGCCGCCGCCGATCGCGCCGCCCTCCTCGTTCCGGCAACCCAGCGTCGTCGACGTCCCGCTGCACTTGAAGGTCGTCCGCATGCTTTGGCGCGCGCGTTCTTTGTGTTCGCGGTATTCCTTCGCGGTCATGCACACCACTTGGAACCGGTTGGAGCCGACGGTGCGCGAACGTTCGCAGACTTTTCGGTCTTCTTCGGCATTGCGCACGACCGCGCTCACCCACTCCAGGTGATTGAACAATTCGATTTTTTCCTCGGCGCGCAATTGCGAAACGTCGTCGCGCCCTTCCAGCAACTGCAGGATGCGATCCTGCTTCTTGGTCAGCTCGTCGCGCTCGATCTGGGTCAAATCCTTGAACGCGCCTTTTTTCGCGAGCACATCGGCGCGCAGTTGCCTCTGTTGGTCGACGATCTGCCGCACCGTCGGCTGTTGCGCTTCCGCCGCGGGCGCCGCGGCCGTTTGAGCCGACGCCGGCAGGGCGACGGCCGCGCTCAGCGCGAGAGCGAGGGTTGCGATCAGTGCGCGAGCGCGATGGATTCGCGTGGCGATGACATCGGAAACGTGTACGTGCGTCATGCGGACGTCCTCAAGCGGTGAATGCGATCGCGAAGATCGCGGCGACGGGTCCGAATCGCGGCCGAACGACACCGTTGCCGCGACGAGCGCAGTCATGACGGTCGGCAGCGATCCGCTGCTGGGTGGAGAATTCCCTCGGAAGCGAAGACGCCCGCTCGAGCGGGGGCGCCTTCCACGTGAGGATGTCGCACCGTGCGAAAGCGTCGCAGCGATCGCGCGATTCGATCGGACGGCGTCGCCTGGACACCTCGGGGGATAGACGAGTCGACGCATCGCGCAGACGAAACGCTCGGCGTCGCGAGAGGCGAGCGGAGCGGACGCGGCGGAAGTGAGCGACGGTTGCGAGCCGGCGTGTCCCCACGCGCTCGGGACGTTCAGCGGCTTAGCGGGCCGTCGAAAAACAGCCCGCTAGCGCAGCCAAGGAGGGCTGCGACGACGAAGCCAGCGCGTGAGCGATGGATTCGTCGCGAGAGCCCGTCCGGACATGCGCCGGACTGGCGACTCGACAGTGCAGGCAGGAGCCGGCACGAACGGCAGCGCCGGCCGCGAAGCGGCGAACCGGATAACGACGAGTCGAAACGCTCGCGATGAGCGTTTTTCGACAACTCGTTAGGGAGCGTTCGAGGTCAGCGCGTTCTGCGCCTGACGCTTATGCTCGCGGTAGTCGCCGACGTTCATGCACAGCAAGCGATAGCGGTTGCTGCCGATGACCTTGGTGCGCTCGCAGACTTGGCGGTTGTCCGTGGCCTTATTCACGGCCGCTTTGACCGATTCCAGATGGTTGAACAATTCGATCTTCTCGTCCACGCGCAGCTCGTCGATGCTGCCGTGGCCGTCGAGCATTTCCAGCACGCGGGTCTGGGCTTTGACCAAAGCGTCGCGGTCGCTGGCGTTCAGATCCTTGAACGGGCCGCGGCCGGCGACCACCATCGCCCGCAGGTGGCTTTGCTGTACGACGATATCCCGGACGGCCGGCGGTACCGGGCTCTCGGTCGAAGCGATCGCGGCCAGAGCGGCCGACAGCCCCAGCGCCAGCATCGTGACCGTGTTTGCGGCCCGTCTACGGATGTTCATCGTCGCCTCCGAGTACGTCGCGGCGGATCGCGATCCGCCGCCCGAGCCGTCGGTGTACCACAACCGGAGGCGGCGCGCATCCCGCCGCGCACAACGGCCGCGGCGGGATGGAGGCGAACCCTCAGCGCTCGACGCGCAGACCTTCCTGCTGGGCGCGCTCGCGCAGGCGGCGGCGTTCGGCCACGGTCATGCACTTGTTCTGCGGGCGGTTGGAGCCGATCACTTTCACGCGCTCGCACACCATGCGGCTGTCCTCGGCCTTCGCCACCAAGGCGCGGACTTCCTCAACCGCGTTCACCAGGCGGACTTTCTCGTCTTCACGCATGCCGTCGAACGTGGTGCGGCCTTCGATCAGCGAGTACACCATGCTCTGCTTGCTCAGGATCGTCTGCTTTTCGTCGTCGGTCAGATGGGCGTAATCGCCCTTTTTCGCGGCCAGATCGCGCTGGAGCGCGTCCTGCGCGGCGCGCAGGCTCTGCGGCGTGCCGTCGATGACGATGGCGTCGTCGGCGACGACGGAAAAAGACAGCGTGGCCGCGAGACAAAGGGCGGCCAGGGAAGCGAGGCGCATGCGGATGTTCTTCTTCGGAGTGGGCCGCACAGAATACGCGGGCCGACGCGCATCGCGACGGGCAAGAAGTCATGCGAACGGCCGAAGACGCGGGTCTTCGGCCGTTCATGTTGTCGCCGAATGCAGCGTTGATCGGCTCAGATGGGCGCGGATCGGCGCGGCGCCGACGATGCGACGCCGCGAGCGCATGATCAGGCCGCGGCGGCCGGCGCCTCGTGGAACTGCTCTTCCTCGGTCGAGCCCTTGAGCGCCACGGTCGAGGACTGCCCGCCTTGGATCGTCTGGGTCACGCTGTCGAAATACCCGGTACCCACTTCGCGCTGATGCTTGACCGCGGTGAAGCCGCGATCGGCGGCGGCGAACTCGGCTTCCTGCAACTCGACGAAGGCGCTCATCTGGCGGCGGGCGTAGCCGTGCGCGAGGTTGAACATCGAGTAGTTCAGCGCATGGAAACCGGCCAGCGTGATGAACTGGAACTTGTAGCCGTAGCTGGCGATTTCCTTCTGGAACTTGGCGATGGTGGCGTCGTCCAGGTTCTTCTTCCAGTTGAAGCTCGGCGAGCAGTTGTAGGCCAGCAGCTTGCCCGGGAACTTGGCGTGGATGGCTTCGGCGAACTTGCGCGCGAATTCGAGATCCGGCTTGCCGGTTTCGCACCACACCAAGTCCGCGTACGGCGCGTAAGCGAGACCGCGGCTGATCGCTTGATCCAAGCCGTTCTTGGTCTTGTAGAAGCCTTCGACCGTGCGCTCGCCGGTGCAGAACGGCACATCGTTGGCGTCGACGTCGCTGGTGAGCAAGTCGGCGGCTTCGGCGTCGGTGCGCGCGACGATCAGCGTCGGCACGCCCATCACGTCGGCGGCGAGGCGAGCGGCGACGAGTTTCTCCACCGCTTCGCGGGTCGGCACCAGCAC
The DNA here is from genome assembly GCA_008015835.1 of Lysobacter sp. GTDB lineage: Bacteria > Pseudomonadota > Gammaproteobacteria > Xanthomonadales > Xanthomonadaceae > Lysobacter_I. Next base: position 398,102 of record SSGH01000007.1, read on the forward strand.
TTTGCCGCCCATGTGGCCGCACTTCTTCACGCTGGCGAGCTGGTCTTCGAAATGCACGCCGGACGCGCCGGCCTCGATCATCGCCTTCATCAATTCGAAGGCGTTGAGCACGCCGCCGAAGCCGGCTTCGGCATCGGCCACGATCGGCTGCAGGAAGTCGATATCGCCGGTGCCTTCGGCGCATTGGATCTGATCGGCGCGCAGCAGCGTGTTGTTGATGCGCTTGACCACCTGCGGCACCGAATTCGCCGGGTACAGCGATTGGTCGGGATACATTTCGCCGGCGATGTTCGCATCGGCCGCGACCTGCCAGCCGCTGAGATAAATCGCCTTCAAGCCGGCCTTGACCTGCTGCATCGCCTGATTGCCCGTGAGCGCGCCGAGGGCGTTGACGAAATCCTCGGTCTGCAGATATTTCCAGAGCTTCTCGGCGCCGAGACGGGCGATGGAATGATCGACCGGCACCGTGCCGCGCAGGCGGACCACGTCTTCGGCGCTGTACGGGCGGGTCACCCCGGCCCAGCGCGGGTTGTTGTTCCAATCCAGCTTCAGTTGTTCGGCGGTGGGCAGCGTGGTCTTCATGGTCGTGTGTCCTGCGTGGGGTCTGTGATGTCGCGAAAAGTGTGTTGGTTGTGGGAGGGCCGGAAGGCCCGAACAGACAATAGGTTCGGGCCTTCCGGCCCTCCCACAGCATCGGCGGGTCAATCGATGCGTTCGTACGCCGGCAGCGTGAGGAAATCGGCGAGCGTGTCGCGGTGGGTGAGGTCCGACAGCAGCGCGATCGCTTCCTGGACGCGCGCGGCGCCGACGACGCTCGCATCGGCCGCGAGCTTCGACGGCAATCCGATCAAGGCGCGCTCGAACAGCGCGAAATCGAGCGGCGTACCGTCGGCCAAATGCAGCGGATCGCGGCCGCCGTCGTTCGTGTAATGCAGCCATTGCCACAACTGCGCGCGCGCGATTTCGGCGGTGGCGGCGTCTTCCATCATGCCGTGGATCGGCACGCAGCCGTTGCCGTCGAGCCATGCGGCGAGATAACGCACGCACACTTCGACGTTGCCGAAGAAGCCGGCTTCGGTGATCGTGCCGAGCGAAGGCCGCAACAAATCCTCAGCGGCGACGTTCACGTCGAGACGACCGACGTGCTGCTGATGCGGCTGCGGCATGCGCGCATCGAAAATCTCGCGCGCGATCGGCACGAGCCCCGGATGCGCCACCCAGGTGCCGTCGTGACCGGCCTCGGCTTCGCGCAGCTTGTCGGCGCGCACGCGGGCGATCGCAGCGGCATTCGCAGCTTCGTCGCGCGGGTTCGGAATCTGCGCGGCCATGCCGCCCATCGCGTGCGCGCGACGGCGATGGCAGGTCTTGATCAACAGTTCCGAATAGGCCTTCAAGAACGGTTGCGTCATCGTCACTTGGCCGCGTTCGGGCAGCACGCGGCTGGCGCGCGCGCCGCCGCGATGCGCACGCAGCGTTTTGATGTACGAAAAAATGTAGTCCCAACGCCCGCAGTTCAAACCGACGATGCGGTCGCGCAGCGCGTGCAGGATTTCGTCCATCTCGAACGCCGCCGGCAGGGTTTCGATCAGCACCGTCGCCTTCATCTGGCCGTGCGCTAAACCCAGCATCTGTTCGATCTCGCCCATCGCGGCGTCCCACAACTGCGCCTCTTCCATGCACTGCAGTTTGGGCAGATAGAAATACGGGCCGCGATCCTGCGCCGCGAGCGCGGTCGCGTTGTGGAAAGCGAACAGCCCCAAATCGAACAGGCCGCCGCTCATGCGCGCGCCGTCGATGCGGACGTGCTTCTCGTCCAGATGCCAGCCGCGCGGACGCACCAGCAGTACCGCGCGCTCGGCGGCGGGCTTCAAACGGTATTGCTTACCGTTGCCCTCGAACGTCAGCGTGCCGGCCACGGCGTCGCGCAGCGCGCGCTGGCCGGTCAGCAGGTTCGCCCAGGTCGGGGCGGTGGAATCCTCGAAGTCCGCCATGTAGCAGTTCGCGCCCGAGTTCAGCGCATTGATGACCATCTTCGGATCGACCGGGCCGGTGATCTCCACCCGGCGGTCGAGCAAAGCGTCCGGAATCGGCGCCACGTGCCAGTCGCTCTCGCGAATGGCCCGGGTGTCTTCGCGGAAATCCGGCAGCGTGCCGGCGTCGAATTGGGCTTGGCGCGCCTGGCGGGCGGCGAGGCGAATCCGGCGCTGCGGCTCGAAACGGCGGTGCAGCGCGGCCAAGAAGCGCAGGGCCTCGGGCGTCAGCAGGGCGTCCTGACCGGGAAACGCGCCGAGAACTTCGACCCCGGCGTCCGCGCCCTGCGGGGCGTCGGCTGCGGGGGCGGAGGTTTGCGCTCCGATCGCTTGAGGTTTCAGAACAGCGGACATGGGGACATCCGACAACGTGGGGAGCCCACCATCCGCGCACGTACAGTATTTGACAACTCAGTTTTTTCAATTGTAATTATTAGCCATGCTTATAAGTAGGCGAATCAAACACCTCCGCGCCCATGTCCGACGCCTCCACTCGACCATTTGCCTATAAAGCCGACCGCCTGAAGCCCCTGCGAGCCTTCTGCCAGGTGGCCCGGCTGGGCTCGGTCTCGCGGGCGGCGGCGGCGTTGTACGTCTCCCAGCCGGCCATCACCCTGCAGTTGCAGGCCCTGGAACGCGAACTGGGGGTGCAGTTGTTCGAGCGGGTCGGCCGCCGGCTCACCCCCACCCGCGAGGGCGAGGCCTTGTACGAGCTGGCGCGGCCGCTGGTGGAGGGCATCGACGGCCTGCCCGCCGCCTTCCGCGAACAGGTCAAAGGCCTGGACGTCGGCGAGCTGCACGTCGCCGCCGGCAGTTCCACCATCCTCTACCTGCTGCCCAAGATCGTGGAGGCCTACCGGCAGACACACCCGGACGTGAAGCTGGTGCTGCACAACGTCACCGGCGCCAGCGGCCTGGACCTGCTGCGCAGCGACGGCGTGGATTTGGCCGTGGGCTCGATGCTGGACGTGCCCAGCGACCTCGACTACACCCCGGTCTACCGTTTCGAACCGATGCTGATCGCCACGCCCACGCACCCGCTGGCGACGAAACCCGAACTCAAACTCGACGATCTCTCGCCCTACGGCCTGATCCTGCCGCCCAAGCGCCTCACCACCTATCGACTAGTCGACCTGGTGTTCCAACAGAACCGCGTGCCCTACACCGTCGCGCTGGAAGTCGGCGGCTGGGAAGTCATCAAGCAATACGTCGCGATGGGCCTCGGCATCAGCATCGTCACCTCGATCTGCCTCACCGACGCCGACCGCACCCGCCTCGCCGCCCGATCGCTCGCGAAATACTTCCCCTCGCGCAGCTACGGCGTGGTGATGCGCAAAGGCAAATACCTCTCGCCCCAAGCCCGCGATTTCATCGCCCTGATCCAACCGCAGATGCTGGCACCGCGGGAATACGATGAGACGGGGCATTCGGGGAGGTGATTGATCCTGTTAGATATGACAGGTTGAAGGGATTGGGCTTTGTTGTGATCGTTAAAGCAGTCGTATACATGGCGTCGATGAGAAGCGAAGCGGGAGCACTGAGCCTCACGACCACGGAATGCAAAGCTTGACGCCATAACAGCGCACAAGCTTTTGGGGAGAAACCTAAGCAATGCGATTGCCAGTGGACATGGGTGGTTACTTGAGATAGAGGTAGCCAAGGGACACCAATATACGGGCAATGAAAACAAGCTTAGGCAAAGCGGCGACCATCACAGGTCCAGTGAAGATAAAACACATTGGCTGTATTGAAAAAGGGGTGGGATTGAGGAATGGACAATGCTGATAATAAAAATAGCGCCGCGAAAAAAAAGCCACTCAATCCGTTTTTAATCAACGCCGCCGTTTTCGCGGTAGGCTTTGTACTTATTTTGTTATACGCGACATTAATTGGTGTTGTCGAGATTGACCTATATTTCTTAAATATATCCGCCAGTGGCGTCAAAGTAATATCCACCGCATTGAAAGAAATTGGTCTAGCTTTTCTCGTCGCGTCAATCATCAACATATCCATTGAACGATTTAATCGAATCCGACATGAAGTAGAGAAATCAGAGCTCATAGCACAGATTAATGCAGCTCATACTAGCCAGAAAGACGCATTGATTGGAAGAATCAATAAGCACATGTTTGAAAGTGTCTTTGAGAGAGACATACCAAGCCCTTTTTTTCAAGAAATAAAAGAACAACTTCTTGAAACTTTTTTTTTGCGGACAACAAGCGAATACAACTATTGTCTGACACAGAAAGACCGCGACTATGCGAAGCTAATAGTTCGACATAGATATTCCGTAAAGAACCTGACGACAAAAGATCAAACATACAACCTGCGAATTTCAATTGATGTTCTCAAGAAATTTGAAAATGACTATTGTTTTGTCCGCATTGGAATAGGCGATACTTTTCATGAAAATGAAGACATAAAGATCGCCAAAACAAAAAAAGGCAACACGTACGAGATATGGGAGGCATGCGTTCCCCAAGTTATCAAATCCCAAGAAGAAATTAAGTGTGAGATCGAGTACGAGCGCCTAAGCCAAATTCACGGCAAAGAAGTCGCTTGTTCATTATTACCAACAGCTAGAATGGCTGTTAGGGTGAATGATCCAAATAAACTTTTTCACGTTCGCTGTATGTCTTTACATCCTCGTTCAGAAAGGGATAACACATCAAGTTATGACGACGGCACTTACGAGTGGGAAATAGATGGGGCTCTATTTCCAGGGCAAGGGTTTCTTATTGATTGGGTTCTGAGAGAACCTCTGAATAATTCAGAGGCGCTTCGCGACAAGGACGAGGGCGCGCGCGGCTCACCCTCCCCCCACGCGATTGAGCCGGTGGGAGCGGACACAGGCCAAATCTGAACAGCGCCGTTCAGACATCCACTATAAAAATAGTTGACAAAACAAACCCAAGGCCTATAATCAGTTGCCCACTTCTGGAGCTCATTTATGAAAGATGTGGTCAAAAACCAATCAATCGGTTTAGCTACATGGTAAAAAACAGCCCGCTCTATTAGCGGGCTGTTTTTTTGCACCTAGGCGCTTATTTTCCGTTAATTTTGATTCCTTGCCCGCAGGCACTGTAGCCAACGAACCACCTCACTAATCACGTCGTCGACCCGGGCCAAGACTGCTTACAGTGGTTGTTGTATAAAACGGCGTAATTTCCGGCATCTACTCTGCGGATGCGCGCAGAAACGACCGTCGCGCCGCGTTGGGGCGGATATTTGGCGTTGTCGAACGATAATCCTACACCATGAGACTCTCGCCCGTCCGCATAATTGGCCTTTGCTTCGCGATTCTCTTCTGCGGCGGCTTGGCGTTCGCACTGGCCAAGTCGGACGCCGTGCCGAAGCCGATCAAAGCGGGGCGGCGATACGAATCTGGCGTCGTTCGAGTTCCACGGCACCCCGCTTCGTGCGGCTTCTCGGCCGCTACCGATCCTTCCGCGCACATACGCGGCACGTAACTCCATCTCGACTACGCATTGGTCAGCGAAGGCGGCGACCTCGCGGCGTGCCTTTGCGAATACTGGCGACGTTGTCGTTGAAATCCACGCCCGACAAGATCGTGCGCGCGACCTTCGACGGACGCGATGCGCGCATGATGGGGGCGCTGGCGGAGCAGCGTTGATCGTCTACCGCAGACGACGATGCCGGCATCCACCAATGCTCGTTTGCATCGAAGCAACGGCGCCAAACGAAACCGGCCTGCCGCGTTTGCGCTCACCACGCAGGCGCGCCGAGCGCTCGCAGGGAATCGCTATAGCTTTTGTAGAGATAGGTCCGAAACGATTCCGCGTTCGCGATTTCGAGTTGCCCGTTGAACATGAACAGCTTTCCCTGCACGCCGGCGTTGCTGGTGAAGGGGCGTTCCGGGTCGACGGTGAGGTATGTGCCCACGTGGACTAGACCGTAAGGCGCGACATCCCAGCCCGCTTGGACGGTGTACTTCACGCTCGGCGTACCGTCGCTGCGGCGGCCATGGCTGATCTGCGCGCCCACACTCGGACCGGGTAGCGCGCTGGGCTTGCTGAGCGGCAGCGAGAACGTGACATCGCGACTGCCGTCGTTCGAGCCCACCGTCGCGCCCGGCCCGACGCCGAACGTCGGACCGATGCCGATCTGCCACGGCGGCGGCGGCGAACCGGCGTAGCCGCCTCCGGGCGCAGACGGGGCGGTCGGCACGAGAGGAACCGTGCCCGTGTCCTTGCGGCCAGGCCCTTGCGTCCGTCCGCGATCATCGCCCTGCGGCCGTTCGCGCAGGCTCAACCCCAGCGGCGGTTTCGGTTCCGACGGCCGTTCGCGCAGGGTGAGGCCCAGCGCATCCGAAGGCGACGGCGCGGGACGGTCGCGCAGACTCAAACCCAGCGAATTGGACGGCTTGTCTTCGGCGCGCGGACGAAGGCTCCACGACGCATCGCGATCCTCTCGCGTCGACGGCGCGGATCCGCTGCCTTCGTCGCCCAGCGATGGTTTCTGCCCCACCATGCTCAACCCCGATGCACGGACAGCCGCAGGAACAGCACCGGACACGCCGGATCGAGCAACTGGAATTTGTTGATCTTCTTGCGATCCTCGCTTTGTCGCTCGCGGAACAAACCGCGCACGCGTTCGCTCCACGCATCGCCATTGCGGCAATCGCGATGCAATCGGACGACCCATTGCCCCAGCGGATTGGCGTTGATCGCGCAGCTCTCGCGACGCAGCGGCGCGTGCGCTTCGTCGAGCGCGGTCACAGGGCCCACGCCGTCGCGCAACGTCAGCGGTTCACGACGCCAGAATCGGCCGTCCGGGCGATGCTCGTCGCCGAACCACTGCGCAGGCGGATCGAGTTCGGCGGTGAAGACGAAGCGGTTCCGCCAGTCGCGCACCAGATCGAGATAAGTCGAAAAGTCCTGCAATGGGTACGTGTTGTTGACGACATTCAGCAATTGCCCGCTGGTGCTGTCGATGAATTGCACGCCGAAACCGATATCGAGAATCCGGGCGCGTTCGTTCGGCTTGAGATCGAGCGCCGCGGCGGTCAATTCGAAGACGCCATGGTGGAAGCCGCGCGCATCGACTTCATCGCGCGCGATCGCGCCCAGCAGGCTGCGCGGTCCCGTGTCGTTCAAGCGCAAGGCGTAAAAACGGATCGTCTCAGTGCGTCGCACGGCTTCCACTGCGCGCATGGTGTTGCGGCACCAGGCGACCAGGGCTTCGAACGGATCCGCGCCGTCGGTGCGCCAATCCGGAACAGGCGGCATTTCGATGCCCAAACCCGCGGCGATGCCCAAGCGCGCGCAACGCAGGCGCTCCAGAGCGGTGCAGGCATCGCGGGCCTGCAATTCGCGCAGGAAATTCAGGCGCTGCGCGAAATTCAACGCATGCCCATCCACGGTGTGGAACGACTGCCGCATCGCGCGCATGGCCGTCTGCGTCGCGTCCTGCTCCAGCAGCGTTTTTTCGTCCGCGTCGCCGGGGCCCGCCTGGCCCTGCGCGCGCCACGCCTTGAGCTGGGTCCTGGCGAGCGCCAACGCGCCGGGTTGCAGTTGTTCTTCGAGCAGATAACCGACCACGGTCGCCAACGCCGCGCTCTCGATTTCGTGGATCTCGCGACTGCGCGCGATGCAGCGGTCGATGGCGGCGGAGGCGATGTCGAAGTGATCCTCGTAAAGACCGGGGTCGCCGACGAGATCGCGCACGAACAATCGCTGCAGCCGTTGGGCGATATCCTCGCGCGTGCTCATCCGCGTCATCTCGGCGTACCACGCGAACTCCGGCCGCGCATGCGCGCTTTGCCGCACGGCGACCGCCATATCGCGATGGGTCGACGCGCTCAGACTGGACAGCAAGGTTTGCAATTCCGGACGCATGCGGACGATCCCCCCTTCGAACGGTCGGACGACGATCGAGACTCGGACGCGAGGCGCCATCGGACGCCGACGAGCGTCTCGACGACGGCCGTCCTGGCCCCATGAATGCGTCGGGGAACATAGCAGCAAGCCGATGCGGGCAGCAATCGCGGCGCGCGCTCGGTACCCGATCCGCGTCGCTGTGCCGCCGTGCGCACGCGCCCCATCGGCGGCGACCTGGTTAAACTCCCGACAGCGTATTCGACGACCCGGAGGCGGCATGTTCGTTCAACCGATGTGGAGCGACGAAGTGGAGCGCATCGGGTTCCGTCGATGCACGCCGCTCGGTTATGCGCTGCACGGCATCGGCGGTCTGCTCGGCTTCATCGGCTTGTTGTCGTTGTTCGCGAGCCTCGCCTATGCGGCGTATCGCGGTATCGCCGGGACCTTCGATACATCGCTGCTGTGGATGCCGGTCGCGGGGCTCGGTTTCGGCGTCGTCGGTGGATCGCTCACGGCGCTCGCACGGTCGTTGGCGAAGCGCAAATCGTATCGATACGACTACGCTTCGCGAATGTCGTGCTGGCGCGAGGGCGGCGCCGAGCGCACGTACAGCTTCGACGATTGGCAAGCCGAGCGGCAGCGCTGAGGCGGCCCGCCCAGGCGCACGACGCAACCCCGCATCGGGTTGCGCCGTGACCCGCTCAGAACCACGCCGCCTGCATCTCGAACGCGGTCGGATCCGCATCGCGCACTAAACGCGCGGCGTGTTCGGCGATCGGCAGCTCGGTGGCGAAGAAGAAGCGGCAGGCCTGCAGTTTGCCGGCGTAAAAATCGCGATCGCGTTCGCTCGCGTCGTGCGACGCGCGCTGCGCCGCGGTCGCGCGCCAGAGCCACATCCAGGCGACGACGAGATGGCCCATCGCGGTCATGTAGTGCGTGGCGTTCGCGAGCGTCGAGCGCACCTCGCCCGCCTGCATGCGCTTGCCTGCGGCGCGCGTCGCTTCGACGAGCGATCCGGCGAGCGCGCGCAGGCGTTCCGCGAGCGGCCGAAGATCATCGAATTCGCCAGCGAGCGCGCAGGTCTCGGCGACGCGATCGAGCAACAGCTTCAGCGCCGCGCCGTCGTGCAGCATGACTTTGCGGCCGAGCAGATCAAGCGCTTGAATGCCGTTGGTGCCTTCGTGGATCGGGTTGATGCGATTGTCGCGATAGTTCTGTTCGACCGGATATTCGCGCGTGAAGCCGTAGCCGCCGAGCACTTGAATCGCGAGCTCGTTCGCTTTCAGCGCGTAATCCGAACCCCAGGCTTTGACGATCGGCGTCAGCAGTTCCAACAGCAGATGACTGTCGCGCCGCACGGTCTCGTCCGGATCGTGCGCGCGATCGACCAGCATCGACGCGTAGTACCCCAGCGTTTGCGCGCCTTCGACATAGCATTTCTGCTGCAGCAGCATGCGCCGCACGTCGGCGTGCTCGATGATGGCGACCGGCGGCGAGGTCGGGTCTTTTTGATCCGGGTGACGGCCCTGTTTGCGCTCTTTCGCGTATTGCAGCGAATACAGATAGCCGGCGAGACCCTGCAGCACCGCGCCCATACCGACGCCGATGCGCTCCTCGTTCATCATGTGGAACATGTAGCCGAGGCCGTGATGCGGCTCGCCGATGAGTTCGGCGTAGCAATCGCCCGCTTCGCCGAATTTGAGGAACGTGTTGACGCTGCCGCGCTGCCCCATCTTGTGATTCAAACCGGCGAGCGTCACGTCGTTGCGCGCGCCGCGGCTGCCGTCGGCGTTCACGCGCCAACGCGGCACGATGAAAAGACTGATGCCGCGTACGCCCGGCGGCGCGCCGACGATCTTCGCCAACACCAGATGCACGATGTTCTCGCCCAGCTCGTGATCGCCCGCGGAAATCCACATCTTCGCGCCGGTCAAGCGATACGTGCCGTCGGCCTGCGGTTCGGCGGTGGTTTTGATGTCGGCCAACGACGAGCCGGCATGCGGTTCGGAGAGGCACATCGTGCCGAAAAAGCGACCTTCGAGAATCGGCTGCATGTAGCGACGTTTCTGTTCCTCGCTGGCGTACGTCGCCAACAGGTTCGACGCGCCGCGCGCCAGCGCCGGATAGGCGATGGTGCCGGGGTTGGCGGCGGAGAACATCGAATCGCAGGCCTGCGCAATCACGAACGGCAGTTGCATGCCGCCCGCTTCGTATTCGGCGAGCGCGGCGGCGAAACCGGCGTCGTTGTAGGCCGCCACCGCTTCGCCGATCTCGGGAATCAGCTCGACCTTGCCGTCGACCATCTGCGGCTCGTTGAGATCGGACTTGCGGTTGTGCGGCAGGAATTTTTCGAGCGCGATCTGATGCGCGACATCCAGCGCGGCAGCGAAGGTCTCGCGGCTGTGGTCGGCGAATCGCGGATAGGCGCACAGGCGATCCGCGCCCAGCACCTCGTACAGCGTGAAATCGAGATCGCGGCGGTCGGCGATGGGGCTGGCGGTCATGCGGCGGTTCCTTGCGGGCAGTGCCGCGCATTGGAGCATCGCCGGCAAGCCGCGTCAAAGCCGCGCAACAGCGAGCTTTCTGGAGGCGCTCGCCGCCATCTAGGAGCGCCGCAAGGCGCGACCCTGCCAACGAAATACAAGAGCATCGCGCCTGCCGGCGCTCCCACAACAACCGAAGAGACGCGAACGTGGAATCAGCGGATACGCCGCTTCAACTCCCCGATCAATTCCGACACTTCGCTCGGCGACAGCTTGGCGAACCGCTCCGGCAGCAGGCTGCGGCGCGAGGATTCCTGCACCGCCAACAATTCCATCATCTGAATGGTGTCGGCGTGCTGCGGCGGGATGAAGTCGGCGATGGCCTGCTGGACGTGCGCCACGCCGAAGGTCGCGCCTTCGTTGCGGGCGATGTCGAGCGCGAGCAACGCGACGGCTTCGAGATCGGCATTGGAATAACCGTCCAGCGCCGACAGCGCATCGGTCAGCGCGGCGCCGGCATCGTCGGGCAAGGCGGCGCCGTTGCGTTTCAGAATCGCGCCGACGATGCGCAGGCGATCTTCCGGGTTGTCGGCGTAGAAGAACGGGATTTTGCGATCCAAACGTCCCGGGCGTTTGATGTCCACGTCGAGTTTGTCGGGACGGTTGGTCATCAGAATCGTCAGCACATGCCCGCGATTGGCCGGGTCGGACATGAAGTCCTTGATCCGCGCGATCACGCGCGACGACGTGCCGCCGTCGGTTTCGCCGCCCTCACCGCCGCCGCCGAAGCTGCGGTCGCCTTCGTCGATGACCAGCGCGATCGGGCTCATCGCGCGCACGATGCTGAGCACGCGTTCGAGATTGGATTCGGTGGAGCCGACCCATTTCGAGCGAAAATTCTTCAGCACCACGCCCGGCAAACCCGCTTCTTTCAAGAACGCCTTGATCACAAAGGTTTTGCCCACGCCCATCGGACCGACCGCGAGCAGGCCCATCGGCGCGAGGCGACGGTCGCCGGTCTTGATGGTCGCGGCGATCTTCATCAACTCTTGTTTAATCTGATCGTAACCGCCGACCGCGTCTAGACCGTAACCGGTGTCGAGAAATTCGATCAAATCGCCGCAGGTGCGTTCCAGAATCTCCCGTTTGCGCGTACCGATGATCGCGAGCATCGCGTCGACCGGGTTCTCTTTCGTCGCGGGCGCGTTCTGGCCGAGAATCAAGAACGCGATCTCTTCGCGGGTTTTTCCGGCGGTCACGCCCGCATACATTTCCGCGCGCTGTTTGGCGTCCGGCGCATCGCCCAGCAACTGCATCGCTAAGGCCTTGCGCTCGTCTTCGGGCAAGCCGGCGGCGGGACGCTCGGCCACGATGCTGTCGATTTCGAGCAGACGCAAACCGGCGGTGTGTTTCGCGACCAGCGCGCGTTGATCGGCCGGCATATGCGGCGCGGATTGCGCGACCAGCGTGGCGCGCGCCGCTTCGTCGGGCAGCGGCACTCCGATCGCGGCGATGCGCGGGTTCGTGTTGAGCGAAGGATGCAGTTCGGCGAGCGATGCGCACAGGAGCACCACGATGTGATTGCGCTGCAGCAGCAGACCGCTGAGCGACCAATCGTGGAAAATTTCGAGCAGGCCGCGTTCGTCGGTGCTGAGGAACGTGGTTTCGGCGTTCGGCACTAAATCGCCCGCATGCGGCAGCACCAACGCGACGCCTTCCGAGGCGCGCATTTTCGTTTCGAGAAAACCCAGATTCGCCAGCAGCGTTTCGCCCGCTTCCACGGTTTTTCCTTGCGGGCCGTATTGCTTCAATCCGGCGTGGCGCAACGCCAATTCGTAGCGCTGCGGTTTGGCGGCGAGTACGGCCGTATGCAGGAATTCCACGAACGGCAGCAGTTTGCCGTCGTGCGGCACGCCGTCGTGGACGTTGCCGTGCAGCAGGAACAATCCCGCTTCGCCGGCCAGATAGCGGCGTTTGAGTTCGTCGGCCCAGGCGGGCAAGGCGGCGGTAACGAGCGTGGTCATGCGTGAAAGTCCTGTGGGAGCGTGCGGCGCGACGGATCAGCGCGCGGGTTTACGGCATAAACGCAGATTGAAGCGCGTCGCGTCGAGAATGGGCTGGTAGGCGTGGCGCTCGGCCAACCAACCGTCGATTTCGATTTTATCGTCCGGCGTGGCCGCGTCTTTCGCCAGCGGTTCGAGCGTACGCAAGCAGCCGGCGCGGTCGCCGCGTTTGTATTGCGTGATCGCGACATCGTTCAGCAGTTCGCCGCGCTCTAACCAATGCAGGGTTTTCGCGCAGCGCTCGGGCAGCGGCGACAGCAGCGCGTAAGCACGGTCGTATCGTTTACGGTCGTATTCTTGCTTGAAAGCGTTGCGGGTCTTCGCGCGCGACGCATCGTCGCAGCCGGGCGCGACGGCGAGATACTCGCCCACGAACCAGGCGCGCGCGCCGCAAAAATAGCGGCAGCTTTCGCCGGCTTCGACGGCGATGCCCTGCGCGGTCGGCGCGAAATCGACGACGCAGTCGGGCTCGTCGGCGTAGGTCGCGAGCGTGGCGCGGCCGTTCGCGATCTGGCCCTCCACTTCGCACATATGCGCGTTCGCGCCCAGCGCGAACAGCGAAAACGCCCGCTGCCCGTCCTTCGGCGCGGCGACGGTCAATCGCCCCCAACCGCCCTCGGCGATGTAGTCGCCGGGGGCGAAGGTCGGCTCCGCCGCGCGCGCCGATACGGACGCGAGCAAGGCGACGATGAGCGTGACGACGACGCGCATACGAACTCCTTCGCGAAGCGGTCTTGAGCGGAGCGACGGAAGCGGGATGCGTCTGCCGCAAGCGCGTCCGCGACGACGTCGCGCGCCCGGTCGTGCGACGCGGGCGCGCGGGGCGATCAGATCGTGCGGTCGGCGCCGGCGGCCTGGCCGGCGCGTTCTTTCTTCAGCGCTTCGAGCTTGGCGCGCGCGGTGGCCTTGCTGCTGCCGGCCTGCAGCGCCTTCAGACGAACGTCCAAATCCGATTCGCGCAATTCGTCGCCGAGCTTGGCCTTCGCGATGGTGTCTTTGATGCCGGTGCGCACGTTCTCGAGCGCGCGCAGTTCGGCGTCGACCGACAGGCCTTCCAACTGGTCGTTGATGCGCGTGCGGGCCTGCGCGCTCTGCATCTTGGCGAGCATGCGGTCTTTCTCGGACTTCAGCTTGGCGATCTCGCCCTTCACTTCGGTCAGCGCGTTCTTCGCGGTATCGACATCCTTTTCGGCCGCTTCCAGTTCGGCGTCGAGCGAGGCGATTTCGGCGTCGATCGCTTCTTTGCGTTCGATCAGTTCGACGGCCAAATCGTCCTGGCCGGTGGCCATCGCCTGTTCGAGCATGGCGCTGAGTTCTTTCTGCTGCGCCTGCGCTTTCTGCAGCCGATCGGCCGCGTCTTCGCGCAGGCGAATCAAGCCGGCGGTCGCGTTCTTGAGCTTGTTGTATTTCTCGACCATCGTGTTGATCGCGTTTTCGTAGGCGATCTCCGGGTGCTGCTGTTCCAGCCCGGTCACGAAAAGCGACAGGAAGCCGCGCACGAGATTGGCCAGTCGGCTGAAAATGTTCATGGAAGTCTCCTAGGGACGGCTTTCTGGGTGTTGTGGATACTGAGCGTTCGACGATTCATTTCGCGGTGCGCGCGGCCTGCCGCGCGGCGCGGGCCTGCGCGCCTTGCGCGCCGGTCTTGAAGTACTCGCTGTCGAGATCGTTCTGCGATAGCTCCAGCTCGATGTCCTCTTCCAACTGCAGGCGCGACAGCGATTCGCCGAGCTTGGAGCCGAGCGAGCTGGAATACGGGCTGGCGACGACGATCTGGTAGATCTCCTCCACTTGATCGGGCAGCGACACCAGGGCCGCTTCGATCGACATACGGCGGGCGGCGAGCTTGTCGTGACGCTGTTTGATCGCGGCGTAATCGTCGTGCGCCATTTTCAGCAGTTTGTAACGCGGGTCGTTCTCTTCCACGGCGTCCAACGCGTTGCGCGCTTCGCGCAGACGACGGTCGAGCGTGGCTTCCTCGCCGTTGCGAAGACGCTCTTTGATGGTCACTTCCGCCAGCCACAGCGCGAGGAAATCGACCGAGGCCTTGTCGACGCGTTCGGCGTCGTCGTACGACAACTGGCTGCTGGCTTCGCCGGCGATGCGATAGAGCACGTTCGCGCGTTCGACGATGACCTGATATTTCTGCCACTTCTCCATGCCGGAGACGCGCTCCAGGCCGCCGTGCAGGCCGAACAATTCGTGCTGCAACTGCGCGCGTCGCGCGTCGATCGCGGCGCGGCGCGTTTGCCGGTCCACTTTGCTGCGGAAACTCGGCAAATCCGGCACCACCAGCGCGGCCAGCACTTGCACCGCGCCCAGCACCACCAAGGCGCCCGCCGCGCCGACCATGCCGGCCGGGAACGACGCGATGGCGGCCGCCAAACCGCCGCCGAGCAGCGTGGTGACGTTGGTTTGACTGGTGAGCCAAGCGCGCAGGTAGCTCACCGGTTTCGGCGCTTTGTCCATGCGTCAGTTCGCCATGCTCGGTTCGCGGCGCGTCATCGTGATGCCCGGTTCGCCGCGTTCAGACGGTCACGCGGACGTTGCCGCGGCCGGTGGTCTGATGCAAACGGCTGAGGATGCGCTGCTCCAGCGCCACCGCTTCGGGCATGCGCAGCCAACCGCCGTCGCGCGGCTTCGGCGTGCGGATCTCGAAATCGTCGGCGACGCGCGCCGGCTGCGTGGACAGCACCACCACGCGATCGCCGAGCAACAAGGCCTCGGTCACGTCGTGGGTGACGAACACGATCAAGCACGGATGCTCGCGATACAGATCGACCAGCAAACGCTGCATGCCTTCGCGGGTCTGCGCATCCAGCGCGCCGAAGGGTTCGTCCATCAGCAGGATGCGCGGCTTGAGCACCAGCGCGCGCGCCAAGGCGATGCGTTGGTTCTGGCCGCCGGACAACTGGCTCGGGCGCAGCTTCGCTTTATCGGCCAAACCCACGGCGTCGAGCATGTGCATGATCTTGTCGTGGCGTTCGGCCTTCGGCACGCGATCGCGCCACAGTTTCAAGCGGAACGGGAACCCGACGTTGTCGTAGACGCTGAGGTCCGGGCGATTGGCGTAACGCTGGAACACCATCACCGAATCGTCGTGGGCGTCGTCGCAGGGCGCGCCGTCGATCAGGATCGTGCCGCTGGTGGGCATCACCTGATTCTGCGGACGCACGCCGCCCATCATGTACAGCAGCGTGCTTTTGCCGCAGCCCGACGGGCCGAGCAGCATATTGATGCTGGGGCCGACGAAATCGAGCGACAACTCGTCGATGATCCGGTTCACGCCGCCCTCGGGCCGCGGGAATTCCTGCACGATGCGGTCGAGCGAAATTTTGGCCGGCGCGGCGCCGCTCGCGGACGCGGCGACGGGCGCCGTCGAGGTCGAGGTCGTGGTCGTGGTCGAGGCCGGGGTCGTGGGCGCGCTCATGTCTGGGTCTCCCACGGGTACATCCGACGTTTGAACGCGCGCATCACTTGGTAGGTGACGAGCGCCAACGCGATGATGACGGCGATGCCGGCGAACACTTGGTCCATCGCGCTGAAGCGGCGCGCGTTCTGGATGAGCTGGCCCAGGCCCACTTCCGCGTTCACGTACTCGGCGACGGTGATGTAGGTCCACATCACCGACACCGCGACGATGATGCCGTCGGCGATGCGCGGCATCGCGATCGGCACCACGGCATGACGGATGCATTCCCACGGCGTGGCGCCGAGATCGCGCGCGCCGATCCAATGGCTTTGCGGCACGGCTTGGATGGCGTCGCGCACCATCGGCACCAAGTACACGACGGCGCCGAGGAACAAGAACGTCACCTTCATCACTTCGCCGATGCCCAGCCACATCACCAGGATCGGCAACAGCGCGACCACCGGCGCGGAGCGGAACGGATCGATCAGCGGCGAGAGCACGGCGTTGAGCCGCGCCGAAGCGCCCATCAAGATGCCCAACGGCACGCCGACGGCCACCACCAGCACGCCGGCCATCGCCACGCGCGCGGTGGACCACAAGGTCGCGTCGAGCAGCATGCTCTTGCCGTCGTGCCAGGCGAGATACGCGAACGCTTTCGTCACCGCGAGCGGCGACGGCAGTTTGTTCGGGCTGATCCAGCCGCTGGCGCTCAGGCCCCACCACGCCAACAGGACGAACGCGATGCCGGCGAAGCCGAGCTGGTGCCGCAGCCGTCCGGGCAGGACGGCGTACGGATTCCACGATTGCGACATTATTCGCGCGCTCCGAACACGGCGATGCGGGTCGAACGGTTCATTTCGCGGCACGCCTCGATGCCCACGCCCTCGGTTTCGGGCGCGTTTTCGTTGCACAGCGGCTTACGCGAACCGTTGCCGACGATCTTGAAGCGCTCGCGCGGGAACTCCCACTGCTTCGACAGGTAGTCCACCACCGCTTCGGCGCGGGCCTGCGACAGCCGTTCGTTGATCGCGGCGTTGCCGGTGCTGTCGGTGTTACCGCTGATCTCGAAGTAGGCGGTGCCGTTGTTCTCGATGAACGGCACCATTTCGGTGTCTATGGTGCGCTCGGCGCGCTTGGTCAACGCCGACTGGCCGCTGCCGAAGTTCACGGTCACCGGCTTGGTCACTTCGGCCGGCGCCTGCACCGCTTGTTCGCGCTCGGCGACGGTGAAGGTCTCGGCGGGTTTCTCCGCTTCGGCCTGCGCCGCCGTGCTGGCGTCGTACAGCGCCTTGATGAAGCGCGTATCGAAGCTTTGGCTGGGGTCGATGACCGGCGATTTCGGGTTCGCCAGCGCGCCGGCTTCGCGATAGATCTGATCGAAGCGCTGATACACGCGCGCGTAGTGGTTCGTGCCGCCGGACAGGCCGAGGATGCGCGCGTTGTCGGCGACGCCGGTCCACAGCAGGTTGTCGAACAGCTTCTTCACGAACGGCTTGCCTTCGTCCTTCGCCAGAAGGGTGAAGAACTCTTCGGTCTTCACCAGCGCCTCGACCGCGGCGTCGGGGTCGGCCTTGGCCGCGTCCACGCCTTTCATCCAGCCGTTGACGAGTTTCTGCACCGCGTCGCGGCCCTGGGCGTCGTCGAGCACGCGCTGATCGCAGACGATCACGTCGAAGATCAGGTTCGAAGCGGTTTTGGTCGAATAGATCACGCGGCTCTTGGTGGAGCGGATCGCCAGCGACAGGTCGGGATCCCACAGCACGGCGGCGTCGACGCTGCCGGATTCCAGCGCCGCGCGCACGCCCGCGAGGCCGTCTTCGGCGTTGATGAACACGTACTCCACGCTTTGCTTCTTGCGCGCGGACAGCGACGAGTTGTCGATGGCGTCGATGGTCATGCCGTGCGACGGCGTGAACTGCAGCATCGCGACCTTGCGGCCGGCCAAGTCTTCGACCGTACGGATCGCCGGATTATTGGTGATGATGGCGTCGGCGCCGCGGGTGTTGTCGACGATCATCACCGCCTTAGCGTCGTGGCCGCTGTTGCGCAGGTTCGGCTGTTCCTGCGCCCAGAAATCCGACGTACGCCAAATGCACTGCGCGGTGCCGGCCTCGAACACGGTGGAGATGGTCGGCAGGTCGTCTTGGATGACGAACTCGACGTTCAAGCCTTCCTTGTCGAACAGCGAGCCCGGCTGAGTCTTCAGGCTTTGGCCGTTGGCGACCAGCGCCGGGGCGTAGCCGTGGAAGCTCACGATGCTGACTTTGAGCGGATTGTCGGCCGAGCCCAGCGGGCCGTCGCCTTTCCCGAGCGCAGGGCCGGGTTGCGCGGCGGGCTTGCCGTCGGCGGTGGCGGTGACGGCCACGTCTTCGCCGGCGTCGGGCTTACGGTTCTTGTAGAGATTCCACAGCACGGAGCCGGCGCCCGCCAGCACGATCGCGCCGATCAGCAGCTTGGCGAACGGGGTGAGTTTGACGGCCATGAAGCACTCCTAAAAGTCGAACGATGTGGGGGTCGCGAATTGCGGGGAGGAATCGCTTACGGGAACGGTGCGGGCGAACGCGGCGCGGCGAAGCATCGGCCGCTTGCGCCGACCTGCGCGCCGTTCGAGAAAGCCCTGTTCAAGAACGGATCAAGCCTTCGCACCCGGACGGAACTGCGCGACCAACTCCTCCAGGTTGAGGATGGTCGCGTCGATCCGCAGGGTTTCGCGCTGCAGCGCGGCCTTGGCCGATTCCGACTGCGACTGCAGCTTGGCGACTTCCGCCGCGGTGCTGCCGACCGCGTCCTGAATCTGCGCTTCGAGCGCGGCGATCTGTTCGCGCAGCGCGGCGACCGCGCCGTCGCGGTCGCTTTCGAGCGCGGCGATGCGTTCGCGATTGCTCTGGCCGATGTTCTCGGCGATAGCCTTCAGCGCCTGCTGATGCCCGCGCAGCGCCAAGACCTTGGCGTCGGCATCGGCGAGCACATGATCCATCGACCAGGTTTCGTCGGCCACGTCCATCGCGGTGATGGCGGCGCGGCGGGTGGTCGGGTCCAGCGTGCGCAGGCCTTCCACCAGCTTCATTAAGCGCTCGACCGGAAACGCGGCGACGGCCACGCCCTGGCGCGCGTAGATCTCGCCGAGGTCGAGGCCTTCCTCGATCGCGACCGTGGTTTCCGGCGTCGAGGCGACATCGGCGGGCGCGGCGCTCTCGGCGGCGGCGGGCGCACGGCCGCGCGAGGACGCGGGCGCGTCGGCTTCGGCGGCGCGTCGGATCAAGGCATCCAGATCGTCGTCGCCGCCGCCCACGGTGGACGGCGCGACGGACTCGGCGTCGGTCCGCTCGATCAGCCGGGCCGCTTCGAGAATCTTCTTCAATGTCGCCATGGGCTCCCCTGCGCTCTCGCAGCGTTCAAGAATACGGGATGGGGGCCGAGAAATGCAGCGGACGGAAGGCAGGGGTCGGTCGCACCGGGCCGGTGGAACCGTCGACGGCCGATCGTGGCGCTTTCGACAAGCGCGGAGAATCGAACCTCTCGGTTCAAACGCCTCGGTTCTTGCCCCGCCAAGGCGCGTACCAAGCGCGGATGCGGGCGAGGTCCGCGTCCATATCGTCGCTGAGGTCGAACGGCTCGCCGATGCCGATGATCTTGTCCGGGTAGTGGAAATACGCCGGAATCACCGGCACGCCGGCGGCTTTGGCGATTTTCCAAAAGCCAGGTTTCCAGCGCTCGACGTGGCTGCGGGTGCCTTCGGGCGCGATGCCGATCCACAGTTGCGTTTCGTCCTCGAACCGGCGCGCGATCTGCTCCACCAAGCCTTTGGCGGCGTCGCGATTGACCTTGATGACGCCCAACCGCCGGAGCACCGGCCCCAGCGGCCACCAGAACAACTGATGCTTGGCGAAGATGCGCAGGTCCAGGCCCAGCGCGACTTTGGCGGCGAGGCCCCAGATGCCGTCCCAGTTGGACGAATGCGGGGCGCCGATCAGCACCGCCTTGGGCAAGTCGGGAAACGCGCCGACCATCCGCCAGCCGCCCAAACGCAGCAGGCCGCGCGCGACTCGGCGCGCCAGGGAGTTGGGCGCCACCCGCGGCACCTGCGGCGGCAAGGTCAAAACGATGTCGTCGGTCGGCATGCCTTCAATCCCACTGCGTCGAAGAGCGCTGACGCTTTACGCCGGAGCGCTGGCGTTTGTCGTCCAGGCGCCGCTGCTTGGCGGCGCGGCTGGGCTTGGTGGCGACCCGGGGTTTCGGCGCCTCGGCCCCGGCCGCGACGAACGCGGCGAGACGGGCGCGGGCGTCCTCGCGGTTGCGTTCCTGGGTACGGAAGCGCTGCGCACTGATCACCAGAACGCCCTCGGCGGTCATGCGCCGGTCGCGGCGGGCCAGCAGCCGCTCGCGCACCGCCTCGGGCAGCGTCGGCGAGCGCGCCACGTCGAACCGCAGTTCGACGGCGGTCGCGACCTTGTTCACGTTTTGGCCCCCGGGACCGGAGGACCGAACGAAACGTTCGGTCAATTCCGATTCGGGAATGACGATTTCCGAGCTCACCGGCACCTCCGGCCGCGATTGTAGCGGTTAGGATTGACCGTCCCGGTCCATCCCGGGATGATCGACCGGCGCGCGGCCGCTTCGGGACCGATGCGAGGTCTCGCCGCTTCGCCGGCTCCGCGAAAGTATTGCCCGAGCCCTACACCGCCCGCACGCTTCGTTCGACGCCGCTTCCCCCAGCGGATGCCCAGGAGATTCGCCATGACCGGTTCCCGTCGTCTCGTCCCCGCCCTCCCGTCCGCGCTGTTGGCGTTCGCCGCCGCATTCGGCGGACCGGCGCTCGCCCAGGATCCCGCCTACATCGGCGGCTCCGGCCAAGACCCGGCCAACGTCCAGTACCGCCCCGCGCCCAGCGCATCGGTCCCGCGCCTGCCGGCGTTCCCGACGACACCCGATCCGCGCAATCTTCCGCCCGGCGTCGCCAGCCCCGACGATCTCGACCCGAGGCCCAGCGATCCCAAGCAAACCGCGGTCAAGCTGCAGCAAATGATCGACGCGCTGTACCGCGACGTGAACTCGGCGTCGTCGCGCGACCCGTTCGATCGCAGCTATCAGGCGCGCTACGACCAGATGATGCGGGAGACCGACTCTCTGGCGCAGAGCAACTGGGGCCAGTTGTCCAGCAATTCCCAAGCGCTCTACCGCGAACTGCATCGCCTGGATTCGGAAATGCGCGCCGAGCAAACCGCGCTGGACAACCGTCTCGACGATCCCAACTTCGCCCTGCGCGTCGGTCGCCGCCAAGCCGAAGAAGGCATGCGCCGCCTCGGCGACGTGCTGCTGCCGATGCTGCAGGACGTCAAACGCGCGATGGACACGGAACTGCGCAACGCCGCGACCCGGCGCTGACGCGCGCGTCCACCTTCGCTCTGCGGATCTCGCATATGACCCGATGGCTGTTCGCCGCCGCGCTCGCCTGCGGCGGCCTCGTCGCGAACGTGGCGCCGACGTTCGCGCAAACGCCATCCGCGCCCGCGAATGCACCGACCGAGGCTGCATCCACCGAGGCCGCCCCCACCAAAGCCGCACCGACCGAAGCGCGCGTCGACGCGCTGCTCGACGCCATGGACATGCGGCGCACGCTGGACGAGATGCTCGCCCAGATCGACGCGATGGGCGAAACCATGGGCCAGCAAATGCTGGGCGAAAGCGCGACGCCGGAACAGCGCGACGCGCTGAAGCGCGTGGTGGCGCAGCAACGGGACGCGATGCGCGGCGCGATGTCCTGGGAGACCATGGCCCCGATCTACAAGCGGGTCTACATGCGGCTGTTCACCGCGGACGAGGTCGAAGCCATGATCGCGTTCTACGGCAGCGACGCCGGGCGCGGCATCATGCGCAAAATGCCGCAGGCGATGCAGATCACGATGGAAGAAATGGCGCCGGTCATGCAGCGCATCATCGGCGACTTGCGCAACACGCTGGAACAGGAAATCGAACGGCAGGCCGAGACCGAGGCGTCGTCGGCGCGCTGAACCGCCGCGATCACGCCTGCGGCGCGTCGTCGAACAACGCCAGCGCCTTCGCGAACTCCGCGTCCGGCGGCGCGGTCGCTTCCACCCACGCGTCGCGGTGCGGATGCGGAAAGCGCAGTCGGCGCGCGTGCAGCAGCATGCGATGAATCCCCATCATCCGGAACGCGCGATTGTGCGCGCCGTCGCCGTGGCTGGTGTCGCCGATCAAATGATGCGAGGCGTGTTTGAGATGCCGGCGAATCTGGCGAAAGCGGCCCGTCTGCGGCTGCGCGAGCAACCACGCGTAGCGCGAGGTCGCGAACGCATCGCCTTGCGAGGGCAAGGCCAACTCGCAGGTCGCCAATCGCTCGAATGCGGTGATCGCCGGCTTCTTGTCGGGTTTGCCCGGGCCGCCGTCGAGCGGATGATCGATCTCGAATCGCGCGTCCGGCCAACCGCGACACACCGCCCAATACTCCTTGCGCACCTCGCCCGACATCAGCGCCTTGCCAAGGGCCGATGCGGTGTCGCGATCGAACGCCAGCAGCAGACAGCCGCTGGTCGCGCGATCCAAACGGTGCACCAGATGGATCGGACGCGCGAACTGCGCGCGCAAGCGATCGGCGGCGAAGTCGGTTTCTCCGCGCGCCAACGCGCTGTCGTGCGCCATCAAACCCGCAGGTTTGTCGACCACGGCGAACGTCTCTTCGCGGTATAGCACCGGGAGCGGATCGGGATCGATCGTCGGGTCGGGGAACTTCGAACAGGACTTTTGGGTCATCGTTTGCGCGCGGGCTTCTGACAGACTTCTGCGCCTATTCTCGTCGATTCCCTGCGCCCGTCGCAGCCTACAGGAGTGGCTATGCTCTCTATCCGTCGTCTCCGGCCGCTCGCGCTGGCCTGCGCCTTGGCCGCGTTCGCGCCCGCACTGTTCGCCGCCGACGCGATCGCGCCGCCCGCCGGCGTCGCCGCCGGCCCCTGCGTCGAAGGCGCCTGCGAATACACGCTCAAGAACGGCCTGCGCGTGGTGCTGCTGCCGGACGCCAGCAAGCCGGTCGCGACCGTCAACATCGTCTACAACGTCGGCTCCGTGCACGAAAACTACGGCGAAACCGGCATGGCGCATCTGCTCGAGCACATGTTGTTCAAAGGCACGCCGCGGCATCCGGACATTCCGGGCGAGATGAAAAAGCGCGGCATCGAGAAGAACGCGAGCACGTGGTACGACCGCACCAACTATTTCGGCACGTTCCCCGCCAACGACGAGACCCTCGACTGGGTGCTGGGAATGGAAGCCGACCGCATGGTGAATTCGTACGTCGCCAAGAAAGATCTCGACAGCGAAATGACCGTGGTGCGCAACGAGATGGAGGAAGGCGAGAACAACCCGTACGGCATCCTCAACGAGCGCACGTTGTCCACCGCGTTTCTCTGGCACAACTACGGCAACGACACCATCGGCGCGCGTTCGGACGTGGAGAACGTGCCGATCGAACGCCTGCAGGCGTTCTACCGCGCCTGGTATCGCCCGGACAACGCCACCTTGGTCGTCGCCGGCAAGTTCGACGCGAACGCGACGCTGGCGAAGATCGACCGTCATTTCGGCGCCGTCGCGAAACCGAAAACGCCGCTGCCGAGGCTCTACACCGTCGAACCGACGCAGGACGGCGAGCGCACGGTCACCGTCCGCCGCAGCGGCGATATCCAAATCGTCAATTTGACCTACCACATCCCGGGCTTCGCGCATCCGGACGCCGCCGCCCTGCAGGTGCTGATGAATCTGCTGAGCCATCAACCCAGCGGCCGTCTGCATAAAGCGCTGGTCGAGACCAAACTGGCCGCGGGCGCGTACGCCGGCTATTTCGGATTGCGCGACAACAGCACCTCGACCTTTTCGCTGTACGCGCCGAAGAGCGCCGACATCGCCAAAGCCGAAGCCGAACTGCTGCGCATCGCCGAAGGCTTCGCCGCCGCGCCGATCACCGAGGACGAAGTGCGCGACGCCAAGCAGCGCATCGCCAACGGCTACGAACGCGACATCGCGGATGCGAACAATATGGCGATGGAGCTGACCCAAACGATCGCCGCCGGCGATTGGCGCCTGTATTTCCTGCATCGCGACCGCATCGCCGCGGTCTCCGTCGACGACGTCAATCGCGTCGCACGCACGTATTTCAAATCGAGCAACCGCACCATCGGCCGCTTCGTGCCCACCGACGCGCCCGACCGCGTCGAGGTCGCGGCCGCGGTGCCGGCCGCCGAGGCGCTGAAGGGCTACGTCGGCAAGCAAGCGATCTCCGCCGGCGAAGTCTTCGACGCCAGCCATGCGAACATCGCCGCGCGCACCGAAACCTTCGTCATCGGCGAGAAGCTGAAAGTGTCGCTGTTGCCGAAGGATACGCGCGGCGACGCGGTGTTCGTGAACGCGATCTTCCGCTTCGGCGACGTCGACGCCCTGCGCAGCCGGTCGAAATACGTCGGCAACGTGGCCGGCGCGCTGCTGATGACCGGCACGACGGACATGAGCCGCGATCAAATCGCGAAGCGGATGGATGCGCTCAAAGCGATCGGCGGCGTGAGCGGCGGCCGGCAGTCGGCGTCGATCGTGCTGCAGGCCAAACGCGAGACCTTGGCCGACGCCTTGGCGCTGTCGGCGCGCGTTCTGCGCGACGCCAATTACCCGCAAAACGAATTCGATCAATACAAGCTGCAGATGATCACCGGCTTGGAAGCCGCGCGCAAAGAACCGTCCACCGTCGCCAGCATAGCGATGAGCGAATACTTCGACCCGTGGCCGGCGGGGCATCCTTTCTCGTCCGTCTCGATGGACGAGTGGTTGGCCGGGATCAAGGCGATCACGCGCGACGAGGTGGTCGCCTTCCATCGCGATTTCTACGGCACCGCTGAAGGCGAAATCGCGATCGTCGGCGACTTCGACCCGGCCGCGGTGAAAACGCAACTGCGCGCGCTGTTCGCGGATTGGCGCAGCCCCCACGCCTACAAGCGCGAGCCGACGCGCTACGCGGCGGTGCCGGCCAAGACCGAACGCGGCGAAACGCCGGACAAGGCCAACGCGATCTTCTTGGCGCGCACCAATCTGTCGTTCAATCAGGACGACGAGGATTACGCCGCGTTGATCGTCGCCAACAAGATCTTCGGCGGCGACCCGCTGAAAGCGCGTTTGGGCGACCGCCTGCGTCAGAAAGACGGTCTGAGCTACGGCGCGACCAGCGACATCGATTTCGACAACAGCGTCGGCGGCCGCAACGACGCCGGCGCGTTGACCATCCAAGCGATCGTCGCCCCGGAAAACACCGCGAAACTCGAAACGGCCGTGCGCGAGGAATACGCGCGCTTCATCCGCGACGGCGTGACCGAAACGGAAGTGAAGGATGCGGTGAATTCGCTGCTCACCGAACGCGAACAAGCGCGCGCGGAGGATCAACGTTTGCTCGGCTACTTGGTCAACGGGCTGAGCGACGGCCGCGATATGGCGTGGTGGATCAAAGCCGATGCCGCCGCCAAAGCGCTGACCGCAGCGCAAGTGAACGCCGCGATCCGCAAGCACTTCAAACCCGATGCGCTGAGCGTGTTCATGGCCGGCGATTTCGCGAAGGCGTCGGCCAAGCCGGCGGCCAGCGCTGCGAGCAAGTAAGCAAGAGAGTCATCATCGAGAACGGCGCGCGGAAAGATCCGGGCGCCGTTTTCGTTTCGCGGGCCTTCGTTTTGTGGGAGCGCCGGAAGGCGCGATTGCTACCGATCGCCTGAGAAGCGATCGCAATCGCGCCTTCCGGCGCTCCCACAGACCCGCTACCGCCGGGGCCAGGCGGCGATCAGCGCCCACACGCCGCCGAGGCCCGCGATCCACGCGGCGGCCGGGATGCCGAGCACCGGCGGGCCGCCGGCTTCCAGCGCGTACAGCACGCCCGCGACGATCAACAGGCCGGTGCCGAGAATCGCCGAGACGATGCGGCGCTGCATCGCATGCAAAGTGCGCGTGAGTTCGGCCAGATCGTGCGACCGCATGGCGAGTTCGTGCTGACCGCTGACCTGCTGATTCAGCCACGCGTGCAGCAACTGCGGCATCTCCGGCGCGCGCGTGACCAGTTCGGGCAAGCGTTTGCGGAATTCGCCGGCCAAACGCTGCGGGCTGTAGCGCTCGATCAGAATTTTCTCCAGCACCGGTTTCGCCACGGCCCAGATATCGAGTTCGGGGTCGAGCTGACGGCCCACGCCTTCGATGTTCAGCAGGGTTTTCTGCAGCAGGATCAACTGCGGCTGCAGAGTCAATTCGTATTTCTGCGCGGTGCGGAACAGTTTCACCAGCACCTCGGCCAGCGAAATTTCCGACAGCGGCCGCGTGAAATACGGCTCGCACACCGCGCGCGCCGCGGCTTCCAACTCGTCGATGCGGATCGTCGCCGGCATCCAGCCCGCCTGCACATGCAGTTCGGCGATGCGGCGGTAATCGCGATTGAAGATCGCCATGAAATTCTCGGCGAGGTAATACTGATCCTCGCTGGAAAGTTGACCGACGATCCCGAAATCGATCGCGATGAAGCGCGGGTTGGCCTTGCGCGCCGGGTCGATGTCCACCCAGATATTGCCGGCGTGCGCATCGGCGTGAAAGAAATTATCGCGGAACACCTGCGTGTAGAACACGCGCACGCCTTTGGCCGCGAGCGCTTTGCGATCGATGCCGGCGGCGTCCAGCGCGGCGATGTCGTCGCTGGGAATGCCGTGCACGCGTTCGAGCGTCAGCGCGCGTTCGGCGGTGTGGCTCCAAATCACCTCGGGTACGTACAGATCGGGCGAATCCTGCCCGTCCTTGCCGGTCCAGAAGCGGCGGATCACCGACGCGTTCGCGCCTTCGCGCTGCAGGTCGAGTTCGGCCGCCAGCGTGGTTTCCACTTCGCGCACGATTTCGCGCGGACGAATTTTGTCGGGGTTCGGATGGGTGCGTTCGACCAAACTGGCGACGCTGGTCAGCAGCGCGATATCGCCCGCGATCTGTTTCTCGATCTCCGGACGCAGCACCTTGACGACGACTTCGCGACCGCCGTGCAGCCGCGCGGCGTGCACTTGCGCGATCGACGCTGACGCCAACGGCGTGGTGTCGAAATGCTCGAACGCGTCGGCGATGTCGCGGCCCAGCGCCTGCTCGACGATGCCGCGCGCGGTTTCGCCGTCGAACGGCTTCACGCGGTCCTGCAGCAGCGCCAGTTCGGTCGCGATGTCCGGCGGCATCAGGTCGCGGCGCGTCGATAGGATTTGGCCGAACTTCACGAAGATCGGCCCGAGTTCCTGCAGCGCCAGGCGCAGGCGCGCGCCGCGCGAGAGCGCCGCGACTTCGGCCGAGGCGCGCGGCACGAACGGCCGCGCCAGATTCAGCCAACGCTCGGCCGGCGTGCCGTCGAGCAGATCGTCGAGGCGATAGCGCAGCAGAACGCGGCCGATGCGTGCGGCGCGCAGCAGCGCGCTCATACTGCGAGCCGCCCGTTCAGGCGCGCCACGCGCGCGGCCAAGCGCGCGGCATCGTCGCGGAGGGCGTCCACATCGTCGTAGAACGCCTCCAGCTCCGCGCGCGGCACCACATCGCGCGATTCCTCGGTGAGATATTCGGCGGCGTTTTCGGCGAAGGAGCGCCCGCCCGCCCGCGCCTGCTTCAGCGCGGCGGCGAAACCGTTGGCGATCTGCACGCCGACGACATCGCCGAATATCGCGGCGAAGGGCTGCCGCCAGTCGGGATCGAAGCGTTCCGCCAAGCGCTGCAGGCGACGCGCCAGATCGGCGTCGCCTTCGATGCGCATGCGGCCGACGGGCACGGAAGCGTCGTCGTCCTCGCGCCCGCCCAGCAATTTCGGCAACAGCGTCTGCATGCCGAACGACAGCGCGCCGGCCAACGTGCCGCGCACCGCCAGATCCGGCGTCGCCTCAAGGTCCACGGGACCGACGTTCAGCCGGTCCTGCGCCACCGTCAAACGCAGCGCCAACGGCGCGCCCTCGCCGCCGGGCGGGTCCAGCGACAGCACCACGCTGCGGCCGTCGAGCGGACGCAGCGCATCGCGGGTGTCGGGGTCGAGCGCCAAGGCGCGATTGAGCGCGGCTTCCAGCGCGCGGCCGGCCAAGGGTTTCCAATCGAAAGGGGGACGGCTCATGCCGCGATTCTACATGGCGCGATCTACATGCCGAGTCCGCATGCCGAGTCCGCATGCCGAGCCCGCATGCCGGGCCGACCAGCGCGCCCGGCGCGCCGTCGTCACGTTTCGCCGCGCGCGTACGACGCCGCCAAACGCTTCAAGCCCTCGTCGATGCTCACCTTCGGCACGTAGCCGAAATCGCGGGTCGCCGGCGCCATCGAATACCAATGCGCCGTCGCCAATTGCTCGGCCAGAAAACGCGTGAGCGGCGGCTCGTCCTTCAGCCGCAGCAGCGGCCACAGCGTTTCGCAGGTCGCGCCGATCGCGTACGCAGCCCAAAACGGCAGGCTCTTGTCGACCTCCGGCGCGCCGGCCGCACGCAGCAGCGCGTTGACGATCTCGCGCGAGGTCTTGGGCTCGCCGTTGCTGACGAAATACGCCTTGCCCGCGCAAGCCGCGCCCGGCGCGAGCGCCGCGAACGCATTGAAATGCGCCTGCGCCGCGTTGTCGATGTAGGTGGTATCGATCTTGTTCTCGCCGCCGCCGACGAAACGCAACCTCCCGGCCTTCGCGCGCGAGACCAAACGCGGCAGCAATTGTTGATCGCCGGGCCCCCAGATCAAGCGCGGGCGCAGCGCGACCGTGGCGAGATTCGCGTCGTTCGCGGCCAACACCGCTTTTTCGGCGATGGTCTTGGTCGTGGCGTACGGAGCCTTGAAGCCCTCGCCGTAGGGCACGGTTTCGGCGGTACCGCCCTCCACCGGATGCGTGGCGCGGTGGGTCACGCTGGGCGTGGAGGTGTAGACCAGCCGCCCGATGCCGTGCTGCCGGCACGCGGCGAGCACGTTCTCGGTGCCGACCACGTTCGCTTGGTGGTAGCTATCGTAACTGCCCCAAGCGCCGGCCTTCGCCGCGTTGTGGAACACCGCGTCCATCCCCGCGCACGCCGCGATCATCGCCTCGCGATTCGCCAAATCGCCCTGGATTTGACGCACGCCCAACGGTTCCAGCGACGGGTAATGCCCGCGGTTGTAGCTGGCCACCTCATGCCCGCGCTCGACCAACCCTTTGCAGAGCGCGTGGCCGAGAAAACCGCCGCCGCCGGTGACCAGAATCTTCATTCGCATCTCCACACGCCTATGTCGGGGTATCGATACCGCCGAGCCTCGGCCCGGTGTGCGCGACCGCGCGCAGCGAATTATCGCGCATGCCGCAGAGCCCCGCGCCATCGGCCGAATCGTCGCCGGACGAAAACCCATGCCCCAGCGCCTTTTCGACAGGCTCCGGCGTATGCTGTCGGCGGTCCATCGTTGAGGAGTTCCGCCATGCGTCGCCTTTCCGCAATCGCCTTCGCGCTCACACTCGCCATCGGCGCCGCCCACGCGCAGTCGCTGGAACAACAGCTCAAGGACCGCTTGCTCGGCACGAACAGCACTTCGGGCCTGAGCGAACGCGATGCCGCCAGCGGCATCAAGGAAGCGCTCGCGCAGGGGGTGGACCGCTCGATTCGCCAGCTCGGCAAACCCGACGGGTTCTTTCGCGACCAGGCGGTGAAAATTCTGGTCCCGGAAAAACTGCGCCGCGTCGCCGACCTCGCGCGCCAACTCGGCGCCGGCAAGAAAGTGGACGCCTTCGAGCTGTCGATGAACCGCGCCGCCGAAAAAGCCGTGCCCGCCGCCGCCGACATCATGGCCGACGCCGTGCGCCAAATGACCTTGCAGGACGCCATCGGTCTCGTGCGCGGCGGCGACACCTCCGCTACCGATTTCTTCCGCCGCACCAGCGAACAGAAGCTCTACACCGCCTTCCGCCCCATCGTCGAAAAACAGACCGCCGCCGTCGGCGTGACCCAGAAGTACAAAGACCTCACCAAGAAAGCCGGCGGCAACGCACTCGCGGGCGCCCTGCTCGGCGGCGACGGCAACGGCGCCAGCCGCGCCGACCTCGACGACTACGTCACCCGCGAAGCCATCGACGGCTTGTTCCATGTGATCGCGGAACAGGAAAAGCAGATTCGGCGGAACCCGGCGGCACGCACGACGGATTTGTTGCGGCGGGTGTTCGGCGGGAAATAACGACAGCCCGTAGGAGCAGCTGTAGGAGCAGCTGTACGAGCAGCTGTAGGAGCGGCTTCAGCCGCGACAGCGACCCGCATGCGCAGTGCGACCCGATGCGGGTTGCGACCGAAGCCTTCGCCGTAACAGCAACACCAAGCACCCTATCATCCCGAGCGCAGCGAGGGACCTGTTTTCATCGCTCGTGTGGAATCAAAAGCAGGTCCCTCGCTGCGCTCGGGATGACAGCATTGGGCGAGGAGATCCGTACGCAGCGGATATTGATGCTTCAACGTCGATATCGATGTCGATGTCGATTTCGATGTCGATGTCGATGTCGAGCATCATGACTTCGAGGCGACGAATTTATGCCGCGACTCATGTCCTCTCGCCCCTCACCCCAGCCCTCCACCCGCAGGCCGGGAGAGGGAGTGGTCATCGGCGTAGCCAGTCGCCCGATCATGCCATCTGTTTGCGATAGGCGCGGGTCTCGCTGTTGCGGGGGATCGTCTAAAGCACGTTGGCGGCCGGTCTGTCATCCAACGACCGTAGAGCGGAGCGAAGCTCCGCTGAATTCCAATCACCGCCCTGAACAGCGAGCATCCTCAAACGCGCTCGATCGAAGAAACCGTTGAAGGTGGAAAAAATCCTCAGCGCTGCGCAATCGCCCAAATCGCCAATTTCTCCCGCCCGATCTTGGCGTTGTGACGAATATCGACGGGGAAAGCTTTGGGATAGCGCAAAAACGTTTCGACTTTCGCGGTATGCACGAAGCCTTCGCCGAGTTTGCGCAATTCGGTTTGGATGCGCGGCCATTCGTTTTTGTCGACGCCTTCGCGCAGTTCGACGCACAGGACCGGACGTTGCGCGCCGAAGGCGCCGATGCCGACCAGCGCGGTGCGGCGCACGTCGGGATGGGTGTTGAACACCGGTTCGATTTGTTCAGTGCAGAGCGTGTCGTTGGGCGTGACCACGCGCTGCGATTTTCGGCCGCAAAACCACAACCGGCCTTCGCTGTCGAAGTAACCGAGATCGCCCATGCGATGCACGATGCGTTCGCTGCCGTCGGGCAGCGTTTCGCGGATCTTCGCGTTGCGGGTTTGCGCTTCGCGGTTGAAATACAGATCGGTCGCGCTGGGGCCAGCGACCGTGATTTCACCAACGATGCCTTCGCCGACGATGCCGCCCTTCACCAACGCCACATCGACCCACTCCGCGATCGGCTCATCGGTGATCGCGATGATGCGCACGTCGTTCGGCGGCACCGGGCGGCCGACACAGGTGCCTGCGCCCTGTTCGGTGCGTTCGCGCAGCGTCACCAGTTCGCGGCCTTCGATCACCGCGACCGGCAGGCATTCGGTCGCGCCGTACGGCGTCCAGAACTGCGCGTCCGGCGGCAACAGACTCAGGATTTTCGACACCACATCCGCCGGCACCGGCGCACCCGCGGAGGTGACACGTTTGAGGGTGGGCAGCGGTTGACCGTGATCGGTCAGCACGCGCATCAACGCGGGCGAGCCGAACAACTGATCGACGCCGAACTTCGCGATGGCCGCATGCAGTTTGCGCGGATCGGCCTTCGCCGGGCGCGTCGGGTCCATATCGGGAATGATCGAGGTGAGACCGAGCGCGGGATCGAACAGCGCGAACGGCGGAAACGTCGGCAAATCCACGCCGCCCGGTTCGATGCCGAAGGCCTCGCGCATCATCGCGATCTGCGCCACGAAATGGCGATGACGATACACGACGCCTTTCGGAACGCCGGTGGAGCCGCTGGTGAACAGAATCGCGGCGACATCGTCCGGCTGCGTCTCGGCGAGCTGCGGCCCGGCGTTCGCGCCCGCGCGTTCGATGTCGGCCAAGGTCGCGTTCGCGAGGATCGCGCGCGCGCCGGTGGTGATGCGGATGCGCGCATCGCTCGCCCAGCCCAACAAAAAACGGGCGAAGTGCGCCAGCGGAATGCCGATGAACGCCTCGGGTCGCGCCTCGTCGAGACATTGTTTCAACGCGCGTTTGTCGATGCCCGGATCCACCAGCACCGGCACCGCGCCGGCCTTGAACAGCGCGAACATCAGCAGGAAGAAGTCGGGCGTGGGCCGCACCATCAGCACCGCGCGCGTGCCGCGCACGATGCCGCGCGCAGCGAGCCCGGCGGCGATAGCGTCGCTGCGTCGATCCAACTCGGCGTAAGTCAAGGCGATGGCGTAGCCGCCGTCGCGGCCGGGGCAACGCATCGCGACTTGATCGGGACGCTCGCGGGCCAGTTCGGGCAGGCGCGCGGCGATATTGCAGGGCGTGGTCATCGCGGAATTGTAGCGGCCATCGCGGGCGCGCCCCAACCGAGATCGCGCATGCGGCGCAACGGGCCATTGGCGAGGCTAAAATCGCGACCTCGCCATTCTTTCTCCGCGTGATGTCGCATCCCTGCCTGAGCTGCGGCGCCTGTTGCGCCGCCTATCGCGTCAGCCTGCATTGGTCGGAGGCCGAACCCTCGCTGGGCGGCGTCGTGCCGGTGGCGTTGACCGAAGTGCTCGATGCGCACCAACGCTGCATGCGCGGCACGTGGTCGAAACAGCCACGATGCGTCGCGCTCGAAGGCGACATCGGCGGTCGAACGCATTGCACGATCTACGACGCGCGACCGAGCGCGTGCCGCGAATTGCGCATGTCCTGGGAGGACGGCGCGCCGAATCCGCAGTGCGACCGAGCGCGCGCGCTGTACAGCATGGCGCCGCTGACGAAAGAGGATGCGGAGGCGGGCCTCGCCGCAGGCTAAACGATGCGAGCCCGCGTCGGCGCGCGACCGCCGTCGTCGGTCAGCCCCGCCATCACCAAACGCTTGAACGGGCCGATCCGCTGCGCCGCGCGCAGTGCGGTGCGCCGCAGCCATTTCGCGGGCGGCGCTTCGTCGGTGTAGAGACCGGCCACGAGCTGCGTGGCGAGATACAGCGGCCGCGTCGCGCGACGGTGCGCACGTTCGTATTCGTTCAACAGCGACGCGCTCCAATACGGCCGGCCGGCATCGCGCGCCGCGCGAATCGCCGACGCCAACGCATCCTGCCCACGCAAACCGAAGTTGAAGCCGTGCGCGGTCACCGGATGCATGCCCACCGCCGCATCGCCGATGGTGGCGAAACGTTCGGCCACGAACCGCTGCGGATACACGCCCACCAGCGGATACGCGCAGCACGGGCCGATAAACCGCATCGCGCCCAACCGCCCGTGGAAACGCCGCGTCATCTCCGCACCGAACGCGTCCGCGTCCAACGCCTGCACCGCCATCGCGTGCGCATGCGGCAAGGTCAGCACGACCGACGAACGATGCGGATCGTGCAGCGGCAACAGCGCCAAGGTCTGACCGTAATCGAACCACTCCCACGCGGTGTGCGCATGCTCGCGTTCATGCTCGACGCGGCACACCAGCATGGTCTTGCCGAAATCGCGCATCGTCGCGGGAATGCCCATCGCGCGCCGCGTTTCCGAGAAGCGGCTGTCGGCGGCGATCAACAGGTCGCCCGCGAGCGTCGTGCCGTTCTCCAACCGCACTTCGACGCCATCGGCGTCGGTACGCGCGCTCGTCGTGCGCACGCCGTCGAACAAGGTCGCGTCGGGGTTCGCCATCGCCTCGACGAAAGCCGCGCGGCGGATCGCGCGATTGGGCACCAGCCACCCCAACTGCGAGTGACCGCTGTCCTCGTGGCGGAAGCGCAGACCATCGGTCTCGTCGCCATCCAACACCAGCGCATCGCGCAAGGCCGCGCATTCGTCGGGCGCCAAATGCGGCCACAAACCGAGTTGGCGCATGAGTCGATGCGAACGATGCGTCAACGCGATCTCGCGGCCATCGTCGACCGGATCGGCCAAGGCCGCGCGCGGCTGGCGTTCGACCAGCGCGATCTTCAAGCCGCTGCCGGCCAACGAACGCGCGAAGCACAGACCGGCCGGACCGGCGCCCACCACCACGATATCGAAACGCGTCACGACACGACCGCCAGGGTTGAAGTGGCGGCAGGGTAGAAGCCGAGACGACGCTCGACCTTGATCCGGGTCAACGATTCCGACGACCCGCGGCGCGTCAGATCGGATGCGTGTCCAAGAATCGCCGCATCGCCGGCACCAGCACCTCGTGCTTATCTTCCAGCACGTAATGGTGCGCGTCCTCGAAGGCGTGGGTTTCGGCGTTCGGCAGCGCGCGCGTGAAGCCGTCGAGAAAATGATGATCGAACACGAAATCGCGCAGGCCCCAGGCGATGAATGCGGGGCGATCGGCGTAGGTCGGCAAGCGCTTGGCCGCGGCGTTCACCAAGGTCCACGCGCGGTCGCCCTCGGCCAGCGGGATGTCCTGCACGAACCGCAGCGTGGAAATGCGGTTCTTCCACGAATCGTAGGGCGCCACGTAGGCCCGGCGCACATCGGCCGGCATCGGCCGCACCACGCCGTCGCGCGCGGCGCCCGCGGCGAAGGCGTTGAAGCCGCGCACCAGGAACGCGCCGAGCGCGGTGTCGCGGCACATCTTCAACTGCCACGGCAACGGTTTGGCCGCTGGCAGCGGGAACGCGGCGGTGTTGGTGATCAACAGGCGACGCACCTGCGCCTCATGCGCTAGCGCCCAACCGAAGCCGATCATCCCGCCCCAATCGTGCACGGCCAGCGTCACCGGCCCGTCGATGCCGAGCCCCGCCAACAGGCGAGTCAGATCGTCCACGCGCGACTGCAGGGTGTAGGCGTACTCGGCATCGCCGGGCTTGTCCGACAGGCCCATCCCGATATGGTCGGGCACGATGCAACGGTATTTGTCGCTGAGTCCCGCCACCAAATGCCGCCAGTAGTAACTCCACGACGGATTGCCGTGGACCATCACCACCACCTCCCCATCGCGCGGCCCCTCGTCCAGATAGGACATCGAAATGCCCGGGCGCACGTCCATGCGCTTGGGCGTGAAGGGATAATCGGGATAGCGATCTGCGGTCATGGGCGGGCGACTGAAAGGCGTTCCCCGCGGCGACGCGGGCGAAACAAGGCCGCCAAGGATAAGGCCTTACCCGGGATTTCGCATCGGGAAGGGGGGGTGGCCTTCTGCGCGGCGCTTTGGCTTATCTGGTCCCACGTCGCACCTTGCCGAGCGGATCGCTCGCGACTTCGATCGTCGTTTCGGTCGTTTCGATCGTCGAGACATTGCAAAAGACCGTGAGTCGTCCCTGATTTTCTCTACGAGGCGCGGCTCAGCGTGCGCTCCGGCGCGCCGTGATGTAAGGGCTACAGGCTTTACATCGGCACCTCGGCCAAAACGCCGCACCGCCGAGGGCGGGCCGGCTCCGAAGATTCAGCAGCAGCTCGAACAGATCGGCCGACTGCCCGCCGCCAAGCAGCGCGCCATCGCGCAGATGCTCGACGCGATGTTGCAACAAAGCGCACAAGCGAACGATCGAAACGCATACGCCGCGCATGGCGGGACCTTTTGCGTCATCGATCGATGTTTCGTTCGCCAGCGATCTCAGCGGCGAAACCCATCGCCGATCTCTCGCCCGCCCAATCCAGCGGCAACACACCAAAGCGGACATCACGATGGAACGACCAATACGGCCAATCGCGTAACGCTGCGACATCATCGTGTTTCGCAGGATTGATGTGAATGTAATCGACGTGATGCCGCAGATCGGTGTCGTCGCGAATCGGATGCCCCCAGAACCGTCGTTACCAGACACCGCGTTCACGACGAGCAATGCGTATCGCGGAACGATATTCGACCGCCGGCAAACGACGACAAAACCCGGATTTGATCCCCACCCAACGCCCCACATTGTCCGCATCGCCTTCGGGTAACCGCCACACGCAGTGAAGATGATGGGCAAGATCACGATCGCGATCACCTCGAACGGCTGCGCATCCAGCGAAGCACGAAACGATGCGCGCAGTGCGTCGGCATGTTCCACCAGCAAGCGCCAGCAGCGTTCCAGCAGATTCACGGTGAAGAAAAACGTGCCGCCCGCTCCTGGACTTCCGGGGAATACTTCGGCGACTTCTTCATGACCCAATCCTCTCAAAGGAATGAGTCTCCGGAAAAGCCGGGGCGGTTCAGCGGTTCGCCAGGGCGGACAAACGCAATGCCCACAACGCACACGCCCCGCGTCAGCGGGGCGTGTGGTGTTGTAGCAACAATTCCATCAGTCCGCGTAGGGCGGAACCGCCGCAGGCGATTCCGCCATCATCACGCATCCGTCATCTCGACATGCGGCGGAATCTGCTTCGCAGGTTCCGCCCTACTCAATACGCCTTACGGCCTTAACAAGCTGATCTCACGGGGAGGGGGGGGGGACCTGGGGAAAACCCAAACTCTGGCCCCTGATTTTCCGCCTTAAAGCCTAAATCACCCTGGTAACACACAAATCCCACGCAAACAAA
>SSGH01000027.1 GCA_008015835.1 Lysobacter sp.
ACGTGGTGCGGGCCGGCGATGCCGAAACGGCCCAGCGCATCGTGCGCGACGCGTTGCCCGATCTGATTCTCCTCGACTGGATGCTGCCCGGCATGTCGGGTGTCGAGTTCGCCCGTCGTCTGCGCGGCGAGGAGCGTACCCGCACCATTCCGCTGATCATGCTGACCGCCCGCGGCGAGGAGCAGGACAAGGTGATGGGCCTCGAATCCGGCGCCGACGACTACATCACCAAACCCTTTTCGCCGCGCGAACTGGTGGCCCGCATCAAGGCGGTGCTGCGCCGCCGGGCGCCCGAAACCACCGAAGATCCGGTCGATGTGGGCGGTTTGCGGCTCGATCCGGCCACCCACCGCCTGACCGCCCGCGGCAATCCGGTGACCCTGGGCCCGACCGAGTTCCGTTTGCTGCACTTCCTGATGACCCACCCGGAGCGGGTGCACTCCCGCGCCCAATTGCTCGATCAGGTGTGGGGCGACCATGTCTTCGTCGAGGAGCGCACCGTGGATGTGCACATCCGTCGCCTGCGCTGCGCGTTGGAGCCGAGCTGCCACGACGG
Organism: Lysobacter sp.; assembly: GCA_008015835.1. Taxonomy (GTDB): domain Bacteria; phylum Pseudomonadota; class Gammaproteobacteria; order Xanthomonadales; family Xanthomonadaceae; genus Lysobacter_I. The sequence goes on from SSGH01000027.1 coordinate 557, forward strand.
GCTGGTGCAGACCGTGCGCGGTAGCGGTTATCGTTTTTCGACCCAACAGGAAGCTTCGGCCGCGGTGCGCTGATCCGTGACCGAACAAACCGTCGATGGGGTGGTGGCGAGCCGCCCCATCAGCTATATCCGGGTGGCCGTACTCAGCGTGCTGCTGCTCGTCGGTGCGGTGGCGACCCTGGTCGGCATGTTCTTCGGTGCCGTGGCGGGGCTGGCGGTCTTTTCCGTTCTGCTTCTTGCCGTGGGTGTCTACCACGTCGGCAATCTCTTCAAGCTGGTCCGCTGGCTGCGCACCCCGGTCGAAGACGCGGCGCCGCTGCCCCGCGCCCTTGGCTTGTGGGACAACGTCTTTGCCGAGGTGAATCGTCGCGCGCGTAGCGCCAGCACCAAGCAGGAACGCCTCTCGGCTGCCCTCGACCGCTTCCGCGAAGCCAGTCAGGCGATGCCCCACGGACTGATGTTCCTGTCCAACACCAACACCATCGAATGGGTGAACCGGCAGGGCGAGCAGCAGTTCGGCCTCGACCGCACCCGCGACCAGGGGGCGCCGGTCACCAACATCGTGCGCCAGCCGGATTTCGTGCGCTATCTGAAGGAAGGGCGTTACGCCGAGCCGCTGATCTTCAGCGTCGGTCGCCCGATCAGCCGGACGCTGATGGTCCACATCGTGCCGTTCAGCGAGGACATGCGTCTGGTGATGTCCGAAGACATCACCCAGGTCGAACGGGTGGAGGCCATGCGGCGGGATTTCGTCGCCAACGTGTCCCACGAAATGCGTACCCCGCTCACCGTGGTGACGGGCTTTCTCGAGACGGTCATCGATGGGCTCGACGACCTCGGCAAGGACGACATCCGCCACTACCTCGGCCTGGCTTTCGAGCAGTCCGGGCGGATGCAGCGCCTGATCCAGGATCTGCTGACCCTTTCCGCGCTCGAAACCGGGGCGCCGGTCCAGCACGAAGAGCCTGTCGACGTGGTCGACCTGCTCGGCGAGGTGGTCCAGGAGGCGGAGGCGGTTTCCGCGGGGCGCCACACCATCGCGCTGGAGTGTGCCACCCATGCGCGCCTGCTCGGTAACGCCAAGGAGCTTTACAGCGTCTTTGCCAATCTGGCGATCAACGCGGTGCGTTACACACCGGCCGGCGGGCATATCCGGATCGGTTGGCGCCAGCGGGGGGCGGTGGTGGACTACGTGGTGGAGGACGACGGCATCGGCATCGCGCCGGAGCATATTCCGCGTCTGACCGAACGTTTCTATCGGGTCGACCGTGGGCGCTCGCGGGAGACCGGCGGCACCGGCCTCGGGCTCGCCATCGTCAAGCACGTGCTGAGCCGCCACCAGGGCGATCTGCTCATCGAAAGCGAGCCGGGACACGGCAGCCGTTTCACGGCCAGCTTTCCGGCCCGGCGGCTGGTGGGTTAGGGCGACGCAGAACGCGGCGGACACACACGCCGGAGGGGGTTGAACCAACCCCCTCGATGGCGTTCAGGTGGCGATGAACTCGTAGGTTGCCTGATCGAAGTTGGTGCCGCGGGCAACCAGACTGGTCAGGCGGATCTGGCGCGCTTCGCCGTGGTGAAGTTCGAGCACACGGTCGGCGTGGAACCAGCCGCCGGGCAGCACGACCGTGGCCGGCGCCCGCATCGCGGCGATTTCCGGCAGCAGGAAACCCTGGGAGTAGGGCTCGTGCGGGTTGACGTTCACTCCGGTGGTGCGTACCGCCACCGCGGTGGGCAGGCCGGCCAGCAGGTGAATGCCGGCCAGCAGCGTGCCGTCCGGCTCGTACATCAGCCAGCTGACTTGGCCAAGCAGGTATTGGTTGCCGTCGCTGGGCTTGATGCCGACCATCTGGTGATGTTCGATGCGCTGCCCCGGATGTTTGCGCTGGAGACGGAAACCCGACACGGAGTGGTCGACCGTCAGCCAGTCGTCGATCGGGATGCCGCGGCGCAGGGCTTCGGCTTCCGGATCGATCACGTCCTGAACCTCATTGTCGACACGGGCGCCGAAGGTGATCACGTTGATGTCGTAGCGGCTGCCCATGGTCTGGCGCCGGTTGGGCGAGACGAATTCCTTGCCCGACACCAGCATGCCGATGGTGTCCCAGTCGGTGCAGATCCGATTGCTGCCTTTCTTGTTGCGCCGCGGGAAGCGTCGGCCGGCCGCCGACATGCCCCAAGGCCGGTACAGTGAAACGAGCAGGCGTGCGCAGGCCGGCTGGGAACAGTCGTCGCCGAGGCCGAGAGAGGCCGGCGTGGTGCCCTGCTTGAACTCGGCCAGCATGGCTTTGATCTGGGCGGCCAGACGGTGGCCGTCGAAGCGGCGCATGCCGGGACGCGTGCCGATCAATGCGATCGGGCGCAGGCCGTGGTCTTCGGAGAGGTCGAGGCCGTAGGCGCGGGCGTCGTCCTTTTCCCAGGAACTCTGCATCACGCAGTAGGGGGCGAAACGTTGGGCCCAGCGGCAGATCCAGTTGAGCTCGCGCTGGTTGCGGCCGTAGGGGTTGGTGAGGTCGACCAGCAGCAGCGCGATGTAGGCTTCGTCGGGGCTCTGGGCCTTCCAGGTGTTGTTGAGCGGATCGATGACCCGGCTGTGGGTGATGCCGGTGCGTTCGGCTTCGAGGAACGCGGCGTGCACGGCCTTCCAGGCGCCCGGCGGTTCGGCGCGGTGGGCGCGGAAATGTTCGATGATGACCTGACCGAGGTACTGGATGCGGCGCTGGGCCAGCAGCGGCCATTGGGCGCGGAACTCGTCGCTGCCGCTGCCGCCTTCGGCAAGGCGGGCGTAGGCGGTGCTGAGCGCGGTCCAGAGGCGCACCACCTGACGCAGGGTGGCGTCTTCCTGACTATCCGGCGGCAGCGGGTGGGCGGCGTAACGGGACGACATTTCGTGCTGGACGAAGGTGATCGTCTGGCGGGCCGATTCGAGGACTTCGAGCTGTTCTTCGGGGCCGAGCGGGCTGGCCAGCAGGCCTTCCAGCATGCGGACCAGGGTGGCGTGGCTTTCGGCGGCGTTGAGCGTGTGCAGATTGCGCAGGAGCTTGCGGTATTGCTCCACGCTGCGCAGGTCGGTGTAGGTTTGGGGGCTGTCCGCCATGGCTGGATTCTCCGGGTTCAGCCGGCAAGATGCTCGGCAACGGCGTTGCGCACCGCGAGGGCAAGGCGCGCATCGTCGACCTCGGGCGCGGGCGATTGGCCGCCTTTGCGCTGGGCCTGGCCCCAGATGGGCTGGGGAAAGTGGCGGTCGTCGAGAAAGCGTGGAATGAGATGCCAGTGCAGGTGGGGTACCGCGTTACCGAAGCTGGCTAGGTTGAGCTTGTCCGGCGAGAAGCATTCCCGCAGTGCGACTTCCACGGCCATCAGGATGTTGAAGCAGTGGCGCTGCTCGGCGGGGGAGAGATCGCTCATTTCGGCGACGTGGTCGTTCCAGATCAGCCGGCAATAGCCGGGATAGTCCGGATCGTCGACCCGGATGACGCGGCAGCTGGCGTCGTGCCAAAGCACGTTCTCCCGCTCGGGGAAGCACAGGGGGCAGTCTTTCGGTGCGCTGGTCGGCATGAGGGTTTCTACCCGGAGTGTCACAAAATATCCTGCGATTCTAGCCGGTATGGATCGCAATTTCTCGCTGGCGGTTTTGTGTGACGTAATTAATAAAAAATTTCTTTCTGGCGATTTTGGCGTTGTATCGTCAGCTCGCCGTCGGCCTGCTTTCGACGAGGGTGCAGGTGCTTGCCGGGCCGGCGTCGACGGCGGCGCCATCGACGAAAAGCATCAGCGTTCCGGGCGCGATCGGCGTCCATTCCTCGTTGTCGGTCAGCGGGGTGGTGGCAACCACGGCGACCCGGTCGCCGGGGGTCGTCAGTTCGGTGAAATCGACGGTGATGTCCTGGTCTTTGAGGTGCGCGCTGGCAAACGGCGCCTTGCGGACGATGTAGCTGAGCCGCGTGGCGCAGTGGGCGAACAGGCAGGTGCCGTTGGAGAGCAGGAAGTTGAATTCGCCGAAGCTGCCGATTTCGGCGGCGATCTCGCGAACCGTCGCGAACAGGGTGTCGCGGGCCGGTTCGCCGTCCGGAAAGCGTCGGCGCAAGGTTTCCATCAAATGGCAGAAGGCCAGTTCGGAGTCGGTCTGGCCGACCGGCCTGAATTCGCCGTAAAGCGTGGGCTGAAAGCCTTTCAGATGCCCGTTGTGGGCAAACACCCAGTAGCGTCCCCAGAGCTCGCGCTGGAAGGGGTGGGTGTTCTCGAGGGTCACGACGCCGTGAGTGGCCTTGCGGATATGGGCGATGACGTTGAGCGAATGGATCGGGTAGTTGCGCACCAGTTCGGCCACCGGCGATGCGCTGCTGGCCTTCGGATCGAGGAAGACCCGCACGCCGCGCCCCTCGAAGAAGGCGATGCCCCAGCCGTCGCCGTGCACATCGGTGAGGCCGCCGCGGGCCTGGAAGCCGGCGAACGAGAAGCAGATGTCCGTCGGGGTGTTGCAGTTCATTCCAAGTAGCTGGCACATGATCGTGACCTTCGCTTTCCGTTGTAGCCCTTGACCGCCCGCTCGGTCAGAATTGAAATCTCAACCCTTCGCGCCGTCTGCCGTTAGCGAGACATTCTCCACCCTGCATCCGGCGCGCCTGTGTCCGTTCATTCCCGTCATACCGACTCCATGACCCTCTACACCTTAGCCGACTGCGCCGCCCGGATCGAGGCCGCGGGTCGCCTGCTTTCGACCGCACGGCGCATCCTTTTCATCACCGGAGCCGGTCTCTCCGCCGATTCCGGCCTGCCCACCTACCGCGGAGTGGGCGGATTGTACGAAGGCGCGCTGACCGATGTCGGCTTGCCCATCGAACAGGCGCTCTCCGGCGCCATGTTCGAACGGCGCCCGGACATCACCTGGCGCTATCTCTCGCAGATCGAGGCAAGCTGCCGCGATGCCCGGCCCAATGCCGGCCACTACGCCATCGCCCGGCTCGAAGCGATGCACGGCGCGGTGACGGTGCTGACCCAGAACGTGGATGGCTTCCACCTCATGGCCGGCTCCCACGACGTCATCGAAATGCATGGCACCTTGCGCCGCCTGCGTTGTGTCGACTGCGGACGCTGCCGCCAGGTGGACAACTACGCCGGCCTGCAGATTCCGCCCGACTGCCCCCATTGCGGCGGCGTGCTGCGTCCGGATGTCGTGTTGTTCGGCGAAAATCTGCCCGACCAAGCCGTACATCGATTCGAGCAGGTGCTGGCGGCCGGGCCGGACATGATCTTTTCGGTGGGCACCGGCAGCTCCTTTCCTTATATTGCCGGGCCGATGCTGTGGGCGATCGAGCAGGGCATTCCGACCATCGAGATCAATCCGGGCCACACCCCGATCAGTGAAAGGGTGATGTTCCGCTTCCGCCTGCGCGCCGCCGAAGTGCTGCCGGCCCTGCTCGATGCCGCCGGCTATTCGCTGGACCGCGGCACCGACTGATCGCCGCGTTCCCATCTTCATCGCCCCAAGTCTAGAATTGCGGGTTTCGTCTCGACCCCGCCTGCTGTGGACCTCGCCCGCCTTCTTGCCCAGATCGACGACACCCTGCTCGGCGAACTGTTCTCCGCCAATGCCCTCACCCGTGCCCGCGCTTACGTCGGCCGGGTGCGCAACATCGAAACGGTCGGCAACCAGATCCAGGGGCTTGTACCGGGCTCCGACACCGTGCCCTACCGGGTCACGGTGCGCATCGAGCGGCGCGACTTCTTCGGCCAGAGCAGCATCGAGATCGCCACCCGCTGCACCTGCCCGGTGGGCCATCACTGCAAGCACGCCGCCGCGCTGATTCTCGCCGCCCGGCGTCCCGGCGCCCTGGTGGACCGCCCGCGGGCGGAGATCCTGGCCTGGGCCAAAACCCTGCGCGAACGGGTCGACAAGGCCGCGGTGCAGCGCAAACCGGTGGCCGCCAAGGAGGCCGTGTTCTATCTGTGCAGCGCGTGGCAGAGCGGCGACGACGTGGAGTTCAGCCTGCTCAAGGCCCGGCTCGGGCCGTCCGGTGCGCCATCCGGCACCATCGGCGATTGGTACAACTACGAGCAGGCGCTGCTCAAGCCGCCGTCCTTCGTGCGCGACGAAGACATGCAGGTGTTCCGCCTGCTCCGCGAAGTCAGCCGCAAGACCGGCGGCTACGGTCGTCCCGTGCTGCGCGGCGTGGAAGGCGGCGCCCTGCTCGAAGCGGCCCTCGCCACCGGACGCACCTGCGTGGCGCTCGACGACAGCGGACTGGTTTCGCTGCTCAAGCCCGCTGCGGCGCGCCCCGGCCGGCTCGAATGGATGCCCGTCGACGGCGGCGTCAAGGCCCGCTTGCGCGTCGAGCCCGAGGCCCAGCTGGCGGTGCGCACCGAGCCGCCGATGTATTTCGACGTCCAGCTCGGCGAGGCCGGGCCGATCGGCATCGAAGGCGGTGCGGTGCTTGCCGAAGTATTGGCCTTGCCGCCGTTGTCGCCGGTCGAACTGCCGGTGGTCGCCAGCGCGCTGGCCCAGGTGGCGCCGGCGCTGCCGTCGCCCCAGGGCGCGGTGGACCTGCCGCTCATCGACCTTCCCTGCCAGCCCGTGCTCGGCCTGCAAACCCTGGACTGCTGGAGCTGGCGCAGGCATCGCGGCTATCCGGTGGATTTCGCCGGGCTGGAATACGACGTGGCGATTCCCGCCTTCGTCTATGGCGAAGCGCGTTTCGAACCCGGCTCGACCCACGAGATCGCCACCCTCGTCGATGGCCGCGCGGTGCGCGTCAAGCGCGACTGGACGCAGGAGGCCACGGCCTGGAAGGCGCTGCTCGCCGCCGGCTTCCAGCCCGTCAAACCGTCCTGGCTGGTGATGCCCTACTCGCCGCCGGATGGCATTTACGGGCTCGAGAGCGAAGCCCACTGGACCCACTTCTTCCGACTCGTCGCCCCCGCGCTGCGCGACGCCGGCTGGCGCATCGATTGCCCGCGGGATTTCCGCCATCGCGTGCTGGAGCCGAGCGACTGGCATGTGGACATCCTCGACGCCGACGAAGGCGCGGCCGGCTGGTTCGAAGTCTCCCTCGGCATCGAAGTGGACGGCCGCCGCCTCGATCTCGCCCCGATGCTCCACGCCGTGTTCCATCAAGACCCGCGCTGGCTCGACCGCAAACAGATCGACGCCATTGCCGACGATGCCCGCATCGTCATTCAGATGGAAGACGGCGAACGCATCGGGCTGCCCGCCGAGCGCATCAAGCCCATCGCCCGCACCCTCGTCGACCTCTTCGACAGCCCCTCCGACACCCTCAAAGTGTCGCGCTTCGACGCGCCGCGTCTGGCCGAAGCCCTTGGCGACGACTGGCAGGGCCAAGGCCGCGGCCGCCTCGACGACTGGATCGAACGCATCCGCAGCGCCGCACAGATCGCCCCCGTCGCCGCCCCCGCAGGCTTCGCCCTCGAACTGCGCCCCTACCAGCTCGAAGGCCTCGCCTGGCTGCAACACCTGCGCGCCCACGGCCTCGGCGGCATCCTCGCCGACGACATGGGTCTCGGCAAAACCGCCCAGGCCCTCGCCCACCTGCTCACCGAAAAGCGTGCCGGGCGCCTTGCCAAGCCCGCGCTGGTGGTGCTGCCCACCTCGCTGGTGTTCAACTGGCAGCGCGAGGCCGAACGCTTCGCCCCCGACCTCAAAGTGCTCAGCCTGCGCGGAACCCGCCGCGCCGACGCCTTCGACAAAATCCCCGAACACGACGTCTGCCTCACCACCTACCCGCTGCTGTGGCGCGACCGCGAACAACTCGCCGCCCACCGCTACCACTCGCTGATCCTCGACGAAGCGCAAACGGTCAAGAACGCCGCCAGTCAGGCCGCCCAGGTCGTGCGCACGCTCGACGCCGAACATCGTCTGTGCCTCACCGGCACGCCCCTCGAAAACCACCTCGGCGAACTCTGGAGCCAGTTCGACTTCCTCCTGCCCGGCTTTCTTGGCGACACCAAGGATTTCACCGCCCGCTGGCGCAGCCCCATCGAAAAGCGTGGCGACATGGTTCGCCGCGACATCCTCGCCCGGCGCATCGCCCCCTTCATCCTGCGTCGGCGCAAGGAAGACGTTGCCAAGGAGCTGCCGCCCAAAACCATCGTCGTGCGCAGCGTCGAACTCGAAGGCCGCCAGCGGGATCTCTACGAAACCGTGCGCAGCACCATGGACAAACGCATCCGCGACGAGATCGCCGCCCGCGGTTTCGCGCGCAGCCAGATCGTCATCCTCGACGCCCTGCTCAAACTGCGTCAGGTGTGCTGCGACCCGCGCCTCCTCAAGTCCGACGCCGCCGCCAAGGTCAAGGAACGCGCCAAACTCGACCTGCTCATGGACATGCTCCCCGAGCTCGTCGCCGAAGGCCGCAAAGTGCTGCTGTTCTCCCAGTTCACCACCATGCTGGGCTTGATCGCCGCCGAACTCGATGCCCGCAAGATCCCCTTCGTCACCCTCACCGGCGACACCGTGGATCGCGAAGCGCCGGTCCGCGCCTTCCAGGACGGCCCTACGCCGGTTTTCCTCATCAGCCTCAAAGCCGGCGGCGTCGGCCTCAACCTCACCGCCGCCGACACCGTGATCCACTTCGACCCGTGGTGGAACCCGGCGGTCGAAAACCAGGCCACCGACCGCGCCCACCGCCTCGGGCAGACCAAGGCGGTGTTCGTCTACAAGCTGGTGGTCGCCGGCTCCATCGAAGAAAAGATTCTTGCGCTGCAAGAGAAAAAAGCCGAACTCGCCGCCGGCATCCTCGCCGAAGATCACGAAGGCACGGTCAAGTTCGGCGAAGACGACATTCGCGCCTTGCTCGCCCCGCTGCCGGAAGTCAAAGGCGATGCCGACGCCGGCCCCAAGAAACGCGGCCGCCCCAAGCAAATCCAGTCCTCGTAGCCCGCGTAGGTCGGGTTAGCCCGCAGGGCGTAACCCGACGGGATGGCGTCGATGTCGGGTTACGCCCTGTGGGCTAACCCGACCTACGGTGAGGGTTGGGGTGTTCATGGTTTGGGGTGGGCGGTCAGAACTCATAGCCCAGCCCTCCCAGCTTCTGGCGGATCAGGGCATCCAGCTCCGCACCCTTCGCCATCTGCTCGCCGAGCTTCTCGGTGAGCGAGCGCATCTTGTCGGCGAACGCTTCGTCGTCGTCCTCCACCGCCTCGGCGCCCACGTAGCGGCCGGGGGTGAGCACATGGCCGTGCCCGGCAATCTCGGCGAGCGCGACGCTGCGGCAGTAGCCGGGCTGGTCGGCGTAGTCGCCTGCTTCACCGCGCCAGGCGGCGACGGTGGCGGCGATGCGGTCGATCACGTCGTCGGTCAGCTCGGCCTGCACCCGGCTGATCATGCGGCCGAGCTTGCGGGCGTCGATGAACAGCACCTCGCCGGGGCGGGCGGTCTTCTTTTTGGCCAGGAACCACAGGCAGGCGGGGATCTGGGTGTTGAAGAAGAGCTGGCCGGGCAGGGCGATCATCACTTCCACCACGTCGGCGTCCACCATCGCGGCGCGGATCTGGCCCTCGTTGTTCTGGCTGGAGCTCATGCTGCCGTTGGCGAGCACGATGCCGGCGCGGCCGTTGGGGCCGAGGTGGTGGAGCATGTGCTGCAGCCAGGCGTAGTTGGCGTTGCCCTGGGGTGGGTCGCCATACAGCCAGCGGGGGTCGCCCTCCAGGCTGCCGTGCCACCAGTCGCTGATGTTGAAGGGCGGGTTGGCGAGGATGAAGTCGGCCCGCAGATCGGGGTGCTGGTTGCGGGTGAAGGTGTCGGCGGGCTCCTTGCCCAGGTTGAAGTCGATGCCGCGGAGGGCGAGGTTCATCGCCGCCAGGCGCCAGGTGGTGGGGTTGGATTCCTGCCCGTAGATGGACACGTCGCCCAGCTTGCCGCCGTGGGCCTCGATGAACTTTTCGGACTGCACGAACATGCCGCCGGAGCCGCAGCAGGGGTCGTAGACCTTGCCGTGATGGGGGGCGAGCACGGCGACCAGGGTCTTGACGATGCTGGCGGGGGTGTAGAACTGGCCGCCCTTCTTGCCTTCGGCGCTGGCGAACTGGCCGAGGAAGTATTCGTACACCTGGCCGAGCACGTCGCGGGCGGCGCCGGGGTCGTCGCCAAAGCCGATGGTGGAGACGAGATCCACCAGCTCGCCGAGCTTGCCGTCGGGCAGCTGGGCGCGGCCGTAGCGCTTGTCGAGGATGCCCTTGAGCTTGGGGTTCTCCTGCTCGATGACGGTGAGCGCCTCGTCGATGCGCTTGCCGATGTCGGTCTGCTTGGCGGCGGCACGGAGCTGCTCCCAGCGGGCGGCCTCGGGCACCCAGAAGACGTTGACCTCCTTGTAGTAGTCGCGGTCTTCCAGCTCGTCGGCGAGCATCTCGTCGTCGCACTCGTGCAGGAAGTAGGCGTGCGCTTCGTCCAGGAAGCGGCGGGTCAGTCCGGCCCGGCGGGCGGCGAAGGTGTCGGAGAT
>SSGH01000035.1 GCA_008015835.1 Lysobacter sp.
CGGCGGCCTCGGCATCCGCTACCGCGACGAAGAGCCGCCCACGCCCACCGAATACCTCAAGCCGCTGCTCGAACGCTTCGCCGGGCGCGACGAAGCCCTGTGTTTCGAGCCGGGCCGCTCGCTGGTCGGCAACGCCGGCCTGCTGCTCACCCGTATCGAATACCTCAAGCCCGGCATCGAAAAGAGTTTCGCGATCATCGACGCCGCCATGAACGACCTCGCCCGTCCGGCGCTCTACGACGCTTACCACGAGATCGTCGCCGTCGCCCCGCGAACCATCCCGACGACCCGCTACGAAGTGGTCGGCCCGATCTGCGAGAGCGGCGACTTCCTCGGTCACGATCGCGATCTCGCCGTCCACACCGGCGACCTGCTCGCCATCCTCTCGGCGGGCGCCTACGGCATGACGATGAGTTCCAACTACAACACCCGCCCCCGCGCCGCCGAAGTGCTGGTGGATGGCAACGACGTTCACGTCATCCGCGACCGGGAAACCCTTGAACACCTGCTCAAGGGCGAACGTCCGCTTCCGTAAGTCCCTCGCCGCCAGTCCGAAGGCTCCGACCATGCGTCTCGCCACCCGCGTTTCCCTGATCCTCGCCTTCGGTCTTGCCGGCTGCGGCGGCAAACCCGACGGTGCCGCCACCAAACCGTCCGGCCCGCCGGCCACACTGATCTCCATCGCCAAGGCCCAAAGCATCGCGCTGGATGTCACCGAAGACACGCTCGGCACCCTGGAGGCGCTGATCGATCCGAAAATCGGCGCCGAAGTGGCCGGCCGCGTCACCGCCGTCTCTGCCCACGCCGGCGACCGCGTCAAGAAGGGCCAGCGCCTCGCCGAACTGGACGCCTCCGACTTCCAGATCCAGAGTCGATCCGACTCCGCCGAAATCGCCCGCCTCGAAGCCCTCGTCGCCCAGGCCGACCGTTTTGCCGAGCGCCAGCAAAGCCTCGTCGCCAAGGGCTTCATCTCCCAGAACGGTGCCGACGACAGCATCGCCCAGCGCAACGCGCTGCGTGCCCAACTGGCCACCGCCGAAGCCCGTAGCGGCGCCACCCGCAACAACCTCGGCCGTACCACGGTCGTCGCGCCCGTCGATGGCATCGTCGAAACCCAGATCGTCTCGCCCGGCGACTACGTCAAGGTCGGCGACCCGCTGTTCCGGCTGGTATCCAACCGCGTACTGCGCGCCCATCTGCCCTTTCCCGAAGCCGCCGCCGCTCGCATCCGTGCCGGTCAGCCGGTGCGCCTCGAACTGCCGCACCTGCCCGGAAAGTTCCTCCGCGGCACGGTCGAGGACGTAAAACCCACCGTCAATGAAGCCAGCCGCGCGCTGGACGTACTGGTGCGCATCGACAACGACGGCAGCCTGCTCTCCGGCGGCACCGTCAACGCATCCATCGTCACCGGCCGCAAGCCGGCCGCGGTGGTCGTTCCCGAACAAAGCGTCGTGCTGCGCCCGGTCGGCAAGGTGGTGTATGTGGTCAAAGACGGCAAGGCCAGCCAGCGCATCGTCGAAGCCGGCCTCAAGCAGGACGGACGCATCGAGATCGTCAAGGGGCTCGCCGACGGCGAAAGCGTCGTCGAAGACGGCGCCGGCTTCCTCACCGACGGCGCCGCCGTCGCCATCAAGGCTTCTCCCGCGCACCAGCCCGACGCCCGCCCGGCAGCCAAACCATGACCCTGCCCGAACTCTCCATCAAACGCCACGTACTGGCGTGGATGATGAGCGCCGTGCTGGTGCTGGTCGGCATCATCGGCTACCAGCGGGTCGGCCTCGATCGCTATCCCTACATCGAATTCCCGGTCATCTCGATCACCACCACCCTGAAGGGTGCCAACCCGGACATCGTCGATTCGAGCATCACCAACGTCATCGAATCGGCGGTGAACAGCGTGCCGGGTATCGAACACGTCCAATCCACCTCATCGCCCGGCGTATCGACGGTGAACATCACCTTCGCCCTCGAAAAGAAGGTGGACGTGGCCTTCAACGAAGTCCAGTCCAAGGTCAATCAGGTGCTGCGACGCCTGCCCAAAGACGTGGACCCACCAGTGGTCGCCAAGGTCGAGACCAACGCCCAGCCCATCATGTGGCTGGCCCTGCAAGGCGACCGCACCCAGCAGCAGCTCAACCAGTACGCCATCAACATCCTCAAGAAACGCCTCGAAACCATCGACGGCGTCGGTGAAGTGCGTCTCGGCGGACGTCGCGACCGCACCATCCGGGTCAATCTGCGGCCCGACCGCATGGCGGCCCACAAGATCACCGCCCAGGACATCACCGACGCCTTTGCCAAAGAGCACGTGCAGCTCGCCGGCGGCTTCGTGGTTGGCCGGACGACCGAAAGCCTGGTCAAGCTCGACCTCGAATTCCATCAGGTCGATCAACTCCGCGAGCTGATCGTGGCCTTTCGCGAAAAGGCGCCGGTGCGCCTTGGCGACGTGGCAGAGATCGAGGACGGCCTGACCGACAACCGCCAGATGGCGCGCTTCAACGGCAAAACCACGGTCGGCCTCGGCATGGTCAAAATCGCCAACGCCAACACGGTGGCCATCACCGAGCGCATCCTGGAACGCCTCGACAAGGATCTCCGCCCCGCTTTGCCGCCCGGCATGACGCTTTCAGTCGTATCCAACGACGCCGTGTTCATCCTCGAAATCGTCGACTCGCTGAAGGAACACCTGATCGAGGGCACCCTGCTGGCGGCGTTGGTGGTGTGGATCTTCCTGCGCTCGGTGCGCTCCACGCTGATCATCTCGCTGGCCATTCCGGTGTCGTTGCTGGGCGCCATCGCGGTGATCTACTTCGCCGGCTTCACCCTCAACTCGCTCACGATGCTGGCCCTGCTGCTGCTCATCGGCGTGGTGGTGGACGACGCCATCGTGGTGCTCGAAAACATCTTCCGCCACCGGGAGGAACTCGACCCCGATCCGGTCTCGGCCGCGGTCAATGGCAGCAACGAGGTGGTGTTTGCGGTGATGGCCGCCACCCTCTCGCTGGTCTGCATCTTCGCGCCAGTGGCCTTCATCTCGGGGATCATCGGACAGTTCTTCCGCAGCTTTGCGCTGGTCGTCACCTTCGGCGTGCTGGTATCGCTGTTTGTCTCGCTGACCCTCACCCCAATGCTGTGCGCCCGCTATCTCAAGGTCGAAAAGCAGCATGGTCCGGTCTATCGCGTCTTCGAGCGATTCTTTCGGCGCCTCGACGCGTTCTACGTGCGCCTGCTCGAAGGCGCCCTCACCCACCGTCGGTGGGTGCTGGTTGCGACGCTGGCGGTGGTGGCGTCCAGCGCCTTCTTCTTTGCCAACGTCGGCAAGGCCTTTGCGCCCGAGCAGGACGAAGGACGTTTCCTGGTTTCGGTGCGCACGCCGCTGGGCTCCAGCATCGACTATACGGACGCCAAACTGCGCGAGGTCGAAGCCATTCTCAACACTCACCCGGAGGTGCACACCGAGTTTTCGCTGATCGGTCTCGGCGCCGCCGGTCAGGTGAATCAGGCCACCGTGGTCGTCCGGATGGCGCCGCGGGAAGAGCGCACGATCAAGCAACAAGAGGTCATCCCGCTGCTGCGCAAAGAGTTCGCGCAGGTTGCCGGCGCACGGGTTTTCGCCGCGCCCTATCCGATGGTTCAGGGCCAGCGCGGCGAACCGCTGCAATTCGTGCTCACGGGCGAGAACCTGCAGGAACTCGGCCGCCACGCCGTCGCGCTGCAACGCAAGCTCTCCACCGTGCCGGGCATCGGCCGCATCGACACCGACCTGCAACTCGACCTGCCGCAACTGATCTTCGCCCCCGACCGCCTCCGCATCGCCGACGCCGGCCTCAGCACCCAGGACGTGGCGCTCGCCATCAACATGCTCACCGGCGGCGTGGATATCGCCAAATACAACGACGAGCCCGGCGACGGCCAACGCTACGACATCCGCGTCAAGGCGAAGGAAGGCACTTTCACCCAGCCCGCCGATCTGTCGAAAATCTTCCTGCGTAACAAAACCGGCGAACTGGTCCGCCTCGACAGCGTGGCCGCTTTCCGCGAAGCACTCGGTCCGGCCATCGTCGGCCGCTTCGATCTGCAGTACGCCGCGACTTTCTTCGCCTCGCCCGAGCTTCCCTTGGCCGAAGCGGTCGAGAAGGTGAAAACCACCGCGGCGGACATTCTGCCCACCGGCTATCAGGTCAAGATGATCGGACAGGCCGAAGAGTTCGGCAAAACGCAGAAGTACATGAGCTTCACCTTCGCGCTGGCCCTGACTTTGCTCTACATGGTGCTGGCCAGCCAGTTCAACAGCTTCCTGCAACCGGCCATCGTCATGCTGGCGCAACCGCTGGCCATTGTCGGCGGCATCGCCGCCCTTTGGCTGACGGGGCAGACGCTCAACATCTACTCGATGATCGGGCTGGTGCTGCTGATCGGGCTGGTGGCAAAGAACTCCATCCTGCTGGTCGACCTCACCAACCAGCGCCGCGCCGAAGGGCTGAAGGTGGATGCCGCCCTGCGCAACGCCTGTCCGACCCGGATGCGCCCGGTACTGATGACCTCGATGACGGTGATTCTCGCCCTCGCCCCGGCCGCGGCCGGCCTTGGCGCCGGCAACGAAACCAACCAGCCGTTGGCCATCGCGGTGATCGGCGGCATGGTCAGTTCCACGCTGCTGACTTTGGTGGTGGTTCCGGCGGTGTATTCACTGCTGGAAGGCTGGCGCGAGCGGCGCCGGGATGCGCGGCAAGCAAACCCAAGCGGTCTGCGGCGGCCCACCTAAAGCGGCGTGACCGCCCCGCGCCCGGTCGGCGTTTCAAGCCAACGCTGCAAGATTCGATAGGTATCCAGCTCGAAGCGGCGGGCCGGTAGCGCCTCAAGCAGGCAGCCCAGTTCCGCCTCGTCCTCCACACTGCCGAGCAGGCACCACTGATCCACGACATGCACGGCACTGCGGCCGGTTTCGGCGTGGTACTCGCGGATCGCCACCGGACCGGACCACGGCCAACGACGCAAGCGCAGACTTTCCAGCACTTTCAATAGCCGCTCGTCGTGCGCAGCCTGCCCCTCTTTACCGGCGCACACGCCGGCACAACGCTTCATCTGGTGCGCAAGGCAGGCGCCGTCGCTCCACGGCTCGATACCGATGCGGCGCGGACACAGCTTGTAGAGAATCGCAAACTCACGCAGCGCATTGTCGGCTTCCTTCTTGGTACGGAAAGCGCCATACACGGCCTCCCAGGCAGCCGGATCGGCACCGTTGAGCGGCTCGCGGACAAGCACCGGACCGCGCTTGCGGGTCGGATCGTAGCGCAGCCCGAAGACCGCATCGGTCTCGCGCAAACGGCGGTTCTCGGTGGGTTTCTGTTCTTTGACGAGGCGCGCCTCGAGCAGCAACGCCCCGAGTTCTCCGGCAGTTGGCAACCACTCGACCCGCCGCACCTGCTGGGTCAGCTTGGCTTCCTTGCCGCTACGGTGGTCGGACGAGAAATGGCTCATGACCCGCGAGCGCAGGCTGACACTCTTGCCGATGTAGATCGGCAACGCATTCTCACCGTAGAAGAGATACACGCCCGGCCCTTCCGGCACGCCTTCAAGCACGCCTTCCGGCAGACCGGCAGGGCGGCTGGGCGCCCTCATGGCCTTGACAATGGCCGGATCGAGCACGTCGCGCCCGAATTGACCGGCAATCAGCCCGGCAAATTGATACAGCGCCTCGGTATCGCCCAGCGCCCGGTGACGAGCCGTGCAGACAAGGCCGTGACGCTCGATCAGCGCATCGAGGCCGTGGCGATGGTGCTGGGGAAACAATGCCCGCGACAGTTTGACGGTGCACAGCACCGGCGCGTCGAACGCCTCGCCGATGCGGCTGAACTCGTTCTTGATGAAGCCGTAGTCAAAACGCGCGTTATGAGCAACGAAAATACAGTCCGCAAACAACGCCCGCACCCCGTCGGCAAGCTCGGCAAAAGCCGGCGCATCGGCGACCATTTCGTCTGAGATGCCAACCAGCGATTGAATGTTCGGCGGAATCGAGCGGCCCGGATTGACCAGACTGGACCAACGTTCGACCAATTCACCGTTTTCGACCCGCAGGATCGCTATTTCGGTAATCCGGTCCACCACCGGGTTGGCTCCGGTGGTTTCCACATCGACAAACGCGATTTTCGGTGCCAGCAAACCGCTATTCAGCTTTCGGTCGAGTACGGGTAGGCCTTGTGCGGCACCTTGCCGACGGCATACTGGCGCTGGGTTTCCAGATCCTGGGGCTTGTCCCACCAGAGTGCGCGGCCCTTTTTCTGCTCTTCAACCTGCTCAGGATGTTTGGCCATCCATTCGCGCATGAACTTGGTGTGTTCGGATTCGTAAATTGCCATCTGTGATCTCCCTTTTTAGCGGCGTGGATTCTACTCTCAGCTACCCTTTTGGTCGCCCCTGCCGCGGGCGATACGCACCACCTCGGGGATATTGCGGATGCCGCGGATAACCCGGGCAAGATGCAAACGGTGAGTGACCTGAACCGTGATGTAAAGCGTGGAATACGTGCCCTGCTCACCATCGGTGCTGACATTCTGGATATTGCAGTCTTCACCGGCGATGGCGTTAGCCACCTTGCCCAGCACGCCGCGCACGTTCTGGGTGAGCAGGCGCAGCGTGACGTCGAACAGCCGATCGGTTGAAGGCTCCCATTCCACGTCGATCCAGCGGTCGCGCTCGCTACGCAGCTTGCGCGCCTGCGGGCAGTCGTGAAGGTGAACTTCGAGGCCCTGCCCCTTGCGGATGATGCCGACGATCGGATCGCCAGGAATCGGCCGACAGCAGCGCGCCAACTGGACCGCCACACCTTCGGTGCCACGGATCAGAATGGCGCCGGCGGGCTTGGGCTTGACCACATCGGCACGCCCGGACTCCACGTCCTGGATCTCCGCCAGTCGCCGCGCGACGATGGCCGGCAAACGCCGCCCCAGACCGATATCGGTCATCAGTTCCCGGCGGTTGGCCAGCGTGAACTCCTTGAGGAAACGATCCCACGCGAAAATGCTGACCTGGCCCAACGTGAGGCCGTGGGGCCGCAGCGCCTGGTTGAGCAGGCGTTCGCCAAGCGTGGACGCCTCTTCCTGCTGAGCGTTTTTTAGGAAATGGCGGATCTGCGCCCGCGCCTTGCCGGTGCGCACGTAGCTGAGCCAGGCGGGGTTGGGGCTGGCGTGGGCGGCAGTGATGATCTCGATCTGGTCGCCATTGTGAAGCTCGGTGCGCAGCGGCATCAGTTCGCCGTTGATACGCCCGGCCACACAGCGATTGCCCACATCGGTATGCACGGCGTAGGCGAAGTCCACCACGGTGGCACCCCGCGGCAAGACGAAAATTTTGCCCTTCGGGGTAAAGGCGTACACCTCACCGGGGAAAAGATCGATCTTGACGTGTTCGAGAAATTCGCTGGAATCGCCGGAGGTGGATTGAAGTTCGAGCAGGGATTGCAGCCAGCTGTGCGTCTTGTGCTGCAGATCGGTGAGGGTTTTCTCGTCTTCCTTGTAAAGCCAGTGGGAAGCCACGCCGGTTTCGGCGACGTGGTTCATCTCCGGAGTGCGGATCTGCACCTCGACCGGCGTGCCGAACGGACCGATCAGGGTGGTGTGCAGCGATTGGTAGCCGTTGCCCTTGGGAATCGCCACATAGTCCTTGAACTTGCCCGGCACCGGCTTGTATAGGCCGTGCAGCGCACCCAGCGCGCGATAACAGGTCTGAATGTCGGGAACGACGACGCGGAAACCGTAGATATCGAGCACCTGCGAGAACGACAGGCGCTTCTCGGACATCTTGCGGTAGATGCTGTAAAGATGTTTCTCACGACCGCGCACCTCGGCGTCGATGCCCCACTGGGGCAGGCGCTCGTTGATGGCGGCGAGGATCTTGCCCACCACTTCGCGACGGTTTCCCCGCGCCGCGAGAATGGCCCGCGACAGCACCCGGAATCGCATCGGGTAGCGGTGCTTGAAAGCCAGTTCCTGCAACTCGCGGTAAAGGCTGTTAAGCCCCAAGCGGTTGGCAATGGGCGCGTGGATTTCCTGGGTCTCGCGGGCAATGCGCCGCCGCTTGTCGGGGCGCATGTGATCGAGGGTCCGCATGTTGTGCAGACGGTCGGCCAGCTTGATGAGGATCACGCGCAGATCGCTGGCCATGGCCAGCAACATTTTGCGGAAGTTCTCGGCCTGAGCCTCTTCTTGGGACTGGAACTCGATCTTGTCGAGCTTGGACACCCCATCGACCAGTTCTGCCGTGGTCCGCCCGAAACGCTCGGCGATCTCGGCCTTGGTGATATGGGTATCCTCCATCACATCGTGAAGGAGCGCCGCACACAGGGCTTGGGAATCCAGATGCCAGCCGGCGAGTATCTCGGCAACGGCAACCGGGTGGGAGATATAGGGCTCACCGCTTTGCCGCATCTGCCCACGGTGGGCGTCGGCGGAAAAGTGATAGGCGGTTTCGATCCGACCTACGTCCTCGGCGCGCAGGTAGGTCGCCACCTGCGCACGCAGTCTGCCGAAATCAAGCGGCAGGACGCTGGACGCGGGAGGCTGAAAAGCGCCGCCACCACTGACGGGAACTGAGGCGGCGGATTCCATTGCATTACTCTCGGACTGCGGACGCTCAGGCCTGGCCGCGATTGAGAACCTCGGTGCCAACCTTGCCGGCAGCGATTTCGCGCAGCGCGATCACGGTCGGCTTGTCCTTGTCGTGACGGTCGAGATCGACCTGCGGGGTGGCGCCAGACGTCAGCTGACGGGCGCGATAAGTCGCGGCCAGCGTAAGTTGGAAGCGGTTGGGAATGCGTTTCAGACAGTCGTCGACGGTAATACGGGCCATGGATCAATCCTGTTCCAGATAATGGAAAAACTCCGGCTTGCGCGCCTCCTGGTTGGCGTAACGCAGCCGCGACGCTCGCACCACAGCCACCAGATCTTCCAGGGCTGCGGGCAAGTCTTCGTTGATTATAACGTAGTCGAACTCGGCCACATGACGCATCTCGCCACGCGCACCGAGCACCCGGCGGGCGATCACCTCCTCGCTGTCGGTGCCCCGACCGCGCAGGCGCCGCTCCAACTCGTCGAGCGACGGCGGCAGGATAAACACGCCAACCGCCTTGGGAAACACCTTGCGCACCTGCTGGGCGCCCTGCCAATCGATCTCGAGGAGGATGTCCTTGCCCGAGCGCATCTGCTCCTCGAGCCACACTTTCGACGTACCGTAATAATTGCTGTGGACCTCGGCCCACTCGAGAAATTCCCCCTTGTCGCGCAGAGCGCGAAAGGTGGCCACATCGACAAAATGGTAGTGCCGACCGCTTTCTTCGCCCGCGCGTGCCGCACGGGTCGTGTAGGAAACGGACAAGCTGACCAGCGGATCCCGATCCAACAGGCCACTGACCAGGGTCGTCTTGCCGGCACCGGAGGGCGCGGTGACGATAAACAGCGTACCGGGCATGGCGACTCCCTATTCGATGTTTTGCACTTGAGCGGGACAATGCACCGTCAAACCGCATAGACAAAGGGCTTTGCGCGGAAATTCCTGCGCGTGGGTACACTTTTGGGTACACATGAGTTCGGTTGTTTCGTTCAGAGTCCGGAAATGATGCCACGCACAGGGAGCAACGGAAAAGCGCGGTACCCGCGCCCTTTCCTTGCCATCAAGCTTTCGCGCAAGCCCGCTTCACGCTCGCCGCTGAAATCCCGAAGTGCTCCGCGGTCGCCTTGATGCTGGCGGCGTGCTCGGTACGCCAAGCCAACACGGCCGCGTCATCAATCGCCTTCGTCCGCCCAAGGTTCTTGCCTTCGGCCTTCGCCCGCTCCAGGCCGGCGAGCTGGCGGGCCTTGAGGTTTTCCCGCTCCAGTTCCGCCACGGCGGCAAGCATGGTCAGCATGAGTTTGCCGGCCGGCGTGGCCAGATCGAAGCCTTCCCGCATGGAAACCACCGATACGCCCTTCATCTTCAACGCCTCCACCGTGTTCAGCACGTCAATGGTGTTGCGCCCGAGTCGGTCGATTGCCGCAACGACCACCACGTCACCCTCTCGCACATAGGCAAGCAGGGCCGCCATTGCGGGGCGCTCAGTCGCGGCGATTGCCCCGGATACCCCGTCATCGGTGAACCACTTCGCCACCGCGTACCGGGCCGAAATGGTGCGGCGCTGGTTCTCGCAGGTTTGGTCCTCGGTCGAGACGCGGGCATAGGCGACGATGGCAGACATGGCGGGCTTCCTTTTGGCTCAAAATCTATGGCTCAGATATTATCCTAGCTCAAAATGGAAAACA
>SSGH01000032.1 GCA_008015835.1 Lysobacter sp.
GCACTGGCCGCCTGGGCCGGCGGCGCGTCGATCGCGCGCGGCGCGCTGCGCGTGTGCTTCTGGGGCGCGATGGCGATGGGCGCGGCGGCGCTGATCGGGCGCTTGTTCCACGTCCAGGTCGGATGAAACGATTCGCCGCGCGGCTGCTGGAAGCGACGATCACGCTGTGGCTGCTCGCCACACTGTGTTTCGTGCTGCTGCGCGCCGCGCCGGGCGGGCCGTTCGATACCGAAAAATCCGCGCCGCCGGAAGTGCGCGCGGCGTTGGAAGCGCGCTATCGCTTGGATCGGTCGCCTATCGCGCAGTACGGCGCGTGGTTGGGCGACGTGGCGCGCGGCGATCTCGGCCCCTCGTTCCAATATCCCGATTACACCGTCAACGACTTGATCGCGCGCGCGCTGCCGGTATCGGCGTTGAACGGCGGCATCGCCTTGGCGCTGGCCCTGCTGTTCGGCGCGCCGTTGGGCGTGTGGGCGGCGCTGCGCGCCGGGTCGTGGGTGGATCGTGGTCTGATGCTGTTCGCCGGTTTGGGTTTGGCGGTGCCGAAGTTCGTGGTCGCGCCGCTGTTGGTGCTGCTGTTCGCGGTGACGCTGCAATGGCTGCCCGCGG
Organism: Lysobacter sp.; assembly: GCA_008015835.1. GTDB lineage: Bacteria > Pseudomonadota > Gammaproteobacteria > Xanthomonadales > Xanthomonadaceae > Lysobacter_I. Next base: position 610 of record SSGH01000032.1, read on the forward strand.
GCGGTTGGGGCGATACGCTCTTCGGTAGCCCGCGCAATATCGTGCTGCCGGCGATCGCGTTGGCGCTGCCGAATCTGGCGTATTGCGCGCGATTGACGCGGGCTTCGATGCTGGAGACGCTGAGCGCGGAATATCTCGCCGCCGCGCGCGCGCGCGGCGTGTCCGAGACGCGGCTGCTGTTCGCGCATGCCTTGAAGCCCGCGGCGATGCCGGTGGTGGCGTGGCTATCGCCGGCCCTGATCAATATCGTCACCGGCTCCGCGGTGGTCGAGCAGGTGTTCGGCATTCCCGGCATGGGCCGCTATTTCGTGCAGGGCGCGCTGAATCGCGACTACACCCTCGTGCTGGGCGTGGTGTTGGTGGTCGGCGCGCTGATCGTGGTCATCAACGCCTTGGTCGATGCGCTGCGCGCCTGGATGGACCCGCGGCTGCGCGACGCGGTGGCATAAGGCGCGGCTCGCGAAGGCCGCCGCGCGCTAAGATCGTCGCGTAGCCGTCCGCCGCGGGAGCGATGCGATGATTTCGATCTACCAGGCCGCGAATCTGGCCGATGCGCATTTGATCCGACATCTGCTGCAGGAAGAGCGCATCGACGCGTTCATCGCGGGCGAATACCTGCAGGGCGCGCTCGGCGAGATTCCGGCGAACACGCCGATCGAAGTGCGGGTCGCGCCCGAAGATGCGGCCCGCGCCCGCGCGATCGTGCAGGCCTGGGAAAGCGCGCCGATCGACCCGGCGATGTTCGACGACGACGACCCGAACGACGCATCGACCGATGCTGCGACCGGCGCGTTCGGCGCGTCGAACGATCCGACGCAGCGACCGCAGTTCCGCGCCTTCGCCGCGATCGTCTGGCTGCTCGGCGGCGCCGCGCTCGGCGCGGGCGCGATGTGGGCCGCGTCCCACGGGCCGCGCAACGAAGCCGGCTACGACTACAACGGCGACGGCGAACTCGATGAGCGTTGGATCTACGCCGGCGATCGCGTCGAACGCATCGAGACGGATCGCAATCGCGACGGCAAGATCGATCAGATCGCGCGTTACGACGCCGACGGCCAGGCCTCGCGCGTCGATGCGGATCGCGATTTCGACGGCACGCTGGAAGAACGCACCGATTACCGCCACGGGCAAGCGTTGCGCACCGAACTGGATCGCGACCGCGACGGCCGCGCGGAATATCGCGCGGAGTACATCCACGGCACGATCTTCCGCGAAGAATGGCTCGGCGCGAACGGCGACGTGGTCAAGCGCATCGAGTACGAGCGCGGCGATCCGCGCGAGGGCGCGATCGACAGCGACGGCGACGGCCGTTTGGATACCGCGCGGACCTACGCCCCGAACGGCGAGATCGTGCGCAGCGTTCCGTTGCGCTGACTTCGCGTGTCGTTACTGCGTCGTTTGCGCATTTTCCGCATGACAGCGATGTCGGATGTGCGCCGCGGCGTGCTGCGAACGCACATCGCCGCGACGATGCCGCACTGCGGCATGTCGCCGCTCGCGCGAGAACGACGGTGGCGTTCGCGAAAATCGTCACAAAAAAAGCGCTTTCGGCGATGCCGATGCGAGCGCGGAACGACGCGACGCGCGACGCGCGCGCGTACGGTGCGGCATCGCATCGATACGTACTTGACGCTGCGCGCGACGCTCGCATAGTGTTCGGCGGCGGACGCGGGGGCGCCGCCATCGTCGCCACTCCTGTCGAGACGCTCGCTGCGTTCTCGGCGTCGCATCGCGCTTCGCCGTGTCCGCGAGCGCGACCGTTCGAGCGACGGCGCACCGCCCGCCGCGCACCGCGACACCGCGTGCATGCGCACGCGCATCTTCAACACCCTCGAAAGACCAAACTGGTTAAGGAGCGATCGTGAATCGTCGAGTCTCGTTGTTGTCATCCGCTATCGGTGTTTCCCTGCTGGCCATGGGCGCGTCTTCGGCGTTCGCCGCCGACTTCCGCACCGCGCAGACCCCCATCGAGGGCCGTTATATCGTCGTGCTCAAAGACAGCGCCGCGCGCATCGCGAACGAAGCGCGTCCGAACGCGCTGGTGTCGACGGTCGCGCGCCAGATGGCCGCTTCGCATCGCATGAACGTGCGCAATAGCTTCGATCACGCGCTGCGCGGTTTCGTGGCGGATGCCGACGACGCCGCTTTGGCGCGTCTGCTCGCCGACCCGCGCGTCGCCTACGTCGAAGAAGACGGCGTGATGTCCATCAACGCCACCCAGAGCGGCGCGACATGGGGCATCGATCGCGTCGATCAGCGCGCGCGCCCGCTGAGCGGCACCTACACCTACAACCGCACCGCCTCCGGCGTGCACGCGTACATCATCGACACCGGCATCCTGACCACCCATAGCCAGTTCACCGGCCGCATCGGCGCCGGCTACGACGCCGTCGGCGGCGGCGTCAACGACTGCAACGGCCACGGCACGCACGTCGCCGGCACCGTGGGCGGCACCACTTGGGGCATCGCGAAAGGCGTGACCCTGCATCCGGTGCGCGTACTCAACTGCTCCGGCTCGGGCAGCACCTCGGGCGTGGTGGCCGGGATGAACTGGGTCACGGCCAATCGCATTCGTCCGGCGGTGGCCAATATGAGCCTCGGCGGCGGCGCCTCGACCTCGATCGACAACGCGGTGGCGAGCATGACCGCCGCGGGCGTGACCGTGGTGGTCGCGGCCGGCAACAACAACGCTAACGCCTGCAGCTACTCGCCGGCGCGCGCGGCCTCGGCGATCACCGTCGGTTCGACCACCAACACCGACGCGCGTTCGTCGTTCTCGAACTACGGTTCGTGCGTCGATATTTTCGCGCCGGGCTCGTCGATCACCTCGGCGTGGTACACCAGCACCACCGCGAGCAACACCATCAGCGGTACGTCGATGGCGTCGCCGCACGTGGCCGGCGCGGCCGCGCTGTATCTCGCGATCAACCCGAACGCCAGCCCGGCGACGGTGGCCGGCGCGATCAACAGCAACGCCACCACCAACGTGGTGACCAGCCCGGGTACCGGTTCGCCGAACCGACTGCTGTACACGCGGAACTTCTGATCGCGCAGGCTCGCGTCCGCGGGCCGAGATGCGCGTCGGAGCGTCGACGCTTCGTATCGGCGACTCCCATCGACGCTTCGCATCGACGGTTCGCATCGTCGACAAGACGAACGCCCCGGTTTCGGCCGGGGCGTTTTTGCGTGTGGGTGCGGCGCGCAGCCGGTCGCGAACGCGACGCCGCCGATGGGCTTACAGCGAAAGCCAGTCGGCGACGGTCTGGCGCAGGGCCTCCACGCCGGTCTTCGCTTCCGCCGAGAACGTCTGCACGCTCACCGAGTCGGCGTAGACCGAGGCGAGGTCTTTGCGCACGGTCTGCAGCGCGTTCGCGGCGGCGCCGCGGCTGAGTTTGTCGGCTTTGGTCAGCAGCGCGTGCGCGGGCAGGCCGCGTTCGACCGCGTAGGCGATCATCTGGCGGTCGTAGTCCTTCAACGGATGGCGGATATCCATCACCACGACCAGTCCGCGCAGGGCTTGGCGACTGGCGAAGTAATCGGCCAAGAAGGCCTGCCAATGCGCCTGCAGGTCCTGCGGCACCTTGGCGTAGCCGTAGCCGGGCAGGTCGACCAAGTATTTGCCGGCGTGCGGCGGCAGTTCGAAGTACACCAATTGCTGCGTGCGCCCGGGCGTTTTCGAGACCCGCGCCAACGCGTTTTGTTGGCACAAGGCATTGAGCGCGCTGGATTTTCCGGCGTTGGAGCGGCCGGCGAACGCGACTTCGGCGCCGCCGTCGGGCGGCAGTTGTCGCGGCGTGTGCGCGGCCAGCAGATACGCGGCGCGAGCGAAGGGGTTGGGAGGGGCGGCCATGGGCATAGCATGGCACGAGCGCTCCGATCCGCCGCCGCAGGCGTCCCGCGTACCCCGCCGCGGCGGGGCCGAATTCGCGGCGCAACGCCCTGGGATCGCGTTCGCCGGCCTTCGTCGGCCGTCTTGGTTTGACCGCCTCCGGCGCGACGACGATAATTCCACGGCTTCGGCCGCGCGCCGACCCGAGCCGGCCGCGCCGGCATCGCCCGATCGGATTCTTTTGGAGTGTTGAGCATGCGTCACGCCCGTGTTCTCGGTTTCGCCGGCCTCGCGGTCGCCACCGTCGTCGCGATCACCGCGATCGCCCAGACCACGGTCGAGCCCTTGCCGGAAGCCGCGCCCGCCGCCGCGATGCCGCTGGACGCCACCGTGACCGCCGAATTGGCGAAGGCCAAGCCCGGCGACGCCACCGCCGGCGCCGCGAAAGCGGGCGCCTGCGTGGCCTGCCACGGTCTGGACGGCAATGCCACCGACCCGACGCTGTACCCGCGTCTCGCCGGTCAGAGCGAACGCTACCTGTCCCGCCAGCTCGCGCTGTTCAAGAGCGGCGAGCGCGCCAACCCGATCATGCAGCCGTTCGCGATGGCGCTCAGCGCGCAGGACATGCGCGACATCGGCGCGTACTACGCGAGCAAATCGGTCGGTGCGGGCGCCGGCATCGCCGACGACGCGGTGATCGCCGACAAGAACAGCCCGTACGACGGCATGAAGTTCTTCGAAGTGGGCCAGAAGCTGTATCGCAGCGGCGACCCCGCGCGCAATCTGCCGGCCTGCATGGCCTGCCACGGCCCCAGCGGCGCCGGCAACCCGGGTCCGGCCTATCCGCGCGTCGCCGGTCAGCAGGCCTGGTACACCGCGCGTCGCCTGCAGGAGTACCGCGCCGGCACCACCAACGAACTCGACAAGGCGCTGTTCGAGACCATGTCGCAGGTGGCGAAGCCGCTGACCGACCAAGAAATCCAGGCGCTGGCCAGCTACATGCAGGGCCTGCACCGCCGGAGCGCGGGCGGCTGATCCGCGCCGCGTTCCGGGCGCGCCGCTTCGCGCAGGCGAGCCCGTCGAACGCACTCGCTGAATCGCAGCGCACGCACCGTCCCGCGCCGGCCAGGATCGCCAACGCGAACGCTTGAAACCCGACGCCGGCATGGACATGCTCTGTGCCGGCGTTTTGCGTCTTCGCATTCCGCTCGACCGCAATTCGGCTTTCGTTCCATCGCCGTCGCCCGTTTCCTCCACCCGCACGCTTGGAATCCCACGATGCTCCGTTTCGCTCTCTCGCTGGCCTTCCTGATCCTGCCGCTGTCCGCCTGCGGGCAAACGGCGCCGTCCGCGCAAGCGCAAGCGGGCGAAACCTACGAACTCGCTCCCAAGCCCGGCACGTGGCTGCCGGAGAAGGGCAAGATCGAGGTCGTCGAATACTTCAGCTACACCTGCGGCCACTGCGCGCAGTTCCAGCCGATGGTCGACGCCTGGAAGAAGAACCTGCCCAAGGACGTGGTGTTCCGCTATCTGCCCAACGCCTACGACGTGGAATTTCCGTATTCGCGCGCGTATTTCGCGGCCGAAGCCGCCGGCGCGCTGCCGAAAGTGCATAACGACCTATTCGTGGCGATCCACGAAGACGGGCGGGTGCCGCGCAACAACGCCACGATCGACGAGTTGGCGGCGTACTTCGCCCAGCGCGGTCTCGATCGCGAAAAGATGAGCGCGGCGATGCGCTCGGTCGCGGTCACCGAACAAATGAAGCGCGCGAAGCAGTTCGTGATCGACAAGCGCCTAGGCGGCACGCCCACGCTGGTGGTCGCCGGCAAGTACGTGATCAAGGGCGAGACCTATCGCGAGTACCTCGAGAATCTCGACAAGGCGATCGCGATGGAGCGCGCCAATCGCGCGGCCGCGGCCAAAGCCGGGACGGCGAAACCCGCCGCGAAGCCCGCGCCCTGATCGTGCTCTGATCGCGCCTGCTCAGATCAGGCCGGCTCAGATCAGGCCGGTCGGCGCACGGTTCGGCGCGGCGCGCGCCGCCGCAGCGCATCCGTTTCCGAGACCATTTTCTGAGACCATGCGCGGACCGCGCACCGGGCCGCGCCCCGACCGCACCGCGTCCCCCATTCGAATCCGTTCGGAGAACCGAAGAATGAAGCGTTACCTGGCACTGCCCTTGATCGCCGCGCTGCTGCTGTCGGCCTGCGGCGAAAAGAAAGATCCGGCCGCCGATGCGCCCGCCGCGCAAACCGAGTCGACGACCAACGACGCCGAACTGATGGCCGCCGCCGAAGCCGCCGCCAAAGCCCAGAACGACCCCAATGCCGCCGCCGCGACCCCGGCCGACCCCGCCGCGCCGCCGACCGACGCGCCGCCGCCGCCGGCCGAGGGCATCCCGGGCCTGGTCAAAGGCGTGGACTACGATCTGATCCAGAACGGCAAGCCCTTCGAGCCGCTCGCGGGCAAGGTGGAAGTGGTCGAAGTCTTCAACTTCGTCTGCCCGGCCTGCGCGGGCTTCCAACCGATGGTCGTGAGCTGGAAGAACAAGCTGCCCGCCGACGTGCGTTTCACCTACGTGCCGGCGGCCTTCGGCGGCAACTGGGATCAGTTCGTGCGCTCGTACTACACCGCGCAGACCATGGGCATCGCCGAAAAAGCGCACGAGGCCACCTACGACGCGATCCATTTCCGCAAAACCCTCAAGGGCGAGCGCGGCGAGGACAGCGACGAGGACATCGCCAAGTTTTATTCGCAATTCGGCGTCGACGCCAAGCAGTTCGCCAGCAGCATGCGCAGCTTCGCGGTCACGGCCAAATACAACAAAGCCAAGCAGTTCATCATCGACGGCCGGGTGAACTCCACCCCGTCGATCGTGATCAACGGCAAGTACAGGGTGAAGGGCCGCACGTCCGAGGACGTGCTGCGCATCGCCGACGCCTTGATCGCCTACGAGCGCGCGCAGGCCTCCGCCGCGCCGCTGGCGAAGGCGCCCTGAGCGCGCTCGACGCGCTCGGCGACCGCATCGGACAGGACGTTCCCTCGGCGATGGTCAAACGGCTCAGGCTGCTCAGCGCCAACATCCAGGCCGGCGCCAGCACGCGTCGCTACAGCGATTACGCGACGCGGAGCTGGTCGCACGTGCTGCCGGCCGGCAACAAGCGCGCCTCGCTCGATACCATCGCCGAGCTCGCCGCCGGGCACGACATCGTCGGCCTGCAGGAGAGCGACCCGGGCAGTTGGCGTTCGGGCTTCACCAATCAGACCCATTACCTCGCCGAACGCGCCGGTTTCGAATTCTGGAGCCATCAGCCGAATCGTCGCGTCGGCATGGTGGCGTCCAGCGCGAACGCCTTGCTGTCGCGAATGGAGCCGGCCGAAGTCCGCGAATATCCGCTGCCCAGTCCGATCCCGGGACGCGGAGTGTTGGTCGCGCGCTTCGGCCGCGCGGCGAACGCCTTGACCGTCGCCGTGGCCCATCTGTCGCTCGGCGCAGGCACGCGCAAGAATCAAGTCGCTTTCCTCGCGGAACTGCTGCAGGACAGCCCGCACACGGTGCTGATGGGCGATTTCAACTGCGGCTTCGATCAGCCGGAGATGCGCGTGCTGTTCGAACGCACGCGGCTGCAGCCGCCCGCGGACGTGGTGCATACCTTCCCGAGCTGGCGGCCGCGGCGCGCGATCGACCACATTCTGCTCAGCGACGATTTGGCCGGCGCCGGCATGCGCGCGCTGCCGGCGGCGAATTCCGATCACCTCGCGCTGTCGCTGGAACTCGACGTCCCGGTCGCCGCGCTCGGCGGTTGAGCCGCGCCGCGCCGCGCGCCTCTTCGGCGCGCGTCCGTCCATTTGATCGGAGTCAATGCCCCCGGCGCGCGCTCGGCTTAGGCTGCGCCCATGTTGCCCGCCCTCGCCTTCGATGCCGAATTGCTGCGCCGTTACGACCGGCCGGGGCCGCGCTATACCTCGTATCCCACCGCGCCGCAGTTCGACGCCGGCTTCGGCGACGCCGACCTGCGCGAGGCCATCGCCGACAGCAACGGCGACCCGATCCCGCGGCGGCTGTCGATCTACGTGCATGTGCCGTTCTGCCTGAGCCCGTGTTTCTACTGCGGCTGCAATCGCGTCATCACCCGCGATAAGAATCGCGCCGAACCGTATCTATCGCATCTGTATCGCGAGATCGGCATGATCGCACCGCTGTTCGATCGCGATCGCACCGTGGCGCAACTGCATTTCGGCGGCGGCACGCCGAACTTCCTCGCGCCCACGCAATTGCGCCGCACGGTCGAAACCCTGCGTCGCGAATTCGCCTTCAGCGAAGGGCACGACCGCGACATCTCCATCGAACTCGATCCGCGCACGGTCTCGCCCGCCGATATCGGCGAATTGGCGCGCGCCGGGTTCAATCGCGCCAGCTTGGGCGTGCAGGATTTCGATCCCGACGTGCAGCAAGCGGTCAATCGCGTGCAGGGCGTGGAGCAAACGCGCGCGGTGATCGACGCGTGCCGGCATTACGGTTTCCGCTCGGTCAACGTCGATCTGATCTACGGCCTGCCGAAACAGACGCTGGCCGGGTTCTCGCGCACGCTCGACACGGTCGTCGCGATGCGGCCCGATCGCCTCGCGGTCTACAGCTACGCGCATCTGCCCGATTTGTTCAAAGCGCAGCGGCAATTGAACGCGGACGACTTGCCCACCGCGGAAACCAAACTCGCATTGCTGCAACTGGCGATCGAGCGCTTGACCGCGGCCGGCTACGTCTACATCGGCATGGATCATTTCGCGCTGCCGGACGACGAATTGGCGCTCGCGCAGCAGCGCGGCAGCCTGCATCGCAACTTCATGGGCTACACCACCCACGCCGACAGCGATCTGATCGGCCTGGGCGTCAGCGCCATCGCGCATATCGGCAGCACGTTCAGCCAGAACCCGCGCGATTTGCCCGGCTGGCAGAGCGCGCTGGACGAGGGCCGCCTGCCGGTGTTCCGCGGCATGCGCATGTCGGAAGACGATCGCCTGCGCGCCGATCTGATCCAGCAACTGATGTGTCAGGGCGAAATTCCGATCGCGGCCCTCGAACGCCGCTACGGCATCGATTTCGACGCCTATTTCGCCGACGATCTGGAGCGCATGCGTCCGCTGCAGGACGACGGCCTGGTGTTCAAAGCCCGCGAGCGCATCTTGGTCACCGCTCGCGGCCGCATGTTATTGCGTAATATCGCGATGTGCTTCGATCGTTACCTCCATCGCCCGACCGAGACGCCGCGGTTTTCGCGTGCGATCTGAGGTCCCTCCCGCGAACGCGGGTCGGGCGTGCGCGCCCGAGACGTCCGCGATGAATCGACCGCCGTTCCCCAAGCAGGATCTGCACACGCTGTCCGACGACGGCGACGAGCTGCGCTTCTGCACCACTTGCGCGTTTTCCCAAGCCTGTTTGTCCGAAGGCATGGACAAAACCGCGCTGAAGGATCTGCACGTCTTGGTCGAACATGTCGGGCCGTTCCATGCCGGCGATTACATCTTCCGCGAAGGCGACCCTTTCGAGGCCATCGCCGCCGTGCGCGCGGGTACGGTCAAGACCTTCGTGGTCGATCGCGACGGCAACGAACACGTGCTCGGGTTCCACCTGCCCGGCGAAGTGATCGGTTTGAACGCGATCGACGGCGACATTTACCCCTGCAACGCCGTCGCGCTCGACACCGCAATGTTGTGCCGTTTTTCGTTCCCGAAGATGGCGGTGCTCGCCGGGCGCGTGCCGGGCCTGCAGGCGCAGTTGTTCCGCCTGCTCAGCCGCGACATCGGCCGCGCGGCGTTGCTCGCGGGCGATTGGTCGGCGGATCAACGCATGAGCGCGTTCCTGATCGCGTTTTCGCGCCGGCTCGCCGAGCGCGGATTCTCGCCGCGCCGTTTCCAGCTCACGATGGCGCGCACCGACATCGCAAACTATCTGCGCCTCGCCCCGGAAACCGTGAGCCGCGTGCTGCGGCGGTTCGAGGAGGACGGCCTATTGCGCGTGGATCGTCGCGACGTCGAATTGCTCGATCGCGACGCGCTGATGACGCTGGCCGCGCCCGTCTTGCGCGAATAGCGCCTTCACGCGCTCCGCGGCGACGCAGAGGCGTCGCCGCTTGACTTACGTCATCGACCCGCGATCCGCTCGAAGCGGACCATGCCCGCGTTCAATCGCGGAGCATCCTCATGTCCACTACGCGCAGACTTTGGTACGGCCTCGCGGCCCTGCTGATCGTCGGTTTCGGAACGCTGCTATGGATGGGCGGCGAAGTCTATCGTCGAGCGCCGCCGATGCCCGAGGCGGTCGTCGCTCGCGACGGCCGCGTCGTTTTCGCGCGCGACGACATCGAACGCGGGCGCCAAGTATGGCAAAGCATCGGCGGCCAGCAATTGGGTTCGATTTGGGGCCACGGCGCCTTGGTCGCGCCGGATTGGAGCGCGGATGCGCTGCATCGCGAAGCGATGGCCTGGTTGGATCTGCGCGCGCGCGCCGCGCACGGAACGGCGTACGCCGATCTCGGCGAAGGCGATCGCGCGAAATTGGCGGCCGAACTGCGTCCGCTGCTGCGCGCGAACACCTACGACGCGAAGACCCGCAGAATCGCCATCGGCGACGAACGCGCGCAGGCCATCGCGCAGGTGGTCGCGCATTACGAGCGCGTGTTCTCGAACGATGCGGCGACGCGCGCATTACGCGAAACCTATGCGATGCGCGAGAACACCGTGCCCGATCCGAATCACCGACGCGCACTCGCGGCGTTCTTCTGGTGGACCGCCTGGGCCGCCGTCACCGAACGCCCCGACGCGAAAGTCAGCTATACCCAGAACTGGCCGTACGACCCGATCGTCGGCAATACGCCGCCGCCGTCGATGCTGATGTGGACCGTGTTCAGCGTCCTGTTCATGATCGCCGGCATCGGTCTGCTGGCCTGGCATTACGCGGTCTGGCACGGGCGCGAAGAGCCGACGATTCCGCCGGCCACCGATCCGTTGTCGGCCCTAGTGCCCACCGCCTCGATGCGCGCCACCGCGAAGTATTTCTGGGTGGTGATCGCGCTGTTTCTGGTGCAGATTCTGCTCGGCGCGATCACCGCGCATTATCAAGTGGAAGGGCAGCGGGCGTACGGCGTCGCGCTCTCCGATTTCCTGCCGTACTCGCTCTCGCGCAGTTGGCATACGCAACTCGCGGTGCTGTGGATCGCAGTGGCGTGGCTCGGGACCGGGCTCTACATCGGCCCGGCGGTGTCCGGACAAGAGCCGACATTCCAGCGTCTGGGCGTGAACGTGCTGTTCGTCTGCCTATTGATCATCGTCGTCGGCGCCTTCTCCGGGCAATGGTTGGCGGTGATGCAGAAACTCGGCTTAGCCGATAACTTCTGGTTCGGGCATCAAGGCTGGGAATACACCGATATCGGCCGCTTCTGGCAGTGGTTCCTCTTCGTCGGCCTGCTGCTGTGGCTGTTCTTGGTGGGCCGCGCGTTGAAGCCGGCGCTGCGGCGCAACGACGACACGTCGTCGATCGTCGGTCTGCTGTTCCTCTCGACGGTGGCGATCGGGCTGCTGTTCGGCGCCGGCCTGATGTGGAAGGAACACACGCACATCTCGATGGTGGAGTATTGGCGTTGGTGGGTGGTGCATCTGTGGGTGGAAGGCTTCTTCGAAGTCTTCGCGGCGGCGGTGATCAGCTTCCTGTTCGTGAAGCTCGGCTTAGTCCGCGGCCGCACCGCGACGGTGAACGTGCTGTTCGCCACCATCGTGTTCATGGCCGGCGGCATTCTCGGCACCTTCCACCATCTGTACTTCGCCGGCACCACCACCGCCGTCATCGCGCTCGGCGCCAGCTTCTCGGCGTTGGAAGTGGTACCGCTGGCGTTGATCGGGCTGGAAGCTTACGACACCTATCGCCACAGCAAAGCCACACCGTGGATGCGGCGTTATCGCTGGCCGGTGGTGTTTTTCCTCGCGGTGAGTTTCTGGAACCTCGTCGGCGCCGGGTTGTTCGGTTTCCTGATCAACACGCCGCTCGCGCTGTACTACATGCAGGGCTTGAATCTCACGCCGTTGCATGGCCACACCGCGTTGTTCGGCGTCTACGGCATGCTCGGTATCGGTCTGATGCTGTTCTGCATGCGCGGCTTGAAACCGGATGCGGTGTGGAACGAGCGGGTGCTCTCCGCATCGTTCTGGACCTTGAACGTCGGCCTCGCGCTGATGGCGTTGCTCACGCTGTTGCCGATGGGGCTGCTGCAATTGCAGGCAGCGTTGGAGAACGGCTACTGGTACGCGCGGTCCGCGGAATTCATGAGCCGGCCGATCTTCGATTTGCTCGTGTGGTTGCGCGTGCCGGGCGATACCCTCTTCAGCGTCGGTGCGCTGCTGATCGCGGTGTTCGTGTTCCGGCTGTGGGTCGCGCCCAAACGCGCGACCGATGCGGACGACGCGCCGCCGCCGGTCGAATCGTCGCCAGCGCCCTGATCCATCGGTCGCGGGTTCGAGAGCCAGAATCCGCGACCGCCGATCTCGCCGATCCCCTGTTCGATTATGCGCCCGCTCTTCGGAGCGGGCGTCGCGTCTTGGATGCCATGCTCGCGTTCTATCCGTACATCAAATCCGTGCATCTGTGGTGCGTCGCGCTCAGCGGCCTGCTGTTCGCGATGCGTGGCATCGGCGTTCTGCTCGGCGCGCGCTGGCCGATGCGCTTGTCGGTGCGCTTGATCAGCTACGCCATCGACACCACGCTGCTGACGGCGGCGTTGATGCTGGTCGTCGCATTGCCGAGCGGCGTCTTCGCCAACGGTTGGTTGGCCGTGAAGCTGGCGTTGCTGATCGCGTATGTCGTGCTCGGCAGTTTCGCGCTCAAACGCGCTTCGACGCGACGCGGCCGCACGATGTGTTTCGCCGCGGCGGTTGCGGTCTTCCTCTTCATGGCGAGCATCGCGCGGGCGCACGACCCGTTCGGTGCGCTGCGGATCGTGTTCGGATAATTCGTGCAGAATAGATCGAGAAGGGTTCGAACCGCGCCCTTGCGACCGACGCGCGCGAAAAACGAAACCCGCGTTCTCGCGCGGGTTTCGTCGGATCGATGGCGATATCCTACGGCCCGATAACGCGATCCGCGCGGGCCGTGCGATCCATCTGCGGGTGCGCGCTCAACGCGGTCGCATTCGCTGATCGCAGCAGCGGCGCGCCGCCTCTCCATTCCACCTGCAGCCACAGCTTGCGCGTATCGCGCGCGAAGTCGTCGGCGCGGTAGTCGGCGTATTTGAACAGACCGGTCCAGCCTTTCCACAGCGGGCGCGAAACCGAGGCGTCGAATTCGCGGCCGTAATGGCGCATGGCGGCGGTGGCGGTGTCCGCGCGGTAATCGTGATACGCCGCGGCCCATGCGTACTGGCCGGTTTTGCCGCCGACGCCGACGTAGGCGTCTTCGAGACCGCCGACCGGCGTGACCAGGAACTTATCGGCCCAACCGTTGAAGGCGTGCAGTGTGGCGAGCGGTGTTTGCAGCGCGTGACGACCGTCGCCGCCCAGATGTTCCCACCCCAGCTTGTAGGCGATGCCGTGCGCTAGCAGCGAGGGTTCGAGCGACCAATAACGGTGCGAGAAGTCGCGCGGATTATCGGCGTAGTCGCGCTGCTCCGCGGCTTCGATGCTCCAGCCCCAGGTCAAATCGCACCCCTTCCGCGTGCCGCTCCAGCGCAGGCCATAGGTCGCGGTGGACGCGGCGGCGGCGTCGCGATCGTCGTGGAGGTAGGCGTAGCCGCTCCACTGCTGCGCGCCGCGCTTGAACGCGACGTTGAGCAGATGCGAGGACAGGTCGCGTTCGCGCGCGAGCGGATCGCGCGCCTCGTCGCCGGAGACGCGATGCGCGCGATCCAACCAGGCGTAGCGCACGGCCCAGGCCTCGCTCGGTGCGATGTCGATCGCGGCGGCATCGAAGGTCTGTTCGTTCTGACGCCAACCGACGTTACCGATCCAGCGCTGGTTGTCGAACGTGAGGCGTTGGCGGCCGACGGTCGCGCCGAAACGCGCGTTCTTCCAGCCGATCCAGGCCTGATTCCATTCCGACCCTTCCGGATCGATCGCGGCGGGATAGGTCGTTTCCCCGTTCGCGCCGCTGTTGTACCCGTCGCCGGCATCGGCGATGCCCTCGGCCTCGACCAACGCGCTCCAGCCGCCGCCGAATTCGGCGCGCAACCCTGCGCGCAGCCGCAGCGTCGCGGCGTCCGCGGTGTGCGAAAACGCGTCGTCCGCGACGTGTTCGTGCCGCGCGCGCAGGTCCCACTCGAGACGCAACGGCGGCGGATCGGCGGCGAATACGCACGCGGGGGCGGCGCAAGCCGAAGCGCAGGCGAGCGCGAGCGGTGCGATATTGCGGTTCTTCATGATCGTTCTTCCTTTGAAGTCGTGTGGTTCCAGTGTCGCGACCAGGGTCGCGTCCAGCGATGACCGAAGTCAAGCGAGACGACCCGAATGCCCGAAACGCCAGAGCGGACGAATCGAATGCCGTGCCCGATCGTTCCTTGCAACCGCGTCCCGTCACGGGCGAAGATGGCGCGCATCCACTTTCGTCGGGGGCAATCGTGCTACGAGAACATATCCGTCTATTCGCCGTTGCGTCGGCGCTCGC
>SSGH01000016.1 GCA_008015835.1 Lysobacter sp.
ATCTTGGTAGCGGTTAACCTTCTCTGCGAAAGTGACGAGCGCCGCAAGACCTATCAGGTGATCGTGGAGGATGTGCAAGCGCGCCATCGTGGCTTGTTCCCGCATCCGGGGCTGTTCGATTTCGATGCGGTGGAGAGTGCTGTCACCGCCATCTACAACAAGATGCAAGATGCGCGGGTATCACCGGATGTCAGTAGCTTGCTACAAGATTTGTACGACGTGGTAGATGTGGCAGTAGCAACCGACGCTCCGTCAGTCCGCGAACCTACAGCCCGGTATGACCTTTCCAATATTGATTTTTCTCGCCTGCGTGCCGAATTCGAGAAGTCGCCCTTCAAGAATGTCGTGGCGATGAACTTGATGGAGAAGATCGAGGAACGCCTGGCTGCGATGGTGGCGCGCAACCCCACTCGTGTGGACCTCTATGAGCGTTATCAGGAAATCGTTCAGGAATACAACAAAGACAAGGATGCGGCAGAAATACAGAAGGTGATGGACGACCTGTTTGCCTTCAATGACGATTGCAGCGAAGAGGAAAAACGCTACCTGCGCGAAGGACTCGATAGCGAAACTGAACTGGCCGTGTTCGATTTGCTTCAGAAGGATTCACTCACCAAGGGTGATCGTGAAGCGATCAAGAAAGTCGCCAAGGACTTACTGGGCAAATTGGCCGATCAACGTTTCGCGCTGGAGCGCTTGCGCAGTATGGCGACCGTGCAGGCGCAAATGAAGGCAGAGATCATCAAGCACTTGTATGCCCACCTGCCAGCCAGCGCCTATGACCCTGACGCGATCAACATCAAGGCGGGCGCCGTGTTCGCACACATCTACAGCGCCGGCCTGGGCGGGGGGACGCCGGTTTACCACTGAGGGAAAACGGCTACGTGGTACATCAACCTCTATGCTCAAAAAGGCGAATGCTGGACAGTTGTTCGAAATTTTCGAATAACTGCCTGCAAGCTTGGTACTCAAACAGTCAGGATCGCTGTTGAACGAGTGGTGACATCAACATCAACGATGGACGATAGAAGTCAGTTGTCCTGAAATTTCGGATAACTGCGCGCGAACCCGCAGCAACCCTCGCCAGTGCTCATAAGCTCGGGAGGCCAGTCGGCACATGGTCAACCACCCGCCACCAAACGAAACCCCGAGGCGAAAGCCTCGGGGTTTTTGCTTGGGATGATTCGGTTTGGGGCCGTTTTCGACCCAGAGCGCTCATATTAGTCAATAAAAAGCTCGAATGATTGTTTCCAATAACGTGCGCTCGATGGAGAGTTGAATGGCTCAGGCATCTTTAACGCACACAGTCGCGTCGTACATCTAATCATGCTCCCTTCGCTCTGGCGCTGGCGGCGGAGGAACCCACCCTCCAACCTGAAGCAGGTTAAAAACATTTTGGTACTTTTCAAGTCGACGACTATTTCTAATTCCATGGTAAAAACGATCTCTCGCCGCAGGCGTGGGTAAATCAGCCTCATCCACGTTACGCAGCATGCTGAGGAGAAGCTGGTCCGTTTCAGCGGCGTCCCAGTTCTGCGCATTGTGCAGAATTGCGTCGAGAAGCTGTTCTAGCTGTTGGCTCTTAAGACGGCCTAAAAATGGTGCAATAAGGTCACGAAAGTTAGCTTCTGATGCACGCCAACCGCCCGATTCTCGATATAAATCTATTGCTCGCGGCCAAAGCTCGATAATTGGCTGAGCTGAAATTGCTTTGGCAAATTCTTCGCGGTTGAGTGTCGCTACTGCGCGAGTTAGTGGACCTCTAAATTGTGGCACAGTTAGGCCCGAAAAAATGCGAAAGTCAGTCAGGCCTGCTGGGTCGACATTTTCTACGGTTTGTTGAAGCGCTGTCCTCGTAGGCTCTAGAAGTAGTGGCCACAGGTCAGGAAATGAGGCGATAAAGGCTATCGCACGAGGCCGCTCCTGAGGATCAAGATTATCAATCAACCTAACGATTGCCTGCGAAACATCAGCCCATGCGCTTGCGGCACGTTCCCTGACTGCGACAAGCGATAAGACGATCTTCTGGCGCTGTGACTCCCACTGCGCTGGCACTCCCTTTAGAAGAGACTTTGCCAGAACAGCGCCGAAATTACGCACGTTCTGGGCACGGACGCGCTCAAGGTACCGTTGCTCTACATAGTCAAGAGCTCGCGCAGTTTGTGTCGGAAAACCAGGTGATTGAACGTCAGCGTCAAATAAATCAAAGATTGCCTTGCCCTGAAGAGGCTCCTGTGAAAGAACGAGCTCCACTGTGTTTACGAGATGGAGCCGCACCAATTCTGGTGACGGCTCGAACAACTCAGCCTCAGCTGAGAAAGCCGGATGGGCGCATAGATGCCTATCTTCACGAAGGCGCTCAAGATGCTTGCCAGCAATCTGATTTACAACCTGAGTATTCTTCGTCGCGTCTTCGATTATTGATGCTTCAAGCTGAAGCAGCTTTCTAATGTTGCCTGTAATTGTCGCATTGTCCCACGACTGAAGAAATGCGGTCGCAGCCGTGTCCCCCATCGCACCCAGCTCTCGATACTTTGCAATTATGTCGTAGACGAGTGCGACCCAAACCGAAGTCATGGCAGCACGAAGAGCGCCTGCCTTATAGGCTTTTACGGAATCCAGGAAGTATATTTTTGACTGACTATTCCTAACTCTTGCGAGCAAAATATCCATATCGACGAAGCTTGTATCCATTGTAATAAACCAGCGAAGTTTGGAAATTGGGCTCTTATCTTAATCTTTTCTGGAATAACCAAGTCGGACCGTAGACCTGGCCATCCGCCCCAGCCCTTCAACGAAAACCCTTGAACCATTCTTGACATGACCACGCCTGAAACACAAAACCGCATCGCCGGCGCCCTCGTCGGTCTTCTGGTCGGCGACGCCCTCGGCGTGCCTTACGAATTCAATCCGCCGGAACTTATTCCGACCTACGACGCGATCGAATACGCGCCGTCGCCCGGCTTCGCGCGTTCGCACAACGGTGTGCCGCCGGGGACGTGGTCGGACGACGGGGCGCAGGCGCTCTGTCTGTTGGCGTCTTTGTTGGACAAAGGCGAGCTGGACCTCGCCGATTTCGCGTCCCGCCTCGTGCGTTGGCAACGGGACGGCTATCTGGCGGTCGACGGAAATGTCTTCGATATCGGCATCACCACCGCGCAGGCGCTTCGCGCGGTGATCAGCGGGGTGTCGCCGGAGCGCGCGGGCCCGTCCGACGAATACAGCAACGGCAATGGTTCGTTGATGCGCGCGATGCCGCTGGCGCTGTGGCATCGCGGCAACGATGCCGCGCTCGTGCGCGATGCGCGCAGGCAATCGCTGCCGACGCACGGCCATTTGCGCGCGCAATTGTGCTGCGCGTTGTACTGTCTGTGGGCGCGGCGTCTGCTCGAAAATCACGATGCACCCTGGGACGATGCCGTGCGTAGCCTGCGCACGCTCGTCGCCGACGATGCCGCTGCGGTCGAGGAACTCGAGTGGTCGATACGTCCGGACGAACCGGCGATCGGCGAAGGGTCCGGTTATGTGGTCGATGCCTTGCGCTCCGCGCGCTGGGCGGCGGAGGCGCCGGACTTCGAATCCGCGATGCGTCGTGCGATCCGGCTCGGACATGACACCGACACCACCGCCTGCATCGCGGGCGGCATCGCCGGGCTGAAATTCGGTACCGAAGGCATTCCAGAGCGTTGGCGAACGGCACTGCGTGGGCGCGATCTTTACGAACCCTTGCTTGAGCGCTTGCTGGCTCACGCGAACGCCTCGCGCATTCGATAAACCGCCCATGCGATCAAGCCGAGCGGGGTCACCCGATCTGGCGTTTGGACGAATGCATTCATGCTGGGTGCGTAGCACCCAGCCTACTTTGCGGTTCCATCGTTTTTGCGTGCGTTCGGAAACGATTCCAATTCGATGGTGGGTTCGTCGGTTACGCCCGATGCATCGCAGGAAGTCGATGGCATCGCGATCGCAACGCGCAACGGCCGTGTCATCGATTCGTCATGCCGCACCGCACCATCGCGCAATTTCCGTCGATTCGTCCCGGATCGCGGGTGGAAATGTGCGCTGCGCGGTGGGCGTGTTGACCGCCTGGGAACGACACGCTAGCGTACGGCGCGGCAAAGGGGAGGTCCCCCACATGGACCCGATGCCGCGTGATTGTCGCCCTTCTCTGCCGCGGTTCGCGCCGCGGCGGGCAACCACCTTTCTTTCCAAGGACGCAGGTCATGATCAACCGCTTCGGCAAGACCGCTCGTACGCTGTTCCCGGCTTTGGCTCTGCTCGCCATCGGCGCGCAGGCCCACGCCAGCACCTTGAATCAAAACGTTTCCTGGACCATCGACCGCTCCGCCACCACGGCGAAGTACCGCATCGTCGCCTACGGCGATTCGATCTACGCCGGCTACAACGGTTCGGTCACCAACGCCGCGAAGTATTCGGCGCCCACCGTCGACGCGGAATATCTGTCGGCGCTGTGGAACGCGGATATCGAAAGCGTTCGTCGCGCGAAATCGGGCGCCATCGCGTCCGACGTGTACAACAACAAGATCGTGGCGGAACGCTCGTACATGCAGGCCGCCAGCACCCGCGTGGTGACCTTCGAAATGTGCGGCAACGACGGTTTGCAGGCGCGCACCAGCTTCAAAGGCCAGACCGGCACCTGCAACTACAACGTGCTGACCACCGCAGTGAACAACTGCAAGACCTACGTCGCCGCGGCGATGGACTACATCAACGCCAACGCCTACTCGGGCGTGAAGTTGAAGGTCATCTCGAACCTGTACTACCCCGGCTACAACGCCGATAACGTGCTGAGTTCGTGCAACGACCCGACCACCGGCGCGAAGGTCAATCTGCGCGACAAGTTCCTGCCGGCGATCGCGCAAATGAACTACTGGATGTGCGAATACGCCCGCCAGAAGGGCTTCAAGTGCGCGGACAGCTTCGCTCAGTACATGGGCGCGGACTACGACAGCAACGGCGACGGTCAGATCGACTCCGACGCGCTGCGCTTCGTGGCCGGCGAAAGCGAAGCCAGCTACGTGGGCCGCATCACCGGCGCGCTGAGGCCGACCCTGCGCGACGCGAACACGCACTTCGTGTCCTCGTCCAGCAGCTTCGACTACATCCAGTCGGACGATACCCACCCGACCTACACCAGCGGGACGGTCTCCGCCGGTCTGTTCGGCGGCACCACCGGCACGGGCGCGCCGCGCTACACGTCCTTCGCGGGCGGCAAGAGCCCGATCTGGAACGCGTACGGTCACGAGCGCATGGGCTGGGCGTTGTCGACCCACAGCCCGCCGGCGCCGTAAGCCGTCGCGGATGCAGCGATGGGCGAATTCCGGCCCTCTAACGCCACGCCGCCCGAATCGGGCGGCGATGGCGTGCGTACGTCGAGCACCGGCCGGCGCGGGCGCGCGTCGCTCTACAAAGCGCTCGCGCTGGCGCTGGTGGTCGGCGCTGGGGCTTATTTCGTGACTCAGCATCGCGACGCTTCGGCGAATGGCAATAAGACCACCGGCGAACCCGCGCCGTCGCCCGAAGCGGCTGCGGCATCGCCTCGCCCGGTGACCGCGCGTCCCGCGCAAGCCAAAGGCATGGAAAACCTGGATTTGGCCGAATGGAATGAGGCCGGCTACATCAAACCCGGCGACCCGGTGCCGACCGGCGCCGAAGTCATCGAACGCCTGCACGAAGCGGGCATCCATTCCGGCCTGGGCGCATTCAATCCGCCGGGCACCAGCCCGCCGCTGGTGGGCTTAGCCGTGCCGCCGGACTTCCCGCTACCGCCGGGCTACGTGCGGCATCACCAAACTACCGACGACGGCCAGGACATCGAAGCGATCCTGATGTTCTCGCCCGATTTCGAATTCTTCGACGCCGCCGGCAATCCCGTTCCGATTCCCGAAAATCGCGTCGTTCCGCCCGCATGGGCGCCCCCGGGCTTGCCGATTCGGACGATCGAGATTCCGCGTCCGCTCGATCCGGGACGCACCTCGCCTTGAGCATGGCGCGATTCTCCGGCCCCGGCTGGCGCGCGTCGGCCGGCATTCTCGTCAGCGCCCTGCTCTTCGCCCTCTACGCGCAGGGCGGCAACGCCTACGCGCTGGGATTCGTCGTACTCGCGCCTTGGCTGTGGGCGCTGGACCGCACGCGCACCGTGCGCGGCGCGCTGGGCCACGGCGCGGCGATGAGCGTCGCATTCGTCGCGGCGGCGCTCGGCTGGTTCGGCGTCGCCATCGCGACCTACCTCGGCACGCACCCGGCGCTGGGGCTCTCGGCGCTGCTGGTGGCTGCGCCGATCCTGCAGCCGCAATTCCTCGCCTTCGCGCTGGTGCGCCAGCTCGTCGGGCGTCGCCACGGCCGCGTGGTGCGCGCGTTCGCGGGCGCAGCGGCGTGGGTGGCGACGGAATGGCTGGCGCCGAAGCTGCTGGGCGACACCCTGGGCCACGGCCTGTATCCCTCGCACCTGCTGCGTCAGGTCGCGGATCTGGGCGGTGCGGCGGGACTGACCTTCCTGCTGATTCTGGTCAACGAAGCCATCGTCGCCGCCCTCGCGCAGCGCCGCGACGACGCGCGCGCATGGGCGAAACCGCTGGCGGCCGGCGGCCTCGTCGTCGTCGCGATGGCGAGCTACGGCGCGTTTCGCTGGTCCGCGCTGACCGCCCCGGAGGCCGCGACCGGCGCGCCGCTGCGCGTGGGCATGGTGCAGTCGAACATCGTCGACTACGAACGTCTGCGCCGCGAGATGGGCGCGTACGCGGTGGTGCGTCATGTTCTCGACACGCATTACGCGATGTCGCGCGAGGCGGTCGAACAACAGCGCGTGGATGCGCTGCTGTGGTCGGAAACCGTGTATCCCACCACCTTCGGCCACGCCAAGAGCGAAGCCGGCGCGGAATTGGACCAGGAAATCCTGAGCTTCGCGGCCCGAACCGGCGTGCCGCTGGTGTTCGGCACCTACGACCTGGACGCGAACGGCGAATACAACGCCGCGGCGTTCGTCGCGCCGAACACGGGGCTGCTGGGGTTCTATCGCAAGACGCGCTTATTCCTGTTCACCGAATACGTGCCGGCGTGGCTCGACGGCCCCGGCTTCCGCGCCCGCGTACCGTGGGCGGGCGGTTGGCGGCCGGGCGACGGCGCGCGCGTGTTTCCGCTGCGTCTCGCCGACAGCCGCGAAGTGCCGGTCGCGACCATGATTTGTCTGGACGACGTGGACACCGACCTCGCGATCGAAGGCGCGCGTCAGGGCGCGCAGGCGCTGGTCGGGCTCTCCAACGATTCGTGGTTCACGCATTACCCGGCCGGCGCGCGACTGCACTTGGCCGTCGCGGCGTTCCGCAGCATCGAAACGCGGCTGCCGCAGGTGCGCGTGACCAACAACGGCCACAGCGCCGCGATCGACGCCACCGGCACGCTGCTGGCGAGCACCGCGATGGACGAACGGCGGCTGCTGGTCGGCGAAATCCGTCCCGCCCAACCGCCCGCGACGCTGATGGTGCGCTGGGGCGATTGGGTCGGCCGCGCGGGGTTCGCGCTGTTGCTATTGCTCGCACTGCGGTCGGCGATCCGCGGGTTTCGCGAACGCCGCACGCATGCGAGCGCGAACACCGACGCCGAAAACGCAGATGCGACGCGCGCGCGGATCGACGTAGCCGTGCTGTCGCCGTTCTGGCGCATCGCGGCGGCGCTGGCGCAGGCGGCGGCCGGCGTCGCATTGCTGTGGCTGTGCGCGCAGGCCTTTTTCGAGGACGGTTCGCAAACTAATGCCTTGGCGTCGATCCGCAACTTCGCCGCGCTGGTGTTGGCGCCCACCCTCGCCGCCTGGGCGATCGTGCGCGCCGGGGCCGGCGTCGCGCGGATCGAAGGCGACGCGCTGATCGTCGAACAGCGCGAACGCCGCACCGAAATTCCGCTGCGCGAGATCGCGACGGTCGAGCCTTGGCGATTGCCGGCACCGAATCCCGGGCTCTGGCTGCGGCTAGCGTCGGGGCAGCGCTGGGCGTACGGGCTCGCCGGGCGCGAGATCGCGGACTTGGACGACTTGCTGCGGCGCGTCTCGCCCACGCCCGCGCACGCATCCGCTGCGGCGAATGCGAACGATGCGGCGAACGCTGCAGATACGGCCGATGCGACGCACGCGACATCGACGACCCGAACGCCGCTGCAGGCGCGCGCGGCCCTCGACGCGCGCGCGCGCGCCGCGGCGAAACGCAGCCGTTGGGATCACCCGTTGCTGAAATTCGGATTGTTCGCGCTGGTGCCCGCGCTGCCCGCATTCCGCCTGCATCAAGTCATCGCCTACGGCGGCACCTTCGGCGAATACCACACCTACGGCTTGAAGGCGTATCTGCTCGGTTTGGCGCTGTGGTGGGCGACGTGGGCGATCAACTTGGCGATGTTCGCGGCCGTGCTGCGCGCGCTGATCGAAGCGGGCGCGGCGCTGACGCTGGCGTTCGCGCCCGCGCGCGCGATCAACGCGCGGAGCGCGCTGGAATCGGCCGGCCGCCTGCTGTTCTACATCGGCGTGCCGGCGTTGTTGCTGATCCGGCTCTGGCCGTCGTAACGCATCCGCCGCGCGCGGCGGAACACCGGCCGCGACGGCGCGCGAACCGGCGACGTTAGGCGATCGTCACGCGATCGTGGCCGCACCGCCCATGTAACCGCGCAACGCTTCGGGCACGGTGATCGAGCCGTCGGCGTTCTGGTAGTTCTCCATCACCGCGATCAGCGCGCGACCGACCGCCACGCCGGACCCGTTGAGCGTATGCACCAGTTCCGGTTTGCCGGTGGCGGGGCTGCGCCAACGCGCCTGCATGCGACGCGCCTGGAAATCGCCGCAGTTCGAGCAGGAGGAAATTTCGCGATAGGTATTTTGCGACGGCAACCAGACTTCCAAGTCGTAAGTTTTGCGCGCAGAGAAACCCATATCGCCGGTACACAGCAGCACGCGGCGGTACGGCAGACCGAGTTTTTCCAACACCACTTCGGCGCAGCGGGTCATGCGCTCGTGTTCGGCGTCGCTCTCGTCGGGTTTCGCGATCGACACCAACTCGACTTTCTCGAACTGATGCTGACGGATCATGCCGCGCGTGTCGCGCCCGGCGCTGCCGGCCTCCGCGCGGAAACACATCGAGTGCGCGGTCATGCGCAGCGGCAGCCGCTCAGCATCGACGATCTCGTCGCGGACGATATTGGTGAGCGGGACTTCGCTGGTGGGGATGAGGTATTTGTCTCGATATGACCGAGCAATTTCATCAGCAGTTCTAATGACTTGTTCCGATGAATCAAATGACGCCCCTGGAGTATCCATAACTCGCATCAAAGCCACATTGGTAATTCGCATGCGTTCACCACCAAATGCATGCCCAAGGTCACCCATCATTGGGAGCATTGTTGTGAACAAATCCTCCTCGAACTTCGGCAACTGCCCCGTCCCGCGCATCGAGTCGGCATTCACCAGCAGCGGCACATTGGTTTCTTCGTAGCCATGTTCGCCGGTATGCAGATCGAGCATGAACTGCGCTAGAGCGCGATGCAGGCGCGCGAGTTGGCCGCGCAGCACGGTGAAGCGCGCGCCGCTGAGTTTGGCGGCGGTTTCGCCGTCCAGCCAGCCGTGCCGCGCGCCGAGTTCGACGTGATCTTTCACCTCAAAATCGAACGCGCGCGGCGTGCCCCAGCGATGCTGCTCAGCGTTGTCGTGCTCATCGGCGCCCTTCGGCACCGATTCGTGCGGCAAATTCGGGATGACCGACGCGATTTTCTCGATCTGCGCCTTGATCTCTTCCAGTCGCGCTTCGCTGGCCTTCAATTCGTCGCCGAACGCCGCCACTTCGGCCATCACCGCCGAGACGTCCTCGCCTTTCGCCTTGAGCATGCCGATCTGCTTGCTCTTGGTGTTGCGCAGGTTCTGCAACTCCTGCGTGCGCACCTGAATCTGCTTGCGCTCCGATTCGAGCATCAGCACTTCGGCCGCGTCGAGATCGAAACCGCGGGTGTCCTTGAGGCGGGCGGCGAGATCGGCCGGTTGATTGCGCAGCAGTGCGGGATCGAGCATGGGGGCGGGCGAAAGCGTGACGGAAAGGCGATTATCGCCCGAATCGCCGCTCGTCGAGCCGGTTCGTTTTGAACCCGCGTCAAAAAAAGCCGAAATTTCCTCAGAGCATCGCTTCGTCATTCCGGCGAACGCCGGAACCCAGTTCTTCGACAGAGAGCGAAGCGCTTTAAGCGCTGGATCCCGGCCTTCGCCGGGATGACGACTTCCCCGAGCGCACGCGGCCGCGCATTCGCCAACGAATCGCGAACGAACGCTGTGCCACAATCGGCCTCCCGTCGATGCCTCACCCCGCCCGCATGTCGACCGTTCGCCCGACCGCGCCGCCCTCACCTGCCGCCTCGCGTTGGAAACTCCCGAAACAGGTCTGGTGGGTCGTCGCCGGCGGTTTCGGCCTGGGCCTGCTGCTGTTCGTGGCGATTTGGCTGGAACAGCGCAACGACCACGATTTCTATCGCCCCGAACGCCCCACCGACAGCCCCGCAGGACAGGTCTTCGAGCCCCTGCCGATGCCGCAGCTCGGCGACGACCGCCGCAGCGCCAGCGGCTTGTCCGAAGCCGCCGAGGAAGCGCTGCGCAACCCGCCCCCGGCGCCGCCGCCCGCCCCCGCGCGGCCCGCGCCGGTCGAGCGCCCGGTCGCCAATCCGTCGGCTCGAACCGACGCACCGCGCCCTGCGGCCAAGCCGGCCTCGCTGCCGACGCCGATCTCGCAGCCGAAACCGTCCTATCCGCGCGAAGCCCTGCGCAACAACGAGACCGGCACCGTCTATCTGCGCGTCACCGTGGACGAAACCGGGGAGCCCACCGACGTGGTGGTCTCGCGCAGCAGCCGCTCGCGCGCGCTCGATCGCGCCGCCCTGCAGGCCGTCAAACGCTGGACCTTCCGACCCGCGCAACGCGACGGCCGCGCCGTGAGCGCGACCGTGGATGTCCCGATCGTGTTCTCGCTCGGCGACGACGCGCGCTGAGCGCCGCGCGATCGCGACGCGCTCGCCGAGCGCTTCGCGATCGACGCGATGCCGGCCTTAGGGCCGAGCCTGGGCTTCGCTGGCGCTGTCGTTCGCGCGCTCGTCCACGGCGCGCTCATCCACGGCGGCGTCGCCGATCCAACCGCCGCCCAACGCCTTGTACACCGCGACCAACGAGGTCGCGGCCTGGGCGCGCGCCTGCGCGAGCTGGTCTTCGCTCTGCAGCAGCGCGCGTTCGGTGTCCAGCACCGTTTCGAAATCGGAAATGCCGGCGTCGTAGCGCATGCGCGCCAGTTTCACCGCGTCCGTGCCTGCGCGGGCCGCGCGCTCGCGATGATCGCGCTCGGCCGCGTTGCGGCCGTAGGCGTTGAGCGCGCCCTCGGCGTCTTCCAAGGCTTCGAGCACGGTCTGTTCGTATTCCGCCAACGCGCCTTCGGTGCGCGCTTTTTCGGCATTCACCTGCTGCAGCACGCGCGGGATGTCGAACGCCGCCCAGGTGATGCCCGGGCCGAAGCGCCAGGTGCGGGTGCCGCTGCCGCCCAGATCGCCCAACTGCTCCGCGGCGTAACCGACGCGCCCGTTGAACACGATGCGCGGGAACAGATCGGTCATGCGATAGCCGATGAGATTCGTACGCCCGGCGAGCGTGCGTTCCGCCGCGACGATGTCCGGGCGGCGGCGCAGCAGATCTTCCGGCCGGCCGACCGGCGTCACTTCGGGCAGCGGCGCCGGTTCGTAGGGCGCGGACAAGCGTTCTTCGTGCGCCGCGGGCGGTTGCCCGGTGAGCACGCCGATACGGTAGATCGCGCTCGCCGCGGCGGTTTCGAGCTGCGGAATCTGCGCCAGCGTGGTTTCGTACTGCGCTTCGGCGCGGGCGCGATCCAGGTCGTTGCCGATGCCGTTGTCGACCCGCGCGCGCGTGATCGCCAGCGATTGCCGCTGCGCGTCGGCGTTGCGGCGCGCCACATCCAAACGCGCCTGCAGGCCGCGCAGTTCGAAATACTGCCGCGCCACTTCGCCCGCGACCGCGACCTGCGTGCCCCAGACCTGCGCCTGCGCGGCGTCGGCGAACGCGGTCTGCGCGGCGATACCGCGGCGATTGCGCCCGAACAGACTGATCTCCCAACTGGCGTCGAAGCCGGCCTCGTAATAATCGCTGCGCCGCGCTTCCGGCGGCGCGCCGGGGGCTTCGGGCGCGGCCAGGGCGCTGCGCTGACGCGAGCCGCTGGCGGTCACGGTGGGAAACAGGTCGATGTAGGCGCTGCGGCGCGCGACCCGCGCTTCCTCCAGGCGCGCCTGCGCGATGCGCAGGTCGTGATTGGCGGCGAGCGCTTGCTCGACGAGCGCATCGAGCACGGGGTCGTCGAAGCGCTTCCAGAACGTCGCCAGCGCGTCGGCGCCGGCGGCGATCGATTCCGACGACGGCGCATCGGCATTCGCGGCCATGCTCGGACTCGCGGCCTCCGGCGTATTCGCGAATTCCGGCGGCAGCGGCGAGGTCGGACGCACGTAATCCGGACCGAGCGCGCAGCCGGCCAACGCGAGGGCCAGCGCGTTCGCCAACGCGACGCGCGCGATGCCGGTACGTGCGCTACCGGTGCGCGCGCTCATCGAGGATGCGATCTTGCGGTTACGCATGCGTCGCCTCCTTCGGCGTGGAGTCGCCTCGATCGTCTCCGTTTCGGGCGCGACGGCGCTCGACCAAGGTGCGGATGGTCACGTAGAACACCGGGGTGAAGAACAAGCCGAAGAAGGTCACGCCGAGCATGCCGAAGAACACGGTCACGCCCATGACGTGCCGCACTTCGGCGCCCGCGCCGCTGGCGAAGACCAGCGGCAGCACGCCGGCGATGAAGGCGAAGCTGGTCATCAGAATCGGGCGCAACCGCAGGCGACAGGCTTCGATCGCGGCGTCGACGATGCTGCGGCCTTGCGCCTCCAGGTCGCGCGCGAATTCCACGATCAGGATCGCATTCTTGCAGGCCAAGCCCATCAGCACGATCAAACCGATCTGCGTGAACACGTTCATGTCGACGATAGTCGGCGGCGCGGCGGTCATCGGATTGATCCAACCCAATCCGATCTGGGCACGGAACCACAGACCATTGACCATGTTCAGCAGCCAAATGCCGGCGATCGCGGACAACAGACACATCGGCACGATCAAGATCACCGCGAGCGGCAGACTCCAGCTTTCGTACAGCGCCGCCAACACCAAGTACACCAGCATCACGCACAGCGGGAACACCAAATACTGCGCGATGCCCTGGTTCACTTGCTGATAGGTCAGGCCGGTGAACTCCAAGGTCATCCCGCGCGGCAAGATCTGGCCCGCTGTGGTGCGAGCGATCGTCACCGCTTCCGCGCCGCTGATGTCGGTGCTTTGCGGCGCGGCCTGCAGATCGGCCGCGGGGAAGCCGTTGTAGCGCACCACCGGGTCGGGGCCGTAGGTCGGCTCCAAGCGCACCACGCTGGAGAGCGGCAGCATCTGCCCGTCGCGACCGCGGATGCGCAACCGCGCGATATCGTCCGCCTCGTCGCGGAATTGCGCGTCGGCCTGCGCGTACACCGGATAGGTACGGCCGAACAGATTGAAGTCGTTGACGTAGGCCGAACCCAAATACACCTGCAGGGTGTCGTACACGTCGGTCAGCGCAAGGCCGCTGGATTTGATCTTGTCGCGATCGACGATGGCGTCGAGCTGCGGCACGTTGGCCTGGAACGACGAGAACGCCGAGCCCGGCCCGAAGCCCGGAATCTGGCCGATCGCGCCGGTCATCGCATGCGTTTGCGCGTTCAACTCGCCGTAACCGGCGCGCTGACGGTCCTGCACGTAGGCCTCGACGCCGGCCGCGTTGCCGTAGCCGAACACCGGCGGCGGCATGAACGCGAACGCCAAACCGTCCTGAATCCCGCCGAATTTCATAGTCAATTCGCTAGCGATGGCCGCGGCCGGCTTCGGCAATTCCTTCGGCGGATCCAAGCCGATGAACATGACGCCGACGTTGGGCGTGCTGACGAAGTGGATCGCGTTGAGGCCCGGAAACTGCACCACGTTCGCCACGCCGGGCGTCGCCAGCGCGATATCGCCCATCGCGGTCATCGCCGCCTCGGTGCGCTCCAACGTCGCGCCCTCGGGCAATTGCACGCCCGCGAACAGATACTGCTTGTCCTGGGTGGGAATGAACCCGCCGGGCACCCGCGTGAAGCCGAAGGCCGTGGCCGCCACCAACACCGCGTAGAGCACCAGCAGTCGCGGCGCGCGCGCGATGGTGCCGCCGATGCGCCCGGAATAACGCTCGCCGCTGCGCTTGAACTTGGCGTTGAACCAGGCGAAGAAGCGACCGAAAAGACGATCGATCAAACGCGCCAAACCGTCCTTCTGCGCTCCGTGCGGACGCAGCAGCACCGCGGCCATCGCCGGGCTCAGGGTCAGCGAATTGAACGCCGAAATCAGCACCGACACCGCGATGGTCACCGCGAATTGACGATAGAACTGGCCGGTCACGCCGTCGATGAATGCGATCGGCACGAACACCGCCGCCAGCACCAGCGAAATCGCTACGATCGGGCCGCTGACTTCGCTCATCGCCTTGTGCGCCGCGTCGCGCGGCGACAGGCCGTCTTCGATATGGCGTTCGACGTTCTCGACCACGACGATCGCGTCGTCCACCACGATGCCGATCGCCAGCACCAGGCCGAACAAGGTCAACACGTTGATCGAGTAGCCCAGCAGCAGCAGCGCGGCGAAGGTGCCCACGATCGACACCGGCACGGCGATCAGGGGAATGATCGACGCCCGCCACGTCTGCAGGAACACGACGACCACGATCACCACCAGCAGCACCGCTTCGAGCAAGGTGGTCACGACCGAATCGATGGAAGCGCGCACGAACACGGTCGGATCGTACACGACGTCCCAATCGACGCCTTCGGGGAAGGTCTTCTCCAGTTCCGCCATGCGCGCGCGCACCGCGTCGGACAACGCGATCGAATTGGCGCCCGGCGCTTCGAAGATCACCACCGCCGCGGCCTGCTTGTTGTTGAGCAGCGAGTTCGAGGCGTAAGTATTCGCGCCGAGTTCGATCCGCGCCACGTCGCGCAGCCGCGAGACCGAGCCGTCGCGGCCGCTCTTGAGCACGATCGCGCCGAATTCCTCCGGCGTTTCGAGACGCCCACGCGCGTTGACCAGCAACTGCACGGCCTTGCCTTTCGGCTGC
The DNA here is from genome assembly GCA_008015835.1 of Lysobacter sp. GTDB lineage: Bacteria > Pseudomonadota > Gammaproteobacteria > Xanthomonadales > Xanthomonadaceae > Lysobacter_I. Next base: position 15,246 of record SSGH01000016.1, read on the forward strand.
GGGGAAGCGCCGATGGCGCCGGCCGAGACCTGCACGTTCTGTTCGCGGATCGCGGCGATGATCTCCTGCGCGGTCAAACCGCGCTGCGCGGCGCGCTCGGGATCCAACCACACGCGCATCGCGTAATTGCCCGCGCCGAACACCTGCGCGCTGCCGACGCCGTTCAATCGCGCTAGATCGTCGCGAATGTTCAGCGTCGCGTAGTTCGACAGGTACAGCCCGTCGTAGCGCCCGTTCGGCGAGGTGATATGCACCACCATCGTGATGTTCGGCGACGATTTCGCTGTCGTCACGCCCAGCGCGCGCACGGTGTCGGGCAATCGCGGCAAGGCCTGCGAGACGCGGTTCTGCACCTGCATCGCCGCGGTGTCGATGTCGGTGCCCAACTTGAAGGTGACCGTCAACGACATCGTGCCGTCGGACGCCGCCGCCGACTTCATGTAGATCATGTTCTCGACGCCGTTGATCGCCTCTTCCAACGGGGCGGCGACGGTGTCGGCGATGGCTTTCGGGTTCGCGCCGGGGTAGATCGCGGTGACCTGCACGGTCGGTGGCGCGACTTCGGGATACTCGGTGATCGGCAAATTCGGGATCGCGATCAGACCGGCGACGAAAATCGCGATCGAGAGGACCGCGGCCAGAATCGGCCGGTCGACGAAAATACGGGAGAGATCGGCGTGCGCCATGTCGCGCGCCTCAACCGCCCGCCGCCGCGCCCGTCGGGGCGGGCGGTGGCGTATCGGGTTTGTCCATCGGCACCGGCAGCGGTTTCACCGGCATACCCGGGAAGAAAATTTTGCGCACGCCGTTGACCACGATGCGATCGTTCGCGGTCAGGCCGCTGAGGACGATGCGCAGGCCGTCGACCTTGCCGCCCAGCGTCACGTCCTTTCGGATCGTTTTGCCGTCCGGCGCCACGGCGTAGACGTATTTGCGGTCCTGATCGGTCAACACCGCCGCGTCGTGGATCAACAGCGCCTCGCGTTCCTCCGCGTCGATCAACCGCACCCGCGCGAACAACCCCGGCAGCAGCGTGCCGTCGGGATTGCCGACGACGGCGCGCGCGCGAATCGTCGCGGTGTCGGGGTCGATCTGGTTATCGACGAAATCCAAGCGGCCCTCGTGCGGGAAATCGTCCTCGTCGCCGACCGCGACCCGCACCGTCCGGCGTCGGCCCGGGTCGTTCGCCGCCGCGCCGTATTTCAGATAGGCGCGTTCGTCGGCGTCGAAATAGACGAACAAGGGGTCCAGGGCGACGACGGTGGTGAGCAGCGCGCCGGCTTCCACCAAATTGCCTTCGCGCAGCGCCGAGGCGCCGATGCGGCCGTCGATCGGGCTTTCGATCAAGGCGTAATCCAACTCCAATTGCGCGGCCTTGAGCGCCGCCTCGGCCGCCTGCACGCTCGCCGCGGCGCCGCGGTCGCCACCGATGCGCTGCTCGTATTCCTCGCGCGAAATGGCTTTCGCCGCGATCAAGCGGTCGGCGCGCGCGCGTTCGCTGCGCGCGGTCTCCGCGGCGCTGCGCGCCCGCGCGAGCTCGGCGCGTGCGCG
>SSGH01000054.1 GCA_008015835.1 Lysobacter sp.
CCCCAACGACGGGCGGGACATGGACGATACCTCCAAGTACGGCACCTTGTTCACCTGCGTCGACGCGGAAACCATGGAGGTGCGCTGGCAATGCCGCGTCGATGGCAACATGGACCTCGTCGCCACCTCCTACAACGGCCGCCTCGCCGCCGCCAACCAATACAACGTCGAAGGCGGCGCCCACTACGAAGACATGATGTCCGCCGAAAAGGACGCCTGCGTGTTCTTCGACGTGGCGCGCATCGAACAAGCCATCAAGGATGGCAAGTTCGTCACCATCGGCGACAGCAAGGTGCCCGTGGTGGATGGCACCAAGGACGCCAACAAGGATCCGAAAACAGCCCTCACCTGCTACGTGCCGGTTCCGAAAAACCCCCACGGCGTCAATGCCAGCCCCGACGGCAAATACTTCATCTGCTCGGGCAAGCTCTCGCCCACCGCCACGGTCATCGATCTGGCCAAGGTCGAGGAATTCCTCGACGGCAAGCTCGACGACATCAACAAGAGCATCGTGGCCGAAGTCGAAATCGGCCTCGGTCCCCTGCACACCACCTACGACGGTCGCGGCAACGCCTTCACGACGCTCTTTCTCGACAGCCAGATCGTCAAGTGGAACATCGACTCGGCGATCAAGTTCTACGCCGGCGACAAGAACGTGAAGTACGTGGTCGACCGCATCGACGTGCATTACCAGCCCGGCCACATCAGCGCCGACATGGGCGAAACCAAGGAAGCCGGCGGCCAGTTCCTCGCCGTAGGCTGCAAGTTCTCCAAGGACCGCTTCCTGCCGGTGGGCCCGCTGCACCCGGAAAACGAACAACTGATCGACATCCGCGGCGAAAAGATGAAGATGCTCGCCGACCACCCGGTCTATCCCGAGCCCCACGACTTCATCATCGTCAAGCGCGAGAAGATCAAGACGCGTCAGGTCTTCAACGTCGATGACTTCCCGCTGGCCACCAAGGACCCGAAGGATTCCGGCGTCACCCGCAACGGCAACAAGGTCACCGTGCGCCTTGTTTCCCAGGCTCCGGCCTACAGCCTGCGCGAGTTCAAGATCAAGAAGGGCGACGAAGTCACGATCATCCTGACCAACCTGGACAAGGTCGAAGACCTCACCCACGGCTTCGCGATTCCCAAGTACGACATCAACTTCATCGTGAATCCGCAGGAAACCAAGTCCGTCACCTTCAAGGCCGACAAACCGGGTGTGTACTGGTGCTACTGCACGCATTTCTGCCATGCCCTGCACCTCGAAATGCGCACCCGCATGCTCGTCGAAAAATAGGCGACGGCCACCGATCGATAAGTGAAGTCATTGGGGAGGCGCTTGCGCCTCCCATTTTTCTGATCTGCCGATGCCGAAACGCATCGCCTCGCCGCCCGCACCGGGAAAGTCGTCGCAACGCTATTTTTCGCGCTTGACTCAGCTTAAGGGCATCGGCCGCCCGCTCCATCAGAATTCCATGAAACGCTGATTCACCGGAGCCCCCATGATCCCCCGCCTTCTCTCTCGTCTCTGCCGCCGCGGCACCGCGCTGCTTGCCGCAACCCTCGCCGGAGTGGCGCTGACCGGCAGTGCCCGGGCCGACACCTACGAAGTCAAGCTGCCGCCCGAGCTCGCCACGTCGCCCAGAATGTGCGACTACGCCCCCTGCAAGGACGTCATGCCCGGCGCCACATCGTTCTCGGAGCGCCGCGGCCAGCCGCCCTTCGTCGAAGCCTACAAAGACGAAGCCGGGCAGAAGAAACTCCTCGGCTACGTCATGCTGTCCACCGACATCACCGACACCCCGGCCTACTCCGGCAAGCCGGTGGTCACCCTGATCGGCATGGACACCGCCGGCCGCTTCACCGGCGTCAAGATCCTCAAGCACTCCGAGCCCATCCTGCTCCTCGGCATCCCCGAGTCGGCGCTGATCAAGTTCAACAACCAATATCTCGGCAAATTCGTCGGCGACAACATCGAGATCGGCAAGTCGCGGCCCGACGAAAACCTCATCGGCCTCGACGCCATCACCGGCGCCACCGTCACCGTCATCGCACAAAACCAGGTGATGATGACTTCCGGCAGCACGGTGGCCAAACAGGTCGGCATCCTCAAGCCGGTAATCCGCCCCCAGGCCCGCTTCCCCGCCGCCACCGCTCAACCCACCTGGGCGCAACTGGTTGAAGACGGCAGCGTGCAACACCTCGTCGTCAAGGCCGAGGAAGTCGGCCTCAAGAGCGACGGCCGCCCCTACATGGACCTATGGTTCGGCTATCTCAACCAGCCCACCGTCGGCCAGGCGGTGCTCGGCAAGGACGGCTACGCCGGCCTGATGGGCCGCCTCAAGGAAGGCGAACACGCCATCTTCATCGTCAAGACCGCCGGCATGGACTCCTTCAAGGGCTCCGGCTTCGTGCGCGGCGGCATCTACGACCGGGTCCAGGTACGCCAGGACTCCGACAGCTTCACCTTCCGCGATCTGGATTACGTGAACCTCTGGGGCATCTCCGCGGCCGGTGCGCCGACCTTCGACGAATCGGCCATCTTCATCATCCGCGGCAAGAGCTTCTCGGGCGCCTACCCTTGGAAGCTGGTCTTCCTCGGCAACAAGATCGACAAGGAAACCTCCACCAAGACCTTCGCCAACTTCGACAAGGAATACTGGCTCGCCGACAAATACCTCGAAGGCGGCCGCCCGATCGTCGTCAAACCCGACCCGACCTGGCTCAAGGTGTGGAAGGAACGCGCCATCGAAATCGGCGCCTTCATCGTCGTGCTGCTCGCCATTTCGGCCGCCTACGCCAGCCGCGACACACTCGTGCGCCGCTCCAGCCGCCACAACAAATGGCCGGTCAATGCCTTCAAATACACCGGCTGGGTGCTCAGCATCGGCTTCGTGGGTTTCTACGCGATGGCCCAGCCGTCCATCACCCAGGTGCTCACCTGGTTCCACAGCCTGCTGTTCCAGTGGAAGTGGGAACTGTTCCTGTCCGACCCGCTGATCTTCGTGTTCTGGATCTTCATCATCGCCACCACCTTCCTGTGGGGTCGCGGCTTTTTCTGCGGCTGGCTATGCCCCTTCGGCTCCCTCTCCGAGCTGCTCTACAAGCTGGGTCAGGCGGTCGGCCTCAAGCGCTTCCAGCGCCACCTGCCCCAAGCCATCCACGACAAGCTGAAGTGGCTCAAATACGCGATCTTCTTCGGGCTGCTCGCGGTGTCCTTTTTCAGCATGGGTCTGGCCGAAAAACTCGCCGAAGTCGAACCTTTCAAGACCACCTTCCTGGTCGGCATCACAAACCGCAGCTGGCCCTACAGCCTGTTCGCCGCCAGCCTGCTCGGCCTCGCGATCTTCGTCGAACGGCCGTTCTGCAAGTATCTGTGCCCGCTGGGCGCGGCGCTTGCCATGCCCACCACCTTCCGCTGGTTCGGCCTCAAGCGGAAGGACGAATGCACCAGCTGCAAAGCCTGCGCCAAGGGCTGCGGCTCGCTCGCCATCGACTCCAAAGGCAACATCGACCAGCGCGAATGCATGCTCTGCCTCGACTGCATGGTTCTCTACTACGACGACCACGCCTGCCCGCCCCTGGCCCAGGAACGCAAACACCGCGAAAAAACCGGCCAGCCCCTCACCCCGATCAATGGCAAGGGCTACTTCATTCCCATTTATCCCGCCCCGGCCGACCGCACAAAGAAAGGCGCTTCAGCATGACCATCGCCGACAAGAACGAACTGCGCCAACCCGCCTACGGCAACGCGAGCGGCCTCGCCTGGCTGATGGCCGAAATCCGCGACCACCTGTGGCCCTGGGCCGGCAAGGGCCAGCCGGCAAAAAAGGCCATCCAGCTCGCCGGCTTCGCCCTCGCCATCGGCGCCACCATCGCCTGGGTGCTCGCCGCCCTCGGCCGCCTCGAAGCCGGCGCCATCATCGGCAGCTGGTTCGGCTGGAGCGTTTTCGAAATCTTCGTGCGCCTCGACGCCAAGCCTTACGTAAAAGAAGGCCCGTGGTGGGGCCATCTTTATCGCCGCGCCTCGGCGATGGACATGATCTGCTACGTAAGCTTCAAGAACCTGCTGATCGGCGCCGCGCTGTTCATCGCGCTGCGCAGCCTGGGCGTCGTGCAGGTGTAAGTCCGGCGCGCCGGACCGGCCCTCAGCGGCCGGACGGTGGCACCGTCTTTTCCAGCCGGTCTTCCAGCTCGCCGATATAGGCCGCCAAGGTGTTGCCGGACTGCTCGATCGAAAGGCGCAAGTCGCGATCGACCTGCTCGATGCGGGCGAGCAGCGCCGCCTGCGATTCGCCGCCCTGCCCGCCCCGCCGGCCCAGCTCCGCCTCGATAAAGCTGCGCAGCTCGGTGAATCGGGACGCCTCCGCCTGATCCGCCAGTTCCCGGCTGGCCTTGATCTCCTTGGCCTGACGGCGGGTTTCCAGCAACACCGACGTCTGCAGCCACACCACGAGGATCAGGAACAGCGCGGTAATCAAAACCATCAAACCCAGCATCACCAAGCCCAACGGCATCTTTACCGTCGCCACGCCAATCGACAAATCGGCCGGCGCCAGCATGGCATCCCAGTTCAAACTCACAAAACCGGCCGTCGCAGCCAGAACCAGAAGCAACAACAGCGTGCCGATTCTCATATCGAATACTCTCCTCAAAAACACCATTCAAAAAAACATCTACTGCCGACATTCCGGCAGCCGCGCCGCAAGCATCGCTTTGTGTAAACCCGAAGCGTAGGCGCCGGCTTCGTCGTCAAACCCAGGGCTCATCCGGCCCGAACAGCGCCTGCCAGCCCACCACAAAGGCCGGCGCCGCACGAATGCCGTCAAAGTCGCGATCCGCCCGGATATCGGATGCCGAGGACAGTTCCCCTTTCTCCCGCGATAGCCGCAACCAAGCCACGGCCATATCCACATCGCCACGCAAAGCCGCAACACAGGCGAGGTTGTAGGCAGCACTTCCCTCCTGCATGCCCTCGGCCTGCAGCAATATCCTCTCCCCTTCGTCCAGACAACGGACAGCCTCA
>SSGH01000057.1 GCA_008015835.1 Lysobacter sp.
GCGCTCCGCGTTGTAGCGGATGAAGGTCTCGAAACCCGCCCCCGGCCGGGCCAGGGATTCCGGGAAATCGAGCAGCTGCAGGAAGGTCTTGTTCCACGCCACCAGACGCAGGTCGGCATCGAAGACGGTGACGCCCTGATCGAGCAGATCGAGCCCGGCGCTCAGCATCTCCCGGTAGCGCCGGTCGAAGGACGCACGCTCCGCCTCGTCCACCTTGTCTGCCTCAGCCGCCGGCTGAAATCCACCCACATCCTGCCCGCTCATCGCTACTCCGGTTTCATCGCTTGTCTTTCGATAATAGCCAGCGGCCGGCCCACGCCAAGCACCAGACATGATTGAGTACAATTTCACGAAATTTCCGACAAGTTTGTCTGCGAATCTTGCCCTCGATCCCCGGCAATCCGTCACGCGCCGGGGTTTCGGCCGCCCGGCCAGGACATCGAGCACAAGAACGGAGACAAGTTCGCATGAAAATTCTCGTACCCATCAAACGGGTCGTTGATTACAACGTCAAGATCCGCGTCAAGGCAGACCAGAGCGGTGTAGATCTGGCCAACGTGAAGATGGCCATGAACCCCTTCGACGAAATCGCCGTCGAAGAAGCCATGCGCCTCAAGGAAGCCGGCATTGCCACCGAAGTGATCGCCGTATCCGCCGGTGTTGCCCAGTGTCAGGAAACCCTGCGCACCGCCATGGCCATCGGCGCCGACCGGGGCATCCTCATCGAATCCGACGTCGACCTCCAGCCCCTGGCCGTCGCCAAGCTGCTCAAGGCGGTCGTTGCCAAGGAACAACCCCAGCTGGTGATCCTCGGCAAGCAGGCCATCGACGACGACTCCAACCAGACCGGACAGATGCTCGCCGCCCTCCTCGGCTGGCCCCAGGCTACGTTCGCTTCCAAGGTTGAAGTGGGCGCCGAGCGCGTCACCGTGACCCGCGAGATCGACGGCGGCCTCGAAACCCTGGCGCTGCCGCTGCCGGCCGTGATCACCACCGACCTCCCCCCCAACGAGCCGCGCTACGCAACGCTGCCGAACATCATGAAGGCCAAGAAGAAGCCGCTTGAAACCGTCAAGCCGGCCGACCTGGGCGTCGATGTCGCCCCCCGCCTGACCACGCTCAAAGTGGTCGAACCCGCCGCGCGCAGCGCCGGCGTCAAGGTTGCGGACGTGGCCGAACTGGTCGCGAAGCTCAAGAACGAAGCCAAGGTGATCTGAACATGCCCATCCTCGTCATCGCCGAACACGACAACGGCAGCCTCAAGGCCGCCACCCTCAACACCGTTTCCGCTGCAGCCAAGCTGGGCGGCGACATCGACGTGCTGGTTGCCGGCGCCGCTTGCGCGGGCGCTGCCGCTGCAGCAGCGAAGCTGGCCGGCGTCACCCGCGTCAAAGTAGCCGACGCCGCGGCCTACGCCGAACAAGGCGCGGAAAACCTCGCCTCCCTGCTGGTCGACGCGATCAAGGCCGGCGGCTACAGCCACGTGCTCGCGCCCGCCACCACCTTCGGCAAGAACGTGCTGCCCCGTGTCGCCGCACTCCTCGACGTCGCGCAGATTTCCGACATCGTCGCCATCGAATCCGCCGACACCTTCGTGCGCCCGATCTACGCCGGCAACGCGCTGGCCACGGTCAAGTCGTCCGACGCGATCAAGATCATCACCGTGCGCACCACGGCCTTCGACGCCGCAGCCGAAGGTGGCGCCGCCGCCGTCGAAGCCCTTGCCGCCGGCGCCGATCTCGGCCAGTCCAAGCTGGTCGGCCGCGAGCTGACCAAGTCCGCCCGCCCCGAACTGGGCGCCGCCAAGATCATCGTCTCCGGCGGTCGCGGCCTCGGCAACGGCGACAACTACCGCTCCGTGCTCGAACCGCTGGCCGACAAGCTCGGCGCCGCCATGGGTGCCAGCCGCGCCGCGGTGGACGCCGGCTTCGTGCCCAACGATTACCAGGTCGGCCAGACCGGCAAGATCGTCGCGCCGCAGCTCTATCTGGCCGTCGGCATCTCCGGCGCCATCCAGCACCTCGCCGGCATGAAGGATTCCAAGGTGATCGTCGCGATCAACAAGGATCCCGAAGCGCCGATCTTCCAGGTGGCCGACTACGGCCTCGTGGCGGATCTGTTCGAAGCCGTGCCGCAACTCGTCGCCGCCCTGTAATCCCGCCCACCGAATACTGAAGGAATCACCATGAGCCAATACGTCGCCCCCATCAAGGACATGCTGTTCGCAATGAACGAACTGGCCGGACTGCAAGACATCACCCGTCTGCCCGGCAACGAAGAAGTCAGCAACGATCTGGTCGAGGCCATCCTCGACGAAGCCGCCAAGTTCGCCAACCAAGTGGTCGACCCGCTCAACCGCGTCGGCGACAAACAGGGCAACAAGTGGGACAACGGCGTCGTCACCACCGCCGACGGCTTCAAGGAAGCCTATGCCACCTTCTGCGAAACCGGCTGGAACGGCATGCCCGCCTCCACCGAATTCGGCGGCCAGGGCCTGCCGGTCACCGTCTCCACCGCCGTGCTGGAAATGTGGAAGTCCGCCAGCATCTCCTTCTCGCTGTGCCAGATGCTCACCCTCGGCGCCGTCGAAGCCATCGCCCACCACGGCTCCGACGAACTGAAGGCAACCTATCTGCCGAACATGGTGTCCGGCAAATGGACCGGCACCATGAACCTCACCGAGCCGCAGGCCGGCTCCGACCTCGCCGCCATCCGCAGCAAGGCCGAACCCCGCGGCGACGGCACCTACGCCATCACCGGCACCAAGATCTTCATCACCTGGGGCGAACACGACATGGCCGAGAACATCGTCCACCTCGTGCTGGCCCGTCTGCCGGACGCCCCTCCGGGCGTGAAGGGCATCTCCCTGTTCATCGCCCCGAAGTTCCTGGTCAATGCCGACGGCAGCCTGGGCGAACGCAACGACCTGATCTGCTCGTCCATCGAGCACAAGATGGGCATCCACGGCAGCGCCACCGCCGTCATGTCTTTCGGTGACAAGGGCGGCGCCATCGGCTATCTGGTCGGCGAGCCGAACCGCGGTCTCGAATACATGTTCACGATGATGAACCACGCCCGCCTCAACGTCGGCCTGGAAGGCGTCGGCGTGTCCGAGCGCAGCTACCAGCACGCGCTGGCCTACGCCCGCGAGCGCATCCAGGGCAAGATCATCGGCGACAAGTCCGGCGAGAAGAAGCCCATCCTGCACCACCCGGACGTGCGCCGCATGCTCATGGACATGAAGTCCCGCACCGAAGCCGGCCGTGCCATCGCCTACTACGTGGCCGGCTGCATGGACCGCGCCAAGAGCAGCCCCGACGCCGACGTGCGCCGCGAGAACCAGAGCCGCCTCGAACTGCTCACCCCGGTGGTCAAGGGCTGGTGCACCGAGAACGCCCAGGGCATCACCTGGAACGGCGTGCAAGTCCATGGCGGCATGGGCTTCATCGAGGAAACCGGCGCTGCCCAGTACATGCGCGACGCCCGTATCGTCACCATCTACGAAGGCACCACCGCCATCCAGGCCAACGACCTGATCGGCCGCAAGACGGCCAAGGAAGGCGGCAAGAGCATGCAAAAGCTGCTCGCCGACATCGCCGAAACCCGCGCCTCGCTGGACAAATCCGGCAACCCGACGCTCACGGCGCTGGCCGACAGCCTCGGTGACGGCATGGCCGCCCTCGACGAAGCCACCACCTGGCTGCTCGCCAACTACGACGCCAACCCGCAGGCCGCCGCGGCCGGCTCGGTGCCTTTCCTCAAGCTCACCGGCATCGTCGTCGGCGGCTGGCTGATGGCCCGCTCCGCCCAGATCGCCGCCAGCCGCACCGGCGAGGCCGACGGTGGCTTCTACAAGGCCAAACTGGCCACCGCCAGCTACTTCGCCCAGCACGTCATCCCCGAAGCCAATTCCTACCGGGATGCCATCGTGGGTGGCTCGGCATCGGTCCTGGCACTCGAAGAAGCGCTTTTCTAAGCGCCCTGGCATAAGCCAAGCCCGACCGCCTCGCTCGAGGCGGCCGGGTGCCCCTAATTTTGTTCGGAGACAGCAATGACGCGTGAAGCGATGGAATACGACGTGGTGATCGTTGGAGCCGGCCCCTCGGGGCTGACGACGGCGATCCGCCTGAAGCAACTGGCCGAGAAGGCCGGCAAGGAGCTTTCGGTGTGCGTCGTGGAGAAGGGTTCCGAAGTCGGTGCCCACATTCTGTCCGGGGCGGTCGTCGAACCCCGCGCGCTGGTCGAACTGTTCCCCGACTGGAAGGAGCGCGGCGCGCCCCTGAACACACCGGTGACGGAAGACCGTTTCCTCTTCCTCACCGCCGAAAAAAGCTACAAGCTGCCCACGCCGCCGCAGATGCACAACGCCGGCAACTACATCGTAAGCCTCGGCAACGTGGTGCGCTGGCTCGGCGAGCAGGCCGAGGCCCTGGGCGTCGAGATCTACCCCGGCTTTGCGGCCTCCGAAGTGCTTTACAACGAAGACGGCTCGGTCAAGGGCATCGCCACCGGCGACATGGGCGTCGAAAAGAACGGCGAACCCGGCCCCAACTATCAGCCGGGCATCGAACTGCACGCCCGCCAGACCGTTTTCTCGGAAGGCTGTCGCGGCTCCCTGACCAAAGGTCTGTTTGCCAAGTTCAATCTGCGCGAAGGCGCCGATCCGCAAACCTACGGCATCGGCATCAAGGAACTGTGGGAAGTCCGCCCTGAAGTGCATCAGGCCGGCCTGACCATGCACACCGTCGGCTGGCCGGTGACGAGCGACGTGTACGGCGGCTCTTTCCTCTACCACCTGGAAAACAATCAAGTGTCGGTCGGCTTCGTGGTCGGCCTGGACTACAGCAACCCGAATCTGTCGCCCTACGAAGAGTTCCAGCGCTTCAAGACCCACCCGGAGATCCGCAAGTTCTTCGAAGGCGGCCGGCGCATCTCCTACGGCGCACGGGCACTCAACGAAGGCGGCTTCCAGTCCCTGCCCCGGCTCACTTTCCCCGGCGGCCTGCTGGTCGGCGACACCGCCGGCTTCCTCAACGTGCCGAAGGTCAAAGGCACCCACATGGTCATGAAGTCGGGCATCGAGGCCGCCGAAGCGCTGTTCGCCCACCTCACCACCGAAGGCCAGCACGGCAACGAAACCCTCGGCTACCCCGAGCGCCTCAAGCAAAGCTGGCTCTGGGACGAGCTCTACCAAGTGCGCAACATCCGTCCGAGCTTCCGCTGGGGGCTTTTCGGCGGTATCGCCTACAGCGCCATCGATACTTTCCTGCTCAAGGGCCGGGCGCCGTGGACGCTCCACCACCACGCCGACCACACCCAGCTAAAGAAAGCGTCGGAATGCCCGCCCATCGTCTATCCTAAGCCGGACGGCAAAATCAGCTTCGACCGCCTGTCGTCGGTCTTCATCTCGGCCACCAACCACACCGAAGAGCAGCCCTGCCACCTGCGCCTCAAAGACGCATCGGTTCCAATCAGCATCAACCTGGCTCTCTACAACGCCCCGGAAACGCGTTATTGCCCAGCCGGCGTCTATGAAATCGTAGAAGCCCCGAGCGGCCCGCGCATGCAGATCAACGCCCAGAACTGCCTGCACTGCAAAACCTGCGACATCAAGGATCCGACCCAGAACATCGACTGGGCGGTGCCCGAAGGCGGCGGCGGCCCGAACTACCCGAACATGTAGTCCCGGCAAGCCGACGCCGGCGAAAAACAACCAATTTCAAAAGGAGACAAACCATGACTGCATCGAGCCCGCCCGTAACCGAAACCAAAATCATCATGTCCGACCCCACCGCGCTGGGGGTGTTCGGCCTGTCGATGGTGACCTTCGTCGCCGCATCCCAGAAAATGGGCTGGACCACGGGCGCAACCTACCTGATTCCCTGGGCATTGCTGCTGGGCTCGATCGCCCAGATCTGGGCCTCGACCATCGACTTCAAGAAGAACAACTACTTTGGCTCCATCGTGCTCGGCGCCTACGGTTTGTTCTGGGCCGCGGTGGCGATGCACTGGGCGATCAGCCAAGGCTGGTTCGGTCCGCTCGATCCGGCCAAGGCCGATCCGCGCCAACTGGCCTATGCCTGTATCGGCTACTTCTTCTTCTCGCTGTTCATCATGGTCGCGGCGTTCGAAGTGAACAAGATGTTCGCGCTGATGCTGGTGCTCATCAACATCCTGCTGCCGTCGCTGGCGCTGTCGATCCTGGGCGTCAATCCGCCGCTGTTCTCGACGCTGGCGGCCTGGTCGGAACTCCTGATTTCGCTGATCGGCTTCTACACCGCCGGCGCGCTCTTCCTGAACAGCTACTTCGGTCGCCCGCTGATTCCGCTGGGCAAGCCCTTCGGTTTCATCCGGAAAGGCCCGGCCAAGTAAGCCGACTCAACCTGGCGGGCAAGGATTTCGGGCGCGCAAACCCGACTTCGTAGCCCATTCGGAGCCTTCGGGCTCCTTTTTTTTTGCCCTGCGAACACGCGCGAGCCGTTTCCACAACCCGAGGCGGAAGCGATCGTAAACGAAAAAAACCCGGCATTTGCCGGGCTTTCCATCGGAGATGCACGCTGAAGATCAGCATCCATCCCCGGTACCGCTGCCAGTCCGGCGCTTGCGCCCGACCGGCCATCCTGGATGGATTACTCCACCGGGACGATGTTGGCGGCTTGTTGACCCTTCGGGCCGGAGACGACGTCGAAAGTGACGCGCTGGCCTTCGGTCAGGGTCTTGAAGCCCTTGCCTTGAATAGCGGAGAAGTGGGCGAACAGATCGTCACCGCCGCTCTCGGGGGTGATGAAACCGAAGCCCTTGGAATCGTTGAACCACTTCACGGTACCTGCTGCCATTTTGAATATCCTTGAAAAAACTGAAAAAAACAGGGAGTGCCCCTGAATAGGGCGAAACTCAAGAGGGCGGGGTGATGAAGGAAAGACTGCCGCAGGGCTGCGGGTACTGAACCAGACAACAACAACACTACTTGAAGATCGCGAGGACGGACTTTGCACTGTATCGATCGGCAATGCAAACACTATTTTATGGAAATATGAAAAAAACGCGTTTTCGCCCGTTTTAACCCCAGGACGGCCGGCGCTGCGACAATCCACCACATTCCACCGACCGGTCCGACACGCTAAATTCGCTGCAGGCCGACCGATGCCCGCCTTCCCCCGGCGCCCGAGTCACCCAGGCATCGGTCGGCCCTCTTACCGGCTGCGGCCGTCCCCGCTGCTCACTTCCGGCCCGTTCACCCCTTCGGCGATAATTGGCGGATGCATTCCGACTCGACCCAGCACCGTCCTCCCAGCTCCACCGACGCCCTGCGCCGCCTGATCGGTCTGCGCTGGCTGTCGATAGCGACGATGCTCGGCGTCCTGCTGACCGTTCCCCCGCTGCTCGACATCCCCCTGCCCCACCGCGCGCTGCTGCCCGTGGCCGC
>SSGH01000050.1 GCA_008015835.1 Lysobacter sp.
CGCGGCGCGCGGCGTCTTCCAGCGTGTCGTTGGCGTCGTCGCCGTGACCGATGTCGCCGACTAGGCCGGCCGGCATTTCGATCGTCGGCTTGCCCAGCGGCACGCGGAATTGTTCGACGAACAACACTTCGTCTTGCGGCGTGAGCGCGGCCACGATCACCGCCATGCCGTCGGCGTGGTGGCTGCGTTCGCAGTATTCCCAGCCGCCGCGGCGTTTCATGCGCAGCCAGCGGCCGTCGTAAACCGTTTCGTCGGTCAGCGGGGCGGTGTCGTCGTTCATGGCAGTTCGTCGTCGGTCGTGGCCGGCGGCGCGAAGTCCAAACCGGCGGCGGCGTAGAGGCGGCGCCGCGTCAGCGGGCCGAAGCGGAGGCGTTCGCACAGCGCGCGCAGGGTGTCGTGCTGCGCGTCGGCGCGTCGGAATTCGGTGTCGACGCCGTCCAGCGGGGCGTCGCAGGCGATGCGCGTGAGCTGTCGGTACAGCAGCGCCTGTTCGCGATGCGCGCGCAGTTTCGTCGCGGCCTGCGCGGCGCCGCGAAAACGCAGGAACGGCACTTCGTCGATTCGCGACAGCAAACTGTCGAGGTCGCCGAAATGCGCCAGCAGCACCGCGGCGGTTTTGGCGCCCACGCCGGGCACGCCGGGGATGTTGTCCACCGCGTCGCCGCTGAGCGCCAGATAGTCGGCGATCTGGTGCGCCTCCACGCCGTGCCGCGCGCGCACGCCGTGCGCGCCCCAGCGCTGGTTGCGGGCGTAGTCCCACTGTTCGTCGCCGACGAGCAGCAACTGCGAGAGATCCTTGTCGGCCGAGACGATCACGCCGCGGCGGCCGTCGGTGCGCGCGTGCGTCAGCGCGGTGCCGATCAAATCGTCGGCTTCGTAGTCGGTATGCGCCAGGACCGGCAGCCCCAGCGCGACGCACAGCGCCTTGCAGTGCGCGAACTGGCGCTTGAGTTCTTCCGGCGCGGGTTCGCGATTGGCTTTGTAGGCCGGGTAGAGGCGATTGCGGAAACACGAATCCAGCGCCTCGTCGAACGCCACCGCGATATGCCGCGGCCGCTGCCGTTCCAGCACGTCGAGCAAGAAGCGCACGAAGCCCTGCACGGCGTTCACCGGCCAGCCGTCGGTGTCTTGGAACTCGTCCGGCATGGTGTGCCAGGCGCGGAAGACATAGATGCTGGCGTCGATCAGATACAGCGGCGGGTCGCCGTCGCGGTTCGCCGGTGCGCGGCCGGGCGCGTCGACCTCCGCGCTCAAGCGCCCGCTCCGGATGTCGGCGGCGTCCAATCCGACAGCAGCGCGGCCGGGTCCGGGCGTTCGCGTTCCGGCGCCTCCAGCGCGGGCGTGCCGAGATGCACGAAGCCGACCAGCGTTTCGTCCGCGCCGAGGCCGAGCTCGCGCGCGATCTTGGGGTCGTACGCGGCCCAACCCGTCAGCCACTGCGCGCCGAAGCCGCACGCCTGCGCAGCCTGCAGCAGGGCGAAACAGACGCAGCCGGCGGTGAGCAGGCGTTCCTGCGCCGGGATTTTCTCGTCCGGGCCGACCTGCGCGATCACCGCCAGGATCAGCGGCGCGGCGTCGAACCGATGCCGATCCTTCTCGACCGCGGCGTCGGAGACGTTCGGGTCGCGTTCGCGGCTGCGCTGCGCCAGACGCCGTCCCAGGGCGTGCCTCGCTTCGCCGCGGATGCGCAGGAACCGGAACGGCACCCGTTTGCCGTGATCGGGCACGCGCACCGCGCTGCGCAGCATGCGCAGCAGGGTCTCGTCGTCCGGGCCGGGCGCTCCCAACTGCTTGCTCGGCACCGACCGTCGGCGATCCAGCGCGTCCAGCATGACGTTTGAGTGAATTGAGAGGGGTGTCACAGACGCTCCATCGGCGGGGGAAGGTATCGTTGCGGTCCTGTTCGACCCAGTTCCGGTCCCATTCTCCCCCGAAACGGACACTATGGACGAGACTTCCCCCTGGTCCCACTCCCGCTCGCCGTTGGCTCGGCAGCATGCCGAGCGGCTGTTCGAGTCGCTCCGTCGGGATGCCGTCACCGCGCTCTCCGGCGTGCTCGCCGGGTTTTGGGGCGATATCGAAGAACAAGTGCGTCTGGCGGCGATCATCAGCCACGACAACCGCGCGATCTACGACGATCCGCTGGCGATTTCGCTGCTCAATCAGCGCGCGCTCGAACTCGCCGGGCGTTATCGCGAATCGCTGGAGCAGGCCTTCGATCATTGGCGCAACCCGCGCCCGCGCGCGGTCGAGGCCAAGAGCCTCAGCCTGATGTCGGAGAACGCGCTGGAAACTCATTTGGCCGGCCAGCACGTGGTGGAACTGCTCGAACAGCAGCTCGCGCATCCGCTGTTCCGCAATCATGAGTGTTTCGAGGGCCTGGGCGCGATGCTCGGCCTGCCGTCGCAAAGCGCGGACACCAACCCGATCCGCCCGGAAGTGCCGGTCGACGCGCTGTCGAAGCTGATCCTGGAGCACGAACTGACGCCGGAACTGCGCCGGTTGATCTTCCTGCAGTTGGAAAAGCGTCTGTCGAAGATCCTGGCCGATCTGTACGAAAAAGCGGCCCGGACGCTCGAAAACGCGGCGGTCGCTCGCGATCGCGCGCCGGCGCAGACGCGGGCCCCGATGTCGCCGCCGCAGGCGGGCTGGAACCCCGACGGCGGTTTGGTCGATCCGCGCCCGCAGAACACTGCCGCGTCGGCCCAAGGCTGGGGCGGCGTGTCCGAACAGGGCTATCGCTATCGCGAAAGCATTCATCATCAGGTGCGGGCCTGGCGCCAGGCCGCGCTGCGCGGCAACCCCGCGGCGCCCGGCGCGAACGACGCCGGCAGCGCGGGCCAAGCACACGAGGGTGCGGGCCATCACGGCCCCGGCCCGCACGGTCCGAATCCGGGCGCGGCGCATCCCGGCGGCCCGAGCGGCGGCCGCTACGGTTACCCGGGCGGCGCGCGGACCTTGGTGCCGCAGGAACTGTTCGGCATCGCCTCGGTGCTGCAGGGCACGGACCCCGCACCCTTCGTGCGCGCGCTGTCGGGCGACGACGCGCGTTCGCTGTCGGCGGCGATCCGCGCGCAGATCGCCAGCGGCTCGCGCCAGCTCGGCTACGACCCGACCCAAATGCGCTTCAGCGAAGTCGACGAGGACGCGATCGATCTGGTCGCGATCATGCTGCAGACCTTGTCGAACAACCATGCCGGCGTGCAGCGCGCACGCACGATGTACGGCCGCTTGGTCGTGCCTTACCTGAAATTAGCGCTGAGCGACCATGCGCTGTTCGACGAGCGCCATCATCCCGGCCGCCATCTGCTGGAAGCGTTGAGCGACGCCTGCCACGGCAACGTCGGCGACACGCCGCAGGACCAGCAGACGCTCACCCACGCCGAATTGGCGGTGGATCGCGTGGTGGACGGCTATCGCGACGATCAAGCGATCTTCGAGTTGGCCGCGTCCGAACTGCGCGACCACCTGCAGCAACAAAAGCGCATGCGCGACGTCACCGAGCAGCGCGCCGCGGAAGCGCTGTCCGGCCGCGAACGCCTGCACTACGCGCGTCGCTCGGTGGACGAATTGCTCGCCTCGCGGCTGTTCGAACGGCCGTTGACCCACGGCATCGCGGAATTCCTGACCACGCACTGGCGTCATCATCTGGTGCAGACCTGGCTGCGCGAGGGCCCGGATTCGGCGCAGTACGTCGCCGCGTTGGCGGTGGGCGACGCGTTGATTTTGGCCGACGCCGAGGCGGCCCGCGGCGCGGGCGCGGTGGTGGCCGATCGTTTGATCGAATTGCAAACTCCGCTGGGCCGTTGCTATGCCAGTTGCGGCCTGGACGCCTCCGCCGCGCGCGATTCCTTGGCGCGCATCGTCACCGCATTGGCCTTCCCCGACGCGCCGCGACGCACGCACAGCGTGCCGGTGGACGAGGCGGCGGCGGATGCGGGCGACGGGCAGTGGACCGCGCCGCGCGTGGCCGGCGGCACCGACACCGTGGATTTCGACCCCGAAGTCGCGATGCGCATGCGCAAGCTGCGCGTGGGCCAGAATCTCGAACTGCTCGAAGACGATGGCCGCACCACGTTCGGCCGCATCGCCTGGATCAGCCCGCTGACTTCGCGGTTCCTGATCGTGAACCGCCGCGGCATGCGCAAGCTCGTGGTCTCGCCGGAAGAACTGGCGTCGATGGTCGGCAACGGCCGGGTGACGCTGCGTTCGTCCGAGCCGCCCTTCGAGGGCGCGATGCGCGAGATGTGGCAAGAACTGCAGCAGCCGCGCACGGCGTCTTGAGGCCCGGCGCTGGGAGTCCGAAACGCCGGCCGCAGGCCGGCGTTTTCGTTGGCGACGGGCCGCGGAGCCGCGGTCGATCGCCGCGCGCAACCTGCTAGCATGCGGAAAGCTCAGTATCCGACGGGGAGAGGACGATGGCGGTGACGATTGGTGCGGTGCGCGAAACCGCGGCGGGCGAACGCCGCGTGGCGTTGACGCCGGAAACCTGCAAGAAATTCGTCGCCGCGGGCGCCGCGGTGCGGGTCGAACGCGGGCTCGGCGACGGCGCGCAAATTCCCGATGCCGCCTATGCCGACGCCGGCGCGACCCTGGTCGATTCCGCCGCCGAGGTGCTGACCGCGGCCGACGCCGTCGCCTGCGTGCAATCGCCGTCGGCCGACGCGCTGGCGCAAATGAAAACCGGCGCGGTGCTGATCGGCATGCTGCAGCCGCAGGCCGACGCCGCGCGCAGCGATGCGATCCGCGCGCGCGAATTGATCGCGTTCCCGCTGGAGCGTTTGCCGCGCACCACCCGCGCGCAGGCGATGGACATTCTCAGTTCCCAGGCCGGCATGGCCGGCTACAAAGCCACCCTGATCGCCGCGCAGTTGGCGCCGCGCTTCTTCCCGATGCTCACCACCGCCGCCGGCACCATTCGCCCGTCGAAAGTGTTGGTGATCGGCGCGGGCGTCGCCGGCCTGCAGGCGGTCGCGACCGCCAAGCGCCTCGGCGCGCAGGTCGAAGGCTTCGACGTGCGCCCGGAAACCCGCGAACAGATCGAATCGCTGGGCGGCAAATTCTTCGATTTGGGCGTCAGCGCCGCAGGCGAAGGCGGTTACGCGCGCCAACTCACCGACGAAGAGCGCGCGCTGCAGCAACAGCGGCTGGCCGACCATCTCAAAGGCATCGACGTGATCGTCTCCACCGCCGCCGTGCCGGGCCGGCCCGCGCCGAAAATCGTGTCCGCGGCGATGGTCGCGGGCATGAAGCCGGGCAGCGTGATCGTCGATCTGGCCGCCGAAACCGGCGGCAACTGCGAACTGACCCGCCCGGGCGAGACCTACGCCCACAACGGCGTCACCATCGCCGGGCCGTTGAACCTCGCCAGCGGCGGCGCGATCCACGCCAGCGACATGTTCGCCCGCAACGTTTTGAACTTCCTGTCGTTGCTGCTGAGGGACGGCGCGCTGCACTTCGACTGGGACGACGAACTGCTCGCCAAGACGGTCTGGCCGGAGCGCGCGGCCCCCGCGCCGGCGCCGCAGGCCGCGGCCGGCTGAGTCGCCCGCGCCCGGGCGCGGCGACGTTCGGCCGCGTTCGGCGACGCTCGGTCTTCGCCCGCCCGAGGTTCGGGGTATGCTCTGCCGACAGGGCGGAATGCGAAAGGAGAGTGCCGTGTCCCATCCCCATCCACCGTCGTCGCTTCCCACCGGTTACCTGCCGGACGAGCACGAGGACGAGTCCTCGGCGGTGCGTCTCGCCGACGTGAGCGCGGACGGCTTGGTCGATTTCGACGCCGAAGAGGACGAGTCCACGGCCGTTCGCGTCGCCGACGTGAACGCGGACGACCTGATCGATTTCGACGCCGAAGACGACGAGGCCGGCGCGAGCGACGCGGCGCCGATCGACGCGTTCGCGGGCGCGGCCTCGGGCGGCGGCTCGTCGGGCGGCACCTCCGGCGGCACCGCGATCGGTATCGAAGAGTTGGCGATCGAGAAATGGACCGAAGAGCAGAAGAAGGTCTACGAATCGGTCAAGAAAAAAGCCCAGGAACTGGGCCTGTCGCAAAACAACGTCGAGCGCATCGCGGCCTACAGCGTGCTGCAGTTCATCCATGAAAAGAACGAAAACCCGGACACGCGGGTCGATCGCGTGCAGGCGGTGAACGCGAACGGCGACGTGATCGTGCGCATGGAGCACATGAAATACGGCGATCGCGAGCCGATCTTCAACAACGACGTGCGCTTGAAAGACGCGCCCGCGTTCGAGCAGAGCGCCGCGCAGATCGAGCAGGCGAACGAGCGCATCCACAATAAGTCGGCGTCCGAGCAGGAAATCGCTCAGCGCCGCCAAAACGACGATCTGAACCAAAACGAGCGGCCGTCGTTGATCCAGCGGGCCGACGATCAGGTCATGGCGCGCCTGCAGTCGTCGGCGCCCGCGCTCAGGCTCTGACCGGTCGCGGTCGTCTCGCGCCTCGGCGCGTCAGTTCGATCCAACTCAACACGACGACGGCGCCCTGAAGGCGCCGTCGTCGTGTGGGCGATTCGTTTTAGCGGGTCGTCCTGTGTCGCCGTTCGTGCCGACCGCGCTCGAATCGCGTCGAACCGTCCTGGTTACTTCGCCGCTGCCGGCGCGCTCGCGGCCTTCTTCGCCATCATCGCGTCGCGCGCGGCGCGGAACGGATTGCCCGCGTACCAGTTCGGCCATGCATCGCCGTTGGCCAGCGTCTCGCCGACCGCGTACACCGCCTGCAGGTCTTCGAGTACGCCGTCCAGCTTCCAGGTCGCCGGGTCGTATTCGTCGTCGGGCTTGTGATAGCGCTTTTCGTTGTAGTCCTTGCCCGCCGCATCGCCCGCAGCGGTGCCGCCGTCGATCAAATCGTCGCCGCTGTCGGGATACAGCGCCGGCACGCCGGCCTTCGCGAAATTGAAATGATCGGAGCGGAAGTAGTAGCCGCCTGCGGGGTTGCTTTCCTCGCCGAGCGTGCGCCCCTGCTTGTCCGCGATCGGCTTGAGCACATCGTCCAGCTCTGAATTGCCTTTGCCGACGACGGTGATGTCGCGCGCGCGGCCGGCCACCGACAGCGCATCGAGGTTGACCACCGCCACCGTGTTTTCGAGCGGGACGGTCGGGTGCGCCACATAGTATTTCGAGCCGAGCAGGCCGGATTCCTCCAGCGTCACCGCCGCGAACAGCACCGAGCGTTTCGGCTTTCCGATCTTCGCGAACTGTTCGGCGATTTCCAGAATGCCGGCGACGCCGGTGCCGTTGTCCACCGCACCGTTGTAGATCACGTCGTCGCTGCCGTCCGGGTTCTTTTCGCCGACATGTTTGCCCAGATGATCCCAGTGCGCCATGTAGACGATGGCTTCATCGGGTTTCTCGGTGCCCGGCAGCAGCGCCAGCACATTCCGCGAGGATTTCTCGGCGGTCGCGCTCTTCAAGGTCACGCTCATCGTCGATTTCAGCGGCACCGGCTTGAACCCGGGCTTGTTGGCGGCGGCGCGCAGCGCGTCGAGATCCAAACCGGCGTCGGCGAACAGCGTTTTGGCTTGCTCCCCGGTGATCCAGCCCTGCAGCGGCACTCGCGGCGCCGGGTCGTCGGCCGCGCGCAGGTCGTATTGCGCGCCGGTCCACGAATTCTTCACCACGTCCCAGCCGTACGACGCGCCTTCGGTGTCGTGAACGATCAGCGCCGCCGCCGCGCCTTTGCGCCCGGCTTCTTCGAACTTGTAGGTCCAGCGCCCGTAGTAGGTCATGCGCTTGCCGTCGAACAGCGTCGGGTCGTTGGCGTGGAAGCCGGGGTCGTTGACCAGCATCACGACGGTCTTGCCCTTCACGTCCAGACCGGCGTAATCGTTCCACTGCCGTTCCGGCGCATCCACGCCGTAACCGACGAAGATCATCTCGCTGTTCTCGATCTTCACTTCCGGCCGACCGGTGCGGGTGCCGATCACCATGTCGTCGCCGAATTTCAGCGTGCGCGGCTTGCCGGCGACGTCGATCGACATCGTCGTCGCTTCGTCGGCCGTGGTTTCGATCATCGGCACGGTTTGGAAATAGCTGTCGCCGTTGCCGGGCTTCAGGCCCATGCGTTCGAACTGCGCCTGCAGATAAGCGACGGTCTTATCTTCGCCCGGCGTGCCCGGTCCGCGGCCTTCGAATGCGTCCGACGCCAGCACGCGCACGTGTTCGCCGAAGTCGGCGGCGTCGATCGCGTCCTTGAAGGCGAAAACGGAGGCGGCGGGCGCGGCTGTCGGCGCAGGCGCGGGCGCTTGAGCGTCAGGCTTGCATGCCGCGAGCGCGGCGGTGGCGGCGAGGGTTAACAGCAGAATCTTGGGCGATGAACGGGGCATCGGAGGCGTCCACACGGATGGAGACGCCGAGTGTATTGCAGTTATTCGACAAGAATGAATGCCTACGCAGTGCTTCGCTATCGCAGTGCGGGTAAGGCGCAGTGCGGGCAAAAGAACACCTCGCCAATGCCGCGACGACGACGCAAGCGACTGTCTCCTCGTTGTGCGGGGAGAAGGAGCGCGTCATGAGTTTGGGGAAGCGATGCAATTTCCCTCTCCCCGCTTGCGGGGAGAGGGTGGCCGAAGGCCGGGAGAGGGGCGCTTTTCGTGACGGATCACGGCGGCCAGCCTGACATGTCGCCGTGGCCCCTCATCTCGTCGCTGCGCGCCACCTTCTCCCCGCTGTGCGGGGAGAAGGAACGCGTTTTTCCGCACCTCGTCCCTCGCGTCTTGCTCCTCGCTCCTCGCTCCTCGCTTATCGCGCACAGCGCTAACGCGGGGCGCATCGCACTTGGGCGCGCATCGGCACGCGAGGCGATGCCTACACGCGCACCGCGTCGGCCCGGCATGCAGGGAAAAGAAACAGCGCGGAGCCGCGTGCCGGACGTGCGATCGGGGACTAACGCCCGTTCATTCTTTCGGCGCGCTCGCGCCGTCGTAGCGCACCGCCGTCGCGCCGGTCACTTCGCCGATGCGCGCGCTGCGATGCACGTACAGATTGACTTCGCGCTTGAACACCAACGCGCCTTCCACCACCGCGTCCTGCGCGACGATGATCCGCGGCTTGCGCTTGCCGCCGACGTTCACTGGGGTCCAGTTGCCCGTCGGTTTTTCGACGGTGATGCCGCCGCGCACGTGCGAACCGACGCCGACGGTGATGTCGCCGTTCACGGTGGCGATGCCGCCCTGCAGGTCGACGTCGACCAGGCCGATCGCGCCGTTCACCGTTTCGATGCCTTTGCCGATCGCGCTGCCGCGATCGACGAACACGCTGCCGTTCACGGTGTCGATGCCGCCGATGCGCGCGCGCTGGCCGAGGCGGATGCTGCCGTTCACGGTTTCGAGATCGCGGGCCTGCACGTTGTCGTCTAGGCGGATGCTGCCGTTGACGGTTTCGGCGTCGCCGACCTGCGCGCCGGATTCCAGATGCACGCTGCCGTTGACGGTCGCCACGCCGTCGGCCTTGGCGCCGGCTTCGACGCGGATGCTGCCGTTCACGGTGTTCAGGTCGCCGTAGGTTTCGCCGGCGTGCGCGGTGATGCTGCCCATCACTTTGTCGACGTCCTTGCCGCCCGCGAGCGCGGTGGGCGCGGCGAGGACGGCCGCGAGGGCGAGTGCGCAAGCGAACGAAAGGCGAGCGGGGACGATAGCGTGGCGCATGGTGCGGACCTCATGAGATCGGGAGGGAGGTTCCCGGTCCGGCCAGAATGCGACCGCATGCGTACAATCGCATCTATCCGAAGTCACGCCGCCCGAAGTCATGCCATCCGAAGCGATGCCGTCTAAAGCGATGCCGTCCGAAGCGATGCCCTCGACGCCGCCCAAACCCGTGGTGCTGTTGATTCTGGACGGTTGGGGCCATCGCGAAGACCCGACGGATAACGCCCTGGCCCTGGCAGACCTTCCGAATTGGCGGCGCCTGTGGGCCGAGCGCCCGCATACGCTGATCCACACCGAAGGCCGTCACGTCGGCCTGCCGGACGGGCAGATGGGCAATTCCGAGGTCGGGCACATGAACCTCGGCGCCGGCCGCATCGTCTATCAGGACCTCACGCGGATCGACGCCGCGATCGAAGACGGCAGTTTCTTCGCCAACGCCGAACTGCGCGCCGCCTGCGCGGCGGCGAAGGCGGCCGGCGGCACGCTGCACGTCATGGGCCTGATGTCGCCCGGCGGCGTACACAGCCACGAATCCCATATTTTCGCGATGCTCGACCTCGCCGCGCGCGAAGGCGTACCGCGGGTCGCGGTGCATGCCTTTCTCGACGGTCGCGATATGCCGCCGCGTTCGGCCGAGCCCAGCCTGCGCGCGCTGCAGGCGCGATGCGACGCCGTCGGCAACGCCCGCGTCGCCACCGTCGGCGGCCGCTATTTCGCGATGGATCGCGATAAACGCTGGGATCGTCTGCGCAGCGCCTGGGACGCGATCGTCGAGGCGCAGGCCGAACATCGCGCGCCAGAAGCGACCACCGCGCTGCACGAGGCCTACGCCCGCGGCGAGAACGACGAGTTCGTCGCCCCGACCGTGCTGGACGGCGCGGCGCCCATGCGCGACGGCGATGCGGTGGTGTTCATGAACTTCCGCGCCGACCGCGCGCGGCAGCTCACCGCCGCGTTCGTGGCGCCGGACTTCGACGGTTTCGCCGCGCAATCGCCGCCCGCGCGGCGTCCCACGCTGTCGCGTTTCGTGTGTTTGAGCGAGTACGACGCGAAATTGTCGGCGCCGGTCGCGTTCGGTCCCGACGATCTGCGCAACACGTTCGGCGATTGGTTGGCCGCGCACGGCAAAACTCAACTGCGCATCGCCGAAACCGAGAAATATGCGCACGTCACGTTCTTCTTCAGCGGCGGACGCGAAGACCCGTACGCAGGCGAGGAGCGCATTCTGGTGCCTAGCCCGCGCGTCGCGACCTACGACCTGCAGCCGGAAATGAGCTGCCCGGAAGTCACCGAGAAGCTGACCGCGGCGATTCGCTCCGGTCGTTTCGACGCGGTGATCTGCAACTTGGCGAATCCCGACATGGTCGGGCACACCGGCGATCTGCAGGCGGCGATCCGAGCCGCCGAAGCGGTCGATGTCGCGATCGGCGCGGTGGAGGCCGCGGTGCGCGAGGTCGGCGGCGCGCTGCTGATCACCGCCGATCACGGCAATCTGGAAATGATGCGCGACCCCGAGACCGGGCAGCCGCATACGTCGCACACGGTCGGACCGGTGCCGTTCGTCTACGTCGGCCGCGACGCCGAGTCCGCGCACGCGCGGCTGCGCGCGGGCGGCGCGCTGCGCGATGTCGCGCCGACGCTGCTGGCGTTGCTCGGGTTGCCGCCGCCGGACGAGATGACCGGCCGCAGCCTGCTGATCGCGTGACGAGGCCTCGACGGATGCGCGCGCGCAGGGCGGCTTCTCGACGCGCGGGCTTGCGGGCGGGGTCGATCGCGATTCTTGTTGCCTTGCTGTGCGCGGTCGTCGCCGTCGGTATCGCGGCGGCGCAAAGCGGCGGCGGCACGCGCGATGCGCAGCGGCGGTTGGAGACGCTGCAGCGCGAATTGAAGGATGTCGCCGCCGAACGGCGCGCGCTGGAAGATCGACGCGGCGAAGCCAGCCGCGCGCTGCGGCGGATGGACGAGCGTTTGGCCGATTCCAGCCGGGCCCTGAGCGCGACCGAAAGCGCGTTGGTGCGCGAACAGCACGCGCTGCAGGAACTCGACGCCCGCCGCACGATCCTGCGCGCGCAGGAAGCCGAGCATCGCCGCGCGCTGGCCGCGCTGTTGCGCGCGGCCTACGCCCAAGGCGAGCGCGCGCCGCTGGCGTTGGCCTTGGCGCAGGACCGCATCGCCGACGCCGATCGACAACTCACGTACTACGGCTATCTGCAGCGCGACCGCCTCAGCCGCACCCGCGCGCTCGCCGCCGAATTGGCCGAGTTGGCGCGCGTGGAGCGGCAGATCGTCGAAAAGCGCAGCGCGCTCGATGCCGCCCGCGCCGAACGCGCGCGACAACAGGCGGCGCTGAGCCGCGATCGCGCCGCGCACGCGGCGGAGCTGGCGACCTTGGAGCGCCGCTACACCGATCGCCGAGCGCGCGAACGCGCGCTGGGCAGCGACGCCAAAGCGCTGCAGGCGGTGGTCGAGCGGCTGCGCGCCGCCGCCGCGCGCGCCGCCGCGGAGCGGGCCGCCGCCGAGCGCGCGGCGAAGGCGGCGGCGCGCAAGAACGCGAACGCCGGCGCCGCCGGCCGCGCCGGGACGGGCAAACGCGGCGCCGAACCCAGCGCAACGCCGCCGCGGCAGACCGCGACCGCCGCTCCGGTGCGCGTCGGCGGTTACGGTTGGCCGGCGTCGGGAAACCTGCTGGCGGGTTTCGGCGGACGCATGCCGGACGGCCGCACCAGCAACGGCTTATGGATCGGCGCCGGGCTGGGATCCCCGGTGCGCGCGGTGGCCGACGGCACCGTGGTGTTCGCCGAATGGATGACGGGCTACGGCCTGATTCTGATCGTCGATCACGGCAACGGCACGCTCAGCCTGTACGCGCACAACGAATCGTTGCTGAAAAACCCCGGCGATACCGTGGTGCGCGGCGATGTGGTGGCGCGCGTCGGCAATTCCGGCGGTTTGCCGCAGCCGGGGCTGTATTTCGAACTGCGCCGCAACGGGCAGCCGGTGAATCCGGCCGGGTGGCTGGGGCGGCAATGAACCGCGCCGTCGCGTCGGCGCGCGCTGCGCGACGCTGCGACGAACGACCCGACGCGAAGCGCCGAAACCGAGCGCCTCGACGAAGCCCGTAGGACAGGCGACACCGCGCCCGAACTCGGGGTACTCTCCGGGAGTCGTAATGCACATCGTCCGTCTCATGGAGTTCCGCATGGCTCGCGCCCCGTTCCGTCCGCTCCCGCGCCGCGCGCTCGCGCGTTCCCTTCGCGCCGCGCTGCTGCTGTGCTGCGCGGCGCTGGCCGGGCCCGTCTTCGCGCAGAACGACGAGAAGCGGCCGAGCAAGAACGAAGACGACGCGAGCAAACTCCCGATCGAGGAAATCCGCCGCTACGTCAATGTCTACAACGTGGTGAAGCAGGCCTACGTCGAACCGATCGAAGACCGCAAACTGATGCAATCGGCCATTCGCGGTTTGTTGCTCGATCTGGACCCGCACAGCGCCTATCTGCCGAAACCCGACGCCGACGCCTTCGTCGAAGACAGCGACGGCGCCTACGACGGCATCGGCGTGGAAGTGCAGCAGCAGCCCGACGGCAGCATTCTGGTGATCGCGCCGATCGACGACACGCCCGCGGCGAAAGCCGGCGTGAAAGCGGGCGACCTCATCATCGCCGTCGACGGCAAGGCGCTGACGCCCGAAATCGCCGACGGCAATCCGCTGCGCGGCGCGCCCGGCACTAAAACCGTATTGACCGTGCAGCGCGAAGGCGCGCCCAAGCCGCTGCAGATCACGGTGCAACGCGAAACCATTCGCGTCGGCAGCGTGCGCGGGCGCATGCTCGAACCCGGCTACGGCTACATCCGCGTCAGCGCGTTCCAAGCCGACACCGCCAAAGACTTCAACGCGCAGTTGCTGAAGCTGCAGACGGAGGCCGCAGGCAAAGGCTTGCGCGGTTTGGTGCTGGATCTGCGCAGCAATCCCGGCGGTTTGTTGACCTCCGCGGTGCAGATCGCCGACGACTTGCTCGAGAAAGGCAAGATCGTCAGCACGCGAGGCCGGATTTCGCTCGGCGACGCCGAATTCAATGCGACGCCGGGCGATTTGCTGCGCGGCGCGCCGCTCGCGGTGGTGATCGACGCCGGCTCCGCCAGCGCCTCGGAAGTGCTGGCCGCCGCCTTGCGCGATAACCAACGCGCCACGCTGGTGGGCAGCCGCACCTTCGGCAAAGGCTCGGTGCAGACCGTGCTGCCGCTGGACAACGGCGACTCGGTGAAACTCACCACCGCGCGCTACTACACGCCCAGCGGCAAATCGATCCAAGCGCGCGGCATCGATCCCGACGTGCTGCTCAAACCCGACGCCACCGTGAAAGGCGCGCGCAGCGATATTTCCGAAGCGGGATTGCCCGGACATTTGCGCGGCGATCAAGAAGCCGCGGGCGTCGGCAACGGCGACGTGCTCGAAGGCGACGCGCCGATCGCGGCCGCGCTGCAGCAGTTGAAGAAAACCGTCGCGGCGTTGCCCGACGCGCAGCCCGAGCGGCGCTGACGACGCGTCCTCGCAACATCGTCGTCGTTGCGATGCGCGCGACGACGGGTCGCCTTACGCATCGATGCAGGATGCGTCGCTGAGCGCTTCGTCGCATTCGTCGGCGACCTCGCGATTCGCGCGCGCCGCTTCTGCGGTCGCTCGACGCCGCGCATGACCATCGGCACCCTGACGCACGGCCCATTCATCCGGGCTTCAGCGGCTGGCTATGATCGACGCGCCGATCCGGTTCGCGGATCGTCCTCATCCATCCCCACCGCACCCCGCATGCAGAGGCGCCCGTGCTCGTCATTCGCGATTTGAATAAAACCTACGCTAACGGCGTGCGCGCGCTCGACGGCGTCACGCTCGACATCCCGCGCGGCATGTTCGGGCTGTTGGGGCCGAACGGCGCCGGTAAATCCTCGCTGATGCGCACCTTGGCGACGCTGCAGGAGGCCGACAGCGGCACCGCGACGTTCGAAGACGGCAAGGGCGGCAGCATCGACGTGTTGCGCGATAAAGATGCGGTGCGTCGGCAGCTCGGCTATTTGCCGCAGGATTTCGGCGTCTATCCGAAAGTCAGCGCGCTCGATCTGCTCGAACATTTCGCCGTGCTCAAAGGCTTGACCGATCGCAAGCAGCGGCGCGACATCGTCGACGGTCTGCTGCGTCAAGTGAATTTGTGGGATGTGCGCAAACGCAAACTCGGCGGGTTCTCCGGCGGCATGCGTCAGCGATTCGGCATCGCGCAGGCGTTGCTCGGCAATCCGCGCTTGGTCATCGTCGACGAGCCGACCGCGGGCCTCGATCCCGAAGAACGCAATCGCTTCCTCAATCTGCTCGCCGAGATCGGCGAGAACGTCGCGGTGATTCTGTCCACGCACATCGTCGAGGACGTGACCGACCTCTGCCCGAACATGGCGATCATGAATAAAGGCAAGGTGTTGTTGACCGGGCGCCCCGCCGACGCCATCGCCGAGTTGGAAGG
This sequence comes from Lysobacter sp., assembly GCA_008015835.1. Lineage (GTDB taxonomy): Bacteria > Pseudomonadota > Gammaproteobacteria > Xanthomonadales > Xanthomonadaceae > Lysobacter_I. The sequence continues at coordinate 15,170 of SSGH01000050.1, forward strand.
CCGGGTGTGGCGCAAGCGCGTCGCCAAAGAGGCGCTGCCGCAGTACGAACGGGATTTCACGCTCTTGTCGACGCGCTTGGTGGCGGGCGCGCCGGTGATTCACGTCTTCAGCGCGGAGTCGCCGGAAGAGGGGTTCGAACGGGTCGCGCCCGATCTGGAAGACGTGTACTTCCAGCGTTTGCGTCAGCACGCCAAAGCCGCCTGAGGAGCCCGCCATGTTCGAGTTCTTCCGGTTCGAGCTGCGGCAGCAGCTTCGCTCGCCGCTGTTATGGTTGATGGGCGGGCTGTTCGCGCTCTTCGCTTTCGGGGCCGCGGCCACCGATGCGATCATCATCGGCGGGTCGGTGGGTAACGTCCATCGCAACGCGCCGATCATCGCCGTGCAGTTCCTCGGCATCTTCACCTTGATCGGTATGTTGTTCACCGCGATGGCGATCAACGGCGCATTGCTGCGCGATTTCGAGCAAGGCACGGCCGAGCTGATTTTCGCTAGCCCGATCAAACGCCGCGATTACGTCGCCGGTCGGATCGCCGCGGCGATCGTCGGTTGCTTGGCGATTTACGCGCTCATCGGCTTCGGCATTTTCATCGCGCAGTTCATGCCCTGGATCGATGCCGCGCGGCTCGGTCCGGTGTCGCTGTATCCGTACGCATGGGCGTTCGCGGTCGTCGTGCTGCCGAATCTGTTGTTCACCGCGGCGCTGTTGTCGCTGCTGGCGATCGTCACCCGCAGCATCTTGTGGGTGTATATCGGCGTGCTCGGGTTCTTCGTCCTGTACTTCGTGAGCGCAGCTTTGTTGAGCGATCTCGATAACGTCTGGATCGCCACGTTGGCCGAACCGCTGGGCCTTCGCGCGTTCGGCCGCACCATCCGCTATTGGGCGGCGGAACAGCGCAATACCGAGCTCCCGGCGTTCGCCGGCTATCTGCTCGCCAATCGCGCGCTTTGGATCGGGGTCGCACTGGCCTTGCTCGCCGCGTGCTTCGCCCTATTCAAGACCGAGCGCACCGGCACCGGGCGCGGCTTGCGGCGCGCGAAATCGTCGCCTGCCGTCGCGGCGGTAGGCGCACCGTCGGCTTCGGCTCTATCGACGGACGCACTCTCGACCGCTGCGTCGGGTGCGCTGCCGAAGAGCGCGCCGATCTTCGGTGCGGGCACCTCCATTCGGCAATTCTTGCGAATGCTGAAGTTCGACACCGTCGGCGTCCTGCGCGGTATTCCGTTCGTCGTGATGCTGGCGTTCGCGATGGCGAACTTCGTCTCCGGCGCGATCTTCGGCGACTCGCTGTACGAGACGCCGACCCATCCGGTCACCTCGATCATGCTGCGGGCGCTGCAGGGTTCCTACAGCTTCGTGCTGATCATCATCGTGCTGTTCTACTCCGGCGAGTTGGTCGCCAAGGAACGCAGCGCGAAACTCCACGAAGTCACCGATGCGATGCCCGTGCCCAACTGGGTGCCGCTGGCGGCCAAGTTCGGCGCGCTGATCGCGGTGATTCTGTGCTTCCAGCTGCTCGGCGGCATCGCCTCGATGCTGATTCAGCTCGGGAAAGGCCACGCCCAGCTCGAATTCGCGGTTTACGCCAAGACGCTGGCGCTGAACAGCATCGTCTTCGTGTTGATGGGCGGTTTGGCGCTGTGCCTACAGGTGTTCACCAACAACAAGTACATCGGCTATGCGCTGCTGGTCGTGGTGTTGATCGGCCAGATCGTGCTCGGCGTGATGGACTACACCCACAACCTCTACAACTACGCCAGCGCGCCCAACGCACCGTATTCCGATATGAACGGTTACGGCCATTTTCTGTCGGGCCAGTTGTGGTTCCAGGCGTATTGGGGCCTGTTTCTGCTGCTGCTGTTGCTGCTGTCCGCCGCGCTGTGGGTACGCGGCACCAGCGGCAGCGCCCGCGAACGCCTGCGCCTGGCGCGCCAGCGGCTGCGCGGTCCGCTCGGCGCGGCGGCCGTGCTCTCGGCCATCGCGTTCGTCGCCGTCGGCGGTTATTTGTTCTGGAACACCAACATCCGCAACGAATATCTGTCCCCCGACGAAACGCTCGATCTGCAGGCCAAGTACGAGCGCGATTACAAGAAATACCAACATCTGAAGCAGCCGAAGATCGTCGCGACCGAGATTCAGGTCGATCTTCGGCCGGAAAGTCAGACCATGCGCGCGAAGGGCACGTATCGCGTGCGCAACCCGTACGCCGAGCCTATCGCCGAGGTGCATGTGGGCATGCTCGACGATGAGTCCTTGCTCGCGATCGACCTGGGCGGCGCGAAGCTGATCCATCACGACAAGCCGCTGGGTTATCGCATCTATCGGCTCGACACCGCGATGCGCCCGGGCGAGGAGCGGACCATCGCTTTCGAGGTCAAGCTCGCGCCGAAAGGCATCACCAACGGGACCGCGCAAACCAACATCGTCGAAAACGGAACGTTCTTCAACAGCCGTGCGTTCCCGATGTTCGGATACTACGAAAATGCCGAGATCGCGGACCGCAACGAGCGCCGCAAGCGCAAGCTCGGCGAACCGCAACGCATGCCGAAATTGGAGGACGAAGCCGCGCGCGCGAACAATTACATCGCCGACGATGCGGACTGGATCGACTTCAAGACCACCATCTGCACCGCGCCGGACCAGATCGCGCTCTCGCCCGGCTATCTGCAGAAGGAATTCGTCCGCGATGGCCGTCGCTGTTTCGCCTACGCGATGGATCGCCCGATGCTGAATTTCTATTCGTACCTGTCGGCGCGATGGAAGGTGAAGAAAGGGCGTTACAAGGACCTTCCGATCGAGGTCTATTACGACGAGAAGCACCCGTACAACGTCGACCGGATGATCGAATCGATCCAGAAATCGCTCGCCTATTACGAAGCCAACTTCACGCCGTATCAGCACCGACAGGTTCGCATCATCGAATTCCCGGGTTACGAAAGTTTCGCCCAGAGTTTCGCCAACACGATCCCGTATTCGGAGTCCATCGGTTTCATCGCCGACCTCGGCGATAAAGACGCGATCGATTACGTCTACTACGTCACCGCGCACGAAATCGCGCACCAGTGGTGGGCGCATCAGGTGATCGGCGCGAACGTGCAGGGCGCGACCGTGCTGTCGGAGTCGCTGTCGCAATACTCCGCGCTGATGGTGATGGAGAAGCGTTATGGTCGCCAGAAGATGCGCCGCTTCCTGAAGTACGAGTTGGACCGGTATCTGTCTGATCGCGGCGGCGAAATCGTCGAGGAACTCCCGCTGTATCGGGTCGAGAACCAGCCGTACATCCACTATCGCAAAGGCTCGTTGGTGTTCTATCGCCTGCGCGAGGAGATCGGCGAGGAGGCGCTCAATCGCGCGCTGAAGAAGTTCCTGCAGGACAAGGGCTACCAACAGCCGCCGTACACGACGTCGGCCGAGTTGCTGGATTACATCCGCGCCGAGGCCGGTCCCGAGCACGCCGGCTTGATCGCCGATCTGTTCGAGAAAATCAGCTTCTACGACAACCGAGTCGAATCCGCGACCGCGAAAAAGCGCGCCGACGGCAAATACGAAGTCGCGCTCGATCTGCACGCCGGAAAGCTGTACGCCGATGGTAAAGGCAAAGAAACGGCCGGCAAACTCGACGATTGGATCGAAGTCGGCGTCTTCGCGCGCGGCCCGTCGGGCGAGGAAGCCGACGAGAAAGCGCTGTATCTCAAGCGTCACCGCGTCGTCGACGGGCGCTTGAAACTGACGGTGGTCGTGGACGCGGAGCCTTACGAGGCCGGCTTCGATCCCTACAACAAGCTGATCGACCGGGTGTCGTCCGACAATCGCAAGCGCGTGAGTTTGTAAGCGCGCGACGCGTCGGAGCGATCCGGCGCGGCGCGGTTTCGATCGACGCGGTTCGGACTGTCGCGTTCCGGATCAGGGACGGTCTGAATCCATCGTCGCCCCGGCGAAAGCCGGGGCCCAGCGCCTCCGCCGATCATCGATCCGGCGGGATCCCGGCTTTCGCCGGGATGGCGGCAGGGAACGACTCGGATCTGCCCCGGCGCGTATCGAGCCGGGCCGTTTCGGCCGCTCGGCGGACGTCAGCGCGGTTTGGCGGGCATCGGGAAGGGCGTGACCACGTTTTCGCCGCTGGCGGCGTCGCGGATCGACGATTGCCCTTTCTTCTCCACTTCCTCGATGCGGAGGATGCTCTGCATCGGCAGATGCAGCGACTTGGTGTCGCCGAATTCGTCGCGCAGGCGTTCCTCGGTGGGGTCGATCACCAGGCCGTCGTGCAGATCGAACACCATCTCCGCGATCTCGGTGAAGCCCCAGAGGTGGCTGCCGCCGACGCGATGCGCGTACAGCGCGTAAATCTTGCCGTGGTTGAGGAACGTGATCTTGTAGAGAGGTTTCGCCATGTGCGGATGATACCGCGGGGACTTCGTCTCAGAACCCGCGGTCCTTGCGCATGCGCCGCGCGATCGCGGCTTTGGCCGAGAGCGCGAACACCGCGCCGAACAGGAAACCGCCCAGATGCGCGAGCCAGGCCACCGCGCCGAACGCCGGGCCGATGTAGGTGAACACCACCTGCAGGACCAGCCAGCCGCCGATCAGCAGGGCCGCGGGGGCGCGAATGAATTCCAAGAACAGCCCCAGCGGCAGCACCAAGCCCAACTTGGCGCGCGGGAACAGCGCGAGATAGGCCCCGATCACCGCCGACACCGCGCCGCTGGCGCCGATGACCAATCGCTGCGGGCTGCCGACGATGAAGACCGCGATCAGGTTCGCGAAGGCGCCGCCGAGCACGAACAAGGCGAGAAAGCGCCAAGAGCCCATGCTGCGTTCGGCCGGGAAGCCGAAGATCAACAAGAAGATCAGATTCCCCAGCAGATGGGTCCAGTCTGCGTGCAGCAACAGCGCCGTGAACAGCCGCAGCCAGTGCAGATCCGCGACCAGCCAGCGCAGAGTGTCGAGCAGCGCCTGACCGCCGGTCAGGGCGCCCCAGGTCTGGATCAGGCCGCGCTCGACCTGCTCGGATCGCGTGCTCGCCCACAGATACGCCGCCCACAGCACCGCGAACAGGAGCGGGGTGGCCCAGCGAACGCCGGGTTTCTTGCGGGTCGGAATCTGAACGAACATGGCCGGAGGGCGTGTTACCTGAATGCGAGTGTCGTCGCGTTGCGGGGCCGATCCGAGGCGCGCGGTTGTTAGCGTTCGGTTAACGGCCAAGGTATAGTACCGACAGCGTCGTGCGTCGGGAGGGGTTTCCGGCAGGACGGTTCGAGCGAAACGCTCGTCCGTGCGGCGCAGAACAATCCTGTCCACGGAGACGTACAGACAATGCAGACCAAAAATACGATTTTGTTGTCCGCGCTCGCGCTCGGCATCGCCGGTGCGCTCGCCGCCGGGCAAGCCGAAGCCGCCGGCTTCCAGCTCAAAGAAAACAGCGTCAAGGCCCAGGGCCGTTCCTACGCCGGTAGCGCGGTCGCCGAAGGCGACGCCTCGGTCGTGGTGAACAACCCGGCGGCGATGACCACCTTCGAAGGCACCACCGTGCAGTCGGACGTCACCGTGATCGACCTCGGCTTCGAGTTCAAGGGCAGCGGCTTCGCCGGTACCGGCACGCCCCTGCGCGCCCCGATGACCGGCGGCGACGGCGGCGGCGCCGGCGGCGTCACCCCGGTGCCGGCGATGTCGGCCATCCACAAGTTCGATAACGGCGTCGCCGTCGGCGCGATGATCAGCGCGCCGTTCGGTTTGAAGACCGAATACGACCGCGGTTGGGTCGGTCGTTATCAAGCGCTGAAGTCCGAAGTGAAGACGGTCGATCTGACCCTGTCGGCCGCGTACGAAATCGTGCCGGACCGCCTGTCGGTCGGCGCCGGTTTCGTCTACGAGAAAGTCGACGTCACGCTGTCGAAAGCCGTGGACTTCGGTTCGCTGCTCGCCTTCAGCTCGGTGCCCGGTTTCGCGCCGCAGTCGGCCGACGGCGAAGCGTCCATCACCGGCGGCGACCACGGCTTCGGCTACATCTTCGGCGCGACGTTCAGCCCGACCGATAAGCTGAAACTCGGCATCTCGCACCGCTCCGAACTCGATCACGAACTGGAAGGCGACGCCGACTGGACCGTGCCGGGCAACGCCCGCACCGTGTTCAACGGTATCGGCCGCAGCGCGCTGTTCAACGACGGCAAGGTCAACGCCAAGCTGACCACGCCCAGCATCACCACGATCAGCGCCTCGTACGCCGTGACCGACAGCCTGAGCGTGATGGCCGATTACGCCATGACCGACTGGTCGTCGCTGCGCGAAGTCCGCATCGATTTCGTCAATCCCGATCCGGATTCGGTCGAAGACTTCAGTTGGACCGACACCACCTTCATGTCGATCGGCGCCGAGTGGAAGATGTCCGACGCGCTGACCCTGCGCGGCGGCTTCGCTTACGACGAAACCCCGACCAGCTTCCATACCCGCACGCCGCGTCTGCCCGACGAAGACCGTCGTTGGTACTCGCTGGGCGTGACCTGGAAAGCGAGCGACTCGCTGGAAGTCACCGGCGCGTACAGCTTCATCGATCCGGATACGCCGAAGATCGGCATCATCGATTCGACGCGTCACACCCTGTTCGGCGAGTTCGACAGCGGCGTGCATCTGTTCGGCGTCGCCGGTCAGTTCAAGTTCTGATCGACGCACCGAAACGCGACACCAGGAAAACCCCGCTTCGGCGGGGTTTTTCTTTGGCGTTCGAGCGGGGTCGTCCGAGCGGGGCGTTCGAGCGGGGCGTTCGAGCGGGGCGTTCGAGCGGGGCGTCCGAGCGGGGCGTCCGAGCGGGGTCGATCGAGCCGATTCGATCAAGTCGGCCCGACTGCGAACGCGATGCGATCGATGCGGTGCGCGCGCGAAGCGCGTTCGAGCGGAGGCGAAGGAGTTACTGGCCGCCGCCGCTGCCGTAACCGATCGCGATCAAGACGACCAACGCCGCCAACACGGCCAGCGCAATCTTGACCCAGCTGTAGGGCCGTTCGCCGGCTAGCGCGCCGGTGTAACCGTTCGCGATGACTTGGTAGGTTTTGCTGCCGTAGGTGTAATTCACCAGCCACACCGGCACCAGGACGTGCTTGAACGTGCGTCCGCTGAAACGCGCATCCACCACGAGGTTCCGATGCGTGTCGCCGGGCACTTGCTGCGCGCACAGCGCTTCGGTATCGCGGCGCATCTGTTCCATGTTCTGTTCGGACGCTTGGCGCAGATCGATTTGATAGCGTTCCACCGTCCAGCCGCGCACGAATTCCGACGAGTAGGCTTTGAGATCGGTCGTCACCGGGAACGGTTCGACTTGCCGCAGCAGGTCGGCATGCACGCCCGCGGTGCCGGGAATCAAGGCGTCGTCGAAGAAATGATCGAGATGCCCCGCGGCCGGCACCCAGCGCGTATGCCGCACTTGGCGCGTGCGGGTATTGCCGTCTTTATCGCGATACGACTCTTCGGTGTAGTAGTAGTGCCCCGCATCCGCGGTCCAATCGGCCGAGACGTGCGAATCGAAGGTCCAATACGGCAGATACACGCCGTGCAGCGTGTCGGTGAGCGCGGCGGTTTTCAGCCGATTCGGCGCGAACCAGCGCGAGCCGTACCACTTGCGCAACGCGTCGCGCACTTGGCCGTCGCTGAGTTTGAACGGCAGCAGGCTCTGCGGCACGATCGCGTCGCGCTGAGCTTCGTGCGGGATGATCGACGGCGACCCGCAAAAATCGCAGCGCTGCGCGACCTTGCCGTCGACGAAGACAGAAATCGCATGGCAGCTCTGGCATTTCACTTCGCGCCGCTGCGCGCCCCAATCGCGCGCATCCGCCGGTTGCTGCGCCAACGCCGTCGTCAAATCGTTTTCGCGCACCGCTTCGTCCGCGGTCGCCGCTTGCGCAGGGGACCACGGCACGACCGTGCCGCAGTACGGGCAAGCGAGCGACTGCTTGCCGGGGTTCCAGACCAAATCCCCGCCGCATTCCGGGCAGGGATGTTTGCCGATGCTGGCTTGGCTCATCGTCGTGCGATCGGTCTCGGGTACGCCGCCGCGCTCAGCCGCGCAGGAATTCGTCGAGCGACGCGCGCGCGATGCGATAGGCGTTGCCGATCTTCCGCGCTTTCAGATCGCCCGACGCGATCGACGCCATCACGTCTTCGACCGACACCGCGAGAATCTGCGCGGCCTGTTCGGGCGTCAGCACATCGGGCGTCGACGCCTCGGCGGCCGGCACGGCGCTCGCCGCAGCGGTCGGCGCGTTCTGCTGCATGCCGCGCATCATTTCCTGCGCCATGCCGAAGCCCATCGCCATCGTCGCCGGCACCGTCGCCGCGGACGCAGCGTCGCCGCCCTGACCCATGGCTTGGCCCATTTGGTATTTCACGTAATCGTTAAGATTGCCGATCACGCCCATGCTGGAGCGCTTGTCGATGGCCTGCTCGACTTCCGGCGGCACCGAGACGTTTTCCAGCACGAAACTGGTGATTTCCAGGCCGTACTTGTCCTGGATCGCCGGGTTGATGATCGGCAGCAGCGCTTCGCCCATTTCGGCGTAGCGCGAGGCCACATCGAGCGCCGGCACCGCGGCCGTCGCCAGCGCGTCGGTGAACACGCTGACGATGCGCGAACGCATGGTGTCGGCGAATTCGTCGAGACGGAAATTCTGATCGGTGCCCGCCACTTCGCGCAGGAATTTCTGCGGGTCCACGATCTTGAAATCGTAGGTGCCGAACGCGCGCAGGCGGACGACGCCGAAATCCTTGTCGCGCATCATCACCGGATTGGACGTGCCCCATTTGTTACCGGTGAACAGGCGCGTGTTGATGTAGTACACGTCGCATTTGAACGGCGAATCGAAGCCGTACTTCCAGCCCAGGATGGTGCTGAGGATCGGGATGTTCTCGGTGGCGAGCGTATGCTTGCCCGGGCCGAACAGATCGGCGTATTTGCCGGCGGCGACGAACTGCACCTGCTGCGATTCTCGCACGATGAGCTGCGCGCCGTTCTTGATTTCCTTGTCGTCGTCGGGGAACCGATACGACAGCGTGTCGCGCGAGTCGTCGGTCCACTCGATGATCTCGATCAACTCGCCTTTGATGAAGTTCAGAATGCTCATGGGGGCCTCGAAGGTGGCTCGGCGTCTGGCCGGATCGGCCGTCGACTCGGGTCCGGCGAACATACCAGAATCGCCCCCCGAGGCCCTATGCATAAAGTCGCGATGCGAGGGGAACCGACGCTTGCCGACGGGCGGCGGCGACTTTCGGCGCGCCGTGCCGCGGGCGCGAAGATTCCCGTTGGCGGGCGACGCGATTGCGCCCGCCTCGCGCGCCGTCGAGCGAACGCTTACGAATTCACAAGTATTTGATCGGTGCGGCGCTATTCATTAGGCTTCCGAAAAAGCAGGGAACGACGACGATGACGGATGCGGCGCAGGTACGCGTGTCCCGCTTGGCGGCAGGCTTGTTGTTATTCGTTCTGGCCTGTTTATTGCTGCCCATGGGCGTCGTGATTCAGGGGAGCGTCGCCTCATCGCAGGCGGGGACGATCCAGAATCTCATCGCGCCGGATGAAGCCTCCGATCGCGTCGCCGCCACGGCGGCGGAATTCCGAGTCGCGGAATCGGGCGCGGCCACCTACGCCATCCCGCTGTTCACCGCGCCGGGGACCGCCGGCGTGACGCCGAAGCTGTCCTTGAGCTACAGCAGCCAGGGGGGCGAAGGCCCGATCGCCAAAGGTTGGAGCATCGGCGGCGCATCCGCGATCTCGCGCTGCCGCGCCACGCGCGAAGCCGGCGATTTCATCGCGGGCGGCGTCGCGGTCGACGGCGATCCCGCACCGGTCAATTTCACCGCCAGCGACCGCTACTGTTTGGATGGCCAACGCCTGTTGCCGACTTCTGCGACCGCATGCGCCGCGGTGGGCGGGATGGCCGCGCAGGCGTATTTCACGGAAATCCAGTCCTATCAACGCGTTTGCGCTTACACGCCATCGAGCGGCGCCAGCGGCGTCGCGTTCTTCACCGTCGAGCGCAAAGACGGTTCGATCAGTTGGTACGGCGATCGCGACAACGCCATCGCGCCCAATCGGCCGGATGGCTACGTCAACAGCACGGCAGCCGGCAAAGAAGCGTTCGCGCTGAGTTGGGCGCAGACCCGATTCCAGGATTCGACCGGCAATTACATCGATTACGTCTACGTCGAAGGCGCGCCGGGCGCCGTCAATCAGGGCGAGCATCTGCTCAGCAAGGTGCGCTACACCGGCAAGACCGTGCTGCCGGGGCAGAGCGGCGCCGCGAAAACGCCGTATGCCGAGATCGTGTTCAATTACGACACCAGCGGCGCGCATTCTCGCGATGTCCTCGCTTACGCCGCCGGCGGCCTGATCAAATCGCAGGCGCGTCTGGTCAGCATCACGTCGCAAGTCGATCACGACGACGACGGCGCGTACACGAGCCTGCGCCACTACGCGCTGGAGTACGGATTGGCGCGCAGCGCGGATCGCGTCCTCGCCAGCGTGCGCGAATGCCGGGACGCCTCGCTCGTCGTCTGCGCCGCGCCGACCACGTTCGAGTGGAGTACGCCGCGTACGAGTTGGACGGATACCCATCTATTCCAGACCTACGAGCAGACGACCGGCGTGCCCAACGGCAGTCTGACGAAGTTCGAGGGGTTGAAGTTCGGCGATATCGATGGCGACGGTCGTCAGGACATGGTGTGGCTGAAGGACGGCCAAGCCGGCGAGAGTTGTCCGTCGAAGACGGTGAACCTGCTGTATTCGCGACTCGACGCCAGCGGCAACCCGATCCTGCAGAACGCCGGCACGGTGTTCTGCGCGCCGAACGGCTTGTACTGGAATCCGCAGGATTACAGTTGGTTCTTGCTCGACTACGACGGCGACGGCCGCGACGATTACTTTCAAAGAACCGACACGGTCTGGATCGGTTATCGCGCGACGGGCAACGCCGCGCAGCCTTTCGACACGACCGTCAATCTGCTCGCCGGATTGACCCATCCGATTCCCTCGGGCGCCGACAAGTACGCCGAGCCGCAGCAAGCCGATCTCAACGGCGATGGTCTGACCGATCTTGTGTACCCATCCAGCGGCGCGCTGGTCGCTCGCATCATGGAACGCGGAGGCGCTTACGGTTTCCGATGGGGCGCTCCGCGGACGGTATCGCTGCTCGGCGACGGTTGCGCGAGCGGCAACTGCTACACCGTGTCCGGTCTGTACCGGAAGAGCAATTATCAGCAGTTGAACGATTTCAATGCGGATGCGCGATCCGATTTGATCGTCAACGTTCAAGGGAGCTGTTCGGGCGGTGGGGGCGGCGATCCGGATCCGCCGGGCGGCCCCGGCGGTGGCGGCGTGCAGCAAAAAGTCGACGATGAGATAGCGAGCGACGACGGCGTGGCATCGACTCAGTCCACGGGGTCGTGCCCGGTCGGCATGCTGTTCACGGTCGAAAGCGTCTCCGCCAGCGCGATCGCGCTTCGGCGTTATAGCGAGACCGCGTTAAGCGATGGCGCTCTCTATAGCTTCGCGGACATCAACGGCGATGGCCTGTCGGATTTGGTCTATATGGGCTGGCCGTCGATTTCGTCCGGTTGGGTCCGCGTGGAGCTGAACACCGGCATCGACTTCGTGTCGAACGGTCAGCCCCAGGTGCAGATAGTCAACTACCAGCATGCGCAAGTCGTCGATATCAACGGCGATGGGCGCGCGGATTACGTCTATCCGGACTCCAACGGCAATTTCATCGCCAAGTACGGCGCGTCGAACGGTCGACTCGGCCCGGATACGGCGTTCGGGCCGGCGGGGCAGTTGCTCGGCTGCACGTCGATCGAATGTCTCGCCTCGCGCAGTCATATGTTCGTCGACTTCGACGGCGACGGTAACGTCGAGTACATGCGCATCAAGTGGGATAACGATTCGAATTCGCCGGTCACGTTCTCGCGCGCGAACGCGCCCAACCGGTTCATTCCGCGCGATGCCCTCGTGCGCGTCACCAACGGCTACGGCGCGAAAACGGAAATTTCCTATGCTCCGGCCACGCTGAAAGACGTCTATCGTCCGGATCAAGGCACCCGCAACTCGGCCGTCTGGGGGCGCGGATCGCCGGTTCAGGACATGCTCGGGCCGATGTACGTGGTGCATAAGGCGTCGAGCAGCGCGCCGCAGAACGGCGATCCGGCGACGCTTTCCGCCGTGCATTATCGTTACAAGGGCGCGAAGCTTCAGGCCGGCGGACGCGGCTTCCTGGGCTTCCGCGAAGTGCTCACGATCGATCCGAACCAAAGCGGCGGCTACGTCACTACGCAGACGCAATACGCGCAGAATTTCCCTTACGTCGGATTGCCGACGCAGACCAGCAAATTCGCCGCGATCAATATGGTCTATGCGCCGCCCGCGTGCTTGAACGGCATGCCCGGCGACGCTTGTTTCGCGCAACGTCATGTCCCTGGCGAGCCCTTGGTCGGCACCGCGTTCTCGCAGAGCACGCAGATGTGGGGGGCGGTGTTCGATCAGCTCACCAGCTTCCCCGGATTCGATCCGAATGCGCAAGCTTCGGTGATGCCGCTGACGTTGGGAACGGAAGAAGCGGTGGCCGACCCATACACCGCGGCGCAGACCAGTCGCGTCGTTACCGCATTCAATTACGGCGCGTACTTGAATGTCGCTAGCACCTCGGTCGACACCTACGCTGGGACATCGACTACGCCGATGGCGACGGTCATCACGAACAACGCTTACACGGACGATGCGTCGCGCTGGCGTCTGGGGCGTTTGACCGGCAGCACCGTGACCCATCGTCGTCCGGGGACGCCGGATGTCGTGCGCACTACCTGGTTCGGTTATGCGATGAGCGGGCCGACGACGGGTCTCTTGGTCGAGGAGCGTCTGCAGCCCACCGGCGACGAGTTCCAGGACTTGCGCAAGGTTTATAACCTCGACGAGTACGGTAACCGCGTCTTCAGCGCCGTCTGTACGAAACAAGTGGCGGACTGCCGATCGACCAACATCCAATACAGCATGTGGGATTGGGCGCGCATTCATCGCTACAGTCGGCAGGAATACGATGCCCGCGGCCGCTTCCCGACGCGCACTATCGAGCTGTTCCGCCCGACAGGCGCGACCGATATCAATGCGCAACCGATCGAAACGACTACCGCGCAGGTCGTGTTGCGCGACGAATACGGCAATCCGATCGAAGCGGTCGGCTTGAACAATGTCCGCAGCTTCGCGCGCTTCGGCGTGCTCGGCCGCGCCTATTACAGTTGGCGACAAACCGATCCGACCAACAGCGCGCCCAATGCGGCCGGCACGGTCGGCGCGACCGCGATGACGACGTTCCGCTGGTGCGGCGCCGCGCCGGACGGTTCGACCAATGGCGCCGTCGCGTGTTCGCCGCGCGCGCGCTTCCGCAGCAAAACCACGGCGACGGCGTCGCCGACGCAATGGGTGTACTACGACACGCTCGGCCGCGAAGTGCTGAAGGTGTCGCAAAGCTTCAATGCCGGCGTCGGCGGAAAAGACGCGGCCGCGGTCTGTACCGAATACGACGCGGTCGGTCGCCCGTGGCGCGTGTCGTCGCCGTTCTTTCTGTCGGGCGACACGTCGAGCGGCGAACCGCAAGTCGATGGCGTTTGCGGTTCGCCCGACCGTAAATGGGCGAAGACCGAGTACGACGTGTTGGGTCGCCCGGTCAAAGTCACCGAGCCCAACAATGCCGTCAGTACGGTCGCTTACAACGGCTTGACGACGACAAGCACGAACGCGCGCGGTCATCAGAAGGTCGAGATCAAGAACGCCTTGGGCGAGCTGGCGCAAGCCACCGATGCGGCCGGCTTGACCACCACGTACGCTTACTACGCCGCGGGCAATCTGGCGACGGTCACCCGTAATGCCGGGCGCGGCGACATCGTCACGTGGATGGCGTACGACGCGCTCGGCCGTAAGATCACGATGGTCGACCCCGATGCGGGGACGCGCCATCTCGGCTACAACGCACTCGGCGAGTTGTTGATCGAGCACGACGGCGTCTACGGGGGGCGTCAACAGCGCTACGACTTCCGTGGGCGCGTGCAATGGAGCGGCGTGTGGTTCAACCCGACGCCGACCACTAGCGCATGGGAACATTCCGCGTATACGAATTTCGACACTGCCGCCAACGGCGTGGGTAAGGAGTATTGCGCTTATACCGAGCAATACGCCTATGCGTCGTGGCAAGGGCAGAGCGACAAGACGCAGCAGTGGAGTCGGTGCAACACTTACGACAGCATGGGTCGCGCGGTGGCCACCTCGACTTATATCGATGGCGTGACCTATTCGAGCGGCGTGGTGTTCGACGCTCTGAGCCGACCGCAGCGAAGCCAAGATCCCAGCGGAAAATGGCTGAAAACCCAGTACGGTGTGCGTGGCCACAGCTTGCGTCTGTGCGAATCCAGCGCGAGCGATAGCGATCCCAACTGCGCCAGCGGCGCGGCCACGACCTACTTCGAAGCGCAGGAAACCGATGCGTTCGGCAATACGGTCAAGGACACACGCGGCGGTTCGGTCGCGATGCAGACCTTCAAGCAATACGACCCGCTGACCGGGCGTTTGACCGAAATCTGCACCGGCAGCGACAGCGTCGGCTGCCAGATCATGCGCGACCGCTACGTTTGGGACAACGTCGGTAATCTGAACTGGCGAGACCGTAAGCACTACGGTGAAGACTTCTGGTACGACGCCGCGGACCGTTTCAACATTTCGCGTGTGAATCGCGTTGGTGTGACGACATACGGCTACGGTACCGGGACGGTGACCGATTGGGTCACCTACGACAAATTGGGCAACATCTGCGCACGACTGATGCGCGGTAACGATGCGACCTGGATGAACTACAACGGTCGTGCGGGCTGCGGACTCGACGGCGCCAACGGCACGGTGGCCAACACGAGTCAAACGCTCAGTCCGCATCAGGTGCGCCAGGCGAATGCCTACAGCGACTTCGTCTACGATGCTCACGGCAACCAAACGTTCGCCGATTCTTCCAGCAGCGATAGCAACGATCGTACGATCCGCTACACGGCGGACGACAATGCCTATGAAATTTTCAAAGGCCCCGCCGCAGCGCCGAATCGCATGGCCCGCTTCTGGTACGACCCATCGGGTGGCCGTTACAAGCGCGAAGATACAGGGCTTGGGATCGTCGGTACGCGCCGCACGCTGTACGTGGCGAACCTGGAGATCGTCACCGAAAACGGCACCACGACCTATAAGCGCTATATCGGCGGCGTGTTAGTGCAGAACGTGGTGAACGGCATCGCCGCGAACCGCTACCTGTTCAACGATCACATCGGCAGCGTCGTCGCCGTGACCAACGAAGCCGGCAGCGTGATCGAGGGCGGCGGCTTCAACGCCTACGGCGAACGCCGCGCCAACGAAAGCGCCATCAGCATCACGCAGACGGGCTACGCCAGCACCACCCGCGGCTTCACCGGCCACGAAATGTTGGATGGCCTGGACGTGATCCACATGAACGGCCGCATCTACGACCCGACCCTGGGCCGTTTCCTGCAGGCCGACCCGGTGATCCAGGACGTTACGAATCCGCAGAACTGGAACGGGTATACCTACGTTTTCAATAATCCTTATCGGTATACCGATCCGACGGGGATGATTGGGTTGGAGGAGAGGCAGTGGTTGTCGATGGCAGTTGCGATTGCAGTTACGTGGTATGCACCGCAGGTCGGCTATGCACTGTATGGAGCAACGCTCGCGGCCAATGCTGTCACAGTAGCAATTGTAGTAGCAGGTGGCGCCGTTAGCGGTGGTATTGCGGGTGGCTCAGGTGGCGCTGTGACTGGTGCATTCTCAGGCTTAGCGTTCTACGGCATCGGCGAAGCTTTCGCTGGTATTCAAGGCTCTCCAGGTAGTGGATTCCTTGGGTCACGGCTTAGTAGTACGCAGTTTGCTGCTAAAGTGCTAACACATGGCATCGCTGGTGGTGTTATGTCAGTCATTCAGGGCGGGAAGTTCGGGCACGGGTTTGTCAGCGCGGGTGTTAGTGCAGGGGTGTCGCCCGTTGCGATCAAAGCTGGTGCTGTTGGTGGTGCGATTGTTAGCGCGCTTGCTGGCGGGACGGCATCAGCGCTGACTGGAGGTAAGTTTGCGAATGGGGCATTGACAGCTATTTTCAGTTACGGGTTTAATGCATTGCTTCACTATAAATTCAATATGCTTGGGCATTGCGAGGAAGAGCGGCCGTATAGAAAAACTTACGAAGTCACGAAAGATGGCAGAAGTGCAATTATGGCTGCGGAGGGTACTAAGCTCGAGTTATATAACGACCATAGAGATAATGCCACTATAGGGACAGGACATCTTGTTCATATGGGCGTGATTGATGGTAGCGCGTCCGAAGAACCGTTTAAGAATGGAATCACACAAGAGCAGGCGGACGAGATGTTTCGCGTCGATGTGCAAAGAATGGCTGGAATGGTGCGCAAGCACGTCACTAGTTCAATGACCGATAATCAGTTTGATGCTTTAGTAATGTTTGCTTTCAGGGCCGGCAATAGATTTCCGAATTCAGAGGTTGTCAGGAATCTAAACGCGGGCAATACAGCGGCTGCTTCTGCGGCTTTCATGAACTGGACGGATCACGGTACAAATGTTGTTCGCGCAGTATGGGAGAGGCAGATTTTTGATGGTGGAGGTTATAAGAGACCATGGTGAGCTTATCTCTGTTATTAGCAATAAGCGGTCTCGGTATTGAGGCCAAAGATAACGGCGCCAGCACTCTGTGCTCGAAAGACAGTATTGTTTGCGCCTACTCTATTGATAGGTGTGCTGTATATGTTGCTCGTCTCGGCTCGTCTATTAGGGCGATCGCAGATTGTGATGATGAAACAATGCGATCGATTGCTTCGATAAAAACCAGCAAAACCATTCGTTTTAAACTAAAGAATGCGAAAGAGCTTGTATTGGAGAGTGGTAGTGTCGCCATGGTTTCGTCTAAAGGATCAAGGGTTGCTAAGTTATACGCATATTGGTCCGGAACCCCTGAAAACATGATGCCTTTTTCTACGCAAAAGGGAGATTTTGAGTACCTTCTTTCGATTAGGGAAAAGATTTGTGCTAGTGAACATCATGGTCAACAGAGCGCGTGCCTAAAGTCGGCTCGTGTTTTTTTTCAAGGCGGCTTGGTTGGTGCTCGTGACGGGCAGTATTGGTTCGATTTCGAAGGGAAAATGTTGCCGAAGCGAAAAGCCCGCCCGTCGAATTAAGCATCACAATAAACCACATGGGGCCAATATCAGCTTAGATCGTTCGGCGCTGCGGCGGAATGTGGGTCTGTCAAACGAACTGCATAACTGAGGTTTTCACAGTGCTGCCAGCGGTACGCGCGATGGTGAGCTTAAGCTCACCCTAAAACAGCGAGTCGGCGCGCCCGCCCCTCAATCCCGCATCAATGTCGACTTCCCGAACAAACTCTCGACCAAATCCACCGCCAGTTCGGCGGTGCCGTTGCCGTTGTCGAGCGCGGGGTTGAGTTCGACGATGTCGAGCGAGGCCATGCGGCCGGTGTCGGCGATCATTTCCATCACCAACTGCGCTTCGCGGTAGTTCGGGCCGCCGGGGATGGTGGTGCCGACGCCGGGCGCGATGCCGGGGTCGAGAAAATCCACGTCGAAGCTGACGTGCAGATGAGTGTCGTCGTCGAGGTCTTCCAGCGCTTCTTCCATCGCGCGTTTCATGCCGACTTCGTCGATGTAGCGCATATCGTAGATGTCGAGGCCGTAGTCCTTCACCAGGCGCTTTTCGTCCGGGTCGACCGAGCGGATGCCGATCTGGCGGATGTCTTCGGGGCGCATCGCGGGCGCGCTGCCGCCGAGCTTCACTAACGCGTCCGGCCCCAGGCCGCAGAGGCAGGCCACGGGCATACCGTGCACATTGCCCGAGGGCGTGACCTGGCTGGTATTGAAGTCGGCGTGGGCGTCGAGCCACAGCACGCGCAGGCGCTTGCCGGTGCGGCGGCAGTGGTCGGCGACGGCGGTGATCGAGCCGATCCCGAGGCAATGATCGCCGCCCAGCACGATCGGCATGCGGCCCTGCGCCAACTCGGCGGCTACCGCCTCCATTAGCGCCTTGTTCCAGGCCACCACTTGGTCGAGATGCCGGTAGCCGTCGATCGGCGGTAGCCACGGATTGGCGGGGCCGCGCAGATCGCCGCGGTCGATCACGTCCACGCCGCGCGCGATCAGTGCCTCGCCCAGGCCGGCGATGCGCAGGGCGTCCGGCCCCATTCGCGCGCCGCGATGCCCGGCGCCGATGTCGGTCGGCGCGCCGATCAGGGAAACGGCGGGGAAGCTGCGCGGCATAGGGCGTCCCTACGGAATTCGATCGCGAGATGGTGCCGACAGTCCGACTCGAACGGACGACCTACCGCTTACAAGGCGGTTGCTCTACCAACTGAGCTATGCCGGCGAGAGTGCGCGAGGCCTTCGCCTCGACGCGAGACACATTCTAACAGGCGGTCGATGGCGTCTCGGCGCGCGAGCACCCGGGCGACGGCCGCGATGCGGATCAGCGCGCGGCCGGGCAATCGACGGGCTGCGCGCGGGCCGCGCGGCTGCCGCGGGCGAGGGCGACGCTGTCGAGGGCGACGCTGTCGAGGCCCTCGCCGACGGTCGCCAGCAACCAGCGTTCCGGCGGTTTGGCCTCGCCCAGGGGTTCGGCCTGCGCGGCGAAACCGGCGTCGCGCAGGCTGGCGGCGTGCAGGCGCGCGCGCTCCTCGCTGCCGAAGCGGCCCAGCATGATCGCGTTCGCCTCGGCGCCCGAGGCGACCACGAAGAAATCCCGGAAGCCGGCGAGTTTGAGGCGTTCGCCCACCGCGTTCGCGGCGTCGCGATCGGCGGCGGGCGGCAGGATCACGCGCCAACCGCGACCGCGCTCCGCCGGCGCGGATTCCTCGCGCAAGCGCGCGACCTTCGGCTGCAGCGCGCGGCGTGCGGCGGCGACGGCGGCATCGTCGGCGAACGGGCCGAAGCGGTAGCAGCGCTCGGCCTTCGGAACATCGGCCTCAAGCGTGGGCTGTTCCGGCGCGGCGGTGGTCGTGGTCGAAGCGACCGGCGATGCCGCGGCCGATCTACTCTGCGAGGGTTGCGATGGCGGCGCGCCAGGACGTTCGTTCAGCAGTCGCAGACGCGCGATGCCCGATGTCGGCTCGACGGTGGTGTCCGCCTGAGGCGCCGGCCGCCACGCCCACCACGCGGCCACGCCGAGGTTCAGGGCGACGAGCATCACGATGAGGGCGCGGGTCAGCATGGGGCGATTGTAGCGGCGTCGATCCCGCCCATCGCGCAGGAACTCACGAGCGGGTCGTTTCCGTGTCTCGCGCCCACGCCGCTAATCCTTCGAGCACCAGCGCGGGTGCGCGCACGGCGTCGGCCGGCCAGCGGTCGTTCGCGCCGTCGGCGAGATCGGCCACGCCGCCGCCGTGCAGCAATAAACGGGGTGCGACGCCGAGTCGCCGCTCGCCGTCGCGCAGCGCGGTCTCGATCAGCGCTAACGCGGCCCCGTCGCAGCCCGAGCGCAGCGCGTCGGGCGTGCTGTCGGCGAAATCGCGGAACGCGCCGCCCGTTTCGGGCAACTGCGCGGCGCGCGCGTGCAGCGCTTCGCGCATCAGCGCGGGCGAGGGCGCGATGCGACCGCCGCGATGACGGCCGTCGGCGTCGAGCAGATCCAAGGTCAAGGCCGTGCCGATGCCGACGATCAACCACGGCGCCGCGCCGCGCGCGCGTGCGGCGAGCAAGCCGAGAAAACGATCCACGCCCAGCGATGCCGGATCGGCGTAAGCGATGCGCACGCCCGCGCATGCGGTTTGCGTGCGCGCCAGCGAGATGCGGCGGGCGTGCGCGGTCAAAACGTCGAGCAGCGCGACGCGCAGCGCGGGTGCGGCGACGCTGGCGACGAACGCGGCTTCGAAGCGCGCCGGCAGCGCGCGATTCCAGCCTTCGGGCAAGGCCGCGCCGTCGTGCGCCACCGCGGCGATCTCGTCTTCGCGCACGCGGCCGTCCTCGCCCAATGGCGCGAATTTCAGCCGCGTATTGCCCAGATCGAAGAGATAACGCGCGTCGTTCATGGTCGCTAGGGTAGCGCGTGGACGCGCGGACGCACGCGCACCTCGCCCGCGCGTAGCGCGAGCGTCGCGCCGTCGTCGGTGCGTACGCGCAGCGCGCCGTCGTCGTCGAGCCCTTCGGCGATGCCTGCGCGCGCGCCGTCGTCCCAGGTCACCGCGCGCTCGCGCAGCGCGTCGTAACGGGCGTAGCGCGCGATGGCGTCGGCCAGCCCGTCGCGATCGAACGCGTCCAGCGCGGGCAGCAGCGCATCGAGCACCGCGACGGCGATGATGTTCCGC
>SSGH01000052.1 GCA_008015835.1 Lysobacter sp.
CCCGCGAGGGGCGCGACGGCGCTGTGTATGGTGCCGAGGTCGAGGGGGTCAGTTTCAATCCACGCGCCCGCGAGGGGCGCGACCCGAGAATCGTACGTAAGCGTAAGGAGCAACGTACGGTTTCAATCCACGCGCCCGCGAGGGGCGCGACCTTCTCGCGACGAGCGCCTTGCTCTTCTTTTCGATGTTTCAATCCACGCGCCCGCGAGGGGCGCGACGAGCGGAGTGTTGACGCCGCCGTTGTTGAAAACGTGTTTCAATCCACACGCCCCCGAGGCCCGCGACATCTAACCACATGAAACGAGAGTCTGCGGCAAAAGTTTCAAACCACGCGCCCGCGAGGGGCGCGACGCAGCATAATGACCCCACAACAGCCGTCAAACGGTTTCAATCCACGCGCCCGCGAGGGGCGCGACCTTGTTTAGTGGTTCAAGCCTTGATACATGCGAAGGTTTCAATCCACGCGCCCGCGAGGGGCGCGACGCCGATCCGCCGAGCAGGTGGCGCGGATGCAAAGGTTTCAATCCACGCGCCCGCGAGGGGCGCGACCAACCAGGCATCGCTGCGGGAGTACTACGCCGAACAGTTTCAATCCACGCGCCCGCGAGGGGCGCGACCCGATGCTGCCGTCGTTGCCCAGCTCCGCGATGCGGTTTCAATCCACGCGCCCGCGAGGGGCGCGACCAAGCGCTGCGTCGTCTTGAACATCGTCATGAGAATGTTTCAATCCACGCGCCCGCGAGGGGCGCGACCCCCGCTTGACCGTCAGCCGGATACGCTGCCTCAAAGTTTCAATCCACGCGCCCGCGAGGGGCGCGACCGCACGACGAGGCGCCCAGCGCGCACGTCAGCGAGTTTCAATCCACGCGCCCGCGAGGGGCGCGACAGCTTGACGTTGCCGCTCGAATCCATCATCCCGAGGTGTTTCAATCCACGCGCCCGCGAGGGGCGCGACCCCGATCGTGTTGGAGCGTCGGAAGGACATTGCGGAGTTTCAATCCACGCGCCCGCGAGGGGCGCGACCGAAAAGGCGAAAGAGCAAGTCGATGAATTGCTCTTGTTTCAATCCACGCGCCCGCGAGGGGCGCGACCTTGAGTTTCTTGACCCGGATAGGCTTTCTAACCCGTTTCAATCCACGCGCCCGCGAGGGGCGCGACCGCTTCTCGCGACGAGCGCCTTGCTCTTCTTTTCGATGTTTCAATCCACGCGCCCGCGAGGGGCGCGACCAGGAACTCGAAACCGATCTTGTTTATGGCGATGGTGTTTCAATCCACGCGCCCGCGAGGGGCGCGACGAATCAGGCCGAACGACGCCGCGAACGCTGCGATGTTTCAATCCACGCGCCCGCGAGGGGCGCGACTCGCCGGAGCAACAAAGGACATAGGTCACCAGAAAAGTTTCAATCCACGCGCCCGCGAGGGGCGCGACCCCACTCTTCGGAAATGGGGGCGGCGCTGGTGTGGTTTCAATCCACGCGCCCGCGAGGGGCGCGACCTGAACCATGCGGACAGGTTGCCGTCGATCTTATGCAGTTTCAATCCACGCGCCCGCGAGGGGCGCGACCTTGCGCACCGCCAAAGCCGAGACCGGCGAGGATGTTTCAATCCACGCGCCCGCGAGGGGCGCGACCGCCCGAGGGTGCGGTGATTTGTCGTCATTGCGCGGTTTCAATCCACGCGCCCGCGAGGGGCGCGACCCACCGGTTTTTTTCGAGGTGCCCTTCATGGGCTTGTTTCAATCCACGCGCCCGCGAGGGGCGCGACCAGACAAAAAAACAGAGGGCCGCGAGGGCGAGCGCGTTTCAATCCACGCGCCCGCGAGGGGCGCGACTGCGCGTTAGCCGTTAGTTGCTCCCGTTTTGACTAGTTTCAATCCACGCGCCCGCGAGGGGCGCGACGTCAAACCACGTCGCCCCTTCATCGGTCGACATTTGTTTCAATCCACGCGCCCGCGAGGGGCGCGACACGATATGGCGCGCGACGCGCTGCGCGAAGTCGGGGTTTCAATCCACGCGCCCGCGAGGGGCGCGACATATTGCCGACAAAATGCTGCAGCCTCTCGGCGTCGTTTCAATCCACGCGCCCGCGAGGGGCGCGACCGCGGTGACTTACCGCCACCGCTCCCGGTGTTGCAGTTTCAATCCACGCGCCCGCGAGGGGCGCGACGTCGATACCGGTGCAACGCGCGACAACATCGTCATGTTTCAATCCACGCGCCCGCGAGGGGCGCGACCCGCACGTCGACCCAGGTCAGCGTCGCGCGCAACTCCGTTTCAATCCACGCGCCCGCGAGGGGCGCGACGCGGACCTTGTCGATCAGCGGGCCGTAAGCCGATTGGTTTCAATCCACGCGCCCGCGAGGGGCGCGACCCGATGCAGCCCAAGCCGAAACCGGCCGAACAGGTGTTTCAATCCACGCGCCCGCGAGGGGCGCGACCACGGGCACGCCGAGCGAGGGCGGTTACACCGTATCGTTTCAATCCACGCGCCCGCGAGGGGCGCGACCCCATCGGCAACCGCGGCCGGCGGCATCCCAGCCGTTTCAATCCACGCGCCCGCGAGGGGCGCGACGCGATGGCGCAGGGCTTGGCAGGGTGCGGCGTCCGTTTCAATCCACGCGCCCGCGAGGGGCGCGACCATCGCCGCGGCTAAGGCTATTCGAGAAGAAATAGAGTTTCAATCCACGCGCCCGCGAGGGGCGCGACGATATTTGAGCGAGCAGCTTTTTCGTGCTGGGAAGGTTTCAATCCACGCGCCCGCGAGGGGCGCGACGTGCCGGAGGGTGCCGGCCGGGGCTCACCACGGCGTTTCAATCCACGCGCCCGCGAGGGGCGCGACCGCGGTGTCGCAGGGCTGGAAGATGACCGGCGCGGTGTTTCAATCCACGCGCCCGCGAGGGGCGCGACGGAGGTGATGCAGATTGGAACGCCCGTACAATTGGTTTCAATCCACGCGCCCGCGAGGGGCGCGACTCTAACGGAGCAGCCACCATGGCCACCCCCCAAGTGTTTCAATCCACGCGCCCGCGAGGGGCGCGACCCAACGACAACGAGTGTTCGTCTACGTGAAGCATGGGTTTCAATCCACGCGCCCGCGAGGGGCGCGACTGCGTACGACCGTCACGCGCGGCGGGATTGAAAAGTTTCAATCCACGCGCCCGCGAGGGGCGCGACTCGGCATCTATTTACTCGGCGCGTCGGTCGCGGTGTTTCAATCCACGCGCCCGCGAGGGGCGCGACCCCGTTGTAGTGGCCGGCCGCGATCAGCGGCGAGGTTTCAATCCACGCGCCCGCGAGGGGCGCGACCAAGACCGGCTCGCTGCTGAATGGGTTCTTTCGCGGTTTCAATCCACGCGCCCGCGAGGGGCGCGACCCCACGTTCTACGACGCGCTGCGCGACGAACCGCGGGTTTCAATCCACGCGCCCGCGAGGGGCGCGACGACGGCCGACTACGTTACGGTTTGGCGTACAAGGTTTCAATCCACGCGCCCGCGAGGGGCGCGACGGAAAATTGGGGTCCACAACGACGCGCAGCATGTGTTTCAATCCACGCGCCCGCGAGGGGCGCGACCCCGTAAGCGCAAACGCCTATGCGGATGTTCAACGGTTTCAATCCACGCGCCCGCGAGGGGCGCGACGACCACCGCCCCGCCCTCGGCGGGCTTGGGCTTACGTTTCAATCCACGCGCCCGCGAGGGGCGCGACCTTTTTTCGCAAGCAGTGCCGTCTCGACTGCATCTTGTTTCAATCCACGCGCCCGCGAGGGGCGCGACTGCGCCGGCCCAAGTTTGTCGTACGCCTTCCCCTGTTTCAATCCACGCGCCCGCGAGGGGCGCGACGACCATTCTGTCTGGCTCTCGCAGTGATCGAACGAGTTTCAATCCACGCGCCCGCGAGGGGCGCGACCCGGGCGGGCATGAGTTCGATAAAACCCTGCAGATGGTTTCAATCCACGCGCCCGCGAGGGGCGCGACCCCCGTCATGGTAAAGGCTTGCGCCACAAGGAAGAATCCGTCGACTTCCGCGAACCTCGCGCGCGGGGAGGCATCACGCCATGGAGGCGAAGCCTTCAGGCATTTCGTGCCAGATGAATCAATCACTTGGTGATGCGCGAACCTGTCGGGAAACGGCCGGACGCTTCGGGTTCGCGGGTCAGTAGACGAGAGGCGCGGAGAAGTCCGTGGCCGGCTTGGCGCCGACATGCTCGATCTTGCCGCGCCAGTTGGCGCCGAGGAAGTAGAACCGCAGACTGTCCTGGGTTGGATCGATCAGGTCGCACAGGCGCTGTCGCAGAAGGGTCCACTGCGCCGGATTCACTTCGATCTCGAACACCGAGTATTGCACGCGCTGCCCTAAATCCCGGCATGCCTTGGCGACGCGACGCAAACGGGCCTTGCCGCCATCGTCGATCGTGCTCACGTCGTAGCTCACCAATACCAGCATGGAGCATCCCCCGATTCAGTGCGGTGCGTTGTTCACTTCCAGAGGAAAGGCGGATAGCCGTCCAGATCGCCACGGAGGTGGCGGGCGAGCAACTGCGCCTGGAGGTAGGGCAACAGGCCGATCGGCACCTTCTCGCCAATGAACGGGTGGCCAAGTTCTTCGCGCTTGCGCTCCTGGTACGCGACAAGCACGGTCTTCCGGGCATCGTCGCTCAGCAGCACTGCGCCGTTGTCCATCGTGCGGAAGTCGCGAGCGGAAAGCTGTTTGCGATTCACGAGCGACAAGGCCAGTCGTTCCCCGAGCAGCGGCCGGAATTCTTCGGCCAGATCGAGAGCAAGGCTCGGTCGTCCCGGCCGGTCCCGATGCAGGAAACCGACGGCCGGGTCCAGTCCGACGGTTTCCAGTGCGCTGCGGCAGTCATGGGTCAACAGCGTGTAGAGGAAGGACAGCAGCGCATTGAACGCATCGCGAGGCGGCCGTCGATTGCGGCCGGAGAAGCGCATTTCCGGCTGGTCCGCGGCGATCAACTGGTCGAACACCGAGAAATAGGCCTGTGCCGCCTCGCCTTCCAGGCCACGGAGGATGTCGACATCCGTGACCGACATCAGCCGTTGCGGAATGCGCTTCAATCGTTTCAGCGCATGCCGGAAGGCGATCGCATCCGGCAGGCGATCGCCGCGGTCGCGCCAGCCACGGGCAAGCACAGCGCGCTGGTTGTGGATCTTGCCGGCCAGGAGATTGCGCACAATCGGCGCGCAGCCCGGAGCATCCTCGCTGCGGCGGTACTGCGCCCGGCGCAGCAGGACATTGCCGGACACCGGTCCTTCGACACGGGCGTAGAAGCGGCCGTTCGGCGTCAGGTAGGTGACGGTGATGCCTGCCTCCATGCAGAAGCCGAGCAACTGCGGCGACACGCCGATCCGGCCGAAGCAGACCAGGCCTTCCAGCAGGTGCGCGGGAATGCGGGCGCGTTCCTGCTGATCGACTTCCATGACGACATTGGCGCCATCCTTGCGCAGCCAGGCGCCTTCGGTGGTCGCGTACAGCGTGTTGAGCTGTTTGCGCATCTCATCCCTCCAATTGCGTCCGCAACCAGGCGTCGACGCTCTCGCCCTGCGCCAGCCATCGCGGTTGGCACAGGTCGATCAGCGAGCAGGCGTCGCAGCGCTTCGATTCGTACGTCGCGTGCGGGGTCCGACCCGACGCGAGCATCGTCTGGACGTCGCGCACGGTCTCCTCGGTCAGCGCGCGCAGGGCCGCATCGAACACGACCTCCTTGCGCCGACGTGTCTTGCCGTAGAACAGCGCGCCAGCGGGAACGTCCGTGCCGAGCATGTCCTCCAGGCACAGCGCCTGCGCGCAGAGCTGGATCTCGTCGGCGCGATGCGGCTTGGGCTGCCCGCGCTTGTACTCGACGGGGAAGGCGCGTTCTCCCCCGCCCTCGCGATGGAACTCGACCGCATCGGCCACGCCGACGAGCCGCAATCCGCGATGCGACAACGGCATCGCGGTGACCGTGCGGACGCCACGCCGGCGTTCGGCCATCGGCTGGTCGGTTCGCGCATGCAGCAGCCGGCCCTCGGCCGTCTCGCGGCTTTCGGCCCAGGCGCGCTCCAGATGGATCAACGCGCACTGCCGGGGGCAATACACGTAGTGCTGGAGCGCGGAAATGGGAATGCCGTCGTCGTCCTCCATTCCGCGCCCTCCTCCTTCAGTCGACCCTGCGGTCAGAGGATCTCGACGATCTCGACCCCGGCCTGCAATCCCTCGCGATCAATCCCGACGACATAGTCGGAGAAGCTGCGCGCGGGCGCGCTGTCGTCGCCGTTGCGCTTCACCGTCACCCGCTCGAACAGCGTGTGCGCCGGCGCATTGCCCATCGGATGCTCATGTTTGAAGACGATCAGACGACGCGCCGCCATCTCGCCGCGGGCGGCGGAGCGATCATGCTCGAACAGATTGATCAGCGAGCGCCACAGCAGCGCGAGGTCGTCTTCGGAGAAGCCCGACCGCTCGGCCAGCTTGGCGGACACGAAGCCATGCGCACGGTAGAGCCCGTACGGCAGGATGTGCTTACGACCCATCGTGCGTTCCTTCTCCAGATCCTTCTCGTTGGTGACGGCAACGCGGGTGATCGACACTTCCAGCGGCACGACCGGCTCGACCGAGGTCGCGAACGCCAACTGGACCGGGCCACGCACCTGGCCGGCGTTCACTTCGGTGGTCATCACCGCGCCGAACGTCCGCACGTCGAAGAAGTTGGCGCACATCCAGACGGTCAGTTCGCGGGCCTTGGCCTCGTCCTTCGGCAGCTTCTTCGCCTCGTGCTCGATCGACAGCGCGGCATAGGCCTGCTTGTGCTGGTTGTTGAGGATCGACCGTTCCTGCATGTAGATCGCGAACCCCGGCGCTCCCTCTTTTTCCAGCGCCACGTAGTTGCGGATCTTGCGCTTGAGCGCGACATCGGTGACGAGGCCGCGATTGGTCTCGGGGTCGAGCCGCGGCAGGTTGCCCGCGTCTGGGTCGCCGTTGGGATTGCCGTTGGCGACGTCGAACAGGTAAACGAATTCGTAGCGGTTCTGGATCGCGGTCATCATGCTTCTCCGTTGTCGTCGTGATCGTCTTGCTTGTCCTGATCCTGCGCGTCGCCGCGGCCGGCGAAGCGCGCCTGGGTCTGGTGGTAGTAACCGATGGCAAAATTGCCCTGCGACTCGATGCGCAGGCTGCGCGGGAAGCCGTCGAGCAGGGCGATGGTCTCGCCGATGTCCTTTTCCAGCGTCACCGCCAACCCCGGCTTGTCCTTGCGCAGTCGGCTGAGGTGGTGCTGGGTATTGCGCAGCAGCACAGGGAAGACGTTGGCGGGCGTGGCCGACGCGGCGCCGTAGTAGCGGTCGCGGATGGTGGCGTTGAGCTTGTCGCCCAGTGCAGCGCGCTGGGCGTTTTCCAGCAGCGAGAACAGCCGGCCGAGGACGTAGCCGCGTTCGGTGTTGGCGGTATCGAGACTCACGGGAGGACTCCTGTCTTGGGAATGCGGTCGGGAACGGCGGGCGAGCACGGCCTTGCAGAGGGCGGCGCGGATGCCCGACACGTCGTGGTCGGCGCGCATCCGCATCACCAGCACGTCGAGCAGGCTCTGCGGATAGGCGGACCCGGCGAGGATCGCGCGCGTCATTTCGCCGGCTAGTTGCGGCGGCACATCCTCGCTCTTGGCCTTGCCTTGCAGACTCGGGGCCGTGGCGAGCAGCAGCCGCCACAGCGGCGGCGGTACTTTCCACGGCGCGGGTTGCAGTTCGAGATCGGCGTAGTGATCGGAAAGCCGCTTTGCGAATCTGCGCATGTCGTCGGTCAGCCAGAAGCGGATCGACAGGCGCGAGGCGTTCGGCGCCAGTCCGAGGACGTACAGGCGCGTCCCCGCGGCGAGGCCGGGATCGAGGTCGGCGCGCGCTTCCATGTCGCGGATCTGTACGAGTGCCGTGCGGAGGCGCGCGATCTCGGGGCCATCCTCGGACGGGGGATTCATGAGCAGGCCGAAGAGGGTTTCCGCCTGCCGGGCCTCGGCATCGCGTGCGGCGATGGCCCAGAACACCACGGTGGCGTCGCCGATCTGCAAGCGCTGGCGATTGTCGGGGTCGCGGCGCAGCAGGTGATTGAGCGCCGTGGTGTAACCGAAGGCGGCCTGTTCCGAGATCGGCGCGTTCTCGCCCTGGTCCTTGCCGTATGACGTGAAGGCGTCGAGGTTGAACGAGACGATGGATGCGCCGGAACTCTGCGCCCCGTTGACGCCCTTGATCGCCGGATGCAGCCGCGCCAACGGCAGCCGTTGCCCGGTGACCAGGCACAGGCCCGTGCGCGTTTCCCCACCCTCCTCCGTCGGCCGACCAAGCAAGGCGCGCGCCGCAGGACGATCGTGGAGGTAGCCGCGCTCACCGTCGAGACGGAAGACGACGTTGGCGTCGAGCATCTCCGGATTGAAGTGCGGGCTTCCAGTGAAGTCGACCGGCGTCCACGACTCAAGAAATGCCGCCAGTGCCTGCAGACCCGGATCGTCGGTGCCCGCCAGCATGCGCAGGTGCAGTTCCTTGAATGCCGTGTGCTCCTGATCGGCGCGCTTGCTGGTCGCACTCACACCGAGCACGTAACTGGTCTTGTCCCAAAACTTCTTGGGCGCAATGTTTGAAGTTCCGCCGGTTGGCTTTTGCGGCACGCTCAGCGATATCGGCATCGGCTTCTTGCCCGACAGATCACGCAGGTCGTCCACCGAGACCAGACGCCCTTCCGTATCGAGGACGAGGGCGTACGCAATCTTTTCCTGGCTGTAACCGGATGCGGACAGGCCCGGCGTCTGTGCCGCGAACAGGTGCCCGTAGTAGTCGTTCAGCGCGGCCAGGATCATGCCCGCCCCCCCTCGCCGTCGAACGGCGGAACTTCGATGAGGCCATCGATCATCCGCGCGCGGAAAAAACGGGGCGTCTTGCCGTCGGAGAAATCGATGTCGTGCAGCATCCAGCCCAGATCGCGCTCGCCAGAGAGCGCGGGATCGACGCCCGGCACATCGGTGTCTGCCTCGACGAGGGCGAACGCCGCCGGGAACTCGCGCGTCCCCAGGCACGGTGCATGGAAGGTCTGCCCCTTGCGTGCGCGACGGTTGAAGATGTCCAGATGCTTGCCGACGTTGTCGTCGGGGCCCGCACGATCGGTCAGGTCGAAATGAGCGTGGATCACGTAGGCCACGTCGCGCAGGACGGTCGCGGCGCGTTGCTGGCGATCGTCCTCGATCACCGTCGCCAGACCCTCGGTCCGCCCGGCCTTCATCGCCTTGGCCACCGCGGCGGCCGACAGCTTGCCGCCGACCTCGTTGCGCCGGATCGACTCGAAACGGACGGGCTTGAGCACCTGGATACGATCCACATGCCAGCGGATCGCCGGCTTCCAGTGGATCGCTTCGAGGATGCCGCGCACCGCGGACGGCGTGATGACGTCGTAGGACACGCGCTCGACCTTCATCTCCGGCCGGGTGAAACAGGCGCGATCGCCCCAGACGTGGAGGCGGATGCCGTAGGACATGACGAACTCCCCTGTGACTTTGTTTTGGTATTCCTTTTCACGCCCCCTGCCGATTTACATCGGCAGGGGGCCTCAGCACCTCAAGCGCCCTGCGGGGGACACTCGCATTGTTTCTATCCACGCACCACCTGATTCGGATGCGACTGTGAAGTCAATTGCGCCTAGCACTTCGATGTTTTAGGGTTTACCCCGCGCAACGTGATCAGGTTGCGCGGGGTAAACCGCGAGCACTCATCTTGTCGTCAGATGCATGCAAGGCAAATTGAGTCCTCCTCTGATAGCGCTTCATTGCTACCTATGCCGCCCTCGACCCGAAGGCGCTGATTGCCCCGAAGGCCTCAAGCGATGCAGACGCTTGGGGCCTTCACTTTTGGCGGCACCGTATCGCAAGCGCCGCTAGAGGTCAATAGATAGCACGACAAGGTTACCCTTCGGGTAACATTAGCATTGAACACCAATTGTGACCCTTCGGGCCACAATTGCATTGAATTAGAAAATGCAGTCTTGGGGCGGAATCTCGGTAGCATCTTCCCAACGCACCCCGAACCTCGGGTCGTAATACGCCGGCAGCATCAGGCGGAGGAATTGCTCGTCGCCGAAGCGTTCCGGGCGGACGGCCTGCACGGCGCCGTATCGCTTCAGGTCGGCCAGGGCGGGCTCGGGCAACTGCACCAGATAGGGCTGGAGCACACGGGAGATGGCGCCGACGCGACGCTGGGGATCGCCCGCTTCCAGCGCTGCCAGCGCTTCGTGCGCAATCGCATCCGGAACGACACGTCCATCGGCCGTCACCGCGAACGGAACGATCACCGGCTTCAGCGGGCTGTCGATCATCCGGAAGCCGGCCGCGAGGGTCTCGAACGGCAGATTGTCGTGTCGGCAATCCTTCACCAGCGCCAGCAATCCCTTCTGGTCCAGCCCGTTGTCGCCCTTCTGCCAGTACATCTCCTGGAAGTAGGCCCGCACGGCATCAAGGCCGAGCAGATCCTGCCCGTGGTGGCGGGCGGTGGTGCGGTAGGCCTGGGCATAACGGGCCAGTTCGTGCGGCGGTGCGTGTTCCGACGAGGAAAACACGAGCACCTCGCTGTCCTCGACCGGGCGGCGCCCTTCGCGATTGCAGCGCCCGGCCGCCTGCGCGATCGCATCAAGGCCCGCCTCCGCGCGCAGCACGCACGGGAAATCCACGTCCACGCCGGCCTCGATCAGCGAGGTCGACACGACCCGACAGGGTTCGCCCTCGCGCAGGCGGCGGCGCACGTCGGCCAGCACCGCACTGCGATGACGCGCATGCATCAGCGTGCTCAGGTGCACGGCGCCCGCGCAATCGGCGATCCGTTCGTAAAGCGCGCGGGCATGCCGGCGCGAGTTGACGATGCACAGGATCTGCGGGCGTTCACGCAACCGCTGCGCCAGGTCGGCGTCGTCACACGGCCCGATGTCGCGAACCCGGACGCGCTGCAACCGGCGATACAGCGCAGGCGGGTCGACGACCAGCTCGCGCACCCCGTCGAGCCCGTCTACGAAGCCGTCCTCGCGACACAACGCCGGCTGGGTCGCGGTGCACAGCACGACGCTGGTGCGATAGTTGAGTGCGAGTTCGTCGATGGCCGCCACGCAGGGCCGCAGCAGCGCAGGTGGCAGCATCTGCGCCTCGTCCAGCACGACGACGCTGCCGGCGATGGCGTGCAGCTTGCGGCAGCGCGACGGCCGGTCGGCGAACAGACTCTCGAAGAACTGCACGGCCGTGGTGACGACGATCGGCGCGTCCCAGTTCTCCATCGCGCGGCGCAGTTTATCCTGCGCTTCCGGCGCTTTCCCGGGATCGTCGGCCAGCGCGCTGTGGTGTTCGAGCACCGCGGCTTCGCCCAGATCCGCGAAGGCCCGGCGGAAGACCGCCGCATTTTGTTCGATGATGCTGGTGAAGGGGATCACGTAGATGACGCGCCGCAATCCGTGCGCGATGGCATGGTCGAGCGCGAAGGCCATGGAGGCGAGCGTCTTGCCGCCGCCGGTCGGCACGGTCAACGAGAACAGTCCCGGTGCGCGCGCGGCGCCGGCACGGACCTCACCCAACACCTCCTGACGCAATCGGTGCACCTCGCCGCCCCCGCCGCCCGCCAGTTGCGCGAGGCAGGCATCCAGTCGATCACGCAATGCGTCGAGGGAAGGCGGCGCATCCTGCCGAAACGGCCGGCCATCGATGCGGCGGTAGAACGCATCGGTATCGAGGTAATCGGCATCGACCAGCGCCGAGAATAGCATGCGGACAAGGAACGCCAACTGGAAGCCGGCGCGCTGCGGCACCGGCTTGAGGCGCATCGTGGCAGCAACCAGCGCCTCTTCGGACGGCAAACGCAGTTCGCTGCGCCAGTCGTCGAGCAGCGGCGGGAGCGCCTTCACCAGTCGATCTGCGAGCGACGTGCGCCGCCCCTCCCCATTGCGGCCATTGGCCAACCCGGCGTGATGGCCGGCAATGGCATAGGCGAGCAGGTGCATCACCGGCGCTATCCGCGGATAGCGGGCGATGATCTCACGCGCACCGTGCGTCGCGTGGTCGAGCTTCGGCGCCTTCCCCTCCAGCCGCGCCTGGAAACCATCCGTATACTTGCCCAGATCGTGCAGCAGGCCCGCGGCTTCGGCCAACGCACCCACACCGAATACATCCGCCGCTGTGCGCGCCCGCGCTCCAACGCCGATCAAATGTTCATCAAGCGGCTGCCAGTCCTGCTTGTCATGTCGATCCGTGGAATGCGCATAGCACCTTTGCATGCAATCCCCTGATGTCGGCAACCAACCATCGCACCGTGCGATAAGACAAGCCTATATGACTGCACACTTTAGTCAAATTCAATCTCACGAGATGAGACAGGTCAATTTATTTTGCCTCTCAATTCAATCGACCTATCACATCGTTAGCTATCGCTTCCACCCGCTCCAAAGCGTCAGAGTCAAACTCAAACTACGCAATGCCTGCTCACGCGCTTAATTAATGATATCGGCATTTCCGCAGCAAAGTCGCCTTCATTGCATATCGACCGCAGCACACATCGCTTATGAATGCAGTTTTCATCCCACTTCCCGATTAAGCGTTGCTGAAATCGAAAAGAATTTCAGGGCCAGTTCGTTTTTCTCATGGAATAGTCACGTCAAAGTTCCAAGCGACCGATCAATATGCGGGACTCCCAGACATATCGTGGAAGCCACTTACTGCTCAGATATCAGGGTTTTTCGCATTCTTGCGGCTGCACGGCAGAAAGAGCGCAAGAATGGAACCGGCAGACCGGGGGAGCCGATGTCCGCAAGCGGCCCTGAGACGACTGCGGACGCCGTCGCCAGGCGCCGATACCGTTCTGAGGGAGGCGCATTCAAACCCCTCTGGCCCAATCTGGCCATTGCGTTCATCTTCGCGACGACCATCCGTCCTCGTCGCCGATGGCGCTCGCGTTCGATCCCTTTCGATTCAACGACTTGCCGGCGCGTTTCGTCGTGCCGCGCTTTTCGGGCACTCGCGTTGCCGCCGCGCTCTGGCGCATCTCTCCCTTTTGTCTTGCCTGCGCGTCAGCGTGCGTCCGAACTGCGTCACCACGATGCCGTGTACCGCAGTCGGGATCGCATCGACGCCGTGTTCGGAAGGCACCAGACGCGCCCCGATCGCCACGGCAGTCGGTGCCTCGCGCGGTTCGGGGCGATTCGCGCAGCGAATCGAATATCTCCGCCTCTCTATCTCTCTCTTCAAGAGATACAGACAAAAAGGAACGACGGACCGATAGGCGCAGCTTGCAGCATGGCGTACGCACGGGGCGCGCGCAAACCTGCCCGCAGCGCGACGTCCGCGATGGTCTTCTATGATCCAAAATAGCATCGACGCTCGACCGCGCAACGCGTCCATTGCGCGAAAGCGCCTCACCGCATCACCGCGATCCGCGATGCGATCCACCTCACACAGGGCTGTTTGACGCACCCCGCAGGCGGCGCGTGCGGGGGCGTCGCTGCCCCACGTTTCCAGAAATAGACCACCGTATGGGTTGCGAATTCTGCGAATTCTGCGAATCGGCGCCGACAACGTGTCTCGCGAGGTCTCAAGCGATCCCAGAGCGCGATCGAATCCCCCGTTTCGCGGATGCGAATCGGCGCGAACCGCTGCGATTCGCTGCGAATCGTCGCCGCGAACCGCCTCAGCTTGCCAAGACCTCCGTCCGCAATCGCCACACACGCCCGCGCGGCTTGCCGTCCAGCACCGAACCGCTGGCCATCCGCTCGACCCAACCGGCCGACTCCAGCAACGTCATTGCCGCCAGGAACGCCTCGCGCGTGCGCAGCGCGCTCGGCCCGCGACGGAGCGCATCCGCGGAGTAGAGGTATTCGCGCCCGGTCTGTCGGCACCACCCGATGAGGGCATCCGCATCCTTGATGCGTTCCGGCACGTGGGCGGTGCCGACGATGCGCGCCGCTTCGTGGAGGTGATAGTTCACCAGCGCGCTCGCGCGTTCGAGCGTCTCGCGCTCGATAATCTCCGCGTGCGCATCGTCGATCAACGTCAACACGCCGGCGATGCGCAACGCTTGCGAGGCCGCCTTACCGGCCCACGCCTTCACATCGACGAAGCGCACCGCCATCTGCGCTTCGATCCCATCCGCCAGATCGATCCAGGCGTTCTTGGCCTGCGGGGTCAACGTCAGTACCCGCGGACTCAGTTCGTTGCGCGCGCCCGTGCGCAGCGCCGCCGGCAGGCCCAGACGCGCGTGCATGCACTGCCAATACGCGTGTAGGGCCGGATCGGCGGCCAAGTCCTCCGACACATACCGCCGGGTGCCGATGGTCGAATCCGGCCACGCCAACAGGCAACGCGCCAGGAAGCCTTGCCGCACCAGCAGATCGTCGGACAACACGCGCTCGGCGATCACCGGCTGCACCATGACGTGCATCGCCAATCGACGGCCGTAGCACTTGGCCACGCCTTCGCCGGCCCGCACGCGCGAGAACTCCCCGCAATCCCACAGGCGCGAGAGGCCCGCCGCCGACTTCGCGCGGTTATCGCGCCCCATTGCGTGCCCGTTGAGGAAGTCGCCGGCATCGTCGTTGAACAAGCCGATGCTGGGCCGACCACGCTGGTAGACGCGATGGAGTCCTTCCAGCGTCGGTTCGCCCAGCAGCAGCCAGGGGTCCAACGGCCGTTGCGGCGGTGCGCCGAGCGCTTTGCGTGCGGCTCGTATCTCCGCGGCGTCGCCTTTGCTCTCAATCTTGCGCACAGCGGCCTTGTAGACGCTCGCCTCAGCCTCGTAAGCGGCGGACTCGGTGCGGTGATCGTCGGCGAGGGCGCGCTCCCGCTCCCGGTGCGCCCGCAGCGACGCCGCATCGGTCGCGCTCTTACGCTCGCCGGAATCGCCGATGGAGACGCACCACAGGCTCAACGGTTCGCGCCTGCCATCGATCTCCACATCGGCGAGCGATTGCACGGCCAGACTGGCCGCGGAGAGCAGCGATTGCCCGCACAGCGCGTCAGGCGATTGGACGACCTCCCGAATTCGCCTCGCCGCGCCTCCCAACACGCTCCCCAGGGCGTGCAAGGGGTACGCGGCGGCGCGCAGCGGTGGCCGGTAGAGCGGTTCCGGGGCGACAGGGACACGCTTGGGGGGCGCCGGCCTCTGCGGTATGACGGCGGCGTCGCCCAGGTGCGGGGCCGGCAGGCGCGGCAAGGCGTCCAGTTCGGCCGCGCCCGCCTCGGGATGGGCCTCGAACCAATCGATCACGTCGCCGCTTTCGGGCACTCCCAAGGCGGCGACATCGATCCACGCGATCGACGCCGCGCCGCAAGCCTGCAGCGCACGCGTCACGTCTCGCGCGTAGCCCAATCCTGCCGTGTCGTAATCGCGGAACACCACCGCATCGCGCCCCTGCGCGTGACTCCAATCGACGCCCCGCGCCGAGGTCGCGCTTCCGCTGGTCGTGGCGATCACGCCGCGCGCGAGCAACGCATCGACCTTGTTCTCGCCTTCGACGTAGTAGATCGGGCCTCGGCTCGCGAGCAGTTCGGGGAGGCGGTAGACGGGCTTCATCCCCGCCGGGAACGCCGGCTCACCCGGAAGAAAACGCGTGCCGTCCCAGTGCATCGCCGGAATGTGCTTCTTACCGTTCGGGTGCTTCATCCGCACGCGCCAGAACAGAATCTCGCCGTCGGCAGCGCAGTAGGCGTACACCGCTTGCAGAAGGAAGCCTTGTCGCAAGCGCGCGACGCCTAGGCGTCGCGCAGCCTGCTCCGGCGTCTCGCGGCGCGGCGATGCGGTCGTGTCGGCGCTCATCGGGCGTTCTCCACCAAATCGCGGACGGCATCGACGAACGGCAGAGTCGTCAATCGCATATGGAAGGCGATCAGATCGCCCCTCCCGCAGCCGGCGAAGCAGACCCAGCCGCCTCGGGGGTGATCGAGCTGCACCGAGAGCGACGGATGGTGATCCTCGTGAAACGGGCACAGCCCTTGCGCCCAACCGTCGCGACGGAGCGCGCCCAGGCTCGGGATGCGCTGGCGGTAGTACGCCTCCGGCGCCGGCAAACGCTGACGCCAGCGTGCCGGCAAGCGCTTTGGCGCGTTCCGCAGAGCGATCGGACGTGGGGGGCGCACCGTACCGGAATCGTGCGCGGAGGGCGTCATGCCGCCCCCTTCGCGCCGCGCGCGGCGATGCGTTCGGCGATCCACGCATCGATCTCGTGCTTGCTCCAGGCGCTGGCGCGCAGTCCCAGCTTGATCGGCGCGGGGAACTCGCCCAGCGCGATACGGCGGTATATCTCAGAACGCGACAACCCGGTGCGGCCGCGGACTTGCGGCAAACGTTCGAGGATCAGGTCGCCCGGTGCGGACGAGGAGAGGGAGGTCGGCATCGCATGGTCTCTCTGTCATGGGCTTGCGTCGGTCGATGCAAGCCGCTGCGAGATGCAGCGATGTCCGATTGTTCACACGACCGGACCCGAGTCACGGTCGAAAATGCCGGTCGGTTTCGGTGGATTTCTTACCCCTGTGAGGCGCTCGCTTCCTCGGTGCTTGCGCGCGCGTCCGCGGCCGCCCGCTCGCGACGAACCCGGCGCACGATCCGCAGTACTTCATGCAACTCCGAGGGAACATCGATGCCCGCCCCCTGCAGAATCGACTGCGCGATTTCGCCAGCCTCGCGCTGCTTGAATGACGTGATCGCATGGAAATTCGCCAGATCGCACAGATCGGCGAGCAAGGCGTCTCGATGCCATACCGGCGGGCGTCCGGGTTTCGGTCGAAATTCCTCGTCCAGCCGGAGGTAGACGGCATTCACGTCGCGCAGGATTTGATCCAGGTCGTGCGCACGCGCCAACAGGGCATCGGCGTGCCGCGCATACGGCGTCTGCTCCGGCGTGAGTTGCTGAAGCAACGCTTTGGCCTGCGGAGGAAAGTGGATGATGTGCATGAACGCTTGATGGACTGCTTCCCGCGCCGCCTCGACTTGCGCGAGGACCGCGCTTGCAGCGAGTAGTCCATGGAGGGTCTCGTCGCAATAGCGATATGCGTCGAGCACTCTTCCCAGCGCGGGTTGAAAGCGAGGCAGATCGAGTTTTGCCGCAAGCGCCTTCGGAATAGCGCCCACCACCTCCGGCGACCATTCCCGACGCTGCGCGGTTGTCGCTCCGTATTGCCACAAACGACCGCCCTCCCGATTCTTGGGAAACGGCGGCCAATCCTCGTCGCGATGCCAAGAGACCTCGAACGAGGCTCGAAGATCATCATCGGCATCAGAACCGGAAGCGGTCGAAGAATTCATACCCGCAGCCATCACGGCTTGGACAGTAGACAAACGGGAGCGTGCGCGCCCATCACATCGCATTGCGGAGGCGGAATGCAATACGCATCGAGCAAAAAACATAAAAGCCCACATTTGCATGTGGGCTTTTATGTGGGGCAAGATCAGATATTTTCTATATCTTACTGATTTTGCTGAATGAATGGCGGAGTGGACGGGACTCGAACCCGCGACCTCCGGCGTGACAGGCCAGCATTCTAACCGACTGAACTACCACTCCGCGCTGAAACTTGCGGACCGAGCCTTGTGGACTCGATCCATTCGACCGATTTCGGTACCGGCCCGAAGGCCGCGTAGTGTACCCGAAACCGATCGCCCGATAAGGCTTCTCCCTGGTGGGTGCTGAGGGGTTCGAACCCCCGACCCTCTCCGTGTAAAGGAGACGCTCTACCGCTGAGCTAAGCACCCCTGCGGGATGAGCCGCTTAGTTTACGGCATCCTTCAGTGCTTTGCCAGCCTTGAAGGTCGGATTGTTGGCGGCCGGGATATGGATCTCTTCGCGGGTCTTCGGGTTACGGCCCACGCGCGCGGCGCGAGTGCGGACCACGAAGCTGCCGAAACCGACGACGCTGACGCTGTCGCCTTTCTTCAGGGCCTGCGTGATGGCGGCGACGGTCGCATCCAGCGCGCGCGCGGCATCGGCTTTCGAAATGGAGGCGCCTTCGGCGATCGCGTCGACCAACTCGGCTTTGTTCATTGGGGAACTCCGGATAGGGGGAAAGAAGAGCGGCAGCGTTCGACTCTCGTCGTGCGCGCTGGCGCGATGCGAACGTCTGCACGCGAATCGTGCGCGACGCGGAACGTGCGTGGGCCGACTTTATACCAGCGCGAAACCGAGGGCGCAAGGAAATCGGGTCGGAAAAACCGCAAAAAACGCGACGAAAACGCGAGCGTTCATGCGCGAAGCGAACGCATCGCGCGATGCGAGCGATGCGCCGCGAAACGAAGCTGTCCGTCAATGTTTCACTTCATCGAAAGCCTGCGGCGACGTCGATGCCGACGACGTCTCCGTTTCGATCGCGTCGGTTTCGCGTTTCGATTCCGCATTCGGCGGAGCGATCGGACGTTCCAACGCGAGGTCGAGCACTTCGTCGATCCAGCTCACCGGCACGATCTTCATTTTCTGCGTGACGGTTTTCGGCAAATCGGTCAGATCCTTGCGATTTTCCTCGGGAATCAGCACGGTGCGAATGCCGCCGCGCAGCGCCGCGAGCAGTTTTTCCTTCAAGCCGCCGATCGCGGTGACTTTGCCGCGCAGCGTGATCTCGCCGGTCATCGCCACATCGGCGCGCACCGGCACTTTGGTCAGCGCCGATACCAACGCGGTCGTCATCGCGATGCCCGCGCTCGGGCCGTCTTTCGGCGTCGCGCCGTCCGGCACGTGCAGATGCACGTCGAGCTTCTGCAGAAAGTCGACATCGATGCCGAGACGTTCGGTGCGCGCGCGCACGACCGACAGCGCGGCCGATGCGGATTCCTTCATCACGTCGCCGAGCTGACCGGTCAGGATCAATTGCCCCTTGCCCGGCATCAGCGTCGACTCGATCTGCAGCAGATCGCCGCCGACTTCGGTCCACGCCAAACCGGTGACCATGCCGACTTCGTTGTCTTTCTCGGCGCGGCCGAAATCGAAGCGACGCACGCCGAGGTATTTCTCGAGATTCTTCGAATCCACGGACACCGACACGATCGCCTTCGCGCCCTTCGAAGCCTTCGCGACTTTCGCGCTCTTCGACGCGGCGGCTTTAGCGGGTTTCGCCGCCTTTTTCGTCGTCTGCTGCGGACCAGCCAACGCGATTTCCTTCACCACCTTGCGGCAAATCTTCGAGATTTCGCGCTCGAGATTGCGCACGCCGGATTCGCGCGTATAGAAACGCACGATGTCGCGGATCGCGGTTTCGGCGATCGACAGTTCCGACTCCTTCAAACCGTTCGCTTTCAACTGCTTCGGCAGCAGGTAACGCGTCGCGATGTTGAGCTTCTCCTCTTCCGTGTAACCCGGAATACGAATGACCTCCATGCGATCGAGCAACGGGCCGGGAATGTTCAGCGAATTGGAGGTCGCGACGAACATCACCTCCGACAGATCGAGATCGACCTCGAGGTAATGGTCGTTGAACGCGCTGTTCTGTTCGGGATCCAACACTTCCAGCAGCGCCGCCGACGGGTCGCCGCGGAAATCCATCGACATCTTGTCAATTTCGTCGAGCACGAACAGCGGGTTCTTGCTCGCGACTTTATTCAAATTCTGCACGATGCGGCCCGGCATCGAACCGACGTAGGTGCGTCGATGCCCGCGGATTTCCGCCTCGTCGCGCACGCCGCCCAACGACATGCGCACGAACTTACGGTTCGTGGCCTTCGCGATGCTCTGCCCCAGCGAGGTTTTGCCCACGCCCGGCGGGCCGACCAAGCACAGAATCGCGCCCTTCATCTGCTTCACGCGGGTTTGCACCGCGAGGTATTCGAGGATGCGTTCTTTGACTTTCTCCAGGCCGTAATGATCGGCGTCGAGCGTGTCCTGCGCGAGTTTGAGGTCTTTACGCACCTTGGTGCGCTTCTTCCACGGCACGCCCAGCAGCCAGTCGAGATAATTGCGCACCACCGCCGCTTCCGCGGACATCGGCGACATCTGCTTGAGCTTGTTGAGCTCGGCTTTCGCCTTGGTTTCCACCGGCTTGGGCATGCCCGCTTCGGCGATCTTGCGGGTGATCTCGTCGATATCGTTCGGCGCGTCGTCGAGCTCGCCCAGTTCCTTCTGGATCGCCTTCATCTGCTCGTTGAGATAGTACTCGCGCTGGCTTTTTTCCATCTGCGATTTCACGCGGCCGCGGATGCGTTTCTCCAACTGCTGCACGTCGATCTCGCCGTCGATCAAACCGACCAGCAATTCGAGGCGCTCGGCGACGTCGGCCGCTTCCAGCAGACGCTGTTTCTCCTGCAGACGCACGCTCAAATGCGCGGCGATGTGATCCGCGAGGCGGCTGGGCTCGTCGATGCCCGACAGCGTCTGCATCAATTCCGGCGGGATCTTGCGATTGGTCTTGATGTACTGCTCGAACAGGCCCATCAACGAACGCACGATCGCATCGACTTCGCGAGCTTCGTGCTGCTGTGCGACTTCGACGATTTGCGCGCGCCCGGTCAAGGCGCCGTCGTCGTCGCGAACCTCGCTCACGCGCACGCGCGAAAGCCCTTCGACCAGCACTTTGATGGTGCCGTCGGGCAATTTCAGCAATTGCAGCACCTGCGCCAACGCGCCGATCTCGTACAGATCGCCGGCGCTGGGATCGTCGGTTTCGGGCGATTTCTGCGCGACCAACAAGATGCGTTTATCGGCGTCCATCGCGCGATCGAGCGCCTTGATCGACTTCTCGCGGCCGACGAACAGCGGGATGACCATGCTCGGGAACACCACCACATCGCGTAGCGGCAGAACCGGCAGTTCGAAGGTATCGCTGGCGGCGCTGGTCATGTCGTCTGCCTCGTCTCGAAAGCCCGTGGGGAGGGCGTTGCTGCGGTTATGGGGCCTGCGGGCGGCGGATGCAAGCGGAAAATGCGCGCGTCCGTCGACGGGCATGGACGACACGGATCGATCGAGGGCCGCGCAGCGCCCCCCTGAAACGACGACGGCGGCCTGCTCGCGCAGCGCCGCCGTCGCATGTATCGCCGAGATCGAGAATCAGTCGCCGGAGGCGACCTTGCTCGGCGGGGTTTGATAGATCATGTACGGCTCGGACTTGTGTTCGATCACCGATTCGTCGACCACCACCTTGCTGACGTTCTCCAGCGACGGCAGGTCGTACATCGTGTCGAGCAGCACCGATTCCACGATGGTGCGCAGGCCGCGGGCGCCGGTTTTGCGCTTGAGCGCCTTACGCGCGATCGCCGACAGCGCGTCCTGACGGAATTCGAGTTCGACGCCTTCCATTTCGAACAGCTTCTTGAACTGCTTGCTGATCGCGTTCTTGGGCTCGGTCAGAATCTTGATCAACGCGGCTTCGTCGAGCTCTTCCAGGGTCGCGACGACCGGCAAGCGGCCGACGAACTCCGGAATCAAACCGAACTTGATCAAATCCTCGGGCTCGACATCGAACAGCAGTTTGCTCAGGTCGGCCTTGCGCTCGGTGCTCTTGATCTTGGCGCCGAAACCAATCCCGCCGGCCTCGGTGCTGCGCTGCTGCACGATCTTGTCCAAACCGGCGAACGCGCCGCCGACGATGAACAGGATATTGCGGGTATCGACCTGCAGGAATTCTTGCTGCGGATGCTTGCGCCCGCCCTGCGGCGGCACGCTTGCGACGGTGCCTTCGATCAACTTCAGCAGCGCCTGCTGCACGCCCTCGCCCGACACGTCTCGGGTGATCGACGGGTTCTCGCTCTTGCGCGAGATCTTGTCGATTTCGTCGATATAGACGATGCCCTGCTGCGCTTTCTCGACGTCGTAGTCGCACTTCTGCAGCAGTTTTTGGATGATGTTTTCCACGTCCTCGCCGACGTAACCGGCTTCGGTGAGCGTGGTGGCGTCGGCGATGGTGAACGGCACGTTGAGCAAACGGGCCAGCGTTTCGGCCAACAGCGTCTTGCCCGAGCCGGTCGGGCCGATGAGCAAGATGTTCGACTTGGCGAGCTCGATGTCGTCGTTCTTCTGACGGCTTTCGATGCGTTTGTAATGGTTGTAGACCGCTACCGCCAGGGTCTTCTTGGCGCGCGATTGGCCGATCACGTACTGATCGAGCACTTCGAGGATCTCACGCGGCTTCGGCAGGTGGCTGCGGGTCGCCTGCGCCTTCTCTTCGAGTTCTTCGCGAATGATGTCGTTGCACAGCTCGACGCATTCGTCGCAAATGAACACGCTGGGGCCCGCGATCAGTTTGCGGACCTCGTGTTGGCTTTTCCCGCAAAACGAGCAATAGAGGATCTTGTTGCTATCGCCGCTGCGGCCTTGCCGGTCGTCGCTCATGCTGCTGTCGTTTCTGCGCTTCGTGGGTATCGGGAGAATAGCATCCGCATCCCAGGCCGCAAGCGGATCGCGGCCCGGAAATGCATTTCCATTCGGATCAAAGGGTTAGAACGTCCGCTGGAAGGCCGTCAGACCGACTGGATCGAATCTTCGGGGCGACGTTCGAGCACGTGGTCGACCAATCCGTAGTCGCGGGAGGCTTCCGCGCTCTTGAAGTTGTCGCGCTCGGTGTCGCGGGCGATGGTGTCGATGGCCTGGCCGGTGTGCTTGGACAGAATCTCGTTCAGGCGCTGCTTCATGCCCAAGATTTCGCGGGCATGGATGTCGATATCGGTCGCCTGGCCCTGGAAGCCACCCAGCGGCTGGTGGATCATCACCCGCGAATTCGGCAGCGCATAGC
Organism: Lysobacter sp.; assembly: GCA_008015835.1. Lineage (GTDB taxonomy): Bacteria > Pseudomonadota > Gammaproteobacteria > Xanthomonadales > Xanthomonadaceae > Lysobacter_I. Next base: position 22,694 of record SSGH01000052.1, read on the forward strand.
GCTTGCCCTTCGCGCCGGACGCGAGCAGCAGGGCGCCCATGCTGGCGGCCTGGCCGACGCAAATCGTGCTGACGTCCGGCTTGATGAACTGCATGGTGTCGTAGATCGCCATGCCCGAGGTGACGATGCCGCCCGGCGAATTAATGTACAGACTGATGTCTTTTTCCGGATTTTCCGCTTCCAGGAACAGCAATTGGGCGACGATCACGTTCGCCATGTAATCGTCGATGCCGCCGACGAGGAAGATCACGCGCTCTTTGAGCAGGCGCGAGTAGATGTCGTAGGCCCGTTCGCCGCGGCTGGTCTGTTCGACCACCATCGGGACGAGGTTCAAGGCTTTGAGGTCGTGGCTCATGCGGGCATCCGGTCGGGCGTGAGGGGGTTCCGGGGCCCGCGGGCAGGCCGCGAGCCGCGCGATCCGCCTTATTGCGGCGTGATCGCTTCCTGGAACGACAGCGTCTGCTCGGTGTGCTGGGCGCGCTCGGCGATCCAATCGATCACCTGCTCTTCCATCACGCGGTTCTGCAGACCGGCCATCAGATTGCGGTCGTTGCGGTACAAATCAATGACCTGCTGCGGTTCTTCGTAGGTCGAGGCGATCAAACGCAGCGTTTCGTTCAAGCGGCGCGGGTCGAGCGACAGGGCGTTGCGGCGAGCGGTTTCGCCGACCAGCAGCGCGACCAGCACGCGCTTGCGCGCCGGCTCGATGAAATCCAGATACGCCTCGGCCGGCGGCTCGACCTGACGGCCTTGGCGGCGGGCCTGCTCGACGGTCTGCGCCAACAGGGCGCGGGCTTCGTTGTCGACCAAGCGCGGCGGCATTTCGACGTGCGCGTAGGCGGCGACCAACTGCTCGCCCACTTCGCGACGCAGGCGATTCATCAGCGCGCCCTTGAGCTCGCGCTCGAGGTTATTGCGGATTTCGACCCGGAACTGGGCCATATCGCCCGACTTCACGCCGAAGCTCTTGATGAATTCGGCGTCGACCTCGGGCATCACCGACTCGGAAATGCCCTCGACCTTCAGATTGACCTCGGCCGACTTGCCGGCGAGCTGCGGCACCCGCCAATCGGCCGGGAACTGCACGTTCAGGGACTTTTCTTCTCCGGCGCTCATGCCGACGAGGCCGTTCTCGATCTCAGAGAACATCGCGCCGGAACCGATCAGGGTGACGCCGCGCTCGGCGCCTTCGGCCGGCATGCGCACGCCGTCGACCACCGACCAGGTTTCCACGTCGACCGCATCGTTGGCCTGGGCCGGACGATTGACCAGGGTCCAGCTACGGCGCTGCAGGCGCAGATTCTCGATCATGCGATCGATATCGGCCTCGGTCACGTCGGCGACGTGGCGCACGACCTGCAGCTTGGCGACATCGATCTCGCCGAAATCGGGCATCACCTCGAAGGTGGCCACGTAGGCCAATTCGCCCTCGCCGCCATCGTTCGCAGGCTCGATGCGCGGCTGGCCGGCGATGCGCAGCTCGTTCTCGCGCACGGCTTGGTCGAAGCCCTGGCTCAGCAGCTCGTCCAGCACTTCGCTGCGCACTTGCGAACCGTAGCGCTGTTCGATCACCTTGGCCGGCACTTTGCCGGGACGGAAGCCCTTCATATGGGCGGTGCGGGCGATTTCGCGGAGACGGCCGCCGATTTGGCTCTCGACCCGCTCGGTCGGCACGCGCAGGGTCACGCGGCGTTCGAGGTTACCCAAGGTTTCGACTGACACTTGCATTGCTGACGACTCCTGCGGCCTCGCGCGCGGCGGCGGCCGATGAACGTGGTGGACGGTGCGGGCCGGAGGCCTCGAAAGCCGGGAGGACGCACGACGGCGACCAACCAGCGGAACGGACTAGTTTCGCCGATTCCCGCCCCGGCCGCTAGGTTTCGAGGGCTCAGGTCTCGGAAATACGGCGTCGGACATAGGGCATCGATCCCTCGCGCGATCGACCCTCCGACCGACGGCGTCGGCATGAGACGACCCGAGACATCTGCGAGAGGGGGGACTCGAACCCCCACACCTTGCGGCGACAGAACCTAAATCTGTTGCGTCTACCAATTTCGCCACTCTCGCTTGGCGATCATTTTAGGCGCTGTGCGCGATCGACGATAGCGGCGCGGGCGGCGCCGGGTTCGGGCGGACGAAAGTCGACGCAGACGGCGCGTCCGCGCGCGACGCGAAGAACGCCCGGGACACGAAGCGACGAAGAAAGTACCGGAAAGAAAAACGCCCGGCTTTCGCCAGGCGTTTCGGTGAATGGTGGGCCGTCAAGGATTCGAACCTTGGACCTATTGATTAAGAGTCAACTGCTCTACCAACTGAGCTAACGGCCCGAAGCGCGCAGTCTAGCAGACTGCGCGAATTTTGGGGTGGCTGAGGGGACTCGAACCCCCGACAACTGGAATCACAATCCAGTACTCTAACCAACTGAGCTACAGCCACCATTGAAACTTGTGCGAGCGATTCCATCCGTGGAGCCCTGCCGCTCGGCATCCTGCCTCGCCCTCATTCGCTGCGCGACAGCCCACCGGGCTGTCGCAGGCGCAGCTCATTCGACCAACTGAGCTACAGCCACCATTGAAACTTGTGCGAGCGATTCCATCCGTGGAGCCCTGCCGCTCGGCATCCTGCCTCGCATCACCGCATGAAGCGCGACTCCAGCTCGAAACCGCGGCGCCCGAGACTCGAATGGCGCGCCCGGCAGGACTCGAACCTGCAACCACCGGCTTAGAAGGCCGGTGCTCTATCCGGTTGAGCTACGGGCGCACAAGCGCATGATAGCGGGCCGGAGCGGCATTGGCCGGAAGGTTTGGTCGGGGTAGAGGGATTCGAACCCCCGACATCCTGCTCCCAAAGCAGGCGCGCTACCAGACTGCGCTATACCCCGCTGTCGAACCGCTTCTGCCGGAGCGGTCGCCGCCGGTTGGAACGATCCGGCGGCGAACGAGCTCGCTATTGTGGTAATCGAGCCGCGAGCTGTCAACGGAGTTCGGTCACGGCCGCGACGAAGGTCGAATTCGCGCGCGAAAGCGGTATGCTCTCGCCACACAGACCACCTCCTCGGAGATCGTTATGCGCAGCGGTAACCCCGTGCTTAAGGAAAGCACCTTCCTCGACATCGGCAGCGGCGCCGTCGTCACCCGCGACGGCCAGTCGATGACCCTGAACGGCACCGTCAACAAGACCGGCTTCCTGCTGCTGTTGTCCGTGCTCACCGCTGCCTTCGCGTGGTCGAAGACGATGACCGAGACCGGCGAAGTGGCGCCGGGCGCCATGGTGTACCTCTGGGGCGGCGCGATCGGCGGCCTGGTCCTGTCCCTGGTCACCGTGTTCAAGAAATCGTGGTCTCCCGTGACCGCGCCGCTGTACGCCCTGGTCGAGGGCTTCTTCCTCGGCTCGATCTCGGCCATCTACAACGCTCGTTTCGAGGGCATCGTGCTACAGGCGGTCATGCTGACCTTCGGCATCATGTTCGCCCTGCTCTTCGCCTACCGCTCCGGCCTGATCAAGGCCACCGAGAACTTCAAGCTCGGCGTGGCCGCCGCCACCGGCGGCATCTGCCTGATCTATCTGGCCACGTTGGCGCTGGGCCTGTTCGGGATCCAGATTCCCTACATCCACGAATCCGGCCTGATCGGCATCGGCTTCAGTCTGTTCGTGGTGGTGATCGCCTCGCTGAACTTGGTGCTGGATTTCGATTTCATCGAAAGCGGCGTCGCAGCCGGCGCACCGAAGTACATGGAGTGGTACGGCGCCTTCGGTCTAATGGTCACGCTGGTGTGGCTGTATCTGGAATTGCTGCGCCTGCTGGCGAAGCTTCAGTCGCGCGATTGAACGAATTGTCCGACTCGCGTCGACGGATACGCGAGATCCGCAAACGAAACGGGGCGCCATCGGCGCCCCGTTTTTTGCATCGAGAACGGTTTGGATCGATTGCGGCCTAGCCGGCGGACGATCAGCGCATTCGGCGCGTATCGCTCACAACCGACTGGCGATCGCCTGCGCGAACGACATCGTCGTGCCGGTGCCGCCCAAATCCGGCGTCAACGCATCTTTCGCTTCCAGCGTCGCGACGATCGCGTCGCGCAGGCGGTTGGCGTTGTCCGGCTGACCGACGTGATCGAGCATCTGGCCGACGCCCAGCAGCAGCGCGCAGGGGTTGGCGATACCCTTGCCGGCGATATCCGGCGCGGAACCGTGGACGGCCTCGAAAATCGCTGCCTCGGTGCCGATATTCGCGCCCGGCGCCAGCCCTAGGCCGCCGACCAAGCCTGCGCACAGGTCGGAAATGATGTCGCCGAACAGATTGGTGGTGACGATGATGTCGAACTGCTCCGGCTTCATCACCAACTGCATGCAGCAGTTGTCGACGATCAGTTCGTTGCACTGGATGTCCGGGTACTGCGCGGCCACTTCGCGCGCCACTTTCAGGAACAGGCCCGAGGTGGATTTGAGGATATTGGCCTTGTGCACCACGGTGACTTTCTTGCGGCCGGTCGCGCGCGCCAAATCGAAGGCGTAACGCACGATGCGCTCGGAACCGCGGCGGGTCACTTTCTGCGTCAACACAGCGGTTTCGCCGTCGGGCGACAACTGCTGGCCTTCGCCGATGTACGCGCCTTCGGTGTTTTCGCGCACGGTGATCAGATCGACCCCGCTGGGGAAGCGCGATTTGGTGTTCGGGAACGACTTGGCCGGACGCACGTTCGCGTACAGGTCGAAGCGCTTGCGCAATTCCACGTTGATCGAGCTGAAGCCCTCGCCCACCGGCGTGGTCAGCGGGCTTTTCAGCGCGACGCGGTTGCGGCGGATTGAATCGAGCGTGGCCTGCGGCAACAATTCGCCGTGTTTTTCGAGGGCGACGAGGCCGGCGTCGGCCTCTTCGTAGGTCAAGCCGGTCTTGAGCGCGTCGAGAACGTACAGCGCGGCGTCCATGATTTCGGGGCCGATGCCATCGCCGCGAATGACGGTGATCGTTTGGGTCATGAGTCGTGTCCGGAGCGGCGCGTCGCGGGCGACGAGCCGAAAAATCGGGAAGGTCGGGAGATCGAAGCGAGAAATCCCTCGGGATAACGGGGCTCGCGACCGACGAATTATGCCGCAAGCCGGCGCGGCTTGCCCGAACGGCCGTTCAGACCTTGGTCGAAGCGACGCCGCCGCAGACCGAAAAGGGCGCGATTCGAGGGGATCGGACGCGTATTCCGCAAGCGTCGCGATGGGCCCGGCGGGGCACGTTCGACGGCCGCGCGATCTTCGTTCGCGCGTCGCGATCGCCACCGCGCTCGCGAGTTCCGCGAGCGCGGGGCTCAGCCGTGATCGTGCCCCGGCGCAGCGGCGACGGCCGCCTCGCCCTGCTCCAAGCGATCGAGGAAATCCACGGCGCGCCGCAAATGCGGGATCACGATCGACCCGCCGACGACCAAGCCGATCGAGAAGGCCTCGAACATCTCGTTGCGATCGACGCCCGCCTCCTTGCACTGGGCGACGTGGTAGCTGATGCAGTCGTCGCAGCGCAGCACCAACGACGCGACCAACCCCAGCAATTCCTTGGTTTTTACGTCGAGCGCGCCGGCCTGATAGGTTTGGGTATCGAGCGCGAAGAACCGGCGCACGACTTGGTTGGGCTCGGCGAGGATGCGTTCGTTCATCCGTTTGCGGAACGCAGTGAATTCGGCGACGCGGTCGCGTTCGGCTTCGGAATCGTGGCTCATCGGGGTATCCGGTGTCGGTCGTGTGAGAAGCGGCGGCTCAGCCCGCCAGCAGCGGTTCGAACTTACCTGCGCGATGAAGCGCCATCATGTCGTCGAAACCGCCGACGTGAACATCGCCGACGAAAATTTGCGGCACGCTGGTGCGTTTCGCGCGTTCGATCATGCGCTCGCGTTCGGCGGGGTCGGTGTCGATACGGATTTCCGTCCAGCTCAAGCCTTTGCTTTTCAGGAAGGTCTTCGCCGCCACGCAGTACGGGCAAATCAGCGTGGTGTAGAGCGTGATCGGCGCCGTCGCGGCCGCTTGGGGCTGGGCCGGCGCGCCATCGGCGGTGGGGTCGTGCATTGCGGGCTCCCGACGCCGAAGCGTCTGACATGATCGATGAGCCGCGATGATGGGGGCGCGCCTGCGACGTTTCCACCCCGCCGATGCAATGCTGCGACCCATGGAGGCGCGCACCGTTTCGTCGCGTGTCGTTTCGGGGCGCGCCGTTTCGACGGTCGCACGCCCGCGGAACTCCACCGCGACGACCGGGTCGGAACGGGAGCGCATCGTCGCGAACCCGCCCCTGTTCACCCCCGGCTCGGGCGAGAATCGCCACACTGCGCGTCGGTTCCGCCGCCGCGGCGCCCCACCCCACGTATCGGACCGCTCATGCCCCGTCTTTCGCTTCGCCCGCCGATGCCCGTTCCGTCGATCCGCGTCGCGTCGCTGACCGCCGCGCTCGCGCTGACGGTCGCGGCGCTGTCCGCTCCCGCGCAGGAAAACCGCCTGCCGGATATCGGGTCCTCCGCGGCCGAGCTGCTCGCGCCAGTCAAGCAGGCCGAATACGGCCGCATGATGCTCAGCCAGTTGCGGTACTACGACTACACCATCGAAGACCCGCTGATCGACGGCTGGCTGCAGTCGGTCGGCAGCCGGCTCGCGGCCGCGAGCGACAAACCGGACCAACCTTTCACGTTTTTCATGCTGAAGGACCGCCAGTTCAATGCGTTCGCGACGCTCGGCGGCTACATCGGCACCAACGCCGGCCTGGTGTTGGCCGCCGAAAGCGAGGACGAAGTCGCCAGCGTGCTGGCCCACGAGGTTTCGCACGTCACCCAATCGCATGTGCTGCGCAGCGTCGAGCGCGCGCAGAAAGACAGCGTGCCGATTCTGCTGGCGATGCTCGGCGCGATCGCGATCGCGCAGTCATCCAGCGGTAATTCCTCCGACGATGCGAGCATGGCGGCGCTGGCGTCGGCGCAAGCGCTGGCGGCGCAGCGCCAAATCGATTACACCCGCGACAACGAGGCCGAAGCCGATCGCATCGGCATCCGCACCCTGAGCCGCAGCGGTTACGCCCCCGATGCGATGGTCAGCATGTTCGCGCGGATGCAAACGCTGTCTCGCGTGAATCAGGGCGGCGAACGCGAACGCACGCCGGATTATCTGCGCACCCACCCCGTGACCACGCTGCGCATCAGCGACGTGAAACAACGCGTGGACGGCCTCAAGCGCGAAACGCCGGTGTTCGCCGGCACCGACGCCACTGGCGAGAACCCGCTACTGCCGTCGCATCTGCGCATCGGCGGCGAGCCGAACGCGAGCGGCGCGCGGGACGGCCGCGAATTCGGTTGGGCGCGCGAACGCATCCGCGCGATCAGCGCGAATACGCCCGAAGCGGCGATCCGCGAGTACGAGCGCGAACGCGCGCGCGGCCCGCTCGACGAAGCCCAGCGCTACGGCCTGGCCGTCGCCCGGCAGCGTCATGGCCAGTACGCGGCGGCGATCAAGGAACTGCAGCCGTTGTTGGCGAAATACCCGGACGACCCGTGGTTGGTGCTGGGCATGGCCGAAGCCGAGGCGCGCTCCGGCAAAGCCGAAGCGGCGGATGCCCGGCTGGAAGCGCTGCTGCAGCGCATGCCCGAGCATCGCCCCACGGCCCTCGGTTATGCGCAATTGCTGGCCGAGCGCGATACCCGCACCGCGGGTCTGCGCGCGCAAGCGGTGCTGCGCCCGCTGCTGAATCGGTCGAAAGACGACCCGGTGTTCCAGAAAACCTTCGCCCGCGCCAGCGAAGTCGCGGGCGATGCGATCCGCGCCGGCGAAGCGTATGCAGAAGCCGAATATCTGAACGGCCGCCCCGAACGCGCCCTGATGCAGCTCAACACCCTGCTGAAACGCGAAGACCTGGACTACTACGCCCGCGCCCGCATCGAGGCGCGCATCGCCGCGATCACCCCGACCGTGCTGGAACTCCATCGCCAAGGCGTACGCGACGACGAGCTGAAAAGGCGCTGACGGGCCGCAGCAGGCGCCATCGCATAGAAGCGATCGAGCCTTAGCGCTCGTCGCATGGACTGGGGTTCGGCTTGACACCGACGCATCGTCGCATCACGATGCGATTATGCGCACCACAATCGACCTCCCCGACGACTTGCATCGGATCGTGACCAGCCTGTCCCGGCATACCGGGCGCAGCTTGGGTCAGACCGTGGCGGAATTGTTGCGACGCGGCCTAGCGGCGTCGGAGCCGGCGAATCGGGTCGCCGAGGCGCCGGCGGTTTACAGCCTGCATCCGCAAACCGGTCTGCCCTTGGTGTCGTCGAAGCAACCGATCACCGAAGACGACGTCCGCGCACTGGACGACGAGCCGTGACGGATCGGGGCACCACTTATCTGCTCGACGGCAACGTCTTGGTGGCGTTGATCGACCGCGCGCATGTGCATCATCCGGCCGCGACGCGCTGGTTCGCGGCCCACGACGGCGGCTTCGCTACTTGCCCGATCACGCAGGGCACGTTGATGCGTCTGCTGCTGCGTTTCGGCGCAGTCGAGGACGCGGCCGGCGCGGTGGCGGTGCTGCAACAGCTCTGCCTGCACCCGCGCCACGCATTCTGGCCCGACGACCTCGGCTATACCGATATCGCATGGACCGGCGTGCTGGGGCATCGCCAAGTGACCGACGCCTACCTCGCGGCATTGGCGAAACACCGCAGCGGCCGGTTGGCGACGTTCGACAAGGGCCTCGCCGCGCTGCATCCGCAGGTCGCGGACGCCATCGAAGGCTGAATCAGGCCCGATCCTCGACGTCCGACCCAAGCGGAATCGAGGTTGCGCCGCGGCATCGGCGACAGCGAACCGTCGTCGAAGCTCCGACGAAGTTCGATTGTGGACCTCGCCCGCCGTTGCCGACGCGGTCATCGTTCGGTCATAAAAATGTCGTCTACTCTCGGCGTCACGGACCGTTTCCGGCCGAGCCCCCCGCCCTATGCAAAAGCACATCCTGATCGTCGACGACGAACCCGCGATCCGCGAGATGGTCGCGTTCGCCCTGCGCAAGGGCGAATACGCCCCGGTCCATGCCGGGGACGCGATGGAAGCGCAGGCGGCGATCGCCGACCGCGTGCCGGACCTGATCCTGCTCGACTGGATGCTCCCCGGCACCAGCGGCCTGGAGCTGGCGCGACGCTGGCGCCGCGACAGCCTGACCCGCGACATCCCGATCATCATGCTCACCGCGCGCGGCGAAGAGAACGACCGCGTCGGCGGTTTGGAGGCCGGGGTCGACGACTACGTGGTCAAGCCCTTTTCGGCGCGCGAACTGCTGGCGCGGATCCGCGCGGTGCTGCGCCGCTCGCGCGACGACGACGAAGACGGCAGCGTCCAGGTCGGTACGCTGCGCATCGACGGCGCCTCGCATCGCGTGTTCGCGGGCGACCAGCAAATCCAGATCGGTCCCACCGAGTATCGCTTGCTGCATTTCTTCATGACCCACGCCGACCGGGTCTACACCCGCACGCAAGTGCTCGACCACGTCTGGGGCGGCAACGTGTACGTGGAGGAGCGCACCGTGGACGTGCATATCCGACGCTTGCGCAAAGCCCTGGAGCCGGCGGGCTTGGAAGCCATGGTGCAGACCGTGCGCGGCGCCGGTTATCGCTTCTCGGCCACGCTCTGAGCCCGCCGCGACCGATCCCCGGCCTTCGTCGGCCGCCGCCGACGGCCGCGGCGATTGGATCATCGTCGCGGGAATTGCATAGACTCCGCCGATGACGCACGACACCCGAACCGCATGGCGCAAAACCCTGGCCCAGCTCGCGCTGGCGATGGGCGCCGCGCTCGCGCTCGGTTTCGCGATGGATCGACTCTGGCCGGCGCTCGCCATCGCCGCGGTCGCGATCTTGCTCTGGCATTACTGGAAACTGCGGCAAGTGCTGTCGCGGCTGACCGCGCGGCAGCGCGTCGCCCCGCCCGACGGCGGCGGCATTTGGAACGTGCTCGACCGCCTGCTCTATCGCAGCCAGGACGAATTGCGCGGACGCAACCGCCGCTTGGTCGAAATGCTCCGCGCCTATCGCGCCATCGCCACCGCCCTGCCCGACGGCGTGGTGTTGGTCGATCGCAACAGCCAGCGTATCCAATGGTTCAACGAAGCGGCGACGGCGCTGCTGGGTCTGCAGCATCCGCGCGATCACGGCGCGCCGCTCGGCGAGCGCCTGCAGCCGCTGCCGATCGCGCATTGGCTGAGCGGCGGTCGTTACGCCGAGCCCTTGCTCGATGTCGCCTCGCCCGCGCGCCTAGAGCTGCGACTGAGCTTGCGCCTGATTCCCTATTCCGAGGAACTGTGGCTGTTGGTCGCGCGCGACGTGAGCAAACTGATGCGCTTGGAACAGATGCGCCGCGATTTCGTGGCTAACGTCTCGCACGAATTGCGCACGCCGCTGACCGTCGTCCACGGCTATCTGGATATGCTCGACCCCGCCGAACAGCCGGAATGGGCGCCGATGCTGACCGAAATGCAGCGCCAATCGCAGCGCATGACGCAGTTGGTCGAAGACTTGCTCACGCTGTCGCGCCTAGAAGCGCAGGACGCGTTGCCGGAAGAGCATGTAGCGATGGCGCCGCTCCTCACGACGCTGGAACGCGAAGCGCGCGCATTGAGCAAGCAGCGTCACACGGTGTCGATCGAAGACACAGCCGGCGTCGATTTGTGGGGGTCGGTGAAGGAATTGCATAGCGCCTTCTCCAACCTGGTGAGCAACGCGATTCGCTACACCCCCGCGGGCGGCCGCATCGCGATCCGCTTCGAGCGCGACGCCGACGACGGCGCGACGCTGTCGGTGGAGGACACCGGCTACGGCATTCCCGCCTCGCATCTGCCGCGCATCACCGAACGCTTCTACCGCGTCTCCACCAGCCGCTCCCGCGAAAGCGGCGGCACCGGGCTGGGCCTGTCGATCGTCAAACACGTGCTGAACCTGCATCAGGCGCGGCTCGACATCGACAGCGAAGTGGGCCGCGGCAGCCGTTTTTCCTGCCATTTCGGACGCGAACGCGTCCGCAGCCGAACGCTGGACGATTTCGAGGCCGCCCACGCCGTCGATTCGCGCCGCCCCTAGAGCCTTCCGCATGACCGATAAACGCCGCTCCGCCGCCAATTCGAACGTACGCCCATCCGCAGGCGGCCCTGCCGAGCGTGCGCGCGACGACGACGCGCTGCGCGACGCCTCGCTGTATCTCAACCGCGAACTGTCGCAGCTCGATTTCAACTTCCGCGTGCTGGCGCAGGCGCAGGATCCCGCGGTACCGTTGCTGGAGCGCCTGCGCTACCTGTGCATCTCCTGCACCAACCTCGACGAATTTTTCGAAATCCGCGCCGCGACCGTGCGCCAAGCCCAGGAATTCGGCGTGCCGCCCGCGGCGGACGGCATTCCGCATCCGCTGCTGCTCAAACATATCCACCAGCGCGCGGCGCAGTTGGTGGAAGCGCAGTACGACTGCTGGAACGACGTGCTGCGTCCCGCGCTCAGCGACGCCGGCGTGCGCGTGCTGCATCGTCAGCACTGGACCGCGCGGCATATCCGCTGGCTGCGCGCGTATTTCCGCGACGAAATCATGCCGGTGCTGTCGCCGTTGGGGCTCGACCCTTCGCATCCGTTCCCGAAGATTCTCAATAAGTCGCTGAACATCGTGGTGGTGTTGAAAGGCAAAGACGCCTTCGGTCGCACCGGCCATATGGCCATCGTGCGCGCGCCGCGCTCGCTGTCGCGCATCATTCAATTGCCGCAGAAAGTCTCCGGCGGCGAACACGATTTCGTGTTCCTGTCCGCCGTGCTGTCAGCGTTCGTCGAGGAATTGTTCCCGGGCATGGAAGTCAAGGGCGCGTATCAGTTCCGCGTGACCCGCAATTCCGAATTGATCGTCGACGAAGAGGAAGTCGAGAACCTCGCGCTCGCGCTGCGCGACGAACTGGCCGGGCGCGGCTATCTGCGCGCCATGCGCCTGGAGATCGCCTCCGATTGCCCGAAGCCGATCGTGCGCACGCTGCTGGAGAATTTCGAGCTGCCGGAAAACGCGGTCTATCGCATCAAAGGCCCGGTCAATCTCAATCGCGCCGCGCAAATCTACGACATGGTGCAGCGCCCGGAGCTGAAATTCCCGCCGTACCATCCGCGCCAATTGCCCGAGGTCGAAACCATTTTCGACACGGTCGCCGCGGGCGATGTGCTGCTGCATCATCCGTTCGACGCGTTCACGCCGGTGCTCGAGTTGATCAAGCAGGCCGCCGAAGACCCGAACGTGCTGGCGATCAAGCAAACGCTGTATCGCGCCGGCAAGGACTCGCCGATCGTCGAGCATCTGATTCAAGCCGCGCGCAACGGCAAGGACGTGACCGTGGTGATCGAGCTGCGCGCGCGTTTCGACGAAGAAGCGAATCTGCGCTTCGCCGACCGTCTGCAGGAAGCCGGCGTGCAGGTGGTGTACGGCGTGGTCGGTTACAAGACGCACGCGAAAATGCTGCTGATCGTGCGTCGCGAAGGCCGAAAACTGCGCCGCTACACGCATCTGAGCACCGGCAACTATCACGCCGGCACCGCGCGCGCTTACACCGACTGCGGCTTGATCACGGCCGATCCGGATATCGGCGAGGACGTGCATCTGATCTTCCAGCAATTGTCGGGGCTCGCCCCCGCGATCAAGCTCAAACGCTTACTGCAGTCGCCGTTCACGCTGCACCCGGGCGTGATCGCGCGGATCGAGCGCGAAGCCGATCGCGCACGCCGAGGAAAACCCGCGCGCATCGTCGCGAAGATGAACGCCTTGAACGAGCCGCAGGTGATTCGCGCGCTGTACGCCGCCTCGCAGGCGGGCGTGCGGATCGATCTGATCGTGCGCGGCGCCTGCACGCTGCGTCCGGGCATGCCCGGCATTTCAGAGAACATCCGCGTGCGCTCGATCGTCGGGCGTTTCCTCGAACACAGCCGCGTGTGGTGGTTCGCGAACGACGGCGCGCCCGAACTGTTGTGCTCCAGCGCGGATTGGCTGGAACGCAATCTGCTGCGGCGGGTCGAAACCGGCTTTCCGATCCTCGACCCCGCGCTGGCGGAGCGCATCAAGGACGAAGTGCTGGACAACTACCTTGCCGACAACACCAGCGCGTGGGAATTGCTGCCGGACGGCCGCTACGTCCGCGTACAGCCCGAAGACGACGCGATGCCGCATTCGGCGCAGTCCACGCTGCTCGCGAAACTCTGCGGTTGACGCAAGGACGTCGCCGAGGCGCGGGACGCGGAGCCGCTCGCGCGCGAAGATTCGCCGAACGCGTCGCGCGGTAGGCTCGCGCCGGGGCTTCTGGTAGTCTGCGCGCTGCCGCGCCGCCCCACTCCGTCACGGAGCCTCCGCCCCCATGCCCAACACTTCGACGCCCCTGCAGGAAGGCGAATCGATCGCTGCGATCGATCTGGGCTCGAACAGTTTCCACATGGTGGTCGCGCGCATGGTGCTGGGGCAGTTGCGCATCATCGATCGCCTGCGCGAAACGGTGCGTTTAGCCGAAGGCTTGGACGGCCAAGGCGGCTTGAGCGACGCCGCGCGACGCCGCGCCCTGGATTGTCTCTCTCGATTCGGCGAACGCATCCGCGACCTGCCGCCGCATCGCGTACGCGCGATCGCCACGAACACCGTGCGCGCGCTGCGCGAACCTCGCGCCTTTCTCGCCGCGGGCGAAGCGGCGCTCGGTCACGCCATCGAAGTGGTGTCCGGCCGCGAAGAAGCGCGTTTGATCTATCATGGCGTCGCGCATGCGCAGCCGCCGAAACCGATGCAGCGCCGCTTGGTGATCGACATCGGCGGCGGCTCCACCGAATGCATCATCGGTTCCGGGTTCGACACGATCGAACGCGAAAGCCTGCAAGTCGGCTGCGTCGCCAGCACCCGGCGCTTCTTCGCGAACGGCAAGCTGTCGAAAAAGCGTTGGAAAGAAGCGCTGAGCGAAATCGAAGCGGAATTCCAGCAATTCGCCGGCCTGTACCGCACGCTCGGCTGGCAAGAGGCGATCGGCTCGTCCGGCACCAACAAGGCGATCGGCGATATCTGCGCCGCGATGAAGCTCACCAAGGGCGCCGTCACCGACGAAGCGCTGCCCGTGGTGCGCGACCGGCTCTTGAATTTCGATCGCATCGACGAGATCGATCTGCCCGGCCTATCCGAAGACCGCAGGCCGATCATCGCCGGCGGCGTGTTGGTGCTGGAAGCGGCGTTCGAAACCCTGGGCCTCAAGCGCATGATGGTGAGCAAGGCCGCCATGCGCGAAGGCGTGCTGCACGACATGCTGGGCCGCGGCGGCGCCGACGACCCGCGCGAGAATTCGGTCGACGCGCTGATGCAGCGCTACGGCATCGACCGCGCGCAAGCCGCGCGCGTGGAAGCGACCGCGATGCGCCTGTTCGAACGCGTGGCCGACCGTTGGAACCTCGGCGCCGACGAGCAATTGATGCTCGGCTGGGCCGCGCGTCTGCACGAACTCGGCCTCGCCATCGCGCACAGCCAGTATCACGTTCACGGCGCCTATGTGATCGAGCACTCCGACATCGCCGGTTTCACGCGCCAAGAACAACTATTCCTCGCCGCGCTGGTGCGCAACCACCGCCGCAACGTGTCGAACAAATCCTTGGATGCCCTGCCCGACCGCTTGCTCGCCGGCGCGAAGCGTACCGCCGCGCTATTGCGCATCGCGGTGCTGCTGCATCGCTCGCACGAAGCCGAGTCGATTCCGCAGCTCGACGTGCGGGTGGCCGGTAATGCGATGAGCCTGTCTCTACCGAACGCGTGGCTCGACGCGCGGCCGCTGCTGCGCACCGATCTGGAGCACGAGCCCGAAGGCATCGCCGGGCTCGGGATCGAGCTGACGCTCGACCGCTGATCCCCGACAAGAAACGCAAGACGCGACGCGCGCCGCCGCCGACCTTCGCGCGGCCTCGATGACGCGCGTCACACGACCGTCACCGCGCAGTCATTCCCATTTCACCGCGCACGTTCAGTCTTCGCGAAACCGGAGACCGACATGCGCTACGCCATCGTCACCGAGACCTATCCGCCGGAAATCAACGGCGTCGCGCTGACCGTGCAAAGTCTCGAACATGGATTGCTCGACCGCGGCCACGACGTGCGTGTGATTCGACCGCGGCAGCAGCGGGATCGAGCCCAAGAACACCGCGAGCATTTGATGCCGAGCCTGCCGTTGCCGCGCTATCCGGGCCTGCGTTTCGGGCTGCCGATGGCGAAACGACTCGAATCCCTTTGGAGAACCCAGCGCCCGGACGCGATTTATGTGGCCACGGAAGGCCCCTTGGGATGGGCGGCGTTGCGCGCCGCGCGCAGGCTGGGCATCGCGACCGCCAGCGGCTTCCACACCCGCTTCGACGCGTACATGCGCGACTATGGCGTCGCGTTCCTGCAGGGCGCGGCGCTGCGCTGGATGCGGCATTTCCATCATCTGGCCGACGCGACGCTGGTGCCGACCGAAGAGCTTCGCGAATTCCTGAGCGCCAACGGTTTCGCGCACATCGTGCGATTGGCGCGCGCGGTCGATACCGAGTTATTCCGCCCCGAGCGGCGAGAGGCCGCGTTGCGCGCGGAATGGGGCTTGAGCGAACGCGACATGGCGGTGATCCATCTCGGCCGGATCGCGCCGGAGAAGAATCTCGATCTCGCGATCCGCAGTTTCCGCGCGATTCGCGCGCGGCACCCGAGCGCGCGTTTCGTGTGGGTCGGCGACGGACCGGAACGCGCGCGAATCGCGCACGAGAACCCGGACTTCGTCTTTTGCGGCGTCCAGCGCGGCGAAGCCCTCGCCCGCCACTTCGCCTCCGCCGATCTGTTCTTGTTTCCGAGCCTGTCGGAAACTTACGGCAACGTCACGTTGGAAGCCTTGGCCAGCGGCGTGCCGACGGTCGCCTACGACTACGGCGCCGCGCGCGAACGGCTGCGCTCCGGCGAGAACGGCGTCGCCATCGCCGCATCGGGCGATCCGCGCATCGACGACGCCGCATTCGTCGATGCGGCGATGAGCGTCGCCGACGACACGCGGCTGCGCGCGCGCATGCGCACCGCCGCGCGCGCCTCGGTGCTCGCGTTGACGCCGTCGCGCGTCGCCGCCGACTTCGACCGCATTCTTTCCACGCTCGGACACGAGAAACGCGCTCATGAACGTTACGCCTCTGCAGCATAGGCTGCGCGCCAACGACGCCGACTGGTGCCTGCGCGCGAATGCGCTGTGCGCGAGCGACGCGGTGCGACGCTACTTCTCGCTGGTCAGCAAACTCGGCGACGGGCCGTTGTGGTATGCGCTGATCTTCGCGCCGGTGGCGCTGCGCGGCGCGGACGGTCTGCCGGCCACCCTGCATCTGGCCGCGATCGGGGCGTTCGCGGTTCTGCTCTATAAAGCGCTCAAACGCTGGACGCGGCGGCCGCGCCCCTGCGCATCGGACATCCGCATCCGCGCGTGGGTCGCGCCATTGGACGAATTCAGTTTTCCGTCCGGGCATACGCTGCATGCGGTGGCCTTCAGCGTCGTCGCTATCGCGTACGCGCCGATGGCCGCGTGGATACTCGCGCCGTTCGCGCTGAGCGTCGCCGCTTCGCGCGTGATCTTGGGCCTGCACTATCCCAGCGATGTGCTCGCGGCGACCGGCATCGGCGCGGCGCTCGCGTTCGGTTCGTTCTGGGTGCGCGATCTTCTGCTCGCGGCGTTCTGAGCGACGACGGAGACGCGCGCTTCGGCGAAATGTCGTCGGATTTCCGCAGAAATCCCGCCGAAATCGGCCCGCTCCCGCATCGCTCCGCCGATCGGGACTACCAGCGTTCGAGCCGCGCGCGCGCGATCGCGGGCGCCGCTTGCTCGCGCCAATCGCGATCGTTCGCGACTTGCGCTTCGGCGCGGCTGGCGTCGAGCCGTTCGATATCGATCTCGGCGCAGGTCCAAACGCCCTCGATTTCGCCGACGCCCGCCGACGACGCCAGCACGCCGTCGGCCGGAAAACCGACATCCATCGGCGCGTAGAGCGTCGCTTCGCCGGTGTTGGCGTCGAGCGCCGGGTTCGACGGTGCCTCGCCCGCGGTGACCGCCTGCGCGACGAAGCAGCGATTCTCCAACGCGCGCGCGAGGCAACCCACGCGCACCCGCGTTTCGCCCGCGGGGGTGTCGGTGCAACTGGGCACCAGCAGCGCGCGCGCGCCGGCTTCGCACTGCGCGCGCACCGGCAGCGGGAATTCGATGTCGTAGCAGATCGCGATGCCCACGCGCAGGCCGTCGAGATCGAACACCTTCAACGCGTCGCCGCCGTCGATGACGCCGGTCTTTTTCTCGAAACCGGTGAGCCGCAATTTGTCCTGCCAGCCGTAGCGACCATCCGGCGCGAACAGATCGGCGCGATTGCGGTAACGCTTGCGATGACGTCCGTCGCCGACATCCAACAAGAACGTGCCGGCGACCAGCCACAGTCCGGTGTCGCGGGCGAGCCCGGCGAACAGATCCAGCCACGCGGGGCGCAGCGCCTGCAGCGCGTCGAGCGAGGCGTGCAGATCGCCGCCGATTTCCGGCGAGAAGGTCGACGCGAGTTCCAGCGACAGATATTCCGGCAACACCGCGACATGCGCGCCGGCATTCGCGGCATCGGTCAGCGTACGCCGTTGATGCTCGGCGAAATCGTCGAAATGCGGCGGCGCGCCGATGGGGTATTTCGCGACGGCGATTTTCATGCGGTCCGCTCCTCGCGCAGCGAGCGCGTCCAAAACGTCAACGCGTGCGAGATGTCGCCGCGATCGATTTCGTTCCACTCCAGATGCACGGTCATGCCTTCGCGGCGCGCGTA
>SSGH01000024.1 GCA_008015835.1 Lysobacter sp.
CCGCGATGCGCAGTACGCGGCCTTGCGCGCGCGCCGCAGCGGCCTGCGCCGCAACGATTTCGGCGAAGGCGCGGTCGCGGCGGCGGCGTTGGACACATGGATCGGCCGGGTCGACGGCGTCGAAGACGTGCGCTTGCCCGATGCGCTGGCCGAACTCGATTGCCGCAACAATCGGCTGGCGTGGTTGGCGCTGCAGCAAGACGGCGCGTTCGATGCCGCGCAAGCGCTGGGCGCGCGCTACGGCGCCGAGCGCGTGGCGATCGTCGTCGGCACCTCCACCTCCAGCATCGGCTGCAGCGAAGAGGCGTACACGCGCTTCGAGCGCGACGCCGACGGCGCGTCGGTTTTTCCCGCCGATCTGCGCCGCCCTTTGCTGCACACGCCGCATTCGCTCGGGCACTTCTTGCAACGCGCCACCGGGTTGCGCGGGCCGTGTGTCACCGTGGCGACGGCGTGTTCGTCCAGCGCGAAAGTCTTCGCGCAGGCGGCGCGCACGATTCGCGCCGGTTTGGCCGATGCGGCCTTGGTCGGCGGCGTCGATACCTTGTGCGGCAGCGTGCTGTTCGGCTTCAACGCGCTGGGCTTGGTCTCGCAGCGCCCGTGTTTGCCGTTCGATGCGCGACGCGATGGATTGTCGTTGGGCGAAGCCGGCGGTTTCGCGATTCTGGAACGGCTCGACGCGGTCGATCCCGCGAACGCGCCGTTGCGCCTGTGCGGCTACGGCGAAAGCAGCGATGCGCACCACATGTCCACGCCGCATCCGGAAGGCCTGGGCGCGCGCAATGCGATGGAGGAAGCGATCGCGCGCGCCGGCATCGCCCCGAGCGATGTGGGTTATCTCAATCTGCACGGCACCGCGACGCCCGCGAACGACACGGTGGAAGCGATCGCGGTCGCGGGTTTGTTCGCCGATCATCCGGCGCTGCACGCCAGTTCCACCAAAGGCTGGACCGGGCACACGCTGGGCGCCGCCGGCATCGTCGAATCGGTGTTCGCTTTGCTCGCGCTGGAGCGCGGCCTGCTACCGGGCATGCTCGGCAGCGAACAACGCGACCCGGCCTGCGGCCCGCAAATCCGGTTCGACGACGCCGAGCGCAAGATCCGCTACTCGATGAACAATTCCTTCGGTTTCGGCGGCAACAACTGCTCGCTGGTGTTCGGTCGCGTATGAACATGCTGATCGATCCGCTTACTGCCCGCATCGAAGGCATCGCGTTCTGGGCGAACGGTCTGCCGTCGTGGGCCGACGCGCAAGCGTTCGTCGCCAACGGCGCGCTACCGGAGAACGCCGCGACCAAACCCTCGCCGCAGTTGCTGCCGCCGAACGAACGGCGACGCGCGCCGGAATCGGTCGCGGTGGCGCTGGATGTCGCGCTGGCCGCATGCACGATGGCGAATCGCGATCCGGCGACGTTGCCGTCGGTGTTCGCTTCCACGCACGGCGATCTGTCGATCACCGATTACATGTGCGCCACGCTCGCGGACGACCCGCGTGCGGTGTCGCCGACCAAATTCCACAACTCCGTGCACAACGCCGCGGCGGGCTATTGGACCATCGGCGCGGGCTGCATGCGCGCGGCCACCGCGATCAGTGCGTACGACGCGAGTTTCGCCGAAGGCATGATCGATGCGTTGGCGCAATTGGCCGACGGCGCCGACGCGGTGTTGCTCGTGGGGTACGACACCGGCGCCACCGGCCCGCTGCGTTCGGTGCACGCATGCACGGGCTTGCTCGGCGGCGCTTTGGTGCTGTCGCGCGCCGACGCGAACGCGTCCGGCCCGTGGATGACCGTCTCGCTCGGCGACGGCGAAGCGTCCGCGCCCGGCGCGCTCGGTCGTCATGCCGGCGGCAATGCGATGGCGCCGATGCTGCCGCTCTTCGACGCGCTGGCCGCGCGCGCGCCGCGAGCGGCGCTGCACGCCGGCCCAGGACGCGCGTTGCTGCTGGAGTTCGCGTATGACTGAGGTCAACGCGACTTTCGAGCAGGCGGCGTTCGAGCAGGCGACCTTCGAGCGGGCGGCGTTCGACCGGCACAACGTCGTCGTCGTGATTCCCGCGTTGAACGAAGCGCTGCGCATCCGCGACGTGGTGGAAGGCGCGCTGGCCGAATGCGACCGCGTGATCGTGATCGACGACGGTTCCGACGACGGCACCGCCGAGAAGATCGCCGATCTGCCGGTGACGCTGCTGCATCACCCGCAGCGCATGGGCAAGGGCGCGAGCCTGCGCGATGGCTTTCGCGAAGCGCTGCGCATGGGCGCGGCCGCGGTGCTGACCATGGACGGCGACGGTCAGCATCTGGCGGCCGATATTCCGCGCTTGATCGCCGCCGCGAATCATCATCCGAATTGCATCGCGATCGGCGCGCGTCTGCGCAAACGCGCGCAGCAGCCGACGTATCGCCGGCTCGCCAACGAATTCGGCGATTGGGGCATCGCCTGGGGCTGCGGCTATCGCATCGCCGATACGCAGAGCGGCCAGCGCCTGTACCCGGCCGCGGTGGCGGCGCTGCAGGACGTGCCCGGCGAAGACTTCGTGTACGAAGCGCAAATCCTGATCAGCGCGGCGCGACGCTTGGGCATGGGCGCGGTGTCGGTGCCGATCGAATCGCGCTACGCCGGCGCGGGCGCGGTGGAGAAATTCCGCAAAAGCCACTTCCGCCCGTTGCGCGATCTGTACCGCATCACCTCGCACGTGGTGGTGCAGGTGTGGACGTATGGCCACGTGATTCGCGAATATCGCCGCACCCGCCATACGCCGGCGGTGATTCACGACCCGAGCGGCGAATTCGCGTCGCCGCTGCGCGATCGATAGCGCGAGCGATCGCTTGATCGATCGCGAGATTCGAAGAGACGATTCGAGAGCATTCCTATGACGACGACCGCTTCCTCTTCTCCCAACGTTTCTTCCGCGTCGTCTTCGACCGCGGATGTCGTGGTCCTCGGCGGGGGTCTCGCCGGTTTGACGCTGGCGATCCAACTCAAACGCCGAGATCCAGATATTTCGGTGACGGTGCTCGAACGCCGCGCGCATCCGGTGCCGGAAGCCGCGTTCAAGGTCGGCGAATCCACGGTGGAGATCGCGGCGCATTATTTCGCCAACGTGCTCGGCCTGCGCGAGCATTTGGACACGCGGCAGTTGCGCAAGTTCGGGTTCCGTTTTTTCTTCAGCGACGGCCGTCGCGATATCGACCGCTGCACCGAACTGGGCGTGAGCGAGATTCTGCCGACGCCGTCCTGGCAGATCGATCGCGGCCGGTTCGAAAATTTTCTCGGCGAAGAAGCGCAGCGCTACGGCGTGCGCTTTCTCGACGGCGCGGTGGTGCGCGAGCTCGATATGACCGACGACGGCGCGCCGCATCGCATCGGTTACGAGCGCGGCGGCGCGACGCACCGCATCGACGCGACCTGGGTGGTGGACGCCAGCGGGCGCGCCGGTTTGCTCAAGCGCAAGTTCGAGTTGGCCGACGGCAGCGATCACGATGCGAATGCGGTGTGGTGGCGCGTCGACGGCAAAATCGATCCGAATCTGTGGTCGGACGACGCCGATTGGCGCGCGCGCTGCACGCCGCCGGACCGTTGGCGCTCGACCAATCACATGTGCGGCGACGGCTACTGGTTCTGGCTGATTCCGCTGTCGTCCGGCGCGCATTCGTTGGGCATCGTCTGCGACGCGGCGACGCATCCGCTGGAGACGATGAACACGCACGACAAGGCGATGGCGTGGCTGCGCGCGCATCAACCGCGCGTAGCCGACGCGCTATCGGCACCGGAACACACGTTGCAGGACTTCGCGTTTTTCCGCAAATTCACCTACGCCTGCAAACGCGTGTTCAGCGCCGATCGCTGGGCGTTGACCGGCGAAGCCGGCGTGTTTCTCGACCCGTTCTATTCGCCGGGCAGCGATTTTATCGCGATCTCGAACACGCTGATCTGCGATCTGATCGCGAAGGATCGCGAGGGCGCGCCGTTCGCGCCGTACGCCGAGCTGTACCAACAGCTCTATTTCGGGTTCTACGAGAACACGATGACGCTGTATCGCGGCCAATACCCGCTGTTCGGCGACGCGCAGGTGATGCCGCTGAAAGTGATTTGGGATTACACCTACTACTGGGCGCTGCTCGCGCCGCTGTTCTGCGGCGATAAGCTGACCGAAGTTTCGTTGTTGGGCCGCTTGCGTCCGCAGTTCGAACGCGGGCGGGCGCTGAACATCGCCGCGCAGGCGCTGCTCCGCGCCTGGGGCGAGGCCAATCGCGCGGCGAACGCGCCCGATGCCGAAACGCTCGATGGCCGCTTGCTCGATCAGTTCCGCATCGACTGGTTCCACGAAATGAATCGCGCCCTGCACGACACGCTCGACAACCGCGCGTTCCAGCAGCGCATCGCGCAGAACGTCGCGCGCATGGAAGAGTTGGCGGCGGAATTGCTGCGGCGCGCGCGCGATGCGCATCCAGACATCGACGGCGCGCTGGACGCGGAAACCGGCATGGCGGCGCTGTTGGGCGCGGAGGCGTCGAACGGCCCCGCGCCCGCGGAACCGTCGCTGCGACCGATCTGGTACGCCGCAGCGTAAGGCGTCTTCCGAAAAGACGCGGGCCGCTTGCGCGGCCTCGCGTCTCGCTACGCGCGTCGCCGAGATCAGTCGCTGACTTCCGGCGCCTCGGTCACGAAGGTGTTGACGGTCTTGTCGTAGTTGTTCTGCAAATACGCGCGCAGCATGCTGCTCAAGCGAATGAGCATGGTTTTATCGGTGGCGCCGAACGTCCACGCCGCGCCGATCGCATTCGCGCGCTGGAAGAACGCGGGCTCGCCGACGACCTCGCCGGTTTCCGCATCGCTCAGGCGCACGGTCATGTACACCCATGAATTGCCGGCAAACCCTCCGGCGAAGAATCGTTTGCCGCCGGAGATGAAGCGGACATGCGCAATCTTCGGTTCGATCTTCAGCGTTCTGGGCGCGTCTCCGGCCGACTGCGCGTTCCACGTCTTCAGCACCGCGCCGACGCGTTCGTCGAGATTCCCCTGCAAATATTCTTTCGCGACTTCGTTGCCCTTTTGGCCGGCGTAGGGCGCGTCCATCGCCACCGGCGACAGCTCGAAACGCTGGAACGCGTTGAGCGCCACTGCCGGCGGCGGGTTCTTGGCGTCATCGGCCGGCGGCTCGAATTTGTCGGCGGAGGCGGCGGAGGCGGCGAAAGCGAGCGACAACACCGCGGTAGCGAACAACGTGCGAATGCGCATGACGCGACTCCTCTGGTTCGGATGGACAGTGAAACCTCTTGAAGCGAAACGCATCGGCCGCGACGTCAGCTCATGGCGCCGTCGATGCCGATCACTTGGCCGTTGATGTACCCCGCGGCATCGCCGCACAGAAACGCGACCAAGGCGGCGACTTCGTCGGGCGTGCCGGCGCGACCCGCGGGCACCATCTGTTTGATCTGCTCCACCGGGAATGCGTCTTGCGCCATGCGGCCCGCGATCACGCCGGGCGCGACGACATTCGCGGTGATCCCGCGGCTCGCCATCTCGCGCGCCAAGGATTTGCTCGCGCCGTGCAGCGCGGCCTTCGCCGCGGCGTAATTGGTTTGGCCGCGATTGCCGAGCACCGCCGCCACCGACGACACGCTGACGATGCGGCCCCAGCGCGTGCGCGCCATCGGCAACAGCAGCGGCTGGGTGACGTTGAAGAAGCCGTGCAGCGATACGTCGATCACGCGCCGCCATTGGTCTTCGCGCATGCCGGCCATCGGCGCGTCGTCGTGAATGCCGGCGTTGTTGACGACGATCTGGATCGGCCCGGTTTCCAGCAACGCGTTCAAGGCCGCGCGGGTCGCCTCGCTGTCGCTCACGTCGAACGCGACGGCTTCGGCGCTGCCGCCCGCAGCGAGAATCTCGTCGCGCACCGCTTCGGCGCGCGCAAGATGGCCGTTGGCGTGGACGACGACATGCGCGCCGGCTGCGGCTAATGCGCGGCAAATCGCGCCGCCGAGATCGCCGCTGCCGCCGGTGATGAGGGCGCGGCGTGGGGGGGATGAGTTCGACATTAAAATCCTCGCTGCGGCGCGAAACGAATGGATGTGCGAGCGTTCACCTTAACGTCCAGCACACACGATAATCGGGGCCAGCTTCGGCATACCTTTCACCCCGATCCAACAATGAGAATACCGCGCCTGCGGAACGCGCATCCGACGGTATCCGCTGACGGCTTTCGGTCAACAACGTCTCAAGTTCGTCCCAGCGCGCATCCACGCCACCGGTTCCAGGGTGTGACGACAAATTTTCTTCGCTTGCCTCGTATCGTCTATTCCAGGAGACGAAGATCCGCCATTGCTCTAGCTCCAATGCGAGCATATCGGAATCGATCGGAAACACGATAAATGTTCCCGAAGGCTCCGCCTCGCTTTCGTCGAAATTCGACAGAAATCGATGCGGCACGCCATGCACATCGGCGATGCCTGCACGAGGACCATCGTAGCGATCTAGCTCAACGTATACGCGCTCGAAACCGAATTCGACGCTCATGACTGCAACATCACCGCCGCGCGCCCTTCGGCGATCAAGCGGCCCGCATGCGCGATGCGGAACGCGTACTGCTGGCTAGCCTCGCTTTCGGCCAGCACCTCCGCTTCGCATTCCAAGGCGCCGGGCAGATCGTCGATCCGCGCGACATGCAGGCGCACGTCGCGCAGCGCGACCAGAAACCCGACTTTCGGCGCGCCGCCGGATGCCGCGCCGCGCAAACCGCCGTGGACCGCCATCGCCTGCGCGCCGTATTCGCACAGATGCACCGCGCGCAGGCGGCCGTCGCTGCGCAGCGGGTGCGCGGCATCGCGATGTCCGTCGCTGCGCAGCCGCACGCTGCACGCGTCCCAGGCCAGCACCTCGTCCCACAGGCACATCGCGCCTTTGTGCGGGATCAACGTTTCGATGGCGACGCGGTCGGTCATGGGCATGCCCGTGTAGGAGCGCCGGAAGGCGCGACCGAATGGCGATTGAGGCTCATGGTGCGGTCGCGCCTTCCGGCGCTCCCACCGCGTTCGGGGAGGCTCCGCTCTCCACATCGTGCCGCGCGATCAGCAGCGCCAACACGAAATTGCCGATCACTCCGAGCGTGACCGTGACGCCGATCGCGCGCAGCACCGGAATGCTGGAGAGCGCCAGCAAGAAAAACACCAGCAACGTCATCAAGCTGCAGACGATCAGCGCGTGCAGGGTGCGCAGTTGATCGTCGAGATCGTCGCCCGCGTGCTCGAAGAACAAGGCGTAATCCAGGCCGAGCCCTGCGGCCAGAATCAGCGCTACCAGATGGAACAGGGTCAGTTCCACGCCGAAGCCGCGCAGAACCGCCAGCACCAACAGCGTGGTCAACGCCATCGGCAGAAGCACGCGACGCACGCGCTGCGGGGAACGCAACGTTAACCACACCGTCGCCGCCAGCAGCAGCGCGGCCACCGCGAGCGCGGCCAGCACGCGTTCGCGATACGCGACGACGAGCGATTCCGATGCGGTTTTCAGATCGAGCAGTTCCACGCCTTCGCGCGCGGACGCGGGCAAGCGCGCGATCGCCTGCGCGACGCGTTCGGGCGCGCGCAGGCCGGTCATCGACACCAGCGCCACCGCGCTGTCGTCGTGCTGCACCCACAGCCCGCCGATACGCGCGGCAAGCGGCGTGCCGTCGACATCGCGCGGCGTCAGCGGCGGCGCGGTGCGCGCGGTTTCGGCGTCGGCGAGAAACACGTCGAACGCGTCGCTGCGGAACGGCGTGGCCGCGACCGCGGCGTCGAGCGCGGCGCGCAGCGCGTCGGGTTTCGGAATGCGCGCTTGCCGCGCGCGCTGCGTCGCGGCGCTGGGCACGATGCGCGCGGCGCTGTCGTAACCGACCAAAGCGCCCTCGGCGACCAACGCATCCAACACCGGATGCAGCGCTTCGGTGCGGCGCAGCGCGGTTTCCGCATCCGTGCCGCGCACCGCGATCAACCAACGCACGTCGGGCGCGCCCAAGGCTTCGCGCAAATGCGCATCGCGCGCCAAAGCATCTTTCGGCACCGGGGTGAGTTTCGACAGATCGTTCTGCCACGCCGCGCCCGGCGCGAACGCGACGACGCCGAGCGCGATAGCCGCCAACGCGCTCAACGCGAATCCATTCGGTCGCGGCAAACGCGCGACGCGTCGCCACAGCGCGGCCAAACGCGGCGATGCGGCGGGGTCGCGAGGTTCGGGATCGATCAATCCCGGCAACAGCAAACGCGTGGTCAACGCCGCGACACCGAGCCCAGCGATGGTGAACACCGCGAGTTGTCGCAAACCGTCCACGCCGGAAAACAAGAACGTGACGTAGGCGATGCAGGTCGAGGCCACGCCGGTGGCGAGCGTGGGCCAGATCGCGCGCGCATTCGCCCACGGCGAGATGCCGGCGCGTTGATGGCTGAACAAATGGATCGGGTAATCCTGCACGACACCAATCAAGGTGAACCCGAACGCGACGGTGATGCCGTGCACGCCATCGAACAACAGCGCCACCGCGCCTAACCCCGCGAGTCCCGCGCTGGCGAGCGGCAACACGCCGAACAACGGCGTGCGCCAACTGCGGTACGCGATGAGCAACAACAGAATCAAACCGACGGTATCGACCGTGCCGATCCAACTCGCTTCGCGCTGTGTGCGTCCGCCGATCTCCACCGAAAACGCACCGGGGCCGGTGAGCGTCATCGTGGTCGCGGCATCGCCGCGCGCGGCGTCGAACGCGGCGCGTACCGCACCGACGGCGGACGCTTGCCCGGTCGGATCGAAACCGGCCGCTTTGGTTTCGATCGCGAGCAAAGCTTCGCGGCCGCTCGGGTCGAACCACACCTCATGCAAGCGCTGCGGCGCGTTCGCGGGCATCCACGTTTCGGCGACGCGCAGCGTTTCCAGCGTGGGGTCGGAGGGCAGCAGCGGTTCTAGCAAGGCCGCGGCGGGCGAGCCTAAATCCTGCACGCGTGTTTGCAACTCCTCGGTCAGCGTCGCGACATCGAAACGCGACGCGTCCATCGCGGGCGACAGCAGATAGCGATACGGGCGCAGGCGTTCGGGAATCGCGTCGAGGCCGTCGCCCGCGCCGTTGGCGACCAGACCGAAGCGCGGATCGTTCGCGAGCGCGGCGGCGACCGCCTGCGATTGCAGCGCCAGCGTTTCGGCATCGGCGCCTTGGATCGACATCAGCAACAAACGCGAACCCGGGCCTTCGCCGAGTTCGTCCAGCAACAGTGTCTGCGCAGGCGTTTCCGCGACGGGCATGAACTTGCGCAGGTCGCCGCTCATCTGCAGACGTCCGCCGATCGCCCAACCCGCGCCGATCAGCACCGACAGCCACAGCAGCGCGAGCGCGAGCCGCATCGCGGGCTTCATGCGCGACGCGCCATCGTCGAATCGCCGCCGCGCGAATGCGTTCGCGTCATCGTTTCGCCCCCGCGCGGCAGAGCGTCTCCAGCGCGTTCGCGTCGCTTTGCGGTGTCGCCGCGAGCGCGGCGCTGGCCAGCAGGGTGCGCTGCAGCGGGCCTTTCGTCGGTTGGGTTTCGATGCAGCGCAATTCCGCGCCTTGGCCGTACAGCGCGATGCTGCGCACGCGCACGGCGAGGGCGGCGTCTTTCGGCGCGAGCGTCAGCGTCCAGCGCTGCGCGGTGCCCGCGGGCGTCAGCCGATACGCGCGTTCCAAACCGGCGCGATCGCCGGCCAACAGCGCGCCGAAACTGCTCTGCAGACTCGCCAATTCCGGCACGCGCGACAGCGAAAACGTGCGCGGCGCTTTGCCGTCGCGCGCGATGGTGGCTTGCCCGGCGCCGGCGCCCGACGACACGATCGTGGTGGTTTCCTTGTATGGCGCGCGCACGTCGCGCACCAAGGTGCGTTCGTCGGGCCGGCGATATTCGCCCGACAAGCGCAGCGGTTGTTTCAGCATCGCCGAGGCGCGCAGTTCGACGAACGCGGTGCGCATCGGCGCGGGACGCGCCAGCGCGCGCAGGATCCAGTCGCTGCCGAACGTTTGCGCAGCGGCGGGCGCGACGGTGGACTTCGCGCCCGCCGTCTGCGCGCGCGCTTCAAGCGCGATCGACGGAGCCGACGTCAGCAGGCTCAGCGTCGCGACGAGCAGCGGGGTCGGTATGCGGCGCATCGGCATGTCCTCGGGCGGCGTCTTCCCAGACGTTGTAGAAGTTGAACCAGTTGTAGGGGGCGCTGCGGGCGACGGCTTCGAGACGCGCGACGTAGTTCCGCACCAATTCGGCGAGGCGCGCGCCGCGCTGCGCGCGCGGCACGTCGAGCGCGTCGCAGAAATGCTCGAAGCGCAGATCGTAACGGCGACCGCCGCGATACAGGCCGAACGCCAGCGTGATCGGCGCTTTCAGGGCCATCGCGATCGACCATGGCGCGGTGGGGAACGCCGCAGGGCGGCCGAAGAACGGCGCAGAGAGCGTCGGCGCGCCGGGCTGCGCGCGATCGACCAACAGCGCGACCAACGCGCCTTGTTGCACCGCTTCTTGGATCGCCAGCATCAGCGCGGGGCCGTCTTGCCCGGCGTCGATCACGGTCGCCGCGACCTCGGGATTCAGCGCTTCGAGCAACTGCGTCACCGCCGGGTTGTGGGCGCGATCGAGCACGACGCGGATGGTGTATTCGGGCCGTTTGCGCGCCAGCACGCGCAGCACTTCGAAACTGCCCAGGTGCGAACCGAACAGCAGCATGCCCTTGCCGGTATCGAGATGGCGATGCAGCACGTCGAGCCCGGTCACGTCCACGTCGAAGCGGCGCGCCATGCGTTCGGGGCCGTCGCCGGGCAGGAACACGCGGTCGAGAATGGTCGACGCGAATGTGTGGATGTGCTTGGCGACATCCCACAGCGTCGCCGGCCGGCCGAGCGCGCGATCGAGCCACTGCCGCGAGGCGAGGCGCTCCGGGCCGCGACGGATCAGGAAATACAGGGTGATCGGGTACAGCAGCAGGCGCGACACCGCGCGTCCGCCGTAGCGGCCGATCGAGCGGATCAGCCACAGCGCGAACAGCCCGCCGCCTTCCGGCCGCTGTTTCCAATCGGTGCTCATGCGGCGGCGGCGTCCGCCAGCGCCTGGGTCTCGCCGGTCGCGAGCAGCGCGCCGTCGGCCTCGCGCAGCACGCGGAACCGCCAGCGCGGCGCGGCGTCGGGCGACGACAGGCGCTCCAGCTCGATGCGCGCGGCCTGCGCCGGCAGCAGCGGCTGCACGAATTTCACCTGCGGCAAGCGCAGCATGGGCGAAGGCGGGGCGGCGGCTACAAGATCGGCGGCAGGACCCGCTTCCGCCGCTTCGATCGCCGCGAAGACGCGGTCCAGCATCACCACGCCCGGCACCACCGGGCGACCGGGGAAATGTCCGGGCAAGCAGGGGTGATCGGCGGGGATCGCGAAGCGAAGCGGGTCGGGCGCGGCGTGGGTCATCAGCGGAACAGGGTACCGCGCGGGGGAAACTCGGAACAATTCGCGGAACAATTCGGGGCATCCCCGAACGACGACGCGACGGGTCCGGCGGAGGCGTCGATCAGCGGAACAGGTCGCGCCAGAACCCCGGCCCCAACGCCGCGAGACGCCGTAAGAATTCGGCGAAATTGCGGTATGGCCGCTGCGGGAAGACGCGCTTGCGCCAGTGGTACTCGATCGCCATCGCGGCGCCGACCACCCCGTAATTCAGCACATTGGCGAACAGCGACCACTGCGCGCGGGTGACCGCGACCGGCGCATCGACGCCGAGCCGCGCGAGCACGCCGTCGGGCACGGCGATCAGGGCGAGGCTGAGATTCGCCAGCGCCAGCGCCGCCAGCAGTGCGGCCCAAAACCCGGTCAGGCGACGCGTGTAGCGGTGGTGCCGGGGGCTCAGCTCCTCCAGCGTCTGCGCGTAAACACCGGCCACGATGCGGGTGATCACCGGCGTGCGCCCGGCGCGCAGGCTGCGCGCGAACCACCAGGCCAGCAGGCCGACGAAAGCGGCCGGCACCAGCAGCAAGGGCAACAGGATCAGGTCGGTCGCCGCCAATCCGGCGATCGCCGCGAGGCACAGCCCCGCCGCGCACCACGCCCCCAGCCGCGGCGCGCACAGGCCGTCGATCCACACCACCACCACCAAATCGACCAACGCGGCCGCGGCCCACGCGGGCGACGACGTGGTACCGGCCACATGCGCCAGCGGCAGATACGCCAGCAGCGAACCCCACCGCAGCGCGGCGGCCCACCGCGGCGCGCCCGAGGCGGTCACGCGGTTTTGTGCTGCTCGACGTGCGCGGACAGCGCGCGCAGCGACGCGAAGATGCGGCGATTGTCTTCGTTGTCGGAACGCAGTTGGAAGCCGTAGCGCTTGCTGATCGCCAGCGACAATTCCAGCGCGTCGATCGAATCCAGACCCAGGCCGGCGCCGAACAGCGGTGCGTCGGGATCGATCTCGGCGGGCGCGACGCCATCCAAGTTCAGGCTCTCGACGAGCAGTTCCGCCAGAGCGAGTTCGGCGGGCGTAAGTGAGGACATAGGGAGAATCCGAGAAAGCGAAGCGGAAGACGGCGGGAAACCACTGGACGCCCGGCGCGTGCGCAGCGCGCATCGAGCGGCCGAATCGAACGGGCCGGCGCGGGCGGCGGGCCGCGTATCGTTGGGACGGCGGCGCCGGGCCGCGCGGTATCATGCCAGCCCGAGCGATGAACCAGAAGAGTGCGAGGTTGGCTTTGGCTCCACAGTCGAGCGCCGACGGCGTCGAACGCGGTCCGACGAACGCCGCAACGGGCGCCGCGGGTGCGGTCGTCGATTGCGACGTGTTGGTGATCGGCGGCGGCCCCGCCGGCGCCACCGCGGCCACGCTGCTGGCCCGACGCGGCTGGCGCGTGCTGTGCCTGGAAAAATCCCGGCATCCGCGGTTCCACATCGGCGAATCGCTGCTGCCGATGAATCTGCCGATTCTCGAACGCCTGGGCGTGTTGGCGGCGGTGGACGCGATCGGCGTGCGCAAGACCGGCGCGGATTTCCCCAAACCCGGCGGCGACGGCGCGACCAACGTCTTTCGCTTCGAGCGCGCGCTGTACGCGAGCCCGGGCCACGCCTACCAAGTGCGCCGCGACGAATTCGACGCGCTGCTGTTCGACAACGCGCGCGCGGCCGGCGCGGATGCGCGCGACGGCGTCGCGGTGACCGGCGTGGCCTTCGGCGCCGACGACCGCCCGACCGTCGCCTACGCCCGCGACGACGCCGGCCGCGCGTTCGAAATCCGCATGCGCCATCTGATCGACGCCAGCGGCCGCGACACCTTTCTGGGCAATCGCCTGAAGACCAAGCGCAAACTCGACCGGCATCAATCGGCGGCGCTGTTCAGCCATTACCGCGGCGTCGAACGCCGACCCGGCGAGGACGCCGGCAACATCACCATCGAACGCTTCGAGCACGGCTGGGTGTGGTTGATCCCGCTGCGCGACGACGTGATGAGCGTGGGCGCGGTGTGTTCGCCGGAGTACCTCAAACAGCGCCGCGGCGACGGCGCGGAGTTTCTCGAACGCACGCTGGACCGCATTCCCACGGTGCGCGCGCGCATGCGCGGCGCGACGCGGGTCGCGCCGGTGCACGCCACCGGCAATTACTCGTATCGCAACGCGCGCATGAGCGGACCGGGCTGGACGATGGTCGGCGACGCCTACGCCTTCATCGACCCGGTGTTTTCCTCCGGCGTGTATCTGGCGATGCACGGCGCCGAGCGCGCGGCCGAGGTGGTCGACGCCGCGCTGCGCGAGCCGGCGCGAGAAGCGCGGCTGCAGCGCGCGCTGCGCAAAGAGCTCGATAAAGGCCTCGCCGAGTTCTCCTGGTTCATTTATCGCTTCACCGGCCCGGTGATGCGGCAGTTGTTCTCCAACCCGCGGAACGCGCTGCAGATCGAACAGGCGGTGATCTCGATGCTGGCCGGCGATGTCTACGCGCATCCCGGCGTGACCCGGCGGCTGCGGCTGTTCCGGGCGATTTACGCGCTGACCGCGCTGGGCATGGCGCGCACCGCCTGGCGCGACCGCTGGCGCCGAACGCGCCGGCCCGCAGTCGAATTCGGCGGCGATACCCTGCAAACGGACGGCAGCGCCGACGAGGCGACGAACGTCGCCCGCGCGGCGGCGGTCGGCCCGTCCGGCGATCTCATGGAAGCGACGACCGGGACGCCCGGCGGGGTAAAATCGCCGGCCGAGCCTTTGGAACACGCATGAGCGCAGCGATCCGTCCCGACGCGTCCGACGCCCCCGCGCTGTCGGTGGATTACGTGCGCGGCGACGACCCGGCGGCGTTGCTCACCGACGACACCCTGGCCCTGTTCGGCTTCGGCGACGCCGCGCCGGCGAGCGACGACCCGCGCTATCTGCGGGTGCCGCTGCAGCCCTACGGGGAGACCCGGTTCGAACGCTGGCGCACGCAGAGCCCTGTGCGCACCGGCCGCGACGGCGAGCTTCGCTGGGCCAGCGACGGGCGCCTGACCTTCGGCGCGATCGAGATCGACGAGGCCCCCGGCCCGCATCCCGATCACAGCGACATCTGCGACGCCTCCGAGCGCGCCTACGCAGCGTTGGTGCGGTTCCAAACCGGCCATCCCACCCCGCATCTGCTGCGGGTGTGGAATTACCTCGACGCCATCACCCAGGGCGACGGCGACGCCGAGCGCTATCGGCAATTCTGCGTAGGCCGCGCCCGCGGCCTGGGCCGGTTCGACCCGCGCGGCCTGCCCGCCGCCACCGCGATCGGCCGCTGCGACGGCCGCCGCACCCTGCAGGTGTACTGGCTCGGCGCCGACCGCCGCGGCACGCCGGTGGAAAATCCGCGGCAAGTCAGCGCCTACCGCTACCCGCGCGAATACGGTCCGCAGCCGCCCAGCTTCGCCCGCGCGATGCTGCCGCCGCCGGGCAGCCGCATGCCGCTGCTGCTGTCGGGCACCGCGAGCGTGGTCGGCCACGCCTCGCAGCACGTCGGCGAATTGCTGGCGCAGTTGGGCGAAACCTTCGCCAACTTCGACGCGCTGTTGACCGAAGCGCGCCGTCTCGCGCCGAGCTTGCCCGCGCAATTCGGCGCGGGCACGCGCCTGAAGGTCTACGTGCGCGACGCCGAGGACCTGCCGGTGCTCGCGCAGGCCTTGGACGCGCGCTTCGGCGACAGCGTGCCGCGCGTGCTGCTGCACGCCGCGATCTGCCGTCGCGAATTGGCGGTGGAGATCGACGGCGTTCACGGCTGAACCCGCGAATGAACGGCTCGCCCACGGACGCGCGCGAGATCGACTCCCCGTATCGGCCGCCGCAGGCCGCGATCGAGGGGGCCCACGACAGCGCGATCGGCAGCGGCAGCGAAGACGCCCGCGCGGCCCGACGTTTGACCTGGTGGCGATGGGGCTTGTGGAGTCTCTTGGCCATCGCCGCGCTGGCCCGCCTCGGCGTGATCGCGAAATCCACCGTCTTCGACGGCCAAGCCCTGACCTTCGCCTTCGCGATCCGGGATCTGCTGCCGGCGCTTCTGGCGTTGACGGCCGCCAGTTTGATTTTGATTCGACCCGCCGCGACGTTTCTGTTCGGCATGCTCTTCTATCTGATGGGATCGGTCACTTATCTGGGCCCGGAAGGCATGTGGCCGACCCGGTCGTTTTCGCGGTTCGGCTTCGATCTCGCGCTCGACGAGACCCGCACCCTGCATGTCAACGCGATGTCGCTGCTGCTGTTCTGCGCTTGCGTCGTGGCCTTCGTCGAAACGCGCCGGGACGAACGGCGATGATTCGACGGCGTTCGCGCGTTCCTCGCGAATTCGCGGGCGCGACGGGTGTCGAAGGTCATCCTTGAACGCGCGTCGACGCCCCGCATCTAGCGTTCCGTCGGCGCGCGTTCCCGCGCCTATTCCGAGGACACGGCCATGGGCCTGATCAGTCTGCTCTGGGGCATCGTCGCGATGGTCTTGATGTTCATCGGCTTGATCCCGCTGCTGGGCTGGGCCAACTGGCTCATCATTCCGTTCGCGGGCGTCGGCGTCATCGTGGCGGCGCTCGGCGTGCTGTTCACGTCCTCCGGCAAGCGCGGCCGCGCCGCGACCGGCTTCGCGCTGAACGCCATCGTCATCATCGTCGCCGTGGTGCGGCTGAGCCTGGGCGGCGGGGTGATCTGAGACTGCGTGTTTCGGCCCTTCCGGGCCTCGCACAAGAGGTCAGCCGAACGTCCGCGCCGCGAGCAGATCGCGGGTATGCGCATGCTGCGGCCGCGCGAGCACGTCGGCGGTGGCGCCGAGTTCGACGATCTTGCCGGCCTCCAGCACCGCGATGCGCTCGGCGACGGCCGCGGCGGCGGCGATATCGTGAGTGACGAACAGCAGCGCGAGGCCGCGTTCGCGTTTGAGCTGCGCCAATAGCCGCAGAATGCCGGCGCGATGGTGCGCGTCCAGCGCGGAGACCGCTTCGTCGCAAACCAACAGCGCCGGGTCGCAGGCCAGCGCGCGCGCGATCGCGATGCGCTGACGCTGCCCGCCGGAGGCTTGATGCGGATAGCGCGCGGCGAGCGCGGGATCGAGCCCGACCGCCGCGAGCAATTCCGTCGCTTTCGCCGCGCGGGACGCCGCGTCGCCGAGGCCGTGGATGCGCAGCGGCTCGGCGATGAGGTCGGCGATGCGCATGTGCGGATCAAGCGAGGCGTACGGGTCTTGGAACACCACGCCGATGCGCCGACGCATCGCGCGCAGCGCGGCCCCGGACAGCGCGGTCAGCTCGACATCGTCCAACCACACCCGTCCGCGCCCGCCGCGCGCCAAACGCAGCAACACGCGACCGAGCGTACTCTTGCCGCTGCCGCTTTCGCCGAGCAACGCCAGGCCTTCGCCGCGACGCAGCGTCAGCGACACATCGTCCAGCGCCAGCCGCGACGCGCGCGGATAACGCAGCGTCAACGCTTCCGCGCGCAGCAGCGGCGGCCCCTCACCCTCGCTCGCTCCGCTCGCTCTTCCCTCTCCCCGCACAGCGGGGGTGAGACGGCGCGTTGGCGAGCCATCGGCTCGCGCGCCGACGAACGCCTGAGCGCTATGCGCGAGGGCCGGATGAGGGTGGCCGTCAGGCCGGGTGAGGGGCACAGGTCGCGGTAAACGATCCGCTTCCAACAACTCGCGCGTATATGCCGCTTGCGGCGCGGCGAAGATCGCGCGCGTCGGGCCGCGTTCGATCGCTTCGCCGCGGCGCAGCACCAATAGCTCATCGGCGTAAGCGCCGACCAGCGGCAGATCGTGGCTGATGAGCATCAACCCGAGCCCATCCTCGCGTCGCAGTGTGTCGAGCAGATCGAGCACATCGCGCGCGATACGCGCGTCCAACGCCGATGTGGGTTCGTCGGCGATCAAATACCGCGGCCTGCACGCCAGCGCGAGCGCGATGGCGATGCGCTGCCGCTGACCGCCGGAAAATTCGTGCGGGTAGCGCGCGAGCGCCGCATCGGGGTCGGGCACGCGCACGCGTTCGAGCAGCGCTCGCGCTTGCGCATCGGCCTGGCCGTGCAAACGCAAGGTCTCGCGCAATTGCGCACCGACGCGGCGCATCGGATGCAGCGACGCCAGCGGGTCTTGCGGCACCCACGCCAACGTGCGCCCACGCAGCGCGGCATGCGCCTTCGATGCGCGCGCGGCGAGCGCGATGTCGGTGTCGCCTGTACGGCCTTGCGCGTCGTCGCCATCGAGCACGAGCGCGCCGCTCGCGCGCAGCGCCGCCGGCAACAAGCCGAGCAGCGACAGTGCGGTGAGACTCTTGCCGCTGCCGCTTTCCCCAACCACGCCGAGACATCCACCGGACTGTAACGCCAAATCGAGCGGCCCCAACAGCCGGCGTGTACCGACATGCACGCAAAGTCCGCGCAGCGCGAGACTCATCGCGATGCCGATCCGTCGTTCGACGCGGGCACGTCCGCATCGTCGTCGTTCGACGCAAGCGACGCGCCGCGCACGTCCAACCAATCGCGCAACGCATCGCCCAAGAATTGGAACGCCGCCAGCGTCGCGACCAAAAACGCCGCCGGGAACAGCAACACCCACGGCGCGCTGTCGAGTTCCTGCACGCCCTCGGCGAGCAAACCGCCCCAACTGGCCGAAGGTTCGTCCACGCTCAGGCCCAGGAACCCGAGAAAACTCTCGACCAAAATCGCCTGCGGCAGAATCAAACCCAAATACACCATCGCCAGCGGCATCAAATTCGGCAACGCATGCCAGCGCAGACGTTGATCGAAACGCGCGCCCATCGCCACCGCCGCCAGCATGAACGGCGTTTCGCGCAGACGCGCCGCTTCGGCGCGCATCACCCGCGCCAAATCGATCCACACATAACCGCCCACCGCGCACAGCAGCAGCGCGAGCGAGCGCTCGAACAGCGTCAACAGCAGAATCACGACCAACAGAAAAGGCAATGCGCTGAACAGATCGAACACGCGCAGCATCGCGCGCTCGGCCCAACCGCCCGCCAGACCCGCGCCCGCGCCGAGCGTCAAACCGATGCCGAGCGCGACCAGACTCGCCAACAAGCCGATGGCCAGCGACAAGCGCCCGCCGGCCAACGTGCGCGCGAACACATCGCGGCCGATGGCGTCGGTGCCGAACCAATGCCCGCCGACGCCCGGCGCCACCGACAGCGCCTCCCAATCCGGACGATGCGGATCGAATGCGGAAAACCACGGCCCGACCCAGCACAACAGCGCTAGCGCCGCGAGGAACAGCAGGCAGGCGCGAGCGAGGGGCGGCAGTGGGCGACGAAGCGACGACATCGGGCGATTGTAGGGCGGGCCCCGGCCCGCCGCTCATGGCGGGTTCGGCTCGCTCGCGACCGCATACTCCACGCGCCCCCCGGGTGGGAGGTCTTTCAGGCCCGATCGACCCGATCATCAAGAGCGCGCGCGCGATCTCGTATCGAGCCTGAAAGCCCTACTACGGGGTTCGTTCTCGGCCTTTGCCGTCGATCAAACCCGCCTCGCGACGGCGGCGTATCATTCGCCCATGCCGACCTTTCCCCGCACCCGCCTCCGCCGCATGCGCCGTAACGAGTTTTCGCGCCGGCTCATGCGCGAACACGTCCTGACCGCGAACGATCTGATCTATCCGGTCTTCGTCCACGAATTGGCCGGCCGCGCGCCGGTGGGCTCGATGCCCGGCATCGAACGCTTGTCGATCGACGAACTGCTGAAGGTGGCCGACGAGGCCAGCGAACTGCGGGTGCCGGCGTTGGCGCTGTTCGCGGTGACCGCGCCCGAGGCGAAATCGCTCGATGGCGTGGCCGCCTGGGACGACGACGGCCTGATGCAGCGCGCGGTGCGTGCGCTCAAGCAGCGCTTCCCGGAATTGGGCGTGATCACCGACGTGGCGCTGGACCCGTACACCTCGCACGGCCAGGACGGATTGATCGACGACAGCGGTTACGTGGTCAACGACGAGACCGTCGAAGCGCTGGTGAAACAGGCGCTGTCGCATGCGCGCGCCGGCGCCGATGTGGTCGCGCCCAGCGACATGATGGACGGCCGCATCGGCGCGATTCGCGACGCGCTGGAAGCGAACGGCCATATCCACACCCGCATCCTCAGCTACGCCGCGAAATACGCCAGCGCCTACTACGGCCCGTTCCGCGACGCCGTGGGTTCGGCCGGCGCGTTGGGCAAGGGCAATAAATACAGCTATCAGATGGACCCGGCCAACACCGACGAAGCCCTGCGCGAAGTGGCGCTGGATCTGGAGGAAGGCGCGGACATGGTGATGGTGAAGCCGGGCCTGCCGTACCTCGACATCGTGCGCCGCGTGAAGGACGCGTTCGGCGCGCCGACCTTCGTGTATCAAGTCAGCGGCGAATACGCGATGCTCAAAGCCGCCGCGCGCAACGGCTGGCTGGACGAACGCGCCTGCGCGTTGGAGGCTCTGGTCGCGTTCAAGCGCGCCGGCGCCGACGGCGTGCTGACGTATTTCGCGTTGGACGCGGCGCGTTGGCTCAAACAATCCGACTGAACGGCATCGACCGACCGAATCTCGAGAGCATCGCCATGAAACGCTACGCCGTCTTCGGACAACCCGTACTGCACTCGCTGTCGCCGCGCATCCACAAAGCGTTCGCGCAGCAAACGGGCATCGATTTGGACTACACCGCGATCGAGTGCGCCCCCGGCGATTTCGACGGCACGCTGTCGTCGTTCGCGCGCAGCGGCGGCGACGGCGCTAACGTCACTCTTCCGCACAAGCAGCGCGCCGCGGAACTGTGCAATCTGCTCAGCAACCGCGCGAAAAAAGCCGGTGCGGTGAACACGCTGATCAAGCACAACGGCGGTTGGCTGGGCGACAACACCGACGGCGTCGGTTTGATTCGCGACCTCACCGGCCGCCACGGTTTGGATCTGCGCGCGCGTCGCACGCTGATGCTCGGCGCCGGCGGCGCGGCGCGCGGCGTAGCGCCAGCGCTGCTCGAAGCGGGCATCGGCGAATTGTTCATCGTCAACCGCGACGCGCAGAAGGCCGACGCGCTGTCCGACCTGCTCGGCGAACCCGGGCGCGTGCACACCCGCTACATGACCGATCTGGGCGAACTCGGCGAATTCGATTTGATCGTCAACGCCACGTCCGCCGCGCGCCACGGCGCGCTGCCGACGCTGCCGATGACGCTGTTCGGCCCGCGCAGCGCCGCGGTGGATTTGAGCTATGGCGAAGCCGCGGTGCCGTTCCTGGCCTGGGCGCGCGCGCTGGACGTCCGCGACTTGATCGACGGTCTCGGCATGCTGGTGGAGCAAGCCGCGGAGAGTTTCTTCCTCTGGCACGGACAACGCCCCGACACCGACTCCGTCTACGCCGCGTTGAACGCACAGAATGCCGTGCTGATGACGGCGGATTGAGCGAGGCGAAAACGGGCTTCGGCGCGCGTCGCGTTCAAACCCCGAACCCGGGATGGCGCTCTTCGCGCGCTAATCCCTGCGCCCAAACGCCGTCGGCGTAGACATCGCGCAACAAGCGACCGTCGCGGGTGTAGTGCAGCTCGGTCCCGGCCGGTATCGACAATCCGGGCAAAAACGCGCGCAGTCGTTGCAAGGCGGCATCGCGATCGTCGACATCGATATCGATGCCGCAAAATTCGACGACGCGTCGGCCTTCGGCGTCCGGGTCGCTCAACGACGAGCCGCCGCCGCTCACCTCGCCTGCGCCGCTCTCCTCCAGCATCGCTTGCAGCGGGTCTTCGAAACGCTCGCCGCGTTCGATCGGCTGGATGTTCCCCGGAATTTTGAGATAAACGAAACGTTCGGGATCGAACCCGGCGCTGTCGCCGCCGTTCGCCTGCGGCGCGGGCGACGAAAACCAACCTTTGATCGTGTCGAACACCCCCATGCGAACGCTCCTCTCGAGAATTCGGGACAGCATGCCGCATCGTGTCGGCGACCGAAACAAGCACTCGAACCCGGGCTCATTTTTCCTGCGGCGGCGCCGCCAATTCGCGGGTATCGAGCACGCCGTCGCGATTGCGGTCCTGGCGTTTGAAGGTCTCGGCCACGCGCGTGCGATGCGCGTCGCGGGTGAGCGGCACGCCGCGGCCGCCGGGTTGTTCCTCCGGCGCGAGCGTGCCGTCG
This sequence comes from Lysobacter sp., assembly GCA_008015835.1. Taxonomy (GTDB): domain Bacteria; phylum Pseudomonadota; class Gammaproteobacteria; order Xanthomonadales; family Xanthomonadaceae; genus Lysobacter_I. Next base: position 21,604 of record SSGH01000024.1, read on the forward strand.
CGATTCGTATCCATGCGATCGAAGGCGTACGTCAGCCAGTCCTGGTATTCGAGCAACGAGACTTTGCCGTCGTCGTTCGCGTCCATGCGGGTCAGGTACTCGCCGGTGGCGTCGACGCGCGTCGACGGCGACGCGGGCGGCGGCGCGGCGACGGTCGGTTCGGCGGCGGGCGCGGCCAACGGCGTGTCGCGCCAACGTCGCGCTTGGGCGTCGGCCGAGACGGCGGCGGCGAGCGCGGCGGCGAGAACGAGAGCGAAGGCGAGGCGCATGCCACTAGGGTGCGCGGTCGCGGTCGCGGCCGCAAGCGTCGGGCCGGGCACCGGCCTCGCGTTCGTCCGATGCCGCGCCGAGCCGCGCATCGACGCCCGCGCTGTGGAATCATGCCGCCATGACCATCTATGCCTTGAAACCGAAATTCCAGGCGCTGCTGCGGCCCGTGGCGCGCGGCTTGTACCGCTTGGGCGTCACCGCCAATCAAGTGACCCTGGCCGCGTGCGCGGTCTCGGTGGCGCTGGGCGTTTTTCTGTTCTTCGCCGCGGCGCGCATCTCCGGCGCGGGGCTGTGGTTTCTGCTGATCCCGCTGTGGATGTTCCTGCGCATGGCGTTCAACGCCATCGACGGCATGCTGGCGCGCGAATTCGGGCAGCAATCCAAACTCGGCGCGTATTTGAACGAATTGACCGACGTGATCGCCGACGCGGCGTTGATGCTGCCGTTCGCGGCGGTCGCGCCGTTCGACGGCGTGGCGGCGGTGTGGGTGGCGACGTTCGCGCTGCTCGCGGCGCTCAGCGAATTCGCCGGCGCGCTCGGCCCCACGGTCGGCGGCACGCGGCGCTACGATGGCCCGATGGGCAAAAGCGACCGCGCCTTCGTGTTGGGCGCGCTGGCGCTGTGGATCGCGTTCGCCGAACGCTTGCCGCCGTGGGCGATGTGGCTGTTCCCGGCGCTGTGCGCGCTGACCGCCTGGACCGTCGCGCGCCGCGTGCGCAATGGGCTACGCGACGCGGCCGTGGGGTGATGCACGCCGCAGTGACCTGCGCTTGAGCCGACGGTCGCGAACTTCGATACTTCGTCGATTCCGAACTCCCGCGCGTCCGCCGCGCACGCGGCGTCGCGTCTTTCCGCGTGCGGCCGCCCCTTCCCGCGTCCGAAGATCATTCTCGCCATGTCCGAATCACGCCCCTGCCAGGAAAGCGCGTTCCCCAGCCACGACGGCATCGCGCTGTTCTATCGTCATTGGCCCGCCGCGCGCGCGGCGGACGCGCCCGCGCGCGCCGTCGTCTTGGTGCATCGCGGCCACGAACACTCCGGGCGCATGGCGCATCTGGCCGACGAACTGAATCTGCCGGATGTCGATGTGTTCGCCTACGACATGCGCGGCCACGGCCGTTCGCCCGGCGTGCGCGGCGACAGCCCGAGCTTCGGCCATTCGGTGCGCGATCTCGATGCGTTCGTGACGCATATCGCCGAAGCGCACGGCATCGCGCGCGGCGACGTGGTGGTGATCGCGCAGAGCGTCGGCGCGGTTTTGGCCGCGACCTGGGCGCACGATTTCGCGCCGAAGATTCGCGGCTTGGTGTTGGCCTCGCCCGCGTTCAAGGTGAAACTGTACGTGCCGTTCGCGCGGCCCGGACTGGCGCTGTTGCACAAACTGCGCGGCAATTTTTTCGTCAACAGCTACGTCAAGGCGAAGTTCCTGACCCACGACCCCGAGCGCATCGCCAGCTACGATACCGACCCGCTGATCACGCGGCCGATTTCCGTGCGCATTCTGTTGGGTTTGTACACGGCGGCGGATCGCGTGGTGGCCGACGCCGCGGCGATCGCGCTGCCGGTGCAGTTGTTGATCTCCGGCAGCGACTGGGTGGTGCATCACGGCCCGCAGCACCGCTTCTTCGAGCGCCTGTCGCATCCGCGCAAGGAAAAGCATCTGCTGCCCGGGTTCTTCCACGACACGCTGGGCGAACGCGATCACGCGCAGGCGGTCGAAAAAATCCGCGCGTTCGTGCGCGGTTTGTTCGAGGACCCGCCCGCGCCGCTGTCGCTGTTGGACGCGCATCGCCGCGGGCCGACGTTCGAGGAAGCGCAGGCATTGGCGAAGCCGCTGCCGTGGTACACGCCGCGCGGCGCGTATTGGGCGTTCACGCGCGCGTCGCTGAAATTCGGCGGGCTGCTGTCGCGCGGCATCGCGCTGGGCCACGCCACCGGCTTCGATTCCGGCAGCACGCTCGATTACGTGTACAAAAATCAGGCGCAGGGCCTGCCGCTGATCGGCACCGCGATCGATCGCACGTATCTGGATTCGATCGGCTGGCGCGGCATTCGCGTGCGGAAAACGCATGTCGAAGCGCTGCTGCGCGCGGCGTTCGCGCGGGTGCGCGCGCAGGGCCTGCCGCTGCGGGTGATGGACGTGGCCGCCGGCCACGGCCGCTACGTGTTGGATGCCATCGCGGGCGGCGATGCGACGCCCGAATCGATCCTGCTGCGCGATTACAGCGACATCAACGTCCGTGACGGTCGCGCGCTGATCGCCGAACGCAGCTTGGGCGAGATCGCGCGCTTCGAGCGCGGCGATGCGTTCGATCGCGACGATTTGGCGGCGGTGACGCCCGCGCCGACGGTCGCGGTGGTGTCGGGCCTGTACGAATTGTTTCCGGACAACGACGCGGTGGCGCGTTCGCTGGCGGGCATCGCCGCGGCGGTGCCGCCGGGCGGTTGTTTGGTCTACACGGGGCAGCCGTGGCATCCGCAGTTGGAATTGATCGCGCGCGCGCTCACCAGCCATCGCCAAGGGCAGGCCTGGGTGATGCGGCGACGCACGCAGGCGGAGATGGATCAATTGGTGGAAGCGGCGGGGTTCCGCAAACTCGAACAACGCATCGACGAGTGGGGGATTTTTACCGTGTCGCTGGCGGTGCGTGAGGGATGAGCGAACGTACTGCGGCAGCGGACCCCCACCCTAACCCTCCCCCGCAAGCGGGGGGTGAGGCGGCGCGTTTGCGAGGCATCGCCTCGCGCGCCGATGAACGCCCGAGCGCAATGCGCGAGGGCCGGAGGCAATGACCGCAGAGTTGCGCACGGAACGGCACCCCTGGAAACAGGCCGCGCTGTGGCTGGCGTTTCTCGCGCCGTTTTTCTATCTCAGCTACGGTTTCGCGAATCATCTGGCGGCGCAGCGCGGGGACGTGCCCTCGGTCGTATTCGATTGGGAATACGGTATTCCGTTCGTGGCGTGGACGATTTTTCCGTACTGGTCGGTCAACCTGTTCTACGGTCTATCGCTGTTTCTGTGCCGCACGCGCACCGAGCTGCATGCGCACGGCAAGCGCTTGTTGACCGCACAGCTCGTCGCGGTGACGTGCTTCATTCTCTTCCCGCTCGCGTACAGCTTCGGGCAACCCGCGGCCGACGGCGCGGCGGGCTGGTTGTTCGCGGCGCTGCGCGGGTTCGATAAACCCTTCAATCAAGCGCCGTCGCTGCATATCGCGCTGCTGGCGATTCTGTGGGACGGGTATCGCCGTTGGTTGCCGCAGGGATGGCATTGGCTGCTGCACGGTTGGTCGCTGTTGATCGGCGTGTCGGTATTGACGACCTATCAACATCATTTCATCGATATCCCGACCGGCGCGCTGCTGGGGCTGTTCTGTCTGTGGCTGTGGCCGCTGGAAGGCGGCGGCCCGTGGCGCACGGCGCGATGGGCGCGCGATCCGCGGCGTTGGCGGCTTGCGGCGTTCTACGCGATCGGGGCGGCCGTGTGTTTCGCGCTGGCGGCGTTCGGCGTCGCGCGCATCGGCGGCGGCGCATTGTGGTTGTGTTGGCCGGGCGTGGCGTTGGCGTTCGTCGCGCTGCACTACGCGTTCTTCGGCGCGCACGGGTTCCAAAAAGACGCTGCGGGCCGGCTTTCCATCGCCTCGCGTTGGCTGATGGCGCCGTATCGATGGGGCGCATGGCTCAACTCGCGCGCGTGGACGCGCGGTCACGCGCCCGCGGTGCGCGCGCACGGCCGCGTGTGGCTGGGCCGCATGCCGACCGCCGCGCAGGCGCGCGCATTGGGCGTCGTGCGTTTGGTCGATGTATGCGCAGAATTACCCGCGCCGACCGGCATTCCGACCCGCTGCGTGCCGATGCTCGATCTGATTCCGCCCAGCGCGCAGGCCCTGCGCGACGCCGCCGACGCGATCCAGGCGCAATTGGACGCCGGCGACGGCGACGACGGCGCGGTGTTGGTCTGCTGCGCGCTGGGCTATTCGCGCAGCGCCGCCGCGGTCGCCGCATGGCTGCTGCGGCAAGGCCATGCCGACGATGTCGACGCCGCGATCGCTCGCCTGCGCGAAGCGCGTCCGCAGCTCGTGTTGCATGATGCGCATCGCCTCGCGCTCGCTTCGCTCGCCGTCGCCCCCACGCCATGAACGCCGCCGATCCCTCGTCGTCCCGAAACGATTCCGACGCCCCGTCGACGCTTGATGCCGAGACGCGCGCCCTGTGCGCGACGCAGGCGCGCTGGCTGGAGGCCTGCGCGATCTTCGGCGGCATCGGCCTGTTCGCCGCAGGACTGGCCGCGCTGTGCCTCGCCACCGGCGCGGGCTACGATCTGCTGCGCGCGCTCGCCTGCGTCGCGGTCGCGCTGCTGCCGTTCGAGCGTTTTCTGGCGCTGCGGCTGCGCTTCGATCGCGGCTTGTTCGCCGATCTGGCCGCGGCGCGCATCGCCGATCTGCCGACGTTGGATCGCGCGCTGGCCGCATCGGGCCTGCGTCGCGCCAGCGCCGGCCCCACCCGCACGCTCGCCGACCGCGTGCGCGGCACGCGGCGGCTGTGGCGCGCGCATGCGGCGGTCGCGACGGCGCAGCTCTTGTTATCCTTGGCCGCGGCGGCGTTGCGCATTTGATCGACGCGCCGCGGTCGCCCGGGGCGACATCGCTCGCATCGCACGTCATGTACGTACACGCCGCACGCATCGGATCGCCATGCTCGAATCGCTGGTCGCCTCGCTCATCATCGCTTTCGTCAAACTGCTGACCGGCGCGCAGGCGTTCGCGCGCGGGTTTCGGCCGCACGCCGCGCAGCGCATCTATTTCGCCAATCACGCCAGCCACGGCGATTTCGTGCTGCTGTGGGCCACGCTGCCGCCGTACCTGCGGCGCAAAGCGCGGCCGGTGGCCGGCGCCGATTATTGGAACAAAAGCGCGCTGCGGCGCTACATCGCCGGCCGCGTGTTCCGCGCGGTGCTGATCGACCGCGAGCGCAAAGAGGACAGCCCCGACCCGGTGCAGCAGATGGTCGAGGCGCTGTCGTCGGGCTGTTCGCTGATTCTGTTTCCCGAAGGCACGCGCAACACCACCGATCGAATTCTGTTGCCGTTCAAAAGCGGCTTGTTCCATCTGGCCGCGCGCTACCCGCGCGCCGAACTGGTGCCGGTGTGGATCAACAACCTCGGCCGGGTGATGCCCAAAGGCGAGCCGCTGCCGATCCCGTTGCTATGCACGGTGACGTTCGGTGCGACCTTGCCGCGTCTCGACAGCGAAGACAAGGCCGCGTTCCTGCAGCGCGCCCGCGAAGCGTTACTCGCGCTGCGGCCGGAGTCGCCCGATGACGAAGCCCCCAGCAATGACATACCCAGCGACGAGGCATCGAACGTCACCGCATCGAGCGATTCCGCGACGCCGAACGCCGCACCGAAGGACACCGACTGATGCAAAATCCATTTCCCACGCTGTACGCCCTGCCGATTTTTCTCGGCGCCGCCGGCGTGCTGTCGGTCGCCACCATCGTCGGCTGGGTGCTGAAGCAGCGCTATGCGCCGGACGAAGCGCATTCGACCATCGACAATCTCAACAGCCGCATCCGCGCGTGGTGGTGGATGGTCGGCGTGCTCGCGGTCGCGTTCTGGTTGGGCAAGGCCGGCGTGATCGTGCTGTTCGGGCTATTGTCGTTCTTCGCGCTGCGCGAATTCATCACCCTGTGCTACACGCGCCGCGGCGACCACACGGTGTTGCTGCTGAGTTTCTTCATCGCGCTGCCGATGCAGTACGCGCTGATCTGGATCGATTGGTACGGGCTGTATTCGATCTTCATCCCGGTCTACGCGTTCTTGATCCTACCGATCTTCGCCGCGCTCGGCGCCGACACCACGCGTTTTCTCGAGCGCGCCTCGAAAGTGCAGTGGGGCTTGATGATCTGCGTGTTCTGCCTGTCGCACGTGCCGGCGCTGATGACGCTGAACATTCCCGGTTACGAAGGTCGCAATCTGCTGTTGATCGCCTTCCTGGTGCTGGTGGTGCAAGGCAGCGACGTGCTGCAGTACATCTGGGGCAAGCTGCTGGGCAAACATAAAGTCGCGCCCGCGCTGTCGCCGTCGAAAACCTGGGAAGGCCTGATCGGCGGCGTCGCCAGCGCCACCGCCCTCGGCGCCCTCGTCCACGGCATCACCCCGTTCACCGCGGGCGAAGCCGCGATGGTGGCCTTGGTCATCTGTTTGATGGGCTTCTTCGGCGGCCTGGTGATGTCCGCGATCAAGCGCGACCGCGGCGTGAAGGACTGGGGCAGCATGATCGAAGGCCACGGCGGCATGCTCGACCGCCTCGACTCCGTCGTCTTCGCCGCCCCGATTTTTTTCCACATCGTGCGATACGGCTGGGTGTAACGGACGTAGGGTGGGCCCCTGGCCCACCATCGCGATGTTTCTGTTACGTCAATTAACAACTGGAATTACCGAACTTCGACAATCCTTCGAATTTCTCGATAGTATGTTAAGGCTATTCACATTTTCTTCGGACTTCACCATCAAATTTCATAAATGGAGTTTTTGTGGCTCTCGACCTTTCTGACACGCTTGTCGTTGGAATATCTGCGACCGCCTTGTTCGACTTAAAAGAGGCAGACGCTGTCTTCAAGAAAAAATACCAAGATGATCCTGATACGGCCATCTCAGAATATCGGCAATACATGTTAGAAAGAGAAGAGCTTGGGCTTGCTGATGGCACCGGCATGCCTCTAGTAAAAGCCTTGCTTGGCCTCAACAAGCACAAAAAAACTGGAGAGGGCCCTCTCGTCGAGGTTGTCGTAATGTCGAGAAACAGCCCAGAGACTGGCGTTCGAGTTTTCAACAACATACGCACAAGAAACCTGCCTATCAGCAGGCACGCTTTCACGGGCGGCGAGTCCGTCGTAGATTATTTGGAGGCTTATGACGTAGATCTTTTTTTAACAACGAATGTTGCAGATGCCCAACAAGTCATCGACGGAAAAGCCTGCGCAGCTGCGGTCGTAAAGGAGCCGCCAAGCGAAAGCGTTCGACTTAGAGAAGATCAAGTTCGAATCGCTTTTGATGGCGATGCCGTGTTATTCGATGACAGTAGCGAAATCGTATATAAAACCGAAGGCATGTCTACTTTTCATAGGATTGAAAATGAAAAGCAAGACGAACCTATGGCTGAAGGGCCTTATGCAACTCTTTTGAGAAAGCTTTCACGACTGCAAGAAAGATTGCCGTTTAGCGTGGAGCTTTCTCCTGTACGTATTGCGATCGTTACAGCTAGGAATTCGCCTGCAGAAATGCGGGTCATTAAAACACTCAGGCACTGGGGGATTTACGTAAATGAGATATTTTTTCTCGGCGGTGTCGACAAAACAAAGATACTGAAAGCTTTCAAACCTCACATTTTCTTCGACGATCAAGATCTGCATCTCGATCCCGCTGCAAAGCACGTTCCTTCTGGGAAAGTTCCTTATCAATCAACATCTCCTTTAAATGATAAGGATAAGAAATAAAATTCAGATTTACACATGGGGCGGGACAAAGTCAGCACGTCTTCAAGGTAAATCTGACACACCCGTGATAGTCCATTAATTCGACCATTGGCAAGCTCGGCTGGAACGCTGCGATGGTGGGCCAGGGGCCCACCCTACGCTTACAAACCCGCAACGCCGCGGACCATGTCCGCGCCGATGTCCAACCATTCGGCGAGCGCTCGCCGATCCGCGTCGAATATCGTGTCCGGCGGCGCGCCGACCATACGACCGACGCTCGTGAGCGAGAACGCCTTGTCGTAAAGCGTAAGCCGCGCAGCGATGCCGCCGAACGACGCGTCGCGACCGGTCGCACGGCAAGCGTGCGCGACATCGTCGAGCATGTTCAATGCGTTGAGTAACGCTTCGGCGTCCATCGACGAACCGCCGCGAAGATTCGCGATGAGCGCATCGAGGTCGATCGTCGACGGCTCGTCGTCGATCGCGACTCCCGGGTGACTCGCCTGCCAACGTTCCGTCAACGCGGGTAACGACTCGGCGACGAATGCACGATCGGCGGCTCGAACGATCGCGCCCTTCGGATCGCGCACCGACCGCCATGCGAACCAATGCTCGACGCCGCGGCTTTTCAAGCAAACGGGAAGCATCGTCGTCATCTCGTGTCCATACCGAAGCGGCGACTGCCGCGCAGTATCATGCAGGCAATTCCACGCGATCCACCCCCATGCCCGAACTCCCCGAAGTCGAAACCACGCGTCGTGGGCTCGCGCCGCATCTGGAAGGACGGCGCGTGCTGGAGGTGACGCTGCGCCGCGAGGATCTGCGGTGGCCGATTCCGAAGGACATCCGCAGGTTGTTGCCGGGGCAGCGGATCGATGCGGTGCGGCGTCGGGCGAAGTATTTGCTGATGGACACTGCGGCGGGCACCGCGATTTGGCATTTGGGCATGTCCGGCAGCATGCGGGTGTTGCCGGCGGATACGCCGGTGCAGACGCACGATCACGTGGACCTGTTGATCGAACCGGCGATCGATGCGGCGAGCGGTTCCCCCACTCCAGCCCTCCCCCGCACGCGGGGGAGGGGGAAAAGCGCCGATGCGCGCACAGGCGAACGCAGTCCGCGCGTGCTGCGCTTCAACGATCCGCGCCGGTTCGGCTGTTTGCTGTGGCAAGCGCCGGGCGAGACGCACGAATTGTTGCGCGATCTGGGGCCGGAGCCGCTGGCCGATGCCGACGGCGAAAACGGTTACAGCGACGCGAACGCGCGCGGCGAGGCCTTCAGCGGCGATTATCTGTACGAGCGCAGCCGCGGGCGCAGCGCGCCGGTGAAGGCATTCCTGATGGATCAGCGCATCGTGGTGGGCGTGGGCAATATCTACGCAGCGGAAGCGCTGTTCATGGCCGGGGTATCGCCGCTGCGCGCGGCGGGCAAAGTTTCGCGCGAGCGCTACGGCGCGATCGCGGATGCGGTGCGCGCGATCCTGGGTTACGCGATCGCGCGCGGCGGCACCACCTTGCGCGATTTCCTCAGCCCGGACGGCGCGCCCGGATACTTCGAGCAGGAACTGTCGGCCTACGGGCGCGGCGGCGAGCCCTGCCCGCGCTGCGGCAGGCCGATGAAGCAGGCGCTACTGGCCCAGCGCGCGACGGTGTGGTGCGGGCATTGCCAGAAGTGAGACGGCGGCACGCGGCAGTGCCGGGCGCAGGCGCATTCGCGCTATAGTCGCGGTCTATGAGGGGCTTATGACCGAACCGTCCGAACCCGCGATCACCCAATGGCTGGACGCCGCGCGCGAAGGCGACCGTCAGGCGTTGGATCGCGTGCTGTCCACGCTGTACAACGAACTGCATGCGATGGCGCGGCGCCAGCTCGCCGGCCAGTACGGGCAGACGCTCGACGCCACCGCCTTGGTGCACGAGGCGTATCTCAAACTGATCGGCCGCCGCGACGTGCAGTTCGACGATCGCGCGCATTTCTTCGCCTACGCCGCCTCGGCGATGCGCAGCGTGGTGGTGGATTACGCGCGTCAGCGCTTGGCGCAAAAGCGCGGCGGCGATCTGCACCGCGTCACCGAATTGCCCGACGACGTCGAAGGCGGCCTGCGCCTGGACGAAGACCTGTTGGCCTTGGACACGGCCCTGACCAAGCTGGCGCAGGTGGACGTGAAGCTCGCGCAAATCGTGGAGCTGCGCTACTTCGCCGGCTTGTCCGAGCAGGAGATCGCCGAACTGCTGCAGCGCTCCGAACGCAGCATCCGCCGCGACTGGCAGAAGGCGCGCATGTTCTTGCTGGCGTCGCTGGGCGAGCCGGACGGTCGCTGAGCCGAGCGCCCGATTCGATCTGCCGCGTTTAGCGATCGTGCGGTTCGGTGGTACTTTGATGACCCGCGCTTACGCCCGAACGGCCCCGACCGACTGACCCGATGGACGCCGAACGCTGGCAGCGGCTCTCGCCGCTGCTCGACGCCCTGATCGAACTCGACGCCGCCGAACGCACCGCGCGGTTGGTCGAACTGCGCGAGGAAGACGTCGAGCTCGCCGACGAGTTGGAAAAACTGCTGTCGCTGGAAGACGAGCACCAGGATTTCCTCAGCGAACCGCTAGTCACGCCGCCGCCGTCGGCGAAGCCCGACACGATGATCGGGCCGTACAAGCTGGAGCGCATGCTGGGCGAAGGCGGCATGGGTCAGGTGTGGTTGGCGCGGCGCGCCGACGGCCTGTACCAACGCCGCGTCGCGCTGAAACTGCTGCGCCCGGGCTTGGCCGACCCGAACCTGCGGCAACGCTTCAATCGCGAGCGTCAGATTCTGGCGCGGCTGGGCCATCCGCATATCGCCAGCCTGCTCGACGCCGGGATCAGCGTCGATAACCAACCGTATTTGGCGCTGGAATACGTCGAAGGCGAGGCGATCACCGATTGGTGCCGCGGTCGCGATTTGGACACCGAAGAGCGCGTGCGCCTGTTCTTGCAGGTCTGCGAAGCGGTGAGCCACGCGCACGCGAACTTGATCGTGCATCGCGACCTCAAGCCGTCCAACATCCTGGTCACGCCGCTGGACGAAGTGCGGCTGCTGGATTTCGGCATCGCGAAATTGTTGGACAGCCCCGAACCCGGGCGCGACAGCACGCGCACCGAAGTGCGCGCCTTCACCCTGCACTACGCCGCGCCCGAACAGATTCGCGGCGAGCCGGTCACCACCATGACCGACGTGTATTCACTGGGCGTGGTGCTGTACGAATTGCTGGCCGAGACCAAACCGTATCGGCTCAGCCGCCAGAGCGACGCGGCGTGGGAAGAGGCGATTCTGCTGACCGATCCGCAGAAGCCCTCGCTGAACCTGCAGCGCGAAGCGGACAGCGACCCGTCGCGCAAACAGGCCCTGCGCCGCCGCACGCGAGAAATCGCGGGCGACCTGGACAACATCGTGCTCAAGGCGCTGTCGAAGCGACCGGAGCAACGCTATGCGTCGGTCGAGGCGTTCGCGCTCGATCTGGAGCGTTACCTGGAAGGCAAGCCGGTGCTGGCGCGGCCGCAGAGCCTGGCCTATCGCAGCCACAAATTCATGCACCGTCACCGCTGGGTGTTGGCGACCGCGGCGTTGATTCTCTCGGTGCTGACTTCCGCGCTGGGCTTGGTGACGTGGCAGGCGGAGCAAGCGAAGAAAGAGGCGAACCGCGCGCAGGCGCTACAGAACTTCGTGACCGGTTTGTTCGAGCAAACCGGCGGCACGTCCACCGGGCCGCTCGATGTGCGCGAATTGCTGCGCGCGGGCGAACAGCGCGCCAATCGCGAGTTGGCGGCGCAGCCGTTGACCCGCGCGGAGCTGTTCGGCGTGCTCGCGAAACTGCGCCTGAGCCTGGGCGATTACCAAGACGCCGAGCGCTTGTTGAAACTGCAGGCGACGTTGATCGAACCGTTGGAAGACGCGCCGGACAGTTTGCGCTTGACCTCGGCGTCGGATTTGGGCCGCGCGCAGCGGCAACTGGGCCAAGCGCAAGCCTGCGTGGCGCAGATGGCGCCGCTGGAAGTCTACGCGCGCCGGCTTCAGGGGCAATTGCCGGTGCACGCGGCGACGTTCTATTCCGAACTGGGCCGATGCCGCAGCGAAGCCGGCAAACCTAAACTCGCGCGCACGCTGTTTCAGCGCTCGCTCGAAATCCGGCGCAATACGCTGGACGACATCGCCGGCGTGGTCGAGAACCTGGGCGATTTGGCCGCGCTCGATCGCGACGACAACAAGCTGCCCGAGGCGTTGCGCGGCTATCGCAACGCGCTGGCGCAGTTGCAGGCGAGCGTCGGCGATCGTCACCCGCTGGCCATCGAGTTGCTGCGGAATTTGTGCGCGTTGGAGCGCAGGGCCGGGCATTTGGCGATCGCCGAGCGCGATTGCTACGACGCGCTGTCGCTGGCGTTGGAACTGCGCGGCGAGGATCACCCGGACGCGGTCGACGCACGGCGTCAATTCGCGGCGATTCTGGTCGACGAAGGCCGTTTGGACGAAGCCGAAGCGGCGTTCACGCAAACCCGCGCGCGGTTGGCGGCGCGGCTCGGCGAGCGTCACGCGAAAGTGGCGCGCGACGACAATAGTCTGGGCATCATCGCCTTCGAGCGCGGGGACACCGACGCCGCGCTGAAGCTGCTGGACCGCGCATTGGCGACGCTGCGCAAAACGCCTCAGGACGAGTACTACCAAAACATTCTGTTCAACAAAGCGATGGTGCTGCACGACGCCGGGCGCGACCAAGCGGCGCTGACGCTGTTGCGCGAGGTCGAGCGCTTGCGGATCGCGCGCGTCGGCAAGGAACACGGGTTGATCGGCGACACCGCGCGCTTGATCGGCGAAGCGCTGGCGGGGTTGGGCCAGACTGCGGAAGCGCGGACCCGCTTGGAGCAAGCGGTGCGGTTGACCCACGAACAATACGACTCGACGCACCCGAACGCCTATCGCGCGACGCTGTCGCTCGCGTTGTTCGATCTGCGCCGAATCGAAGACGACGCGAAGAAAGCCGCCAAGGCGACGGCCGGCCGCACGGCTCCCGAAGCGAACGCCGAAACGGCCGGCGAGGAAGCGACGTCCGAGGCTGGATCGACGTCGAGTCTCGATGCCGAGCGCAATGCCGTGCTGGCGCGATTGGAACCGTTGGCGGCCCTCCCGCAGGGCGACCCGGAATTGCGCAAAATCGCGTGGATCGCGAGCGCGACCATCGCCGCGACGCACTGCCGCTCGCCTACGATCGAGCGCGAGGGCGAGCCCGAAACCTTGTTGCCGACGAAGGCGTTGGCGACGCTGGACGCGCTGGAATCGAAGATCCGCGAGGCGATGCCGCAGGGCGGCTCGGTGCGGCGTCAATTCGAACGGCTGCGCGCCGAATGCCTGTAACGCACCATCGCTCCGCTATCATCGCAGCGATCGCCGCAAGGAGCTTCGCCATGACCGCCGTTCGCGCCACGTTCTTCTCCGCCCTCGTCGCGTTCGCGGGCATCGCCGGCAGCGGCTGCGCGCGCTCGGAAACCCGAAGCGCGCCGGCGCCCGCCGCGAGCGGCGCGATCGAAGGGGCAATCGAAGGGGCCATCGAAGGGTCGATCCTGCATCCGGCGCACGCGATTCCGCCGATGCGGATCTGCGCGATCGGCAGCGGCGCGCCGAACGCGGCCAAACGCGTTTGCGTCGACACGCGTCGCGATCAAGGCCGCTACCGCATCGCGGGTTTGCCGGCGGACGCGTACGTCGTCATCGCCGAAACCACCGACGACAGCGCGATGTATCGCGTCGGCGGCCACATGCAGCAAGTGCAGTGCATTCGCGCGCCCTGCCCGGAAATGCCGAAATCGGTAGTGGTGGGCGAAGGTGCGACGGTCGACGGTATCGACCTCGATCGGTTCTACGACGCGCGCGACGACTTTCCTTCGTTGCGGAACGGACGTTAAGGCTTTCCTTGATTGAGCTCTTACCGATTTTGACCTTGCATAAAGGTAAACCACCGCATTGAATCCAGACCCATCGGGCGGCGGGCAGGACGCCCGCAGCCCGATAGCAATACGGCAATAGGATTGATCTGTCGGGGAAAAGTGTTTTCTTTCGCCGACTTTTCTTTTGCACGAGCAAAAGAAAAGTCGGTCGCGCGCGAGCGCGAAAGCGCTTGACCTGAGTGAATCAGATTCGTGGCATAAGCCAAGCTTCGGACACCGTATCGACGCTGAAAAACGCGAATGCATCGATTGGAAACCGTCGATAAACAGACCGCCAACCTCAACCCAACGGCAGCGGCGTCTGCATCGGTTCGATCCGGCCTTCGCCGCGCATCACTTTCTTGAACTCGGCGCGGCTGACCGACACGTAGCGTTCGTTGCCGCCGATCTCCACCTGCGGCCCGTCCTGCACGGCGAAACCGTTATCGTCCACGCGCACGGTCATCGTCGCTTTCTTGCCGCTGTGGCAGATGGTTTTGATCTCGGCCATCTCGTCGGCCCAGGCCAATAAATATTGGCTGCCCTCGAACAACTCGCCGCGGAAATCGGTGCGCAGGCCGTAGCACAGCACCGGGATGCGCAATGCGTCCACCACTTCGCTCAGTTGCCACACCTGCGGTTTGGTCAGGAACTGCGCCTCGTCCACCAGCACGCAGTCGACCTTGCCGTGCTTCGCGATGTCGGCGCGCACCCAGGCTTCGAGATCGTCGGTGCGCGAAAACGCCTCGCCCTCGGCGCGCAACCCGATCCGCGACGACACCGTGCCGCTGCCGTCGCGGAAATCCAGCGCGGGCGTGAACAGCAGCACGCGCATGCCGCGCTCGCGATAGTTGTGCGCCGATTGCAGCAGCGTCGTGGTCTTGCCGGCGTTCATCGCCGAATAATAGAAATAGAGCTTGGCCATGCGTCCGGTCGGGCCGGCATGCGCCGGAGGGCGGGAGGATGCGCGATTGTCCCCGCCCACCGCCGGCCGGCGCAAGCGCGCTCGAGCCGCGATAAGCGGCGTCCGGGTTCGCTCCGAACTTCAACGTCGCGACGCCCGAAACGGCGAACGGCGCCGTCGGGCGCCGTTCGCGGGAAGGCGCAGCGTCGGTCGTCGCGCCGACGCGCGGGACGCGATCAAGGCGTCTTCGGCGCTTCCGTCTTCTCCGGCGTCGCCGGTTGTTTCGAGGTGGATTGGAAATCGCCGATGGTCACGGTCACGTTCTTCCAAGCGTGATCCTCGAACTCCCAGTATTTCTTGGGATCGGTCCGCGAGGCTTCGTACATGCGCTCCAAGTTCACGCCGCCGCCGTCGCCGAAGAGGCTGATGCCGGTGCCGCGGGTGACGATGGCCAGATGGTTCGCGAAACCGGTGCGCGAACCGGTGACTTTGTTTTTGCCTTTCGCCAGCGCCGCCGCGAAGCGCGGTTTGGCGGCGGGGTCGCCAAATTCCTTGTACAGCGCATTCCCGCGCGCGGGCACCGCCGCCTGCTGTTCGGGCGTCAACGCCGCCCACATTTTTTCGCGGATCGCGAGGAACTGCGGATAGCCGCGTTCGGCGGCGATATCGGCCCACACGTAGGCTTCCACCGGATCCTTGCCGACGCCGACGCCGTGCCAATACAGCATGCTCAAACGATGCTGCGAATACTTATCGGCGTAGCGCGCGGCTTTGCGGAAATGTTTGGCGGCGTCGCTCCAATCGCCGTTCGCCGCGGCTTTCGCGGCGTAGATGCGATGCAGCTCGTTGGGATGGTTGGCCGCCATCTTCGCCAACTGATCGTATTCGTCCATGGCCTTGGCGTCGGTATCGACGCCGGCCTTCGCCTGCTCGATATCTTCGATCGACGCGTCGGGCGTCGCCGCCTGCAGGGGCGCGGCCAGGGCGAAGACGATCGCGACGACCAGAGCGGACATCCGGGTATTCATGGGGGTCTCCAAGAGAGAAGAAACGACGGGGGGAGGGGAGAGAATCGCGTGTCGCTGACGCATCGTTCGGCGCGCGCCGCGCGTCACTGCGGCGGCGACGGCACCGTGGGTTCTTGCGCATCCACCTGCGGCGCGGTTTTGGGAATGCGCGAATCGGTGGATTCGATCGAGGTGGTTTCCAACTCGCCGATCCGCACTTTGCCGATCTTCGGTTTCATCCAGTGGCGGTCTTGCCAGGCCCAATACTTCTTGGCGTCCCAGTAGCGGTCGTCGTAGTACTTGCTGCCTTCGATCGCTTGTTCGCCGGCCGGGCCGGGGATTTCGATGCGCACGCCGCGATCGAAACCGGTGCGGCTGCCGGTCATCTCGCGACGGCCGACGCGCAGCTTGTGTTCGTAGCGCGGTTTGGCCGCGGCGTCGCCGAATTGCGCGTAAAGCGTCTGGCCTTCGGCGACCGCGCGTTCGCGTTCGGCGGCGCTCAGCGCGTTCCAATACTTTTCGCGCAACAGCAGGAAACCGCGATAGCCGCGTTCGGCGGCCAAATCCATCCAGGCGTAGGCCAGGGCCGGATCGCGCGCCGTGCCTTCGCCGTTCCAGTACATCTCCGCGACCATGCCCTGCGCGGGTTTGTCGGCGTAAAAGCCGGCGCGGCGGAAGAAACGCAGCGCGTTCTCGAAATCGCGCTTCTTGTACGCCTCCAACCCCATCAATCGGTACTTGATGTCTTGATGGTGTTCAAGGAAGCCGGCGGTGGTCAGCATCGGGTCTTCGACCGGCGCGCTCGCGGGCTCGGCGGACCACGCCGACAGCGGCGCGGCGAACGCCAGAACGAGCAGTGCGGGAGCGAAACGGGACACGGGGCGGGACGCGCGAATCATGGGGTTGCGGAATCCTTGCCGGAGTCGATACATGCAATGGATGCGTACGTTAGCGGATCGGACGCGCCAAGACGGGTAAACTGATGGCCTACAGGACTTTGGTCATTCCCGCTTTTTTCATGCACGGTCTCAATCCTCCCCAACGCGAAGCGGTGCTGCACGCCGACGGCCCGCTGCTGGTGTTGGCCGGCGCGGGCAGCGGCAAAACCCGCGTGATCGTGGAGAAGATCGCGCACTTGATCCAATCGCGGCGCTTTCCGGCCAAGCGCATCGCCGCCATCACCTTCACCAACAAAGCGGCGAAGGAAATGCGCGAACGCGTGGCGCGCCGGATCAAAGGCGACGCGGCCGAAGGCTTGACCATCTGCACGTTTCATGCGCTGGGCTTGCGCTTGGTGCAGATCGAACACGCGAAGCTGGGGCTCAAGCGCGGATTTTCGGTGTTCGACAGCGACGACTCGCTCGCGCAGTTGAAAGATTTGATGCCCGGCGCCAAGCCCGACGCGGTGCAGGCGATGCAGGGCTTGATTTCGCGCGCGAAGAACGCCGGACTTTCGCCCGAGCAAGCGGCGGAGGCGGCGATCGCGCCGCGCGAGCGCGAAGCGGCGGCGCTCTACGCCAAATACCAACAGCGTTTGGCGACGTTCAACGCGGTGGATTTCGACGATCTGATCCGCTTGCCGGTGAGCCTGCTGGAAAGCGACGCGGAGTGCCGCTTGGCGTGGCGCGAACGTATCGGCTATTTGCTGGTGGACGAGTGCCAGGACACCAACGACGCGCAGTACCGATTCCTGAAGGGGCTCGCCAGCGACCGCGGCGATTTCACCTGCGTGGGCGACGACGATCAAAGCATCTACGCGTGGCGCGGCGCGAACCCGGAAAACCTGTCGCAGTTGGGCAAGGACTACCCGGCGCTGCGGATCGTCAAGCTCGAACAGAACTACCGCTGCAGCAATCGCGTGCTGCGCGCGGCCAACGCGCTGATCGCGCACAATCCGCACGAGCACCCGAAGAAACTGTGGAGCGATCAGGCCGACGGCGAGCGCATCCGCATTCTCGAATGCCGCGACGACGACCACGAGGCCGAGCGCATCGCCAGCGAAATCCAGTTCATCAACGCCTCGCGGCAGGCGCCGTGGCAGGAGTTCTGTATCCTGTTCCGCGGCAATCATCAATCGCGGCCGCTGGAAAAAGCGCTGCAATTGCTGCGCATTCCCTACCACCTCAGCGGCGGCACCGCGTTCTTGGATCGCGGCGAAGTCAAAGACGCGCTGGCATGGCTGCGCTTGATCGCGAATCCCGAGGACGACGCGGCGTTTCTGCGCGCGGTGCAATCGCCCAAGCGCGAGATCGGCGTGACCACGCTCGCGAAACTCGGCGAATTGGCGCAGCACGCGCATCTGCCGTTGGCCCGCGCCGCCGAATCGATGAGCTTGCTCAAACAACTGCAGCCGCGCGCGGCGAATGCGTTGAGCGGGTTCGTGGATCTGGTCCGCAGCCTGCGCGACGACGCGAAGCGTTTGCCGCCGTCGGAACTGGTGCGCACACTCAACGAGCGCTCCGGGTTGATCGCCGCGCTGCGCGCGCAGTGCAAGACCGAACAACTGTTCCAACTGCGTCGCGGCAATCTGGACGAATTGGCCGATTGGTTCGATGGTGCGCGCGGCGCCGGTCCCGGCGAATTGGCGGCGTCGCTGGCGCTGCTCAGCCATGCCGACAAGGGCGACCCGGGCAATCAAGTGCGCTTGATGAGCCTGCACGCGGCGAAAGGCCTGGAATTTCGCTACGTCTTCATCATCGGGATGGAGGACGGCTCGCTGCCGCACGAGGCCAGTCTCGAAGAGGGCCGGCTCGACGAGGAACGTCGCTTGCTCTACGTCGGCATCACCCGCGCGAAGGAACAACTGTGGTTGTCGTATGCGCGCGAGGCGCAGCGTTGGGGCACGAAATTGCGGTTGACGCCGAGCCGCTTCCTCGACGAACTGCCGAGCGCCGAACTGCAGCGCGACGGCGCGGATCCGGTGGCCGACGCCGCGCGCAAGCACGAGCGCGCCAGCGTTAATTTCGCGGCGATCAAAGCGTTGCTGGAAGACTGAGGGGCGCGCCGGTCATGGACTCGTCGATCGTGAGCTGGCTGGTCGTCGGCATCGTCGCGTTAGCCGCATCGCTGCTGACGTTCTTCTCCGGTTTCGGCCTGGGCACGTTGTTGCTGCCGGCCTTCGCCTTGTTCATGCCGCTGCCGCTGGCGGTGGCGGCGACCGCGGTGGTGCACGGCGCGAACGGGCTGTTCAAGGTCGCGCTGACGCATCGGCATATCGATCGCCGCACGCTGCTGCGGTTCGCGCCGCCAGCGATCGTCGCGGCGTTCGTCGGCGCATGGCTGCTCTCGCGCTTGGGCGAACAGCCCGCGCTGTACGCGTATTCGGCGTTCGGCCGCGAATTCCAGATTCTGCCGCTGAAATTGGTGGTCGGCGCGTTGCTGTTGTTCTTCGCGCTGGTGGAGTTGGTGCCGAAGCTGCGCGACATGGAATTCGACGCGCGCTGGATTCCGCTCGGCGGCGCGCTCAGCGGGTTCTTCGGCGGCCTCGCCGGCATGCAGGGCGCATTGCGCAGCGCGTTCCTGGTGCGCGCGGGCTTGGACAAACAGGCGTACGTGGCCACCGGCGCGGCGATCGCGCTGCTGATCGACGCCGCGCGCCTGTCGCAGTATTCGACGGCGTTGGCGCGCGACGTCGCACGGCTCGACGCACGCATGCTGCTGGTCGCGACCGTCTGCGCGTTTATCGGCGCCTACGCCGGCAACAAACTGCTGAAGAAAACGACGATGGCCGGCGTGCAGCGGCTCGTCGCGGCGCTGTTGTTCGCGTTCGCGATCGGCACCATCGCGGGCGTGCTGTAGTGCGGTCATCCGGGTCGGCTACACTGCCGGCTTGGTTTTTTCGACCTTCTTTCCGATCGTTCCACGGAGTGCTTATGCGTCGTTCTCTTCTGTTGCTCGCGCTCGCGCCTGCGCTGCTGACGATGGCCGGTTGCCGTACGCTCGCCGACGCTCCCGCATCGACGCCCGCGCCGATGCCTGCGCAGACGCCCGCCGTCGCGAGCGCGGAGTCCGCGCCGGCCAACGACAATCTCAACGCCACGCTCTGGATGCAGCGCGCGGTGGAATATCGCGGCACGGCCGAAAGCGTGTATCGCGGCGCGATGGCGCGCCTGGACGAGGCCTTGAAGGATCCCACCTGGGATGCGCTGCCCCCGGACGAACGCACCGTGCCCGCGCGCGGATTGCCGCCGGCCGTCATCGTGGATGTGGACGAAACCGTGCTCGACAACTCGCCGTATCAGGCGCGGCTGGTTCGCGACGGCGCGCAGTACGACGAGGTGAGCTGGGACGCCTGGGTGCAGGAGCAGAAAGCGCGGCCGGTGCCCGGCGCGCTCGAGTTCGCGCGCTACGCCAGCGCGCGCGGCGTGACCATCGTGTACATCTCCAATCGCGCCGAGCATCTGGGCGCGCCGACGTTGGCGAATCTGCGCGCGGTGGGTTTCCCGGCGAAAGACGACAGCGTGTTCCTGGGGCTGGGCACGTTCGTAGAGGGCTGCGAGCAGGAGGGCTCGGAAAAGCGATGCCGGCGCGAACTAGCCGGGCGTCGCTATCGCATCCTGATGCAGTTCGGCGACCAACTCGGCGATTTCGCCCAGATCGTCGCCAACACGCCGCAGGACCGCGCCGCGCTGTACGACCGCCACGCCGCCTGGTTCGGCCAACGCTGGTGGATGCTGCCCAACCCGAGCTACGGGTCGTGGGAGCCGGCGTTGTTCAACAACGCCTGGAGCGAACCGCTGGAGTCCCGGCGGGCGCGCAAGCGCGAAGCGCTGGACACCGCTGATCGATAAGAATCGTTTTCAATCAATTACTTGTGCGGGCTTTATTGAAGCATTGCATTAACTTCGAGCGGGCGCTATTCTGCCCGCCATCCGGCGCTGCCGGAGCCATGCCACAACCGTAGCTCTCCGGCGCGAGCCGGCTTCAAGGAGGCCTTGAGCCTCCTTTTTTCTTGCCCGCCGTCACGGCGTATGGCCTTGCCGCGCCGACCCACCCCCGCCAAGATGGCAAGCCGAACGTCGGCCGAAGACCGTCCGTTCTTCCGAAGGGGACCATGCGCTACCGATCCGCTCTTTGCGGCTGCCTGCTGTTGCTGTCGGCGTCGATCGTCGGCGGCTGCGGGCAGGACCGTCCCGCCGATACCGGCGCGGCCGCGGAGCCGGCGGCCGCGGTGCTGCTGCTGGCCGCGCATCTGCGCGCGAACGACCTCAACGCCTTCGCCCACGCCGCGGCCCCGCCGGAACTGCAGCCGCAGTTGCAGCAGGCATGGCGCGAGAACCGCAGCCTCTGGCCCTTGGACGAATTGCCGTTCGGCGAACGCGCGCCGGCGATGCTGCAGACGCTGGCCGCGCCCAAGTCCGAGACCACCCTGCGCCGCGGCTTCGATCGCCAGTTCGCCAACGCCAACCGCGACATTCGCTCGGCGGCGACCGCGCTGGGGCTGTTCGGCGTGAAATTCGTGCAGAACGACCCCGGCTTCAGCGAGGACGAACGCGCCCACTACACGCAGTTGATCGGCGCGCTCAGCGAGTGGGCGAAGACCGCCAAGCTGGGCGACCCGCAGCGGGCGCGGCGCAGCATCGCCCAGCTCGCCGGCGCGGCGCGCCGCAGCGGCTTGGCGCAGCCGGAGGATTTCCGGCGTTTCGGGATGGAAGACAGCCTGCGCCGATTAGGGCCGGTGTTCGCCAGCGTGAAGACCGCGCTGGGGCAGTACGGCTTGGATCTGGACCGCAGCTTCGAACAGGCCACCGCCACCGTGGTGGCGCAGGACGGCGACACCGCCCGGGTTCGCGTGCGCTACCCGCTGGGCGAGCGGCAGATCGACACCGTGATCGGCCTGGAACGCGTCGGCAAGCGCTGGTATGTGCGCGATTACCTGCGGCACGCCCGCGAAGCGGCTGCGCCGCCACCGCCAGCAGTCGTACCGGAACAGGGCGCGCCGGGACGAATCTCGCCAGAGCAGGCCCCCCCGATATCGGCCGCGCCGACTTCGTCATAATGACGGCGACCATGCCGACCCAACCGACTTTGCCGCTGTTCGAGGGCGCTCCGCCCGCCGACGCCCGTACGCCGCCGCTCGACGAGGCCGCCCCGCATGTCCAGGCCGACGCGGATGCCGAGACCGGCGCCGCTCCCAACGGCGATCCCAGCACCGACTCCCTCGCCGCGAGCGCGACGCTCGACGCGACCCAGAGCGCGCGAGACGCGGCCGCGGACACGAAGACTGTGGATACGACCCCAGACCCTGCCGCGACCGAAGGCGATATCGACGCTGCGACTGACCTCGACACGCCGGAGAGCGCCGTCTCGGCCGCTGATGCCGCCGAGACGACGCCCGAAGCCGTGACGACAACCGCCGACGATCCGCAAATCGATACCGCTGCGTCGTCCGGAGCCGTACAGCCCGAAGCCGCGTCGGCCGACGTCACCCCGCAGCAGGCCGAGCTGCCGATCGTGGCGACCCCGCCCGCCGCGCCGCCGACGGCGCCGATCCCGCGCGGCCGCCGGCCGTGGTGGTCCGGTCTGCTCGGCAAATTGATCGAACCCTGGATCGAGCTGCGCATCGAGTCGCTCCCGGAGGGCCTCGCCGCGGATCCGCGGCCGGTCTGCTACGTGCTGGAGCGCTACGGGCTGTCGAACGCGCTGATCCTCGACCGCGCCTGCCGCGACGCGGGCCTGCCCTCGCCGCTGCGGCCGCTGCCGGTGGCGGGCGACCCGCTGGGCCGTAAGCGCGCGTACGTCGCGCTGTCGCGCCGCAGCGCGAACAACGCGCTGAACATGGCGGCGGACCTCGCCGCGGGCAAAGCACCGGCGCCGACGAAATCGCATTCGGAATCGCTGGCGCGATTGCTCGACGCGCATCGCGCCGATCCGGGCTTGGACGTGCGCCTGATTCCGGTGTCGATCTTCGTCGGCCGCGCGCCCGAGCGGCAAAGCGGCTGGTTCTCGGTGCTGTTCTCCGAAAACTGGACCATCGTCGGCCGCTTCCGCCGCGTGCTGGCGATCCTGCTCAACGGCCGCGACACCACGGTGAAGTTCGCGGCGCCGGTGTCGGTACGCGGCGTGTTGGACGAGGGCCTGCCGCCCGAACGCACGGTGCGCAAGCTTTCGCGCGTCTTGCGCACGCACTTCAACCGCATCCGCGAAGCGGTGATCGGCCCGGACCTGTCCACGCGCCGCCTGCTGATCGACAAAGTGCTGGCGTCCGAACCGGTGCGGCAGGCGATGGCCGACACCGCGCGCCGCGAATCGATCAAGGAAGAGGACGCCTGGAAAAAAGCGCACGCCTACGCGTACGAGATCGCCGCCGACTATTCGCCGCCGGCCGTGCGCTCGGCGTCGTTTCTGCTGACCACGGTGTGGAACCGCATCTATCGCGGCGTGTTGGTGCACCACCTGGATAAGCTCAAGGAAGCGGCGCCCGGGCACGAGGTGGTCTACGTGCCCAGCCACCGCAGCCACATGGATTATTTGCTGTTGAGCTATCTGCTCTACACCAAGGGCATCGTGCCGCCGCATATCGCCGCGGGCATCAACCTGAATTTGCCGGTGATCGGCACCGTGCTGCGCAAGGGCGGCGCGTTCTTCCTACGCCGCAGTTTCCGCGGCAACGCGCTGTATTCGGCGGTGTTTTCCGAATACGTGGCGCAGTTGGTCGCGGGCGGGTTCTCGATCGAATACTTCATCGAAGGCGGGCGTTCGCGCACCGGGCGCTTGCTGCAGCCCAAGGGCGGCATGCTGGCGATGACCATTCGCGCCTTCCTGCGCCAACCGACGCGGCCGGTGCTGTTCCAGCCGGTGTACATCGGCTACGAAAAGCTGATGGAAGGCAACAGTTATCTCGACGAACTGTCGGGTAAGCCGAAGCAGAAGGAGTCGATCTGGCAGTTGCTGCTCGGCATCCCGAAAGTGCTGCGCAGCAACTACGGCCAAGTGGTGGTGAATTTCGGCGAGCCGATCCGCTTGCACGATCTGCTGGCCGAATGCGCGCCGAGTTGGGACGGCCGCGCGGTGTCGGACGACGACAAGCCGCAATGGCTGTCGAACACGATCGACACCTTGGCCGACCGCGTGCAGATCAACATCAACCGCGCGGCCGACGTCAATCCGATCAACTTGCTGGCGCTGGCGGTGCTGTCCACGCCCAAGCACGCGATCGGCGAAGCGGACCTGCTCGCGCAGATCGCGCTGTCGAAAATCCTGTTGGCCGAAGTGCCGTATTCCGACCGGGTCACGGTCACGCCGCACACGCCGGCGGAGATCGTCGCCCATGGCGAAGTGATCGGCGTGCTCGAGCGCATTCCGCATCCGCTGGGCGACGTGCTGCAGGTCGACGGCGACGGCGCGGTGCTGCTCAGCTACTACCGCAACAACGTGCTGCACCTGTTCACCGCCAGCGCTTGGATCGCCTGCTGTTTCCTGCACAACCGGCGCATGAGCCGCGCCACGCTGATGCGCCTGGGCCGTTCGTTGTATCCGTTCCTGCAGGCGGAGTTGTTCCTGCCGTGGGACGACAACGGCTTCGCGGATCATCTGGAACGCACGATCCAAGTGTTCGTGCGCGAAGGCTTGCTGCAGCAGGTCAGCGACGACGACGACGGCATCCTCGCGCGCAACGCGGGGCAGTCCGACGAAGTGTTCCGGCTGCGCGCGATCGGCCATCCGCTGCAGCAGGCGTTCGAGCGTTACTACATCGCGATCTCGGTGTTGGCCAAGAACGGTCCCGGCACGCTGGGCGCGGCCGAACTCGAAAGCCTCTGCCATCTGGCCGCGCAGCGTTTGAGCCTGCTCTACGCGCCGGCCGCGCCGGAGTTCTTCGACAAAAGCCTGTTCCGCAGCTTCATCCAGAAGCTGCGCGAACTCAAACTCGTGTGGGCCGACGAGAACGCGAAACTGGTCTACGACCATCGCCTGGAAACCTGGGCGAAGGACGCCAAGACCATTCTCGGCCGCGAGATGCGCCACACCATCGAAAAGGTGAGCCCGGAAGCGGCGAAGCCGGAGTCGGACACCGAGCCGCCCGCGAGCTGAATCGGCGCGCCGTCGGAGAAGCGTTCACCCAGCGTTTGCTAACGTCGCGCGGTCCCTTTCCGCGTCGCCTCCAACATGCACGAAGCCCTCTCGGAACCGGCGCCTTCGCGGCGCCGCTCGGCCCTCGATTGGATCGAATTCGTCGGCAACAAACTCCCGGAACCGGCGCTGTTGTTCGCCTTGCTCGCCGCCTTCGTCGTCGCGCTGTCGGCGGTCGGATCGGCGCTCGACTGGCAGGTGCAGCCGGTCAAACCGACGGTGACGATGGTCGCGACGAGCGCCGCCGACGGCAGCGTCGCGCAAACGCCTAAGCTCGACGCCAAGGGCCGGCCCGTGGTCGAACTGGTCGATAGCGGCGCGCCGATCCGGCCGCAATCGCTGCTCACCGCCGACGGCATCTACTGGATGCTGTCCTCGGCGCTGCGCAACTTCGCGCAGATGCCGGCGCTGCCGCTGATCTTCACCGCGATGCTCGGGATCGGGCTCGCGGAAAAATTCGGATTCTTCAGCGCGCTGATGCGGGCCTTGGCGCTGCTGACGCCGCGGCGGTTGCTGACGCCGGCGGTGGTGCTGATCGGCGCGACCTCGTCGATCGCGTCCGACGCCGGCTACATCATTCTGCCGCCGCTGGCGGCGGCGCTGTTTCTGGCGATGGGTCGGCACCCGGTCGCCGGCATGGCCGCGGCGTTCGCGGGCGTCGCCGGCGGTTTCGGCGCCGGGTTTTTCCCCAACGGCAGCGACGGCGTGCTCACCGGCTTCGCGCAGGACGCGGCGCGGGTGATCGACCCCGGCTACACCGTGTCGATCCTGCATAACTACTTCTTCAAGGTCGCCTCGGCGTTCACGGTGATGTTAGGCGGATGGTTCGTGACCGATCGCATCATCGAGCCGCGTCTGCGTCGGCAACACCCCGACGACATGCAGTCCACGGGCGACGGCACCGCGCAACGGATGGCGCTCGCGCTGCGCGAACGTCGCGCTCTGCGCGGGGCGCTGGCGGCGATGTTCGCCGGCATCGCGCTGTTGGCGGCGCTGATCTTCGTTCCCGGCATGCCGCTCAACGGCGACGGTCAACCGACGCTGCCCAACGGCCGCGTGTTGACCCAGCAGGCGGTGAGCTTGGTGCCCGCGGGCGTGGAACTCGAAGAGGGCACGACGGTGCTGGCGAAGGAGCCGATGCAGATCGTCGCCGACGGCGCGCCACGGCTCGCCGAATCGCCCGGCCCGCGCTGGTCGCATGTGATCGTGCCGATGATCTTCATGCTGTTTCTGTTGCCCGGCGTGGTCTTCGGCGTACTCAACGGCGCGTTGCGCAACCAGCAGGATCTGGCCGACGCGCTCAATCACGGCATCCGCAGCATCGTGCCGGTGCTGGTGATGCTGTTCTTCCTGGCGCAGTTCGTCGCCTACATGGGCTATAGCGGTCTGGACCGCATGTTGGCGTATGCCGGCGGCACGCTGCTGTTCGACGCCGACTTGCCCATCCCGCTGCTGATCGTCGCGTTCGTGCTGGTCGTGGTCTTCGGCGACTTCGCGATGAGCGGCATGCTCAGCAAATTCGGCGTGCTGGCGCCGATCTTCATTCCGATGTTCATGATCGTAGGCATGAGCCCGGAATTGACGACGGCCGCGTATCGCATCGGCGACTCGGTGGTGAACATCGTCACCCCGCTCAATTCCTATTTGCTGATCATCCTCGCGGTGTTCCAGAAATATCGTCCGAAAGCCGGTCTCGGCACGCTGATCGCGCTGATGGTGCCTTACTCGATCGCGCTGGGGCTGATCTGGACCGCGTTGCTCGTCGTCTGGTATTTCACCGGCGCGCCGCTGGGCCCGGAGTCGCCGCTGGAGTACGTGCCGGCCGCGTAAACGCGGCGGCGTCACGTCTTCGCGCGCGTGACCGAGCGCGGCGTTCGCACGCCGCGCTCGAGTGGCTCACTTCTTCTTGCGCTTCTGCAGATCCGGCCGACGCGGGTTCACCGCGCCGCGGTTCGGGCTCGACGTCGATGTCGTCGGCGTCGTCTGCACCGGCCGCGATGGCGAGGCGTTGCTCGTCGGCGCCGGCGGGCGCGACGACGGGTAGTTACCTCCCGTCCGCAGCGTCTTCGGCACCACGCGGATCAAACCGCTGCGCACGCTCCCGTCGTTCAACGTCACCTCCAACCGCACGCACCCCGTCGTCGTGTAGTTGATCCACCAATTCCGGCGGTACACCCCATCGCCCAGATGCGCGAAGCCATTCGTTTCGCCCGCGGGCGGCGTCGGCAGGTTCACGCCCGTGTCCGGGCACGCCACGTCCGTGACCGTCGTCTGCGTCAGCGTCGCGTTCGTCACCGCCGCGCCGTTCGCGTCGAACAACCGCCACTCGAACGGCACCGAACGCGGCGCCGCCGCCACGTACACCTGCGTCGGATTCGTCAGCGGCGCCGACACCGCCGCGTAGCCGTACACCACCTTGTACGTCGCCGTCCGCGAGGTCTGGTTGCCGGCGCGGTCGGTCGCGGTGCACGTCACCGTGCGCGTGCCGGGGCTGGCGGTGTTGAGCGCGCCGCAGCTCTGCGACGCGATCCCCGACAGCGCGTCGGTGGCGTTGAGTTGGAAGTCGTGCGTCGCGTTCAGCAGCAGCGTCGCCGGCGGCATCGCGACGTTCAGCGTCGGCGCAGTCTTGTCGATCTTCACCGTCACCACGTTGCTCGGTGCGCTGACGTTGCTGGCGTAGTCCGTGGTCGTTTGCGCGGTGGACGACACCGCGTCGCCTTCTTGGCTCAACGTTTGCGCGAGCGGACACGTGCTGTTTCCCGACAGTCCATCGCTGCAGGAGAACACCACCGTGACGTTGTTGCGATACCACCCGGCGGCGTTCGGCGAGGTCGTCGGAACCGCAAAAATCGTCGGCGCGGTGCGGTCGATCGACAGCGTGCGCCCGCCGATCGTCTGGTTGCCGGCGATGTCGCTCACCGGCACCACATAGGTCAAGTCGCGGCCTTCCCCGGTGAAGGTGTACGGCGACGGGCACGGCGCGCTCAACCCCGACAGCGTCTCCACGCAGGTGAAGTCGATGGTCACGTCGCTGCGGTGCCAGCCGTACGCGTTCGCCGGCGTCCGCAGCTCGGTCGACACCAGCGGCGTGGTTTTGTCCAGGTTGATCGTGATGACGTTGGACGTGCCGACGTTGCCGGCGTAATCCCGCATCGTTTTCGCCGTCGTCGATACGTCGCGGCCTTCCTGCGACAACGTGTCCTGCCCCGGGCAGAAAGCGGTCAGGCCCGACGTGGCGTCCGCGCAGGCGTACGCGACCGTCACGTTTTGGCGATGCCAGCCGGCGGCGTTCGGAACCGCCGTGGTCGACGCCACGATCGTCGGCGCGACGGTATCGCGCTTGATGAAGGCGTAACCAACCGCGACGCCGGCCACGCTGCGCGCGTTGCAGAACGTGCCCACGCCCGTGGTGTCGTCCACGAACACGCGCGGGTCGCATCCGTCGATGGGCGTCACCGGAGTTTCCGGATCCACCAGCGACCAACTCAACGACACGTCGCTGACGTACCAATTGTTGTCGCCGAGGGTGCCGACGACGATCGGCGTCACGGTCGCGAGCGTGTTATCGCGACGAATGATCCACTGATGCGTGACCGGCGTGGGATCGGCATTGCCCGCCGCATCGACGGCGCGCACGTGCAGCGCGTAAGGCGTCTCGCTTGCGGTCAGTTGGATGGTGGTGTAGGGCGATGCGCACGGAAAGAAGTTCGTCGGCGCGCTACCGGCATAGCCGAAGCTGCACTGGAAACCCGCCACGCCCGAGCGATCGTCGCCCGGCGAGGCGAACGAAAAATCGACGGTCGTGTAGTAATCGTTGCTGTAGACGATCGCCGGCGGCGTTTGCGTGAACGTCGTGTCCGGCGCCACCGAGTCGCGCCCCATCAGAATCGTGCGCGCGGTGGTGCCGCCTTCGCTGCTGGCGGTGCAGGTGATCGAGATGCGGTCGGCGTCCTGGGTGAAGCTGCGCGGGCCGCAGCCGCTGAGCGCGGCGGTGGTTTCCGGTTCGACGATCCGCCACGTCAACGTGAAATCGCCGCTGTACCACTCGCGGGTCGCGGCTTCGCCGCCGACTTGCGGTTCGACGTAAGGCGGCGTGATATCGAGCGCGCGCAGCAACGTGTAGACGTACGCGCGCGTGGCGACGAAACCGTTCTCGTCGGTCGCTTCCATGGTCAGCGTGTAGTCGCCCACGTTGTCCGCGGGTGTGCCGCGCACTTGGCCGAGCGCGTTGAGATACGTGCCGTAGGGCAATTTGCCGCTGAGGATGCGGAAGGTCGTCCCCGCGGGCGTATAGCCGCCGTTGGCGTCGAGCCGGAAGTCGATCGACAGGGGTTCCGCATTGCGGATGGTCGGCAGCGCGGCAGGACTCAACGTCGGCTGCGGCGCTTGTCCGCTCTCGTTCGCGCCCCAGCAC
Source organism: Lysobacter sp. (assembly GCA_008015835.1). Taxonomy (GTDB): domain Bacteria; phylum Pseudomonadota; class Gammaproteobacteria; order Xanthomonadales; family Xanthomonadaceae; genus Lysobacter_I. Next base: position 50,693 of record SSGH01000024.1, read on the forward strand.
ACCCGACCGCCGTCGTCGCGGATCGCGCACGTGTGCGCCGTGCCCGACGCGATCGACACGTATTGCCCGTCCTCCGGTGGCGTCGATTGCCCGTTCGCGTTCCGGCCCCAGCACGCGATCCCGCCGTGGCTCAAAATCCCGCACGTGTGGAACGCCCCCACCGACAGCGCGCGATACGTCGCGCCGCCCAAGTCCGGCGGCGTCGCTTGGCCTTCCGTGTTCAAGCCCCAACACGTCGGCACGCCCGTCTCCGTCAGCGCGCAGCTATGCCGCTCGCCCACGTCCACCGCCGCGTACGTGCCCGCCGGCGGCGTCGCTTGCCCATCCGCGTTGTAACCCCAGCACGCCAGCGTGCCGTCGTCGCGAACGCCGCAGCTATGGTTCAGGCCCGTCGCCACGCGGCGGAATAAATCCGCGGGTGGCGCGCTTTGGGCGTTGACGTTCCAACCCCAGCAGCTCGCGCTGCCGGTCGCGGTCACGCCGCAGCCGTTGAACTGGCCGAGGTCCAACGCGCGCAGCGGCGTGGTCGGCGGCGTCGAACCGTCGTGCAGGTTGTCGCCCCAGCACAGCGCGCCTTCGCCCGCGCGCTGCGTGCAGGTGTGATCCGCGTTCGCGCTGATCGACTGCGCGCGATGGCGCGGCACGGCGCGTTGTCCCAACGTATCGTCGCCCCAACAGCGCACGCCGCGCTGCCCGCGCACGGTGCAGGTATGCGCATCGCCCGCGGCGATCTCCAGCGGCGCTAGGCGCAGCGATGTGCTGGGAAGCGTCGCATTCAGCGCGCCCCAACACCTCATGCCGGCCAGATTGCTCGCGCAGGTGATGTCGCCGTGGGCGGCGATCCGGTAATAGCCGGTGCCCGACGGCGGCTGCAACTGGCCGTGCGCGTTATCGCCCCAGCACTGCAGCGCGACCGCGCCGCTCTGGCGAATACCGCAGACGTGATGCGCACCAACGGCGATGTAAGAGAACGTCGTCTCCGGCGGCGGTTGCAACGTGGCCGCATCGGCGCCCCAGCACTGCACGTTGCCTGCGTTTCCGAGCACGCAGGCGTTGCCGCCGTGCGCGCTCAGGCTCGCGAACGCGCCGTCCGGCGCCGAGTCCACCGCCACGCCCTGGCCCCAGCACACGATGCCGGTGTCGGTGCGCTGTGCGCAGGTGAAGGTATCGCCGCTGGCGATCGCCATGTACTCGCCCGGCGTCGGCGTGGCTTGGCCCGAAGCGTTATCGCCCCAGCACGCCGCGCTGCCGTCGGTGCGGATGCCGCACGCATGCGCGAGGCCCACGCTGATCGCGGTCAACGGTTCGTTCGGCGGCGGACCGAGCGACGCGCCCCAACACGTCGGGCGGCCGTCCACGCCGAGCGCGCAGGTCGTCGTCGCGCCGAAGCTGACGTGGTTGTAGCGATCGATCGGCGGCGACAGCGCCGTCGTCGCGCCGGTGCAGGCGATATCGCCCAGATACACCAGCGCGCAGGCTTGATCCGGGCCCACCGCTAAGCGCTGGAAGTCGTAGAACGGCACGTTCAACTCGCCGTTGCTGCCGCTGCCGCCCCAGCAACGCACCACGCCTTCGTCGTTGCGCGCGCAGGTGTGCAAGCGGCCCGCCGAAATCGCGACGAATTTGCCGGTGGGGGCACTCAGTTGACCCGAAGGATTCGCGCCCCAGCAGACGATGCCACCGTCTTCTTTAACGCCGCAGGCGTGTTGATGACCCGACGCCACCGCGACGAAATTCGGCGCGGTCGGCGCGGCGGTTTGGCCCTGCGCGTTCGAGCCCCAGCACAGAATCTTGCCGTCGCTGCGCAGCGCGCACGCGTGGCTGGTGCCGATGGCGACGGACACAAAGCGGCCGCTGGGCGCGGCGCCGAAGCCCGCGAAGCCCGGCGCTTGCCAGCAGTGCAGCGCACCGTCGCCGCGGATCGCGCAGGCGCGGCCGGTGCCGACCGCGAGATCCACGAACGCGCCAGTGGTCGGCGCATTGGTGCTGAGTTCGCTGCCCCAACAACGGATCGCGCCGTCGCCGCGGATCGCGCAACTGTCGGCGTTGCCCGCGCTCACCATCCAATACGCGCCGGGCGGCGGGGGCGTGGCGACGCTGGCGGCGGCGCCCCAGCACACGATCTGTCCGTTGCCGCGCAGCGCGCAGGCGTGGTCGAAACCGCTGCTGATCTGCACGAAGGGTTCGCGCGGCCAGGTGTTGGCGCTCAAGCCCCAACACGCGGGTTCGCCGTCTTCCATCAGGCCGCAGGCGTGGTATTCGCCCGCGTCCAGCGCGGGATCGCCGCCGTAACGCCGGGGTTCCGCGAACGCCGAAGCGGACATCAACGCGACGCAGACCCACACCAACACCGACAACACGCGCGCGACCGCAGACGGCCGAAACGGCGAAAACGACATCATCACGATCCCCTGAACGCTTGCGAACGCTGTCGTCGTCGACGGCGATTCGAGGCGCGAAGTGTAACGGTCGTGTCCGCGATTGGCGACGTTTTCGCGCAGGAAAACGCATCGTTGCGCGCGATCGCGCGCACGCATGCGTCAAATCTCAAATCCGATTCACATTCCGACCCGCGTTCAGGTTCGCAGCGAGGTTTCGTGCGTGCGGCGCTCTCGCTGGAGTGCGCGCGACGCGCGCGTCAGTGCGCCGCGCCGCCGCCCGCGGCGGCATGGCCGCGCACACCTTGCTTCACCGCCAGCCACGCCAGCGCCGACAGCGCCATGCACGCGCCGCCAATGGCGAACACCAGCGCTTTATTTTCGAGCTGCGACAGCAGGTAGCCCACGCCCAAGCTGACCGCCAACTGCGGCAGCACCACGCTGAGATTGAACACGCCCATGTACAGGCCGATGCGCGCGGGCGAGACGCTCTGCGAGAACACCGCGAACGGCAGGCTGACGATCGCGCCCCAGCCCAAGCCCATCACCGCCATGCCGACGTACACCATCGTCGCGGTGTGGCCGAACAGATAGACCACGCCGAAGCCCAGCGCCATCGTCGCCAAGCTCGCCGCATGCACGCGCACTTCGCGATAGCGCTGCGCCAACGGATTCAACAGCAGCGCCGGCGCCAACGCCGCCACCGCGTTCAGCGCCAAAAAACTGAAGGACATCAACGAACCGGTGTCGTCGGCATTCAAATTCGGAAAGCGCTGCTGCACGAACCCGATCATGTACACGAACAGGCTTTGCATGCCGAACCAACTGATCGCATGCGCGGCCAGCACTTTGCGGAAGCCGCCGATGTCTTCGCGGCCGTCGAGCGTCTGCTTCTCAGTCAAGGCGTGCGCGATCAAGGCCAACGACAGCGCGCCGAACACCGCCTCCAGCCACAGGCTATGCGTTTTGTAGCCGGCGATCTTCAAGCCCATCGCGATCAACGCATACACCGCGAACGCCCACAATGGCCGCATCAACAGCAGCACGGTCGCGGCGGAGAGTTTTTCGGTCGGCGCGCCGATCTCGGTATGCGGCAGCGTGCGCGGCTCTTCCACCAACAGCGCCGGCAGAATCGAGAACACCAGCGCCAGCCCCGCGCCGAAATAGATCAAGGCGATATTGCCCCACACCGCGCCGATCGCGTACGCCAACACGCCGAACGTGCCGGAGACCGTTTGCATCCAAGTGTAGCCGGCCGTGCGCGTCGGCCCTTCGGGCGTCACGTCGGAGATGATCGAACGCGTGGGGTTGAAGCTGATGTTGATCGACAGGTCCAACGCCATCGCCACGGTGATGGCGACGCCGAGAATCGCGTCGAGCCCCAGCGCTTTGTCGATCGCGCCGATCGACGGCAGCGCCAACAGCATCAGCGAGGTCAGCACGCCGCCGACCAGAATGAACGGCCGCCGCCGCCCGCCCCATAGCCACACGTTGTCGCTGAGGATGCCGATCAGTACCTGGCCCAGAATGCCGGCCAGCGGCCCCGCCGCCCACACCAGGCCGATGTCGTGGATTTCGAGGCCGTATTTCGTCGACAACAGCCAACTGAGCGCCGAAATCTGCACCGCCAGCGCGAAACCCATCGCCGTCGACGGCAGGCTCAGCAACATCAAGAACGGCAACGACAGGCGTTGTTGCATCGGCAGCATGGACGATCCCCCAATCAGCGGTGCCGCAGCATAGCCCGTCGCCCCGCCGCTGCGGGTGAATAGGATTTCTGTTGCGATGCAGCAGGATGCGGACGCCCCGCCCAAGAGCTCTTTCAACATCTTCCAGCGGGGTATCGCATCCGCTTCTTCCCAGAAGCGGTACGCATTCTTTTGCTTCTCACTGCAAGCGGTACGTGTTCTGTTCCTTCTCCCCGCTATGCGGGGAGAAGGTGGCGCAACGCGCCGGATGAGGGGCAGGCGGTGCGCTTGATTCGCGCGCTTCCAACCGTGCGCATCAAGCCATACGCGAAAGGCGCCCCTCACCCGGCCTTCGGCCACCCTCTCCCCGCACAGCGGGGAGAGGGATCAGGTCATCGACACAAGACCGCCGATCCGCTTGGTCCATGCGCACAGTGCATGCATCATCTGAAATTTTGAACAGGCTCTAAGCGGCGAAGAATTCGACCTTGCCGCAGCTTTTGCAGCGGTACATATCCAACTTCACGCGTTCAAGGAAGAACTCGCCCAGCAACGCTTCCTTCGCGTACGAACCGTCTTGGAAATGGCGACGCCCGGCGTACGCCATCGGGCTCGCGCAACGCAAACAGGCGAGCGCACGTTCGCTACCATCGAACGGCGGCGCGCGATCGGATCGCCAATCGGCCGGCGGCGGCTCGCCGTTCGCGCCCGTCCCGCAATGCCAACACCGCTCGAACCCGGCGTCGTTCTCGTTTCCGCAGTGTTCGCATGTCCAGGGCATCATCGTTCCGAATCCTCATGCGCCGCGACCGCGGCTTCGCATCGTGAAGTGAAGGGCGCGCATCGCGCGGCGATATCCTACACCGCTCGCCGAGCGTCGAATGTTTTGCGACCCGTAGTCCCGGGTGTCGCAGAGCGACACCCGGGACGCACATCGTCGAAATTCATCTGCGCTCGATCTGAGACATCATCGCGATGTCGTGCGACGTGAGGAGAATGTGCAGGGCGTCATTGCGATGGATGGCGCGCTTCTTTCCCGGGTGTCGCGGGGCGACACCCGGGCTACGGTACTGCCCCGCAATGCCAACTCCGCTCGAACCCATCCTCAACAGCGCTTCGGCAGTGTTTGCAGGTCCAAGGCATATCCACTCCGATTTTTGTTGCTTCAGCGTCGCTGAAAACTGTCATCGATTAAGGTAAGCGCAACCCCACATAGCCCGGGTGTCGCCCCGCGACATCCGGGGTACGGCACTGTTCGCGCGCAAAAAATTCATCGCTTGGTCGGGACATCGAAGGGCAACATGATCTCCTTCGTGTACTCGGAATCCACGTAATACAAGAAACCTTCCAAGTAACCGGGCTCGTGGCTCCCATCCTTCGACAAATCGGCTAATTCTTGGAAATACCGCGCGGTCTGTTTGAAGACCTCGAACTGCCGTAGGCGATATTCTTCGTACCGCTGCGCATCCATCTTCGTCTCGTCGACGACCTTCCCTCCCTCGATCCGGAACAATCGGTATTCCGAATACAGCGAGCCGTAGCCCAGATGCACGTATTGGACCAATTCGCCGGTCGGCACGACCAAGATGCCGCTGAACCAGTCCGCTGGTGCTTCTTTCTTGCCTTTGAGCAGCCGCGACAGAATTTCGTCTTTTCGATAGTTGCAGCCGGTGAATTCCACTTTCTTGAGTAAGAATCGCCTGTTATCGATCGCGAACGTCGCGATGTAGCCGCGCCAATTTCCGCTACTGACGATGCATATTCTGTCGTCGGCGCCGCTATCCGTAGGCGTACTCAATCCGTCGTCGCTCCTGCTATCCGGAAGCTCATTTGAAAAGACGTCCTGGTTTTCGCGTAATCATACGTCTAACGGATTGGTAAAAAGCGCTTTCTCCTCGCCGTCGACGATCAGGATGTCCGAATGTTGCGCCGTCGCGTTCGCGCAGCCTGCCCACGCAAGCATCAAAGAAAAAAGCACCAACTTCAGCAGACTTTTCACGCCGGCTCATCCGGTATCAACGCAGATTCCAACCGCGCGATGGTGTCCTTCAACTGCAGTTTGCGTTTCTTCAGCCGCTTGATCGTCAGTTCGTCGGCGACGATGTTTTCGTGCAGGCGGTCGATGGCGAGGTCGAGGTCGCGGTGTTCCATGCGCAGTTCGGCCAGGCGGTGGGCGATGCGGGTCTGCTCGGGGGCGTCGGGCGTATGGGTCATGCGGCCAGCTTAGCGCGCCGTCGCGGCAGCGTCACGGGCGCGGGGCAGGCTAGAATGGCGGGCTTATGAGCACCGTCCTGCCCCTGTCCGAACCCGCGCCGCCGGCCTCGCGCCGCGCCGCGCACGAGGCCCAGAAACTGGCCAAGCGCCTGCGCCATCAAGTGGGCCGCGCCATCGCCGATTTCGGCATGATCGAGGACGGCGACAAGGTGATGGTGTGCCTGTCCGGCGGCAAGGACAGCTACACGCTGTTGGATATCCTGCTGCAGTTGCAGAAGAAAGCGCCGGTGCGGTTTTCGATCACCGCGGTGAATCTGGACCAGAAGCAGCCGAGCTTCCCCGAACACGTGCTGCCGGAGTACCTGGCCTCGATCGGCGTCGATTACCGCATCCTCGAACAGGACACGTATTCGGTGGTGACGCGCGTGGTGCCCGAGGGCAAAACGATGTGCTCGCTGTGTTCGCGGCTGCGCCGCGGCGCGCTGTACACCCATGCCGAGCAGGCAGGCTTCACCAAGATCGCTCTGGGGCATCATCGCGACGATCTGGTCGCCACATTCTTCATGAACCTGTTCTTCCACTCGAAGATCAGCGGCATGCCGCCGAAGCTGCTGAGCGACGACGGCAAGCATGTGGTGATCCGTCCGCTGGCCTACGTGCGCGAGGACGATATCGCCGCCTACGCCGAAGCGCGCAAGTTCCCGATCATTCCGTGCAATCTCTGCGGCTCGCAGGAGAACCTGCAGCGCAAACAGACCAAGAAGATGCTGGATGCCTGGGAGCGCGAAACCCCCGGGCGCATCGAGCAGATCGCGCGCGCGCTGGGCGATATCCGCCCGTCCCAGATGAGCGACCCGAAGTTGTTCGATTTTCTGTCGCTGGGCAAACGCGGCGACGCCGCGCTGCCGGATGCGCATGCGTGGTTGGCGGGCGAGCCGGCGGGTACGCACAACGAGACCGCGATGCCCTGATGCCGCCATTCCGAGCGCAGCGAGGAACCTGCTCGTCACCGCACTCATCGCCGCGCCACGCATTGCTGAACAACATGTCCATCAGCCTTCGGCTTGGGACGACCTTTCTTACGCTCGATCACATTACTTTCGCTTTGGACCCCCGATGTTTTTCAGAAACCTCACGTTCTTCCGCTTCCCCACCACGCTGAATTTCGACGATTTGGACGCCGGCCTCGTCGAATGCGCGCTCAAACCCGTCGGCGCGTTGGAGCTGTCTTCGCGCGGGTTCGTGTCTCCCTTCGGTCGCGGCGAGGGCGAAGCGCTGTCGCATCGCATCGGCGACGCGATCTGGCTGGCCGCCGGCAGCGAAGACAAACTGCTGCCTAGCGCCGTGGTCAACGATCTGCTGCAGAAGAAACTCCAAGACATCGAAGAGAAGGAAGGCCGCAAGCTCGGCGGCCGCGCGCGCAAACGGCTGAAAGAGGATTTAATCCACGAGTTGCTGCCGCGCGCGTTCGTGCGCCCCAGCCGCACCGACGCGATGATCGACTGCGAACACGGCTTCATCGCCGTGGACACGTCGTCGCGCAAAAGCGCCGAGGCGGTGGTGTCCGATGTGCGCCACGCCTTGGGCTCGTTCCCCGCGCTGCCGCTCAACGCCGAAGTGGCGCCGCGTTCGGTGCTGACCGGCTGGATCGCGGGCGATCCGCTGCCGGAGGGGCTGTCGCTGGGCGACGAATGCGAACTGCGCGACCCGACCGATCAGGGCGCGATCGTCAAATGCCAGCGTCAGGAACTGCAGAGCGACGAGATCGGCAAGCATCTGGAATCGGGCAAGCAGGTCACGCGCTTGGCGCTGATGCTGGACGATCACGTCAGCTTCGTCTTGGGCGAGGATTTGACGATCCGCAAGCTCAAGTTCCTCGACGGCGCGGTGGATCAACTCGAATCGACCGAACGCGACGACCTGCGCGCGGAGCTGGACGCGCGCTTCGCCCTGTTCAGCGCGGAAGTGCGACGCCTGTTCTTGACGCTGGAACCGGCGTTGAAGTTGTCGAAGGCGGAGTGAGGCGACCAAGCCCCGCGCCCGTTCGATCCCTGGAAAAGCATGCGCCTGTCGACGCTCCCACAACAGCAGATGCCTTGTGGGAATGGCGCGCGCTGCGGCGCATGTTCGATTCCGAGAAAGCGTCGCGGCTCATGCCGCTCCCACAACAGCAAATGCCTTGTGGGAATGGCGCACGCTGCGGCGCATGTTCGATTCCGAGAAAGCGTCGCGGCTCACGCCGCTCCCACAACGGCAAATGCCTTGTGGGAATGACGCACGCTGCAGCGCATGTTCGATTCCGGGAAAGCGTCGCGGCTCACGCCGCTCCCACAACGGCAAATGCCTTGTGGGAATGACGCACGCTGCAGCGCATGTTCGATTCCGGGAAAGCGTCGCGGCTCACGCCGCTCCCACAGGATGGGCACGATTGTGGGAGCGGCGTGAGCCGCGACGAGGCAGGCGTCATGTTCGATCGCGCTTGCGTCTTGTCGGTATCCCGCGATAATTCCTCGCATGTCGCTTCGCTTCTTTCAACGCCCCACCGCCGTCGTCGCATCGCCCGCGCAGACGCGCGAACGCATCGCGGTGACCTTGGACGACGGCCGCCGCGTGGAGGTGTTGCGCGTGCGCGACGCGCGCGCGAAGCGGATCAAACTCTCGGTGAGCGAACGCGGCGCGCGTTTGACGCTGCCGCTGCGGGCGAGCGTGGTCGCGGGCGATCGTTTTCTCGCCGAGCATCGCGAGTGGTTGTCGTCGCAGCTCGCGCGCTTAGCGGTCGCGAGCGAAGCGACGCTGGAACCGGGCCGCGCCGATGCGTTGCCGCTGCGCGGCGAGGCCGTGCCGTTGCGTTGGGAACGCGGTCGGTTCGTGCGCCTGCGGCTCGACGACGACGGCGTGCATGGCGCGTTGCCGGATGCGCCTTCCGATGCCGCATGGCGGCGGGCCTTGCGCGATTTCTACGAGGCCCAGGCGCGCGCCGACGTGGGCCGCTGGCTGCCGCGCTATCTGCCGTCGCTGCCGCGCGCGCCGCGACGGGTGCAGTTCAAGCGCATGAGTTCGCAGTGGGGCTCGCTGTCGCCCGACGGCACGGTGGCATTGGATCTGTCGCTGGTGCTGGGGCCGCCCGACGCGTTCGAATACGTGTTGGTGCACGAGCTGTGCCATCTGATCCATCACGACCACTCGCCGCGGTTCTGGCACGAGGTGGAAGCGCGCTGCCCGGATTGGAAGCGGCATCGCACGTATTTCCGCGAAGACGGCCGCGCGCTCAAGGCGACGCTGCAGGCGTTGGTGGGCTAAGCCGAACTGCCTTGTGGGAGCGCCGGAAGGCGCGAACGTTTTTTGCGAGATCGCAGCGATTCGTCGGCTTCGTCGCGCCTTCCGGCGCTCCCACATCGCTCCCAAGCTCTGTGTCTTGCGCCGACCCTCCAAAAATGCGGAGGCACTAGAGCGCTAAGTCACGGCTCGACATTAGCCTCGAATGGCCGCGACCTCGGCGAAGCGCGTTCGCGCCTTCCGGCGCTCCTACATTCGTGCGGGTCGCGGCTTGCGCCGCTCCTACAAAAGCAGGGTGTTAGAGCGCCAAGGCGTCCACGACCTCGCGCGGGTGGGTCATGTGCAGATGATGGCTGCCGGGCAGGACGCGGCTGCGGATGTCGCGCACGCAGGCGACGCGGGTGTCGATCATCGACGGCGGGATGTACGGCGGAGGCGGGTCGGCCATCAGCAGACGCACCGGGCACTGGATGGCGCGCAGGCAATCGTGGATTTGACCGTCGGTCATACGCACCGCTGTGGGCAAAGTGAGCCGCGCATCGCTGCTCCACACGAAGCCGCCGTCCACCGCGCGCACGCCGCGGCGCACGATCGCCGTCGCCGACGCTTCGTCGAGCGTCGTGATATTGCCCTGCATGCGCGCCTGCACCGCGATATCGACCGACGAGAACACGCGTTTGCGGCTCGCGTCCAGCGCGCGGCGCTTGCTCAGCGCGTCGCGCAACCGCTCGCCGCTGCCGGCCTCCGGCGCGGCCAGCGGGCCGAGCGCTTCGATCAAATGCAGCGATTCGACGCGCTCGGGCGCGGCGGCGGCGAACAGCGTGGACAACGCGCCGCCCATCGAATGGCCGAGCAGCACGAAACGCGACCAGCCCAGGCCATCGGCCGCGGCGGCGATATCGAGCATCGCGCTGAACGGCGTGTACTCCGCGACGCTTGGGTAGTGGAAGCTGGCGCCGTGGCCCGGTAGGTCGAGCGCGACGAGATGGTAATGCGCCAACAGCGGCGCCATCGGCAGAAAGCTCGCGGCGTTGTCGAGCCAACCGTGCAGGGCGAGCAGCGGCGGCCGCGGATCGGGCGCGCCGTCGTCGCCGACCGGCGCGCCGTTGGTGAGCGCGGCGAAACGGCCGCGCGGGGTGTCGATGCCGATGTCGCGCAGGCCGAATTCGGCGAGACCGATCTTACGCATGCGCGTGCTCGCCCGCGTCGTCGGACAAATGCCGCGACGCCAACGCCGCGAGCGCCTGCGCGTGCGCGGGACTGCTGTTGAGGCACGGGATGTAGCGCAGCGATTCGCCGCCGTGCGCGCGGAACAGTTCGGCGTTCTGGATCGAAATCTCCTCCAGCGTCTCCAAACAATCCACCGCGAAACCGGGGCAGACCACGTCCAGCGTCTTCACGCCCTGCACGCCGAGACTCTCCAGCACTTTGTCGGTGTACGGCTGCAGCCAAGGCTCGCGGCCGAAACGCGATTGGAAGGTCAGCATCGCCTCGTCCGGCGCGATGCCGAGCGCAGCGACGATGGCGTCCACGCTGGCGCGCGACTGCGCGGCGTAGGGGTCGCCCGCGTCGACCAAGCGCTGCGGAATGCCGTGGAACGAGAACAGCAGGCGTTCGGCGCGGCCGTGCTGCGCCCAATGCGCGCGGATCGAATCGGCGACGGCGGCGACCCAGGCGGGGTCGAGGTGGTAGTCCTCGATCGTCGAGAACGCGAGTGCGCCTTCATGTACTTCGTCGTCGAGTTCTTCGATCTTGTCCACGACCGATGCGGTGGTGGTCGTCGAATACTGCGGATACAGCGGCAAGACGAGAATGCGGCGCACGCCGTCGGCGCGTAGTTTCGCGACCACGTCGGCCATCGAAGGATTGCCGTACCGCATCGCCCACGCCACCCGCACGTTCGGCAGCAGCGGCCGCATCTCGGCGGCGAGGTCGCCGGTATGCACCGCCAGCGGCGAGCCGCCGCCCATCCAGATTTCCGCGTATTTCTTCGCCACTTTCGGGCCGCGGATCGGCAGGATGATGAAATGCAGCAGCGGGCACCACAGCCAGCGCGTCAGCGGCACCACGCGGTAATCGTGCAGAAATTCGGAGAGATAGCGGCGGACGGCGCTCGCGGTCGGCGCGTCGGGCGTTCCCAGGTTCACCAGCAGGACGGCGGTGTCGTGTTCGGTCGGTGTCGTCATCGCGCATAGGATGACAGCCGCGCGCGGTTCCGTCAGCGCGGCGGGGAACCTTCGACCGAGACGCGCGTCCGATCTTCGGCGCGTCGTCGCGCGTTCGCCCGTGGGCTTGGCCTAAAATCGGCTCTTCGCCGAGTTCGCCGCACTTCCGCGCCGCGCGCGCCGTGCCGCTGAGATTCATCCTGCTCCCGCTAGGCTGCGGGGGCTTCCCCCGACGGAGTCCGTTCGATGTCCCCACGTTCCCACCGCCTTCGTCCGCTCGCCGCCGCCCTGCTCGTGTCGGCGGCGCTGGCGGCCCCGCTGGCCTTCGCCGGCCCGCGCGAAGACGCGCAAGCCGATAACGCCGCGCGCGTGCTGTCGGAGATCCAGGCGATCCCCGAGTCGGCCATTCCCGACAAATTGCTCGACGAGGCCAAAGCCATCGTGATCGTGCCGGACACGGTCAAAGCCGGCCTGGTGCTGGGCGGCCGCCGCGGCCGCGGCCTGCTGGCCGTGCGCACGCCCGACGGCGACTGGTCGAACCCCAGCTTCGTCACCCTCACCGGCGGCAGCATCGGTTTCCAGGTCGGCGTGCAATCGGCCGACGTGGTGCTGGTGTTCCGCAGCGAACGCGGCCTGGATTCGATCGTCAACGGCAAATTCACCCTCGGCGCCGACGCCGGCGTGGCCGCCGGGCCGATGGGCCGCAACGCCTCCGCCGCCACCGACGGGCAAATGAAGGCCGAAATCTGGTCGTGGTCGCGCGCCCGCGGCCTGTTCGCCGGCGTGGCGCTGGATGGCGCGGTGCTGTCGATCGACGACAAGTCCAACGAAGCGGTGTACGGCCGCGACACCACGCCGCGGATGATCTTCGAAGACCGCGCGCCGCAGGGCGCGTCCGATGCGGTGGCGAAATTCCGCGACCTGCTGGCCCAGGCCAGCGCCGGCGCCCGCCAGCGTCGCGCCGACGACCCGGCGCCGACGACGACCCCGACGATGCCGGTCGCGCCCGCGGACGCCGCCGCGCCGACGCCCGCCGCCGACGCCCAACCGCAAACTTTCCAGACCGTGGAGCCCGCCGACACCCCGGCCAAGGGCGAACCGCTGCCCTGACCGCGCGGGTTTTCGCCCTGCGCCGCCGCGTCGCGTTCAACCTGCGCCGCGGCGGTGCGTTATCCTGAGCGACCCCTCACTACGAGCGCACCCATGGGCAGTTTCAGCATCTGGCATTGGATCATCCTTCTGGTGATCGTGCTCTTGGTGTTCGGCACCAAACGCCTGACCAGCGGGGCCAAGGATTTGGGCAAAGCCGTCAACGAATTCAAGAAAGGCATGCAGGGCGACGACAAGCCCGCGCAACTGAGCGACCAGTCCGACAAATCCTCGACGTCGAACGAATCTCAGCGAAACGACGACAACGTCGCGCGCTGAGTCCGGGCCACCTTTCCCGAGCGGGCGCGGTTCGACCGCGCCCCGACGAGCTTATGTTCGATATCGGTGCTTCCGAACTGTTCCTGGTCGCGATCGTCGCCTTGATCGTGCTCGGGCCCGAACGCCTGCCGAAAGCCGCGCGCTTCGCCGGCCTGTGGGTGCGGCGCGCCCGCGCCCAGTGGTATTCGGTGAAGAGCGAGTTGGAGCGCGAACTGGCGGCGGAAGAATTGACGCGCAGCCTGCGCGACGGCCGCCAAGCGCTGCGCGACGTGGAAACGAGCCTGCGCGACGCCGACGCCGAAGTGCGTCGCGAATTCGACGCGCTGCGTAGCGACGTCGAGCGCGGCGTCGACGAACGCGCCGTCGACGAAGCGATCCCAGCGGTCGGCGCGCCCGCCCTCGATGCGCCCGCATCGCCCGAAACCGCCGACGCGCCACCGCAGGACGCCGCCGATGTCCGTCGCTGATCCGAACGAAGAACGCGACGCCTACGCGAGCGACGACGGCCTCGACGCCGGCGAAGGCCGCTTGATCGATCATTTGATCGAACTGCGCGCGCGCTTGATTCGCGGCGTCGCGGTGCTGGTGCTGGTGTTCCTCGGCCTGGTGCCGTTCTCGAAATATCTGTTGGACTGGCTGGTCTCGCCGCTGTTGGCGGCGCTGCCGTCGGGCAGCAGTTTGAACGCGGTCGAAGTGATGTCGCCGTTCATGGCGCAGGTCAAACTCGCGTTTTTCGTGGCCTTGTTCGCGACGATGCCGTGGTTGCTGTATCAGGCCTGGGCCTTCGTCGCGCCCGGGCTGTATCGGCGCGAAAAGCGCCTGGCGCTGCCGATCCTGATCTCGTCGCTGCTGCTGTTCTACGCCGGCTGCGCGTTCGCGTATTTCGTCGTGCTGAAAGGCGTGTTCGGGTTCTTGACCCAGTTCGCCTCGGACGTGGTGAAGATCACCCCCGACCCGACCAAGTATCTCGATTTCGTGCTGGTGATCTTCTTCGCGTTCGGCGTGTGTTTCGAGCTGCCGGTGGCGCTGGTGATCGTGGTGCTGATGGGCTGGGTGACGCCGAAGCAACTCAGCGAATGGCGCGGCTACGCGATCGTGGCCATTTTCTTCGTCGCCGCGGTGGTCACGCCGCCGGACGTGCTGTCGCAGTTGATGCTGGCGATTCCGATGTGCCTGCTGTACGAAGTGGGCATTCTGGTGGCGAAGTTGGTGGGGCCGAAGCGAGACGAGTGATTCTTGCGCGGGCCGCGAGGCGACGCCTGCATGGCGACAGAACCGATCAGACCGATACCTCATTGTGGGAGGGCCGGCAGGCCCGATGCTTGCTTTGTGAGGGCCTGTAGGCCCGATGCCTGCTTTGTGGGAGGGCCGGCAGGCCCGAACCCACTCCATCGGAGCGGGAAATGACATGCCTGTGAAACATCGGGCCTGCCGGCCCTCCCACAAACGACGACGCCGGCTTTCGCCGGCGTCGTGTTGTTTGCGAGGTAAACGATCGCCTTTGGAGCGATCGCGCCTTGCGGCGCTCCTACTGGGTGCCGCTCCTACTGGGTAATGTCCACGTCCTTGGTTTCGCGCAGGAACAGCGAGCCGATCACCAGGGTCATCAGCGCGACGATGATCGGGTACCACAGGCCGCTGAAGATGTTGCCGGTGGCCGCGACGATCGTGAAGGCGATGAACGGCAAGAAGCCGCCGAACCAGCCGTTGCCGATGTGGTACGGCAGCGACATCGAGGTGTAGCGGATGCGGGTCGGGAACAGTTCGACCAACCACGCCGCGATCGGGCCGTAGACCATCGTCACCAACAGCACGAGGTAGGTCAGCAGCGCGATCACCACCGGCTTGTTCATCTGCGCGTCGTCGGCCTTGGCCGGATAACCGGCGGCGGTCAACGCATCGCCCAGCGATTTGCCGAACGCATCGGACTTCGCTTTGAAGTCGTCCTTGCTCAGCGCTTCGCCTTCGAAGCTTTCGAGCGTGGTGCTGCCGATGGTGACGCTGGCCAGCGCGCCGGCCGGCGCGGCGTCGATGGTGTACGGGATGCCCTTCTTCGCCAACGCCGAGGTGATGATGTCGCACGATTGCTTGAAGGTCTTCTTGCCCACCGGGTCGAACTGCAGCGCGCAGCGGTCGCGGTCGGCCAGCACCTTGGCCGGCGCGGTGGCGACGGCTTTTTCCAACGCCGGATTCGCGGCGCTCATCAGCGTCTTGAACACCGGGAAGTAGGTCAGCGCGGCGAGCAAGCAGCCGGCCATGATGATCTTCTTGCGGCCGATCTTATCGGACAGCCAGCCGAACAATACGAAGCCGCCGGTGCCGATCGCCAACGCGATCGCGATCAGGATGTCGGCCGTGTTCGGGTCGACGCTGAGCGTTTTGGTCATGAAGAACAGCGCGTAGAACTGGCCCGTGTACCACACCACGGCTTGACCGGCGGTGGCGCCGAGCAGCGCGAGCAGCGCGATCTTGCCGTTCTTCGAGAAGAAACTCTCGGTGATCGGCGCTTTCGACTGCTTGCCTTCGGCCTTCATCTGCTGGAACAGCGGGGATTCGTGCAACTGCATGCGGATCCAGACCGACACGCCGAGCAGCACCACTGACACGATGAACGGAATGCGCCAGCCCCAGGCTTCGAAGGTTTCCTTGCCGAAGTAGTTGCGGCAGGCCCAGATCACCAACAGCGACATGAACAGACCGAGCGTCGCGGTGGTCTGGATGAAGCTGGTGTACAGACCGCGTTTGCCGTGCGGCGCGTGTTCGGCGACGTAGGTCGCGGCGCCGCCGTATTCGCCGCCGAGCGCGAGGCCCTGCAGCAGACGCAACGTGATCAGGATGATCGGCGCGAGAATGCCGATCGTCGCGTAACCGGGCAGCACGCCGACCAAGAACGTCGACAGGCCCATGATCACGATGGTGACGAGGAACGTGTACTTGCGGCCGATCATGTCGCCCAAACGACCGAAGAACAGCGCGCCGAACGGACGCACGGCGAAACCGGCGGCGAAGGCGAGCAGGGCGAAGATGAATTGGCTGGTGTCGTTCAGGCCGCTGAAGAAATGTTTGCCGATGTGCGCGGCGAGCGACCCGTAGAGATAGAAGTCGTACCACTCGAAGACCGTCCCCAAGCTGGAGGCGAAGATGACCTTCTTATGGTCTTTGGTGAGTGCGCCGGTATGCGGCGCGGTGGAAGCGGTGACGCTAGACATGGTCCGTGCCCTCCGGCGTTAGAAGGAATATTTCACGTGGGTGTGGAGCCGACGCAGATCGCCGTCGGCGCCGTTCTCGAGCGAGCGTTCGCCGAAAATCAATTCGGCGCCGATGTCGAGTTTGGGGACCGGCGAGTAGATCAGGTTGGCGTGGTACGACTGCGCGCCCTCGTTGACGGTGAGGCCGGTGAGCGCCGTGTCGTTGTCGTAACGCGCCATCGAATAGAACAGATTGCCGCGCAGTTTCGGCGAGAACGCGTGACGCCACGCAGCGAACGCGCCGTAGCCGTCGATCGTGTGCAGGCGGCCGGTGGCGTCGAGCACGGTGTCGCTGGCGAGGCCGAAACCGAGATAGCGGCCGATGCCGCTGCCGTAGGTGGCCATATAGCGAATGTCGTCGTTCTTGCCGAGGTTGAATTTGCCCGAGACGCTGAGCGCGCCGCCGGTGGTGGTGTCGTCGACGTTGGTCGCCGGATTTTCGTAGGCGAACTGGCGCACCACGCCGGCGACGGAGACATGGCCCCAATCGCCTTTCTTCTGCCAGCGCGCGGTGAGGTCGGGCATCAGGTTGTCGTCGCTGCTGATGCGCGCGCCGACGTTGCGATACGGGGTGACGGTGGTTTCCGGATTTTCCGCCGAGAACGACCACGCCCCCTTGGTGTAGCGCACTTGCGCTTGGCGCACGAACACCGTGCCCTCGGTCGGGCCGACGAAGTCCACCGCATCGGGCAGCGAGGCGGTGTCTTGGAAGTTCGACCAGGTCTGACCGGCCAACACTTGCGAGCCGTTCTTGCGGGTCCAGTTCACGTACGCTTGACGCATCGCCAAACCGTAGGTGTTGGTCGAAGTTTCGTTGCCGGTGATATTGCCGCCGCCGAACAAGTCGAATTCGAGATAGCTCTTGAGTTTGTCGCCCGATTCCAAATCGGTGTCGGCCGCGAACCAGAAGCGCGAGAACTGCGCGCTCATATCGGTGTCGTTGCCCTCGTCCGCGGCGGGCGCGCCGACCGGAATGGTCGACGGCAGATAGAACAGGCGACCGACGCTGCCGTCGGCGATTTCGCCGTCGCTGGTGCTGGTGACCATCGCGTCGAGTTTGATGAAACCGCCGTAGCTGAAGCGCGTGCCGGCGTTGGCCGACGGCATGATCGGCGCGGTCTGGATCTTCGGTTTGTTGTCGGCGGGCGCGGCCGGCGCGGCTTGCGGCGCCGCTTGTTGTTGGGCCACGAGCTGCTGCACGATTTTCTCGAGTTCGGCGACGCGCGCTTCCAACGCTTGTTCGCGTTCGGAGCCCGCGCTTTGCGCGACGGCGAGCCCCGGCGCCATCAAGCCGACCATCAAGGCGAGCGCTAACGGCCGCCGTAAGGGCAGTGCGATATTCATGGACGAAGCCCCTCCCGAGGGCGATGCGGTGTTCGCGCAGCCTGTGCCCCGCGCCGACCCGCGCCTATTCGCCATTGGTCGAATCGGCGCGGGATTCGTCGCTCTTTTCGACCATGGTCTAAGCCACCCGAGGCGGGCTTGGGGCACACTGCGCGCATCGATTCGCCAGGAGCACGCGCCATGTCATCGCCCCGTTCGTCGCTCGACCCCGCACCGTCGGTCTATCCCGTTCCGACCGAATTCGCCTCGGCCGCGCGCTACACCCGCGCGCGCTACGAAAGCGATTACGACGAATGCCTGCGCGATCCCGACGGGTTCTGGCGACGCATCGCCGAGCGCCTGGATTGGTTCGTGCCGCCCACCCGAATCAAGGACGTCAGCTACGCGCTGGAGGACTTCCATATCCGCTGGTTCGCCGACGGCGAACTCAACGTCAGCGTCAACTGTCTCGACCGTCATCTGGCGACGCGCGGCGACAAAACCGCATTGATCTTCGAGCCGGACGACCCGAACCATCACGCGCAGCGCGTCAGCTATCGCGATCTGCACGAGCGCGTGTGCAAGCTGGGCAATGCGCTGCGCCATCTCGGCGTGCAGAAAGGCGACCGGGTCACGATTTATTTGCCGATGATCGTCGACGCCGTGGTCGCGATGCAGGCGTGCGCGCGCATCGGCGCGGTGCATTCGGTGGTGTTCGGCGGGTTCTCGCCGCAATCCATCGCCGACCGCATCGCCGACTGCGGCAGCAAGATCGTGATCACCGCCGACGAAGGCCTGCGCGGCGGCAAATCGGTGCCGCTGAAGGCGAACGTCAACGCCGCATTGAAGATGCCGGGCACCGATTCGGTCGAAACCGTGCTGGTGGTGCGTCACACCGGCGGCGCGGTGGACATGCAGATGCCGCGCGACCGGTGGTACGACGCGGTGGTCGATGCGCAATCCGCCGACTGCGCGCCCGAGCGCATGAACGCCGAAGACCCGTTGTTCATTCTGTACACCTCCGGCAGCACCGGCAAACCGAAAGGCGTGCTGCACACCACCGGCGGTTATCTGGTGTGGGCCAGCTACACGCACGAAAGCGTGTTCGATCTGCGCGAGGACGACATCTATTGGTGCACCGCCGACGTGGGCTGGGTCACCGGCCATAGCTACATCGCCTACGGTCCGCTCGCGAACGGCGCCACCTCGGTGGTGTTCGAAGGCGTGCCGAATTATCCGACCGTCTCGCGGTTCTGGGAGGTCGTCGATAAACATCAGGTCACGATCTTCTACACCGCGCCCACCGCGATCCGCGCGTTGATGCGCGAAGGCGAAGCGCCGGTGAAGAAAACCTCGCGCGCGTCGATTCGTTTGCTCGGCAGCGTCGGCGAACCGATCAACCCAGAAGCCTGGCGTTGGTACTACGACGTGGTGGGCGAAGGCCGTTGTCCGATCGTCGATACGTGGTGGCAAACCGAAACCGGCGGCATTCTGATTTCGCCGCTGCCCGGCGCCACCGATCTCAAACCCGGTTCGGCCACCAAACCGCTGCCCGGCGTGCGGCCGGCGCTGGTGGACGCCAACGGCGCGATGCTCGAAGGCGCCACCGAGGGCAATCTGGTGCTGCTCGATTCCTGGCCCGGCCAGATGCGCACCGTCTACGGCGATCACGAACGCTTCATCGACACCTATTTCAAAACCTACCCGGGCACGTATTTCACCGGCGACGGCTGCCGTCGCGACGAAGACGGCTATTACTGGATCACCGGCCGCGTCGACGACGTGATCAACGTCAGCGGCCACCGCATCGGCACCGCCGAGGTGGAAAGCGCGCTGGTCTCGCACGAGAAAGTGGCCGAAGCCGCGGTGGTGGGCTTCCCGCACGATATCAAAGGCCAAGGCATCTACGCGTACGTCACGCTCGTCGCCGGCGAAACCACCAGCGAAGAACTGCGTAAGGAATTGGTGGCGCACGTGCGCAAGGAAATCGGCCCGATCGCCACGCCCGACTTCATCCAGTGGGCGCCCGGTCTGCCGAAGACGCGCTCGGGCAAGATCATGCGTCGCATTCTGCGCAAGATCGCCGAGAACGCGCCGGACCAACTCGGCGACACCTCGACCCTGGCCGATCCGGCCGTCGTGCAGTCGCTGGTGAACGAACGCTTGGTGCGGTAAAAGGACAGCATCGCGGCCCCGCCGCAACGTCGATGGAATTCGCGTGACCACACTGTTGCTCGCCGACGATCACCCGCTGTTCCGCGAAGCCCTGCGCGGCGCGGTGCTGCGGGTGATCCCCGACGCGGCTTTGCACGAAGCCGAGAACGTCGAAAGCCTTTACGCCCTCGCCGAACGCGAGGCCGACGCCGATCTGCTGCTGCTCGATCTGAACATGCCCGGCGCGCAGGGGTTCAGCGCGCT
The DNA here is from genome assembly GCA_008015835.1 of Lysobacter sp. GTDB lineage: Bacteria > Pseudomonadota > Gammaproteobacteria > Xanthomonadales > Xanthomonadaceae > Lysobacter_I. Next base: position 70,831 of record SSGH01000024.1, read on the forward strand.
GGTGCATCTGCGCGCGCTGCACCCGCAGTTGCCGGTGATGATGGTCTCCGCGCGCGAAGATCCCGCGACGATGCGCCGCGCGCTGGATCACGGCGCGGTCGGCTTCCTGCCCAAATCCGCGGACGCCGCGCAATTGGGCGAAGCGATCCGCCACGTGTTGGCCGGCGACCGCTGGGTGCCCGCCGCGGCGATGACCGCCCCCGCCGCCGGCAGCGAAGAGCACGATGTGGCCCGCCGCGTGCGCGACCTCACGCCGCAGCAGTTCCGCGTGCTGCAGATGCTCAGCGACGGCCTGCTGAACAAGCAGATCGCCTACGAACTGAACGTCTCCGAGGCCACGATCAAAGCGCATATGACCGCGATCCTGCGCAAACTCGGCGCGAACAATCGCACGCAGGCGGTGTTGATCGCGGGCAAGCTGGCGCTCGACCCCGAAACGGTCACGCCGCCGCCGGAAGACAGCGACTGACGCGCATCAACGCCGCAAGCGCGCGGCGACCGCGGGGTCCAACGTCGCCATGAACGCTTCGACGCCGCGCGTGTAGTCGTTGTCTTCGCCGAGCGAATTGTTCAACGCGCCGTGGCCCATCGGTTGCGGCAGCGCCGCGGCGCGCACGCCAAGGCCCTCGCTCTTCGCGACGTATGCCCGCGCCTGGCTGCAGGGGTCGTCTTTGCGCTGGGTCGAACACACGCCGAGCCACGGCCCGGCGCTGCGATCGAGCCGGTGATACGGCGAGGCCGCGATCCACTGCGCCTCGCTGTCGCCGAACGCTTCGAGATAGCGCGTTTTCAAGAACGGATACACGTTCGGCATCTGCGTCGGCACGTCGATCGCGCCGGCGTCCAGCGACACCGTACCCAGCAGCGGACGCACGCCGTGCTTGCGCCGCAGTTCGCCGTCGGCGTTGACCAGCGACACCAAATGCGCGCCGGCCGAGTGGCCCATCAGAATCACTTTGCTCGGATCGCCGCCCCACTCCGCCGCATGCGTTTGCACGAACGCGGCCGCCTTCGCGATGTGCTCGCCCTGCGCGCGCGCATCCGCGCCATCGTTGACCATCGGGTAATTCGCCGACACGAACACGAATCCTTGCGACACCCAGCGCGCGACCTTGTTCGCGACGACGCCGCTCATCGTCTTATCGCCGACGCACCAACCGCCGCCGTGCACCATCACGATCACCGGCGCGCCGCCGCGTCCCGCCCCATCGGGCAGGAACACGTCCAAGCGCTGACGCGGCGCGGGGCCATAGGCGACATCGGCGCGGTCGGGAGCGGGCCCGCTTTGGCGATCGCGCTGGCGCTCGACCGAACGGTCCGCCCGCTTCGACCAATCCGCGCAGCTCATGGCGCCGCCGAATTCGCCCATGCCATCGGCCCGCATGCCGTCGCCGTCGCCTGCGCGTTGCTGCATGCGCTCGCGCAAGCGTTCGCGCAGCGGCCCAGCCTGCGAATCGGTCGCGGCGGCGGCGATCAGGAGCGTCGCGAGGGACGCGGTGACGAGGACGGCGGTGGCGTTCATGGCGTGCGCTCCCCTGGCGCGATATCGATGTCGCGCGCAGCCTAGCGCGAGGCGGCGCGGAAAGGATGTCGAAATGTGTCCGAGCGACCTCGTCGCGACGGCCGCGCGCCTACGGCAGAATGGGCCTCTCTCGCCTCGCTCGGAGCCCCGCATGCGCCTCGCCTCGTGTCTGCTCGCCCTCTCGCTCGCGGCATTGAGCGCCTGCGCCGGACCGAAGGCCGACCTCTCCGCCCTCGGCGACCCCGCCCCGCGGCTGGTCGGCCACTGGGCGACGAGCGCGGGCGATCAGCTCTACTACGGTCCCCTCGACACCGCGACCAAGACCGGCACGTACACGTTGATTCAGTCGAGAGGTCACCGTTTCGATCACGCCTACAGCGTGCAGAGCAGCGATCCATCGAAACAGGCGATTCAAGCCACCTACCTGTTCGCCGACGGCGATCGCGCATCGATCGCCTTCGAACTCTCCGCGGACGGCAAAACGCTGGCATCCACGCAAGAAATCACCGGCATGCGAATCGCTACCGACGCGACGCGCGTGGACGATCGTACGGCGCCTTAAGTTGTAGGCTGGGTTTTGTCGCAGAAATAAGATCGCCAAACCACTTGAACATATTTCGAAATCGGAGCACCCGCCATTTTTCGCCGTCATCCCGGCGGAAGCCGGGATCCCGCTTGAGAAAACAGGTCGAAAGGCTGGGTTCCGGCTTTCGCCGGAATGACGAGATCAAGTCGATCCGTTTGTTCACTGATGTTGAGATCGCGTCTAGAAAGAGACTTCATGACCGTTGTTTCATTCGCTCGGATCAGAACCTTCCAACGTCTCGATCCAATCTTTAAGCGCATAGGCCATTCGCGGTTCGGCCCGAATCAGGCGCCGAACGCAGTCTTGCGCCGACTTTTTCATTCCCATGCACTCGAAGGCCCGCGCGCGGAAATACAACGCGTCGGCGTCCGCCGGGTAGTCGTTCAGTCGCGCTTCCGTTCGCGACAACACCTCTTCGTATCTTTCGCGCGCGAGAAGATCGGCGTAGTCCGGCCGATCGCGCTTTCCGCAGCCCAGCCAACGGCACGCGAGATTCGCCGCGACGAAAGAAACCTGCAGCGCGAGCACAAGCCATAACAAGAGTTTGATCTGCGCAAGATCGGATTCCATGGCGTCCTCGGATCGCTCGATGGCCGAAGGCTAACACTTCGGCCGGGCGATGCGCGCATGCGGGCTCGTCTCGACCCGACATCGCGCTTCGGAAACGCCCCAAATCGAGCACCCGATCATCGATCGTTCGCGCGTCGTCGTCGGCCTCGGTTAGTCGCGCCGACGCGCTACAGCCAACGGAACATGAATGCGCAAAAGACGATGGCGAAGACCCAGAGATACACCACTTCGGCGATCACGTAGCGACGGACGGAACGCAGCAATTCCGGCGGCAGCGCCGCGACGATGGGCGAGTGGAACGCATGCCGCGCGCGCGCCATCTCCCATCCCAACCAAGCGCCGACCCTGTCGAATCGCAGTTCGGCGTAGGCTTCAGGATGCGCGACGGCGAGTTTGCGGCTCAGTCGGAAATACCAGGCCGAAACGACGATCCCGAGCGTCGCCATCGTCGCGAACAAGAAGAGAAACAACATCGCGCTCATACAAACTCCTTTCGACCATGCGGCTTTTTGGGCACCGCGATTCCTTATCGATCGCGGTTCGGGTTGACCGCCCGTTGCGGCACGCCGTCCGCACGATACTCCGAAATCGTTCGCGCACCGTCGGCCATTTCGAAAGCGCTTCTTGCGGAGAGAAAGGACGCAATCTGCGCGCTCGTCGGCCTAGCGTCGAAAGACTCGAACGGCGATGGCGGCGGGTTGAATCTGTCGCCGCATTCCAATGCGTCCAGAGTCCATGGAGTTTTTCGCGTTCGGCAGAACGACCCGAGCACGAACGTCGAGACGCCGGATTCGACGATCCGGGCTAAAGCGACGCACGTGTGAATGGCGAACGATTTCGCGCGGCCGCGATCCTCCACGGTGTGCAGGTACGCGAGCACCTCGACATCCTCAAGCCGCGCCTCAGGACGAAGGTCGCTCAGAGCTTCGAGAAAGGCCGCTTTTATCGGTTGCTTCAGTTTGTCCATCGGCGTCAAAAAATGCCGTCGTATAACGAAGCGACAACGGCCGAGCGATTGTTAGCCCGGAGAACGGCGTCAAAACGCATTCCGAAGTTCATACGGGAATACCATAACGGCGCATCATAAGTCACGCTGCGTCTTGCGGAATATTGCATTTTTTGGCGGGTTTCGGCCGTCTCATGCGGCTTTTGGGGATAACCAGTAGCGTTTTAAATGTCTCGTACTTTCTTTACTGAGAGCCGCTCTTCCATGAACAATTCTATGGTTATCAACCAGCAACACTTCGTTTCTTTTCAGCCTGATTCGCTCATGATTCGAAGGGGAATTGATTTGTGACGAGAAAAATTCGATTGCGGCTTGTTGCTCCAGACTAACTTCCGCAGGCAACAACCAAGGAGCCCAAAACACCTGTCCCGTTTCATGATTGTAAAGAGGATATTCGCAGCTCGGCACCATTGAAGCCAGTTCAGGACAACGCAATCTGACGCGAGCCAATTCCGAACGCATTGTCTCTTCAAGATTAGAAATTAGTTTTTTGCAGTCGACTAATAAGGACCCTCCATCATTTTTATCTTGTTCTATGCAACGCCATGCTATGTGTTTTACTTTCGGGTGGTCGTTGTGGAACGGCACCTCATTTGGCGATGAAACGTACGTTTTCGCGTCTTGACGAATTCTCACATCCGTTTCTTGCACTATTTCCCCAATCTCGCTCAAAAAGGCGATGATATTCGAGACAGAGGGCTCATTGAGCACATAAAAACCCGTTTTCTCAATAGCCCTCTGGGCCTCGCTCGCGATTTTCACGCCGCCTCGATTGCAATTTTGTTGCTGCAAGCATGCCAGCATCTGGATTGGCAGTCGTGCCAGCAGTTGACTAAACCGTCGGCATCCAACTCGTTCGGCGTGAAATAGGGTTCTCCATATTCAGCCTGCCACAGCCGCTCCGTGCGAGCGAACGTCGCTTGCAACCTCGGCATTTCGCCTTCGCCCTTTCCAAAACCTCCATCGTGATCAAGTATCTTTCCCATTGCGCGCATACAGTCTTCGAAATAGAACCGTGGGCTCAACATATGCAAATGCCACATGACATCTATGTCTTTCGTGGGTGCGATCGGTTCTTCTGGATGCTTGGCCGCTAGCAGAAAAAATTTTTCGTATCTGTTCAATGCTCGAGCAACTTCTGCTTCTGTCCACGCTTCAGGCTTTGAATCTGACCTGCGATAAGCCTCCATCAGGTCAGGGGTAATGTGCTTTTCTACTAAGTTCATGGCGTTCTCCTTTTTTATGCGTTTGACTACGACCGAGCTCGAATTTGAGCATACCTAGAAGTCTTATGCAAATTTTCGCGCAACGTCAATATTGATGGCGATTGATAAAACCAATGGCGCTGCGTAAATGTCTAGCCAAGTGAACCTCTGGCCACCAACCCCGCCTTCACTACGAACCACGCATCACGCGAACAGCGGTGGGCCAGGGGCCCACCCTACACACTATCGGGCCGGCGCGTAATAAGCCCGCAACCTCAAACCCGCCCATTGCGCGAACCCAAGCCCTCCAAGATTCATAAATATCAATGCGGACGAGAAAACACGCAAATTAACGACAACTCCAGGGTCGGTATTTTGTGGATAGTAAAGTGCGACGCCCGCCAAAACGATCAGAAGATACGCAAGAGAAGCGAACAGCGCGAACCAGTATCCCGCGGGTAGCGATACTTCGACCTTTGGACGACCGCGCATTTTTAAAGCGGTCCAATGATGCCATGCCATGGTAACGAAGACCGCGAACATAATCGCCATCGAAGCCAAAGGCATCGGTATCAGCATCGCATCGGAGTGCGATGCGAGAGGGAGCCACGCATAGATGGCAACGACAACGCCTGCCGCCGTCATCAAAAAACACGCCCAAGATAGCAGCGTGAACGATTTCAGAAATGCAGCGATCTTCGCTTGTTTCTTCATATTGAAGATCGCTTGGGCTTGGTCGAATCGTGGACCGATTTCGGCGTGGGCACGCGGCGCTTTTCATAGCGCAACGCAAATCGGTAACCGAAAACCGCGAAAACGACGCCGAACAAGGGCGCCAGAAGCATCGCGAGGCCCGCACCGACATAACCGCTCGCATCGCAGGGCGCGGCATCGCATGAATACGTCGAGGCTACGAAAGCGCCGGCCACGAGCGGGCCGGCCACAACACCGAACGCCAGACCTACGAGCGTCATGCCCAGCATGACCCAGCGCCGAGGCCGCTGAGGTGTTGCGGGCGATGGCGACGTGTTGCGTTCGAGGAGTGCTTCGTGGCGATTCGGCATGGGCGTTGATGTTTGAAGTTTCGTAGGGTGGGCCCCTGGCCCACCAATTCCACCATCACCACGAACCACGCATCACCCATCGCGCGAACAGCGGTGGGCCAGGGGCCCACCCTACACCCGCGCGGCTAGCCATGCGCGCAGGGAGGCGGGTTTCACGGGTTTGGTGAGGACGATGCAGCCGTATTCGCGGGCGGCGTGTTTGACCGCGTCGCTGCCGTCGCCGGTGAGGAGCGCGGCGGGGATGTCGCGTTTCGCGCGACGGCGCACTTCGGCGATGATGCCGAGGCCGTCCAATCGATCGTGCAGATGGTAATCGACGAGCGCGACGTCGGGCGGGTTTTCGTCGGCGTCCATCGCGGCGAGCGCGTCATCGACGTTGGCGGCGAGAATGGCGACGGCGTGCCAGCGATCGAGCAACGCGCGCATGCCGTCCAAAATATCCGGGTCGTTGTCCACGCACAGCACGCGCAGGCCGGCGAGGCTATCGACTTGCGGGCGAATCTCCGGCAGCGCGGGCAAGGGCCGCGCGGCGGTACGCGTCGCGCGAATAGCGAACACGCTGCCGCGGCCCACGCGCGAATGCACGCTGAGCGGGTGATCGAGCGTGCGCGCGATGCGCTGGCAAATCGACAGGCCGAGACCTAAGCCGCGTTCGCCGCCGATGCCGGCTTTGTCCTGCGGCGTCTCGAAACGTCGGAACTCCTCGAAGATCTGCTGCAGATGATGCTGCGGGATGCCGGGGCCGGTGTCCCAGACCTGGAATTCCACTTGTTCGCCGCGCACGCGCAGCGCGAGCAGCACGCCGCCTTCGCGCGTGTAGCGCAAGGCGTTCGCGATGAAATTCTGCAGCGCGCGACGCAGCAAGCGGCGATCGCTGCGCACGGTCAATCCGTCGCGCGCATGCACGCGCAAACGCAAACCGCGGCGTTCGGCGCTAGGCGCGTATTGCGCGGCGAGATCGTGCAGCAGCGCGGCGGCATCGATCGCGGCCCACTCCGGCGCCAATGCGCCGGCGTCGAGCCGCGACACGTCGAGCAAGCCATCGAGCAAATCCTCGGCGGCGCGCAGCGCGCTGTCCACGCGCTCGGCCAGATGCGTGCGCGCCTCTTCGTCGCGGGTTTCGCGCAGAGCGGTGGCGAACAAACGCGCGGCGTTCAACGGCTGCAGCACGTCGTGGCTCACCGCCGCGAGGAAGCGCGTTTTCGACTGCTGCGCGGCTTCGGCCTCGCGCGTGCGCAGCTCGACGCGCTGTTCCAGCGTTTCGTTGATTTCGCGCAGCGCTTGTTCGGCGCGTTTGTAGTCGGTGATGTCGCTGAAGCTGGTGACGTAACCGCCGCCGGGCAGCGGTTGGCCGCGCATTTCGATCACTTGCCCGCTACGACGAATGCGCTGGAACACGTAAGGTCGGCCCGCGCGCAAATGCGCGAGGCGACGGCGCACTTGTTCGTCGGGATCGGCGCTCACCGGCCCCAATTCGTTCATCTCGGCGCGCTCCACGCTCCAGCGAATCAAATCGGAAATCGGGCGGCCGACGTACAGCATGCCATCGGGATAGCCCAGCAAATCCTGATAACGGCGATTCCACGCGATCAACCGCAGATCGGCATCGACCACGCTCACGCCATGGCTGATGTTCTCCAACGTGGTCGACAGCACTTGGCGGTTGAAGCGCAGTTCCTGATTCGCTTCGTCCAACAGCGCCACCACTTCGCCCAACTCCATGCCCGAGCCGCGCAGCGCAGTGGTCAGCGTGAGGCGCGCGGACGCGGCGCCGATGGCGGCGGCGAGTTGGCGTTCGGTGAATTGCACCAAGGCGCGATCGGCGAGTTGTTCGGATTGCCACGGCCGGCCGACTTGCTTCGCGTATTCGTCGAAGGCGCGCCGCGCGGGGCGCTCGCCGAGAATGCGTTCGGCCAACGCCAACAATTCGCCGCTGCGGATGCTGCCGGCCCAACCGCCCGGGCCCGACGGCGAACGCTGCGCGTAGGGGTCGAGGTAAGTGGCCGCGAGCAATTGTTCCTGCAAACGCGGGCGGCGGCGGATCGACACCAAAAAGAACGCGGCGAGATTGCACAGCAGCGACCAGAACACGCCGTGCGTGAGCGCATCCCAACCGCTCAGGCCGAACAACTGCCGCGGCCGCAGCCATGCGATGCCGAACGGCCCGTGCTCCACCCACGCGGTATCGAACCAACCGCTCTGCGCCAACGCCGGCAGCAACAACGTGTAGAACCACAGCGTCGCGCCCACGAACACGCCGGCGAACGCGCCGGAGCGGCTGGCGCCGCGCCAGTACAAGCCGCCGATCAAGGCCGGCGCGAATTGCGCCACCGCCGCGAACGCGAGCAGGCCGTGCTGCGCGAGGCTGTCGCCGTCGGCGGCGCCGCGATGATAGGCGTAGGCCATCATCGCCAGCGCCAGGATGGTGACGCGGCGCACCCACAGCACTTGTTGATCGATGCTGCCGCGCCCGGCGAACGCGCCGCTGCGCAACAACAACGGCATCGCCAAGTCGTTGCTCACCATCGTCGCCAACGCGACGCTGGCGACGATGACCATGCCGGTGGCGGCGGAAAAGCCGCCGATGTAGGCCATCAGCGCGAGCGCTTCGCGATCGAGCGCAAGCGGCAGCGCGAGCACGTAGGTGTCGGGCGAGACGCCTTGCGCGCCGAGTAGGGCCTGCCCCGCGAAGGTGATCGGCAACACCAATGCGCTGAACACCACCAAATAGCCGCCGAACAACCAGCGCGCCGGACGCAAGTCCGCCGGGTCTTGGCACTCGACCACCGCAACGTGGAATTGCCGCGGCAAACACACGATCGCGGTGAAACCCAGCAGCGTCTGCACGATGAAGCCCGGCGGCATGCCGTGATCGGAGACGCGATCGCCGCTCTGCGCGATGCGCGCGATCAGATCGCCCTCGCCCGGCAAATACGCCAACGCGAAGGTGCCGATCGCGACGAATGCGAGCAGCTTGATCAGCGATTCCAGCGCCACCGCGAGCACCATGCCGCGATGGTGTTCGGTGGCGTCGATTTGGCGCGTGCCGAACAGAATCGCGAACACGGCCAACAACAGCGCGACGTACAGCGCGGGGTCGGCGAACAACGCATCGTCGCTGCCCGGCGCCAGCACTTCCACGCTCATCGCAACCGCTTTGAACTGCAGCGCGACGTACGGCACCGCGGCGGTCAACGCCACCAAGGCGACCAACGCGGCCAAACCCGGCGCGCGGCCATAGCGCGAGGACAGGAAATCGCCGATCGAGACGATGCGATGTTCGCCGCTGATCAGCACCAAGCGTTCGAGAATGCGCCAACCGAACAACAGCAATAGCAGCGGGCCGAGATAGATCGGCAAGAAGCCGAGCCCGGTGCGCGCGGCGGTGCCCACCGCGCCATAGAACGTCCACGACGAGCAATACACGGCCAGCGCCAGCGAATACACGATGGGCCGCAAGCGCCGCCAACCGGGGGTTTCGGCGCGCACGTCGCCGACGTAGGCCACCGCGAACAGCAGCCCCACGTAGCCCAGCGACACCAGCAGCAGGACCCAGCCCGGAATCATCGGTTCGTCGCCCTCGATCGTACGGTCGGCGCGCGATCCGGAGGCGGCCGCGCACTCGGGCGATCATACGTCCGCGCGGGCCGACGATGCGGATCCGTAGGGTCGAATGATGCCGCGCTGCCGAGTCTCCGCCCGATTCTCCGCTCGCCCCCCAAGCACCGCCGAGCGTCGGAACGCCGGCGACGACGCGTCCCTCGCGATTGGCAGCGTCATCGCCCGCCTGCCATACTGCGGCCCGGGCCGCTCGTCTCGAACGACCGCGCCGAACGATCCGTCGAGCGCCGGGGGCGACTCGCGGTTCACCGCAGCATCGCTGTCTTCTCGACTTTGGGGAAATTTATGAATTGGTATCTCGACGTCATCAAGAACAAGTACTTCAATTTCGACGGCCGCGCGCGCCGTCAGGAGTACTGGATGTTCACCTTATTCAATATCATCGCGATCGTTATTCTGGCCATCATCGACAGTTTCTTCGGAAAACCGATCCTTCAAGGCCTGTATACCCTCGCGATTATTCTGCCTTCCCTCGGCGTGACTGTGAGGCGGCTGCACGATACCGGGCGAAGCGGGTGGTGGATTTTGATCGCTTTCGTGCCCTTCATTGGCGGCCTTATCTTGCTCGTATTCACCATTCTCGATAGCCAGCCGGGCGACAACCAGTACGGCGCGAATCCGAAAGGCGCGTAAGCCTTCGACCTCGCAACCTCCGCTTCGCAGGACGCGAAACGAAAAAGCCCGCTGCGAAGCGGGCTTTTTTTATCGCGCGAGAAATTCCGCAAGATGCGCGTGTTCGCGGTGAGGTCGATTCGCGTCGAATACATGCCATCGAATCGAACTGCGGATTCCTCGTCTTCGGATCGGGATCCCTTCGTGAGCGAGACGCGCGGAGCGACAGCGCCGCGTCATGGTCGGCACACTTTCTTCGTCATCCCGACGCACGTCGGGATCCCGCGTTTCGAACGCTCTCGAAGCGAAGCGCCGATATTCCTCAGCCGAAAACAAGAAACCCGCCGAAAGGCGGGTTTCTGGAGACTGGACCTCGACTTGCGTCGGGATGATCCGCGCGACGCTCAAAACAAGAAACCCGCCTTTCGGCGGGTTTCTGGAGGCTGGACCTCGACTTGCGTCGTGATGATCCACGCGACGCTTAAAACAAGAAACCCGCCTTTCGGCGGGTTTCTGGAGGCTGGACCCCGGCCTTCGCCGGGGTGACGCAATGGCAGAGGCGTTCGCTAGAACGCGAACGCGCCATTGCGTCACTTGATCTTGCCTTCCTTGTACATCACGTGCTTGCGAACGACGGGGTCGTACTTCTTGACTTCCATCTTGTTCGGGGTGTTCTTCTTGTTCTTGTCGGTGGTGTAGAAATGACCGGTACCGGCCGACGAGATCAAACGGATTTTGTCGCGCTTGGACGCCATGGTGAGTTACTCCTCAGACCTTTTCGCCGCGGGCGCGAAGCTCGGCGAGCACGGCGTCGATGCCGTTCTTGTCGATGGTGCGCAGGGCTTTGGTGGAAACGCGCAGCTTCACCCAACGGTTTTCCGAAGCGACCCAGAAGCGGCGCTCGTGAAGATTGGGCATGAAACGGCGGCGGGTTTTGTTGTTCGCGTGCGACACGTTGTTGCCGGTCGCGACGCGTTTGCCGGTGACTTGGCATTCGCGGGACATACGCACCTCTCGATAAGAACGCTGAGCGCCGACGGCGCGAGCGATCTGCGGATGTCTCCCATTGCCCGGGAGACGGCGGCCCCGACGTCGGTTCGACCCGATCGATGCGACCGGGCCGGAACGTGCGTCACGCGATACGGAAGGGTGGGGTTCGGTGCGGTGATGGGCGGAATCGCGTTTCCGTCCTCCGGGCCGCCAAAAACGAGGGGTCGGCCGCAGCGAGCCGCGCATTATGCCCAGAAATACAAGCCCGGGCAATCGCTTAGCGACGAAACCTGCGGGAAAACCGCCGATTTCGGCGCTCCGGGCGTTCCCGACGCCCGGGCCGCCGCCCCGCCGGGCCGAACGACCGAGGCCGAAGCGAGACGTCGGTCGCGACCGGCGCTTTTGCGGGCCCCGGCGACCCGGGGCAATCCGTCCGTCGAGACGGGCTGCGGTTACCATCTCCCGGCCCTCCCGCCCGAGCCGATCATGAACGAGACGTCGCCGCAAAAGGATTTCATCGCCGTCACCCCCGAGGCCCTCACCCGCGAGGCCTGCGCCGGCATCGTCGCCCGCATCCGCGCCAGCGGCGACTTGGTGCCGGGTCAGGTGGGCGGCGGCGTGTACCCGGAACTCAAGCGCAGCCGCGACATCACCATCAGCGGCAAGCCGGTCTGGCAGGACGTGGAGCAGGCGCTGAATCTGGCGATGCTGGTCGCGCTGATCCGCTACGTGCGCGAATACCCGCAGGCGCTGATCGCACCGCTGATGCTGCAGCAGCCCGGTCCGGACGGTGCGCTGCGGCGGCTGACCGCCGAGGACATCGCGGCGATGGACGACGCCAACGTCGGCAGCCTCGTGCAAACCTGCTTCCGCCCCGCCGCGATCAACCTGCAGTGGTACCGCGCCGGCGAAGGCGGCTACCCGTATTGGCACTGCGAGCTGTACCCGCGCGACGCCGGCTGCGAAACCCTGCACCGCCATCTGCTGTGGACGGTGTACCTCAACGACGAATTCGACGAAGGCGAAACCGAGTTCTACTTCCAGCAGCGCAAAGTAACGCCGAGCACCGGCTCTCTGTTGATCGCCCCGGCCGGCTTCACCCACACCCACCGCGGCAACCGCCCGGAACGCGGGGACAAGTTCATCGCGACGAGTTGGATTTTGTTTCAGCGGGCGGAGAAGTTGTATGGGGGGTGAGTGATCGCGAGAATTTCAAGGTCAAGTCCAACGGAGTGGTGATGACATGCCCACTTGTAAGATTTGCTTGCGCAAATTTCAAAAGCTTCGTTATCGGTCACCCAGGATTTGTATTTGTGGCCATTGCACGAACAGCCTAAATGATTACCGCGAAGTGGCTGAATACTCATTCAAATCGATTGGCGACCTGCTAAAAACAGGAATGCTCAAGAATGCGCATGCAGACAGTTCTCCGGGCGCGCCAAAATGGCGTCAAGAAAGGGGGCAGAAGATATTGGCGAATTTCGATGTCGAGTTCAAAGCGGCGCTTCCGCTGTGGACTAACAAGCTGCTCGCCAACCCTGAAAATCGAAGTAAAGAATTCAAGATCGCACGTGCTTATCGAAGGGGGCTTCTTCACTTTGATCGACCGATCGGGTGGGGTTATCCAAACAATTGGCGAGAAGTCTCTGCAAATATTCGTGCCCTTGATGGATACTCTTGTATTTCTTGCGGCGCAGTGAATACCGAATTACACGTACATCATGTTGTCTATGTTTCAAATTTCGGTACTCACCAAAAAAACAATCTTGTTACGCTATGCCGCCGATGTCATGAAGAAGAACATGAGACTGTTTTCGATTTCGGTGAGGACTTGCTTTCGCCTGAATCGTTACCAGCAAATTATTAGCCGGCATGCCGTGGGTCATCTCTTCACTCTCTTGTGACTATCCAGCTAACAGACAACAATACTCTCGACATGCCGTCCCATCACGCATCGCCTATGCAACGCATCCTCTTCGTCTGCAGCCGAAACAAGCTGCGCAGCCCGACGGCCGAGCAACTGTTTTCGCAAGAACCCGGCCTAGAGGTGCTATCGGCCGGCACCGAGCGCGATGCCGACGTTCCGGTGACGCCGGAATTGATCGCATGGGCCGATCGGATTTTCGCGATGGAGCGGACGCATCGGACCAAACTGCAACAACGATTCAAACCGTATCTCGACGGAAAACCGATCGTCTGCCTGGGGATTCCGGACGATTATGCGTTCATGGACCCCGCGTTGATCGCGCTGCTCGAACGGAAAGTGCGGCCGTTTTTGGCTTGACCGGAACGCGATGGCTCTGCGCATCGGGAACATTCGCTGTTCCGATGCGCATCGCGCGCTCGGTTCACAACGCGCGCACCGACGCGTTTTGATCGAAACGGACGAATACCGCGAATCTGCGCGGCCGTCGAATCGAGGAACTCGTCATGCAAGGACCGAAGTGCGCTTATCGCGTGTGGTCGCGATCGTGCGTCATCCACTCCGCAATGCTCTTTGCGGCTCTCTCGATCGCGGCTCCGTTGCAGGCGAGCGGGCCGATGCGCGACACCGTCGTTCTGCCGCTGACGACGATCAAAGGCTTAGACATTCTGGGCAAACCGAAGCCCGCGAACGATGCGGCCTGCGCTAAGCGTTTTTCAGGCGAATTCAAAGACCCGGCGTCGGTGCGCTACGAGATCGACGGCCTATCGCGCTCGGCATGGGCAACGGTGAATAAGCATATTTACGAGCTAACGTGGATCCCTCAGGGCGACGAACAGGCGTTCGTCGCGCATCCGAAATCGAAAACCGATCCGCTGTACGGCGTGATCTTCACGCTCGATGCGCAGTCGAAGCATCCGTCGATTCGGTTGTTGCTGACGCTGGACAAGACCCGAAACTGTTCGATCGAAAGCAAACGGTAGCCCGTAGGGTGGGCCCCTGGCCCACCGCTCCGCCGCTCCGCCGCCTTCAATGCCGGATGCGATGAAACGCGATGGTGGGCCAGGGCCCACCCTACGCGGGTTTCGATGGCGATGAGGCCTTCAAAATAATTCGCGTTGCGGCGATGCGGGTTTCGGTGGCAGCGGCGGCAGGAATTTCGAGCTATCCAGCGGCGGCAGGCGGCCGTAGCCGATACGTTTGTAGGCTTTGGCGAAGCGCATGGCGATGAGGTCGGCGAACGGGCCTTCGCCGCGCATGCGGGTGCCGTAGGCGCTGTCGTAATCCTTGCCGCCGCGCATCTGCTGCACCAGGCTCATCGCGTGCGCGGCGCGCTCGGGGTAATGCAGCGACAGCCATTCGCGCCACACCTGCTTCAATTCGTGCGGCAAGCGCAGCAGCACGTAGCCGGCGGCGCGGGCGCCGTGTTCGTAGGCGGCTTCGAGAATGCGCTCGATCTCGCGATCGGTGATGGTCGGGATCACCGGCGCCACCATCGCGCCCACCGGCACGCCCGCTTCGTGCAACGCCTGCACCGTCTTCAATCGCGTATGCGGGGCCGCCGCGCGTGGTTCCAGTTTCGACGACAACTTGTTGTCGAGCGATGTGATCGAGACGTACACCGCGACCAAGCCTTGTTTGGCCATCGGCGCGAGCAGATCGAGATCGCGTTGGATCAACGCGCTTTTGGTGATCAAGCTAACCGGATGGCGATGCTCCGCGAACACTTCGAGCAGTTGCCGGGTGATGCGGTAGCGGCGTTCGATCGGTTGATAGGCGTCGGTGTTGATGCCGAGCGAAATCGGCGAACAGCGATACCCCTTGCGCGCGAATTCCCTGCGCAGCATGTCGGCGGCGTTGGTTTTGGCGTACAGCTTGGTCTCGAAATCCAGGCCCGGCGACAGATCGAGATACGCGTGCGAGGGCCGCGCGAAGCAATACACGCAGCCGTGCTCGCAGCCGCGATACGGGTTGAGCGATTGGCTGAACGGAATGTCCGGCGACTGATTGCGACTGACGACGCTGCGCGCGCGCTCTTCGGTGACCTGGGTGCGCAATTTCGGCGCGAGGCGGGCGGAATCCGCCGGCGCTTCGTCGTCGCCGGCATCGGCGGCGTAGACCGAACCCCAGCCGTCGTCTTCGGCTTCGATCGCCGTTTTCTCGTAGCGTCCGGGTACGTACGAGGCCGCGCCGCGGCCTTTCAACGGGCCGTGGAGCCGCGGGTTCACTTTGCCGACGTCGCGCATGCGGGTAGCCTACGCGCATCGCGTCGCAACCGCCGCGACGACGACGCGCGCCGTTCGCGGCCCTTCGATGCGAGTTTTTCGGCAAAACACGATGCAGACGATTCACGACGCGTGGCTGCGGCTCTCGGCATGGTTCGATTCGGTCGACCATCTCGGCTGGTATCTGTATCTGGCGTGGGTGGCGTATTTGGTGGTGTTGGGCATGTGGATCGTGCTGCAGAAGCGCGAGCCGGTGGCGACGTTGAGTTGGATTCTGGGGCTGGCGGTGCTGCCGTATTTCGGCTTCGCGATCTATCACTTGTTCGGGCCGCAGCGGATCGTGCGCCAGCGTTTGCGCCGCGTGCGCAGCCGCGTGGCCGGGTCGAACGGCGACGGCGACCGCACTGCCATCGAAACGGACGCGCCGCCGGAAACGTCCGAGCTGATGCGGGTCGCCACGAAAACCACAGGACTGCCCGCGACCTACGCGCGTTCGGTCGATTTGTTGATCGACGGCCACGCCAAGTATTCGCGGCTGTTGGACGACCTCGCGCACGCACGTCACCACGTGCACGTGGAGTACTACATCTTCACCCCCGACCGCACCGGCGCGGCGCTGCGCGATGGGTTGATCGCCTGCGCCCGGCGCGGGGTGCGCGTGCGCTTGCTGCTGGACGCGATCGGTTCGGCGAAAGCGCCGGAGCGGTTTTTCGCCGAGTTCGTGGCCGCGGGCGGCGAGTTGCTGTGGTTCCACCCCACGCGCTTTTTGCGGTTTTGGTATCGACCGTGGATGAACTTGCGCACCCACCGCAAGATCGTGGTGATCGATCATCGCATCGCCTACACCGGCGGCATCAATATCACCGACGAAGAGGACGAAACGCTGCGCGCCGACGCGTATCGCGACCTGCACGTGCGCATCGAAGGCGCGGCGGTGCGCGCGCTGCAGCAGGTATTCGTCGAAGATTGGGTGTATGCGGGCGGCCGCCGCGACGTGATGTCGGATCTGGCGCGCACGCGTTCGGTCGACGACGAGTCGCCCGATCGCGAGGAACGCGCCATCGCCGCGCACGTGCTGACGTCCGGCCCCGATTCGCCGTGGGAAACGATCCATCGCGTGCATGTGGGCGCGATCCACGCCGCGCAGCGGCGCGTGTGGCTGGTCACGCCGTATTTCGTGCCGGGCGAAGCGGCGATGATGGCGCTGACCTCGGCCGCGCTCGGCGGCGTGGACGTGCGTCTGCTGGTGCCCAAGCGCAGCGATTCGCTGCTGGTCACGCTGGCGGCGCGCTCGTACTACGACGATCTGTTGGCGGCCGGCGTGAAGGTGTACGAATACGGGCCGCGGATGCTGCACACCAAAGCGCTGTTGATCGACGACGACACCGCGCTGATCGGCAGCGCGAATTTCGACCACCGCAGTTTCCGCCTCAATTTCGAGGTGACGATGCTGTTCGCGGACGCCGACGTGGCCGAGCGGCTGGCGCGTCTGATCGAAGGCGAATTCGCCAACGCGCCGCGCGTACGCGACGACCGCCAGCGTCCGCTGCTGCGCTGCCGCCTGCCCGAGGCGCTGGCGCGACTGCTGTCGCCGTTGCTGTAGCGGCGTCTCGGCGCGCTTCGCCGTGCGGTCGCGCGCCGGACGTTCCGGCGAGGAGCCCACGGCGGCCGGGGCGCCCTACGCCGCGCACCGCGAGCGCAACAGACGACGAGCGGCGATGCCGGCCCGTCCAGCGGCGTCGGCCGGAGCCACGCGGCCGGGGTCGCACGGTACACTGCACGCGATCTCCAACCCCCGTACGGAGCGGTTATGTCCTGGTTGTTCCTGCTGCTGGCCGCCGCGGCCTTCCTGGTCGCCTTCACCACGCATTCGGTGGCGGTGCTCACGCTGTCGATTCTGGTCGCGTTGGGGTTCACCGCCGCTTGGCTGATGGGTTTGATGGCGCAGCGCGTGGGCGACAGCACCCGCAGCGAGGCGATGATCATCGACCCGCAAGAGCTGCGCCGCCTGCGCGAGCAAGCCGAAGCGCGCCGCAACCAAACCGTGGCCGCGCCGACCGCCGAACAAGCGCCTTCCGCCGAATCCATCGCCGGCAATCAAGCGCCGCAGTAATCGCTGGGCCAGTCGCCGCGCAACGCACGATCTCGGACGGGCTCGAGCCTGCCGATTTCCCTGTTTTTCGTTCGCGGAAACGCTCGCTCGCTTACGGCATGACGACCGCCGAACCGCCGCTCGATGTTCCTCGCCCGGTCGAGCATCGCGATCGATGCGCGCGACTCGACGCGCTTCGCGAAGACGTACACTGAGCGCTCCTCTCGTCTTCGCACCGCCGCCGTGACCGTTCTCAGCGTCAACGTCAACAAAATCGCCGTGCTGCGCAATTCGCGCGGCGGGCGCGACCCCGATGTCGTCGTCGCCGCGCGCGCATGTCTGGACGCCGGTGCGCACGGCATCACCGTGCATCCGCGCCCCGACGCGCGCCATATCCGCGCCGACGATGTCTACGCCCTCGCCGAACTGACGCGCGAGTACGGCGTCGAATTCAATCTGGAAGGCAATCCGTTCGCGCCGCCGCGCGCGGGATATCCCGGTTTCGCCGCGCTCTGCGAAGACACGCGACCGGCGCAAGCGACGCTGGTACCCGATGGCGACGGCCAACTCACGTCCGATCACGGGTTCGATTTCGTACGCGACGAAGCCGCGTTGTCGGCCCAGGTCGCGCAGCTCAAAGCGCTCGGCTGCCGCGTCAGCCTGTTCGCCGATGCGATCGAGGATGCCGCAACGGACGAGGCCGCGATGACCGCCGCCGCGCGCAGCGGTGCGGATCGCATCGAGCTCTACACCGGGCCGTACGCGGAGGCGTATGCCGCCGGACGCCCGCAGGATGCCTTGCCCGCGTTCGCCGCGACCGCGCGCGCCGCGCTGCGTGCGGGCATGGGCGTGAACGCCGGCCACGACCTGAGCCAAGACAATCTCGGCGCGTTTTTAGCCGCCGTGCCCAACGTGTTGGAAGTGTCGATCGGCCATGCCCTGATCGGCGAAGCGCTCTACGCCGGTTTGGACGCGACGGTGAAAGCGTATTTGGCGGTGTTGCGAGGCGGTTGATCGCTGCGGATCCGCAGTGGATCGCGACGGCCGGTCGCGCGAAACGACCGACCGTACGCGCGAGGAGACCTCAACGCACGAAGCGGATGTTCTCGAGCCCGGCGTTTTGGCTGAGCGCCAAGACCTTCGCTACGACTTCGTACTCGGCTTCGCCGCTGGCGTCGATTTCGACGACCGGCAGCGTCTGACCCGCGCGCACCGCCTCGGCCGACAGCATCGCGTCCAACGCCGACAGCGGCGCGAGTTGGCCGTTCACGTACACATCGCCGGCCGAGTCGATACGCATTTTGAGCGGTTCGACGGCCGCCGCGCGAACGTCGGGCCCCGTCCCCGGTAGCTTCATCGGAATCGCCTGCGTGAACACCGGGGCGGCGATCATGAAGATGACCAACATCACCAGCATCACATCGACCAACGGCGTGATGTTCATTTCGGCGATGGCGCCTTGCTGCGGAACCTGTGCGTAAGCCATGGCGAACTCCTGCGACGACGACGGGAGGGCCATCCTTGAAGGGCACTGCGTCCTGGTCTTGCGAGAAGCGAGCGGCCGGGAACGACGATGCGTTTCGATGCGCTTCTCGACGCGCTTCTGATGCGTTCCCCAGCGACCTCACGTTACGCCCGCATCGAACGATCGCGCAAGCCGGCTTCGCCCCGAACGACGCGCAAAAAAACGCCGCCCATCGGGCGGCGTTCGGGATCGTCATACTCCGTTAAGCGATTCCTCGCCGAAACCGGCGAAGACCGGCGGTCGGGCTGCAGTCCGACCGGCCGGGCGGGTAATGCGGTACCGCGTTATTTCTTCACGAAGCCGATCTTCTTCATATCGGCGTTCTTGGCCGCGGCGAGCACCTTGGCCAGCACTTCGTAACGGGCGTCCTGATTGACGTCGATTTCGAGCGTGGGCTGGTTGGTCGGATCGCGCTCCACCTCGGCCTGCATCATCATGCGCAGCGCGCTGATCGGCGTCGGGCTGTCGTTCCAATACACCTGACCGGACTGATCGATGCGCAGCTTGACCGGTTCCGGCGGTTCTTTGGGATCCTTCGGCGGATCGAGCGTCTTCTGCGGCAGATCGATGTCGATCGGGTAGGAGGCGATCGGTGCGGTCACCATGAAGATGATGAGCAGCACGAGCATCACGTCGACGAGCGGCGTGACGTTCATGTCGACCATCGGGCCGCCGCCGGAATTGGAGGAAAAAGCCATACTCGAAATCTCCGATTCGTGTCGTCAGCGCATTAACGTTCGCGGGTGGCGACGAAACCGACTTTGCGCATGCCCTGGGCCTGAGCGACATTCACCACATCGTTGACGTACCGATACGGCGTGGTTTTGTCGCCACGGATGTTGAGAGGCGGTTGCGGCGTCTTTTGCGCTTCCACCGACAGCCGGCTTTCCAACTGCTCGCGGGTCACCGGCTCGTCGTTGAAGAACGTCGCGCCTTTCTCCGTGACCGCGACCGTGATCGGGGGCGGAGGAGCGTTTTTGTCGTCCTTCGGAATCGCTGGCGTCTGCGGCAGATCGACCTTGGTTTTGTGCGACATCAAGGGTGCAGTAATCATGAAGATGATCAACAACACCAACATCACGTCCACGAGGGGCGTGACGTTGATTTCGGACATCGGGCCGCCGCTGTCGTTGCCGCTACTGAAGGCCATGGCTGTGCTCCGTCGAATGCGCTAGTCGAAAGTCGCTGACGATCAGCGCTTGCCGCCGTTCTCGCCGACGCGGGAACCGGTGGCGAAGAAGTCGTGCAGATCGTGGGCGAAGGTGTCGAACTTGTTGTTCGTGATGCGGTTGCGGCGCACGAAGAAGTTGTACGCGAGCACCGCCGGAATCGCCACGAACAGACCGACCGCGGTCATGATCAGCGCTTCGCCCACCGGACCGGCGACGGCGTCGATCGACGCTTGGCCGGTGGCGCCGATGCGGATCAGCGCGCCGTAAATGCCCCACACGGTGCCGAGCAGGCCGACGAAGGGCGCGGTCGAACCGACGGTGGCGAGCACGGTCAAGCCGCTTTCGAGGTTCATCGATTCGCGGGTCACGGCCTGACGCAGCGCGCGGTCCACGAATTCGGAGCGATTCAGCGATTCGACCAGGCGCGAGCCCTCGTGACGCTGATGGTGCGCGGCGGCCTGGGCGGCGTCGAGCGCGATCTTGGAGAACGGCTCGCTCTTGGGCTGCTCTTCCATGAAGCGAATGGCGTCCTGAGCGTTCGGGGTTTCCCAGAAGGTCTGGGTCACGGTGTCGCCGCGGCGACGCAGATTCATGTTCTTGATGAAGTTGATCGCGATCCAATAGAACGAGAACAACGACATCAGCAACAGCGTGGCGGCCACGGTCAACTGAACGACGTATTTTCCGGGGTTACCGAGCATTTCCTGCGCCAGATGGTCGACGCCCATCTGCGACAGAGCGGCGGCGTTGCCGCCGGCTCCGGAGGTTGCGAGGGTGAGGATGTCCTGCAGCATGACGCTTACCTTTCTTGTGTGTGGAAGGATGGATTACTCGGTACTGAAGGAGAACGGCAGTCGGCCGGTTCCCGCAGCGCCGGGGCACAACTTCACCTTGCGCGCCCACGTCGTGGCGGCACGGTCGAGATCGCGATTACGACTGCTCTTGGCGATGCCCACATCGGTCACGGTGCCGTCGGCGGTGAACGTGAGCGACAACACCAGGTCGGTGCTGCCGCCCGCGCGACTGGCGGCGGCCTGCAGCGGGGCGAGCGAAGGCTTGGAGCAGATGCTGGCGCGCAGATCGTCCGTGTTGCGCGGCGGCGCGCTGGGCGCCGGAGGCGCCGGCGGGGCCGGCGGGGCCGGCGGCGGCGCCGGGGTGTCGACCGGCGACGGCGGCAGATCGGGCACCGGCGGCGGTTCTTCCGGCGGCGGCTCGACCACGGGCCGCGGGGTTTCCTGCGGCGTGAGTTTGATTTCTTTGGGCGGTTCCGGCGGCGGCGGCGGCGGGGGCGGCGGCGGCGGCGGCTCGATGATCACCACGCTGGTGACGTCTTCTTCTTCCTGCTGCGCGCCCGGCGGCGTCACCGGCACCAACAGCAGCATGATCGCCGCGATGTGGGCAGCAATCGCGAAACTGATCGCCGAGATCCGCGGCCAATTCAGGGCGGTGTCTTCGCGGTCGTCGCGCGTCTTGTCGTGATTCGGCAAGTGGTCGGTCATGCGCAGCTGGCTCGGGTTTGCAGGCTCGTTATGCGGGCTCTAGGAGCCCTCTCTCGAAAGACGGGCTCGCCAGGACAGGTTCGAAACGGGTTCGACTCGTACGGGGCTCGCGGAGGCTGGCTCGATAGTACTCGAATTCCGGTTCGGACCATGCCGGACGCCGCAGCGCCCTGCTCGGTCGAACCGCGGGCGGCGCATCCTGTGACGTCCGCGGGAACCTCGAAGGATAGCGAATCGTCGGGGACTTACCAACACCCCCCCTCCGATTCGCGCGTTATGGCGTCATTTCCCGGGTAAAGCGAGGATTTTTCTCGCGTCTTCCGGCTTTTTGACGCCCTTGTTCAAGGCGTCTTGCGCGGCTTGCTTGGCCTCGGCGATGCGATTTTCGTTGCGCAGCACGCGCGCGAGATTCAGCGCGGCCTCGCCGTTTTCGGACGCGGCGGCGGCGCGCTTGAACATCTCGATCGCCTTGGGCGTGTTCTCTTCGGCGTAGTAGGTTTGCGCGATCACCGACAAATCGTTCGCCAATTTCTGCGACGGTTTGATCGCGCCCTTGGCGATGCCCTCGTCGATCAATTCCACCGCTTCCTTGAGCTTGCCGCCGTTGATCAACGGCACGTACAAGGTGCGATATTCGCTGTCGGTGGTGAGCATGTTCTTCTGACGCGCGGTCGCCAACAATTCCGACACGCGCTTGTCGTTGCCGGCCTGTTGGAACAACGACACCGCGTTCATCAACGTGGCCTTATCGTCGGGATTTTTCGCGAGAATCTGCTCGTACAGCGCCGCGGCTTCGGCCGGGCGTTCGAGTTGGCTGAGCAGATACGCCTTGAAGCCGACCGCTTCGGGTTTGTCGCTCTTGGTTTCGTTGAGGAAACGATCGAGGCTGGCCAAGGCTTCGGCGTATTGATCCGCTTGGCCCTGCATCACCGCCAGGTTGTAGAGCATCTGGTAGTGGCCGTTGTTGTCCAGCGCGTCGGCGGCGACGGCTTGTTTGTAATGCTCGATCGCTTTCGCGTAGTTCGGCGGTTCGCGATCGGCTTCGACGCTGGCGGCGACTTGGTGCGCGAACGCCTTGTCGTAACCGTTCGCGGCGGGGTCGGCGATCAGCGCTTCGGCTTTCGCCACCGCCTCGTCGCCTTTCTTGGCGTCGAACGCGGCGACGATCTCGCGTAGGGCTTTGCCGCCTTTGTTGGTCGCCTTCAGGCCGGGATCTTTACGCGTGGCCAGCGGATAGAGCGCCGGCGCTTTTTCGGCGTTCTCTTGTTTGCGCTGGCGCCCGCGTTCGGACGCGCCCGCCGCGGTACGGCTGCCGCTGGAACTGCGCTTGACGTCTTCCAGGTCGTCGGCCTCGCTGTCCTGCGCGGAGGCGATGGACGCGAGCCCCAGGCCGAAAACGGCGACGGCGACGGCAGCGGCCTGCACGAGCAGGCGAGGGGTCTGAGCGGCGGGGTGTTTCATGTGACGGTCTCGGATTCGGCGTGGCGATGATGGAAGTGGATGCGGCGGAAGGCGTTTTAGCCGCAGCGCGGCTTACGGCCCGCGGCGCGCGCTTGTTCGTACATGGGCATGAGCTGATCGGCGCGCTTTTGCAGCTCGCCGATGCGGGATCGGGGGTCGGGGTGGGTCGACAACCACTCCGGCGGACGGGCGCCGTTGGTGGCGGCGATCATGTTCTGCCACAGATCGACGGCCTGACGCGGGTCGAAGCCCGCCTGCGCCATCAAGCGTTGGCCGACGATGTCCGCTTCGGTTTCCTGAACGCGCGTCCCGGGCAAAAGAAACGTGGTCTGCAGCAGCATGCCGCCGCCCTGCGACACGCTTTGCGCGGCGCCGTCGCCGTAGCGCGAACCCGCGAGCATGCCGGCGACGGTCAGCGCGGCTTGCGCGCCGTACGCGCGGGTGATGCGCTCGTCGTGATGGCGTTCGATGACGTGGCCGATTTCGTGGCCGATCACCGCGGCGAGTTGGTCCTGATTCTTGGCGACATCGAAAATCCCGGTGTACACGCCGACTTTGCCGCCGGGCAAAGCGAACGCGTTGGGGTTTTTATCGACGAAGACGGCCTCTTCCCACGCGCGGCGCTGGCCGTCGGGCAATTGCGCGGCGATGGCGTCGACCACGCAGCGCACGTAAGCGGATTGGCGGCCGTCTTGGGTCAGCGCCTTTTGCGCCTTGGTCTGATCGAAGGCTTGCGCGCCGAGCTGGTCGAGCTGCTGCTGCGACACCGCGCCGACGTATTGCTTGCGCCCGGTGGACGACGTGGTCGTCGCGCAACCGGCCACGGCCGTCGCGACGACGGCGCTGAGCAGCGCGATCCGGAAGCGGCGAATGGACATGGCGGAAGCCCTACGGCGTAAGGGGCGTGTAGGGTTGCACGCTGGCCGGCGATGTCAACCGGTGCGATGAATTTTTTCGACACTTGGCATCGACTTCATCGCCGCGATGCGGTCGGGCGTTCATCGTCTTTACGTCTTATGAACGAAATTCTTACGGATCGGAAACGAATGTTTCGGCGACGGAAATAAAGAAAAGCGCCCGAAGGCGCCTCTCTTTTCGTCCGTTTTCGGCGTGCGCTCACACGTCGAGGTTCGCCACCTTCAGCGCGTTGTCTTCGATGAACTCGCGGCGCGGTTCGACCACGTCGCCCATCAGCGTCGAGAAGATCTGATCCGCGGCGACGGCGTCTTCGATCCGCACTTGGAGCAGGCGGCGGGTATCCGGGTTCACGGTGGTTTCCCACAACTGCTCCGGGTTCATTTCGCCGAGGCCTTTGAAGCGCTGAATCTGTCGGCCTTTTTTCGCTTCTTCCAGCAACCAGCCGTAGGCATCGACGAAGCGCGAAACCGGTTCCTCGCGATTGCCGCGGACGATTTTCGCGCCATCGCGCAACAAACCGTGCAGCAACTCGGCCGCTTCGCGCAGCGGGCGCAATTCGCCGTGCTCGAAGCTCGACAGCGGCAAGATCTGCAGCGCGGTCTCGCCCATATGCGTGCGCTCCACGCGCAACGCGGCGGGCTGGCCGTCGTTCGCCGCCTGCGCGGACACGCGGAACCGCGGGCGGCCCAGACCGGTGCGATTGAGGCGCGCTTCCAGGGCGTCGAGTTCGGCGCGATCGTCGGTGTTGCGCGCGAGCGACGCGGCGTCGAGCGGCGTGAAATCGATCAACGCTTCGAGCAGGGCCGGGTCGTAGCGATACGCGTTGCGCGCGATCGCGTCGCGCGCGCCGGCGAAGGCCAACAGCAAGCGTTCGAGGTTGACGCCTTCGATCGGAAGCTCGCCTTCGGCGGGCACCAGTCTGGCGTTGTCCACGGCGTTGTTGGCGAGGTACTGATCCAGCGCCGCGTCGTCCTTGAGATACAGCTCGTTCTTGCCTTGCTTGATCTTGTACAGCGGCGGCAGGCCGATATAGATGTGGCCGCGCTCGATCAACTCCGGCATCTGCCGATAGAAGAAGGTCAGCAGCAGCGTGCGGATATGCGAGCCGTCCACGTCCGCGTCGGTCATGATGATGATGCGGTGATAGCGCAGCTTGTCCGGGTTGTATTCGTCCTTGCCGATGCCGGTGCCGAGCGCGGTGATCAGCGTGCCGACTTCGGCCGACGACAGCATGCGATCGAACCGCGCGCGTTCGACGTTGAGGATTTTGCCTCGCAGCGGCAACACCGCTTGATTGCGGCGATTGCGGCCTTGTTTCGCCGAGCCGCCCGCCGAGTCGCCCTCGACGATGAACAGTTCGGAATGCGCGGGGTCTTTTTCCTGGCAATCGGCCAATTTTCCGGGCAACCCGGCGATATCGAGCGCGCCCTTGCGGCGGGTGAGATCGCGCGCCTTGCGCGCGGCTTCGCGGGCGCGCGCGGCGTCGACGATCTTGCCGACGATGGCTTTCGCTTCGTTCGGGTTTTCCTGCAGGAATTCTTCGAGTTTGCTGCCGAATACGCTGTCGGTGACCGGACGCACTTCCTCGGTCACCAATTTTTCCTTGGTCTGCGAGGAAAAGCCCGGGTCGGGCACTTTCACCGACAGCACCGCGACCATGCCTTCGCGCATGTCTTCGCCGGAGAGCGTGACCTTTTCCTTCTTCGCGATGCCGGTCTGCTCGATGTACTTATTGAGCACGCGGGTGAGTGCGGCGCGGAACCCGGTGAGATGGGTGCCGCCGTCTTTCTGCGGGATGTTGTTGGTGAAGCAGAACATCGTTTCTTGGTAGGCGTCGGTCCACTGCAGGGCGACGTCGACCGCGATGCCGTTCTGCTCGCCGGTGACGGAAATGACGTTCGGATGCAGCGGGTTCTTCAACTGCGCCAAATGCTCGACGAAACTGCGGATGCCGCCGGCGTACTCGAACAGGTCGCGCTTACCTTCGCCGCGTTCGTCGCTCAGGGTGATCTTCACGCCCGAGTTGAGGAACGACAGTTCGCGCAGGCGATACGCCAGGATGTCGTAGTGGAATTCGGTGTTGCCCTTGAACGCCTCGACCGACGGCCAGAAACGCACCAACGTGCCGCGTTTGTCGGAGGCTTCGAGTCGTTTCAGCGGGTACGCCGGTTCGCCGTGGCGATATTCCTGCTGGTAGTGGTGACCCTCGCGCCAGATGTCGATGGTGAGCTTTTCCGACAGCGCATTGACCACCGAGACGCCGACGCCGTGCAGGCCGCCGGAGACTTTGTAGCTGTTGTCGTCGAACTTGCCGCCGGCGTGCAGCACGGTCATCACGACCTCGGCGGCGCTGACTTCGCGGCCCAGCTTCTCGCTCATCGCGGCATGGCGACCGACCGGGATGCCACGGCCGTTGTCGGACACCGACACCGAGCCGTCGACGTGGATCGTGACGACCACGGTATCGGCGTGGCCGGCCAGCGCTTCGTCGACCGAGTTGTCCACGACCTCGAAGACCATGTGGTGCAGGCCGCTGCCGTCGTGCACGTTGCCGATGTACATGCCGGGGCGCTTGCGGACGGCTTCGAGCCCTTCCAGCGCGGTGATGCTGTTGGCGTCGTAGGTGGTGTTGCCGGTGCCGGGCTGCGGCTGGGTTTCGTCGATCATTCGTTTCGATGGGCTGGGCGTGCGGAATGGCCGCTGCGCGCGGCGGTTTCCGCGACACATTAGCTATTGGGTTCGGTGCGCGATTATACCGCCTCGGGCGGGTCTTCGGCCTCTCGCGCGGCCCCTGCGCCTTCGCGTCCGAAGCCGTCGCGCCGCGCGCCTTCACATTCTTTTTCCATTCGCCGGATTACGCTCCGGGCGCGGGTCGATCGATCTCTCGCGCCGGGGCGCACTCGGTTCGGGCGGACGATGCGGGGGGCGCTCGCGAGCGCGGCCGAATCGGTCGCGTACGCCGGTCGGCGATCCGACCGCCTCGCCATATCGCGCGCATCGTCGCTCGGGAGACCTCGCATGACCTACCGATACATCCGTCTTCTCGCCCTCGCCGCCGCCCTTCCGCTTCTGAGCAGCGGGTTCTCGGCCACGGCCGCGGTCGCGTGCCCCGCCGTGGGAACGACGCTGTATCAGGGCAACACCTGCGCCACGCCCAGCTCGACCCGCGCGCCTTGCTACAAGTACGTGGTGACCAGCGTCAGCGGCGGCATCGCCTACGCGAACAAATACGCCAACGCGTATTACACCTGGGCGTATGTCGGGCGGGTTCAGTTCGCCTGCGGCTAAGGCATTGTCGAAGCGCTTTTTCCG
The DNA here is from genome assembly GCA_008015835.1 of Lysobacter sp. GTDB lineage: Bacteria > Pseudomonadota > Gammaproteobacteria > Xanthomonadales > Xanthomonadaceae > Lysobacter_I. The sequence continues at coordinate 98,135 of SSGH01000024.1, forward strand.
GTGGATTCGACGTTACGCCGTCGCCCGACGGCGGGATTTGACGTCGCGTCGGCCGCCGCCGCCGCCGCTTCCACCCGAACGCGATGCCTCGGGCGCAGGCGCCCGGGGCCTGGTTCTCACTGCGCGCGCGTCGTCGGCGCGACCGATGGCTGAAGCATGTTGTTCTGGATCGCCAGTGCTTTCTGCTGCTGGTCTTCCAACGCCGCGTCCGCTTTCTTCGTCGACTCCTCGACCGGGGTTTTGACCGCCGTCTCCAGCGGAACGCTCACCCGCTTGCTCGCCGGATCCGTCGGGTTGCCTTCGATCGCGATCAAGGTGTCGCCCGATTTGTTCAGGAACACGCTGTCGACGCGATCGAGCGGCGGCGGGCCCGTCATGGCGGCGGCGGTCACGGCGGCGGCGGCGCGCGCGCGATCGTTCTCGCTCATGTTGCCCCAGGGGATATTCGTTTTCGCCGGGTCGGCCATCGCGTTCCACGCTTCGCCGTACATCGGAAACGCGGGGTGCGTCTCGGTGTTCATCGGCAATGTCCCCACCACCTCGATGCCTGTTTCGCCTTTCATGGGCGGGGCGTCCCAGGTGTAACCCGATGGCGTTTTGATTTTCACCAACTCGGGTTCCAGCGGCGGCGCGGGTTCGATTTTCTCCACCGGAAACGCACCGGTTTCGCATGCGGCGTCGAATATCGTGGAGGTGATGTTATAGGCGCTTGAGGAGGGATAGTTCGAGGGCGATGCGACTTCGATCGCCGGGGGGACCAAGGCGCAGCCTGTTTGCTGTTCTTCCTTCGCATCGTAAAAGATGCCGAAGTTCGTGTCCGACGAAGCGACGGGAGCTGCGGCGATCGTGGCTTTACGATACTCGAGACCGCTGGCAACGGTGGGATCCATCGCCTCGCGCCGCGTGTCGGCTTCGGGGATCACCGGCGGGCCATAGCCCGCGCGTCCCATCGCGACAGGCGGCTCGGGGGTGTTGAGCTCCGCGTGAACGTCGCGAACGCCATCCTGCCTGTAGAGCTCGTTGCTGTAGACGGCCCTGTGCTCTGCTGAATCGTGAATGACATTGGTGCTGCCTTCCTTGACCCTAGAATCCTCCGGTTTGAGCGTCAACATCGGCGTATCGAAATCCACCAGATTGTTGAGGTAGTTCTTCACGAAGTTGGTGTTGCGTACGCCCAAACCGTTCGCGTAATAGCCGTCGCCGACGTCCGCGTGCGCGCCCGGAACGACGACGTTCAAAGATTTGTTGTCGTCGCTCAAACCCAGCGGCAAGTGTTGGGAACCGATGAATTGATCGCGCGTTTCGTCTCGCGCCGTGAGCTGCACGGCGCTGATGACGGAAGGCGCCAAACGGCGATCTCGGTTTTCGAGCTGACCTTCGGGCACCGGATCGACCAATGCCGCGGCTTGCGGAACTTGACCGGGCTCGACGAGACGATGCGGCTTCTCGCTGATGGTGACGCTCCCGGCGGCGACCAAACCGCCGTCTCGCGTTTCGTATTGGAGGGAATCGGGGTGCACGATTCCGCGCTCTTCCACCAATCGAGTGAAAAGCGCGACTTCCTCGGCGCCGCGACTGAACCCCATGGATGCGATGCTGATTTCGGCGTTGGGGTCTTTGTCTCGCCAGGCCGCCGCTTGTTTGCAGAACTCCACGTACATCGTTTCGGCGCGATCGTCGGAGGTGTATCCGAGCGCCCCGTCGATGATGTCGTACCGATCGTCTCCGTACTCGCGCGTCGCGGCGCCCGTGATGTAGGCGGCGGCGACACGGCCGTCTCCCCACCCGGCGTCGATCTGGTCGTCGATTTGCGCATAAATCTGCGCAACGCCGGTAGGAGCTTCGCTTGGGTTATGCCGATCGTTGCCGGTGCCGTCGAAAACGGCGAAGAACACATATTTGTTGGGGTCGTTCTGACCCGCCAGGATGGGCGTTTCGACTTGGGCGAGTTGCCGATTGGCTTCGTCGTAAAGCGCCAGATCCTCTTCGGTGGCGTAGGCGTAGGAAACGCCGTCTAAGGAGGCTTTCTCGCCGGTTTCTGGATCGATCGCATACGCGCGGCCGCGAACGAGATCTTCGTCGGTTAACCGCCCGTGTGTTTCGTCTTGCGTGGTCATCTCTCGGCCCTCGTCCCGGTCGCGCATTCATCGAAATGCGCCGTCGCGGCAGGATCCCCCCCTTTCCGATCATAGCGCGTCGTCGCGGCCGTGCGGATCGGCGCATCGATGACGCGACCCTGACGCGATCACGCCGACGCCGGCAGCGCGATGCGGATCCGCAGACCGCCGAGGTCCGGCGAGGCGTCCAGTTTGATCGTGCCGCGATGCAGCGCCAGCGCCTCGCGCACGATCGCCAAGCCGAGGCCGCTGCCTTCCACGCCGCTGCCGGGTTCGCGGTGGAAGCGCTCGAAGATGCGGTCGCGCGCTTCCGGCGGCACGCCGGGGCCGCTGTCTTCCACGCACAGGGTCGCCCACGAGGTCTGCAGTCGACCGGGTTCCAGCAGGCCCGATTCGCGTTCGAGGGCGACCCGCACGCGGCCGCCCTCGGGGGTGTAGCGCAACGCGTTGTCGATGAGGTTGCGGACCAAGGACTCCAGCGCCGGTCCGTCGCCCATGACGCGCACCGCGGTCGTGCGCGCGTCCAACGCGATGCGGCGGACGTCGGCGAGCGCGCGCAGCGCCTCGGTCTGCTGGCACACGAGTTGATCGAATTCGATCGGCACCGATGCCGGCATCGCGGCGTCGGGTTCGAGCCGATTCAGCGTGAGCAATTGCGACACGAGTCGTTCGATCCGCTCGATCCCGGCGTCCAAACGCAGGCGCGATTCTTCCGTTTCGGCGGCGTCGCGCGCGGTGCGCAGATTATCGGCGTGCACTTTCAGCGCGGCGATCGGCGTGCGCAGCTCGTGCGCGGCTTCGGCGACGAAACGGCGTTCGCGCGACAGGGCCGATTGCAGCCGCGCCAGCAAGCTGTTGATCGCGACGACCAACCGTTCGATCTCCACCGGGACGCGCTCGATCTGCAGCGGCGTCATTCGCTCCGGCGCGCGCTCGCCGATCTCCGCGGACACGCGACGCAGATCGCGCAGCGACCAGGTCACGATCCACCACACCAACGCCGCCAAGATCGGCAGCGCGATCAGCAGCGGCAGCAGCGTGCCGAACGCGATTTCCTCGGCGATTTCGGCGCGGATATCCGACACTTCGCCGGTTTGATACCAAAACCCGTTGCGCGAGCGCATCGTGAACGTGCGCCATTGGCGGCCGTCGATGGTGCGATCGGCGTAACCGGGCCGCAGCGGCGCTAGGGCTTGCAGTGGGCCGCTTTGCGAGCGCAGCAGCAGGGTTCCCGCGGCGTCGCGCACCTGAAACGCGAGTTTGGTTTCGTAGGCGTGGCCGGTGGTGAACGCCAATTCGTCGCCTTTGCCTTCGGCTTCGCCGTGCCAGACTTCGATCGTCAACGGTTCGCCGGGCGGATGCCGAGGGATATCCTGCAACGAGCCGTCGACGAGACTGCTCAACACGCGCGCCGAATGCGCGAGTTTGGCGTCGAACAATTCGCCCGCTTCCTGCAGGCCGACGCGATAGCTGAACCCGGCGGCGACCACCGTCACCAGGGAGACGGTGCCGATCAGCGACACCAGCATCAGTCGACGGATCGAGGTCATCTCGACACCGAGCGCGGGGCAGGGCGTTCGGGCGCGCGCAACGCGCTCACGGCGCGACGGGGCCGTCGTTCTTGTCGGCGCCGGCCTGCCCGGCGGCGACGCGTTCGTCCAAGCTGTAGCCGACGCCGCGCACGGTGCGGATCAAGGCCGGCGGCAGTTTTCGCCGCAGATGATGGATGTGCACGTCCAAGGCGTTGCTGGCCACGTCCTCGTCCCAGCCGTACAGGCGCTGCTGCACGGATTCGCGGGTGACGATCCGGCCCGGACTTTCCATCAGCATCCGCAGCAGGGCGAATTCGCGCCGCGGCAGATCGATATTGCGGCCCTGCCAACGCAAGGCGAGATTCGCCGGTTCCAATTCCAGCGCGCCGCAGCGCAGCGTGGGATTGGCGCGGCCCTGGCTGCGGCGCAGCAGGGCGCGGACGCGGGCGATCAGTTCGTTGGTGTCGAACGGTTTGCCGAGGTAGTCGTCGGCGCCCACGTCCAAACCGAGCGTGCGGTCGGCGGCGCGTTCGCGCGCGCTCAGCACCAGGATCGGCACGGCGGCGCCGAGCCGGCGCGCGGCGCGGATCACTTCGATGCCGTCCATTCGCGGCAGGCCCAGATCCAGCACCACCAGATCGATTTCGTTGCGTTCGATGTCGTCGCGGATGGCGTTCAGCGCGGAGGCGCCGTCATGAAGCCAGTCCACGCTGTACGCCGCACGGCGCAAGGCCGTGCGGATGCCCTCCCCCAACGAAACGTCGTCTTCCACCAACAGTACGCGCATGCGCGCAGTGTGCGTTGGCCCTCAGGGCTTCGCAAGCTCGGCGCGCACCTTGGTCAACATCGCCTGCGCTTCTTTGCGGCGGCCTTGATCGGCGGTTTCGCGGCCCGCGCGCGGCGGCGCGGCGATGGCTTTTTCCAGCGCGGCGGCGGCGGCTTTGTATTCGCCCTGTTCGCGCAGGAAATCGGCGTAGAAATAATTGGCGTCGATGCCGTTGGGGTCGATCTGCAGCGCTTTCTTCAGCATCGTCCGCGCTTTGTCGTCGTCGCCGAACCCGATCGGCCAGCCCGGCACTTGGTAGTACAACGAGCCGAGGCTGGTGTAGGCCGAGCCCGACAGCGCATTCGGTTCGATCGCGATCGCCTGCTCGAATTCCTTGCGTGCCTGCTTCACCAAACCGAGCGCGCCGACCCCGCCTTTTTCGCCGGCCCAACTGGACAGCACGATGCCTTCCCAAATCAACGCGCCGGCCTCCCGCGGATGCGCCTTGCGCGCGGCTTCGGCGCGCTTGGACAGCGTTTCCAACGCGGCGGCGCGCTGCGGCTTAGGCGTTTTGTACATGATGTCGGCCCATTGGTCCTGCACCGCGCCGACATCGGCGGGCAGGCTGGGATCGGCGGCGCGGGCGAAACCGACCGCGCTCAGACACGCGATGAGCGCGAGCGGCAGCGCGCGGTTAGGAGCGAACGGGGTCATGCGGAACCTCCACGGACGAAGACGAGACGGACGAAGCGGTCGAGGACGAACTTGTCGAAGACGACGCGCCGGAAGACGCGGCGGCATGACGCCGCACGATGGGGAGACGCTTTTTGAGATCGCGATCGATCAACCCGGGCAGCAGCCCGTTCAAACGCACGAACAGCGCCTCCGGCCAACCCAATTGCGCGCGCGTCGTTCCGCGTTCGATCGCGGCGCGCAGCGCGGCGGCGACCGTCTCGGGCGCGTCCTCGGCGGTCTTGAGTTCGCGATTCATCGCGACCACGGCGGCGCTGTTGAAATCGGTGCGGGTCGCGCGCGGCGCGAGATATTGGAACCGGATCGGCGCGTCGGCGTATTCGCGATGCAGGCCTTCGATCAACCCGCGCAATCCGTACTTACTGGCGCTGTACCCGGCGAAGCCCGGAAACGCCAACGCGCCGAACGTAGAACCGACCGCGACCACCGCGGCTGGCGCCTGCGCGCGCAGCGCCGGCAACAGCGCGCGGATCAACTGCATCGGCGCGGTGAGATTGGTGCGCACCATGCGCTCCAAGGCCTCGTCGCTTTGCGATTCGAACAGACCGAACGCCGCCTGCGCATGCGCGAGCACCAGCACCGAGACCTTCTCGTCGCGGGCGCGCGCGACGATGTCGGCGCGACCGTCGGCCTCGGAGACATCGGCCGCCAGCGCGACGACGGCGCCCAGCGGATGCGCGTCGACGAGGCGACGCAGACGCGCGGCATCGCGACCGATCGCGAGCACGCGCGCGCCGGACGCGACGAATTCGGCGGTCAGCGCCGCGCCGATACCGCCGGACGCGCCGGTAAGCGCGACGGTGCGGCCGCGCAGATCGAGCGCGCTCATGCGGCCTCCGCGACGGCGCCGACGTTCGCGTCGGCGTCGAAGGTGGTCGGCGCGTGCTCGCGCAGGCTGCGGAAGACATCGGCGTATAAGCGATAGAAGCGACGCGCGGCATGGACGACGGCGGCGCGGTCGTCGGCATCGTCCAAACGATTCATCAACGTCTCGTAGAACCCGGTGTGTTCGATATCGAGATCGCCGTGCGAACGCAGATACGAAAACGCGTTACGCGGCAGATTCAAGCCGTGTTCGATCGCTTCCGCGACCCGCGTCGCCAGCGCGACGCTAGTGCCTTCCAGCACCAGCACCATGCCGAAGAACCCGACCGGGTTGCCGCGCGCGATGGTGTCGTAGGCGTACGCGACCATCATCTCGGTGGCGAACGCGGGCGTGGCGTTCGCGGCGGCGTCGCGATCCGCGCCGCAGGCGGCGATATCGTCGAGGATCCACTCTTGGTGGCCCATTTCTTCCTCGATGTATTCGCCGATCGCGCTACGCAGCCACTCCAGGCGCGCCGGCAAGCGCGCGCCGCAGGCCATCAACAGCGGCACCGTGTGACGCACATGATGGTAAGCCTGGGTCAGAAACGCGACGTAGTCGGCCGGCGCGATGCGTCCGTCGAGCGCGTCGCGGATGATCGGCACCGACAGCAGCGCCTCGCGTTCGGTTTGCGTGGCGGCGAGAAGGTCGTCGTGAAAACTCATGCGGGGATCTCGTGGGAAGTTTCGTTGGCGTTGCGGTCGCGCGCGACTTCGAGGCGAGACGCGGCGGCATCCCCCGTGGCGCAACGCGATGCGTAACGCGCGTCGATGGCGTCGGCGTAGCGCTGCGCGATGGCGTCGCGGCGCAACCGCCCGTTGGGGGTGAGCAATCCGTTCTCGACCGCGAACGGCGCGTCGGCGCGCACGTAATCGCCGATCTGTGCGTAATCGGGCAAGCCGCGATTGATCTCGATCAGCGCGCGGCGAATGCTCGCGTCGTCGGCATCGGGGCGACGCAGGCCGAGCACCGCAACGTTGTGCGGGCGCGCTTCGCCCACCACCATGGCTTGCGCGAACAACGGGTGCTGCAGCACTTCGGTTTCCACCCATTCGGGCGACACGTTGCGACCGTATGCGGTGACGAACATGTGTTTGCGACGACCCGTGATGTGTACGAAACCGTCGTCGTCGATACGACCGAGATCGCCGGTGGCGATCGGCCCCGGCGGCAGCGCGTCGGCAGCGTCGAGATACCCGAGGCAGCGCACGCCGTCGACCCACAACTCTTCGTCGCGCACGAACACGCGCGCATGCGGCAGCGGACGGCCGACGCTGCCCGGACGCACCGCGCCGGGACGATTGAGGCACACCACCGACGCGCATTCGGTCAGGCCGTAGCCTTCGTACACCGGCAGCCCCACCGCCGCCGCGCGCGCCAACAAGCCCTCGCCCACGCGTCCGCCGCCCACCGCGACGAAACGCAGGGACGAGGGCAAACCATGACCTTGCTCGGCCGCCATCGTCAGCGCCAACAGCAATTGCGGGAACACGATGACGCTTTCCGGCGCGTAGCGATGCAAACAGCGCAGCAGCGCGGCGATATCGAGCCCGGCCGCGCCGCTGTAGCCGATTTCCGCCAACGACGGCACCGCGATCTCGGCATCGGTCAGCCACGCGGCATACACGCCGGCGATGTTTTCGAGCAGCGTCGACAGCGGCATCAAACACAAATGTCGGCGCGGGCGCAGCGAGGCGGTGGCGTCGGTGAGCGAGGTCGCGACGCGCAGCATCGACGCGGCGTCCAAGCACACGCCTTTGGCGTGCGCGGTGGTGCCGGAGGTGTAGGTGATGCAGGCCGTGCCCGCGGGTAACGCGACCTGCGCCGCATCGAGGCGCGATGCGCGCAGCCCGGGGACGAGCGGCGCGGCATCCGACGGCGCCATCGCCTCGGCGACCACGACGGCCTCCGCGCCGCTGGTGCGCAGCGCGTGCGCGGTCTGCGCAGGCGTGAAGAACGTCGGCAGCGGAATATGCGCGCCGCCGATGCGACGCAGCGCAAGATCGAGAATCAACCACGGCGCGCCGTTGTCCAAACGGCTGGCGACGCGACGCAGGCCGGCGGCGGTCAGCGCATCCGCGCAGCGATCGACGGCGTCGGCGAGCGAGCGCGCATCGCGTTCGCCGTCGGCCGACAGAATGCGCAAGGACGACGACGGCAAAGCGTCGAACATCGCCTCGAACGAAGGCGGCTGCGCGGCGGAATCGAGCATCGCGTTCATGGCGCGGCCGCGTAGACCAAACCGAGCGGCGCGGTGATCCACCAACCGCGTTCGGCGGGGTCCGCTTCGTCGGCGCGACGCTGCAGATAGGCGTAGCCGGAGGCGAGATCGCCGGTCAGCACCATGGGTTTTGCGTCGTAATACCGGCCCCATCGGTTGTCGCCGTCCTGCACGCGCGCCGGATCGGCGGGCGCGAGCGGCACGGTTTGCAGATGCAGGCGATCGAAGGTGTTGCGCAGTTGCCGTGTCGCCGCGAACAGCACCCAGCGCAGGCCTTCGGCATGCAGCAAACCGGTGAGGCGCACGATCACTTCGCGCGCGTCGCCGGGCGTGCGCGAGGCGAAATTGCCGACTTCGACCACGCGCTCGCGCACGACGCCGGTGCGCTGCGCGCGCGCGATTTCGCTTTCGGCGTCGGCATCGAGATAGCGCTCGACAAACAAGCGCCCCTCGCGCGCATAGCGCAGCCCGACCACCGCGCGGAGTTCGCGCGCGTCGTCGCGGAAAGCGATCAAATGCGGCAGAAACGTTCGCAGCTCCGCGCCGTAGCGTTCGCGATAGACGGCGGCGATGAACGCCTCCGCTTCGGCGCGTTGAGGATGCTCGGATTCGACGCGCTCGAGATGCAGACGGCGCACGACGGACGAGGCGGTCGAGGCGGTCGAAGGAGGCGGGACGTTCGAGGAGGAGGCCAGCATGGGCGCTCATGCTCGATGCAATCGATTAAATCTCGATTAGGCGGTTGTTACTCGCCTGTGAGGATGCGATTAAACAAGCGTTAGTTCGCCTGGAGCGATCGTCTTCGCCCGAATGCGATGCGTCGCGCTGCGAAGACGATGAGGATGTGACCTCGTTCGCGTTTTGCGACCGGCCATCGACGCGTTTTTGTTGTGGTTCGCCGAAATAGAAATTAGAAGCAGGAATTAGAAGCGGGAAACAGAAGTAGGAACTAGAAGTCAGCGTTAGAAACGGGAAATAGGAACGAAGAAAGTACCGAAGCGGGCGGCGAGGCCAGAGAGACCTTGCCGCTCGTCTCGCGCGAGGCGAGGCGCTCAACGCGACGGCGCGGCGACCGTCGGCACGTCCTGCTGCTGCCCGGGCGCGCGCTGCGTGCGGGCCTGTTCGTCCAGCGCGGCTTCGACGCGTTTGCTCGATTCCTGCACGGGCGTGCTCAGGGCCTGATCCAACGGCACCGTCTTCAGTTTCTGCGCGGGGTCGTTGACGCCGCCTTCCATCGCGATCAGGCGGTCGGCGTTGCGGTTGAGCAACACCGTGTCGATGCGTTTCAGCGGGTCTTGGCCTTCCACCGCGCCTGCGGTGAGCGCCGCGGCGGCGCGACTGCGCTGGTCGGCGTCCATGCTGCTGGGCGGAATGTTCGGCGAGGTCTCGATGCCCTGCAGCGCCTGGCGATACATCGGATTGCCGGGGTGGCCGGGTTCCGCGACGGTCGGCGCCGGCGCTTGCGGGGTTTGCGGGGCCATCGCGCGGTCGGTCGTGGGTGCGCCGGGAATCGGCGCGAGCGGCAAGGCCCGGTATTCCAGGCCTTCGGTCAATTTGGGATCGACCGGTTCGCGACGGCGATTTTCCTCGCTCGGCGGCAATTGCACGCGAACCGCACCGCGACCGGTGTTGATGTAGTCGTATTCCGGCGGCCCCAACTGCAGATTCGTATCGCGGACGCCGTCCTTGTCGAAGCCCATGCGCGTGTAGACCTTCGGCATGTGGCGTTCGGAATCGTGGATGACGTTGCTGCTGTTCGCGGTGAGGCCCTGCGCTTCCGGGCGCAGCGTGAGCAGCGGCGTGGGGTTGTCCACGAGGCCGTTGAGGTATTGCTTGGCCATGTTGGTGTTGCGCACGCCCAAGCCGTTCGCGAAATAGCCGTCGCCGATGTCGCTGTGCGCGCCGGGAACGGTGATGTTGAGCGAACGCTTGTCGTCGCTGAAGCCCGACGGCAAATGCGGCGTTCCGACGAACTGGTCGCGGGTTTCGTCGCGCGCGGTGATTTGCAGGGCGGAGACGACCGACGGCGGCAGCCGACGATCGTAATTGCGCGGGTCCCCGGTCGCGACCGGATCCTCCAGCAACGCCGCCTGTTTGACTTGGCCCGGCGCTACCAGCGGCGCTTTGGTGTATTCGACGCTGGTGATCAGGCCGTCGTGGGTGGTTTTGTACTTGGCGCCGGTCGGGTCTTGGATGCCGCGCTCGTCGACGAGACGTGTGAAATACGCCGCTTCCTCCGCGCCGCGGCTGAAGCCGATCGCCGCGACGCGGATATCGGCATTCGGGTTTTCCTTCATCCACTTCGCGGATTGTTCGATGAACTGCCGGTACATGGTTTCGGCGCGTTCTTCGAAGGTGTGCCCGGTCGCGCCGTCCGTGCTCCAACTGCTGTACGCGCCGGTGCCGGGGCCGTTGACGTAGCCGGAGGCGACGTTGGTCACGCCCGCCGCGCGTTGCTGCTGAATTTCCTGGTGAATCTGCGCGACGCCGGTCCGCGCGCCTTTGGACGGGTCGTTCATGTCGTTTCCGGTGCCGTCCAGCACCGCGACGAACAAACGCTCGTTGGGCCGGTCGCTGCTGACCAGCACCGGAACCTGCATCTCGCCCAATTTGCGGTTAGCGGCGTCGTAGGCTTTCAGATCGGCGGCCGTGGCCAGCGCGACTTCGACGTCGTCCTTCTTGATCGGACGGCCTCGTTCGTCCACCAGTACCGGCCGGCCCGGTACGACGTCCCCATCGTTGTTCGGCATGTTCGAAACCCCCTCCTGGTACCGCTCGGCTCTCGGCTGCCGTTCGGCAGCCCGTTCGGTGTCAATACGTCCGGCTGTAGACCTTGATCAGGTCGTCGCGGAACGCGCTGAATTTGTTGCCCGGGATTTGCTCGCGCTTGGTCGGGATCATGGTCCGGGTGTAGACGTTGACCGTGCGGTCGTTCACCTCGACCAGGACATGGGTGGCGCCCATGCTGACCCCTTCCGGAATCTCGTCGCGCGGCACCTGATGGCGGATCGCGCCGTCGGCGAAGATCGCCGCGATATCCACCTCGGCCCGCAGTTCGGCGCCGGCCTTGCAGCGCCAGACGATTTCGGCGGGCGGCGTGGTGCGCGCGACCGGACCGTAGCTCGCGGTCATCGCCGCATCGTAGGCCTGCGGAGTCATCGCAGCGACCGACCCGGTGGGCGCGGGGTTGCCGAACTCGAAGTCGTTGTAGACCACGCGACAGCTCTGCGTATCGAAACAGGCGACGCCGAACTGCAAGTGACTGAAAAAAATGGGCCAATCGGCCACGGTGCCGGTGTACGGCCGGTTCGCGGCGGCAGGCGGTTCGGAAACGATCGAATGGGTCATGGCGGGTTGGCATCCGGCGAGGAACGCGATCCCGAGCAACGCCGCCGCCGTTCGGCGCCAGGGCCGGGCCGGGCGGTGGGATGAGCGGGACATCGAATCCGTCGCCTCCTGCGGACGGAAGGGTCCGACGACACTAGCACCGCTTTCCCGGCCGAGGCAAGGCACGCCGGACCAGGCTTATGGTCCCGCGAAACCCGCCACGACCGGCTCGACGCGTTTTTGTTCCACGTGGAACAGCGCGCCTTCGCCGCCGACCTCCGCGAGCGCCGGCAACGGCTCGGTACCGGTCACGAACACCTGGGCGCCCGACGCCACCAATCGCGCCAGCACCCGGCGCTGATGGGGCCGGTCCAGTTCGGAGGCCAAGTCGTCCAGGGCCATCACCGGCCATTCGCCGCGGACCGCGGCGTGGCATTCCGCCTGCGCCAGCAGCAGGGCCAGCGCCGTGAGTTTCGCCTGGCCGCGCGAGAGAGTTTCTCGGCCGGGCAGCGTCGAATAATCGACCCGCCAATCGGCGCGGTGCGGGCCGACCGAGGTGTAGCCGTTGGCGAGGTCGCGATCCCGCGCCACCAGCAGCGCGTCCGCGAGCGACAAAGTCTCGCGCGCCCAGCCGGGCTGAAACTCCAATCGCGCGATGCCCAGCGAGGGCGCCAATTCGGCGGCGATGGCGCGTAGCCGGGGTTCGAGCGCCTCGATGTAAATCTGACGACGACGGGTAAGCGGTTCGCCGGCATCGGCGAGTTCGCGATCCCACAGGTCGAGCTGATTGTCGCGAATCCCGCTTTTCAGCAGGGCATTCCGCTGCTTAAGCGCGCGGGCGTAGCGGCGCCAGACCGTCAGGAAGTCGGGTTCCACGTGGAACAAACCCCAATCGACCAGCCGCCGCCGCGGTTCGCCGCCGCCGGTTACCAACGCATGGCTACCCGGCTCGAACGTCACCACCGCCAGTGCGGCGCAGAGTTCGCCGAGCTGGGCGACCGGTTCGCCGTCGAGCCGGCCCTCCCAGCGGGCTCCGGTATGGCGCAAGCCGACCCGCCGCAATCGCGGATGCGCGTCTTCGCGCCATTCGGCGAACAGTTCGATCGCCTCGGCGTCGGTGCGGATCACGCCGTCGCGAACGCGGCCGCGGAAGCTGCGGCCATAGGCCAGCACGTGCAGGCCTTCAAGCAGGCTGGTCTTCCCCGAACCGTTTTCGCCGACGAACAGATTGATCCCGGGCGCGGGCCGCACCTCGGCGCGCTCGAACGGACGGAGATTGGCGATCTGAAAGCGTTCGATGCGCATCGGCGACCGGGCGGGAAGGGCTTAAAACGACCTCGCCCGGGAAGTCCCGGGCGAGGTCATGCGAAACAGTGTCGACGTTAGCGAGTCACTGCGGAACGGATGGACGAGACCGACGTGTTCCACGTGGAACGCGACAAACCCGGCCGCGACGGGTCAGAGCCGTAGCGGCATCACCACGTGCCGGCACTTCTCGCTGCTGGCTTCTCGGACCAGGGCCGAGGAGTTGGCGTCGCGCAACTGCAGCACCACGTGTTCGTCGCGCAGGGCGGAGAGGGCATCCAGCAGGTAATTCACGTTGAAGCCGATGGTCAGGCTATCGACCTTGGTGTCGGCTTCCACTTCTTCCTGCGCTTCTTCCTGCTCCGGGTTATGCGCGTTGATCTTGAGCTGGCCGGGGGAGACTTCGATGCGTACGCCGCGATATTTCTCGTTCGACAGAATCGCGGCGCGCTGCAGCGAGGCGCGCAGCGCTTCGCGATCGATCTTGACCTCGCGATCGGCGCCGATCGGAATCACCGCTTCGTAGTCCGGGAAGCGGCCGTCGATCAGCTTGCTGGTGAAGGTCACGTCGTCGCGCTTCACGCGAATATGGCTGCGGCCCATTTCCAGTTCGAGCTCGCGATCGCCGCCTTCGAGCAAACGCTGCAGCTCCAACACGCCTTTGCGCGGCACGATGATTTGACGCTTGGTCTGGACCGTGTCTTCCAGAACCGCTTCGCACAGGGCCAAACGGTGGCCGTCGGTCGCGACGCAGCGCAGCGCTTTATCGCGCAGGTCGAACAGCAGGCCGTTGAGGTAGTACCGCACGTCCTGCTGCGCCATCGCGAACGCGGTGCGTTCGATCAATTCCTTGAGCGAGGCCTCGCCGACTCTCACCCGCTCGGTGGCGTCCACTTCGTCCAGCGACGGGAAATCGTTCGCCGGCAGGCTCGCCAAGGTGAAACGGCTGCGACCGGCCTGGACGGTGATCTTGTCGGCCGATTGGCTGACGGTCACTTTGCTGCCGTCGGGCAGGGCGCGCACGATCTCGAACAGCTTTCGCGCCGGGATCGTCGTCTCCCCGGCCTGCGCGTCGTCGACGCGCGTGCGGGCGACCATCTCGACTTCCAGATCCGTCCCGGTCAGAGAAAGCTGATCGCCCTCGACCCGCGCCAACAGATTGGCCAACACCGGCAGCGTCTGACGACGTTCGACGACATTGACGACTTGCGCCAACGGTTTCAAAAACACTTCGCGTTGCAGACTGAAACGCATGTGATTGGGTTCCCCTCGAGGCCAGGCTTCGAAACGATAAATCTAAAAAGCAGGTGGTGATGGTAGCGCGAAAAACCGGGCGTAACTCATTTAACGCATTGATCTCAATGGGAATTTCGAATCGACAACTCGGCGGATAAGTGGCTTGGAACCGCGGGGACAGCGTGTGGATAACTTGGCCGGCATCGGGTTGAGCACGACTTATCCACAAGATGTCCTCGACGATGCGTTCGCGCGGTTTCGCGCGAACGCCGTTCCTTCACTCGCTGAGTTTTCGGATCAACTTCTCCCAATCCTCGTGCAGCTTACCGTCGCTTTCCATCAGCGTTTTGATCTGCCGACACGCGTGCAGCACCGTGGTGTGGTCGCGGCCGGCGAACGCGTCGCCGATCTCCGGCAAGCTGTGCTCGGTCAGTTCTTTGGCCAAGGCCATCGCCACCTGCCGCGGACGCGCCAACGAACGCGTGCGCCGCTTGGACAACAGGTCCTTGATCTGCAGACCGTAGTAGTCTGCCACGGCCTTCTGGATATTGGCGATGCCGATCGCCTGTTGCTGCGCGCGCAGCAGATCGCGCAGGGTTTCCTGCGCGAACTCCGCGGTGATGGGTTTTCCGGTGAAGTTCGCGCGCGCGGCCAAGGTGTTGAGCGCGCCTTCCAGGTCGCGGACGTTGCTGCGCATCTTCTTCGCGAGCAAAAACGCGACGTCCTCGGGCAGCGACACCCCGCGTTCCTTCGCCTTCGAGAGCACGATTTGCGCGCGGGTTTCGAAATCCGGCGGTTCGATCGCCACCGATAGCCCCCATGCCAACCGCGACTTCAGCCGCGGCTCCAGACCGTCCACTTCGCGCGGGTAGCGGTCGCAGGTCATGATGATCTGCTGCTTGCCGTCGAACAGCGCGTTGAAGGTGTGGAAGAACTCCTCCTGCGTGCGGTCCTTGCCGGCGAAGAATTGGATGTCGTCGATCAGCAGCGCGTCGATCTGCTGGAATTGCCGCTTGAACGCGTCCATCGTCTTGTCCTGCAGCGCTTTCATCATCGCGCTGAAGAACTGTTCGCTGCGCAGATACAGCACGCGCACGCCGGGATTGTTGCGGCGCATTTCGTTGCCGGCCGCGAACATCAGGTGGGTCTTGCCCAGGCCGGTGCCGCCGTAGAGCAGCAGCGGGTTGTGCGCGCGATCGCCGGGTTTCATCGCCGCCTGCCACGCCGCGGCGCGGCCGAGTTGGTTGCTGCGGCCTTCGACGAAATTGTCGAAACCGTAATGCGTATCGAGATTGCCGGCGAATTCCGCGCCGCCCGGCGCGCGCGGGGCCGTCGCCGTCGAGGCCGCGGCGTGGCCGTTGCTCGTCGTCGTCGCGGCGGGGCGGGCCACCGAGCCGATTTCCAAACTCACCGCCGTGCTGCCGGCGAAATGCCCCAGCAGCTCGCTGATCCGGCCCAGATACCGCGCCTGCACCTCGTCGCGGACGAAGGCGTTCGGTGCGTACAGCAGCACCGCGCCGTCCTCGCGGACCCGCGCCTGCAGCGGTTTCAGCCAGGTATGAACGTCCTCGGCCGGCAATTCGGCTTCGAGGCGTTCGAGACAGCGGGGCCAAGCATCCATCGGTTCGGGGCGGTCGGGGGCGATTCGGAGGCGGGCGGCCGGGGGTGCGATGCGCGAGGTCGCGCGTCGCGCGGACCTCGGCGGTCGACCGACGGCGCGAAAGGGTTCGTGTCGCGGGCACCGCCGCGTCGCGCGGGAGCGACGCGGTCGAGAAGGGCGGTGAGGCCTCGCAGACTACCACCCCGGCCGTTCGGCCGCACCCGACGGCGTTCGATCAGACGCGCCCCTGGCTCGCGGGCGGCGAAGGGTCGGCTTGACCGGAACGCCTACGATCGGGCATCATCGCCGGTTCATTGTGCGCCAACCGCGCACGCTCACCGTTACTTTCGAGCCTCACGAGCCCGACCATGGCCACCAAGCGCACCTATCAACCCAGCAACCTCAAGCGCAAGCGCGACCACGGCTTCCGTGCCCGCATGAAGACCGCCGACGGCCGCAAGGTCCTGTCCCGCCGTCGCGCCAAGGGCCGCAAGCGCCTCACCGCCTGATCCCGTCGTCGGGCACTCTCCTGACGGAGCCGCCCGGCCGATGGCCGGTCGCCTCGCCTCCGACGCGATCGGCGCCACGTTCCCGCCGCAAGCGCGGGTTCGCGCCAAAGCCGACTTCGACCGCGTCTTCGCGCACGGTCGACGCGTCGCGACGCCTATGCTCGCGCTGCATTTCCTCGCCGACGACGCGCCCGCGCGGCTCGGGCTGGCGGTCTCGCGCAAAGTCGATCGACGCGCCGTCGCGCGCAATCGCATCAAACGCCGTCTGCGCGATCATTTTCGTCGTCATCGCGCCGCGCTCGCGGCCGGGGCCTACGTCGTCGTGGCGCGCAGCGGCGCGGCGAGCGCCAGCGGCCCCGAATTGATCGCCGCCTTCGATCTCGCGCTTCGTCGCAGCGGCGCGTTGCCCCCGGCCGTGGCGAACGGCACAATGCCGCGCGCTCGCAATACGCCATCCTTCCCGCCGCCGACCGACGCGTCGGCGCCGTCCGCCACGTCCCCCGATGTCTAAGGCTTCCGCCTCGACATCGCCGACACGATCCGTGCCTCTCCGCTCCCCATGAATCAAACTCGAACTTTCTTGATCATCGCCTGGTTGATGGTGGCGATGCTGCTGTGGATGGAGTGGAACAAAGAGCAGGCGCACGAAGCGATGCGCGGCCAAGGGCCGGTCGCGCCCGCCGCCGAAGCGGCCAGCGCCGCACCGAGCGGAACCCTGCCCGTCCCCGGCGCGCCGCACACCGCCGCGCCCGCGCAGATCCCGACGGCGAACATTCCCGCCGCGCCCGGCCCCAAGCCCGCGGCCGCGCCGACGATGAGCGCCGCCCCGGCGTCGACCACGATCACGCTGCGCAACGACGTGCTGCGCCTCACTCTCGACGGCGGCACCGTGCGCCGCGCCGATCTGCTGAAATTCCCGCAGGAACGCAAGAAAGATTCGCCGCCCGTCCGTCTATTGCAGGACAGCGGCAAGGATTACTACGTCGCCCAAAGCGGTTGGTACAGCGCCGCGGGCGCGCCGAATCACGAAGGCGGCTTCGTGCCCGCGCAGGCGCAGCGCGATTACGCGTTGGCCCAGGGCCAGGACACGGTGAGCGCGAGCTTCGTGTGGACCGGCGCCGGCGGCGTCGCGATTCGCCGCACATACACGCTCAAGCGCGGCGACTATCTGCTCACCGTGCGCGACGACGTCGACAACGCCAGCGCGGCCGCGTGGAAAGGCTATGTGTATCGCCAGCTTTCGCGCATTCCGCCGGCGATCGAAAGCAGCATCATGCGTCCCACCAGCTTCAGCTTCAACGGCGCGGCGTGGCGCAACGACGAACAGAAATACGACAAGCGCAAATACGACGAATACGCCGAAGACGGCCCGTTGAACGTCACCGTCGGCGGCGGCTGGGTCGCGCTGCTGCAGCATTATTTCTTCGCCGCGTGGATTCCGCAGAAAGATCAAAAAGCGGTGTTCTCGCTGGCGAACGCCGGGAATCAATACGGCATCGCCGCGGCCGGCCCGGAGTTCACCCTCGCGCCCGGCCAGAAGGCCACCACCACCGCGCAATTGTGGGTGGGGCCGAAGATCCAAGAACGTCTGCAGGGCGTCGCGCCGGGTCTCGAGCGCACGCTCGACTACGGCATCTTCACCGTCATCGCGCAGCCCATCCATTGGACGCTGGCGATGCTGCACAAGCTCACCCACAACTGGGGCTGGGCGATCGTGCTGCTGGTGGTCGTGATCAAACTGCTGCTGTACCCGCTGTCCGCCGCGCAATACAAATCGATGGCGAAGCTGCGCAAGTTCCAGCCGCGCATGCAGCAGTTGAAGGAACGCTACGGCGAAGACAAAGAGAAATACCAGCAGGCGATGATCGATCTCTACAAGAAAGAGAAGATCAACCCCGCAGGCGGCTGCTTGCCGATCTTCATCCAGATGCCGGTGTTCCTGTCGCTGTACTGGGTGCTGGTGGAAGCGGTGGAACTGCGCCAAGCGCCGTGGATGCTGTGGGTGCAAGACCTCACCGCCAACGACCCGTTCTTCATCCTGCCGATCCTCAACGTCGCGATCATGTGGCTGACCCAGCGCATGACGCCGATGGCCGGCATGGACCCCACGCAGCAGAAGATGATGCAGGCGATGCCGCTGATCATCGGCGTGACCCTGATGTTCTTCCCCGCCGGTTTGGTGCTGTACTGGGTGACCAACGGCGCGCTGGGCATGCTGCAGCAGTGGTGGATGATGAAGAAATACGGCGAGAAGACCGAGCACAAAGCCACCGTGTCGAAGTGATGCGGGAAGGCGTGGCTACAACGCGATGAAGACGCATCCGGCCAACGCCCTTCTTCAAACCATCGGTGTCGTCATCGCGTTTCTGGGCGTGATCGCCGTGCTGGCGATCGTGCCGCAGTTTCAGGACGTCTTCGAATCGTTCGGCGCGGAGTTGCCGGCCATCACGCAGATATTCGTTCGAGGGCGCTGGCTGCTATGGCCGCTGCCGCTCGCGGTGCCGATGATCGCCGCGTTCGTCCGCGTGCGCGACGAGGACGACCGCAGGCGCGGCATCGTCGGCTTGATCGTCGGCATCGCCATCGGTTTCGGATTACCGTTCCTCTGCACGATGGCGATGTATCTGCCGATCTTCATGCTCGCGCCCGCGTAACGCCCCGCACGCAACGCGCCGTGCGCTTCTCACGAAGTCTCGAATGCACGAACAAGACACCATCGCCGCGATCGCGACAGCCGCCGGATCCGGCGGCGTCGGTGTAGTGCGCATTTCCGGCCCGAGCGCGCACGCCATCGCGCACGCGCTGTGCGGCAAACGCCTGAAGCCGCGTTACGCGCATTACGCGCGTTTTCGCGACGAGCGCGGCGAGACCATCGACGATGGCATCGCGCTGTATTTCCGCGCGCCGGCCAGTTACACCGGCGAGGATGTGGTGGAGCTGCAGGCGCACGGCAGTCCGGCGGTGTTGCGCGCGTTGTTGGATCGCTGCTGCGCCTTGGGCGCGCGGCCGGCGCGGGCGGGCGAGTTCAGCGAACGCGCGTTCCTCAACGGTAAGCTCGACTTGGCGCAGGCCGAGGCAGTGGCGGATCTGATCGCGGCGGCCGACCTGCGTGCGGCGCGCGCGGCACGGCGTTCGCTCGACGGCGTGTTCTCGCAGCGGGTGGAGGCGCTGGCGGCGGCGCTGCTGCGGCTGCGCATCCATGTGGAAGCGACGATCGATTTCGTCGATGAATCCATCGAAACGCTCGGGGGCTCGGCTATCGAAGCCGGGCTCGCGCAGGCGCATGCGGATTTGGAAGCGCTGCTGCGCGAGGCCGAGCGCGGCCAAAAACTGCGCGACGGGCTGCATGCGGTGATCGTGGGCCCGCCGAACGCGGGCAAAAGCTCGCTGTTGAACGCCTTGGCCGGCAGCGACCGCGCGATCGTCAGCGAGATCGCGGGCACCACCCGCGATCTGCTGCGCGAAACCGTGCGCGTGGACGGGCTGGAACTCACCTTGGTCGACACCGCCGGTCTGCGCGCGGGCGGCGATGTCATCGAGCGCGAAGGCATGCGTCGCGCCGAAAGCGAACTACGACGCGCCGATCTCGCGATCGTGGTGTTGGATGCGCGCGATCTCGAAGCAGGACGCAGCGCGGTGGCCGAGGCCATCGCCGACGTTCCGCAGCGGCTGTGGGTCGCGAACAAGGCGGATTTGCTGGAATTTCATGGGGTTTCGGCCGCTCTCGCCTCCGCGTCGTCGACGGAAGCGTCGCCCGAATTCCAGTCCGAACCCGCCCGCCAATCGCCATCGATTGCGACGAGCGATCTGCTTTGGGTGTCGGCGCGCAACGGCGTCGGTCTCGATGCGCTGCATGCGCGATTGTCGGCGTTGGCCGGCGCGGGCGACGGCGCCGAGGGCGCGTTCACCGCGCGCGCGCGGCAGGTCGATGCCTTGCGTCGCGCGCGGGCGGAACTGGCGGACGCCCGCGCAGGCATGGACCACGGCGCCTTCGAGCTGACCGCCGAAGCGCTGCGCGCCGCGCACGATGCGTTGGGCGAAATCACCGGGCGGATTGCGCCGGATGACCTCCTCGGTCACATTTTTTCGAGCTTCTGTATCGGAAAATAGCCGCGAGCGCGGCCTCGCCGCACTCGAGCGACGGCTTGCGAACAGGGGCGCTACGGCCGCCGCGCGACGAGTTATGCTTGCGTCAAGGATGCGTCACCCACCGCCCCTTTAACGCAGGTCACCGACATGTCCGCCGCCCTTCTACGCTCCGCTTCATCGCAGGCCCGCTCGCTTCGCGACGGCGTGCGCCACACCCTCTTGGCCGTCGCCGTGATCTGCGCGGTCGCCGCGTGCGGCGATAAGACCGAGCCCCCCGCGCCGACCGACCCCGCCGCGCAAACGGGCCAAACCACGACGCCGGTCGCGCCCATCGCTTCGCCGGTGATCTCGGCGCAAGTCGCGGCGATGAGCGTCGATCAACTGCGCACCGCGGCGCGCGCCGCGCAGGCCGAGCAGCGCATGTACGCGCCGGCCGGCAATAACGCGATGGAGTACTACCTCGCATTGCGCGACAAACAGCCGAACGACGCGGCCATCGCCAGCGCGTTGACCGACCTGTTGCCCTATGCGCTGATCGCGACCGAACAAAGCATCGGCCGCGACGATTTCGTCGAAGCGCAGCGGCTGTACGCGCTGATCGAGAAAACCGACAAGACCGCGCCCGCGCTGCCGCGTCTGAAGCAGATGATCAACGACGGACAGTCCACGCTCGCGTTGCGTCAGCAGCAGCAGACCGAGAACGCGGAAGCCGAAAAAGAGCGTCAGGCCAAGCTCGAAGAAGACCGCAAGAAGCAGCAGGAAGAGGAACAGCGCCGCGCCGCGCAGCAGGCCGCGCAACAGCAGCAACAGCAGCAGCAACAGGCCGAAGCCGCGCGTCAGGCCGAAGCGCAGCGCCAGGCCGAAGCGCAGCGTCAAGCCGAAGCGGCGCGCCAAGCGGAAGCGGCGCGTCAGGCCGAAGCGCAGCGTCAGGCCGAGGCCAACCGCGCCGCGACCGTCAAGCCCACGGCGAGCGATCTGCGCGCGATCAGCACGCCGCAGCCGAAGTACCCGACCGATGCGCTGCGCGCCGGGCAATCGGGCGAGGTGTTGGTCGAGTTCACCGTCGGCACCGACGGCAGCGTGACCGGGGCCCGCGTCGTGCGCGGCAATCCGCCGCGCGTGTTCGATCGCGAAGCGCTGGCCGCGGTGAAACGTTGGCGCTTCCAACCGATCGCCGCGCCGGTTACTACGCGCCGCACCATCGGCTTCAAGCCCGGCGGCTGATCGCGTCGCGACAAGCCTCGCGTTTCGCCCGCATCGAGCGGTGCGAGGACGCCACGAAAAACCCGGCCTCGGCCGGGTTTTTCGCGTTCTGCACGGTCTTTTCTATCGCCTCGGTTCGCGCCGCGGCGCGCGGCGCGAAGCGAACGCGCCGCGACGGACGAAGCGCGTTCGCGCCTCAGCCCGAAATCGCCAGCTTTTCCTGGTGATAGAGCCGGGCGGCCAGCACCCACAGCACGAGCCCGAGGCCCAAGCCGCAGCCCAGATACACGCCCCACACGTCCGCGCCGATCGGTTCGCTGCGCAGCAGTTTCAGGATCATCTGGTTCTGCGCGAGAAACGGCACCGCGAACTGCCAGATCTGCTGCTTCACCGGGTTCACCATCAACATGATGGTCGGCAGCATCGGCAGCAGCATCAGCAGCGACATGTAGCTCTGCGCTTCTTTCACCGACTTCACGCTGGCCGAGATCAACGTCAGCAGCGTGGTGCCGATCAACACCATCGGCAGCAGCACCAGCAGCAATTGCGCGATCACCTGGGTGGAGATCGTCAACGAGCGCATGCCGCCCGGCGCGAACATCAGCGTGAGTTTGAACGCGGTGAGAATCAGCACCAAACTGAGCATGGCGAAGCCGCAGGCGGCGAGAATCTTGCCGCTCATGATCGCGGCGCGCGCGGCCGGCGTCGCCAGCAGCGGTTCCAGCGACTGCCGCTCGCGTTCGCCGGCGGTGACGTCGATGACCAAGTACGCGCCGCCGAGGAAGCTGCTGATGATCAGCAGATACGGCAACATCAGCCCCAGCACCATGCCGCGTTTGGATTCGGGCGTCGCCGCGTCGCGCTGCGCCACCGCCACCGGCGAGGCGATGTTGGGGTCCACGCCGCGCTGCAGCACGCGCAGCGCGCCCAACTGGCCCGCGTAGGCGTTCAGCGTGGCGTGGATGCGCTCGACCGGAATCTGCGAATCCTGGCGCGAACTGTCGTAGATGATCTCCACCACCGCCGGTTCGCTGTTGCGCCACTGGGTCGGGAACGTCTCGGGAATGCGCAGCACCGCGTCGTAGGTTTGATCGCGCACCGCCGCGTTGGCGTCGCGCGGCGGCGCCTTCGGTTCGATGTTCTGGCTTTTGAGGAACGCCACCAGATTCGGCGCGCGCTCGGCGCCGATCACCGGCAGCGCCAGGGTCGATTCCAACTGCGTGCGCTGTTTCTTTTCGGCCAAGGTCGACATGCCCAGCAGCAGCGCCGGCACCAGCAGCGGCATCATCAGCAAGCCGATCATCACCGTGCGGCGATCGCGAAACAGATCGAGCAGTTCTTTCTTGGCGACGGTCAGAATCGTGTTCATGCGGCCTCCTCCTTATCCAGATCGGCGAGGCGCACGAACACCTCCTCCAGATCCTGTTCGCCGGTGAGCGCGCGCAGTTCGTCGGGCGTGCCGATGGCTTTCACCTCGCCGGCCGCGATCACCACGATGCGATCGCACAGCGCGGCGACCTCCTGCATGATGTGGCTGGAGAAGATCACGCAGTGCCCCTCGGCGCGCAGATGCTGCAGAAACGCGCGCAGGCCGCGCGTGGTCATCACGTCCAGGCCGTTCGTCGGTTCGTCCAGAATCACGTTCTTCGGCGCGTGCACCAAGGCGCGCGCGATCGCGGTCTTGGTGCGCTGGCCTTGCGAGAAACCCTCGGTGCGGCGATCGAGAAAATCAGTCATCTTCAGCGTGGTCGCCAATTCCGACGTGCGCTGCGCGATGGTCGCTTCGTCCAAGCCGTGCAGGCGACCGAAGTAGGCGATGTTTTCGCGCGCGGTCAAACGTTTGTAGACGCCGCGCGCATCGGGCAGCACGCCCAGGCGGCGACGCACCGCGTCGGCGTCCTTCTGGATGTCGAAGCCGTCGACGCGCACGCTGCCGGCTTCGGGCGCCATCAGCGTGTAGAGCATGCGTAGCGTGGTGGTTTTGCCGGCGCCGTTCGGCCCGAGCAGGCCGGTGATGCGGCCGTCTTCGGCGACGAAGCTGACGTCGCGCACCGCTTGCACGGTGCCGGTTTTGGTTTTGAAGCTTTTTTTCAGTGCATCGACTTCGATCATGACGCGCCTCGAATGCGGAAAGGGGCGGTGGCGCGCGCACGGAGCGCGCGAGCGGCGGCGGCGAGGCTCATGGTTCCCACCCGTAATCGCCGGCGAACGGCGGGCTGGGCTTCAAGCGCTGCAGGCACGCGGCGTCGAGGCCTTTCGCGTCCGCGGTTTCCAAGAAGCGCGCGAACAGTTTGGGCATGCAGCCGACGGTGAGCACGCTGTGGCCCTGCCCCGGCAAAATCAGATGCCGGCCCTTGGGCAGCGTCTTCACCACCTCGTTGCCGTAGCGCGACGGCGTGACCGGGTCGAATTCGCCGCTGATCGCCAGCACCGGCACGTCGCCGGACAGCGGCTTGCGGAAGTTCGGGTCGCGCTTGCCCTTCGGCCACACTTCGCACTGCGTCTTCAAGAAGTCGACCAAGTCGGTGCCCATGATCGTGTCGGCGTCCTTGGGGTCGACGCGGATCTCCGGGTCCTCGGTGCAGCTCACCGACAGATGCATGCCCATCATGATCGCTTCGTTCATTTCGCCGCCGATCGCGTAGGCCTGCGCCAGCAGCGGTTCGTAGCGGCCTTGATCGGCGTCGCGCAGCACCAGCGGCAGCATCGACGCCGAGACCGGCTGATACGCGTACAAGCGCAGCAGCGCGCCCAAATGCGCGAAGCTCGGCGTTTCCTCGCGCCATTCGCCGGTCTTCGGGTCGCGGAAACGCACCGGCGCCAACCCGCCCGCCTGCAGGCGCGCGCGCACCGACGCCAGCGTCGCCGCCGGATCGCCCAAATTGCGTTTGCACGCCGCGTCCGCCACGCACCGGGCGAACTGCCGTTTCAGCGCGTCGTCGAGATTGCGCGCGTGTTCCTGGCCCAGCACCAGCGTATTCGGCGCGATCGAATCCAATGTGACGGTCCGCGTGCGCGACGGATAGCGCGCCGCGAATTGCTGCGCGACGCGGGTGCCGTACGAGATACCGACCAGATTGAAACGCGCCACGCCCAACGCCGCGCGCACCGCGTCCAAGTCGCGGATGTGATCGCCGGTGCCGTAGAAGCGCAGATCGGAAGTGGCGCTCAACCGGTCGCGGCAGCGCGCGGCCATGTCGCGGATCGCGTCGGGATCGCGCCACAACTCGGGTTTATCCTGCAGCCGATCCATTTCCTCGCAGCGCAGCGGATGCGATTTGCCGGTGCCGCGCGCGTCGACCAGCAGCACGTTGCGCGTGCGTCGCGCGTCGCGCACGCCTGCGTGGAGCTGCGGGTAGGCTTCGAGGATGGATTGCCCCGGGCCGCCGGCGATGAACACGATGGGGTCCGGCTCGGCTTCGCCGGTGGCCGGAATCAGCGCGAGCGCCAACTCGATCTTGCGGCCGTTCGGCGCGTCGTGATTCTCGGGCACCGCGAAGGTGGCGCATTGCGCTTCCACCGCGGCGATGCGCTTCTGGCTGAGCGCGCAGGGTTTGAAGGTGATCGCGCCGTAGCGCAGATCGCCGTTCGCGTCGGCGCGCGGCCCGGCGTTTTGCGGCGTGCGGTCGCAGCCCGCCGCCGCCAGCGCACCGGCGACGAAGAGCGAGACCGCGACGGCGCGGGAGCGGGACGCGACGCGGCGTCCGGGCGAAGGTCGTGCGGAGGTCATGAACGGTCCTCGGTGAGGGAACGAGAAAAAGTACGCAAAAACGGGCGAGACGGCGAAAGCGATACAGACGATGGAAACGACGGCAGCGCTTCAGGACCGCGCATGCCTCGAAGCTCGGACGCCGCGCGACGACGGATGTGACCGACGCGCGACGTCGGGGTCAAGCGTCCGGCGTCGCCGCCGCCCGCGCATCGGCCCGCAGCGCGCGCAGTTCGTCCTGCAGCAGCGGGATCGTGCCGGCATCGGCGACCTCGCGCAACGCTGCCTCGCCGCGATCGACCGCCGCCATCGCCGCGGTCGCGTCGCCCATGGCCAGCGCGATCGCCGCTTCGGTCATGGCGCGCGCCGCGGTTTCGACCATGCCGCCCTTCGCGCGCGCGAACCACGTTTGCGCCGTCGCCGGATCGCCGCGATAGCGCGCCGCGAAATAGGCCACGTCGCAGGCCAAGGCTTGCCGAAATCCGGACGGATACGCTTCGTAACCTTCGGCGACGCGGTCGATCCACTCGCCCGCGCGCTCCAATTCGCGGCGATCCAGCGCGACGTGATACGCCATCCACCACACCGCCACGTCGCGCAACGGTTCGCGTCCCGAGAGCGCCAGCGCGCGCTGCAGCAGCGTGTCGTCGCGGTCGCGCGGCCGCGTACCGGCCAGACTCTCGGCGTACGCGGCCACCAACAGCGTGCGCTGTTCCACCGCTTCGCCGCCGCGCCGCAACTCCAGGAACTGCATGCCGTCGCTGAGAAAACCGCCGGCCCGCATCGGAATCGCGGTGGCGAGGAAAATCATGAACGACAGCGCCCCGACGATGCCCGCATGGGCCGCCCAGCGGCCGTCCAGCGTCTGCGCGGCGGCGAAGCCCCCCACCGTCAGCAGCAAACTCGCCAGCGGCCCGCCGATCACCAGAGGCAGAAACTCGCGCGCATCGATCCGGCCCTTCGTCGGCATCGCCGCGGCCAAACCGCCGAACGTATCGCCGCGCAGAAACCAGTCCAATTTCAAACCCGACACCGTGCGCCGCAAACGCAGCGGCCCGACGATCAACAGCACGAACCGCATCCCGCGCAGCCCGCCGCCGGCCAAATGCCCGAGTTCGTGCACCAGCACCACGACGAAAAACCACAGCGGCAAGAGCAACAGATCGAATGCGTTCAACGCGTCCAGCGGACCGAACAGCGCGCGCATCCATTCCTTCTGCGCGCCGAAACGCGCACCGAGCCAACCGATGGCCGCGCCGCCCAGGGCGAAGCCGACCACCACCGGCCATCCGCGTCGCTTGGGTGCGGCGGCGCGCGGGTTCGCGCTGGCGTCGTCGGCGTTCATGCGTCACGTGTCCCCAGGGCAGTGCGATGCGGCGCTTCGCGTCCCGAATGCGGCGAATCCTAGTCGTTCGATCGCGATGCGAGATCGGCCAGAGGTCATGGCGGCGCCAGCGCGTATCATCGAACGACCGAATCCGCCCGCGAATCGCGGCGATCGAATCGAAACTCCAATCGCGGGGGCGTATGACGCAAGACCATGCAGTGCCGAGCGGCTCGTTTCGACGCGACCGCTCGCGACCGGGCGCTGCCGCAGGCATCGCCGCGAATCTTGCGGCCGCGATCGGTCTGTTCGCGGCGCTGCCCGTCCACGCGTATTGCACCGATGGCCGAGCGCCGTCGCTGGAGGCCGAATTCGCCGACAGCGATGCGGTCGCGATCGGCGTCGCGACCGGCCAACATCGCGTTCGCGACGCGCGCGACCCCGAAGGTTACGCGGCGACGCTGTACGACACGACGATCGAACGCGCGTTCAAAGGCGATCTTCCGAGGCGGGTCGTCGTTCGCTCCGAAAACACCAGCAGTCGATTTTCGATGACGATCGGAACGCGCTACTTGCTGTTCTTGACGAACGACGGCGCGCGGTTTTTCGTCGACAACTGCGGGCATTCCGATGCGGTTTCCGATTTGGATCAAGGGCTCTTGCCGCGCATCGAGGCATGGCGCAGGAACGAACAGAAATGACAGCGAAGCGACGACCGTCGGCGACACGCCTTCTCGCGGCGATATCGTTCGTCGGCACGGTGGGCGCGATGCCCGCGGCTGCGGCGAACAGCCATGGTGCGTGTGCGGCGGCTGTCGCTTCCAGCGCCACGCTGCATTGGAGCGAATCGGCGCAGGTCGTATCGCCGTCGCGCGCGTGGGCGATCGACGTGGATGCGCGCGCCGGTCTGCGTTCGGACGATAACGAAACGCCGG
The DNA here is from genome assembly GCA_008015835.1 of Lysobacter sp. GTDB lineage: Bacteria > Pseudomonadota > Gammaproteobacteria > Xanthomonadales > Xanthomonadaceae > Lysobacter_I. The sequence continues at coordinate 125,626 of SSGH01000024.1, forward strand.
TGACGCTGGTGCGCTGCGCGGATGGCGCACGCCGGCCCTTGTTCGTCCTCGACCGCGCCGCGAAGGCGCATTGGGGGCCGCGCGGCGATGCGCTGCTGGTGGTGAACGCGCCGGGCGCCGGGCATGAGCGGTTGGCGTTGTTCGACGCCGTCGGGCTGTTCGCCGACGAAACGGCGGTCGGCGCCGATCGTCTCGATCGGATCGTTCGCGATGCGGTCCGGAGCCGTCTCGGCCCGACATGGACCATCGCGTTCTATACGCCGTCGTTGGTCTCGTGGCGCGACGAACGCCTCACGCTGAGCGTCGCGCTTCGAGCGGTGCGAGGCGCCAACGGCCCATTGCGACCGTTCTGCTACGGCGTGACGGTCGATCTCGCGACGCTGCGCGTGCAACAGGTGGCGCCGCATGCGCAATCGGCAACGCGCGATTCGCTCGCGCGCTGCGGGCCGCCGTAGGAGCGGCGATCCGCGCGGCGAAGACGCCGCGCCGCGTGTCACTTACTGCTGACGTACTTCTCGCGCCGAATCTGCGGCACATGCAGACCGCAGTGCTTCAGCGCCTCGAAACAGGCGTCCACCATGTTCGGGTTGCCGCAGAGATAGGCGATATCGCCGTCGGCGTTCGGCGCGAATTCGGCGAGTTGGTCCTGCACGTAGCCCTTGCGCACGTCGGCGTGCGCGTGCGGCGAGTCGGCGGCCGGCGACTCGCGCGAGAAACAAGGAACGAAGCGGAAGTTCGGGTGCAGATTCGCGAACGCGCGGAATTCGTCGCCGTACAGCAGTTCTTCCGGCGTGCGCGCGCCGAACAGCAACACGACTTCGATGCCGCGTTGATCGATCGCCGCCGCCAGTTGCGGCAGCATCGCGCGGTAGGGCGTCACGCCGGTACCGGTGCCGATCAGCAAATAACGACGATTGGCGTCGCCGGGCATCAGGCAGAACCGGCCGTAGGGGCCGCTGGCCTGCACCGTGCCGCCGAGCGGCAGGTGCTCGAACAAGGCCGTCGCCGCGCCGCCGGGCACGTAGCTGACCGCGATCTCGACCGAATCGCCGGGCGCCATCGTGTGGTCGTGTTGCGTCGCCAGCGAATAGCTGCGCTTGGTCGCGGTGCCGTCGGCGTAATGGAAATGCACCTGCAGAAATTGGCCCGGAATGTAGTCCAGCGGCGCGCCGTCGTCGCGTTGGAAGCTGAGGTGGGCCACGGTCGGCGCCAGCATGCGACGACCGACGAGTTTGAGCGGAAAATGTGCGGACACGGAATCGACCGAAGCGTGCGAGGGAGCAGGAGGAGCGCAACCGTCGCCAGCGACGGAGCGCTGGCGCGAGGGCGGCGCGGGCGCAAGAGGCGAACCGGAGGCCTCGTTGAGACGCACCGTCTCGACGGGCCATCGGGTTCGGCCCGCCGACGCAGCGCCTATACTACCGGTTCCGCCGCCCGAACACCGCGCCCCCCGCCGCGCCATGGCCGAACCGACCGACTCTCCCGAACGCGCCGCGCCCGCGACGCCCGCATTGCGCGTGCGCGACCTGCGCAAGACCTACGACAACGGCGTGGAAGCGCTCAAAGGCATCTCGCTGGACGTGATGCCCGGCGATTTCTACGCCCTGCTCGGCCCCAACGGCGCCGGCAAATCCACGCTGATCGGCATCGTCAGCTCGCTGGTGAACAAAACCGCCGGCGACGTCGGCGTGTTCGGCGTGGACATCGCCCAACGCCGCGACGCCGCGATGCGCCTGATCGGCCTGGTGCCGCAGGAAATCAACTTCAACATGTTCGAGAAGCCGCTCGACATCTGCGTGAATTACGCCGGTTTCTACGGCGTGCCGCGGGCCGAAGCGCTCGAACGCGCCGAGCGCGCGCTCAAGGACGCGCAGTTGTGGGATAAGGCCGACAAGATGAGCCGTACGCTGTCCGGCGGTATGAAGCGCCGGCTGATGATCGCGCGGGCGATGATGACCCGGCCGCGGCTGTTGATCCTGGACGAGCCCACGGCCGGCGTCGATATCGAAATCCGCCGCGGCATGTGGAAGACGCTGAAAGAAATCAACGCCCAGGGCACCACGATTATCCTCACCACGCATTATCTGGAGGAAGCGGAGACGCTCTGCCGCAACCTCGCGATCATCGACAAGGGCCGCATCGTCGAACAGGGGCCGATGAAAGGCCTGCTGGCGAAGCTCGATGTCGAAGGCTTCCTGCTCGATATCGACGGCACGCTGCCGGCGACGCTGCCGACCATTCCCGGCGCGACGCTCGCCGCCGAGGACGATCACACCATCGACCTCGAGATGCCGCGCGCGATGGATCTCAACGTCGTGTTCGCCGCGCTCGACGCCGCCGGCATCCGCGTGCGCTCGATGCGCAACAAAACCAATCGCCTCGAAGAATTGTTCGTTCGCCTCACCGGCGACCACGCCCAGCAGACCGCCGCATGACCGCGCCCTCGCCCTCCTCCGCCGACCTCGCCAGCGCGAACGTGTCCACCGACGCCGCGCTCGACGCCCGTCCGGTCGGCGCGCGCTACCGTACCGCGCTGTACACCATCGTGCGCCGCGAAGTGAACCGCATCTTGCGCATCTGGGGCCAAACCCTGGTGCCGCCCGCGATCACGATGACCCTGTATTTCCTGATCTTCGGCGGTCTGATCGGCTCGCAGATCCGCGCGATGGACGGCATCCGCTACATGGATTTCATCGTGCCCGGCCTGGTGATGATGAGCATCATCCAGAACAGCTACGGCAACATCTCGTCCAGTTTCTTCGGCGCGAAATTCGGCCGCCACATCGAAGAGCTGCTGGTCAGCCCGCTGCCGCCGTGGGTGATCCTCACCGGTTACGTCGCCGGCGCGGTGCTGCGCGGTTTGATGGTCGGCGCGATCGTGCTGGTCATCGCGATGTTCTTCACCACCATCCGCATGCCGCATCCGTTCGTCACGCTCGCCACCGTGCTGCTGGGCGCGACCATCTTCTCGCTCGCCGGCTTCGTCAACGCGGTGTATGCCAAGAAGTTCGACGACATCGCCATCGTCCCGACCTTCATCCTCACCCCGCTCACCTATCTCGGCGGCGTGTTCTATTCGGTGAAACTGCTGCCGGCCTGGGCCGAAGCCGCCACGCATTTCAACCCGATCTTCTACATGGTCAACGCCTTCCGCTACGGCCTCCTCGGCCGCTCCGACGTGTCGGTGCCGTTGGCGTTCGCGCTGATGATCGGCTTCGTGGTGGTGTTGGGCGGGATCGGGTTGATGTTGTTGAAGAAGGGTGTGGGTCTTCGCAGTTGAGCGGATGATGCGTCGAACCCGGAAGGCCATTGTCGTCGAGGAACCGAAAATGAAACGTCGTTCGATCCGGTACGCACTCGTCGCGGCGCTAACGCTTTCGGTCTGCGCAGCGCACGCCGCCGAACCCGCGCGCTGGCGCGCCACGAAACTCGACATTCGCGACAAGAAGCATGATGTGTCCCTGCCGCGGTTCTCGCCGGATTCGCGCGCGCTGGCGTACGCGGTGTCGGTGCCCGACGGTGAGGGCGTGCTCGGCGAAATCCGCCGCTACGGGTTCGCCGACAAGAAGACGAAAACGCTGTTGCCGCTGTCGGTCTCGCGCGAGATGGCGGTGTACGGCGCGTATCCGATGACGATCGAATGGCCGGCGGCCGGCACCGTGAAAGCGGAGCTGTCCAACGGCGACGACGGCTACAACCGATACACCTTGAATGCCGAACGCGGCGGCGTGGTGTCGACCGAAGTGTTCGGCGTCGGCGACGACGAGTCGACGCCGAAACCCGAGCCCGCACTGCGCGCGCTGGTCTCCGATTGGCGGCAACCGGTGTTCGACAACGCGCTGCAGTACATGATCCGCATTCGTGCGCACGGCGCGTTGATGCAGAAACATTACGCGAACGAAGACGATCACCTGTGGTGGTTGGATTTAGGCGATCGCGCCGCGCGCATCGCGCTGCCGGAACCCGCCGACGGCAAGCTGGAAATGATGGACGGGTTCGCGTTCGGCGATTACGCCGTGTTCGCACTGCGGCAAGGCACGACGGTCACGGTGCAGCGTGTCGACGGCGACGGCCGTTTGCAGGAGGTCGCCGGCAGTCGCGTCGAGACGCCGATGAGGGCGGATGTCATCCATTCGTCTGTCGGCGAGGTCGACAACCGCCGCTGTTCGGCGACCGTGTGCTGGGGCGCGTATCGCGTGCGCCGCGACGACCGCATGGACGCGCGGATCGTACGCTTCGATCGCGACGGCCGCGTCGAAGTGCTCGATCCGATTCCCGGCCTCGAAGATTTCGACGTGTCGCCGGACTTCAAGCGCCTCGCCGCAGCGGTGTTGCGCGACGGTAAGCGCCGTATTTTGCTGCTCGATATCGTCGCGTTCTGAGCCCCCGCGCGCCGCGCCGTGGCGACGATGAACCTTCCTTTTCGGAACCCCACGCGCGCGGTGCGGTCGGACGCCGTATCCGGCGCCTGCGCGCCGACGTCACCGGAGCGATTCTGATGTCCTGCAGCGCCGCACCCTCGAACGACGGATTTCGCGTCCTCAAACGCGCCGCGAAGCCGCTCGCGATCGCATCGATCTTGGCGGTGCTCGCACCGCTCGCCGCTTGCACCGCGACTGCGCCCGCCGACGCGAAAGAAGCGTCGCCGCCCGCGCCGTCCGGCGGTCAACCTGCCGGCAAAATCTCGCCCGAGATGGCGGGCACGCTCAGCCCGATTCCCGCCTTCAAAGGGCAGGGCGACGGTTGGCGGGTCGAGATTCGCGCGCTCGACGCCACCCAGCATCATGTCGCGCTGCAGTGGCCGGCGAGCGGCGAAACCGCGACCGGCACCGCGCGTTACGACGGTCCGCTGAACGTCGCCCGCGATGCGGGGCCACTGATCCTGAACGGCGCGCTCGAACGCGGCGGCGCGAAACGTCCGCTGCGCGTCGAAATCCGCGCGCAGGCCTGCGTCGATCGCGACGGTATCGCGCGACCGCAAAGCATCGCAATCACCATCGGCGCCGAACCGCCGATGCGCGGCTGCGGTGACTTGGCGATGTACTGAATCCCCGCATCGAGCCCGACGCCGAATGCGAACCGCGACGGTCGTCGCGGTCCGGAACGCCGCGGCGCGCCCTCGAAAACGTCGCATCGCGACGGTTTTGACAAGCCTTCGACCGCGGACGCATGATGCGGCGGTCGCGACCGTCTCGCGCGCCGACGACCGCTCGACGAGACCGCCAGGACAGCGTCCGCATCGCGTGCGGACGCGGAGGCCGCACTCTCTCGCGGACGCGAAGAGCGGCACGGCGCCAGGACGGCCCAGACACGGCATCGGCATCGTTCAGGGGCGATGCGTCGAAGCGCCGCCGCGAGGCGCCGTTCTTCGATCGCCGTTTCTCTTCCGCCTCAACAGGACCGCGCCATGCCCAAGCCCCTGAAAACCGTACTCGCCCTGCTGCTGATTCCGCTGTGTTTCGTCGCCGGTCTCTACGCCGGCCCGTACGCCACGGCGGCGTACCACAAGCTGTTTCCGGAGCCCGAATACAAGACCGGCGACTACAGCGCGCTGTACCGCAAAGCCGGGCATGAGATCGTGATGTATTCGACCTCCGGCTGCCCGTATTGCGCGAAGGTCCGCAAGATTTTCGCCGAGAAAGGCGTGGCCTACACCGAGTATCAAGTCGATAAGTCGAAGGAGCACTTCGAGGAGTTCACGCGTCGCGGCGGCGAGTACGTGCCTTTGCTGTACATCGGCGACCGCGAAATCGCCGGGTTCCGCGAAGAGGCGATCCGCGAAGCGATCGACGCGGTGCAGAAGAAGTCGTAGCGAACGGTTGCGCGTCCGATGCACGACCCTCGCGTCAAGTCGACGTCGAACCGCGTTCGTGCGATGCCATCGCCGCGTGCGCAGGCTCGCGACGGAACGCGCGACGCAGCAGCAGCCCGACATCGTGCAGCACCGAATACGCGGCGGGAATCACGATCAAACTCAGCAGCGTGGATGTGATCAAGCCGCCGATGACCGCCCACGCCATCGGTGCGCGGAAACTGGAATCGCCGGAGAAACCCATCGCCAGCGGCAGCATGCCCGCGCCCATCGCCAGCGTGGTCATGATCACCGGCCGCGCGCGCTTGCGGCAGGCGTCGATCAGCGCGTCGTGTTGCGACATTCCGTGTTCGTCTTCGGCCACCACCGCATAATCGACCAGCAGAATCGAATTCTTGGTCGCGATGCCGATCAGCATGAGCAGCCCGATCAGCGCCGGCAGCGACAGCATATGCCCGCTCACCAGCAGCGCGCCGAACGCGCCGCCCGCGCACAGCGGCACCGCGGTGAGGATCGTCAGCGGTTGGATCGGATGGTTGAACAGCAACAACAGCACCATGTAGATGCAGACCAAGCCGGCGAGCATCGCCATCGCGAAGCCGAAGAACAGTTCGACGAACACTTCCGCGTCGCCCGCGTTGAGGAACGCCACGCCCGACGGCAGTCGCTTCAAGCTGGGCAGCGCCTGCACTTCGTCCATCACGTCGCCCAACGGACGGCCGTTGAGTTCGGCGGTGAGCGTGATGTTGCGCTGACGCTGATAGCGCGAAATCAACGACGGGCCGCTGCCGTCGCGGATCTCGGCCACCGCCGCCAGCGGAACCGGGCCGTTGCGGCCGCGCACGCGCAATTGTCCGATCAGCGCCGGGTCGCTCAAGGCGTCGCGCGCGAAGCCCACGCGAATCGGAATTTGGCGGTCGATCAAATTCAGTTTCGCCATGCGCTGCGTGTAGTCGCCGTTGGTCGCGATGCGCGTGGCCTCGGCGATGTCGGCCGTGGCGACGCCCAAATCCGCGGCGCGCGCCGAATCGGGCAGGATCTGCACCTCCGGGCGCAGCAGCGAGGCGGACGAGGAAATGCTGCCTAGGCCCTTGAGCTTACGCAGATCGCGCTCCAACGCCGCCGCCGCCGCCTCCAGCGTTTGCGGGTCGTCGCCGGCCAGCACCAGTTGCATCATTTCGCCCGGCTCGCTGCTGATGAAGCTGATCTTGGCGCCGGGCAAGTCGGCCAAGCGCGCGCGGACCTCGCGCTCCAGCGTTTCCTGGCCGCGCTCGCGCTCGCCTTCCGGGCCCCAATCCAACAACAGCGTGGCCTTGCGCGCCTCGCCCGCGCCGCTTTTTCCGGGGTTGCCGAGGTCCAGCGCGCTGCCGACCATCGTGAAGGTTTGTTTGAGCTCCGGAATGTCTTTCAGGATGCCGCGTGCGCGCTCCGAGACCGCCAGCGTCTCTTCCAGCGGCGTCCCGGGCGGCAATTCGATGCTCAGATTGCTGCGGCCCAGATCGGAGAAGGGGATGAATGTCCTGGGGATGAACGGCACCGGCGCCAGCGACGCCACGAACAACGCGAGCGCGGCCGACAAGGTCAGCCAACGATGGCGCAGCGAGGCATCGACCCAGCCCAAATAACGTCGCATCAACGGCGATTCGGCGAAATCCTGCTGCGCATGCGGCTTGAGCTGATACGCCGCCATCATCGGCGTGAGCAGCCGCGCGACCAGCAGCGAAAACAACACGGCCGTCGCCGCGGTCCAGCCGAATTCGCGGAAGAACTTGCCGGCGATGCCCGGCATGAACGCCACCGGCACGAACACCGCGGCGAGGGTCATCGAGGTCGCGATCACCGCGGTGCCGATTTCCTGCGCGGCGTCGCGCGCGGCCTGCAGCGGCGATTTGCCCATGCCCAAGTGGCGCACGATGTTCTCGATCTCGACGATCGCATCGTCCACCAGAATGCCGACCACCACCGACAGGGCCAGCAAGGTGATGATGTTGAGGCTGAAGCCGAGCCAGGCGAGCACCGCGAACGTGGGAATGATCGACAGCGGCAGCGCGACCGCCGACACCCAGGTCGCGCGCCAATCGCGCAGGAACCACCACACCACCAGCACCGCCAGCAGCGCGCCTTCCCACAGCATGGTCATCGACGAGCGATACGAACGCTCGGTTTTTTCCGCGGTGTTGCTGACCAAGTGGAAATCGACGCCGGGATGCGAGGCCTTCAGCGCGTCGAGCGCCTGACGCACGTTCGCCGAGACCTTCAGTTCGTCGGATTTGCGCGTGCGCGACAGCGAGAACCCGACGGCGGGTTCGCCGTCGAGCAAGGCGGCTTGGGTTTCGTCCGCGGCCGCGTCGTGCACGTGCGCGATCGACGACAGCCGCACCGAGCGCCCGTCGGGCAGGCTGATGCTGTAATCGCGCAATTCCTGCGCGCTGCCGACGGTGGCGATGGTGCGGATGGTCTGCTGTTCGCCGCCGATTTCGCTCTTGCCGCCGGGGCGCTCCACTTGGATCCGCGCCAACTGCTGCGACACGTCGCCGGCGGTCACGCCCCAGGCGAGCAAGGCCTGTGGGTCCAAATCCACGCGCACTTGGCGGTCCACGCCGCCGATGCGCGTGACCTTGGCGACGCCCTGCACGCCGTACAGCGCGCGCGCGACGTCGCGATCGACGAACCAGGACAGCTCGTCCGCGCTCATTCGCGGCGACGACACCGCGTAGGTTTGCAGCGAGCCGCTGATGTCCACTTTGCCGATCACCGGCTCCAGGATGTCTTGCGGCAAATCGCTGCGGATGCGCGTGACCGCATCGCGGGTGTCGTCGAGCGCGGTGGCGAGCTCGGCGTCGAGATTGAATTCGACGAACGTGCTGCTGAGGCCCTCGGTCACCACCGAGGAGATGCGTTTGATGTTCGGCGCGGTCGCGACCGAATCCTCGATGCGCCGCGTCACTTCCGTTTCCAACTGCGCCGGGGTCGCGCCGGGTTGGCTGACGGTGATGACCGTCATCGGGAACGCGATATCCGGAAAGCGCGCCACCGGCAGCGAATGGAAGCCCCACAGCCCGGCCACGCACAACACGAAGAACAGCATCAACGCCGGCAGCGGGCGCTTGATCGCCCACGCCGACAGACCGCCGCCGCGCGTGGTACCGCCGTGGGCCGCGTCGCCGCTCATCGCATCGCGCTCCCGCCCGCCGTCGTCGGTGCGCCGGCCTTACCGGTCGCTTCGACGACGCGAATCCGATCGCCGTCGGCGAGGAAACCCGCGCCGCGGGTGACCACCGACTGCCCCGGCTTCGGGCCGTCGAGCAGTTGCACCGCGCCGTCGGCTTTCGCGCCGGTGCGCACGCGGACGGCCCTGGCGTGCGCCGCGCCGGCCTTGTTCTCGACCACGAACACGGTCGGAAACCCGTCGCGCAGCACGATGGCGCCGCTCGGAACCGTCGCGGCGTCCAGCGTGCCGGTATCGATCCGTCCTTCGACGTACGCGCCCGGGGCCAAGCCCTCGGGCTGCGGCACGTCGGCGTAGACCGTGCCGGTGCGCGTGGCGGCGTCCACGCCGGGGCTCACCGCACGCACGCGGCCCTCGATTTCGGCGCCGCCGGGCGCGCGTAGCGCGATGCGATCGCCGGGCGAAACCGCGGTCAACTGCGCCACCGGCAACTCGGCCCGCCATTCCAGACGGCCGTCGCGGATCAGACGCAGCAATTCGCCGCCGGCCATCACCACCTGCCCCGGCTGCACCAAACGCTTGGAGATCACGCCGTCGGCGGGCGCGCGCAATTCGGCGAAGCTGCGGCGCAGCGCGGCGGCGTCGCGCACCGCGCGCGCGGTGCCCACGCGGGCCTCGCTTTGCGTGCGTGCGGCGCGCAGTTCGTCTAATTGCGTGGCGCTGATGTAGCGCTCGCGCGCGAGATTCTGGCCGCGGGTCAGATTCGCCCGCGCCAAGGCCGCGCCGGCTTCGGCCTCGCGCAGCGCCGCCACGGCCTGCGCCAGTTCGCTGTCGAGCATGCGCGTATCCAAGCGCAGCAGCACTTGGCCGCGACGCACGGTTTCGCCCACGTCCACCGACAGCGCGGTCACGCGCAGGCCGCTGACTTCCACCCCGAGCTGCATTTCCTCGACCGGTGCCACCGCCCCGGACACCGAGACGCTGCGCGGTAGGGCGCGCACCGTCACCGGCGCGGTCGCGACCGCCATCGCGGCCGACGGGGCGGCCGCGGCGTCGCCGTCCTTTCCCGAACAGCCGACCAGCGACGACGAGGCGAGCGCGACGAGCAGAACGATGCGGGCAGCGGTGGGCATCCGCGGGCTCCGAGGGGCGAGAGGCGCGTAGTGTACCGGCTGGTTCAGTATTTCGCGCCCTGCCGAATGTCCTGATGGTTGTCTGATTCAGGCGGAGCGAACGAAACGCAGGCCCCTGCCGCCACGACGCGGTGGACAGGACTATAGTTGGAAGGTGGGTTCATGCCGCAGTGGTCGCTTCACGCCGCGCATCGCGCCACCGCTAGGGAACCTCTGAACAATTCAGAGGTTCCCTGCGCCATGAAGGGCGCGCTCGCGGATCAATCACCCAAGTGATTGATCCAGCGGGAGCGGACTCAGGCTTGGCCTGAGTCCGCGACGTCCGAATCACGCCAGGATGGCGTTATTCAGACCTTCCCTAGGAGAAATCTGATCGTTCGACGACGAATCAAACACGGAATCGCTCGTTTGCTCGGCACCGGCGCGATGCGCGACCGATGCGCTCCGGCGAGGCGTTCCGAGTGAGGCCAGGGCCCGGCCTACAGCGGCCCGTGCATCGACAAGGAGAGTACGCATGAAAACCAAAACAACCGTATGGGTCGCCGCCGTCGCGCTTTCGCTCGGCCTGGGAGTCGGCACGTCGTCCGCCAACGCGGATCGCGAGATCTTCATCGGCGCGAAATGCACCGTGATCTGCTCCCGGGTGCTGTCGGACTGTTTGACGCAGGGTCTGCTGACGCCAGGGCAATGCCAACAGTTGAGTACGCAGTGCTTTCTGGATTGCGGACAGTGAATGCCGCCTCGGCGGCACCGCGTCGTCGAAGCCGCTTCGTGAACGTCGTTGCATAGAGACGCCAACAGCGCTGTCGTCGTCGCTCCGCCAAAGAAGTCAGGGGGACGGGCCATCGGGCTCCGCCCGCAAGCGAGCCTTTTTACCGCAACCTGAGGAGCGAGAAATGAAACTCGGAACGTTCGTGTACGGCGCCGCCATCGCGGCGGTGATGGGGTTGGGGATCGGTGTGTCGTCGAACGCCAGCGCCGATTATTCCTGCATTCGCGGCTGCCGCTTGCAATACAACGCATGTTTGACCGCTTGCCCGACCGCCAGTTGTCGCGCGGCGTGTTTCTACAACTACGAAAACTGCATCGACGGCTGCTCGACTTGAGGTCGGCTTGAAGTCGGTCCGACATCGGTCCGAAATTTCCGCGACGCGTCAGCCCGCGGGCAATCGGAAGAATGCGGTCGCCGTCGCCGTGGTCGCGGCGGCGACCGCCGCGACCGTCTCGCCGCGATCGCGCGCCAACTCCTCGACGATGTGCGCCAGGTACATCGGTTCGTTGCGGCGATGCGAGGGCGCGGGTTTGACCGTGCGCGGCAATAGATACGGCGCATCGGTTTCGATCATCAGCCGGTTCGCCGGAATGTGCTTCACCAGTTCGCGCAGGTGCGTGCCGCGGCGTTCGTCGCACAGCCAACCGGTGATGCCGATATGCCAATCGCGGTCGAGATAGGCGAACAATTCCTCGCGCGTGCCGGTGAAGCAATGCACCACCGCGGGGCCGAGGCGGCCGTCGAAATTCTTCATCATCGCGACGAAGTCGTCGTGCGCATCGCGCTGGTGCAGGAATAACGGTTTGCCTCGGCCCGCGGCGACCAGATCGGCGGCCAACTGCAGTTGGCGCTCGAACGCGATGCGCTGCGCCGGGCGCGGCGAAAAATCGCGGAAATAATCCAAGCCGCATTCGCCGACCGCCACCACTTCGGGCCGCGCGTGCAAGGCGCGCATCTCCGCATCGCATTCGTCGGTGTATTCGGCCGCGTGATGCGGATGCACGCCCGCGGTGGCGAACAATTCGCCGGGATAGGTCTGCGCCAGGATCGCGGCCTTCGGCGAATGCGCGCGGCAGGCGCCGGTGACGATCATGCGGGCCACGCCCGCGGCGCGCGCGCGCTGCAGCACCGCATCGCGGTCGGCGTCGAAACTGTCGTGAGTGAGATTGGCGCCGATATCGATCAGCGCGGCGGTGGAGGTCATGTGCGTGCGTGCGAAACGTGCGGATGCGCATTCTAAGGCCGGCGCCGTGCTTCGACACGGTTGTTTCGACACATTCGTTTACATCTCGCGCGCCCGACATATTCGTTTACAACTTCGCGCGTCGCGTCGCGCCGCGACCGTCAACCGCCGCCGCGAGTCGGCGTTCACGGCCTTGCCTCAACTCAAGGAAGCAACGCCATGTCGTCCGTTCCGTTCCGCATCGCCGCCCTCGTCTGCGCGCTGACCGCCGCGCTCGGCGCTCCCGCCGAGGCGACCGCCGCCAACTACAACTTCGCGCCCGTCACCGCCGAAATGCAGTCGTTCGTGCAGACCTACACGCTCGACGGCGCGTCGCTGCGCGTCAATAAAGCCGGCGAGGTCGTCTATCGCCGCGCGTTCGGCGGCTACACGCTCGCCACCCGCGTGCGGATCGCCTCCGCCAGCAAATGGCTCTCCGCCGTCGCGATCGCGCGCTTGGTCGAGAAAGGCCAGATGCGTTGGAGCGACACCGTCGGGCAGTATTTCCCCAACGCCGACGCCGACAAACGCGCGATCACGCTGGAGCAATTGTTCTCGCACACCAGCGGCATCGCGTACGAAGAAGACGCGTGTTTGTCCAGCCCGTTGTTCACGCTGGCGACCTGCGCGAACCGCATCCTCAAGCAGCCGCTGATCGGACAGCCGGGCAAGGTCTTCGCGTACGGCGGCAACTCGATGCAGGTCGCCGGACGCATGGCGGAAATCGCCGCGGGGAAAGCCTGGGACGATATTTTCATCGACGAAGTGGCGACCCCGCTGGGCCTGACCGCCACCGATTATTCCGGCGCATCGAGCGCGCCCGGTTACGTCCGCACCGACAACCCGACGATCGACCGCAGCGTGCGCAGCACGCTGGAAGACTACGGCAAGCTCGTCGACATGGTGCTCGCGCAGGGCTGTCTGCGCTTGCGTTTCGACGGCGCCTGCGCGACCGGCGCGCAATACCTCACGCCGGCCACGCTGACGGTCATGGCGCGCGACCGCACCGTCGGCACGGTGTCGCTGTATCGCCCGCCGAACGCGACCGGCTTCGGTTACGGCCTCGGCCAATGGATCGATCCCGAGTCGCCGCGCTTGGTCTCCAGCCCCGGCGGCACCGGCTTCACGCCCTGGGTGGATCGCGATCGTCGCATCGCCGGCGTGCTGTTGGTCGACGACCTCAACGTCCGTCTCTACGAAGACATCAACGATATCCGCGCGCTGATCAACGTCGTCGTCGCGGATCGCTGACCCCCACCGCGCGCGAGTCCGCTCGCGCGCGTTCTTTCGCTGTGTCCCCCAACAAGGAGTTCCGAATGATCCGTTTCCGTTCCGCCGCGTTCGCGTTCGCTTGCGTCGTCGCCACCGCCGCCGCCCTGCCCGCCACGGCGGCGCCCGTCTACAACTTCGCGCCCGTCACGGCCGAAATGCAGTCGTTCGTGCAGACCTACGCGCTCGACGGCGCGTCGCTACGCGTCAACAAAGCCGGCAGCGTCGTGTACCGGCGCGCGTTCGGCAACTACTCGCTGAGCACGCAGGTGCCGATCGCGTCGGCCAGCAAGTGGGTGTCCGCGCTCGCCATCGCGCGCATCGTCGAAAAAGGACAAATGCGCTGGAGCGATACCGTGGGCCAATACTTTCCCGGCACCGACCCGAGCAAGCGCAATATCACGCTCGAACAATTGTTCTCGCACACCAGCGGCCTGCCCGCGGGCGACGAATCGTGCATGTCCAATCCCCTCTACACCTTGGCGACGTGCGCGAATCATATTCTGCAGAAACCGCTGATCGGCACGCCGGGCCAGGTCTTCGCCTACGGCGGCAATTCGATGCAGGTCGCCGGGCGCATGGCCGAGATCGCGACCGGCAAAGCGTGGGACGATATTTTCATCGCCGAAATGACCACGCCGCTGCGCCTCACCGCGACCGACTACGCCACCTCGTCCACCTCGCCGAATTACGTGCGCAACACCAACCCGCGTATCGCCGGCGGCGTGCGCAGCACGTTGGAGGACTACGGCAAGATCGTCGATATGGTGCTGGCCAACGGTTGTCTGGACAGCGGTTTCCCGAACAATTGCATGCCCGGCCGCCGCTTCCTGACGCGCGCCACCATCGAATTCATGGCGCGCGACCGCACCGTCGGCACCGTCGATATTTCGCGCCCGCCCACCAGCACCGGTTACGGCTACGGCCTGGGCCAGTGGATCGATCCCTCGTCGCCATTGATCGTTTCCAGCCCCGGTGCGTTCGGCTTCACGCCGTGGGTGGATCGCAATTCGCAGGTGGCGGGGGTGCTGCTGGTGCAGGACGTCAACACGCGATTGTTCGACGACATCAACGCGATTCGCCAGATGGTGAACGTAGTGGTCGCCGACGGCATGGGCTATTACCCGGCGCCGGTGTTGCCCTCGCAGCGCGTGATCGCAGCGGATAAGGCGGCCGTGGCCGCAGCGACTGCCGCGCCGTCGCGGACGCGCGTGCCGCCGATGATGCGCGCCGCGCGCTGATCGCCGCCTTACGATCGTTGCCGTTCGATCGCGGCAGCTCGATGGCTCCGGTTCGATGTCTCTGGTTCGATCTGCGCCATCGACGCTCGCGCGGCGATGAGCACGACGATGCGCTCGGCGCGATCCGAGCGCATCGTCGATTCGCCGTCGCGTCACGATGAAGCGCTTGCGCGCTTCTCGTGGCCGAGACCGGCATTGCGACGCCACCGATCGCGCTTTAAAGACCCTTCGCCGTCGCGGCTCGCGGCTTCGCGTAGATCCTGTCGTGACGCAGATCGAAGATCAGATCGAAGCGTTTGATCGCTTCGCCGCCGATCACGCTGATCCGTTGATTGCCGAGATTGCCCGGGAAAAACCCCGCGGGCACATTCGATAGCCGCGCGCCGCCCAGCGTGAGCGCAGGCAAGACGGTGTTCCGCACCGCGATTTTGTTGCCGAACGAGTCGGTCAAGAAGGTGTCCTTCACCACCGGCAGCGCGTCTTTCGCGCCGATCTCGGCCGCGAACGCGTCGTCGAGCAACACGCCGCCCGAATACCCCGAATGCAGCAGGAAACGGTGCGGATAGGTCGTCTCGCCGATGACGCAGCCCGCTTCGACATACCAGTCGCCGTTGGTGCGTTCGACGGTGAGCGCGACGTAGTCCGCGGCCTCGGCCGGCAACGCGTCGTAGACCCGCAGCCGCCCGCGATCGAAATCGACGACGACGACCCGATCGCCGAACGCATCCAGCCCGAATTTGCCGTCGGTGCCGTCGCCGGAATCCTTCACCTCCCAAACGGTGACCTTCTCGCGGACGAGGCCGCCGAGACGCAACCGATGGCCCGGGCTGTAGCGCGCATCCGATGGCCCGCCCCAACTCTCGATTTCGGCGGCATCGGCGAAACGCAGCGCGGGCAGCGCTCGCACCGCCGCCTCGGTCAGCGACACGTCCGACGCCGCGGTATGCAACATCAAACGCAGGGTCGCGCCGTCGTCGAGCGCCGCCTCGACGACGAGATTGTTCTTGTCGGTCAACACGAACGGGATGTCGAGTGGAATTTCCAGCGTCTCTGGCGCGGCCGCGTGCGGTGCGGCGGAAACCGCAGGCGCGCGTTCGAGCGCCGATCGCGTCGCGCAACCGGTCGCGCCGAGCGATGCGGCCGCGAGGGCGAAGCACAGACAGAAACGCGTCATGTCGCCTCCGAAAGAGTCGAGTGCGCGGCGTGGCATCGAGCGGCGTGGCGTCGACGCGCGTCCGCTCATGCTTCGCCCGATGCGTCGGACGGCATCGCCTGACCGATCCACAACCGGTTTCCGTCCGGGTCTTCGATACGGAATTCGAGCATGCCGTAGAACGTCGTTTCCAGTGCCGGCACGTCTAAGCCGTTGGCGCGCGCCCGGCGGTGGAATTCGACGATGTCGTCCGGATACAGATACAACACCGACACCCTCGGAATACCGGCGTGCGGCAGGATCGAGCGGTCCAGCATCAACCGGCATTCGCCGCAGCGCAGCATCGCCCAGCCCCACGCTTCGCGATGGTCCTCAACGACGAAACCGAGTTTTTCGTAGAACGCGATGCTGGCCGAGACGTTTTCGACCGGCTGCATGGGAATCAAACGTTGCAGCGTCATCTCGCCTCGCGCCGTCGATTATGTTCGCCGTCTCGCAGACTAGACCTCGAAACGAGGGGCGTCCAGTGCTCGGCCATACCATCGCCAGGGAGACGACGCGAACGATCGCGCGAGGCTCCGCTCGCGAAATGTCCGATGAGCATCAGGAATCGCCGTATCGGAATCGATAGATCAATCGCTTGATTCCGGCGTTACCGAACAGCAGCCACACCGCGACCACCAACTCGGCGACGGTCGCGCAGATGCTCGCGACTTGGTCCGCAGCCAAGACGAAGCTCATATCCGGCATCCGTTGAGAGATCAGAAGCAGCGAAAACCAATACACGGCGTCGGCGAACGCTTGGGCGAAAAACCAGACGCCTAACAAGGTGAGCCCAATCGACATCGCGATCGACGCATCCAGTTGTTGTTCCGAGCGCGGCTCGCGCATCACCGGCAGCAATTTTCTGGCGATGGTTAGCGGAAAGAACCAGAGCACAGCGCACGCCCCGAACGCGAGCGCCGCGACCAGCGCATAGAGCGCCAGCCACAGCGCGTCGCCGCCTGATTGCGAGGCCATCGTCACGAGATTGGGGAGCATCCCGACGCACTGAAACAGCAGATAGACCGAGAACAACCGGGATGCGATGGCGACGAAATCTTCTCTGCTCATAGGGTCGCTCTGTTGAGGGTGGCGCGAGAAAGGGCGGCGGCCGATTCGGCGATCACCGGCGACATTGGCAGATGATGCCGCTGCGTGCGAGCGCTGCGCCAGGATGGCTTCGAGGTCGTTGCGGGATCGTCGAACGTCGAGCGGCCGCATCGCAAGCGCGCCCACGTCGCGCGGAACGATCGATCATTGGACGGTCGCGTCCGATCACTGACCTTCCGGCGGCTCCCACAGCTCGATTTTGTTGCCTTCCGGGTCGATGACCCAACCGAACTTGCCGTATTCCGATTCTTCGACCTTCGCGTCGACGTCGCAGCCTTCCGCGCGCAGTTGCGCGAGCAAGGCATGCAAGTCCGCGACGCGGTAGTTGATCATGAACGACGCCGCGCTCGGCGCGAAATACGCCGTGTCTTCCTTGAACGGGCTCCAGATCGTGGTGCCCGTTCCCGACGGATTGTCCGGCGACGCCCATCGGAACGCGGCGCCGCCCCACTCTTCGACGCCGATGCCGAGGTGGTCGCGATACCAAGCCCCCAGCGCTTTGGGATCTTTCGCTTTGAAGAAAATACCGCCGATGCCGGTGACGCGTTTCATGACGAGTGTTCCCGAAAGAAGAGAGCGCTAACCTACGCCCGCGAAACCGCGTTGTCCAAGGGTCACTATGAGCGCCCGAACGGGTTCAACCCGCGTGCGCCGCGAGCCAATCCAACCCATGCGCCACGATCGCCTCCACGGCGGAGGAAACCGCGGCGGCGGCGCGCGCCTCGTCGTCGGAGAACGGCCACCAGGTGTCGCGGGTGCCGAACAAGAAACCGACGAAGGGTAGGCCGATCAGACGCGGAAACCGCTGCGGCATCAGCGCGCCGATGCGCGTGCGGCGGTCCCAACGGCAATCGCATTCGTGCGCCCGGTCCGGGACGATGCCCGCGGCATCGCCGTCGACGAACACCGCCAGATTCGCCGTTAATTTGCCTTCCATCGAGCGTTGCCCGAGCTGGAAATTGACGATCCGGCAGACGCGGCCATCGTCGGAAACGCGGCGGAAGGTCCGGCGGCCGTCGAAACGAAAGCCGTGCGGCACCAGCGCCGGGACGGCGATCGCGCGCAGCGTACGATCGAAGGCGGCGGTTCTGGCGGACATCGAGGCGAAGACGATTCTGCGATCCGACGGCGGCGCTAGCCTAACGCAAGACCGTTGCCGACGCGTCCGCGCGCGCGGGGGCGATTCGAGCGGCGGCGAGACCGCGATCGCGGCGTCACCAAAAGCGCCACCACGGTTTCTTCGGGCTCGGCCTCGCTTCGCGATAACCGGTGCCGGCCACATGATGCTGGAACGCGCCCGGCGCCGGCTCTTGCAGCCCCTCCGGACGAGGAAACGGTTTCGCCTGCCCGAGCAACAGATTGGAGATCAGAAAGTCCAGCAGCGTCGCCTGATACGCCGCGTCGGCGTTTTCGGCGGACGCCCATTCGGTCGCCCACAACGCTTCGGCGACGACCGCGCCCTCGCCGGTCGCCTCGAGCGCGATGCGATAAACCGGCCGTCCGGTCCAACTGCGATGAAAGAACAGATACGGCGCTTCGTAGTACACGAACCACTTATCCTCCATCGCGCTCGGCACCAGACCGTTTCGCAGTCGCGCGAACTCGCGTTCGGAATAGCGCGCCTCGAACGGCAACGGCACGCCCTCCGCGAAGCGCTCGTGTTTCCAAGCGTCGGCGGTCGCGATCACAGTAGCGATCACAATCGCCACTCCCAAACCTCCCCCGCATCGGCATCGTGCGCGGTGCCCAGCAGACGGAACCCCAGCGTGGCGAGGATGCGGGTGGACGCGTTGCGCTCCATCCGCGTGAACGCGCGCAGTTCGACGCCGGGATCGTGCGCGCGCGCGATCTCCACCAGCGCCGCGGCGGTTTTCGAGGCGAAGCCTCGCCCTTCTTCATGCGGGAGCGTGTAATAAGCGATCTCGACCACGCCCGCTTGCGGCGGCCCGACGAACGCGCCGCCGCCGACGCCGCGACCGTCCGCCATCGCGATGTAGCCGACCCAGGGCGGCCGAAAACCCACGCGGCGGTACAGTTCGGCGGTCGCGAGGCAGTTCGCGATCAACGCCTCGGGCATCGAAGCGATCGGCGCGATCGGCGCGCCGCGATCGTCGCAGCGAATCAGCGAAAAGGTCATGCGGAGGGCCCTTCGGAAAGAAGCGGGACGGGATGCGGGCCGCAGCGCTAATCCGCGATCTTCGGAATCGACCGGATCGGGCCGCGGAACACGCTGCGCCACGGATACCCGGCGCGGTCGATCACCTCCAACACGCAATCGGAGTCCGCGCCGCCCGGCGGCGTCAAAAACACCAATTCTTCGCGAACGGACCCCAACGGCGCGGTGCGCGAGGCGAGGTCCGCTTTGAGCGCGTGCGCGCCGACGCATCGCAGCGACACCAGATAATCGCCGACGTATTGCCGAGCGCCAGCGGGCGATTCGCGCGCGATGTGAATGATCTGCTCGTCGCCGACGAACTCGCGCTCCACGCGCACCGGCTCCGCATCCACGACGGGAGGCGACGGCGGCGGAACGTAGCGCTCGGCTGCGCCGCACGCATTCGCGATTGCGGCGCACGCGCACGCGAGGCAGATGGCGATGGATCGAAGCATCGATATTCTCCTTCGAACGAAAGGCGGCGACTCGCATCGTGCGCGCCGCCGAATGCCGCCGACATCGCGCGCCCGAGTCGAACGCACGCGACCGAGGATGCGCGACACGGACGACATCGGCGAAACGGCGCGGGCCTTCAGAAGAGTCAAGGCGACGCCGACTCGTCGAATCCTACGGCCGATACCGCCCGACAGCGCAACGGCCAACCCTCGCGGGCCGCGCGCGTCGCGATCTGCGCGGCCGCGTCGATCGCTTGACGCTGCGACGGCAGCGGAACGATCGCGCCGCCCGTTTGGTGGCACAGCGCGACGGCGACGGCCGCCTCCCGATGCGCGAGGCCGGCCTCCTCTTGCAGAACGTTCAGCACGAACGCCATCGGCGTGACCTCGTCGTTGCGCAACTCGACGCCGTGCTCGAACGCGCGACCGTCGGCCGTGGGCAGACAAGGGAACGCGAAGCCATCCGGAATCGATGGCGTTGCGGCGTTTCGTGCGTACCAGGCGCGGAAGCGATCGAACATTGCGGCGATTCGCGGTCGGCGATGAAGCGACTTCATACGAGGCTGTCGGCGACCAGCAACGCCCAAAGACCCAGCACCGCCATAAAATTGATCGTGAAGACGATGCCGCGCAGCCGAACGTTGCGCGTCGCGATCTGGACCGCGCTATGAACGATGCGACCGGCGACGAAGACCCAAGCCAACGCGATCGCGGCGACGCTGCTCGTATGGACTTGCATCAGGAGGAGGCAGGCGACGTGGAAGAACAACGGCCACTCGAACTGATTGGAAAGATTCGCGCTGATGCGAGGTTCGACGGCGGCCCAAGGATTGCTGCCGTCGGCGCGCAGGCCGATGCGCCACACCGCGGGCGCCCGCGCCACGGTGAGCAGTGCGTACAACGAAGCCGCCCATGCGACATGGGCGGCCATCGGAAGCATCAACGATGGCGACATCTCGTGCATCCCGCGATTATGCCGCCGATGCGGTGCGCGTGCCCAGCCGACCGGTCGAATGCACCGTCAGGGGAGCTGCGGCGCCAGCATCAGCGCCGGTACGCAGAGCAGTCGAGCGATGCCGACAGGCATCAGAAGATCGAATAGAAAGTCGTCCGGGCGCAAGCGCCAATACAGCAAACCGAGGATCGAAAGAAAGGAGACGGTCGCCCCAACGGTCGGCACGAGATAGAGCGCGCCGGAGACGAGAGAGAAAAGAACGACCTCCAGAAGCGAATACTCCTGTTTGAATAACGAAAGCAGGGCCGGGATGACCGCCGCTTGCACGGCTCCGACGATCGTCGCTGTCATTAACGTGACCGCCATCGACGCGATTCTCCTTCGATTCCACGGGGCTTAAGTGAAGACGCGCCGGGCGTCGGCTTCGCTTCGAACGAAGCGAGAGGAGGCGCCGTCTGCTTGGATCGCGACGTTAGGCGGCGGGCCGATCGATCCTGACCAACACGCCCTTTCGTTTGACGATGTTTTTGTAGTCCCATTGGATTTCGATCGATTTCGCCAGCCATCGACGCAGGGCATCGACATCGACTTCCCGCGCCGCGTTGAAGACAGCGGATGCATCTTTGAATTTCTTGCCCACGACATTGAGGCCTTCTTCGGAGAAATCCGCGCCGCTCCAAAACATCAGGCGTATCCCGGCTTTTTGCTTGCTGTACCCGACGATCGGGTTTCCGTCCAGGAACCAGACGGGGTGTCCGTGCCAGATTTTGCTTTCCGCGCCGGGAAGGCGAGCGTCGGCCTCGGATGCGAGCAAATCGCACACGGCCTGATGATCCGGCGATTGCTCGCGGTGATAGCGTTCGATCTCGGAATTCACGCTCTTCTCCTGTCGCGGAATGCGCCGATTCGATCTTGCGGACCACGAAGCGCGGTGGGTTCGAATCTCTCGCGGGCGAGATCGCCAGCTTAGAACGCTCGGCATCGCCCCGGAGTCTATCTTCGATCTTCTGCCGCGCGCAGTCTAGGCGTGGCGCTTCGGCGTCCACAATGAGATTCGTGCGGAAGCCGGCGCCCATACGCGCCCCCGGCACGCATTTCGCCCGAGCAAGCGGCGCCGAACGCATCGCGCGCTGCGCGTCCTCGACCGCGATAGGAGCGATCCTTTTCTCGTCGGCGTCGAGAAATCGCTTGAAGCCGGAAGCGGCGAAATCGGCATCGCGACACGCGATCGATCGCTTGTCTCAGGCCGCGCTCGCGACGTACTCGTAAGCCGCTGCCGCAAAGGCCTCGAAGCCGCGACTTGCCGTGGCGGGCAGCGCGACCCACTCTTTCATGGGACGGCCCTTTCCGGACGGGTCCCAAAGCGCGGCCCCGGGCATGCCCATGGCCTTCTGATGCTGTGCGCCGGAGAGCTTGAAGGCGATCACGTCGTTCTGCCGGGCCACGAACGCCTTGCTCGACACCTTCAGACACGGTTTTCCGAACAGATTGCTCGCAACGACGCTGGCGTCGTTTGCGTAGTGACCGACGAGTTTTTCGTATTCCGCTTGTGCATTTGGCATGGTGTTCTCACGAATGGCGACAGGAAAGCGAGGATTGGGGATGCATCGACTTCCGTCGGCGATGCGATTCGACGGCGATTCACCGAAGACGCGCCTCTGTATGACCGACGTCAGGCGCCGCGGCTACGAACCCACGCCACCATGTCTTCACGCCCCATCTCCAAGAGATAGAGCACGAGGTCTTGGTCGCTCGCATTCGTTGCCTCGATATCCGCACCTTTGGAGACGAACCAGTCGAACAAATCCCGATATTCGAGCGATGCGACCTCGAAGATCACCGGGTCTCCAAACTGATTCTTTGTATCCAAATCCGCGCCCCGGGCGTAGAGCCACGCCACGCCCTCCGCGTCGTTTTCCACGGCCAGAAAGTGAAGCACGGTCTCGCCGAGGCGGTTGGTGAGGTGCAGCAAGCCCGGCTCCCGGCTGAGCATTTGATCCGCGAGGGAGAAGTCGCCCGCATAGACGGCATTGCGGAAGTCGTACCAGGATTGCGGCGTTTCGTTCATGGTGTCTAGCGCTTGTGTCGAGCCGTAAGCGGCTCTGCGATGCTGTAGGGTCGCACACGCGCGGACATGAAGCACGGCCGAAGGGGGCGAATCGTCGGGCGCGTTTCCGAGTTTTAATCCTCGGCTTCTTCGGGCGCAGACAGCGACTTGCTGTAAAAACCCGACGGATCGAAGCAGCAGACGCGCGTCTTTCCGTGCGCCAACATGTCGATCGCGTCGATCGCTCTCTTCTCGCGCGTCTCCGCCTGCTTCGCAGATTCGAGCCAATGCACCCAGTCGATCTTGGCGAGAGTTGTTGTGCGACTCCAGGTCTGTTGCGCGGATTCGCTGGCCTCGAGAAGATTCCGGAACGCGGCCGGAAGGTTCGGCTCGGGCTGATGCGCCAGCGTCGTCAACACGAATGCCGCCGAATCGCCCGCGGCGATCGTCTCGTCTTCGGCGACGCTGGCGGGAATGCGGAACCAATGGCCGAGCTGCCCGTCCGGCTCCATCACCGCTTCGAACGAAGCGCCGCCCAGCGCGATTCGCGCCGTGACTCGACCTCTGCGCAGCGAAGAGCCGCTCACGGAAGCGGGGACAAGCGCGAACAGCCCAAGCGCGGAGTCCTTGGCGCGGCGAATCGTTGCCGTAAAGCGAGTGGACTGGCTTTTGGGGGGCATGCGGGTCGGGTGAGCGGATGTGCTTGATGCCTGGGCGGGGCTGTTTTTCGGCGGAGAAGCGGGTGATCGGGAAGGGTTGAACGGATGATCGGGCGCCGCTTACTTGGAGTGCATGAAAAGATTGACTTTCCCGGATCGATCGTGAACCGTAAAGATGTATTCGACGGAAAATTCCTTCCCGCTTGAGTCGATACAGTTTTCGCATTTTGCTGTCACGAACCAAATGCTACGGTTATGTACGGCGGTGTATTTCGCTTGGCTCGTCCAGCTGACCTGCTCATCAAGGTATGATTTCGTTTTCTCAATCGCTGCGGCTTCATCTATTTTCGGTCGAGCTACCGCTGTTGAGCAGGAAAAGAAGAAAATTAGAAAAACAAACACGATCTGAATGATTTTCATAAGATGCCTGATTCCTGGGTTAAACCGCGATTAGTCCCGTAGTCCCGTAGCCCGGATAAGCGCAGCGCATCCGGGAAGTTACTCTCGCAGATGTCGCTATGGGTGCGGCCTATGGACTTGTTCGAGCTGCGTCGTTGACACCAAGTTAAATCTCACCGTGGTGCGGTTCCGACTTGGACGAATTGTCAGACCGCATCGCCGCGAATCCGCGCCAGTCTGTAAGAGGCTTCTTTTCGAATGACCGGGTCGTCAGAATTTGAAAATTCTTGAATCACCGCTATCGCTTCTGGAGTGTCGATGGATCTCAGCGCCCAAAAGCACTTTTTGTAAAACGAACCGTAATCGTCATAAGCAAGATACTCAAGGTGCGGCTTCAGAAGTACGGCCTGTCTCAAATAGGAAATAGCGTAAGGGTCTTTTTCCTGCTGAAGAAAGCGAACAATATCTTCATGCATCACATGATCGTCTTTAAGCAGCAACTCGCATTGCTCTTTTACCATTTGTCGATCGCCTGATTGCATCACTTACGGCCTGACGCTTGAGCTATGCCGCGCCGCAGCAGTACGGCGGAGGCATACTAGCTTAGTCGCGTAGCCCGGATAAGCGAAGCGCATCCGGGGTTTTTCGCGCGAACAACACCCCGGATGCGGCCTTCGGCCTTATCCGGGCTACGCATCTGCGAGTTTCATGCGGAAGACGGCGGGCCAGGGGCCCGCCCTACAACAACCCGCTGCGTTTGATCGAGAGGTATTGCTCGACCAGCGCGCCGGGGAGTTCTTCGCAGGTGACGTCGAGGACCATGACGCGGTGGTTGCGCAGGACGTCGTGGGCGGCGGCGCGTTGGGCGATGTAGCGGGCGGCGGCGGCGGCGCGAACGGCGCTGCGGACGTCGTCGACGGGTTGGTCGAGCACTTCGTCGAGGTCACGTTCGCGCAGGCTGGCGACGACGACCAGATGCCGGCGCTGCAGCAGGCGTACGGCGGCGAGCACGTCGTCGATGTCTTCGTCGCGCAGATTGGTCACCAACATCACCAAGGCGCGGCGACGTTGGCGCAGGGCGAGGTCGGTGGCGGCGGCGAGGTAATCGGTGGCGATGGGTTTGGGTTGGATGTCGTAGCTGGCGCGCAGCAGCGTGTCGATCGCGGCCATGCTGCGCTGCGGCGCCACCCAACGTTCGTCGCCGCCGGTGGCGAGCAGGCCCACGGCGTCGCCGCGGCGCAGCGCGATGTACGACACCACCAGCGCCGCATCCAGCGCGCGATCGAAATGCGAAAGCCCGGCTTCGTGCGCCAGCATGCGCCGGCCGGTGTCGAGCATCAGCAGCAGTTGCTGATTCTTTTCGTCCTGGTATTCGCGCGAAATGAGTTTGCGCGCGCGCGCCGTCGCCTTCCAATCGATCTGGCGCATGCTGTCGCCGATGCGGTATTCGCGCATCTGATGGAAATCGGTGCCTTCGCCGCGGCGGCGTTTGATGTGCGCGCCGACCAATCGCGAGGCCTGTTCGGCGCTGAACAGCGCGAAGCCGGCCAGCGGCGCGAAATTCGGGAACACGCGCACCGATTGCACGGTGCCGGCGGTGCGCGATTGCCGCCACAGCCGCAGCGGCGAATATAGGCGTAACTGCGTGCCTTCGAAACGAAAATTGCCGCGCGCGGTCGGGCGCAGGTGATACGCGAGCGTGCTGACGCTGGCGTCGTCCAGATCGAGGCGACGCGGCAAATCGCGCATCGGCCAATCGCCCGGGTGCAGATCGTGAACGTCCACGCGCAGCCGGCGGCCGTAATGTTCGATGCGCAAACGCACGTCGCGTTCGACGCCGATCGGCCACGCTTCGGGCACTTCGCGCGCGATTTCCGGCGTGGGCGCGCTGCGCAATAGCAGGGCGTCGAGTACGGCCAACACCGCGACGCCACCGCCGACGCCGGCCCATACCGCGACGGTGACGGCGTTCAAACTCGCGGCCACCCCAAGCGCGGCCAACGCGACCGCCGCCCACACCAACAGCGGCGTCGGGCGCATCCACGCGCGCGTGCGCGGCGCGGCCTCCACCGCCAACCGCGGGCGCGGCCCGGACGCGTTCGTCGCTTTCCGGGCGGGCCCGGCGAGCGGCGGCGGCGTCGAAGACGCTGCGGGCGTGGCCGCGGTCGCGTTCATTGCCGGGGCGCTTCCACCTTGGCGAGCAGCGCGTCGAGCACTTGATCGGGCGTTTGTCCTTCGATCTGCAGCTCGGGCGAGAGCGCGATGCGATGGCGCAGCGCGGGTTTGGCGATGCTGCGGATGTCGTCGGGCGTGACGAAATCGCGACCGCTCAACACGGCCTGCGCGCGCGCCGCGCGCACCAGCGCGAGGCTGCCGCGCGGGCCGGCGCCGAGCGCGATGCCGGGCCAGCGGCGGGTGGCGGCGGCGATGCGCACGGCGTAATCGATCACCGCGGCGTCCAGCGTGACCAGCGCGGTGCCGAGCTGCATCGCGACGATCTCATCCGCGCTCAACGCTTGGGCGACTTGCGACAGATCGAAATGCGCGGCGGCGCGGCCCGTGCTGACCGCGGTGACCATGCTGACTTCGTCCTCGTGCGAGGGGTAGTCGATCATCACTTTCAGCAAGAAGCGATCGAGCTGCGCTTCGGGCAGCGGGTACGTGCCTTCCTGTTCCACCGGGTTCTGCGTGGCGAGGGTCATGAACGGCGCCGGCAGCGCGTGGCTGGTGCCTTCGATGGTGACCTGCTGTTCCTGCATCGCTTCGAGCAGCGCCGACTGCGTTTTCGCCGGTGCGCGATTGATTTCGTCGGCCAGAATGAGGTTGGCGAAGATCGGACCGCGACGGATCGCGAAACGCTCGGTCTTCGGGTCGTACACCGCATGGCCGCTGACGTCGCTGGGCATCAGATCGGGCGTGAACTGCACGCGCGCGTAACGACAACCGAGCGCTTGGCCCAGCGCGCGCACCAGCAAGGTTTTGCCGAGCCCGGGCACGCCTTCGATCAGCACGTGGCCGCCGGCGAGCAGCACGATCAGGATTTGATCGAGCACGTCGTCCTGGCCGATGAACGCCTTGGCGATTTCGGCGCGGACCGCGGCGGCTTTTTCGACCAGCGCCTCGCCGACGATGGGCGCGACCGCGTTCGGGTCGGGCGGGAGCGAGAGGTCGTGCGCGGAGGTCTGAACATCGTTCATAGGCGGTGTCTCAAGTGGAGAAGTTTGGCGATCCGATGCACGAAATCGCGGGGGTCGCGCGGACGGGGATAACGCAGGGCGTCTTCTATCTCCGCAACGCTCATGCCAGTGCGGCGGGCGATCGCTTCGACCCGCAGCGCGCCGTCGAGCGCCGCGGCGTACGGGTCGCGCCGACGCAACCGGCGCAGGAACGCATCGAACACGGCGTCGTACAGCACCGCGCCGCGGCCGTAGCGGTACAGATGATCGCCGTTGGCCTGCACGTGTTCGAGCAAGGAGCGGCGTTCGACCGGCGGCGACGGCTCCAGCGGGCCGAGGCGCTCGGTGCGCGACCACAGCCACAGCGCCAAGGCCAGCAGCAGCGGCACGACGATCGTCCAACCGTGACGCAGAATCAGGCGCAGCAGCGAGGGCACGTCGGCGCTGTAGATCAGATGCGCGGTGCCGCCTTCGCCGCGATTGGGCTCGAACAATTGCAGCGCCAGCGCGTAATGCGGGCCGTCTTCGAGTTGACCGTTGCTCAAGAAATCCAGATCGGCCAGCACGTCGACCGTGCCGCGGCCGTGGGCGACCCGCGCGAAGACGGTGGTCTCGGTGGCCTCGTCGTCCCAACTGAGCAGAATGTCGGGGCCTTCCTCGGCTAACGAAAAGCGGCGCGAATAGCAGAATTCGACGTGGTCGTTCTCGCGCGCCACGCTTAGGCCCATGCATTCGACGACGGGGTCGTCGTCTTCGCCGACGCCATCGAGCAGCAGGCCCAATTCGGCGAAGATCGGCGCGTCGTCGGCGTCCAACTGCGACGACAGCGGCGGCGTACCCAAAATCAAATGCCCGCCGCGGGCCACCCAGTCGAGCAACGCCGTGCGCTCCTGCGAGCGCAACGTGCTCGAGTCGCCGTACAGCAGCAGCGTGTCGTGCGCGCCGAGCGGGTTTTCGTCCAACTCTAGGCGCTGCCGCGAATTCACCGGGCGGCCGTCGGCGGCCAGCGCCAGTTTCAGCGCGTACAGCGGGTTGTACGCGGCCTCGCCGCGCGGCGGCAAAGTTTGCACTTTGATCACGCGCTCGAACGTGGCCGTCCACCACGCCGCGAAGCCCAACACCAACAGCAGCGCGCCCAACCCGACCAGCACGGTCACGTTGGCGGATTTCGACGTGCGCAAGGAATCGCGGCTCATGTCCGCCACCCGAAGCGCTGGGTCAGGCTCTGCAGAATGGCCTCGAAATCGGCCTCTTCCGGCAACCGCTGGCCGTAGGCGGCGTATTGCCAGACGCGCACCATCTGCTGGAACGCGGTGCGGTCGTCGGCTTCCGGCATGCGCCGCGACATCCGCAAACATTCGGCTTCGGTGGCGCCCGGCGGCAAGTGCGCGCCGGCGCGCGCGACCATCGCTTCCACGCTGGCGCGATACAGCAACGCCAACGCGCGACGCGGCTGGCCCTCGCGCCACAAGCGACGCGCGCTGCTCACGATATCGGGCGGCAACGGCTCGACGTGTTCGGCGGCTTGCACGTCGACCGGCGGCGGCTCGGGCGCGTCCGCGCCGACGAAGCCGCGCAACCACGGCAGCCAACGGCGCGCGGTCGCCAACAGCAGCGCCGCGACCAAGCCGAGCAACAGCCACAGCCCGTATTCGCCGATGAACGCGACGAGCTTCGCCAGCCAATCCAATTCCGGCACGGCCTGACCCGGCGCGGGCGGCGTGCGATCGCGGCGTTGCCACACCTTAATGCGCCGCTTCGGGCGAAGGTCGGAATCTTCGTACGCGCGCGCCACCGATTCGCCGAACTTGCGGTGATCGACGGTGCCCTTCCCGAAAATCGACGCCAAAGCCTGCGGGGGCGCACCGTCGTCTTCGTCGGGGCTGTGATCGGGCGTTTCGTCGCCGCCCAGTAGTTCCGCGGCCGCGTCTTCGGGCGTCTTCGGCGCGTCCGGCGGCGTCGCTTCCGGCTCCGCCTGCTCGGTTTCCTCGGCGGGTTTCTCCGGTTGCGCCTGCACGGTCGGCGGCGTGGCCGAGGGCGGCGTCTGCGGCGGCGGCGGTTGTTGCGCGAACGCCGACGACGACCAGCACGCGACCGCCAGCAACAGCGCGCTCAGCGTGCCGGCGTCGATCCGCTTGCGCATGCGCCGGAACGCGATTTCCACGTCCCAGGCTTCGAGCTGCGTGCGGCGATTGAGATACAAGCCGAACCCGCCGCCGACGTAAAACGGCTCGATCACGGCGGTGGCGATGTAATCGGCCGTCAACAGGATCAACAGGAACCACTGCGGCGGCCGTTCGCCCCACTGCACCGCCAATTGCACGAATTCGGGAATCTTCTCGCTCGGGACGAACAGGAACACCAGCAACAGCATCGACAGTTGCACGATGCCGATGAAATTCGCGCACATCAGCGTCAACTGCACCGCATGCCCGCTCGCGCCCGCCCCGATGACGCGGCGGCGCTCCTTCAGCAAGGTCGCGTCCGCGCCTTCGAGCAAATCGATCGGCAGCATCACCGCGCGCAGCGGACTGAACCGCCGCCAGGTCAAATGCCCGAGCATCGCCCGCCACCCCCAGCGGAACTGCGCGCGGACGGTGTCGCGCAGCGTAGGCGCGTTGCCGAACACCGCGCGCGACAGCACGTAGACCGGGATCCGATCGAACACCGGCCGCAGCCACCACATCGCCAGCCACGCCCAGGCGACGTTGCCCAGCGACCACGCGATAGTGCAGAACAACGCGAACAACGGCAGCGTGAGCAACACCCACGGCCCCCAAATCTCGCGCGCATGACGGCGCACCAGCGCGCTGCCCAGCTCCATGGCTTCCCAGCCGGAGCGCGGGCGCAGTTCCACGGTGAGCGATTCGAGCTTCATCGCCCGCGCGTCTCCTGCGTGCTTCGCCCACCATTCGTCGACCACGCGCGCGGATCGATCCGGTCGGCGGCGTCGAGGACCGGCGCATTGCGGCCGCCGCGCCACAGCCACACGACGACGAGCGTCCACAGCGCGCCGCCGACGCTGTACTTCACCGCCGCCGGCATCCAACCGATCGAGGACCAGAACGCTTCGACGAACGCCGCGAACACCAGCATCGCGAAGATGCCGACGCACAATTTCGCGCCGACCTGGCCGGCTTCGATCAAGGCGTCGACGCGACGACGGCGACCGGGCGCGATCAAATCCAAGCCCAGGCGCAGCCCCGCCGCGCCGGCGATCACGATCGCGGTCAATTCCGGCGCGGAGTGGCCCGCGACGAAACGCCAGAACGGGTCGCCGTGGCCGACCGCCTGCAGATGCCCGGCGATGGTGCCGATGATCACGCCGTTGCTGATCAGCACGAAAATGGTGCCGACGCCCGCCAGCAAACCGCTGGCGAAGGTGCGGAACCCGATGCTGATGTTGTTCATGATGTAGTGGCCGAACATCATCAGATCGGTGCCGTCGTCGCGGCCGATCTTGCGCGCCGGATCGTCGGGGTCGTACATCGACTCGAATTGCGCCAATTCCTGCGGCGAGAACACGCTGCTCGACAGTTCGGGCCACTGCAGCACGGCCAGGAACATCCCCACCAGCGGCACCACGAACAACACGATCGACGCCCACAGGCAGCCGCGCTGCGCACGCACCAAGCGCGGAAACTCGGCGAGGAAGAACATCAACGCGCGCCGCCACGGCGGCGCGGGCGCGCGATACAGCACCGTATGGCCGCGCTGCATCAACGCCTGCAGACGTTCGACCACCTGCGGGCTGTAGCCGCGGCGTCGCGCCAAGGCGAGCTGCTGGCACAGGCGGCGATAACGCGCGGGCACGTCCTCATCGCGCATGCCCTCCCATGCGTCCCGATTCTTGCGCACGACGCGCGGGTTGTCGCCGCGCAGCCGCAGCCACTCCTCCAGCGCTTTCCACTCGGGCTCGTAACGGGCGACGAACGCTTCTTGTCTCATGCGCGCCCCAGCAACCAGTTCGCCACGCCCTGCAGCCGCCGCACGCCGAGCGCGCCGCCGCTGCCGACCGCCGGCGCGGCGATATTGGCCAATTCTTCCTGGCGCGCGGGCGTGAGCGCCTGCGCGCGTTCGGCGAATGCGATCACCGCGGCCTGTTCCTGCGGCTGCAGCGGCATCGACGGCGCATACGCGCCTTCCAAGCGCGACAACGGATGGGAGGGCTCGCGCGGCGCATGGATCACCACGGTCTTCGCGACCATATCGCCGAGCCGGCGCCCCCACGGGTCGGTGTAGCCGACGATCACGCCGACCGCATAGCCCAGCGGCAGAAAATCCACGGTGCGCAGCAGATTGCGCGCGAACGACGCCAACCAACCCACCGGCGCGCCGTCGGCGGCGATCACCCGCAGCGACATCGCGCGCTTACCGGGCGTCTGGCCGTCCATCATCGCCTCGAAGACGATCGGATAGCCCCACATCGTCGCGAACAGCAGCACCAGGTACACGCCCATCCCGGCTTCGCCGCTCATCGCCAAGATCATCGAAAACACACTGAGCACCGCATAGCGGATGCCCGCGTCGATCAACCACGCCATGGCCCGCGGCACCGGGCCGGCGGCGGGCAAGCGCAAGGCCACGCCTTCGGGCGTGTAGACCTCACGGACCGTATCGAGCAACGCCTCCGGACGTTTCGCCATCAGCGTCTCATCGTCCGAAGCGCGGCGTCCTCGCGCGGCGCGGCGGGGGCGGCCTGAGCGGCCCGTCTCGTCTCCTGCATCGTCCCGCCCTCGTTCCCCTGCGCGCCGTCGTCGTGTCCGCGCCTACTGTACCGTCCCGACGCGCGCTTGAGAAACCGCAGCGCGCGAACGCCCGGGCATCGCGGCGCATCGCAACATTCGAGACCTCGCCGCGCCGAACGGCGCGGACGCGCTCGGGCCGAAGACGGCCGCCGCTCTGCGGCATCGGACCTTGCGAAATCGGGTCTTTTGAAATCGGGGTTCGTGAGCCGCGCTTCGCGACATCGAACCCGATGCGGCACGGCTGCGCGCGCGCATTTGTGAAATCCGGACGTGCGGAATCGGCCCCGACGAAAGCCGGGCGTCGTGGAAACCCGTTTTGTGGGCGCTCGTCTGATGAGGGCTGCCTAATGAACGCCGCCTTGTGAACGACGCCCGCCGCCCTTCAGGATGCGCCATGGCCGCAACCCCTCCCTCCGACCCGACCCCGCACTGCCGCCCCGGCTGCGGCGCCTGCTGCATCGCGCCCTCCATCGCCAGCCCACTGCCCGGCATGCCGCACGGCAAACCCGCCGGCATCCCCTGCGTCCAGCTCGACGACGCCTACCGCTGTCGCCTCTTCGGCCGCCCCGAACGCCCCGCGTTCTGCAGCCGACTCCGTCCGCAACACGAGATGTGCGGCGAACATCGCGAAGAGGCGATGGAGATTCTATCGGTGCTGGAGATGCGGACGCGGCCGTGAGGGTTCGTCCCGACCGTTGAATATTCGAGTCTATGGCGAGCCCCCACCGCTAAAGCGCCAATGCCGGTCTATTCGGCCGCCCCTCTAGCGACTTAAATAATTAAAACCACGAATTAGCGTTGACTTAAATGGATTGTTAGGCATTAGAGAAATGCAAATCGCTCGTGCCGCGAAAGATATGGGTTAGCGATTCCTTGAGTTGCAGAAAACCCTCTTGCGGAATAGAGAACGAAACTCCGACGTGAGTAGCTCCACCGAGCAATTCCATCCCTTCAGCGCTCAGCATTACCTCAAGGTGTTCGGCGCCCAGCACTGCACTCTCAATGAGCCCATAGCCAGACCATCTCTGGCCGCACCATTCCAGGTGTGGAGTATCGGTACCGTCGTCAATGCTCTCAAAATCTCTCTGGAGCAATAGATAATTCTCAGACGCTTCTGAGTCGTTCGCAAACCCAACGAAATGGCAAATCTTTTCGGGATGCTCGGTTACAACGATAGAGGCTTGAAGTGCGAGTATGTGCATACTGCCGCCTAATGCTTGATTTGAGCCGGACGATGAAGCGGCATCGACATAAACGAGCCGTTAGGCGACAGCCTACTCTTCTCGAAGTCGCCCGGTGCGAGAAAGCAGGTCTAACGCGGTTCGAGCGCAAGTGACGAAGCATCGCCAGGACGGCTCTTCAGACAATGCGCTCAGATCAGGCATGGGATCGGGGGTGTCGGCGACAAGCGTTTCCCACGCCGCGTCGAATGCGACCACCGCCGCAAGCTCATCCTTCGATAGGCTGGCGGCGGGAGGCGGTCCAAGCGCCGCCTCTCGCCAGTCGCCCCACCAGTTGACAATGCTCGCCGGACCGAACATGACATGGCACTCAGGATCGGCGGCGATTTCGAGGCAGTCGATAACACGGTTGCGAAACCGCCGAGACATGACATCGGCCGAAGGTGGTTGAGCTTGCATCTGTCGCCCGAAAAAATAGTCAAGCCGCGCCGTTAGACGGCGTCGGCGCGGAGAAATGGTTAGGCTCCAGGTCACGGCCTGAAACGCCTGCGCTTCGCAACGAACGCGAAGACGATGAGCGTAGGAAAAACGACAGCGACAACAGCCGCGCTAGAGATCTCATCTCGCAAGCGCGCGTGCGGATCGCCTAGGCCCGACACTTCGGGCGTAGTGGCGACGTAATAAAGGGATATGGGATCGCCGACAGTGAGCGAACCGAACTCAGGATTGCCGTAACCGGCCCGGTCGACACCCGAATGGCGAACGCCTCCCACTCGATAGGAATAGCGTACGGCCTGGTGATGGGCCGGCTCCAGCGCCAGGACGACGCCTTGCGTTTCGACGCCCTGCGAGGCGAGCGCGCGAAGATGAGAGATGCTTTGAGCGCCGACAAGCGATCCGAT
Organism: Lysobacter sp.; assembly: GCA_008015835.1. Taxonomy (GTDB): domain Bacteria; phylum Pseudomonadota; class Gammaproteobacteria; order Xanthomonadales; family Xanthomonadaceae; genus Lysobacter_I. The sequence continues at coordinate 159,226 of SSGH01000024.1, forward strand.
GCAGAGCGCAAGTGCGATCCAAGAGGCGATGTAGGCCAATACACGTTTCATAGAACCTAACGTCCGACATCAGGGGCATCCGCAAACGGTTGCCCCCCACGTGTCCGCCGGGGCGACCTCACTCCCAATGCTGCGCGACTGCGTTCGGCACGCCATCGGCATGCCAAACGCTCCAGTGATCGAGAGGCGGAGGTCCTTCCAGGATAACCTCCCCGGAGACCCTGCCCGAGTCTTGATGCAGCGTCACGCGCTCGGGCGTCAACGCGACGATGCGCTCCCTGAGCGCCAGAGGCCTGCGTTCGGCCTCGCACGCCAACAGGATGCGCACCTCTCGCTCGAGGCCCGCGACATCGCCGGCGATCTTGCGCGCGACATGGAGGTAATCCGGCGTGGGCGCCGACGCCTTTTTGTAACGGAAGATCTGTAGATAGAACCGACCGGCCGGCGCGAGCGGCTGCGACACCCAGCTTTCCGAGGATGGGCGCCAACGCATGACGCCCAACACGGGGTCGTCGTGGTCATGCACCACCGAGCGCGCAAAGAGCGAGGTTAAGATCGATTTCAGAGCGTTCATCGCGGCTCACGGCGTCGGTGGAAATCGATACGGCCTAGTTTTCGAACTCGGGGGCGTCGCCGTCAAGCGGCGACGCGCTCCGCATGGCGCGGAGAGGAGGGGGCGCCATGCCCTCGGCGCTTTTTCGGAACTCGAAAAGCATGGCGACCAGAGGGTGTTCGTTCGATGCATCGAACGAGGAAAGCCTCCGCTTACCGAATCGACGATCCAGAACGGCCAACCCGCGAATGATCGGACTTCGCGAGATTAACGCCTGATCGATGGACATGTGGAGAAATTCGAACAAAGCGCTGGCGAACTCCCATTGAGAGAAAATCCCCCGCTCCGCCATCCGTCGATTCGCCTCGTCGTATGCGGCGTAGTACCCCTCCTGTTGCTCCGAATCGCGGTGATCCAAGCAACCTCGATCGACCCGAAGCCGGTGGGCCGTGGCGTAATACTCGTTCAAGTAAGTTTGAGTGCCCATGGAGGCGACCCGAACTCGATCGAGGGTGATCCAGCCCTCTCCGACCTCGTCGTGGGAATGTCGATATCGGGTCGTCCAAAATTGGACTCTCCCCCGAACCGATTCGGCCAAGGAGTCTTCGACCCGCTTTTTGACTCGACTCCATTTCATATCGACGCATCCTAATACCCGAATTCAGTCGGCCAGGGGGCCGCGGCGCGATCGCATCATCGGATGAAGCGAAGTCTGGTGTCGTTTCCGATCCCCTCGAAAACGAATCCAGCGCCCGACTCGAAGTTCAGGCGAAACACACCGTGTTTCATCGAGGCTTCGCTGATTTTCTCGCCTTTGACGCCATACATTTCGCAAAGATCCCAATACGCTTGTTCGTCATCCAAATTCTCTTCTCGATCGGGGCCATCGCAGGCATCGAGAAACAGAACGCCTTCATCCAAGAAAATCCGCAGCCAAAGCCCTCCCACAAGAACATAGAAGAGAAGCCCAAACTTTTGGTCGCCATCTTGGACCGCCAGCAGGCCGTCCATAGAATGACCGACGAGTTCGGGAATCTCGGTTTCGGTGTGCTGCCTGGTAAGAGTTGCTTTCAAAATCGAGCCTTCGAATTTGGATGAGCTTATTGCGTGCCGATAGTGTTTCGCTTTGCGATACTCGAACCCGAAGCTGGATTCGAAGACGATCATGGAAAAGCGGTTCGCGCGATTCTTCCGATCGAAAACGAGCGTTACGCCGTACAAAGACCGCCCTGACTCTTGATTTCCTGCGTGTGATTCATCACGCGGCCGTTTTCGTACATCCACCGCGCCACCCGGCCGAAGCGATGATAGAGCGCGTTGCGCAGTACTTGTTGACGGCCGTTACTGCCCACCATCGCGCCGATTTCGACGACGCGGCCGCGCCAGACGAAATCAAATATGCAACGGCGACGAACGCGCCGCCACCCACGGCGATTACGAACGATGCGCGTTGACATCGCGCCGATCTTCACACGGCGATGAAAGCGAAAATTATTGTCGCTGTCAATGACGGCAACTTATCGCTCAAAGCGCAAACCCCGCCGATCACGGAGGGGTTTTCGTTCGCTTATCCTGTGCGCCAGCGCGCACGCTTCGTGAGATTGTTAGGGCGTGCTCCAGCACGCCGTTTTGTACGAGTTAAAGGCCTTGGCTTCAATCCGTCCTAATTTTTCAATTAGTTCGTTATCATCAATCACCCGATACTGGGAGCCTCATTAATTCGGTCAATAAGCCATCTCGCCGCATCGCGCACGCCAGAATCCGGATCATTAAGCAACGGAATCACCCGATGAAGCTCATGAATCGTAGCAACACCCTCCAGTTCATCTAACGCACTTTGACGAACAATCGCATCATCATCGCTTAATCCATCGACAAGAAATGCCAAAGCCTGATTTGCCAAGCCCTTTTTGGCAAAACGGAGCGCAGAGCTTCTTACATACGGAGACGCGTGATGCAAATGAGTTAAAACCAAGTCATAAGAAAAGAAATCCAGGTTTCGCAAAGCATCCAAAGCTTCCGCAGCAACCAAACCTTCTTCTGAATCTACAAACTTCAATAGAATATCGCGCCACTTTTTATCACCAGAACAACCAAGACCAAAGATTATCGCCCGCAACCTTTTCTTTGATAAATGCCAAATTAAACTCTGGACAGATTCAGCGTAGTCCTTTATCAACTGGCGGGCGACCACGTCATAGTAATCATCATCCGCGATTTCGCAGAAAAAAAGAGAAAGCAATTCTTCAAAATTCTTCCCCGAGAGATTTAGCGCATTCATTTTGTCATTTCCCGCATATTTTGCGAATTTCGTTTAAACTTTTTCCCTTTAATTGAGAAGGGAATTCTTGTTGTATGCTGGCAGGCAAATCATTACTCGTTATAGTTCCATCTGCTATTCTATTTATAAGGTCTTGAACCCTTTTAGGAGGAAGATTTTTCCCTAATTTTTTCGCCAACCTCAATACCCGTGTTAAAAGTTTAGTCCATAAGGAAATCCCCTGGCTTTGCCGGAGGACTCACAAGGTTTGACCTTTAGAGCAGTCGGCTTCACCCTACATCTCATGCGTTTGATTTCGCTTTCGCGATTGTGAAAAGGCCCCTTTGAGGGGCCAGCAATCGCTTAAAGCCCCCGGTTTTGCCGGGGGATACTTACTCGATTCAGGGCGTACTCCAACACACCTGTGGTTAAAGGCTTTTTTGGAAATCCAACGCTGCGCCTTGTTTCGGTCAATAACCAAGCTATTTCGTCCGATAAGTCGCCAATAGATCAAATGTGTTGTAGTCGAGGTAGTAACAATATGTCGCGCCGACAACCCATTCCTTGGAAATCCCGTAACAAACTTCCCAATACTTTTTTCCTTTCAAATCGGTCCTGTTTTTTTCAACTGATGGGCTAGTTTGAGAACGGTCAACAATCCGCAATTGCCCATCAGAAAGCTCTGTAATCCAACTTATGGAATACACCTTCATATCCACATTGTCTGCTCTTGCATGCGACAAAGACTCAATTCCAGCTTGAATTGCTGGCTGTAAATCTTTTTCTCGCCGCGAGTCGCATGCGGATAAGATCGACGCAATGAAGATGATCAAATAGGCGATGCGCCTCATCACAATTTCCCCCCGCTTATTACCCCGCCGCCGCTCGCAGCGTAGTATCTAAGGACTCCCATCGGAGTGCCTAAAAAGCCTGTAAAGCCCGCGTACCCCCAATACTCCGCGCCAGCATGCGTGAAGGACTGGTCCGTATTCTTATCCCCCATGCTCATAAGTTCAGCGTCCCATTTATCGCCTTCTGGAGCGCCATGGGTATGCCACCACCCCGTTGTTTTTGAACAACGCGGACAACGGTTAGTTGATGGCGAACAAGCTATTCCGCTTCCAAGAGTAGGTGGCGCAGAGAAAAAACGCCCGGAAACGGCATCCTGACAAATCAAACCACAAATCTCGATATTCTTGTTTTTCGACATCACATAGATCCTCTTCAACACTATTCGGGCTACCGCCTCCATCGATTGCTGCCCGCCTGGGCGAGGGGCAGTACAAATGTCGCAAGATTCAGGTGTCGAATTGATGATCCCTCCTTCAGATAGCAAACCAAGCCTATCAATAGAGATCAATGAATTTGATTCAGCATATGAATATGTTGACATCCCACCATCCAACCCAATCGGATCCGACTGCACATACCGCCCAGTGGACGCGTCGTAATCCCGGAAGTAGTTGTAGTTGAACCCCGTCGCGCTGTCGTGTTGCTGGCCCGGGTAACGCATGTCCAGCACGAACAGCGTGTTGTCGCCGTCCGGGTCCTGGTTCGGTTCGGTGTCGCCGAAGGCTTCGTCTTCGAGCTCCCAACGCCAGACGGCGACGCCTTGCGCGCCGCGCGTCGGGTCGATCACCACGCGCGGCGTGCCTAGCGCATCGGGTTGGATGTAGAACAATTGGCGTTGACCGCCGTCCAGGCGGGCGAGCAGGCCCACCGGCAGATCGCCCAGCCAGATCGCCTGTTGAAGGCTCTGCCCGCTTTCGTCGTAATCCCCGAGCCACCGGCCGCTGGGATCGAACAC
>SSGH01000047.1 GCA_008015835.1 Lysobacter sp.
GCCTGGGGCAACAGAGCGATACTCGCCGTACCAGGTATCCGGCAAGGTTTCCAATTGCCGCCCCGGCCTGCCCGCCACGATTTTTTCACGGTTATTGAATTGAACACCTTCGACTTCAGCACCAACCCCGACCGCTCCGGCTCCGACAGCATCAAGTGGCGCCGCTATGCCGGCCGCGACATCATCCCGATGTGGGTGGCGGATATGGATTTCGCCGCACCGCCGGCCGTCCTCGACGCCCTCCGCGCACGCATCGACCACGGCGTCTTCGGCTACGCCGATCCGTGGCCGTCGGTCCTCGACGCCGTCGTCGAAGGCATCGCCCGCGATCACGCCTGGCGCATCCAGCCCGACTGGCTGGTCTGGCTGCCCGGCGTCGTGACCGGCTTCAACGTCGCGGTGCGGGCGGTCGGCCAGCCCGGCGACGGCGTATTCACCGCCACCCCGGTCTACCCGCCCTTCCTGCACGCACCGGCCAACTTCGGCCAGCGCCTCGTCACCGCGCCGCTGCTCCAAAAGGGTTCGCGCTGGGAATGGGACTGGCCCGCCACCGAGGCCGCACTGGCCGACGGGGTGCGCCTCTTCATGCTGTGCAACCCGCACAACCCGGTCGGCCGCGTATTCTCGCGCGACGAACTCAGCCGCATTGCCGAGTTGGCCGAGCGCCACGATCTGATCGTCTGCTCCGACGAGATCCACTGCGGCCTCGTTCTCGATCCCGCCACACCGCACATCCCCATCGCCGCACTGGACGAATCCGTCGCCCGCCGCACCGTCACCTTGATGGCGCCCTCCAAGACCTGGAACATCCCGGCGCTCTACTGCGCCTTCGCGATCGTCCCCGACGCCGGCCTGCGCGCCCGCTACAAACGCGCCATGGCCGGCATCGTGCCCCACGTGAACGTGCTCGGCCTTACCGCCACCGAAGTCGCCTACCGCGATTGCGGCCCCTGGCGCGAAGCGCTGATCGAAGTCCTGCGGGCCAACGCCGCCCGTGTCGTCGAGGCCATCGACGCACTGCCCGGCCTTGCCACCACGCCCGTCGAAGCCACCTACCTGGCTTGGATCGACTGTCGCGGGCTCATCGCCGAGCGCGGCATCGCCAATCCCGCCGCATTTTTCGAGGCCGCCGGCGTCGGCCTGTCGGACGGCAAGGACTTCGGCCTGCCCGGCTTCGTGCGGCTCAACTTCGGCTGTCCGCCGGCCCGTCTCGAAGAAGCCCTGAAGCGCATCCGACACGCGGTCATTTCATGATCTAGCGCAATAACCCCGACGCGCCTACGTGCATACTCTGCGCGTTGGCTTCCAACCGCCGGAGGTTTTCGTGAGCGCACTCCCGTCAAACGAATATGCCGCCCTCGACGGCATCCTGCAGCGACACCGGCACGACCCCACCCGCCTGCTGCAAATCCTCATTGAAGCCCAGGACATCGCCGGATGGCTGCCGGCAGCAAGCCTCACCCACATTGCCGCGGCGCTCAAGCTGCCCCGCGCCCGGGTCGAAGGCGTCGCAGGCTTCTACAGTTTTCTCTACACCCACCCGGTCGGCCGCTACCGGGTACTGTTCTCCGACAACATCACCGACCGCATGCTCGGCAACGCCGAGTTGCTCGACGCCCTGTGCCGCAAGCTGTGGATCGAGCCCGGCAAGGTTTCGGAGGACGGCCTCGTCAGCGTCACCACCACGTCGTGCACCGGACTCTGCGACCAAGGCCCGGCAATGCTGGTCAATGGCCGGGCCATCGGCCAGCTCAACCACCGCCGGATTAACGAAATCGCCGAGCTGATCCGCCAGCAGCGACCGGTGGAACTGTGGCCCGCCGAATACTTCCGCGTCGACGACAACATTCGCCTCAAGGGCGCCTTGCTCGGCCTCGAAATGGCACCGGGCGCAGCCCTCTCCGCCGCCGTCCAACGGGGCCGCGAAGGCTGGCTGGCCGAAATGCAGGCTTCCAACCTGCGCGGCCGCGGCGGCGCCGGCTTCGCCACCGCCGTCAAATGGGCCAGCGCCCGCAACGCCCCCGGCAAGGCCAAAGTCATTGTCTGCAATGCCGACGAAGGCGAGCCCGGCACCTTCAAGGATCGCGTCCTCCTCAACAGTTACGCCGACCTCGTCTTCGAAGGCATGAGCCTCGCCGCCTGGGCGATCGGCGCCGCGGAAGGTTTCCTTTACCTGCGCGGCGAGTACCGCTACCTGCGCCCGCAACTCGAAGCGACCCTGGCCCGCCGGCGCGAAGCCGGCCTGCTCGGCCAATCCATCCTCGGCCAGCCCGGCTTCGATTTCGACATCCAGATCCACCTGGGCGCCGGCGCCTACGTCTGCGGCGAAGAAAGCGCACTGATCGAATCCCTCGAAGGCAAGCGCGGCACCCCGCGCATCCGCCCGCCCTTCCCGGTCGTCAAGGGCTACCTGGGCCGTCCGACCGCCGTCAATAACGTTGAAACCCTGGCCAAGACCTGCCTCATCGCCCTTGACGGCGGCGCCGCCTTTGCCGCCACCGGCACCGCCCAGTCGGCCGGCACCAAGCTCATCTCCATCTCCGGCGACTGCGCCACGCCGGGCATCTACGAATACCCCTTCGGCGCCCAGATCAGCCGCATTCTCGACGACTGCGGCGCCAGCGACACCCAGGCCATCCAGGTCGGCGGCGCCTCCGGAATCTGCCTGGCGAGCTACGAATTCCAGCGCCGCATCGCCTACGAAGACGTGCCCACCGCCGGTGCCTTTATGATTTTCGACGGCACCCGCGACCTCTTCGAAGTAGCCCGCGCCTTCGTCCATTTCTTCGCCCACGAAAGCTGCGGCTTCTGCACGCCCTGCAGGGTCGGCACCGCGCTGCTCAAGGGCTTCATGGACAAGCTGGCCGACGGGCACGGCGCCAAGGCCGACCTCAACGACATCGACTGGCTCGACCGCCTGCTCAAGAACGCCAGCCACTGCGGCCTCGGCAGCGCCTCGCCGAATCCGGTCATCGACACCCTGCAGAAGTTCCGCCCGGCCTATGAGCGGCGCCTGGTTTCGCTGGATTTCGAGCCGGCCTTCGACCTCGACGCCGCCCTCGCCGAAGCCCGCCAGCTCACCGCACGGGACGATCCCGGTGCCCACCTCAAGACCCATGAGGAGGAAGAAAAGTGACCAAGCAGTTTCTCCTCGACGGCCAGCCCGTGCCCTTCGAAGACGGCCAGACCATCCTCGAAGCCTCCCGCGCCGCCGGTCATTACATTCCCAGCCTGTGCTGGCACAAGGATTTTCCGCCCCACGGCAGTTGCAAGCTGTGCGTCGTCAAGGCCGCCGGCCGTCACGTATCGGCCTGCGCCACACCCGCCAAGGAAGGCTGGGAAGTGGAAAGTAACACCCCCGAAATGAACGGCGAGCGCCGCGGCATCCTGCAGATGCTCTTCGTCGAGGGCAACCACTTCTGTCCGTCGTGCGAAAAGAGCGGCAACTGCGAACTTCAAGCGCTCGGCTACGAGTACGAGATGCTCACTTCGCGCTTCCGCCACTTCTACCCCGACCGCCCGGTGGACGCCTCGCACCCCGACGTGCTGCTCGACTTCAACCGCTGCATCTTCTGCGAACTGTGCGTGCGCGCCTCCCGCGATGTGGACGGCAAGGCCGTGTTCGCGCTGACCGGCCGCGGCATCAACAAACACCTCGTGGTCAATGCCGAATCGGGCCGGCTCGGCGACACCGACTTCTCAAAAACCGACATGGCCGCCAACATCTGCCCGGTCGGTGTGATCCTGCACAAGAAAGTCGGCTTCGCGGTGCCCATCGGCGAACGCACCTTCGACACCGCCACGATCAGCGACAAGACGCTGAAGGAGGGTTCGTCATGAGCCCCGCCCCCGCCCGCAAGCTGCGCGTCGCCACGGCGTCCCTGGCCGGCTGCTTCGGCTGCCACATGTCCTTTCTCGACATCGACGAGCATCTCTTCGAACTGGTCGACCTGATCGAATTCGACCGCTCGCCCCTCACCGACATCAAAGACGTCGGCCCCTGCGACATCGGTCTGATCGAAGGCGGCGTCTGCAATGCCGAAAACGTCCACGTGCTGCGCGAATTCCGCCGCAACTGCAAAACCCTGATCGCCCTGGGCGCCTGCGCCGTAAATGGCGGCCTGCCCGCACAACGCAACCACCTGCCGCTCTCCGAATGCCTGCGCGAGGTCTATCAGTTCCGTCCGGGCGTCGAAAACGGCCAGATTCCCAACGACCCGGAACTGCCCTTGCCCCTCGACAAGGTGCGGCCGATCCACGAGGTGGTGCGTATCGATTACTTCATTCCCGGCTGCCCGCCCTCCGGCCCGGCGATCTGGAAGTTTCTCACCGACCTGATCGCCGGCCGCACACCGCGGCTGACCGACGGCCTGCTGCATTACGATTAAGGGGCAGTGAGGAGCCAAAAGGAGACGGAGGCCTGCTGAGAAACGTGATGCGCCGGAAATCGTCGGCGCACAAGGCTAAAGCAGGTCTCCTCACTCCTCCCACCTGACGCCTCCCCGCCCAAAGGAGCACCCATGAGCTTCGAACTCGAAACCGCCACCAACCGCGAGAATTTGCGTCGCATCGCCATCGATCCGGTCTCCCGCGTCGAAGGTCATGGCAAGGTCACGCTGCTGCTCGACGAAGCCGGCCATGTGAAAGAAGCGCGACTGCACATCGTCGAATTCCGCGGCTTCGAAAAATTCATCCAGGGCCGCCCCTACTGGGAAGTGCCGGTGATGGTCCAGCGCCTGTGCGGCATCTGCCCGGTGAGCCATCATCTGGCCGCCGCCAAGGCGCTCGATCCGGTGGTCGGCGCGCTGCAGATCACCCCCACCGCCGAGAAGATCCGCCGCCTGATGCACTACGGCCAGATCCTCCAGTCCCACGCGCTGCACTTCTTCCATCTATCGTCGCCCGACCTGCTGTTCGGCTTCGAATCGCCGGTGCAGCAGCGCAACATCGTCGGCGTCGCCGGCGCCTATCCGGAAGTGGCCCGGCAGGGCGTGCTGCTGCGCAAGTTCGGCCAGGAGGTCATCCGCATCACCGCCGGCAAGCGCGTGCACGGCACCGGCGCGGTTCCCGGCGGCGTGAACAAATCGCTCACCCCGGCCGAGCGCGACGAACTGCTGAAAGACGCCGACCAGATGATCCAGTGGAGCCGCGACGCCGTGCATCTGGCCCGCCGTCTCCACGAAACCAACGGCTCGCTCTACGACGAGTTCGGGCTGTTCCGCAGCCATATTTTCAGTCTTGTGCGCGCCGACGGCGCCCTCGACCTCTACGACGGCCACCTGCGCCTGCGCGACGCCCGCGGTCAGATCGTCAGCGACAATCTTGCCTGCGCCGACTACGACGCCCACATCCGCGAAGAGGTCAAGTCCTGGAGCTACATGAAGTTCCCGTATATCACCGAACTCGGACCGGCCAAGGGCTGGTACAAGGTCGGCCCGCTGGCGCGGGTGCAGAACTGCGACTTCATCCCCAGCGAACTTGCCGAGATCGAGCGTCAGGCCTTCATCGCCCACGGCGAAGGCGAGCCCATCCACGCGCCGCTGGCCTACCACTGGGCGCGGATGATCGAAATGCTCCACGCCGCCGAAGTCATCCGCAGCCTGCTCGACGACCCGGACATCCTTTCGGACAAACGCATGACCGAAGGGCCGCACGGGCGCGAAGGCGTCGGCATCATCGAGGCGCCGCGCGGCACGCTGATCCACCACTATCGCGTCGATGACGACGACCTGATCAGCTACTGCAACCTGATCGTCTCCACCACCCACAACAACCAGGCCATGAACGAAGCCGTGCGTCAGGTCGCCCGCCGTTATCTGGACGGACGTCAGCTCACGGAGGGTCTGCTCAATCACATCGAAGTCGCCATCCGCGCCTTCGACCCCTGCCTGTCCTGCGCCACCCACGCCCTCGGCAAGATGCCCCTGACGGTCGAGCTGATCGGCGCCGACGGCAGGCTGACGGACAGCGCATCAAGCGGAGGCTGATGCGCCATGGCGCTGGTGGTCTTTGCGGTGGGCAACCCCTCGCGGGGCGACGACGCCCTCGGGCCGCTGCTGATGGCCGGACTCGAAAGCCAGGATTGGCCGGACGTCCGGCTGGTGAGCGATTTTCAACTGCAGATCGAGCACGCCCTCGACCTGGACGGTTGCGACCTCGCGCTTTTCATCGATGCCGGTACCGGCACGCCGGCGCCGTTCACATTCAGCGAAACCGCTCCCGCCAGCGGACGGCCGGTCAGCTCCCATTCGCTGCCGCCCGAAGCCGTGCTTCAAGTATTTGCCGATATCCGCGGCATGCCACCACCGCCCGCCTTCGTGCTGTGCGTGCGGGGCGAGGATTTCGGTCTCGGAAAAGCGCTGAGCGAGGCCGCCCGCCGGCATCTCGAAGCCGCGCAGGCGCATCTCGGAACCTGCCTCGCCCACCCCGACGCCACCTCCTGGCGCCGGCTGGCAAGGGACGCGACTACGGCTTGATCAACGAACGCCGGCTGCCGTATTCGTTGAGAAAAAGGGTCAATGCGTGGCAGGCACCGTCGGCCAGATCGACTTCCCCACGCAGCTGCACCGCCAGAACCAAACGCTCCCGTCCATCCGCGATCAGTTCGCCACGCACCAGCAAGAGACGGTCGCAGGGTAATTCGTGCCAAGTGGAAGACTCCACGTCGATGTCGATACTCACGACCGCATTCTTGGCGCTCAACCAGTCGCGAACCTGATGCGCGAACCCGGCGCAACACAATACCCGCTCCGACTCGCCACACCGGGCAAAGCCACGCGCCCACACCAGTTCTTCCCTGATGCTCTCGCCCTTCGGCGCCACAAAGCCGATGGCAATCCGCTCCGCATCGAGGGCGCGCAGCAGTTGCCGCAGCGCACGCAGGCTGGCGAACCGGACATCGTCCAGATGACGGATCAGGGAAGCGCCGGTCAGTGCCGCCTCGGAAACGGGATTGGCCATATAAGCGTCCCCGTCGGACGGCAAATCAAACATCCGGCTTGTATGCGGTGACCGCAAGACCTGTTCTGTGCATGACATCGTTGAGCCCCGTTTCATCGCAATCGGCCGGACAATCCTGCAACTGCCGAGCCATCCAAAATCACGCATGACATAAAATGAATCGCAAAACGGCAAAATCACGAAAACAATCGAAATTTAAAAAAATTTCACATTACTCGAAGCCGAGCACGTTCTCGCCTTATCTCCGTCTTTTAACGATTTAACGAAATTTTATGAATTAAACGGGCTTTCAGACGTGCGTTATTGCGCGGGCGTCCACCGCGCGAGCGCCAAGAAAGTCACAGAGAAGTTCATTTCGAGGCTTTTGCGCCAGCGCATCGACCGCGCTTACCTCGAATGGACGCGCCGTTTGATAAAACAAGGGCGAAAAAAAACCGGCCGGCGCACTGCGCGGGCCGGCTCTATCGAGCAGGACTCAGGCGGCTCGCCCGCGGCGCTGCATGGCCATGATCTTGGCCTGCAC
>SSGH01000029.1 GCA_008015835.1 Lysobacter sp.
GTAGCCCTCGGCGTACTTGTTGGTGAGCTGGCTGCCCTGCGCTTCCATCACCCGCGGGCTGGCGTAGTTCTCGGAGGCGATCAGCTCGACGTGGTCTTCCTGGCGGCGGTTCTCCGCCGCGATCGCCGCGGCCAATTCGGGATCGAAACCTTCGATGCGGGTATCGCGCGGGAACATCGGCGCTCCAGAGCAGTGCGGGGAGTGCGGAATTGTAGCCCCGGCGGCCACTTGCGGCCAGTTTTCGCGGCCTTCTCGCGCCTGGCGCGGGCCGACGCCCGACGGGGATTCGACGCGCGCGCAGCCGCGAAACTGGCGGAACGGGGGGCGTTCCGGCGATAATTCGCCATCCCTTTTTCCTCCTCCCGGCCCCTGCCCGCTCGGCAGGTCGCCGCCGCCCGTCTGCGGAGCCCCCATGTCCCAATACATCTACACCATGAACGGCGTCAGCAAGGTCGTGCCGCCGAAACGCCAGATCATCAAAGACATTTCGCTGTCGTTCTTCCCGGGCGCGAAGATCGGTCTGCTGGGCCTGAACGGCGCCGGCAAGTCCACGGTGCTGAAGATCATGGCCGGCGTGGACAAGGACTTCCAAGGCGAAGCCCGTCCGCAACCGGGCATCAAGGTCGGTTATCTGGCGCAGGAGCCCGAACTCGACCCGAACAAGACCGTGCGCGAGGCGGTGGAAGAAGGCGTCGGCGAAGTGCTGCAGGCGCAGGCCGCGCTGGACAAAATCTACGAGGCCTATGCCGAGGAAGGCGCGGACTTCGACAAACTCGCGGCCGAGCAGCAGCGCCTCGAAGCGATCCTCGCCTCCGGCGATGCGCACATGCTGGAACAACAGCTCGAAGTAGCCGCCGACGCGCTGCGTCTGCCGCCGTGGGATGCGGTGATCGGCAAGTTGTCGGGCGGCGAGAAGCGCCGCGTCGCGCTGTGCCGCCTGCTGCTGCAGAAGCCCGACATGCTTCTGCTGGACGAACCGACCAACCATCTCGACGCCGAATCGGTGGAATGGCTGGAGCAGTTCCTCGCCCGCTTCCCGGGCACCGTGGTGGCCGTCACCCACGATCGCTACTTCCTCGATAACGCCGCCGAGTGGATTCTCGAACTCGACCGCGGCCGCGGCATTCCCTGGAAAGGCAACTACACCGAATGGCTGGTGCAGAAGGACGAGCGCCTGAAGCAGGAAGAGAACCAAGAAAAAGCGCGGCAGAAAGCGATCGCGCGCGAATTGGAATGGTCGCGCCAGAACGCCAAGGGCGGCCGCAGCAAGGGCAAGGCGCGTTTGGGCCGCTTGGAAGAACTGCAGTCGCAGGAATACCAGAAGCGCAACGAGACCAACGAAATCTTCATCCCGCCGGGCGAGCGTCTGGGCAACTCGGTGATCGAGTTCAAGGGCGTGTCGAAGTCGTTCGGCGACCGTTTGCTGATCGACAACCTCGACATGCTGGTGCCGCCCGGCGCCATCGTCGGCATCATCGGTCCCAACGGCGCCGGCAAATCGACGCTGTTCAAGATGCTGATGGGCATCGAAAAGCCGGACAAAGGCGAGATCGTGAAAGGCCCGACGGTCAAACTGGCGTACGTCGATCAGAGCCGCGACAAACTCGAAGGCAACCACAACGTGTTCCAGGAAGTCTCCGGCGGCCTGGATATCCTCAACATCAACGGCGTGGAAATTCAGTCGCGCGCGTACATCGGCCGCTTCAACTTCAAGGGCCAGGACCAGCAGAAGATGGTCGGCACGCTCTCGGGCGGCGAACGCGGCCGTTTGCATCTGGCGAAGACGCTGCTGCAGGGCGGCAACGTGCTGCTGCTCGACGAACCGTCGAACGACCTCGATATCGAAACTCTGCGCGCGCTGGAAGACGCCCTGCTCGAATTCCCGGGCAATACGTTCGTCATCAGCCACGACCGCTGGTTCCTCGACCGCATCGCGACCCATATCCTCGCCTTCGAAGGCGACTCGCACGTCGAATTCTTCCAGGGCAACTACCGCGAATACGAAGAGGACAAGAAGCGTCGTCTGGGCGAAGAAGGCGCCAAGCCGCATCGGTTGCGGTTCAAGGCGTTGAAATAAGGCGCCTCGATGCGCCGCGGCATCCTGCGGATCATTTTGGGGATCGGCATCGCGTTGAACGGTGCCGTCCTCTGGAATGGCGTCGACGTCTTCCTGACGGTCGATGCGCTGTACCCGCCACCCGCGCTGCCGAAATCCTACGACGTGCGCCTGGACGAAATAGTGGAGAAGCGCTGCGGTGCGCCCATCGCGAAGCTGTTCGAGCGCTGTCAATCGGTGGATCGAGCCTCGATGGAGACGTTGGGCCTCTACATGGCCATGACACGTCGAGTCGCGATCGTCCAAATGGCGATCTCGGCAGTGAACATCGCGCTGCTGGCAGGGCTGCTGATCGCCTTCACTCGTCGTAACGAGACGTCTTCCGCGTGACGGCCTTCGCGCAATCGCTGCGTCCATCGCATCCCGAACGCGACAACGTACACAGTTCGCGTCATCGGCATCGCAGAACCGCCGCGCGCGCTACCGCACGATGCCCGACTTTGAAAAGATGAGCCACCCGGGGACCACATGACGACCGAACCGATGCGCAGCTTCATGGACCGCCTGCGGGATCGCTGGGAACGCGCCGACACGCTGGTGTGCGTCGGCCTCGACCCCGAGCCGGCGAAATTCCCGGCGAAATTCGCGCACGACCCGGACGCGATCTTCCATTTCTGCCGCGACATCGTCGACGCCACCGCCCCGTACGTGTGCGCGTTCAAGCCGCAGATCGCGCATTTCGCGGCGGCGCACGCGGAAGAAGCGCTGCGGATGCTGATTCTGCATATCGGTTTCCGCTACCCGGACATTCCGGTGATCCTCGACAGCAAACGCGGCGACATCGGCAGCACCGCGCAGCATTACGCGGCGGAGGCCTTCGACCGCTACGGCGCGGATGCGGCGACGGTGAACCCGTATCTCGGCCGCGACTCGGTGCAACCCTTCTTGGATCGCGCCGACAAAGGCGTGGTGATTCTCTGCCGCACCAGCAACCCGGGCGCGGGCGATCTGCAGGACATGGTGCTGTACGACAAGAGCGGCGCGGGCCGCCCGCTGTATCAGCACGTCGCCGAGAAAATCGCGCGCGATTGGAACGCGCACGGCAATTGCGCGCTGGTGGTCGGCGCGACCTGGCCGGATCAATTGCGCGAGGTGCGCGCGATCGTCGGCGACATGCCGTTCCTCGTGCCCGGCGTGGGCGCGCAAGGCGGCGATGTCGAAGCGGTGGTGACGAACGCCAAAACCGCCGACGGCGCGGGCCTGATCGTCAGCTCGTCGCGCGCGATTTTGTATGCATCGAGCGACAACGATTACGCCGAAGCCGCCGCGAACGCCGCGCGCGCGCTCCGCGACGAGATCAATCGTTATCGCTGAGGCGCTCTGGAAATCCGCGCGTCATGCATGGCGGGACATCATGAACATGACGAGCGCCACAACAACCGTCAGCACGGCGTTGACGAACAGGTACAGCCCGAAGCCCAGCATCGCACGCAACATGGTTTTCCAACGCGGCTGCTCGCTGAAGAACTGAACCAGTGAAAAGGTGCCGTAGCCGATCATGACCCACATGACCCAAACAATCGTCCCGGGAAACCAGCGCTGGAGCGGAATCGAAAGCCCCCACACGATCAACGCCTGCGCATTGACGTAGGCCGTGATCACCAGCCATTCCGGATAATTCAGGTTCCTCCAGCGCCAGAACGCCAGCTTGAATGCCAACGCTTCCAGCGGCAATAGCATCAAGGTGACTGCGGCGTAATGATGATTCGTCCATGCGTTCACCGCTTCTAAGGCGGCGAAGATGGGTCCCGGGTCGAACTTGCCTTCGGCGCCGTTCCGGCTCGTCGCATCCGTGAAGCCGCGAAAGAAAGCCTCCCCCAGCACATCGCCGTCCATCAGGCGATTCGTGAGGAACACCACAAAGGCGGCCGAGATCATGGTCAGCAGCAGCGGTTTGACATGATCGGCCCGCCGTCCGTCGATGTAGTCGCGGATCAAATGACCTGGGCGAAGCATCAGATTCTTCAGCGTGTACAGGATGCCGCGATCCATATGCAGCACGCTGTGCTCGAGTTCGTGCCCGAGAAAATGCCAATCGATGCGGTGCGCGGGCGTGGGCTGACCGCAGGCCGGACAGAATTTCTGGTCCGCGCCATCGATGGCGCGATCGCAATTGGCGCAGCGGTCGTTCACGAGCATGTAATCAGCGCCCCCCGCGCATGATGGATCGGGTGAGTTTACCCAGAATCGCGAACGCACCCCGCGCCCAGATCATCAGCCACACCGCCATGCGCGTCGCCGCGCCGTGCCGGCGCGCGTCGAATTTGCGGAAATACCGCCACAGCCCGCGATGCTTATGCCATTCGACGAACAGCGGCCGCGAGCGGCTGGACACGCCGCGCACATGCACCACGCGCAGATCGTTCGCGACCGCGACCGCGGCGCCGGCCTCGCGCGCGCGGCGACAGAAATCGATATCTTCGGCATGCAGGCGGTAGTCCTGATCGAAGCCCTGGATGCGTTCCATCAGCGTGCGCGGCAGGAACATCAGGGCGCCGGAAATCGCAGGCACGCTTTGCAACGTTTGCGCTGCATCGACCGGAATATCGAGTTTGCGCGCGGCCGCGCTGCGCAGCATCGCCGCAAAATCTGGGTCGCGTCGCCGCGCGGCGCCGTCGCGCACGCCGGCTTCGTTCGCCAAATCGACGCCCAGCAGCGCGTCGCGACCGGTCTCCTGCGCCAGCGCGCGCGCATGCGCGCGCAGCCGCGACAGCGTGTCGGGCTCGACCCAGCAATCGGGATTCACGAACGCCAGCCACGTCGACGACGACGCGAACGCGCCCTGATTGCAGGCGGTGGCGAAGCCCGGGTTGTCGGGGTTCGCGATGAAGCGCACGCGCGGATCGGCGATCGCATGCCGCTGCACGATCTCGAGCGTGCCGTCGGTAGACGCGTTATCGACCACGCGGATCTGCGTCACGCCCTCGGCGGCGCGCAGGCGGTGCAGACAGGCGTCGATCGTTTCGGCGCTGCAGTACGTCACCACGACCGCGGCGATGTCCGCGTCGATATCCGTGTCGATATTCGCGTCGATCTCGTCGGGCGTGACGGTCATGCCGGCGTCTCGTCGTCGTCCGCGTTCGCTGCGGCGGCGGCATCCGCATCGGTGGCCTCGCGGTCGTCGGCGCGCGCGTCCAGCGCGAACAATTCGGCCTGCGCGAACGGCGGCTCGATGCCGGCGAGTGCGCGGGTCAAGCCGTCGCGCACGGCGTAGAGCGGATCGCGCATCAGGAATTCCGCGAGCCGCGCATGCCACGTCGGCCAACGCGCGCCCAGCGTTTCGACGTCGTCGCCCTGCGGCGCGCCCTCGCCCGCGCGCGCGACGAACGCGGTTTCGCACAACACATTGCGCCAACCGAGTCCGGCCATGCGCAACGACAGATCGATCAACGCCGCGTACCAGGAGCGATAGCTCGCGGCGTCCAAGCCGCCGGCTTTGCGCCGCGCCGCGCCGCGCAGGAACACTGCGTGGCACGACGCCGACGGCAATTCCGGGTGATGCGGCGGCATGCGCGCGGCGGCACGCGCGAGCGCGGCGGGATCGTCGGGCATCGGCGCGATTTCGCCCACGCGCGGCCAGGCCGCGGCTTCGCCGGCGTTGCTCCAGGGCGTGGCGGTGGCGATGGCGGGGTCGCGCGCGGCGCAGGCGGTCAGTTGCATTGCCCAGCCGGGACAAGGCTGAGCGTCGCCGGGTAGCACGAGCACGTCGGCGTCGCCGCAGGCGCGCAGCATGTCGTCGATGTGCGCGGCTTCGCCGATGCAGCGCGGGCGCCGGGTGTAATCGGCCTGCAGCGCGGTGCGCGCCAACCAGCGTTCGACGATGGCGATGCCGCGCGGGCCGGCCTGCGCGTCGTCGGCCAACCACACGCGCGTGCCCGCGGGCGTGCCGGCGTCGAGCGCGGCGAGGCACGCGTCGAGCGCCGCGTCGTCGGCGCCGACGGGCACCAACACGATGGGCAGGTCCGAAGTCATGCGCGCACTTTGCGGGCGGGGGGCCTGGGAGGGCGACGAA
>SSGH01000012.1 GCA_008015835.1 Lysobacter sp.
CGTTGATGCCGAAGGCCAGCAGGATCACCGCCAGCACGACCACCACCAGACGCTGCTGGAGCGCTTTTCGAACCAGGGATTCGATCATTCCAGCTCCTTCCGCTTGCGTTCGTTATTCAAGTGGAAGGCGCCCGCAACCAGGATGCGCTGCTCGGGCTTGAGGCCGGAGAGCACCGGACGGCGCCCATCCACATCGGGGCCGAGGCGTACCGGCGTGAGGCGGAACTGCTGCGGTCCGATTTCGACGAACACCATGTCGGCGTCGCCGTCGCGCACCACCGCCGGAGCCGGCACCACCAGCCGCTCGACCGGCGCTGCCTGGATCAGCATGGTTGCCAGCATGGCCGGCTTGAGCTGACGGCTGGCGTTGGCCACCGCACTGCGCACGGCGACGGTGCGGGTTTCCGGATTGACCGTATCGGCCACGAAAACCAGCTTGCCGGTCAGCCGCGTGCCGAGAGCCGGCACTTCGATGTCCACGCTTTGCCCGGCTTTGACCAGCGCCGCCTGCTGCTCGGGCACCTCGGCGGTCACCCACACCTGGGACAGATCGGCCACCACGTACAAGGCGTCGGACGGCTGGACCACCTGGCCCTGCGCCACCTGACGCTCGACCACCGTGCCGGCCATGGTCGACACCACCGGCGTCACCGAATTGATCGCTCCGTTGCCACCGAGCCGGTTGATGGCCAGCGACGACATCCCGAGCACGCGCAGTTGATCGGCGGCCCCGCGCTGCTCGGCCGACGCAATCGCCAACTCGCTCTCGCGGCGCTGCAATTCGGCCTTGCCGATCACATCGGCGGCAAAGAGCTGGCGCGCCCGTTCGACGCTGCGCGCCTGCAGATCGGCCTGGGCGCGGGCCTTGAGGTAGGCCAGCTGGGCCTGACCGAGTTCGGTGCTGTTGATCACCGCCAACGCGTCGCCCACCTTCACCTGCTGGCCGAGCTGGGCGTGAATCTCGATGACCCGGCCGGTCACCGTGGCGCCGATGCGGGTGACGCGGGTTTCGTCGAAATCCACCTTGCCGGCCACCCGCAGGGTGTCGGAAAGCGGCGTCGCGCCCACCGGCGCCACCCGGATCTCGGCGCCAAAGCCGGGCGGAACGCTGACCGTCAGCGGATCGACCGGCGCAACGGCGGGTTCGCCGGTCGCCGCTTCGGTCAGCGCCGGGGCGGACGGTGCGGTTTGAGCGCCGGGCTTGGCGGAATCCTTGCAACCGGACAGGACAAGGGCGGCCGTCAAGACGGCCAGAGCAAGAGCATTGGGTTTCATGGGAGCGATCCGGTTCATTGGGCAGCGCGAAGGCGCTCGATTTCGATGACCGCCAGCTGCAATTCGTAGCGGGCGGCGATGAGTTCGTTACGGGCGGCGCGGAAGACACGCTGCGCATCC
The DNA here is from genome assembly GCA_008015835.1 of Lysobacter sp. Lineage (GTDB taxonomy): Bacteria > Pseudomonadota > Gammaproteobacteria > Xanthomonadales > Xanthomonadaceae > Lysobacter_I. The sequence continues at coordinate 1,396 of SSGH01000012.1, forward strand.
AGGTAATCGAGGATGCCGCGCTCGCCGAAGCGATAGGCCGCCTCGGCGACCTTCATGGCCGCCTCGGCCTCGCGCAGAATGCCGTTCTCCAGGGCATTCACCTGGGTGCGGGCGATTTCGTACTGGCGATACGCGGTTTCCAGCGACTGCAGCAGCGCCAGTTCCTGCCCGGCGCGCTCGCTGCGGCTCTTCGCCAGCAGCGCGCCGGCCTCGGCGACCGGGCCTTGACGACGGTCCCAGAGCGGCACGCTGACCACCACCCCGAGACGCGTATCGCGGACTTCGCTATCGCGATCGCCGCTCACCTTCAAAGCCAGTTCGGGATGACGGCGCAAACGTTCCAGTTCCAGCTGACGTTCGGCCCGACGCACCTCGGCCTGACTCCGTTGCAACTCCGGATTGCGGGCCAGCAACTCGGCACGCAGCACGTCGAGGCCGGGAACCGCAGCGGCGCCCGCCGGCTGACCGGCGAGCACGCCTTCCACCTGAAAATCCGCCGGCAAGCCCATCCCCACCAGCGCCCGCAACCCGGCGCGGGCCTGGGCGATGCGCAGTTCGGCACTCTCGGCGGCCTTCTGGGCGTTGAGCAGTTCGGTGTCGGCCTTGATCAACTCGTAGCGCGGCGCCTCTCCGGTTTGCACGCGCACCGCCACCTTGGCGCGGATCTGGGCGGCGAGGTCATGGTCTTCGCGGGCCGCACGGAGTTCGGCCTGGCGACGCAGCACTTCGAAATATCGTTGGTCGAGACGCGCCAGCAGGTCGTTCTCGAAGGCCCGACGCTCGGCTTGGCGCGCGTCCAGCCCGAACGACGCGGCATCGATGCGCGCCTCGCGCTGCCACGGATTGTCGATGCGCTGCAGCACCGTCACACTTTGAGCGTTGCCGCTGGCGGCGCCGGGCACCCGGGCGTGAGTGCGGCCAGCCAGAAATTCCACCTCGGGATTGGGATAGGCGCCGGCGCCGACCACCTGGGCGCGCCCGGCCTCGACATGGGCCCGGGCCGCTTCGAGGGACGGATGGCCGGCCCGGGCCAGCTCCCGCAACGCCTGTAAAGAATAAGCAGGCCCTGCGGGTGCGGCGACGGAAGGCGCAGGACGGACGGTGCCGGCGGGTGGCGCCGACACCGCCGGAGCGGCCATCGCCGCAAGGGCGAGAGCCAGACAAAACTTGTTGAACATGATGATCCTTCAGCGCTGCCTGAGCGCTGTTTTCAATTCGCAGAAACACGCGGGCAGGCGCCGGTCCGTCAGGAACCGGCGCACTGGCGAGAGACGAAAGGGATCAGCCGAGCCGCGGCGGCGGCGAGGTGGGGCGAGGGAAGACGGAACGGAATTCCGGCAAGGCTGCCTCGGGTCGGGATTCGAGCAAAAGCAGCACCGGCAACGCAAAACTGCTCACAAAAACCGGACAATCCTGGGGATCGGGCACATCCAGGCCAAGCCCGCCTTGGGTGACCTGATCCACCTGCACCAATTCGACCAGTTCGGCAGCCGATTCGTAGGCATTTTCGGCGCAAGCGGCTCCGGCCCACACCAGCACAAGGCAGGCGAGCACGAAGGAAAGGGCGCGAGAAAAGACTTTAGGGAAGCGTTGCATTGCAACAATGGTGACCGGCGAGACCGGCGGGAGTTCCCGCAAAACTCAAAAACTGAGTCGCTTGTCGAAGGGCCAGCGTGTCTATAATCGCACTTTTTCCGCTTTTGCACCTCATCATGCTGCGTCGCATCATCCTGCTTCTGCTGGTTCTGCCGGCCCTCTCCTTCGCCCAGATCACCCCGCCGCCGGTTGCCGCTAAGGCCTGGCTGCTCCTCGATGTGGGCTCCGGCCAGATTCTCACGACCGAACAACCCGACCAGCGCATCGAGCCGGCGTCCCTCACCAAACTGATGACGGCCTACCTCACCTTCTCGGCGATCAAGAACAAAACCCTCGCCCTGGACCAGACCATTCCGGTGTCGCCCAAGGCCTGGAAAGTGCCCGGCTCCAAGATGTTCATCGAGCCGCAAACCCCGGTGACCGTGGACGAACTGATCCACGGCATGATCATCCAGTCCGGCAACGACGCCTGCGTGGCCTTGGCCGAAGCCATCGCCGGCTCCGAAGAAGCCTTCGCCCAACTGATGAACAAGGAAGCCGCCCGGCTCGGCCTGAAGAACACCCACTTCGAAAACTCCACCGGTCTGCCGCACCCCTCGCACCTCACTTCGGTGCGCGACCTGTCGCTGCTGGCCACCGCGATCATCCGCGACTTTCCCGAGTTCTACCCGATCTATTCCATCAAGGAATACACCTACAACAAGATCAAGCAGCCCAACCGCAACCGCCTGCTCTATCTCGACCCCACCGTCGACGGCGTCAAGACCGGCCACACCGACAGCGCCGGCTACTGCCTGATCGCCTCCGCAAAACGCAACGACCGCCGCCTCCTGTCGGTGGTCGTCGGCACCACCAGCGACAGCGTGCGCGCCCAGGAATCCCAAAAGCTGCTCAACTGGGGCTATCTGGCCTTCGACACCGTCAAGGTCTATGCCGCCAATCAGGCGGTCAATGAATTCCGCGTCTGGAAGGGCGCCGAAAACACCGTCAAAGCCGGCTTCCTGAACGACTTCATGCTCTCGCTGCCGAAGGGCGACGCCCAAAAGCTCAAGGCCAACGTCGTCAGCCAGCAACCGCTGATCGCCCCGCTCGCCAAAGGGCAGGCCATCGGCACGCTGCAACTGAGCCTCGACGGCAAGCCGGTCGGCAACTACCCGATCGTGGCCCTCGAAGAAGTGCCCCAAGCCGGCTGGTTCGGCCGCATGTGGGACGCCCTGCGTCTGTGGATCAAGAGCCTGTAAGCGCAGCAGGCACGAGAATGCGGGCGTGACGGCACTGGAGGCGCCGGCGGCCCGCAAAGCCGGGGCTTGATAATAGCCGTCCCGCCCTCATTCTCATTCCCTGACCCGCCACCAAGGAAGCCCGATGTCCGAAGAACGCACGACCCTGCTGGAGTTTCCCTGCGAATTCCCGATCAAGATCATGGGCGCACGGGTGGACGACTTCGCCCAGGTCGTGCTGGAAGTGGTGCTGACCCACGCCCCGGATTTCGACCCGGCGAGCGGAATGCAGATGCGCCCCTCCGCCAAGGGCAACTATCTGTCCATCACCTGCACCGTCACCGCCACCTCCCAGCAGCAGCTCGACGCGCTTTACCGCGAGCTGTCGTCCCACCCGATGGTGAAAGTCGTCCTGTGATCGTCCGCCGCCTGGGCAGCGTGCCCTACGAGCCAACCTGGCGGGCGATGCAGGAATTCACCGCCACCCGCGACGCCGGCACCGACGACGAGTTGTGGCTCGTCCAGCATCCGCCGGTCTACACCCTCGGTCAGGCCGGCAAGCCGGAACACCTGCTGCACGCCACCGCAATCCCGCTGGTCAAGATCGACCGCGGCGGCCAGATCACCTATCACGGCCCCGGTCAGGTCGTGGCCTACCTGCTCATCGACCTGCACCGCCGCCGCCTCAAGGTGCGCGAGATGGTCAATCTGCTCGAACAGTCCATCATCGACTGCATCGCCGACTACGGCCTCGATGCCCGCCGCAAAGACGGCGCGCCGGGCGTCTACATCGACGGCGCCAAAGTCGCCGCCCTCGGCCTGCGCGTGAAAAACGGCTGCAGCTACCACGGTCTGTCCCTCAATGTCGATATGGACTTGACACCATTTACCTGGATCAATCCCTGCGGCTATAGTGGGCTCAAGACCATACAACTCAAAGACTTCGGCGTGACTGAAGGCCCCGACGAAGTCGCCGAACGGCTTCTCGGCCACCTCCAGCGCCACTTCCCCGTCGTCGCCCCCACCTGACCAAAGGACGAACATGGATTCCACCACCCGCAAGCAGCGCGGCGCCGAAAAGACCTCCCGCATCCCCATCAAGATCGTTCCCGCCGAACGCCTCAAAAAGCCCGAGTGGATCCGCATCAAGCTCGGCGCCGGCATGGAAGCCGAACGCTTCAACGAAATCAAGGACACCCTGCGCGAGCACAAGCTCCACACCGTGTGCGAAGAAGCCTCCTGCCCCAACATCCACGAATGCTTCGGCAAGGGCACGGCCACCTTCATGATCATGGGCGACATCTGCACCCGCCGCTGCCCGTTCTGCGACGTGGGCCACGGCCGCCCCGAGCCCCTCAACGCCAACGAACCGGCCGACCTCGCCAAGACCATCGCCGCGATGCGCCTCAACTACGTGGTGATCACCAGCGTCGACCGGGACGACCTGCGTGACGGCGGCGCCGAGCACTTCGTCCAGTGCATCCAGGCCACCCGCGCAGCCAGCCCCAAGACCCGCATCGAAGTGCTGGTACCCGACTTCCGCGGCCGCATGGATATCGCCCTGGACATCTTCGACCAAGCCCCGCCCGACGTCCTCAACCACAACCTCGAAACCGTCCCGCGCCTCTACAAGCAGGCCCGCCCCGGCTCCGACTACGCCTACTCGCTTGAATTGCTCAAGCAATTCAAGGCCCGCCACCCCGAAGTCCCGACCAAATCCGGCCTGATGGTCGGCCTGGGCGAAACCGACGAGGAAATCCTCGAAGTGATGCGCGACATGCGTGCCCACAACGTCGAGATGCTCACCATCGGCCAATACCTCCAGCCCTCCGGCGGCCATCTGCCGGTGCTGCGCTACGTCCATCCCGACACCTTCAAGATGTTCGAAACCGAAGCGCTCAAGATGGGCTTCAAGAACGCCGCCTGCGGCCCGATGGTCCGCTCCAGCTACTGGGCCGACCAGCAGGCCCACGGAGCGGGGGTGGTTTAAGCTCACCCCGACCGGCTTTCGATGCCCCGCCCCGACGGGGCATTTTCGCTTGCACCGAACGAAACGCCCGGTCAGCGCCGGCATAACGCTCTCCACCCAGTCCGCCCCTAACCGAGGAAGCACAGTGCACAACAATCTCTACGCCATCCCCCTCACCAAGATCGACGGCACCCCCGCCACCCTCGCCGAGCAGGCCGGCAAGGTGCTGCTGGTCGTGAACGTGGCCTCCAAGTGCGGCCTCACCAAGCAGTACGAAGGGCTGGAGGCGCTGCACGAGCGCTTTCGGGACAAGGGTTTCACTGTGCTGGGCTTTCCGGCTAACGACTTTGCCGGGCAGGAGCCGGGCACCGATGCCGAGATCGCCAGCTTCTGCACCGCCAACTTCGGCGTGCAGTTTCCGATGTACAGCAAGCTCGTCGCCACCGGGCCGGACAAGCACCCGCTCTACGCCACCCTCACCGCCGCCAAGCCCGAAACCGAAGACCGTGCGGGCATGGAAGAGATGCTGCGCGGCTACAAGATCGAGCCGACGCCGGCGCCCGAGGTGCTGTGGAATTTCGAGAAGTTCCTGATCGGCCGCGACGGCACCGTCCTGCGCCGCTTCGCGCCCGACACCGCCCCCGACGCCGACAAGCTGGTAGCGGCCATCGAGACGGCGTTGGCGGGCTGATCCGCCCCTCCAGCGCCACACTTGATCCGCATCAGGCCCGCCTCACGCGGGCCGAGCGTGTCTTCCCACCTGAGCCTCCTCGTCGGCGCCTGTGCCACCCCTCAAAACCTTCCCGTTGCAACTTATCCGCCGGGAAGCGGCCAATGGGGCGAAGTGGGTCTTGTTGTGAATGATGCTCAGGTAGTCGTGCAGCCGCTCAGGGTTCCGCTGGCGACGAAAATCAAGCAGCAGATCGAAAAGGCCGGCTACTTCTCGCGGATCAAGGTCAACAGCATTTACGTCCCACGGCAGTTGCGGGTGCAATTCACGGCGAAGAACAGGGCTTCCGACGCCGGAAAGCCGATCGCTAGCGCGGCGACGCTCTTCCCGCTCCCGATGGAGCACGAGATCGATTTCGTCGCCAGCTTCAGCATGGAATGTCGCGGCGCCACAGTCGGCGCATGGGAATACGCCGAGAGGGTTGCGCAGACCCAGTTTTTGTTGATCGAACCGGATTCCACCGAGACGAACGTGGTGGCGAGCACGGTTTCGCGCTTCATTCGCGACGCAGCCGAGTCTGGGAAACTCAAGGGCGACTGTCAGTAATCATCCCAGCCCCCGCAAAATACGCATCGAGCCGGGCGATCCACCCGGCTTTTTCTTCGTCCGTCGCAAAGCTCGCCTCGAAACTGTTGCGCGCCAACCGATACCACGTGGCGGCATCGAAGCCGAACGCCGCCTGCACGGCACGGATGTTGGCATTGAGGTAGCCACCGAAATAGGCCGGATCGTCGCTGTTGAGC
>SSGH01000009.1 GCA_008015835.1 Lysobacter sp.
AACGGCCGAACCCGGTTCTGGTACGAAGCGAACGGCAACGTGGCCGCGATCGAAGACGCGAACGGCGTAACGACGAAGGCGGCCTACAACGCCATCGGCCAACGCACCAGCGTGAACGACCCGAACCAGGGGACGTGGAGCTTCGCCTACAACGGCTTGGGCGAGGTGCTGAACCAGACCGACGCACGCGGCATCGTCACGTCGATGACCTACGACAAGCTGAGCCGCCCGCTGACAAGAAATGCCACGATCGACGTGACCGGCGACAACGTGGCCGACACGGTGGCCGACAGTTGGAGCTACGACCCGGCGAACGCGAAGGGCGCGCTCTCGGTGGCGCAGCGCGCGATCAATAGCGCGCTGGAGCGAAGCACCACCACGGTCTACGACGCGTTGGCCCGCCCGGTGCTGTCGCATGTGGCGCAGGCGGGCGCACCATCGGCGTACGTCTCCCGCACGAAGTACGACAGCTACTACGGCCGGCCCGTGGGCCAGGAGTTCCCCAACGGCGAAGCGGTGCAGGCGCTGTACGGCAACTACGGCCACGGGCTGGCCGAGAAGGACCCGGTGACGGGCACCGAGTACCGGCGCACCAACAGCGTGAACGCGCGCGGCCAGGCCACGCAGGAGACCTTCGGCAACGGCGTGGTGCTGAACCCGCAGTACCAATGGCAGACCGGGCAACTGACCGAACTCAAGTACAGCAAAAACGGCAGCGATCTGCGGAAGCTCGGCTACGGCTACGACGTGTTCGGGAACCTGAAGCGTCAGACGCTGAACACGAACCAGAGCCAGGAGGACTACAGCTACGATGAACTGCATCGACTGGTGCAGAGCATACGATCGGGCGCGGCCAGCGGCACGGTGAACTACGGCTTCGACGCGGTGGGCAACTTCACGAAGAAGACGGACTTCAGCACCAGCGCAGCGAACGCCTACAGCTACACCGGCGGCACCTGCGGCGGCGGCGCGAACGCGGTCAAGCAAATCGCCCTCGCAGCGGGCGGCACCAGAACCTACTGCTACGACGCGAACGGCAACCTGACCGGCGACAACGCGGGCCTGAGCGTCAAGTACGACCACATGGGCATGACCACCGTGGCCCAACGCGGCGCGTTGCGAGACGACTTCCGCTACGGCGCGGACGGCAGCCGGACGCGAAGCTGGGGCAGCGACGGAAGCCGCATCTACCTGCCGGGCTACGAGCATCGCCTCGACACCAACGAAACGAAGGTCTACGTGGGCGATTACGCGGTGATCACCAACGGCACAGCGGGGCGAAAAGTCGAGTATCTGCTGAAAGACAGACTCGGCAGTGTGGACGCGGTCGCCAACAGCGCGGGCGCGATTACCGAAACCAGAGGCTACGACGCGTTCGGCAAACCGCGCTCAGGTACTTGGGCCGACCTCACGCCGCCGAAGCTGGGAAGCACGAACGTGACGCCTAAAGGCTTCACCCAACACGAGCACCTCAACCAGCTCGAACTGATCCACATGAACGGCCGGGTGTTCGACTACAACGTCGGACGGTTCACCGGCGTGGACCCGGTGATCCAGTTCCCGTTGAACTCGCAGAGTCTGAATCCGTACTCGTACATCCTCAACAATCCGTTGTCAGGGACTGATCCGACGGGGTATTGCGCGCAATCGGATACGGGAACACGCGTGAGGCAGTGCGTGACTGTTGAAGTCCAGATGAAGGATGGCAGTACGAAGAATATGGGGACTTTTAATCTGCGCAGTTCCGCGGATTTGGCAAGGGCATCAATGATTGCGCTGCCGGGATTAAATAAATCAGACAACGGCGCGAAAGATGGACAGGCGAAGGCCACAGAATCTCGTACAGGTAACACGGCTGGTAACAATGAGAATCTTCTGATCAGCGTAACAAGTCGGCGAAGCGATGACGCAGACAAGGTTCCGCAATCTGTTGTTGCCTCATGCGCTGGATACGTAGCTTCAGCCGGATCGTTTTCTGCGGGCTGCCCTGTCGATAGAGGCATAGAAACTGCGGCCAGAACGCAGGTGTCGCAATCCGGCCCGGTCAATCCGAACTTTGTTAATCAAAGCGTGGCTGAGCAGAGCTCAACAATTGATGGTGTCGTTCATACAGATTTAGCATATGAAGGAAACGTGGACGAGCGCTTAATACCGTATGCAGAAAACAATTGGACAGGGAATGGCAAGGTCATGCAGCTACAAATGACTCGTCGCCCTGAAGGAAATGCTGGATTGAAAATAAATATGATAGATACACCGGCAATGGCCGAAATGCTTGACTTGTGCTCTTGCGAGCGCGCTTACAACGTTGGGGGGCGTACTGACATCGCAGGAAAATTGATTTATCTGAATAAAGACATTTCATTTGAACAGCAAAAAAGCTCATTGACTCACGAGCTCGGACATTACTTTCTTGGCTACGGGCATCCATCCCAGAGAGGGCATTTTCTTTTTGGCGGGATACTTGATTATCAGTCGAAGAGAGTGAAAAGTTTCGATAGAGATGAATACCGTAGAAAATATATATCTGGAGGTGTCGAATGAAAATCTCATTTGGAATGTTTGTTGTTATTGCAATTTTAATTGCGGGGCTGCCAATTGCAAAAAGTGAAGAAAATTCGCACCTAAAACATATGCCATCATATTTGACGTGCAAAGATTATAAATGCATGAATTTTTCAATTGTTTTTGAGAACGCGCATTACTGTACAGCGGTTGCTTTTCCAGTCAGTGAAAAAAAAGCACCGATAAATGACTTTATCGATTTCTCAGATATTTACATAAGTGCGAAGATGGGAAAAATAAAATGCAATTTAGACTACTTTTTTTCTGTATATGGATATGAGGTTGAGTCAGTTCAAAGTGCTGTTTCTGTCCTTGATAAAGCCATGCGAAATGGTGCGAGTTATTTTGACGTAACCGCTATCGATAAGGACATTGTGAGATGCTTTTTTTCTCAAAAAGCAACTCATGTAAAAGAAGCCTCTACAAATTTTAGCGCCGAAGGTGAAGGATATGTTGTATTTGTCATAAGTGGGTGCCAATCTCCTGTTGACGCAAAAGTTACGATAACCAAAAGTCGTAGTGATTCGAAAATAGTGCTTTCTTATTCGAACTTTATAGTTGATGGCGTACCCTCCCCGTGATCGGAGAGGGGTCCGTAAGGTAAGGTTCTTTAAACGCTTTTGTGTAACTGGCGCATTCCACTTGTCGCCATTCGGATCCTAATTTCATCGCTAGCCATACCACCCTGTCAGATCGACCAGCTTCGCAACCGCGCCGTCTTGGGAAAGCATCGCTTCGCTCGCCACGAGCATTCCTTTCCCAAGACGGAGCGGCCATGAGCCAGAATTTGCTGTCGCTGCAATTTTCCGATCAACAACTCGCCGCGATCGATGCGGCTTTGACTTCGCTGGAATCGGCGCTTGCCGGTTTGATCGCGTTGACGCCCGATCAACGCCGCGCGATGACCAAGATGGGGCCGAAGTCGGAAGCGTTTTGTCGGCAGACATTGACGGTGTTGAGCCAGAACCCGCAGGTGATTCCGCCCAGCGTGAATCTAGCGGAAGCGCAAGCGGACTTGGCGGCGCTGGATGCGTTACGTCCGCGCTTGGCGCGGCTGGAACGATTGACCGAACGCGCGGGCGATACCGATGCGGCGCTGGGCGGGGATGTGATGTCGTTCGCCTTGGAGGGCTATGCCCTACTCAAGTTCGCGGGCAAGAACCAGGGCTTGGAAGGGCTGCGCAAGGAACTGTCGGCGCGGTTCGCGCGTTCGAGCGGGAAGGCGGAGGGCACGCCAGCCCCGGGTGGCTGAGGCGGCGGCGGGGCGAAATAACTCAGGATTCGTCAACGCATTGATTTCTTGAAGAAAAAAGCACCGTTCGCGGTGCTTTTTTCGTGAGCGGTCGAGCAAAACGCTCGGCGTGCCGAGCTTCGAGCGTCGTCCGCCGAGCATTTTGCTCGGCTTGCCGAGTTCCAAGGTTCGCTCGCCGAGCGTTTTCCTCGGAATGTGGCGCGCGGAGGCCGGCCGGTCGAGCGGAACCGCTCGGCACGCCGAGCTTTCTGCTCCGCACGTCGAGCTTTGAACTTGGCACGCGGGTCGTTTCGGTCGGGCGGCCGAGGCCGGCGCTCGGCGGCCCGAGCGGTCGAACTCGGCGCGCGAAGTCGTGAGCTTCACACGCCGAGCCCGACGCCTCGCGCTTGTCGCTTTAGCCATCGTTCCACACCCATGCCGGCCAACCTGCCTGCGGGGAGGCGGGCACGATGGTAATGCGGCGTTCGGTGATCTGCAGGTGCACGCGTTCGCCGACGGCGAAGCCGGCGTCTGTCATCCAACGCCCCTGTAGCCGTAATTGCGGTACCTGTTGCGCACCGATCCAACGGCCCGCTTGCCGTTGGTCGTAGTGGTGATAACCGATCTTGAGCAGGCGGGATGCGGGGAAATACGGCTGAGCAGCCATGATGGTCTCCTAGTGGTTTCGTTGATGTCCGCCCCTGTTGAGAGGGCGACCGAGTACTTCAACACCGCCACTAGACGGCCCCCAGCTTTCCCCGGCGAACCGGGTCTTGTATGACTGGACGCTACTCGGCCATAGCGAAATCTATGGGCGCAAAAAAACCGCGATGACAGCCGCGGATGCCGCTAGTGGAAGGTGTGTTGAGCACCGACATGCAATCTAGGCCGCTTACTTCAACGCGTCAAGTTCCGCACATCGCCGTCCGATTGACGGTCTCCACAATTTCCGCTTTCATCGCCGCGTGAGCCGCACAACAGCGCAAGCACGCATTGTTTACCCTCCCCACGCGTGGCGACGCGTTCGTCATCGCCGCTGCGTTGGTGTTCGTCTGGCGCGGCGCTGCGACCGCACGAACCGCGCGAACGCGGCGGCGTGTACGCCGACGCCGGGCACGCTGGCGAAGTGGTTCCCGTTCCTGGACACGAAGGAGTCGTGGACGTTTGATGCGACGACCGCCGCATCGGGCGGCACGCCCGCGGTGCTCGGCTACACGCAAGAAGTCGCGGCGGACGACGCGACCTGCAGCGGCAGCTTCGCGAGCACCTCCGGTTACGACGCTTACGGCAATTTGTTGAACCGCACCACGCATGCGCGCGACCTGGGCACGGGCAGTGCCAGCGGCACGGCGAACCGATTGGATCGGCAGTGCGTGCGCGAGATCACGACGGTGCTGCCGGACGTGTCGGCGTGGTGGCTGGATCGGGTCAGCCGCAAAGAGGCGATCACGCAGGTGACGTGGGACGGCGCGCAGCACGCGTTGCCGGCCGGCACGTCCAACCCCGCGCGCAGCCTGATCACCGACTTCGCGTGGAACCCGGACCGCACGCTCGCGACGGAGATCAAGCAACCGGGTGTGGCGAACCAGCAGGCGGTGACGGCGTACACGTATCCGACAACGGGCAACTACGGCTTGCCCTCGGGCGTGGGCGTGACCGCGGACGGCGATCCGAACGGCTCGCGCAGCGTGGGCACCAGCTACAGCGCGGACGGCTACTTCCCGCTGGCGGTGGCGAACGCCTTGGGTCACAGCGCGACCACGACGGTGCGCGCCCGCGACGGCCAACCGATCAGCGTGACCGACGCCAACGGTCTGCGCACGCTGACCGACTACGACGCGTTCGGGTTCGCGACCAGGCAACGCTTCCGCGGCGCGACCGACAGCGTGTACGTGGCGCCGGATCGGCACACGGCGATGGTGAGCTGCAATATCGGCTTCTGCTGGCTGCCGGTCGAGCAGTACCAAGTGACCATCGTGCAGGACGGTACGCCGACGGCGCTGGCGCGCTACGACGGCTTCGGCCGCACGACGCTGGAAGCGCAGTTGCGCCAGGACGCGGTGTGGACGCATGCGTTCCGGGAATACGCCGCACGCGGCCAGTTGCGCTATCAGACCGAACCGTTCAGCGGCGGCGACCCCATCGCGTATCTGTTCTACGAGTACAACGACATCCTGGGCCGGATGACGAAGAAGATCGTGCCCAAGCAGGGCATCGACGGCCGCGGCGATCTGGTGACGACCTACAGCTACAGCGGTCGGACCACGAGCATCCAGGTGCGCGGCAGCGCCGACGCGCCGGGCGTGGGCTTGAACCTGAGCCGCACCACCGACAGCCTGGGAAGGTACGTCGAGACGCGGGACGCGCTGAACGGCCGAACCCGGTTCTGGTACGAAGCGAACGGCAACGTGGCCGCGATCGAAGACGCGAACGGCGTAACGACGAAGGCGGCCTACAACGCCATCGGCCAACGCACCAGCGTGAACGACCCGAACCAGGGGACGTGGAGCTTCGCCTACAACGGCTTGGGCGAGGTGCTGAACCAGACCGACGCACGCGGCATCGTCACGTCGATGACCTACGACAAGCTGAGCCGCCCGCTGACAAGAAATGCCACGATCGAC
>SSGH01000005.1 GCA_008015835.1 Lysobacter sp.
CGGGCTTCGAAGCCCGCGCGGGCGACGAGCTGATCTACATCGTTCGCGCGTACGGCGCCGACGGCAGCTTCGACGAAACCTATCCGCGTCGCCTGCAGTTGGTGAACCCGGACGAGGAGCGTCGCGGCACCGAACTGCTGCGCAATTCGCTCGAACGCAACCTCGGCACCGCGCTGAGCGCCGAAGAGGCCGAGCAGCGCAGCCTGATCGAAGGCGTGTTCGGCGAGAACACGCTGCGTCAGCAGAACATCCCGATCTACGGTTCGCGCATCCGCATCCAAGGCCGCGATATCGCCGAGGGCTACAGCGTCAAGATCAACGGCCAAAGTCAGCCGGTCGATCTGCAGCGCAAGCTGGTCGCGGAATATCTGGTCCCGGTCGGTCAGCATAAGTTCGACATCGAATTGGCCGGCGGCGAAGGCGAACGCCTCAGCCGCACGCTCGACATCGACGTCAGCGGCAAATACATGTTCGCGGTGGCGTTGGCCGATTTCACCGCGTCGGGCAATAACGTCTCCGGTTCGATCGAGCCGCTCAATGGCGACGATCGCTACGACGACAGCTTCATCCTCGATGGCCGCCTCGCGTTCTATTTGAAGGGCAAGGTGAAGGGCAAGTACTTGGTCACCGCCCAAGCCGACACTCAGGAACGCGAAATCGGCGAGTTGTTCAACAACTTCCTCGACGCCGACCCGCAGGACATCTTCCGCCGCCTCGATCCGGACGCGTATTACCCGGTCTACGGCGACGACTCGATCACCTATCGCGACGTCGATACCCAGGGCCGTCTCTATGTCCGCGTCGATTGGGACAAGAGCCAAGCGCTGTGGGGCAACTTCAACACTGGCGTGACCGGCACCGAATACGGCCAGTATTCGCGTTCGCTGTACGGCGCCGCGGTGTCGTGGCGTTCGCGTCGCGCCACCGACATCGGCGAGCCGGGCAGCGAGTTCCGCCTGTTCGGTTCGGAAGCGCAGACCGCGCCCGGCCACAGCGAATTCCTCGGCACCGGCGGCAGCCTGTACTACCTCAAGCACACCGACGTACTGCCGGGCTCCGATCGCATCGTGCTGGAAGTGCGCGACGGCACCACCGGCCGCGTCGAAGCGCGCGTGCCGTTGGCGCGCGGCGCCGACTATGAGATCGACGAGTTCCAAGGCCGCGTGCTGTTGACGCGTCCGCTGTCGGTGGTCACGCGCGAAAATCTGCCGACGATCACCCGCGACACGCCGCTCGACGGCTTCGCGCAGGTGCTGTTGATCGACTACGAATACGTGCCCAGCGGTTTCGATCCGGATGAGTTCACCGCCGGTCTGCGCGGCAAGCATTGGTTCGGCGATCACGTCGCGCTCGGCGCCACCTGGGTCGACGAAAACCGCGCCGGCGACGATTACTCGCTCAAGGGCGCGGATCTGACCCTGCAGGCCGGTCGCGGCACGTATCTCAAACTCGAACAGAGCCGCACCCGCGCGACCAGCGCGCCGGTGTTCTTCTCCGACAACGGCGGTTTGAGCTTCACCGAAACCAACGCCGGCGTCGGGCCGCGCGAAGGCGACGCCCGCGCGGTCGAAGCGCGGGCCAACTTCAAGGAATTGGGCTGGAGTTCGCTGGATTGGTCCGCGGGCGCCTGGTGGCGCGATGTCGATGCCGGCTATTCCACCGGCCGTTTCGATATCCGTTCCGCCGTCGAAGAGCACGGCGCCGAAGTGCTGGGCCAGTTCGCGCCGAACGTCAACGTGCGCGGCCGCTACAGCAAGGCCGAGCGCGCGGGCGAAGCGCTGACCCAAGCCTTGGTCGCCGGCGAATGGCGCATCAACGACAACGATAGCCTCACCGGCGAATTGCGCCGCGTCGAGGAACAGCGTTTGTCGGGCGACGCCAACGGCACGCTCGCGGCGCTGCAGTACAAACACCGCTTCGGCACCAGCTTCGATCTGTACGGCACCGCGCAGGTCACGCTGGACGACGACGGCGGCCAGTACGCCGACAACGACGCCTACACCGTGGGCGCGCGTTACTTGTTCGGCGATCTGTCCAGCGTCGGTGCGGAAGTCACCACCGGCGACCGCGGCGACGCGGCGCAGGTGAACGCCGAATATCGTCTCAGCCCCGAGCACACGCTGTACGGCAACTACACGTACTCGACCGACCGCAACGACTACGACCCGCTGTTCAACGCCAACCGCAACACCGGTTGGACGCTGGGCCAGCGCTGGCGCTTGTCGAACCAAGTCAACCTGTTCAACGAAAGCCAGTTCCTGAAGGCGCCGAACGAATCCGGTTTGGCCCACACCTTCGGCATGGATTTCTATCCGGGCGTGGGTTGGACGATGGGCTTCACGCTGCAGAGCGCGGAACTCGATCGCGCCGTCGGCAACGTGGACCGTCGTGCGATCAGCCTCAACGCCGGCCGCACCTCGAACGACACGCAGTGGTCGAGCAAGGTCGAATGGCGCGACGACAGCGGCGCCGAAGAGCGCACGCAGTGGCTCACCGCGAACCAGTTCACCCACAAGTTCAACGAGAGCTTCCGCGTCGCCGCGCGCTTCAACTACTCGAAGACCGAGGACGATCTGCTGGCGGAAGCCGGCGCGAAATTCGCCGAGGGCAACTTCGGTTTCGCGTGGCGTCCGTTCGATTCGACGAAGTGGGCGTTGCTCGGTCGCTACACCTATCTGTACGACGTGTCGTCCTTGCCGCAGATCGGCGATAACGTCGCCTTCTACGACCAGCGCAGCCAAGTGCTGGCGATGGAAGGCGTGTTCAAGCCGAATCAGCGCTGGGAATACGCCGGCAAGATCGCGCGTCGCGAAGGCGAAGTGCGCTACGGCCGCTTGGCCGGGCAGTGGGCGGATTCGGGCGCGACCTTCGTCGCCGGTCAGGTGCGTTACGCGTTCGCGGACCAGTGGTCTTCGCTCGCCGAGTACCGTTGGCTGGGCGTGAAGGACGGCGGCGATCGTCAGGGCGTGCTGCTCGGCGTCGATCGCGACCTGGGCAACCATTTCCGCGTCGGCGTCGGCTACAACTTCACCGAGTTCAGCGACGACCTCACCGATTTCGACTACGACCACAAGGGTTGGTTCTTGAACGTGGTCGGTTGGTATTGATCGATCGGCCGTTGACGGTCGCGCCGAGTCGATTCGCGCGCGATCCGGCGGCATTCGGATGAGGAGTAGGCGTCAGATGAACAAACGAATGCGCACGCGACAGGCGCTTATCGCAGCCTCGGTCACCTTGGCCGTCGGCGCGATGTCCGCCGATGTCCACGCGCGCCAGATCGGTAAGGACGGCGCGTTCGTCGCGACGGCCGCGAATACCGTCGTCAACGCTTACACCACGTTGACCGGAGCGGCGGCGACCGGTGCGACGACCATCACCGTCGCCAGCGCAGCCGGCATCACTGCGGGCGACGTGCTGCTGGTGTACCAGGCGCAAGGCGCGACCATCAGCACCGCCAATAGCAGCGCTTACGGCGCGGTGACCGCGTTGGGTAACGCCGGTCGCTACGAATTCGTGAGCGTCGCCGCGGTCAGCGGTACCACCATCACGCTCGGCACGGTCTGCGATACGACCCCGCTGCGGTTTTCCTACAGCAGCGGCGCGCAAGTCGTGCGCGTGCCGCAGTACAGCAGCCTGACCGTGAATGCGGGGGCGTCGATCGTCCCGAACGCATGGAACGGCAGCACCGGTGGCGTGGTCGCGGCGATCGTCGACGGCACCGCCACCATCAACGGCAACGTCAATGCGAACGCGCGCGGCTTCCGCGGCGGCGTGTTGGAGAACAACACCACGGCCGCCGGCACCGATGTGACCGACTACGTCGCCAACGCCGACACGGCCGGCGCCCAGAAAGGCGAGAGCATCGCCGGCTCTGCCACGACCTACGATGGGTTGGGCGGTCGCTATAACCGCGGCGCGCCGGCCAATGGCGGCGGCGGCGGCAATGCGCATAACGCGGGCGGCGGCGGCGGCGCGAACGGCGGCAGCGCGGTCGGTTGGAACGGCCAAGGCATCCCGGACACCAGCGTGGCCGGTTGGGTCACGGCTTGGAACATCGACGGCACGCTGACGGCCACCACGAACTCGCCCGGTGGCGGCCGCGGCGGCTACACCTATGCCGCCAGCAATCAGAACGCGTTGACCGTTGCGCCCGGTACCGCCAGTTGGGGCGGCAATCAGCGGCGCGAACGCGGCGGTCTCGGTGGGCGTCCGCTCGCCAACAACCCCAGCACGGTCGGCGACACGCGCTTGTTCTTCGGCGGCGGCGGCGGGGCCGGCGACGGCAACAACGGTGCGGCCAGCTCCGGCGCGAACGGCGGCGGTCTCGTCATCCTGCTCGCCAACGCCGTGGCCGGCAACGGCAGCCTGCAGGCCAATGGCGGCACCCCCAATCCCACGTCGCCTGGCCACAACGACGCCCCGGGTGGCGGCGGCGGCGGCGGCTCGATCATGCTGATCGCGCCGAGCGCGGGCGCGCTCACGTTTTCGGCCAACGGCGGCAACGGCGGCAACCAGTTGATCACCAACAACGAATCCGAAGGTCCCGGCGGCGGTGGCGGCGGCGGTTTCGTCGCGACGCCCTCGGGCGCCGGCGCCGTGGCCGGCGGCGGGAACGGCACCACGACCTCCGCAGCGGTCACGGAATTCCTGCCCAACGGCGCGACGCGAGGCGGCAGCGGAAACGCCACCACCGGTCCGGCGCGTTCGAACGTGCCGATCTGCGACTTCACCGCAGCCGCGAATCTGGCGATCACCAAGACCAATACCCCGGCCCTCGGTCCCGACGATCAAACGGCCGACACGGTCGTCTCCGGCGGAACCACGACTTACTCGGTCGTGGTGACCAATACCGGGCCGAATGCCGTCAACGGGGCGGTCGTCACCGATACGCCCACGGCGGGCTTGAATTGCCCGCCGGCGACTCCGGTGGTCTGCGCCAGCACCGCGACGCCCAGCGCGTGTCCGGTCGGCGCCCTCACCGTCGCGAATCTCGCTGCGGGCGTCGTCATCGGTAATCTGCCGGCGACCGCGGGCGCCAATACCGTCACGTTCACGTTCACATGCACGATTCCTTAAGGGCGAACATGAGTTTTCCAGGCATGACCCATAGCATCCGAACGATGGCCCGAGGCTGCGTCGCGGCGTTCGCGCTGAGCGCAGTATTCGCCGCCACCCAAGCGCACGCCCAAGTCTGCGCGACGCCCGGCAGCGCGGGCGACGCCACGATCTCCGGCATCGTCAACACCTACTGGACGCCCGCCAACGGGACCTTCAACGCCGGCAGTACGACGATCGCGCTCAGCGGTCAGCGTGGTGCGGCGGCGACGTTGGCGCCCGGCGATCTGGTCTTGGTGATTCAGATGCAGTGCGCCAACATCAACACCGCCAACAGCCTGCTGTACGGCGATGGCGCCGCGGGCGAGCCCGCCTCCGGTTACAGCGACCCGGCGGGGAGTTGCCTCGCGGGTCGTTACCAATTCGTGCGCGCCGGAGCCGGCACCACGAGCGCTTCGCTGAATCTGACCGGTTCGCCCTTGACCGCGACCTACGTGCAAGCGAACGCGACGAACACCAACGGCCGTCGCACGTTCCAGGTCATCCGCGTGCCGCAGTACGCCAACGCCACGCTCGGCGGTGCGGTCACCGCGTCGGAGTGGAACGGCAACAGCGGCGGCGTGGTCGCGATCGACGCGGCGTTCACGCTGAATCTCAACGGCCAGAGCATCAACGTCGACGGCCTGGGTTTCCGCGGCGCGGGCGGCCGCGCCCGTTCGGTCGACGATGCCGTCGAACGTTTCCGCTGGGACACCGACGACCGCCATGCCGTCAAAGGCGAAGGCATCGCCGGCACACCGCGGTTCGTCAGCCTCAAGCGCGACCCCAACAGCGGCGCGACCGCCGGCATCACCGATCTGGGCGCCGCCTGGGGCGGTTATCCGACCGGCACCGCGTCCACCGGCGATTTCGCGCGCGGCGCGCCCGGTAATGCGGGCGGCGGCGGCGCTTACTGGGACGGCGCCAGCGATAACGGCGGCGGCGGCGGCGGCGGCAACGGCGGTGCGGGCGGCCGCGGCGGCGCCGGTTGGCGCAGCGCGGGCTATGCCGGCATCCTGGCCGATTACAGCAATCTCACCGACAAGAAGTGGGGCTTCGGCGGCACCGCCTTCGCCTCGGCCGCTCCGGCCCGTCTGGTCATGGGCGGCGGCGGCGGCGCGGGCGACAACAACGCCAACAGCACGCCGGAAGAATCCAGCGGCGCGTCCGGCGGCGGCATCGTGATGGCGCGCGCGGTCACCGTGACCGGTACCGGCACCATCACCGCGCGCGGCGCGCGCGCGGCGGACAACTCACTGAACGACGCCGGCGGCGGCGGCGGCGCGGGCGGCAGCGTGCTGGTGGTCGCGACCACCTGGACGGCGGCCCTCACCGTGAACGTGGCCGGCGGCCGCGGCGGCGACGCTTGGGTGCCCGGCGGCTCCGCGCACGGCGGCGGCGGCGGCGGCGGCGGCGGGGTAGCCATCACCACCGCGGCGGCGACCGTGACCGCGACCGGCGGCGCGCAAGGCCTGACCAACACCGCGCAGGGCCAGCCCGGCGGTGCCACGCACGGCGCGACCGCCGGCGCAGGCGGCGTCGCTCAAGTGGTGGCGCCCGGCACCGACACCCCCGGCACCGATGTCGGCCGCACCTGTAAAGCCGACGTGGTCATCACCAAGACCAACACGCCGGGCGTGAACGGCAACGTCGACCAAGCGGCGGACACCGTGACCTCCGGCGCCAGCGTGCCGTACAGCATCGTCGCGACCAACAACGGCCCGAAACCGGCGAACAACACGGTCATCACCGACCCGGCGCCGACCAATCTGAACTGCCCCACCGCCACCTGCACCGCCACCGGCGGCGCGGTGTGCCCGGCGGCCACGGGCGCGGCCCTGGTCACGGCGTTGCAGGGCGCGGGCGCCACCGTGCCGACGATGCCGTCCGGTTCCACCATCACCATTACGCTGAACTGCACCGTGCCCTGAGCCGGGCCCCTCGCGAGCGTGCCGCTCGCGAAACGCGCACACCGCCCGCAGCGATGCGGGCGGTGTCGTTTTTGGAGCATTCGAAACTAGCGAAAGCGAACGGTCGACGACTCCCCGCCCGCGGAAACGCCCCCCGAGCTGACCTCTCGTCGCCGTCAGGCGTCATCGAGCTCAGCCCGATGCCGATGCGCGACCGCAACGCTGTTGCGACGACAACGTCTTCGCAACGGCGGCGACGCATCCGCCGCCGCGGGAGTGCGTGCGCCTTCGCGACATCGCGTTCGGAGCGTCGCCGCACCACCTCCGCGCACGCGATGCGTGCGATATCTATCGCAAGCGCGAATCGCATCCATCGCATCGATCGAAACGACGCTTCCGAATCGAAAGACGATGCGCGTATCACTCGCGCAGTTTCGATCGCGGGCGATCGCGATCGAAAAGAATGCCGTCATCGATCGCATCGATCGCGAGGTGCCCATCGTTTCGAATATCGAATCGCTTGCGCCACGCGGCGGCTGCGTTTTCGCGGATTGCGATCACAACTCGCGCGACGAAATCGGTCCGTCTTCACGATAACGAGCCTGTCATATTTGACAGTAGCGACCGTTTGCGCAACTGCGAAGATAGCCGGGCGTCGAAGCGCTGCGCGAGCGCGTTTCGCGCGCGTCGTTTCGGCGCGCGGTACGCATGTTCGGCGACGATCGCGAACGATACGTTCGAGCGCAAGCTCGGGTCGAACGTTTCGCGCCGACACCGCGACCGGCGTACGCAACGGCACAAGGGGCGTGGTCGCGATGCGAACGCATCGGCGATTCATGAGAAGTACGGGGGATGCGCGCTCGCCGCGCAGCAGGGCAAAGGAGACGGTCGATGGAAGACCGGTTGAGTCGAACTTCGATCGCGCGCGGCGCATCGGCGTGGCGCCGTTTCGCAGCCGGATCGCGCGCATGCGCGCGACGTTCGGCGACGTCGATCGCCATCGTCTGCGCGGCGATGCTCTGCGGGCTGAGTTCGCCGCCTGCGCATGCGGCGCAGGTGCAGCATCTGAATACGCAAACCGCCACGGCCACCGGCGCGGGCGCGGCGGGCACGCCGACGATCGCCACGTTCAATATTCCCTCCGGCAAGAACCGCGTGCTCTTCGTGTGGCCGTCGTTCGAGCGCGATCATTGCTCCAATGCGGATGTCAGCGGTGGCCTGTGCACCAGCGCCAACACCGCAGGCACCGGTTTGGGCGACAACTGGCCCGAGCCGCGCATCGGCACGCCACCCGCCACGACCAGCAACAATCAGATCACCGTCCGGTTCGTCGGTCCCGGCGGCACGATCAACAAGCAGAACGCGTTGGTGATCGGCGGTACGCCCAGCGGCGACACGCGCTTCATCACCATCAGCACCTCCCCGCAGGGTTCGCCCGCCGGCACCGCGTTCTTCGGCATCAGCAGTTTCCATATCGTGCTGTTCGAGAACGAGATCAACACGCTGCTGGGCGGTGCGGCCTCGGGGACGGTGACGATCACCTTGCCGGATGTCGTGACCCCCAGCAATGCCGGCGACGAATCGCTGCTGATCGCGTCGGTCTATCAGAACGTCGAGCAGACGGTCACGGGCTTCGTGCGCAACGCGACCGCGACCGCGCAGGTCACCACCGGCACGCCGGCGAATTCCTCGCTCGCGCCGGCGGCGTACGATGCCGGCCAAGCGCCCAATGAGGCCGACGACGGCAAGCTGGTGATGGGGGCGAATTCCAGCACGGAAGGATTCCTGCTGCCCGCAGGCCATGTCGCGTTGGCGACGCTGTCCGTGACCAATGCCGCCGGCAATTACGACACGCCCAACGGCAACACCATCAACGAACCGAACGGTTTCACCGGCGGCGCCTGGTTCCGCAACGGCGGCGCGACCCCGGGCAGTCTCTACACGCTGCAAATGGCCGGTGCGGCCGCGACGCTCGCCTACGGCGCCACCAACGCATCGTTCTTACTGGAATCCGACAATGCCGACGTGACCGATGCCCCGATTTCCTACGGCAACGCCACGCATACGCTGTCGGGCATCCGCATGGGCGCGACCGTCGACGCCGACGCCGCGCTGCTCAACAGCGCGAACGCGCTGGGCGACGACACCAACGCCACCGACGACGAAGATGGCGTGACGCTGACGCCGCTGCTGCCGGTGGGCGAAACCACCATCGTGCCGGTGAGCATCCAAAGCGCCGGCGGCTTCCTCAACGCGTGGTTCGATTGGAACGCCGACGGCGACTTCAACGATGCCGGCGAACAGATGGTGACGAATCAAGCGGTCGCCGTGGGCGCCGTCAATCTCAACATCGCCGTACCGGCCACCGCGATCATCGGCCCGACGTTCGCGCGCTTCCGCGTCTGCACCAACAACACCGCGCTCGACAACTGTTCCACGCCTTCGGGCACCGTGCAGAGCGGCGAAGTGGAGGACTACCAGTTCACCGTGTCGCGCAAACTCTTCGTGCGCAAGACCACGCTGGGCGGCGTCGGCGGGCCGTTCGGTTTCGCGCTGACCAACACGGTGCAGACCACCGGCACGGTGACGACGACGGTGGTCAACACCCCGACCCTCGTCGACGGCGACACCGCCAGCACCGCAACGCAGGCGTTCACGATCGTCTCGCCGACGACGACCGTGACCGTCAACGAGAACAGCCTGCCCGCGGGTTGGCAGTTGACCGGCGCGACGTGCGTGAACGGCAGCGGCGCCACCGTCGGCAGCCGCAGCGGCAGCACCTACACGCTGACCGGCGCGGAAATCGCCGCCAGCACCAGCTTCACCTGCACCTTCACCAACTCGAAGCTGCCGATCTTGCGCTTGCAGAAGAGCGTGCCCAACGGCCGCTTCGTGGCGACCGATCAATTCGCGCTGACCATCGCCGGCACCGGCGGGCCGGCGACCGTCACCACCGTCGGCGGCGGTACCACCGCCAATGGCGTCGCCACCCTCAATCCCGGCGCCATCGGCGCGACCTACACCTTCAGCGAAGCCGGCGCGGCGGGCGCGAATCTCGCCAACTACGCGACCACCTATTCGTGCACGAATGCGCTCACGGGCGGGCAAACGCCCAGCGGAAGCGGCGCCAGTTTCACGCTGACCGCGGCGACCGGGGACGATTTGACCTGCACCTTCGTCAACGTGCGCAATTTGCAGGCCGATCTGAATCTGAGCAAGACCAACACGCCGGGCGTAAACGGCGAGGTCGATCAAGCCGCCGACACCGTGACCTCGGGCACCACGACGAGCTATTCGATCACTGTGTCCAATCGCGGCCCGGACGCCGCGAACGGCGCCGTGGTGACCGACCCGGCGCCGACCGGCCTGACCTGCACCACCGCGACCTGCACCGCGGCGGGCGGCGCGACCTGCCCGGCCGCCACCGGCGCGGCGCTGGTGACGGCGCTGCAAGGCGCGGGCGCGGCGATTCCCGCATTGCCCAACGGCGGCTCGGTGACGATCGTGTTGACCTGCACGGTGAACTGACGCGGCGGTCGTCGACCATGCCCGCGACGAGGCGTCCGTGACACCGTCGCTCGCCGTGCGCGGCTGCGCGCTCGCGGCGCTTTTCGCCGCGCTGTGCCTTGCGGAACCAGCCTCCGCGCAAGTACAGCGCAACTACTTGAACCCGGGCTTCGAGAGCCCGGCGTTGACGGCCGCCAGCGCCGCCGCGGGCTGCTACAAACTATTGAGCGAAACCCTGGTGCCCGGCTGGACCACCACGCATCCGGTGGGCGCCGATGGCGGCACCTGCACCGCGCCGGTCGGTCCGAGCGGGCCGCAGATGGAAATGTGGCGCACCAATTTCAACGGCGTGCCCGCGCGCTCGGGCTCGAATTTCGTCGAGCTGAACGCGTCCGCCTCGTCGCGGATGTACCAGAACGTCTGCGTGCTCAACGGCGATCAGATCGCCTGGCGCTTCAGCCATCGCGGTCGCGGCAGCGCGGCCATTCCCGATGTGATGGATTACAACATCGGCGCCTCGGCGCCGATCGTGCGCGTGAGCACCACCAGCAACGGCACGTTCAATCCGCCCATCGCCTCGCAGGGCACGGCGAACGCGCCGACGCTCGGCGGCAACGGTTGGGTCGATTACACCGGCAGTTTCACCTACGCCGGCGCCACCGGCACCACCAGCATGGGGTTCGAGTCGATCAGCGCCGGCAGCGGCAACAACACGATCGGCAATTTCCTCGACAACATCCAAATCGAACTGCGGCCGTTCGTGGAGTTCGTGCAGACCAGCAGTTCCACGTCCGAGAACGCCAGCAGCAATGTGCCGACGCTGCGCGTGAACGGCACTGCGTTCAGTCCGTTCACGATCACGGTGCAGATCGTCGGGGGCAGCGCCGCGCTCGGCACCGATTACACCACGCCCGGCAACAACGCGACGATGACGATCACCGTGCCCGTCGGCCAATACGACGGTTTCAGCGCCGCCAGTCTGTTTCCGCTGCCCATCGCCGTGGTCGACGACGCGCTGAGCGAGGGCAACGAAACGATCCAGCTTTCGATCGTGCCGCCGACCGGCTCGCCGCCGCCCTTCCTGCTCAGTTCGAGCGCCACGTGCGGCGGCGCGCCGCAGAGCGCCTCGACGTACACCGTCATCGACGACGACGCCAGCATCGCGGTGGTGAAGAACGCCGCGGCGCCGGTCGCGGTGAGCGGCCAGCCGACGCAATTCGACATCGCCTATACCGTCGCGGTGAGCAACCCGACGTTGGTGACGGCGAATTACAGCCTCGTCGATACGCCGGGATTCGATCCGGACACGAGCATCGTCTCGGCGAGTTTCGTGCTCAACGGCGGCGCATCGAATGCGCTGGCCGGCAGCGGCCCGTGGACATTGCAGCCGCCCTCGCGCGCGCTGGCCGGCGGCGCGACGGACACGTACATCGTGACCGTGCGCATCAACGTCAATCGTGGCGGCAGCGTCGGCAACGATGCCTGCGCCGTGCCCAGCGCATCGGGCAACGGTCTGCACAACGCCGCGACCGCCACGCTGCAGGCGGCGGGGAATCCGACGTTCGTCGCCAGCGCCTGCCGCGACACGCCGACGCCGGTATGGGCGACGCTGCGCAAATCGTTGGTCGGGCGCGCGCTCGCGAGCGATCAAATGCAAGTGCGCATTCGCTCCGCGGGCGTTGTGGTCGCCACCGCGACCACCAGCGGCGCGGCGCTGCCGGCCACCGCCAGCACCGGCACGGTCGTGCTCCCGGCGGGCAACACGCTGCAGTTCGAGGAATCGGTGAAGGCCAACGGCACCGGCCCGGATCAAGCGCCGACCGCGTACCGTCCGCAAATCGCCTGCACGAACGCGAGCGCAGGTTCGCCCACAGTGTTGCCGACGGGCGCGGGAAACGCCGTGTCGACGCGACAGGAGTGGCCGGCCTTCGCCACCGCCGCCGGCGACGATATCGACTGCACCATCACCAATGCCTTGCGCAGCGCCGATCTGCGCTTGACCAAAACCAACACGCCCGGCGCGAACGGCGACGTGGATCAACTCGCCGACACGGTGATTTCGGGCACGACCATCGGCTATTCCATCACGGTGTCGAACCTCGGCCCGGATGCCGCCGATGGCGCGCTCGTGACCGATCCGGCGCCGACCGGCCTGACCTGCACCACCGCCGCATGCACCGCGGCGGGCGGCGCGACGTGTCCGGTCGCGACCGGCGCGGCGCTGGTGACGGCGCTGCAAGGCGCGGGCGCGGCCATCCCCACGTTGCCCAACGGCGGCTCGGTGACGATCGTGTTGACCTGCACGGTGAATTGACGCGGCTCGCCCGTCTCTGCAGACGGTTGCGGTCGGCCTCGACTTGCGCCACTTTACGCGTTCGGGGGCGTTCGACCGCACGGGGTCGGGGCTACCCCGACCCCGACAGGAGGGTGGGCCGATGGCGATGGGCGCGACGAATCCTGCTTTGAACGAACGCGGCGCGCGTGCGCGCCGCTACAACCACGCCTTGGTCGCGTTGGGACGACGGGTGTGGCACGAAGACTGCACCTTCGAGACCGCGATCGCCGAAATTTGCGAAGTCGCGGCCGAGACCTTGGGCGTCGAGCGCGTCAACGTCTGGCGGATCGATCCGCACACCCATCGTCTGCGCTGCATGCATGCGTACGAACGCAGCGGCGCGCGTCACGACCCGCCGGGCTTCGACGAAACGCTGCGCCTGGATTCCGAATACGCGCAACAACTCGACGACGTGCGCCTGATCGATATCGCCGATATCGATCTCGACCATGCGACCTCCGGGCCGGAAGAGGATCTCCACGCGTATCTGAAGCGGCACGACATCCATTCGCTGCTCGATGCGCCGGTGCGCGCGGAAGGCGCGTTGCTCGGCGTGGTCTGCCACGAACACGTCGGCAGCCCGCGCATGTGGACGCCGGAAGAGCAGGCCTTCGCCGGCAGCATCGGCGATTACGCCGCGGTCGCGTACGAGATCGCGCGCCGTCGCGAGATCGAACATCGGCTGCGCTTCCTCGAACGTCACGACCCGCACACCAACCTGCCCAATCGCGATCATTTGGTCGAAGTCGCGCACACCGCGTTGCGCCCGATCCACGACGGCGACAACGGCTTGGTGGTGGTGCATCTGCAGATCGAAGCGACCGATGCCGACTTGGGCGGCAACGCCGAGGCGTATCACCGTTTGCTGGTCGGCGCCGCCGACGCGCTGCGCGACATGCTCGCCGACGTCGCGGTGTTGGCGCGGGTGCGCGAAAGTGCGCTGGCGATCATCCCGCATCGGCATTTGAAGGAAATCGAAGCGCTGGAGCTGGCCGAGCGTTGCATCGACACCGTGCAGGCGATCGCCGCGACCGACGGCGACTTGGCGGTCGCGGTGACCGCCGGTATCGCGTTCTCGCGCGATTTGGCCGCGCCCTCGGCCGATACGCTGCTGCGCAACGCCGAGAGCGCCAGCCTGCGCGCGCGCAGCCACGGCGCGGGCCGCTGCAAGGTCTTCAATGCCGACCGGCATCGCACGCTGTTGGAACAGATGCGGATCGAGCAAGCGCTGCGCGACGGCATCGACGAGTCGCGGATGCACGTGCATTTCATGCCGGAAGTCGACTTACGCGATGGCCGCTGGCGTTCCGCGGAAGCGCTGCTGCGTTGGCGCAACGACGACGGCCGCCTCGTGCCCGCGGCGGATTTCATCGAAGTGGCCGAAGCCTCCGGCTTGATCGTGCGTCTCGGCCGTTGGGTGCTGCTGGAAGCGTGCTCTCAGGCCGCGCGCTGGCCGAGCGACGCGCAAGGCCGCGCCCCGCTGCTGCGCGTGAACGTCTCCGCGCGCCAATTCGAAGAACCCGGACTGATCGCCGACGTGCTGCACGCGTTGACCGAATCGGGCCTGGACCCCGATCGCCTGTGTCTGGAACTCACCGAAACCCTGCTGCTGCGCGAACCGGCGAAAGTCGCGCGCACCCTGGCGCGCTTGCGTTCGGTGGGCGTGCGCGTCGCGCTCGACGATTTCGGCACCGGCTACTGCTCGCTCGGTTATCTCAAGCATCTGCCGATCGACACCATCAAAATCGACCGCGGCTTCACCGCCGGCCTCCCGCACGACCGCGCCGATCTGGCCATCGTCAAAGCCCTCGTCGGCCTGGCCGAGAACCTCGGGTTCGACGTCGTCGGCGAAGGCGTGGAAACCCAAGCCCAGGCCGATTGCCTGCGCGAATGCGGCGTGGTCGCGGTGCAGGGCTACCTGTATTCGAAAGCGATCGACGCCGAAGCGCTGATCGCGGGGTTCGCGCGCTGAAGTCGCGCCTGTAGGAGCGCCGGAAGGCGCGACCCTGAAGACGCATCACCGATTCTCGATCGCCATCCGCGTCCCTCTCGCTTTGCGATGCCGCTTCGTGGCGTCGATTCGTAAGATCGACTCATGAGTGAGTGCCGCCTGTTCTTCCCGCAAGCGCGAGGACAAACCAATCGTGCCCTCTCCCCGCAGGCGGGGAGAAGGGAAGCATGTGCCGGCGCTACGGCGCGCAGGTACCGCTGCTGGGCGTCACCGCGCCATTGCTGATCTTCAGCGCGATGTCGTAGCTGTAGGCCGGAACGCTGTACGTACGACGCACGCCGTCGGCCGGCACCGCGAACGTCGCGCCGATGCGCGCACCAGTGCCGGGATTGATCCACTCGCCGGTGTAATTCGTTGCGGCCGCGGCCGGCTGCAGGTCCAGCGTGGTCAATCGCGTGATGTTCGCCGGCTTCGCATACGCCTTGAACGCATCGGCGGATGGGTTGCTGTGATGCACGTACAGCACGTAGGTGCTGGCGTTCTGGTGCATCGCGCCCCAGTACACGTTGCTGGCGCCGCGCGCCGTGCCGTAGACCGGCAGATTCGGCGCCCATCCGGGCGGGTCGCCGGTGGATCGGCTCATGTGCCGCAGATGCGGGCTCAGGCCCGCGAGGAAATCCGCCAATTTGCCCAACTGCACGCGCGTCTGCTGCGGCTCGGCGCCGCCGGTCGCGCTCCAATCTGTGGTGTAGTGGTTGTAAATGCCGCCCTCGCTCAGCATGAACTCCCACGCTTCCGCGCGCGCTTCGTCGGGCGTGATGTAG
Source organism: Lysobacter sp. (assembly GCA_008015835.1). Taxonomy (GTDB): domain Bacteria; phylum Pseudomonadota; class Gammaproteobacteria; order Xanthomonadales; family Xanthomonadaceae; genus Lysobacter_I. The sequence continues at coordinate 15,622 of SSGH01000005.1, forward strand.
TCGAACGAGCCGGTGCTGCGGTACGACGGCGTCGGCCGCCCTTCGTTGAAACCGTACATCCGCGGGATGCCCTGCAGGCTCGCGTTGAGATAAGTGCGCTGTTTCTCGGTCGCGGACAAACGCCCGGCGTCGCGCACCTTGATGTAATGGCCGGTGAGGATGCGCACATCCGGCGCGTAGGTCGGACTGATGATGCTGCGGAACGGCGCCAGCGCGGTTTGCGTGTGGTAATTCGCGGCGATCGGATGTCGCTTGGGCGATGCGACCGTGCCCTCGGCGTTGCGCACGATGTCGGTCATGCACTCGTGCCACTTCACGATGCGCGGCACGCTGACGGTATCGGCGACGACCGCGCCGCTGGAGTTGTAGCCGGCCTTGACGATGGACAGCTCGGGTTCGTTCGCCAATTCCCAGTACAGATTGTCGTAGACGTTCAATTCGGCGACGAGTTTTTCGACGAAGGCTTTTTGGCGGCTGTAGATATTCGTCGCGGTGTTGAACGGCGCGCAGGTGGCGCCCGGCGCCGCGGTCAGCGTCCACTCGTCGTTGAGGCCGAGATAGCCGCTGCTGTTTTTGCCCGGATACCACGGACTGGTGCGGAAATCGCCGCTGTACGCGTCGAACAGCGTGACTTCGACGATCACGCCCTTGCTCTGCGCGTACGCCACCACCTGCTTCAGTCGATCGAAGAAGGTTTGGTTCCAGGTGTGAAGATCCCACGTGCCGTCGATCGCGTTGTAGGCGAACGGCTGCTCGTGCGGCAACGGCCCCGCCGCGCCGCCGGGGCTGTGACCGAGGCCCGCCCACACCCGCAGCACATTGAGATGGCGCAGCGCCAGTTCGTCGATCACGCGCTCGTAATTGCGCTTGCCGCTTGCGGCGTCGAGGTTGTAGTTGCAGAGCTGCGCGACCTCCGCTGTACCCGCGCGCTGCTCCAGATGGCAAATGTATTCCGGGCTGTAGCCGACCAGGGGCGTGGTTTTGCCGGCGTAGTGGAAATACTGCGGGTTCACCGCATCGATGCACAGCGGCGCGGCCCGCGCAGGCGCGCTCGAAAGCGCAGCGGCGAGGACGGCGACGGATACGGCCGCTTCGAAAGAGGCGGCGATGGCGGACGAAAGACTCGTGGGGGCGTTCATTCGAACCTCCGGCTTCGGCTTGCGATAGACGATCGGAAGAACCAAGCGCTCGCGATCGTGCGCGCGCGGGTTCCGATGATGTCGAGGGCACGATGCCGCGCGCGGATACGCCGCACGAACGTGGGCACGAATGCGGACATCGGCGCGAGCGCGCGCGAAAAATGTCTTCGCCTTCTTGCGCGCGCGAGACATCGAACCATCGACACCATCATCGAATCATCGAAGACCCGATGCGCCAATGACCGACTGTGTCCCGAAAACACGCGAATCGAGGCGGCACGCCGCCGCGCGTAGGCCTGAAGTCATGCGCGACGATCCGTGGTTCGAAACCGAGCGAATCGAGTACGAATAGTTGTGCGTTGTCGCGCGCATCCAGAACGAAAACCCCGGAGCGTTGCGCTCCGGGGCCGAGCTGCGATCGGAAGCGAATCAGATCGCGCTTGCGTTGCCTGCGTGGGCGTGGCTCACAGCCACCACCACCACCACCAGAGCCGCCACCAGTAGAAGTAGGAGATCACGGCCGCGGCGCCCCAGTTGCCGGTGTAGAGAAAGCCGATGATGTCGGCCCGCACCACCCAGAACAGACGCCAACGCCACGGCGTCCAGATTCCCGCGGCGCCGACATCGGTTTGGTGGTTCTGCCAATACGCCAGGGAATGCCGCGCCGTACTGAACGCGCCGAGCACGCTCCGCCCGGATTCCGAACGCGCATCGAGCTTCGCAACCGCCTCGGCTTCGAGTTTGGCCAATCGCTCGTCGGCGATTTTGGCGTCCTCGGAGGTTTCCAGCACATCGTCCAGCTTCGCGAAGTAAGCGAATTCCTCTGCGCTGTAGCTGTCGCGGAACGCCTCCATGTGCTTGGCGATCGGCTGCTGATAGTCCAGTTCCAGCAGCGGCTTGTTGCGTTCGACGAACTCGTCCACCGGTATGCCCGGATCGTAACCGCAGACCGTGACCACACGTTCGAACGCGGTCGCGTCGGCCGGGCCCTTGTCGCGCATCAGACAATCGACCGCGAGGTTGTGATTGGCGCCGACGTCGTCCACCGGATTGCCGGCGGCTTGCGCCGATGGCAGCGGGGCGGTTCCCAACGCGACGGCCAGTAAACATAACGACAGCGTAGTCCTGAGCTTCATCATCCTTGCTCCTTATGCATGAACCACATTCTTTATGCGTATCGCCCCGATCCTGGGGCGTCCTGCGGTCCCGATGCGGCCTGGACCGCGGTTCGATCATGCGCAAGCGCGCGACGACATGACTGAGATTTTCGTCCGCAAAATTTTCGAGCGTCGATGCCTTCGACGACGAACGGCGGGTTCACCGGGCTCTCGCGATTGGCGCTGCATATGAAAAAACCCAAAAGCATGAAAAAAATCGCGACACGCTCTACCCTGTGGTTCCTGCCGACCGGAGAGACGGGATGCCGACTTCAGAATGCCGCCGCCGCACCCGCGCCGCCGCTGCGGCGACCGCGCTCACCTGCCTGATCGGCGGCGTACTCGTACTCCCCGCATCCGCCGCCGACCGCGTCACCGGTCGCGCGTTCGCCACGCGCAGCGAGGTGTACGCGCCGCACGCCATGGCCGCGACGTCGCATCCGCTGGCGACGCAGATCGCGCTGCAGACGATGCGCGAGGGCGGCAGCGCGATGGACGCGGCGATCGCGGCCAACGCCGCGTTGGGGTTGATGGAGCCTACGGGCAACGGCATCGGCGGCGATCTGTTCGCCATCGTGTGGGACCCGAAGACGAAACGACTCTACGGCTACAACGGCTCGGGGCGTTCGCCGAACGCGCTGACGCTAGAAGAATTCGAACGGCGCGGGTTGAAGGACATTCCGCCGCATGGGCCGCTGCCGGTGACGGTGCCCGGGACGGTCGACGCGTGGTTCGCGCTGCATGCGAAGTTCGGTAAGCGCACGATGGCGCAGAACCTCGCGCCGACGATCGCGTACGCGCGCGACGGCCATCCGGTGCACGAGGTGATCGCGTACTACTGGAACCGCAGCGTGCCGACCTTGTCGAAATGGCCTGGTTTCAAGCAGCAATTCACGATCGACGGCCGCGCGCCGCGCGTCGGCGAGACCTGGCGCAATCCGAATCTCGCGAACACGCTGCAGAAAATCGCGACCGGCGGCCGCGATGCGTTCTACAAAGGCGAGATCGCGCGCACGATCGATGCGTATTTCAAGGCGAACGACGGCTTTCTGCGTTACGAGGATCTCGCTGCGCACACCGGCGAATGGGTCGAGCCGGTGAGCACGAACTATCGCGGTTACGACGTGTGGGAACTGCCGCCGAACGGGCAGGGCATCGCCGCGCTGCAGATTCTGAATCTGCTGGAACCCTACGATCTGAAATCCTACGGCTTCGGCAGCGCCGAGCATGTGCATCTGTTCGTCGAAGCGAAGAAACTCGCGTTCGCCGATCGCGCGGCGTCGTACGCCGATCCGAATTTCTACAAGACGCCGGTCGCGCGCTTGATCTCGAAAGACTATGCGCGCGAACGCGGCAAGCTCATTTCCATCGAGCGCGCGATGAAAGCGGCCGAGCCGGGCGTGATTCCCGAACTCAACGACGGCGACACGATCTACCTCACGACCGCCGACCAGGACGGCATGATGGTGTCGCTGATCCAATCGAATTATCGCGGCATGGGCAGCGGCATGGCGCCGCCGGGGCTGGGGTTTATTTTTCAGGATCGCGGCGAACAGTTCGTGTTGAAGCGCGGACATCCCAACAGTTTCGCGCCGGGTAAGCGGCCGTTCCACACCATCATTCCCGCGTTCGTCACGAAAGACGGTAAGCCGTGGCTGAGCTTCGGCGTGATGGGCGGCGCGATGCAGCCGCAGGGGCATGCGCAGATCGTGATGAACCTGATCGATTTCGGCATGAACCTGCAGGAAGCCGGCGACGCGCCACGCATCCAACACGACGGCAGCACCGATCCCGCCGGCCAAGCCGAGCCGATGCGCGACGGCGGCGAAGTGGATTTGGAAACCGGCTTCGATTACGCCGTCGTGCGCGCGCTGATGCGCAAAGGCCACAGCGTGCGGTTCGCCGACGGCCCGTACGGCGGCTATCAAGCGATCATGGTCAACCCCGAGGGCGGTTACATCGGCGCCAGCGAATCGCGCAAAGACGGTCAAGCGGCGGGGTATTGAACATGCGGATCGCGAACGGACGAACGCGCGCCTCGACGCTCGCGGATGCCGCCGCTGCGAAGACGACCGACATGAGCGACGGTCCGCAGCGCGCGCTTGCGCGACCGAAGCGTCGACGTTGGCGTGTCGCGCTGATGCTGGCGCTGTGCGCGCTGTCGTTCGCCGCCGCCGCCCAGTACGACGACCCCAGCGCGCGCGAATGGGACGCACGTACCGGCGACGAAGCGATCGATTCGCTCGAGGTGGTGCGGCGCGCGTATCTGTGGCGTCTGGCCGATCGTCTCGGCCGCAACGGCGGCCCGCGCGAGTTCGCGCTCGCTGCGCACGTGCGCGCGATGGCCGGCGTGCGCGATCTGCGCATCGTCGGCGGCCTGCGCCTGATCGACGTCAAAACCCAGCGCTGGTTGAACGACGCCGAGCGCCTGGGCAGCGACGATCCGGTGGTGCAACTGTTGCTGCTGAATCGCTTCAGTGCCTCCGACCCGATCGACAGACGTCGCGACGCCGTGCGGCGGTGGCGTGAAATCGACAGCGACAATCTCGCGCCGCTGTTGGTGGGCGGCGCGGACCTCGATGCGCTGCCGATCGACGAAACGCTCGCGTTCGCGTCGAGCGCATTGCGCGCGGATTTCTATTTCGACGATATCGTGCGCCCTCTGGTGCAGGCCGTGAGCGAAGAGCCGCCGCCCGCCAGTCTGCTCGCCACGGTGGCCGTGCGCGACCCCAGCGTGCCCGAAGCGTTCGGCGCGGAAATCGGCGCGGCGATTTGGAGCGCCTCGGCCGCGTTCGCCTATGCGCCGTTGACACGCGCCTGTCGCGGCGACGCGCTCGACGCCGCGCCGCGTCGTCGCGCGCAGTGCCGGCACGTCGCGATGCTGCTCGCCGATCGCGCCGACACGGTCGCGGCGCGCGGCGTCGGTGCGGCGCTGCGCCTGCGCACCTATGCCGACGAAAACGAATTGCGACAGGCTGCAATCGCGTATCGCCGGCACTATTGGCGGTTGCAGCAGCGCGCTTCGCTGGCGCAGCGCAACCCGGTGGACGAGGCGCGAACGTTCGCGCGCATGCTGCTCGACGACCGCGATATCACCGAGGCGGAACTCGCCGAGCGCATGGTGATCGACGCCGGCCTGCCGTTAGAGCCGCCGCCCGGCTGGACCGCGCCGCAGCGCTACTGAGCGTCCGCCTTGTCGCCCGTCGCGCCCGCGTTCCTGATCGCGCTCGCCTTGCTCGCGCTGGGCTATGCGCTGCGGCGCAGCCGCGCGCTGCCGGAAAACACGGCGCAGACGCTGAACACCGTCGTGCTGTACGTGTGTTTGCCCGCCGCCGTGCTGCGCTACGTGCCGCGATTGACCTGGTCGCCGGATCTGCTGGCGATCGCCGCAGTGCCGTGGCTGCTGCTGCCGGCGATCGTATTCGCGGTGGCGCTGTGCGCACGCGTGCTGCGCCTGCGCGACGATCGACGCGCGGTGCTGTTGCTGACGGTGGCTTTGGGCAACACCAGCTTTCTCGGTTATCCGCTCACTCGCGCGTTGATCGGCGAACACGCGCTGCCCTACGCGGTGGTTTACGACCAACTCGGCGCGTTCCTGATGCTCTCGACGTTCGGGCTGTGGGTGTTGGCGCGCTACGGCGGCGACGCGACGCCCACCGCGCGCGCGATGCTGGTCCGCATCCTGCGCTTCCCGCCGCTGTGGGCGTTGATCCTCGGCGCCACCGCGATGCCCGCGCAGCCGCCCGCGTGGATCGACGAGGCGCTGCGCATGCTCGCCGATGCGCTGCTGCCGCTGGCGATGCTGACCGTCGGCTTGTCGGTCCGCTTCGCGATGCCGCGCGACGAACTCGCGCCGCTCGGTGCGGGCTTGACGCTGAAACTCGTTGCCGTGCCCGCAGCGGCGTTCGCGTTGGCGCCGTGGCTCGGCCTGCACGGCGAGATCGCGCGCACCACCGTGTTCGAAGCCGCGATGCCGCCGATGATCACCGCAGGCGCGCTCGCCATCGCGCACAACCTCGCCCCGCGCCTCGCCGCAGCGATGGTGGGCTATGGCTTGCTGCTGTCGCTGCTGACGCTGCCGTGGTGGGCGGGGGTGTAACGGTGGCGATCGTGCATATCCTCGTGCTTGGCACCTGCGCTAGGATGTCGCGATGATCGACAACGACCTCGACCTCGAACGTTGGCGCGCCGAATTGGCCGCACGCGGCCGCGTGCAGATTCCGAATTTTCTGCAGCGCCCGGCGGCCGAAGCGTTCGCGAACGAACTCGCCGAGCGCGTGCCGTGGCAGTTGGCCGAACGCAGCGAGGGCGAGTCGCGCACCACGCCGCGCGGCGCGTATCCCGACGACGCCGAGTACGCGCGCTTGCTGCAGCGCGGCTATGCGCTCGCCGCCGACCGCTATCAATTCGCCTACGACAGCTACATGCTGCCGAAGGCCGCGCGCGAAGGCTGGGATCCCGCGCTGTTGGTCCACGGGCTTCTGCGGTTTTTCAACACCGATGATTATTTGCGGTTCGCGCGCTATCTCGGCGACGATTCCGCAATCACCCACACGACTGCGCAATGCACGCGGTATCGGCCCGGGCAATATTTGATGCCGCACGACGATCAAGACGACGATGAAGGTCGTCGCTATGCCTTCGTGATCAATCTCAGCCGCGACTGGCGGCCGGATTGGGGCGGCCAACTGCAGTTCCTCGATGCCGACGGCAACGTGCTGGACACTTTCCTGCCGCGTTGGAATTCGCTCAGCCTGTTCCGCGTGCCGCAGCGGCATCAGGTCACGCTGGTGTCGCCGTGGGCGGCCCAGCCGCGACATGCGGTGACGGGATGGTGGTTGGCGCGCGGCGCGGCCGCGAACACCGACAGCGCGCGCTCGTCGGCGTATTGACGGCTTTCCGCGGCCGTTTCTCGCCGCGTCTTTTGGATTCCAGCAGGAGCGGTGGATGCCGATCTTTTCCCGCCACGATCGCCAATCGAGCCGCGGCGGCGGTCGCCGCGCGATTCGTCTTGTTCGCGTGCTCGCGATCTTGCTCGCGTCTGTCGCGTCGAGCTTCGCGTCCGCGGGCGAGTGGGCCGAGGGCGTCGCGATCGAAACCTGCGAGAACGCGCCCGAAGCCGAGCGCGCGCGCTGCCATCGCGAGGCGCTCGCGAAAGCGAAGCGGGACGAACGCAAGATGCTGCGGGCTGCGGAAGCTGCGCGGACATATCAGTACGCATTGGCCGACGATTTGGCGCGCGATGGCGCGCCGCGCGATCTCGCGTTCGCCGTCTTGTTGCGATCGATGGCGGAACAGTTCGACGATGAGTCGAGCGTCGAGTCCGCGACGTTATCCGCATGGCGCACGAAAGCGCTCGCCGAGGGCGGCGACGACCCGTTGGTGTACGCCCTGCTGTGGATGAGCGCTGCTTCGACGCCGCAAAACGAAGCGGTGCAAATGGCATGGCGGAATGAGGCGCTGCGCCAATGGCGCGCCGCCGATCCGCAAAATCTCGAACCGATGGCGCAGGCGTTCCTGCGCCCGGCGGCGTCCGCGAAAAACGCCGACCAAGCCGCCGAAGACGATCCCGAATCGACCGCGACGATGATGTACGACCCCGACGTGTTCGTCGCCGCGCGACGCGCGACGCGCCACGACGCCTATTACGACGATGTCGTACGGTTGAGCGTCGCGGCGATGCGCCGTCACCCACCGAGCGCCTCCGCATGGCGGCGTATCGGCGATGCCGGGGTGTCGTCGTTGGATGCGTATGCGACGGCCGTCGGCACCAGCGTCTGGGCCACGAATATGCCTGCGTACCAGTATTGGATCCGCGCGTGCAAAGGCGATGCGCTGGCGCTTCCGCAGCGCGCGGACGACTGCCGGCATGTCGCCGATGTGTTCCGTACGCGCAGCGATACGCTCATGGCGCGGTTGGTCGGCATCGCCATCGGCCGCTTCGCCGCGCGCGATGCGAACGAAAAAGCCGCGCTCACCGCCGAGCGGCGTATCGTCGATTGGCGCATGGCCCAGTGGCGCCGCGCGAACGAAACGATGGGGTCGGACGAGTCCGCGAGTTTCGCGGCCCTCGTGATGGCGCACGAAGACATCGGCGAACACGACATCATGCTGCGCGCGATCGCGGCGGCGGGGTTGTCGGCGCTGCCTCCGGACGATTGGGAGTCCGCGTTCAAATTTCCCGACGAGCGTGCCGCCGTGCCGGCGTCCGCCAGCGAGCCGACCCTGCCGCCCGCGCCCTGATCGATGCCCGCCGCATCGCGACGGCGAGACGAAACGCAGCCTCGTTCGCGCGTGTCGCGTCCGCCTGATCTAAGTCAAGAAACGCCCTGAAAATATCGAATGCATCGCCGCCGGGCGAGTCGGTTTGTGCCACCCTGGGCACACACCATAGAGGGGCGCTATGAGTACGATACTGTTCGATAACGGGCGTCATCGTTGTATCGCGTTCAACGATCTGGTGCTGGGCGACGACGGCGTTCAGGCCAATCAGTTCTTGCTGCAGGACGACGGCCAAGCCGCGTTGATCGATCCGGGCGGCGACCTGCTGTATACGCCGCTGTGGCTGGCGATCACGCCCTACGTGCGGCTGCAGGAGGTGACGTGGATCCTGGCTTCGCATCAAGACCCGGACATCATCGGCGCGGTGGATCGTTGGCTCACCAACACCCCGGCGCGCGTGGCGTGTTCGCGGCTGTGGGGCCGGTTCGTGCCGCACAGCGTGTCGCATTTTCAGGCCGGCAAACTGGGCGACGATCGCTATCTGTTGTTGCCGGACGAAGGCGGCACGATCCCGCTGGGCGCTTCCGCCATCCGCGCGCTGCCGGCGCATTTTCTGCACTCGGTCGGTAACTTCAGTTTCTTCGACCCGGTCAGCCGCATTCTGTTCTCGGGCGATGTCGGTTCGTCGATGATTTCGCGCGGCGTGCCGTACGCGCCGGTCGAACGGTTCGCCGACCATGTGCCGCGGATGGACGGTTTTCACCGGCGCTACATGGGTTCCCAGCGCGTCGCGCGGTTGTGGGCCGATATGGTGCGCCGCCTCGACCCCGAGATGATCGTGCCCCAGCACGGCTTGCCGATGGACCGACGCACGATTCCCGCGTTCCTCGACTGGCTGTCCGATCTGCCCTGCGGCATCGATCTGATGGACGAACGGCTCTACCGCGTCGCCTGATCGCACGCTCGTTTCGGCCGCTCGCTTTCGGGGTCCGCAGCGGCGATACACTGCCCCTATCCCGGCGCCCTCGTTCACCGCCGGGCGGGGAGGGGCGCATGTGGAAACGGATCCTCGCCTATGGCCTGCTGTTGGCGGCGGGCACGATGGCGCTGCAGTGGCTGGATTACCAGCGGCTGGCGCGCGCCCATTCCGAGCAGGTTTACGTGTTCTTGATCGCCGCGGGCTTCCTGGTCTTGGGCGTCTATATCGGCGCGCGCGCCCTGGGCGGCGGCAAGCCGGCGCCGTTCGACGGCAACCCGCAAGCACAAGCCGCGCTCGGCATCAGCCCCCGCGAGCTGGAAGTGCTGAAGGAAATCGCCGCCGGCCGCTCGAACAAGGAAATCGCCGCCAAGCTCGAGGTCTCCCCGAACACCGTGAAGACCCACGTCGCCCGCCTGTACGAGAAACTGGACGCCAAGCGCCGCACCGACGCGCTGCGCAAAGCGCGCGAATTGGGGCTGATGCCGTGAGCCTCGCACGCCGCACGCGACGGTCGGTCGGGCATGGGGCGATCGCACGCGACGTCGTCCGATGCGTCGCCCGATGCGTCGACATCGCCCGCACCGAGGCCTCGATCGCGAGGAAAACGGACGAAAACCGTGAAATCACCCATCCGGGCGATTGATTCCACCCTGCCCGACGCCCCGAATACCGCCTCCCATCACGCGAGGAGACCTTCCGATGTTCCGCACCATTCTGCTCTGGGGCACCGTCGCCGGCTTGATCGTCGGCAGCATTCTGTTCGGCACTACCGTCGCCATGGCCGGCGATCCGCCGCCGATGGGCGTCGGCATGCTGATCGGCTACACGTCGATGCTGATCGCGCTCAGCGCGGTGTTCGTCGGCACGAAGCGCCACCGCGACCAAGCCCTCGGCGGCGTGATCCGCTTCTGGCCCGCCTTCGGAATGGGCGTGGCCATCAGCATCGTGGCCGGCGTCTTCTACGTCCTCGCGTGGGAGGCGGCGCTGGCCTACACCGGCATGGACTACATGGGCGAGTACGCCAAGCACATGATCGAGCAGCAGCGCGCGAAGGGCATGGCCCCGGCCGAGCTGGCGAAATACGCCGCCGAGATGGACGCGTTCAAACGCCAATACGCCGACCCGCTGTTCCGCATGCCGATGACCTTCACCGAAATCTTCCCCGTCGGCGTGCTGGTCTCGCTGATCAGCGCCGCCCTGCTGCGCAAGCCCAGTTTTCTGCCGGCGAAGCGGGGGTGATGCGCTGCGGAACGCGCGCCCGCGACGCGCGTTTTCCGATGCCGTTCATAGGGTGCGCCTACGGCGCACCGTCCCTTTCACGGACGGATTCGATCGGCGCGCCGAAAGCGTACCCAATGCGATAGGTTTCAAGCCGCGAACGAAACCGGAAAATTCCGACGCTCGAACGCGGAGTTGTCCTATCGAACTGGGCATGCCGGTCCCCGAAACTGCCGGCATGCCGAACTATCGACGCCTCTGGGTGCCCGGGGGCACTTATTTTTTCACGGTCAATCTCGCCGATCGTCGCGGCCGGGTATTGACCGCGAATATCGACGCGCTGCGGACCGCGTTCCGCGAAACCCGCGCGGTGCGACCGTTCGCGCTCGTCGCCGCAGTCGTGATGCCGAATCATCTGCATTGCATCTGGGCGCTACCGCCGGGCGATGTCGACAACGCTCGGCGATGGGCGCAGTTGAAATCGTCGTTCTCGCGCCGCGTCCCGCACGAAGATGTCGTCGCCCCGAGCCGCATCGAACGCAGAGAGCGCGGCATCTGGCAGCGCCGCTTCTGGGAGCACTGCATCGTCGACGAAGACGACCTTCGCACGCATGCCGATTACATCCATTACAACCCAGTGAAACATGGCTTCGTCGCTCGCCCTATCGATTGGCCGCATTCCTCGTTCCGTCGCTGGGTCGCCGACGGACGATATCCCGCCGACTGGGCGATACCGCCATCTGCTCAACACAACTCGCCAGTTCGAGATATTCCCCAGCTCGCGCGCGATATCCCCGCATAGGGTGCGCCTGTGGCGCACCGCCGCTTTTCGCGGAGGTGTTCGGTCGGTGCGCCGTAGGCGCACCCTATGCGGATTTCACGATGGAATCGGTAATCGCGTCGGTAAACCGAGAGAACGCGCCGATTCGGTCGCGACGCGGATGCGCGTCGCACTCCCCACGCTATCCGAGAAACCAACCGAATGCCGCCGTCAAACACGCGAGCGAGAGATGCGCAGCGGTCGCCCACGCCATCGTCGCGGGTGCGTACGCATGCGCGATGCAGAACTCGCGAGGGCGATCCTGGCGATAGCGCACCTCGAATTCGCGCGGGATCGTCAATTTCCGGAACGCGAAGCGACCGTCGTTGAAATCGAACGACAGGCTCGCATCGACGCCGAGCTCGTAGCGCCGGCCCTCCACGTCGTATTCGATAGTCGGGCGACACGAATAGGCTGCAGGCGTCGACGATCTGCGGCGCCGCGCATGCGAACGCCAGAACGATCGCGAGCGTTTTCGTCGTGCTTCCACGCAGGCCAACCCCCATCCGCAAGCCCGACGCATCGTCGAAGGTTCGCCGCAAACGCACTCGATGCCGCGAACTACGTCTCGCGCGCTTTCAGCCCGCATCGTCGCTGAAGACGACATCCAGACGATCGACGCGCAGGCGTTCGCGCAGCCACGCTTCGATGCGGGCGCGTTCGTCTTCGGGGACCCTGCGGGCGCCCTGCAACAGCACCTGCGTCGTCGGCGCTTTCCTGTCGTCGGCTTCGATCCGATACCCGCGACTGATCGTCACCGCGGCGATTTGCGGCAGAAGGACCCGCAATTCGGCCGCGATGGCGGCGGCTTGTCCTTCGATCGCGGCGTTCTCGGCGAGGCGTCGGCGCATCGCCTCCAGTTCGTCGTCCTTCTTGCGCAAGGCATCCTGGCTATCCCGATACAAGTCGCTCAAGAGCGACGACTTCAGCGCGGTCACGTCGATACCGTTTTCCTCGCTCGCTTGATGGACCAGGAGACGCGCGCCGGGAAGACCCGACGAAGACAGCCGCCCTTCGATTTGCTTCAGCGTCGCCTGCGTCACCGGGACGCCGATCAACGAAACTTCGACCCGACGCGTTTTGGGGTCGACGCGGGCGTCGGCGACGTGCGTGTCCTGCTGCGAGAACTCGCGACGCACGAACCCGAGCGCACGCGATTTGAAGACTTCCTGCTGCACCAACTGATACGCCAACCACGCACTGGGCAACGCGGTCGCCAGCGCGACCGTCCACAGCCAGAACCGCATGTTGCGCGCCGTACGCGAGTCCACGAACGTATGCACCGGAACCCGCACCAGGCGAATCCCGGCCACCGTGGCGAGCGCGATGAACACGCAGTTGATCGAATACAGATAGAGCGCTCCCCCGAAGTACGCCCACTGCCCGGTCGCGAGCCCATAACCGGCAGTGCACAGCGGCGGCATGAGCGCCGTGGCGATGGCCACGCCCGGAATCACGTTGGAGGTTTCGCGCCGCGTCGCGCCGATCACACCGGCGAAGCCGCCGAACAGCGCGATGAGCACGTCCCACAACGTCGGCGACGTGCGCGCCAACAACTCGGACTGCGCCTCCGCAAGAGGCGTGATCGAGAAATAAGCGGTCGATACGGTCAAACTGATCGCGGAAGCGATGGCCAGATTGGCGAACGAACGTCGGATCAGACCGAAATCGTAGACGGCCGCGCCGAGCCCGACGCCCATGATCGGCCCCATCAGCGGCGAAATCAGCATCGCGCCGATGATGACCGCGGTGGAGTTCACGTTCAGCCCGATCGAGGCGATCAGGATCGCGGACATCAAGATCCACGGCGTCGCGCCGCGAAGCTCCACGCCGTCGCGTACGCGTCTTTCGATGGTCTCGTCTTCGGCCTTGTCGGCGAGCAGACTGAAGCGGCGAGCGAGGACGACGCGCAGACGCCGCACATCGGTGCGCTCGCGGCGGCGGTCCTCGATCGTCGCCGATCCTTCCGTGGCGCGTGCCGGTGTATCGAGGATGTCGTGATCGGGTGTATTCATGGATATGGCATCGGGAAGGCGTTGAGGGCGATCCTGCAGCGAAACGGTGTCGCGATGCGTTCTTGCACGCCCGGCATTCTATTGCGCCCGGTTCGGGCGAGGCCAGATATCGGTACCGTCGACGCGGCTTTTCGCGGATTCGGGAAGGCAGGACGAGGACGAGCAAGGCTCGGATCACGATCCATGCGCGCACAGAAGCTGGGAATTCGCAGGACAGCGCGCGCGCCTGCGTCCAGTGTTGCCTGCTGCCCGACAGGCATCGTTCGCGTGGCGTTCGGAGCGGAACGATGCCTCATCAGCCGACGACATGGTGCGACAACCACCACACCGCACCCGCAAGCACGCCGAGGCCCGCGCCGCACACCAGGAGGATTTCGACGAACCCCGCATCGTCGTGCTCGCGGAAATCGACATGCGGAAACCGCCCGAACGTGAGCGCCCGCCAGATCGGCCAACCGATCGACCATGCAATGCCGAATACGAAAAAGTCCCACGCCAGCCACAGCAGACCGCGGGCGAGCCAGTTTCGTAGCCCGGGTAAGCGCGAAGCGCGCACCCGGGGTGAAGATTGAATAATGCAATAGGGTGCGCCTGCGGCGCACCGGCTCTTAACGTCGCCGTGAAAGAACGGTGCGCCACAGGCGCACCCTATGATCCTGCCGGCGCGATCGTGGAGATTGGCGAAATGGACCATCCCTCTGCCCGATAAGTGTTATCGCCGTCCCACGTCCGATATTTCGCTGCTTACGCAATGCAATTGCCATTTTCGATGGGCATCGAGAAGCAAACGTGGGGTTGCCCGATCTTTCAATCCGCCGGCACAGTCCGCGCCTTCGCCCACTCCCGCAACGCCTCCACCTGTTCCACCATCAACACCGACAGTGGGCGGGTGTTCTTCAATTCCGCGCGCAGTTGGAAGTCGTTGAGGGGGTGGTTGCCGGCGTGGGCGGCGTAGAGGGCGGCGACGATGGCTTGTTCGATTTCGGCGCCTGAAAAACCGTCGCTGGCGGCGGCGAGTGCGGGCAAATCGAATTGCGCGGCGTCGGCGCCGCGGCGGTGGAGGTGTTGCGCGAACAGCGCGGCGCGGGATTCGGTGTCGGGCAAGTCGACGAAGAAAATTTCGTCGAAGCGTCCTTTGCGCAGCAATTCCGCGGGGAGTTCTTGCACTTGGTTGGCGGTGGCGACCATGAACACTTGCGCTTTGCGTTCGGCCATCCACGTTAGGAACGTGCCGAGCACGCGACGCGAGACGCCGCCGTCTTCGCCGCCGGAGCTGGCGAGGCCTTTCTCCAATTCGTCGATCCACAGCACGCAGGGCGCGAGCTGTTCCGCGGATGCCAGCGCGTCGCGCAGATTCTTTTCGGTTTCGCCGTGGTACTTGTTGTAAAGCGCGCCGAAATCCAGGCGCAGCAAGGGCACGCCGAAACCGCCGGCGATCGCTTTGGCGAGCATCGATTTGCCGCAGCCTTGCACGCCCAGCAGCAGCACGCCTTTCGGCGGATCGAGTCCCGGCGGCGTTTCGCCTTCGACGAAGGCGTTGCGGCGCAGTTCGATCCAACGCTTGACGCGCTTGGCCCCGACCACGTGCTCCAACTTCACCGGGTCGAATTCGTAATGCAGATGGCCGCTGCGGTTGATGAGTTCGAATTTGAGTTTCGCCAGCTCCGGCAAATCGTCCGCGCCGAGCACGCCGTCGCGGAAGATCAGATGCCGCGCGATGCGGCGCGCATCGGTTTCCGACAGGCCGCGCAGATTGCGCACGATCTGTTTCACCGCGTCGGCGTCTACTTCCACGCGCTTACCGCCGTGCTCGCGGGCGTAGGCGGCGGCTTCGTCCTTCACCAGTTTGAGCAGCGCGTCGCCGCCCGGCAGTTTGGGCCGGTAGCGCACGGCATGGGCTTCGAGGTCTTCGGGCAATTCCACTTTGTTGCCCACCAGCACCAACACATGCGGCAGGCAATTGCGGCGCTGCAGGATGTCGCGCACTTGGCGCTGGGTGCCGGCGTATTTGAGGTAGGGCGCGAAATCCAGCAGCAGGAACACGCCGCGCTGATCCGAGCGATAGATCGCCTGCAGCGTGGACCCGGCGTCGGGCGCGGTTTCCGCCTCGTCCTCGCGGTCCATGTCGATGCGGCGCAGGCCTTCGGTGATCGACCAGCGGAACAACGCCCGCCAGACGTGCATCAGCGATTGCCGGAACAGCTCGACCACCCGCGGTTCGTCGGGGGTTTCGATGACGATCAATGGGGTGTCGGCGCGGATCAGCGCCACCAAATCTTGCAGTCCGGACATCGTGTCGAATTCAACGTCGTGCGCATCGCCGCGATGCGTGCGGGGCCCGGCGGCGGCGCGCGGGAAGCGCGCACGGCCGAACCGCGGGGAACGATAGCAGACCGGCCCGGCCCCCGCCGCCCCATCCGGATGCGCCTTGCCGGCCCGGCGGCCGGTGGTAAGCTGCGGCATCTTGACTGCGGAGGTGCCGATGAAAACGGTTCTGGTCGCCAGTTCGAAGGGCGGGGTGGGCAAGACCACCATCGCGACCCATTTGGCCGCCCACGCGGCCCTCGACGGCCAACGGACCGTGCTGATCGATGCCGACCCGCAGGGGTCGTCGACCCGCTGGGCGCAGCGCCGCGCCGACCTCGAAGCCGCCGTGCTGCCGTTGGACGGCACCCGCCGCACCTGGGCGAAGCATGTCCCCGAGGACACCCAGCGCGCGGTGGTGGACGCCCCGGCCGGGGCCACCGTCGACAGCCTCGAAAGCTTCCTCGAAACCGCCGACGCCCTGGTGGTGCCGGTGCTGCCGTCCACCCTGGACATCGACGCCACCGTGCCTTTCCTCAACGCCCTGGCCAAGCACCCGCGCGTGCGCCGCGGCCAACTGCGCGTGGGCTTGGTCGGCAATCGCTTGAAACCCTGGACGAACGCATCCCAGCAGGCGGTCGAATTGCTCAAACAATGGCCTTATCCGGTGGTCGCCGAACTGCGCGACAGCCAGGCCTACGTGATGCTGGTCGGCCTGGGCCGCAGCCTGTTCGACTACCACTCGCAGCAAGTGCGCGATCACCAAGAGGATTGGGCGTCGCTGATGAAGTGGTTGAAGAAGGGGTGAGGGGGCGCTCGCGCCGCGGCGTGTTCACGCGGCGAAGTTTCGATATTCCTCGGCCCGATGCGCAGGGCGGTTATTCGCTCGGTCCGCGTTTGACCGACGATGCGGTACGGGCTTTGCGAGCGGTCGGATCGATCGAGCGGCTCAGCATCGGCCGCGGCCGTCTGCTTACCGCAAAGCGCGCTCGACTCCTACTCGAATTGCCGCCGACGCGGTGGCTTTGGCTTTGGCGGGATGCGACCCGGGCGGCGATCCGTCGAATCGTACGCATTCCCGAACTCGAAACGCTGGATGTGTTGTCCCTGCGTGGCTGCGGCGTGCTTTCTGGCTTGGAGCATGCGACGGGACTACGAGCGTTGCGCATCAACGGTCGGTTGCACGCGCGCGACCTGCGCGGCATCGCCCAATGCCCATCGTTGGAGGAATTGGGTGCGCAAGGTGCTGAATTGACGCATCGGGCGCTGGACGCCTTGCTGTCTGTTCCTCGGCTGCGTTCGCTCGATCTCGAAGGCACGCGCTTCGACGACACGATGGCCGGACGCCTGAGCGACGCGCCCGCGTTGGAATGGCTGGAGATCGGCGCGACGCGCGTGACCTGCGCCGGTTTGGCGCAGCTCTCGCGAATCGAACGGCTACGCGGGTTGGATCTGTGGGCGACATCGCTGCGGGAAGAGGACTTCGAGTTGCTGCATCGTTTTCCCGCGCTCGAATACGTTTCGCTGGGCGGATACGACGATGCGCCGCTCGACGGTAAGATCATCGTGCCCTTGCTGCTGGCATTGCCGGCGATGAAGCGCGTGTGGCTGGATGGCGTGACGTTGGATCGCGATCAGATCGAAGCGCTCGAAGCGCGTTTCGAGAGCGTGAGGAGCACATGACGAACGCATCGTGCTGGGCGATGCGCTTTCGGTGAGTGGACTTGATTCCCTCTCGTTCATTGCGAGTGCGGTACTCAATCTTTCAGCGGCTTGAAACTTGCGCTATCGAGGCGAGTGGACCCGCGCTTCACAACCCCCTCCCGACCTTCCCCTGCGCTATGCGCGAGGGGAGGAGTGATCGCGCGCGAATCGCGAATGGAAACGCCATCTTTCGATGTTCCCTCCCTTTCGCGAAGCGAAGGGGAGGGTTAGGGAGGGGTCGTAAACCCTCGCGTCTCACAACCCCCTCCCGGCCTCCCCCTGCGCTGCGCGCAAGGGGAGGAGTGATCACGTGTGAACGATTTTGAACATTAGCTCTGCGAGATGCGACGTGCGCTCACTTCCCCGCCAACAACCCCGCATCCTTGAGCAACGCCTTCCCCAACGCGATCCGCTGCGCGCGGTCGTCGGCGGTTTTCAAATCGACGCCGAGGGCGAAACTGACGTTGCCGCGCGGGCCTTCGACCCAGCCGATCCACCAGGCGTTGCCATGGTCGTTGTCGTCCATATGCGTGCCGGTTTTGCCATAGACGCGGGTCGCGCCTTTGCCGTCTTCGCGCATCGCGGCTTTGACCGAGGCGAGGGTGGCTTTCGAGAACGGCAGATCGTTGCGGCGCAGGCGATCGACGAACGCGAGTTGTTGGCGCGCGGTGACGGTGAGCACGCCGTCGTGCCAGACGTCCGGGGCGCTGTCGCCGATGCGGCCGTTGCCGTAGCCCACGCGCGTCACCCACTGCGCCAAGCGTTCGCGGCCGATGCGTTTAGCCAGAATGCGGAAATAGCCTTCGCTGGAGCTTTGCATGGCTTGGCGCAGGGTCATGTCGCGTTGCCATTCGGGATGTTTGGGATACGGCGTGCCGTCCCAGCGCACGATCTCGTCGGCGCTTTTCAGCGCGCCGGTTTCGAGGGCGATCAATCCCAGCATCACCTTGAACGTCGATGCCGGCCGCAGCGGCGTGTCGGCGAACGCGGCGTTGTGCACCACTTGCGTCGGTGCGCCGTCGCGCTGCAGCAGGAACGTGCCGTCATGGCCGTAGTCGGCGAAGCGGGCGGTGGCGAGGCTCGCGCGTTGTTCGCTCGACTTCGGCGCCGCGGCGGCCGGCGGTGCGGCGAAGGACGACGAGGCGGCGGCGGAAAGGATGGCGGCGGCGAGGGCGAGCGTGCGAAGCGAGAGCGACATCGGGAATCTCCGGCGTTGGGTGCGGACGCAGTCTGCGACGCGACGCCGATGCGCCCAAGCGGTCGCGTCGTCGCCGTCGTCACGGCCGTCACGATCGTCACCGTCGCGGCTCGCGCATGCCACACTTCGACGATGACGACCCGCGCACCGAACCGACGACGCGCATCGGCGACATCGCCGAACGCGCGCGAGATCGAGATCGAACTGGGCACGCCCGCGCGCGTGCGCGGGCAACCGGCGCGGCACCAATCGCTGTGGTTGCTGCTGCGGCTGTGGCTGGCGGCGCAGTCGGGCGAGGGCTGGGTGCGCGAATCGCAGGTGCGCGAGCGTTTTCCGAACGCGCGCCATCTGCGGATGATCGTCAGCCGCGCGTTCGGCGATTTCGCGCAGTGGGGCCTGCGCGTGGGCTGGGGCACCGACCGCGAACGCGATCCGGATCTGCTGCCGCTGCCGGGCCGCAGCCGCGGCCCGTATTGGCTGGCGGACGGCGAGGCCGCGCGCTTGCGCGTGCGTCTGCACGGCGAGCCCGCTGATGCGCAGGCGGTGATCGCATGGCTGGGCGCGACCGCGAGCCCATCCTCGACGCAGACGACCGAAGCGATCAGCCGCGCCTCGCCCGCGTATTGGCATGCGTGGGCCGGCGCACGCCGCGACATGCTCGACGGCCGGTTGATTCTGGATCGCGAACACGGCGCTTTGGCCGGCTATCGGCGGGCGCAGCATCTGACCGACGACCCGTGGCTGCAAGCGCTGGCGCTGCTGCAGCAGGCGATGGTGTGGCGCCGCGCCGGCAATGCCGACGCCGCGCGCGCGGTGTTGGCCGAACTCGACCGCCATTGGCACGACGAGCGCGCGCCCGAACATGCCTGGTTGGGCGCGATGGCGGCGATCGTGCGCGCGTGGTGCGCCTACGCCGGCCGCGACCCGCAGGCGGCGCGGCAAATTCTGCGGCAGGCCGCCGAAGATCCGCGCTGGGTCGGTTTGTTCCAATACCACCCGCGGGTGCGCAGCGAACACGCCAATCTGCAGGCGCTGATCCATCGCGCGATCGCGCTGGACGAATCGGCCGCGCACGCCGACCGCAGCGCGGCGGCGCGGCATGCGGTGCAGCAGTATCGCGCCGCGCTGGCGCTGGCGAACGAAGCGGAGTTGTTCGACGCCGCGGCCTCGACCGCGAGCAATCTCGGTTGGTCGCTGTGGCTGTTCCAGCGCTGCGGGCTGGATGTGCCCGGCGAAGACGGCGAACCGCTGCGCTGGATCGGCCTAGCGGCGTGGCTCGGCGACCGGCACGGCGTCGGCGGCGGCTTCTGGAACACGATCTATTTGCTGCGCATGGCGCGACGCAACGGCCCGGATGCGCCGCATCCAACGCCGGAGGTCTTTCGTCGCTGGCCGGTGCTGTCGCCGGAAGCCTTCCGCGCGCTGATCGCGCCGATGACCCTGCATGCGCAATGGTCGAGTTGGCGCGAGTTGGCGGCGTCGATGCAGGCCGATGTCGACGCCGGCCGCGTGCAGATCGACGCGCTGCAGCGCGCGAACGTGCTGTTGGAAGCCGCGTGGTACGAGGCCCACGACGGCGACCCGACGCGCGCGGCCGAGGCGGTGGAGCGCCTGCGCCGACGTTTGCGCGAATTGACGCCCGCCGATCGTCTGTTCTTTCGCGACGCGCTGCGTCGGTTGCCGCAGGGCGTCGTCTGAACCGCCGCCGTCGCGCGCACCGCCCGCGGCGCGGGTCCGCGACGGCGCGCGTGTTCGCGTCCGCCGGTTCGCGTTAAGCTGCGGGTCCGTTCCGTCGACGCGATGCGCGTGCGGCGGGGCTTCGACTCCTACGAGACCGCGAGCGCCATGAGAACACTGATCCTGCTCCGACACGCCCACGCCCAACCCGCCAGCGCGGAGCAGTCGGACATCGATCGCGCGCTCTCGGCCGAAGGGCTGGCCGAAGCCGAAGCCGCCGGCCGCTGGTTGGCCGAACAGCGGCTGATTCCGGATCGCGTGCTGTGCTCGCCCGCGCGACGTACGCGCGAGACCCTCGAAGCGGTGTTGCGCAGCGTGGGCTACGTCGAACAGCGCTTAGTCGACGGCATCTACGAAGCGTCCCCGGGCGACTTGATCTCGTTGCTGCTCGAAGAGGACGCCCAGGCCGAGCGCCTGATGGTCGTCGGCCACAACCCGGGCCTCGAGCGCTTGGCGGCGCTGCTGCACAGCGGCCAGTCGGGCGACTACCGCGGCATGCCGCCGGGCAGCGTCGTCGTGCTGCACCTCGGCGAGATGGGCATCGAACCCGCCGGCGCGAAGCTCGCGGCGTTTTGGTGGCCGTGACGGAGGGCGCGATGCGCGCGCGGATGCGCATCCTCGCGCGGACGCGCGCGAATGCCTCGTGCGCGCCGGTTCGGAACGAACGGCGACGGCTCGCGCGGCCGTGGACCACCGTCTCGGCGTTGTTCGGCGCCGCCATCGCCTGCGTCTGCGCGGCGTCGCCGTGCGTCGCGAGCGAATTCGATCCGACGTTCACGCGGATCGAGTTCACGCTGAAAACGCGCTGGGGACAAACGCTGCAAGGGCGTTTCCCGCGTTACGAAGGCCGCATCGAAACGCTCGACGACGGCCGTTTCCGCACGCGTCTGCGCTTGGACGCGCGCGCGGTCGAAATCGTCAATCACCCAAAATACACCGGCTTCACCCGCGGCGAAGGCTTCTTCGACGCCGCGCGTTTCAGTCACGTCGAATTCGTCTCCGACGCCTACGACGGCGAACTCTTGCGTAAAGGCGGCAATCTCGGCGGCGAATTGCGCATCCGCGACGTGCGCCGTCGCGAAACGTTCCGGGTCGAACCCGCCGCCTGCGAACGTCCGGCGCTGGATTGCGACGTCGTCGCCGCCGGCTCGGTGCGACGCAGCGATTACGGCGTGGATCGCTGGCTGTTCGCCACGTCCGATTGGGTGCGTTTCCGCCTGCGCTTGCGTCGGCGCGAAGACGGCGAGGACGCGGCGCCGTGAGCGCGATGTCGGCGACGCCCCGCGTCGCGTCGCGTCCCGGATCGAGCCGTGTTCTGCGCACCGTCGCGGTCGCGGCGTTGGCGTTGCTCAATGCCGCCTGCGCGACGTTGTCCGATCGCGATCACGCGCGCGCCGAACGCATCGCGGCCTCGCTGCGCAGCACCGTGGTCGATTGCGCGCGCGAAGACGCCTGCGCTCGGCCGTCGCCCTTGCGCGAATTGGGCGTGCGCGCGGCGACGCAGGCGACGTACGACCGCGCCGCGTCGTCCGATGCGGATGTCGATGCCGATGGCGAGACGTCTCGCGATCCGTCCGCGCAGCCCGAAGTCGACGCGACGGTCGATGCGCCCCTCGCGCAGGCCGGCGTCGCCGAAACCGGCCGCGAAGGTCGCGACGACATCCCGAGCGAAATGTCCGGCGCACTTGCGAACGAACCTACGAGCGACATCGGCGACGCCGCATCGCTCGGGGCGAAATCCGTCGCCGGCCCGCCGCATTACGCATTGATCTTGGACTACGGCCAGGACGCGCTGCTGGCGCGTTTGGATTTGATCCGCGGCGCGCAGCGCAGTATCGAGATCCAAACCTACATCTACGACGAGGACGACGCCGGGCGGTTGGTGCTCGACGAACTGTTGGCCGCCGCGCGTCGCGGAGTGAAAGTGCGGGTGTTGGTCGATCAGCTCGCGGCGTTGCGGCACGTCGACACGCTCACCGCGCTGTCGGCCGCGCACGTCAATTTCGAGATGCGCTTATACAACCCGGTGCTGGGGCGGGCGCGCTTCAGTTATCCGATGTACGCCTTCGCGACGCTGTGCTGTTTCCGTCGACTGAATCAGCGGATGCACAACAAGCTGATGGTGGTGGACGATTTGGTCGCCATCACCGGCGGGCGCAATTATCAGGACGACTATTACGACTGGAGCCCGAAATTCAACTTCCGCGATCGTGATCTGTTGATCGCCGGCCCGGTGGTGCCGCAGATGACGCGGAATTTCGAGGCGTATTGGTCCGCGCCGCTCAGCACGCCGTTGACGAAATTGTCGGACGTGGGCCGCGTGCTGATGCGCGAAGGCGCGCCGCCGCTGCGGCATCCGCAGCCCGCGCAACCGCGACGGATCGAAGCGATCGGCCGCGACGCCGACGATACGGAGTTGATCCGCACGCGCTTGGCCGACGCCGCCATTCCGGTGCGCGGCGTGCGCTTCATCGCCGATTTGCCCGACAAGCATCACGAGTTCGACGAAAACGGCGGCCCGCCGTCCGAGCGCATGCGCGACATGATCGAATCGGCGCGCGAACGCGTGTTGCTGCAAACGCCGTATCTCGTGTTGTCCAAGCCGGCGCAGCGGATGTTCTATCGGCTGCAGAAGCGCGAGAAGCCGCCGCGCGTGGTGGTGTCCACCAACAGCCTCGCGGCCACCGATGCATTCATTCCGTACGCGCTGTCGTACAAGTACAAGCGGCGTTATCTGCGCGATTTCAAATTCGAGATCCACGAATTCAAACCGTTTCCACAGGACGCGCCGATCGATCTGGAAGCCACCGGCACCGTCGGCGTGCAGTGGCGCGAAGACGGCAGCGCCGCGGTGTTGGGCAGCGGCCGCGGTTCGGGCGCGGGCGGCAGCCGTTCGCCGGACCGGCCGACGCCGTTGGCGCGCGAGTATTCGGCCTTGCGTTATTCCAAACGCGGCGCCAACGAACGCGTGCCGTTGTTGCGCGGCGGCGTGCGCTTCGGTTTGCACGCCAAGTCGCTGGTGATCGACGAGCGCATCGGCGTGATCGGCACGCACAACTTCGATCCGCGCGGCGAAAACTACAACACCGAATCGGCGCTGGCGATCGAAGACCCGGCGTTCGCGAAAGCGCTCGCCGCCAGCATCGAGCGCGATGCGTCGCCGGCCAACGCATGGACGATCGCGCGGCGCGATAAAGCGCGCTATTTCTCCGGTTTGGAGTATTCGCTGGCGAAGATCACCGAATATTTGCCGGTGTTCGATTTCTGGCCGGTGCGCTACGCGACGAGCTACGAATTCGTCCCCGGCCCGGATTGCCCGACGCCGATGTCGCCCCGAGACCCCGAATTCCGTCGCTGCTACGAACCGGTCGGCGATTTCCCCGAAGTGGACCCGCTCAAGCGCCCGCTGACCCGCATCTTCACGGCCTTCGGGGCCGGATTGGCGCCGATTCTCTAAGCGTTTCGGGCAACGCGCATTGGCGCGTTTCGTCGTTTGATCGCGCGCGCATTCGCGACCCGAGTCAACGCGCCGCGTACCGATCCGTTCTCCTCGACGCGTGCTTCGAGCGATCGCTCGCGAAGCCGACGTACGCGCGCGCGACGCGTCCGCGGCCGCGCTTCAATCCCGAGATAGGAGATCGAGATGACATCGTTCAATACAGGTGCGCGTTCGCGCATCGCTTCGCTCGCGTTTTCGTCGCTCGTTGCGATCGGTATGCCGATCGGCGATGCGCATGCCGGCCAACAGATACCGCATTCGTCCGTTCGCCCGATCGTAGGCACGCAATATTCCAGCGCGTCGGAGCGGCGTTGGCAGCCTTTGCTGACGCTCAACCGGGCGTGTCATCCCTATCCGGCGGTGGATTCGTGGGGCAATTGGAGCGGCGGCCTCAATCCGAGCGGCGGCATCGATTCGGGTTGCAGCGATGGTTCTAAAGGCCAAATCTACGTTCGCGGACATTGGCTCGGCACGCCCGGGTCGGGCAAATGCGCGGTGATGTATTCGTGGTATTTCCCGAAAGACCAGGGCGGGTGGGGCGGCGTGCTGGGGCATCGTCACGATTGGGAGGCGGTGATTCTGTGGATCAATGCGGGCGGATGCACGCCGACCGGATCCACGGGCAGCCTGTATGCCGTTTCGTATTCGCAGCATGGTCATTGGGTCACGCGATACGGCGCGAGGGGAGCGGCCAACTACAGCAACGGCGTGTCCAGCGGCGGGCACGTCAAAGTCGTTTATCAAACCGGCTTTCTGGGCGCCGGAACGCATGCGATGGGCCCGACCGACCAGCAGGGGGGTATGCAGGCCCTCGTCGATTACGGGTTCCTATGGCAATACAAGCCCGACGCCGCGAGAGCGCTGTCCAGCGTCAATTGGGGTGCCGCCAACTTTCCGTTGAAGGACAGCAACTTCTATCGGGCCCTCGGCGAAGCGCGGCCCTCGGGCTTCTGACGGACAGACGCGGTACCCGCCGTTCGGAATGTACGGCGGGTGCCGCGCGAACGTTTGGGATGCTCTCCGAGGGCGAGGATATGGGGTTCCGAGCCCACAACACCGTCGTTTGACCTCCCCTCTGCGCTGGAATCGACCGTTCGTCGGTTGGGTCTTCGGCCGGTATTGAAAATTGTTGTTAAAAATCAATCAGATAAAAACGTGGCGCCGCCGGCGTGACTTCCAGCACAGGTGATTTGCTGGATAGGTGTTGTACTTTACCAACACACCAAGTCACCAACGATTCCGGAGCCCACCATGAACACCACGACCCGCACCGCCCCGACCCCCGCCTCGCAGGCCCTGATCGACATCGTCGCCAACGCTCGTCTCGCCCGTCGCGAACGCGACTTCGGCATCGGCTACGGCCGCAGCAGCGGCTACGGCCGCAGCAGCGGCTACGGCCTCGACCGCCGCTACACCAGCGACTGGGGCGCGCCGCGCTTCAGGTTCTGCTGAGCATGCCTGCTGAGCGTGCCTGCTAAGCGTGCCTGCATCGCTTGCTCGCTGAGCCCACTGGCCGCAGCCGCGTTCCCCGGACCCCATCGCCGACACCACAACGATCGCCACAACGTCTTCCCCCGGAGCCTTCCATGAACACCGAATCCACCCTTGTCCTCACCGCCGTCGAAACGCATGCCCTCGAAGCGCATGCGCCCCAAGCGCATGACGCCGAAGCCGCCGTCGACAACGTCGTCGCGCTGGACGGCCATCAGCGCTACCGCAGCCGCGATGTCGGCGTCGGTTACGGCCGTAGCAGCGGCTACGGGATGGACCGCCGCTACACCAGCGACTGGGGCGCCGCGCGCTTCCGTTGCGCTTAAAGGCCAGCGCATCGCGATCGACCTTGATCGCGATGCGAGCGGCGAGTCCGGCACCCGTGCGGGCGCTGCCGACGAATCGACCGCTCGTCTGCCCGCTTCGCCGCCGCTCTCCCATCGCGCAATCGCAGTGTTTCGGTCGCCGGCTGAGTTCGTGAGTTTTTCGCGCCCCGCGCGCCGACCGTCTCCTCCCCCGCGGTCGGCGCGCGCGTCCGAATCCGGTATCGCTGTCTGAAGCGTTTCGCCCGTATTTCCCTTCGGAATCGTTCTTCCCCGGCCCGACGCCGATGCCGTACGCACTCTCCCGTACGGTCTCGCGTCGGGCGTCTTTTTCGGCCGATCCGGTATCCTGCGCGGATGACGTCCCCCTCCTCGCCGCGCCCGTTTCGCGGCCACGCTTCTCTCGATGCCTTGAACGCGCGCTCCCGCGACACCGCGATGGAGGCGCTGGGTATCGTCTTCACCGAGGTGGGCGAGGATTTCGTCCGCGGCACCATGCCGGTCGATGGGCGAACTCGGCAGCCCTACGGTTTGCTGCACGGCGGCGCGTCGGTGCTGCTGGCCGAGACCCTCGGCAGCTCCGCCGGCAATCTGTGCGTCGGCCCCGACGAAATGTGCGTGGGCCTCGAAATCAACGCGAATCATCTGGCGGCGGTGCGCGAAGGCCTGGTGACCGGCACCGCGCGACCGCTGCACATCGGTCGCAGGACTCAAGTGTGGGAGATCCGCATCGAGGACCCGCTGGGACGGCTGTGCTGCGTGTCGCGTCTGACCCTGGCCGTGGTGCCTCGGCGCGATGCGTGAGGTCGGCGCGGCCCCGGACACGGTCATCGGCGCGCGGCGCGACCGATGCCGGGCTCTAATTCGCTTCGGTATGGTGGCGGCATGACCCGGTCCGTCTCCGCTTCCCGCGTCCCGCGGGCGCTGCGCTATGCCTATCGCCTGCCGATGCTGGCGTGGCACGTCGCGGTGCATCTGCCGATCACACTGGTGTTGATGTCGCCGCCGTTCGGCGGGCTGCGCGTCGGCGGCGCGCCGCTGAAGCACCGGATGGTGCGTTGGTGGCAGGGCGGCTTGATGCGGGTCTTCGGGTTCCGCATGCGCCGGGTCGGCGCGCCGCTGCCGGGCGCGGTGATGTTCGTGGCCAATCACGTGAGCTGGATCGATATCGTCGCGCTGCACGCGCAGCGGATGATGGGCTTCGTGGCCAAGCGCGAAATCGCCGGCTGGCCGTTGGTGGGTTGGCTGGCGACGATGGGCGAAACCATTTACCACCAGCGCGGCAATCAGGAATCGCTCGGCGGCGTGATGCACGAAATGTTGGCGCGTTTGCGCGCCGGTCGCGCGGTTGCGGTCTTTCCGGAAGGTCGCACCCGCAGCGGCGAGGAGGTCGGCCCGTTCCACGCGCGCATCTTCCTGGCCGCGGTGGAAGCCGACGTGCCGGTGCAGCCGGTGGCGTTGCGCTACGGCACGCGCGGCGATGCGCAGACGGTGGTCGCGTTCGGCCCGAACGAGAATTTCTTCCAGAATTTCTGGCGCTTGCTGGGCGAACCCGCGCGCAGCGGCGAAGCGATCTTCCTCGAACCCATCCTGCCCGGCGATAGCGACGGTCGCCGCAAGATCGCGGACACCGCGCGCGCGCGGATCGTGGACGCGATGGAAGCCGAGTGAGCGATTCGCTCGCGAACGCAGGACGCTCGCCCCGGCCGACGCCGCCGACCCGCGATGCGCGCCGCTACGACGCGCAGATTCTCGAATCGCCCTACCGCCCGCCGTTCTGGCTGCGCAACCCGCACACGCAATCGGCGCTGGGCACCAGCCCGATGCGGCGCGCGCGCGGCGCATGGTTGCTGCGGCGGACCGGGGCGGTGTCGACGCCGCATGTGATCGACGGCGGCGAAGGCGTGCGTTTGCACGGCATGCACAGCCGCGTGCCGGATCGCGCCGCGCGCGGCTTGGCGCTGTTGCTGCACGGGTGGGAAGGCAGCATCGAATCGAGCTACATGCGATTGACCGCGGCGCGTTTGCTGCACGCGGGCTTCGACGTGTTCCGTCTGAATTTCCGCGATCACGGCGACACCCATCATCTCAACGAAGCCTTGTTCCACTCCAACCGCATCGACGAAGTGGTCAACGCCGCGGTGGACGTGGAGCGCCGTTTCGCCGACGGCCGGCCGATGGTGGTGGCGGGGTATTCGCTGGGCGGCAATTTCGCGCTGCGCGTGGCCTCCCGCGCGCCGGACGCGGGCCTGCCGCTGGCGCGGGTCGCGGCGGTGTGTCCGGTGCTCGACCCGGCGGTGACCATCGTCGAAATGGAGCGCGGTTTGCCGGTCTACATGCGCCATTTCGAGGAAAGCTGGCGCGCGTCGCTGCGCCGCAAGCGCGCGGCGTTTCCCGAGCGCTACGACTTCGACGACCGCATTCTGCAGTTGCGCATGCGCGAGCTGACCCGCTGGTTGGTCGAGCGGCATACCGACTTCGACAGCTTGGAAGATTATTTCGACGGCTACTCGATCGCGGGGGATCGGTTGGCTGGGCTGACCGTGCCGGCGGATATTTTGACCGCCGAGGACGACCCGGTGATTCCGGTGGCGCAGTTCCGTTCGCTGCGGCTTGCCGCCGAGACGCGGGTGGAAATCGCGCGCTGGGGCGGGCACTGCGGGTTCATGGAGTCGCTGTCGCTGGACGGTTACGCCGAACGCTGGGCGACCGAGCGCTTATCGGCGGCGCTGCCGCCGGGCTGACGCACTGAGCCGCCGCCTCGCCGCGCCCGAAACCTTGCGTTCGCGCAAGGGCATCGCGGGGGCGGACGCTACAATGCCCGGCTCCGGGCTCTCGCCCCGCCGTTGTCAGTCCTCATGCACGCACGAATTCTCGACGCCCTGCGTCGCGGCGCTCACGCCGAAGCGCTCTCGCTGGCCCGCCTCGCGGTCGCCGAAACT
This sequence comes from Lysobacter sp., assembly GCA_008015835.1. GTDB lineage: Bacteria > Pseudomonadota > Gammaproteobacteria > Xanthomonadales > Xanthomonadaceae > Lysobacter_I. The sequence goes on from SSGH01000005.1 coordinate 44,370, forward strand.
CCGCAGGACGCGCAGGCCCACGCGCTGTTGGCGCACGCCGCGCGCGCCAGCGGCGACGCCGCCACCGCGTCCAGCGCGATTTCGCGCGCGGTGCTGCTGGCGCCCGACGACGCCGGCCTGCATTTCCAGCGCGCCGGGTTTCTGCTCGGCGAGCGCAAGCTCAACGAAGCCCAAGCCGCGTTGGGCCGCACGCTCGATCTGGACCCCAACCGCTTCGACGCCTACATCGCGCAGGCGCAGATCGCGGTGGGGCGCGGCGATTACGACGAGGCCGAGCGCCTGCAGCGCATGGCCGCGCGCATCGCGCCGGATCATCCGTGGACCAAGACCATCGCCGGCATCGTCGCGTCCTTCCGCGGCGACGGCGCGCGCGCGCAGAGCCTGCTGACCCAGGCCTCGGCGCAGGCCCCGGACGACGCCCAGGTGCTGTACGCGCTGGGCTTCGCGCATCTGAAACAGGGCCAGCTCGGGTTCGCCGAACAAGCGTTCCGCCGGGTGATCGAATTGGGGCCGAACGCGAACGCCCTGCGCGGACTGCTCGCCGATCTGCTGTTGCAACAACAGCGGCCCGCGGAAGCGCGCGAAGCGCTGCAGCCGTTGTTGGACGATGCGCAGACGGCGACCCCGGCGCTCAAACGCATGACCGCCGAATTGGAATGGATGCTGGGCCGTCACGATACCTCGATCGCGCTGCTGCGCGAGGCCTTCCGCGAAGACCCGCGCGACCCGCGCACGGCATCGGCGCTCGCCAAGATTTGGCGCCACACCGGCGCGATGGATGAGGCCCGCGAGGCGCTGGAAGCGGCCTTGGCCGCCGCGCCGACGACGCGGCATCTGTGGCAATTGCGCATGGCCTTCGAACCCGAAGCCGGCGCGGGTGCGCTGACCACGGTCGAACGCTGGTTGACGGCGATGCCCGACGATCTCGACGCGCTGGACGCGAAGATGCACGCGCTGGAAGCCGTCGGTCGTCGCGACGACAGCGTGGCCGTGGCCAAGCGCATCGTCGAACGCGAACCCGGACGCGCCAGCGCCGAACTGCGGGTGCTCGATGCGCTGCTGCGCGACGACCCGCCGGCCGCGGTGGAACGCGTGCAGGGTTTGATCGCGAAGGCCGAGGATCCGCGCGCGAAACAGAACCTGCTGTCGTGGCTGGGCTACGCCCAGGACCGCGCCGGTCGCTACGCCGACGCGGCGGCGACCTGGCAAGCGCACAGCGCCGCCGACGCGTCCGCGCGCTGGCCGCTGCTGCCCGCCACCGGCGCGCAGGCGCCGTGGCCGGAGGCGGCGCCGATGTTGCCGGGCCGGCCGCCGGTCGCGTACTTGTACGGATTGCCGGGTTCGCGCGTGGAGCAGGTCGCCACCGTGATTTCGCAGGCCGGCTACCCGCTGCGCGCCGATCGTTTCGACGCCGATGCGCCGCGCGACCCGCTGCAGAACCCCGATCGCATCCAGGCGCTCGCCGACGGTTCGCTGTCGCCCGAGTTTTTCGTGGAGCAGTGGCGCGCGGCCCTGCCGGCGCGCGGCGTACACGACGGTATCGTCATCGACTGGCTGCCGTACTGGGACAACGCCTTGCTGAAGGTCACGCGCCCGCTGCAGCCGGAAGCGATCCTGCTGTTCGCGATCCGCGACCCGCGCGACATGCTGCTGGAATGGCTCGCCTTCGGCAGCCGCGTGCCGTACGGCATCGCCTCGGCGCACGTCGCCGCGGCGTGGATGGCGCAGCAGCTCAAGCAGACGATCGAGATCGATCGCGACGCGCTGCAGCCGCATCGGTTGATCCGCACCGACCACGCCTACGCCGACCCGGAAGCCTTCGCCGCCGACATCGGCAGCGGCCTGGGCCTGGAGGAAATTCGCGTGATTCCGCGCGAAGCCTTCGGCCCCGAGCGGTTCCCCTACGGCCACTGGCGCCACTACGCCAAACCGCTCGCGGACGCGTTCGCGGCGCTGTCGGACGTGGCGCAGAAGTTGGGGTACCCGGCCGTGTGATCGGTGGTGCGTGCGCGCCGCGACCTGGTTCGCACGCTTCGCCTAGGAAGCCCAGTCCCGCGTTTCGTTTCGTTCGCTCACCCCGTCGCGGCGTCTTCGCTGCCGCGAGCGCCGCCACAAGGAGCCCGTATGCGCATCGTCAGCGACAGTTTCGAACATCGCCATCGCATTCCCGCGGAATTCGCGATGGGCACGCCGCAGGGGTTCGGCGGCAACCGCAATCCGCATCTGCGTTGGGACGACGCGCCGTCGGGTACGCGTTCGTTCGCGCTGCTGTGCATCGACACCGACGCGCCCACCGATGGCGCCTTGGTGGCGGACGAGGCCACGCCGATTCCGGTGGATCATCCGCGCGGCGATTTCGTGCATTGGGTGATGATCGACATTCCGGCCGACGTGCGCGAACTGGCGGCCGGCGCCTGCAGCGACGGCGTGACCGCGAAGGGCAAACCCGCGCCCGCCGGCCCGGCCGGCGCGCGGCACGGCCTGAACGACTACACCGGCTGGTTCGCCGGCGACGCTCACATGAGCGGCGATTACCTCGGCTACGACGGCCCGTATCCGCCCGCGCACGATCTGCGCGAGCATCGATATTTCTTCCGCGTGTTCGCGCTCGACGCGGCCCGCTTGGAATTGCCGGCGCGTTTCGACGCCGGCGATGTCTTTCGCGCTATGCGCGGCCACGTGCTGGCCGAAGCGGCGCTCTACGGGGTGTATTCGCTCAATCCCGCGGTGAGCGGCTGAGCTCTGCCGGCGGCGCCTCCCGAACGGGCCGCGCCGCGATGCCGGGAGCGGCGTTGCGTCGCTTTCGTTGACCACGACGATCCCGTGCGTGCCCTAGGCGCGCACGCCGCATTCGCGCGCCTCTCATAATTCTCTCGCCCTTCTCTCTTGTGACGAATGTCGCGATTCGCGGTGGATTCGGGCCCGTAGGCTGCGCTCGCATCTCCCCCAGTGAGGTCGGGCGCGCGTCGCGTGGAGCGCGGTACGCGCGGCCCCGGCCTCGCCATGCCCGACACGAAGGACGTCATGAGCGAATCGCCCCCACCGCGCAGTACCGCCCCGAGTTTCGTCCCCGATGAGTGGGGCGGTAGCGATCTGGCCAACCCGGAGTGGTCGCGGGTCGACTACCAGGCGGCGCGCGCCAACGTCCAATTGATCCGCCAGGTCGTGCAGTCGCGCGGCGGCAACCCCGACGAGACCGCCGGGCTGGTCGGCGGCGCGCTGCGGCAGATGGCCGACCGCGCGCCGTTCGGCCACGTCGGCAACGCGTTCCTGTACGGCGCCACCAGCGAACTGCTCGAACGCGCCAGCGCGATGTCGCCCAACGACTTCAACCAGTACCTGCGCACGCTCGATCATCGCCAGAACCCGCTCAACCTGTTCGAGCGCACGCCGCTGGACCAACTGACCGACGAGGCCAAGCAGGCCACGGCCCGACACATCCAGCAGACCGGCGGGCAGCAGTCGTTCCGTCTGTTCGGCGCGATGGAGGGGCAAAACGGTCCGCTGGCTTTCTCCGCCGGCGCGGCCGACGCCGTGGCCGAGAACTACGGCCGCGGCGCCCGCGACTTGCTCACCATCGCCGCCAACCCGCTCGAGGCCGGCCGCCAATTCACCAACCTCGTCGGGTCGGTGGATCGCCTGCCGCAGGCGGTGCAGGAGGCCTACCGTCAACTGCAGACGGAAATCGGCCGCTGGGGCGAGTCGGACTACCGCAAGGGCTACATCACCGGTCAGGCGGTGATCACCGCGCTGGATATTCGCGACGCCGCCGAATCGGTCGGCCGGCTCGGCGCGCTGGCCTCGGAAATGCGCGCCGGCCGCATCCACAACATCGCCGATGCGATGGAGGTGCTGGAGAACGGGCGGCCGCGCAATCGCAACCCGTCGGAATCGCCCGGTGTCTCGCAGACCCCGGGCGCGCCGAACCGCACGCCCGACCCGAGTCCGGGGTCGCCCACGCGCGTGCCCAACGCCGCGCCCGCGCCGGACCCGCTGGCGACCCCGACCGGCCGTCAGCGCCTGCCCGAGAGCGCGCAGGCGCAGTTGATCTCCGGCGCGCTCGGTTTCGAGGGCGCGCTGGCGCGCGAACTCAACGGCGAAATCGTGCGTTGGTCGCAGGGCCGGTCCGGCAACGCGATCGAGAACCTGCGCAACAGTCCGGAACTGCTATACGGCCGCGGCAACGGCGACATCGGGCTGATCGGCAACGCCTACCTGCGCGCGGCGAACATCGCGGACGCCGACGTGCCCGCCGCGCGGCGGGCGCTGGGCGATATCCGCGACGCCATGGGCGGCCGCAGCACCGCCGACTACGCGCGGCTGTACGACGACCTGATGACGCCCGGCAGCCAGAGCCGTCGTTATTTCGACGGCTTGGTCGATCAAGCGCGCGGCGAGATCCGGATCGAAGGCATCCGCGAGCGGTCGGTCGCCAATGCGGTCGTGATCGATGCCACCGGCCAGCCGCGGCAGGTCTACGCCACCGCGCGGCGGCCGGAGACCATCGAACTGCAGAGCGGCGATGCCCGCTACATCGCCGAGATCCGCACCGCGACCGTGGCCGGCGGACAGCAGTACGTCGGTTGGGGCACCAACGACCGGTGGTACCCGTTCCAAGACAGCGACCGCGTCTTCAACGCCGACGGCACGATCAATCGCGAGCGCGCCGCGCAGGCGATCATGAACGACCTCAACACCGGCAGCGCGCAGCGCGACGCGCTGGTGTCCTACGACAGTTGGCAGCAGCGGCGCATCGAAGAGCAGCGGCTGGGATCGGTCGGCAACGCCGTCGTGATCGACGGGCAGGGCAATCCGCAGCGCGTCGTCGCCACCGCCGGCAGCGGCCAAGCGGTGGAGATCGTCGGCGCGGATCGACAGCGGCTGATGATCGAAATTCGCGACGGGCAGACCGCCGACGGTCAGCGCTATTTGGGATTCGGCACCAACGATCAGTGGTACCCGTTCCCCGGCGACCGCGGGATCGTTCGCCCCAACGGTGATCTCGATATCGACGCCGCGCGCGAGTACATCGTCGCGCAGGCGCGCGCGGGCAACATCAACCGCACCGCGATGGTGCCGGGCGATCAGTGGGACGCGACGCACGCGCGGATCGGCGACGACGGCCTGAACCAAGCGCTGCAGCCGCTGCCAGAAGGGCAGCCGCAGAACCGCGCGCAGCAGACGCCGTCGCCCGAGAACCGTCCCGATCCGCCGACGCAAACGCCGCCGCCGGATCGGACACCGCCGCCGCAACAGACAGCGCCCGAGCGGACGCCGCCCCCGGGCGATGCTTCTCCGCCGCCGTCGGACCGCACCCCGCCGCCGCAGGACCGTACTCCGCCCGCCGACCAGCCGCCGAATCAGCCCCCCAATCAGCCGCCCAATCAGCCCGGTCAGTCGCGAACCGACCAGCCCGACCGCAATCCCGCGCAACTGCCGCCCGCTTCGCAGCCGAACGATCCGCTGCTGCCCTTCCATGCCATCGCGCGCGAAGACCGTATGCGCCCGCCCGAGCCGCTGGTGGCGCCGAATGGCCAACGCTTCGACGTGATGGGCGTGGACGAGAACGGACGCTTGCGGCTGCGTCCCGAAGGCCAACGCGTGGAGGCGCTGCCGGCGGAGGCGATGTTCGAGATGCGCGCGACCGCGCCGCAGACGCTGGCGCAACCGGGCAATGCGGTGATGTACGACCGCGAGCGCTGGCTGACCGCCGGCACCACCGCCGAGGGCCACGTCCTGCGCGATCCGAGCAACGCCGAGCGCACGGTCGTGGTGCCGGCCTCGCGCACGGCGGAGGTCTTCACGCCGGTCGGCCGCGAAGTGACCTATCAGGGCGAGACCTGGCGCTTCGACGCGCTGCAATCCCCGGGTTGGCAACCCGGCGTGGATCGACGCGGCTTCCAGTTGGTCGATCCGAACAATCCCGAACGCTCCGTGTTCGTGCCCGAGAACCGCGCGGTCGATATCCGCATGCGCTTGGGCGAAGACGGCGAGTATCGCTTCGGCGATGTGCGTCACGGCGTGATCCGGATGCGTCCGATGGAGCCCGATCGCGAGATCAGCATGCCGCTGCAGCCCGGCATGAGCTTCGAGGCGCGTCTGCGCGACCGCGAAATGGAGGGCGCGTATCGCATCGTCGTCGGCGAGAACGGCGAGCTGACCGCGACCGGTCGCATCCGCAACGGCACCCAAGTGACGCAGCGGATCGAACCGTCCGACATCGCGCCGCGCTACGTCGACGTGCGATCGCCGGATTTCAACGACAGTTTCCAGGTCGACAGCTTCGTCCATCGCGAAGCGAACACCCGCAACCGCGCGATCGCCACCGAGCCGACCGGTTTGCCGCTGCGCGACCCGGCGTTCGGCAATCTCGACGGCACGCCGCGCCCGCAGCTCGCGTTGGGCGCGCAATCGCTCGAAACCCAGGCCGATTTCATCCGTCGCAACGCCGGCAATCTCGATCCCGGGCAGAACCCGAGCCTGACCGTGTTCAACATCGCCTTCAGCAACGAAGGCGAGGCGCGGCAGGTGCTCGAAGCGATGAGCGATTTCCGGCGCATGCATCCCGATGCGCCGATGACGATCGTGGCGTACGAACCGAGCTTCCGTTCGTTCGAAGGTTCCGACGCCTACCGCGAACTGCAACAGGTCATCCAGCGCGACAAGATACAGGTCGAATTCTTCGGCAACGACCCCGCCCAACGCGAGGTGATCCACGCCAAGGGCGTGGCGGTGAACGACCAGGTACTGTTCAGCACCGGCGCCGTGATCGACGCATCCAGCCAAAAAGCCGACATTAGCGTGCAGTTGCCGCCGGACGCCGCGCGCGCGTTCAACGCCTACCTCAACGAAGCGGTGATCGGCGACGCCAGCGTCGACCGTCGTCAGCAACTGGCCGCGGACGCCGCGCGCCAGGGCGTGCTGATCAACGACCCCGAAGCGCGCTTGCCGTACATCGCCCGCGCCCAGGACGGCTTGATCCGCGGCGCCGAACGCGAACTCACGGTGAGCGTGAGCGAACTGCGTAATCCCGAGACCACGCGCGCGATCATCGAACGCGCCGAAGCCGGCGTGAACGTGCAGGTGCAGTTCCGCGAGATGGACCCCGAGTCGCGGCGATTGCTGGCCGATGCGCAGCAGCGGTTGCCGAACCTGCGCGTGGACGACGTCTCCGCCTGGCAGCCGCGCCCGCACTACAACGTCATCGTCGCCGACCGCGAACAGGCCTACGTCGGCAGCGCGTATCTGTGGCAGAACCAGCAGGACATGCTGCAGCACGGCCGCTCGTTCGAGAACGGCGTGCTGCTGCAGGGCGAGTCGGTGCGCCAACTGCAGTCGCAAATGGACGCGTTGCGCTCGCTGCAGCCGGCGAATCCGGGCCAGCGCTTGCTCAACCCCGCGCCGCCGGATGCGCCGGATGTGGGCGTGAACCTTCGCAACCAGAGCGTCGGCTCGGTTTCGATCAGCGCGCCGGCGGGCAGCAGCATCGGCGTGCGGGTGGAGAACAGCGTCGTCAACGGTTCGATCCAAACCGTCTCCGGCACCGGCAATGTGCAGGTGGCCGGCGAAGGCCTGCAGATCGACGGCCGCAACGCGAGCCCGGACATCAACGGCAACGTGCAGGTCGTCGACGACCCGGGGCTGCGCATCGTGTTGAATTCGCCGGGCGCCTCCGGCAACGGCGCCACCACGATCCGCATCGAGGACAGCCGCATCGAGGGCACGGTGCAGTCCGCGAACGGCACCGCCAACGTGCAGGTGTCCGGGGTCGGCAACGACGTGCGCGTCGATGCGCCGCCCCAGGCGCGCGGCGACGTGACGCCCACGCCGTCGGGCGAAACGCCGATCCGCGTCCAGAACGACCAGCCTCTGCGCGGCGATATCGTCACCGGCAACCAGAACGTCTCGGTGATCGGCCAGGACAACCGCGTCGAAGTCGGATCGCCCGGCGCACCCGTGGCCGACGAACGGAGCAACCGCAGCGTCGCGATCGCCGGCAGCGTCGAGAACTCCGCGATCGTCACCGGCAACCAGAACGTCACGGTGATCGGTAGCCAGAATCAGGTGAACGTCGTCGACGATCGGCGACAGGCGGCCGTCAACGGCGAGGACGTTCGCGTCGAGCCCCGGCAGGAGAATCCGCCGCCACCGCGGACCGGCGACGATCCGTCGTCGTCGCTCGCGCCGCCGCAGCGTACGCCCGAATCGAACGCGAAGGACTCCGACCGGATCGTCGCGGAGACGCCCGATCAACGCAATGCGCTGCAGCGCGCGTGGGACCGCGTGCTGGATACGCCGCTGCCGGCGATCGCCAACATCTCCGTGTACGCGCAGCAGTCCGGGCCCGATGCGAAGTGGCAGGCCAGTCTGCCGGTGCCCGCGGGCGACGCGATCCGCAAGCTGCAGGAGTACATGCAGAACAACCTCCGCGGCGATGCGCAGGCCAGCGTCGACGACGTCATGCGGCCCGCGAACGCGGCGGTGAACAAACTGCAGCAATACATGAGCAACAATGCGCGCGGCGATTCTCAAGCCAGCGTCGACGATTTCCTGCAGACGATCGATCCGCGCCGGCTGGCCGACGTGAAACTGTCGCCGCCCTCGCCATTGGCGATGGGCGTGGATTTCGCGACCGGCGTGCAGCGCTCGCAGGCGCTGAAGATCGAGATCGACGGCGACAACGTCCAGAGCGGCGCGTTGCGCTGGGACGAGAAGCTCGGCGCCTATCAGTTGGACGTCGAGGCCAAGGACGGCGGTTATGTGCTTAAGGCCCCGTTGACCGTCACGCCCAGCGAAGCGGTAACGCCGTTGAACGTCAGCGGCAGCCGCCTGACCGGCCCGGCCGCGGATGCGGTGGATTTCCCCAGCGTCAGCGTCAAGATGACCGACGAATACGCCGCCATCACGCTGCCCGCCGGCACGCGCTTGAGCCCCGAGAACGTCGCGCTGATGAACGGCGTACTCACCAACCCCGAGTACCGCAGTCGCGCGGGCGAAACGCAATACGCTTCATCGGCCAAGGCGAACTACGTCGTGAGCGAGCCCTGGCCACCCAGCGACCCCAATGCGCGCGACAACGTCTTCAACCGCGTGTTCGCGGGCGAGTACGGTGCGCTGGAAGCGCCGAAGCAGAAGCTCGAAGTGAGCCTATCGCCGAGCCTGTTGGGGATCCACGTCAGCAATCCGCCGATGTATGGAACGCGGGTCGGTTTCGAGGTGGAGCGCGTGCCGGGGCCGACCATTCGCGAACTCATGGACAACCTGCGCGACCCCCTCGCGCCGCGGGATCGGACGCTTCCGCCGAACGACGATCGCCAATCCGCGCTACCGCCGGCGGCGCCGCAGCCCGGACAGCCCGGTTACGAGGCCTATGCGCAGAGCCGCGGCGCGGTCGAACGCTTGAACGCCGCCATGAATATCCCGTACAGCGAACCCAGCGAGCGCCTTACCGTGGCCGCGGCGACGGTGGCGATCGACCAGCGGCTGCGCGTGGACGAGGTGGCGCTCAATCCGCCTTCCGCGACCATGGCTGGGGGCACGACGGCGTTCGTGATCGAACGCGGGACCACGCGCGAAAGCGACCGCTACGGTTCGGTGCCGATGCAAGTCGCGATGCAGACGCCGCTGGAGGAGGGCTACCGCCGCCTGGGCGAAGTCGCCGAGCAGAATCGGCAGCCAACGCCGCAGACCCCGGCGCAGGAGCTACAGCAACGTCAGGAAGATCAGACGCGCGGCCCGCGAATGGCGTAGACGCCTTCGCGAACGCTGCGTCGCGGACGGCCGTGCTCGCGGACTGGCCACGGACGTCCGCGGCGTGCGAGATGTCGGCGGCTTGCGACGCGGTCAGAGCTGCAGCGGCGTCGCCACGAACACCAGCACCGTGCCGTCGTCGCCGGTCAGGCGCAGACGCATCGGTTGGCTTTCCAACAGCTCGGCGCCGTAGCTGCCGTTGAGCAATTCGCTCATGCGCTGATCGGCCAGATTGCGGTCGTCTTTGCAGGCCATGCGCGTGGCGATGGCGACTTCGAACGTCATGCGCTTGCTGCCGGAATACGTGCCGCGCAGTTGGTTGCAGCCGCCGACCACCGAGACTTGATCGCGATCGAACTTCAGTTCGTAGGCGGCGTTCTCCACGAACAGCGCGTCGATGCCGGCGCGGTCCGCGCCGTGCGCGGATTCCAATTTCCAACCGCCGACGTTGATCAGTTCGTTCTTGTCCACGCGCGCTTTGCGCGCGCCGGACACGTCGGTCGCGGCCGGGCTGCCGCCGGCGTTCGCGCCGCTGGCGCAGGCGCCGAGTAGCAGGGTCAGGGCGAGGGCGGTCGGCAGGCGGCGCATAACGGGCTCCGGGGGCGGACGGGATCGACGGTCGATGGTGAACGAGCGAGGCTGAACGGAGGAGGTTGAGCGGACGCGCCCGAAGGTATCGTGCGGCTTGGCGGCCGGCGCTTTCAGGCCTCGGGCAGCCACACCAGCAAAGCCGCGCCGAGGACGAATCGATAGTACGCGAAGGGCGCGAAACTGTGGCTCTGGATGTAGCGCAGCAGCCACTTCACGGCGATGAAGGCGGTGATGGCGGAGGCGACGAACGCGACGCCCAACGCGTTCCAATCCTCGTGCGCGGCGCCGCCGTCCTTCACCAGATCCAGCAGTTCGTAGCCGGTGGCCGCGAACATGGTCGGGATGCCGACCAGAAACGCGAATTCGGTGGCGGCGACGCGGCTGGTGGTGCCGGCGAGCAGGGCGACGAAGATCGTCGCGCCCGAGCGCGAGGTGCCGGGAAACACCCCCGCGATCACCTGGGCGATGCCGACCAGGATCGCCACCGTCCACGAAATCGTCGTGCGCTCGCCCAGTTCCGCCGCGCGCCGCGCCGCGAAGCGTTCGGCGAGCAGCATCCACACGCCGCCGATCACCAGCGCCCAGGCGATGGGGCGCACCGTGTCGGGCAGATTCCAGCCCAATTTTTTGACGGTCAGGCCGCCGATCGCGGTGACGCCGAACGCGACCGCGAGTTTGAACGCGTAGTCGTAGTTTTCGCGGGCGCGAAACCCGATCAGCAAGTCCCACAGCCGCTGCCGATAGATCGCGACCACCGCGAGGATCGCGCCGGCCTGGATCGCGACGTTGAACAGGTCGCTGCGGTGGCCCAGCCAGCGTTCGGCGATCAACAGATGCCCGGTGCTGGAGATCGGCAGGAATTCGGTGATGCCTTCGATGATGCCGAGCAACAGGGCGGCGAACAGATCGGTCATGCGGCGGCGCGCGCGTCGGGGTCGGAACGGGCGCGTAGTGTACCGGGCCGGGCCTTGTCCGACGGCGCGCGCCGTCGGCGGTTCAGCGCTCGAACCGTTGGAGCACCCAGCCGACGATCGAGCGTTCGTCGGCGTGCAGCTTGATCGGCACCGGCATGCCGGGCGTCAGGGGTTTGGGCGGCGACGCGGGAACGCTCGCCGGATCGATCTCGATCTCCACTTCGATTTGCGGCTCGCGTCCGGCCATCGTCGGGTCGATGGTTTCGGCGGGCACCGGCAGGCGCGCGATCCGCACCGCTTTGCCGGTCATCACCGACGGCGCGTCCCAGCGCCCGGGTTCGATGCCGATGGTCGCGGGCGTGCCGACCTCGACTTTGCCGGCGAGCGACGCGTCGATGTAGGCGACGGCGCGGAATTCGGGCTGGTCGTCGACCACCGAGCCCAACGGCTGGCCTTGGCGAACGGTTTGGCCCTCGCGCAGGCCGAAATCGATCAAGCGCCCGCTGCGCGGCGCGGAGACGAGCGTGCTGACGCTGGTGCGCATCGACTGCAGCCGGTTCTCCACTTCCAGCAGCGACATCTCGAGTTGATCCTCGATCTCGGTCGCCGCCGCGCTCTCGCCGCCCTGGCGCACGCGCTCGAGCTTGCGGTTGAGCTGCTCGCGGCGCTGTTCCAGCAGTGCGATGGTGTCTTCGATGCCGGCGCGCGGGTGATCGATCTTGAGCAAGGGTTCGCCCGAGGCGACGGTCTCGTCGCTCTTCGCGTAGATCGCGCCGACGGTGCCGGCTTTCGCCGCGGTCAGTCGCCCGACCGCGCCCTGCGACAACAGCACGCCGCGCGATTCGATCGAGACGCCGACCTCGACCATCGCCACGTAGGCGAAGACCAGCGACAGCATCGTCACCAGCCCGAGCGTCAGGAACAACTCCAAGCGCGCGGGCGGCGTCAGCGGCGCTTGGCCGGCGACGAGCGAGTGTTGGGACGAAGCCGGCGGCCGATCCGACGGAGCGGACGGCGAGGGCGCCGAGGTGGGCGCGGCGTGGGCGTCGAGCGGGGCTTCGTTCATGGCGTCGGCTCCGTCTCGACGGTGCGCCCTTGTATCCGCAGTCCGCGGCGATCCAACACCACCACGCGATCGGCGAATTCGCGCAGCGCGCCGTGGTGCGACACCACGATCTTGGTCGATTTCAATTGTTTCAAGCGCTGGAAGATCCGCGCTTCGCCGCCCGGATCGACGTTCGAAGTCGATTCGTCCAGCAGCAGGATGCGCGGCTTGCGGTACAGCGCGCGCGCGAGCATCAAGCGCTGGCGCTGACCGGCGGAGAGGACGCGCCCGGCTTCGCCGACCGGCGTGTGGATGCCCAGCGGCAGCGCGCGCACGATCTCCCACGCCTCCGCCGCGACCAACGCGTCGATCGCGCGCTGCAGTTCCGGGTTGTCCTCGAACATGGTGATGTTGTCGAACACGCTGCCGGCCAGCAGTTCGTCCTCCTGCATCACCGCGCCGATCGACTTGCGCAGCGCGCGCGGGCCGAACGCGGAAATCGCGGTGCCGTCGATCAGCACTTCGCCGGACGTGGGTTGATACAGGCCCGCGATCAGGCGCAGCAGCGTGCTTTTGCCCATGCCGGACGGGCCGACGATCATCACCAATTCGCCCGGCTCGATTTTCAGATTCAATCCGTTGAACAGCATCGGGTCGCCGGACGAGTGCCGGAAGAACAGGTCGCGAATTTCAACCTGTCCGGCGGACACGTACTCGCCCTGCGCGCGCATATCGTTCCAGCGCGGCTCGGGCTCGGCGTCGAACACTTCGGAGATGCGCTGCAGATGGAAGCGCAGCATCCACAGCGCGTTCACTTGATCCAGCGCGGCCGCGACTTTATCGGCCAAATAGCGGCGATACATCACGAACGCGAACAGCGCGCCGATCGACAACTGGCCTTTGCCGATCAGCACCGCGCCGACGTAGATCATCACCACCGAGCCGACCGCCGACAGCAGATTGTTCGTCGATTGCTGCAGCGACGTCGCGGTCTGCGACTGTTCCATCGCTTGCAGATATTGCTTGAGGCTGGCGTTCCAAACGCGTTCTTGGTTCCACTCCGCGCCGGCCAGTTTCAGCGATTGCACGTTGCGGAAGGTTTCCCAACGCTTCGCGCCTTCGTTGATGCGATGCGACGCCGATTCGCCCGAGGTGCGGGAAATGTACGGGCTGAACGCCAGTTTGCACGCGGCGGTCAGCACCACCGACACGATCACCACCGTCGCCAGCAGCGGCGACACCAGGAACAGCGCGAGCGCGAGGAACAGCCCGAGCGTGCCGTCGATCGCCAGCGTGGCGAGGCCGGAACTCAGCGCGGTGCGCAGCGGTTCGATCGAATCGAAGCGGGTCGAGACGTCGGCGATGCGGCGACGCTCGAACCACGGCATCGGCAGCGAGAGCAGATGCCGAAACAAATTGCGCGAGGTGAAACCGGCGATGTGGGTCGAGATTTTCTGGTTGATCAAACCGCGCCAAGATTCGACGAAGAAATTGACGCCGTATACCAAGGCGATGCAGCCGGAAATCGCAGCCACCGCGTGCAGATCGCCTTCCATCGCGCCCAGATTGATGGTGAGCTGCGACAGCAGCGGCACCGCCAGCGCGGCCAACTGCAGGAAGAACGACAGGATCAGCAACTGCACGACGCGACCGCGCGCGTCTTTCGCCGCCGCGAGCAGGGCGTCGAAGCGCACTTTGGTTTTGTGGCCGGTCTTGCGGAAATTCTGCGCGCGTTCGAGCTGGATCGCTGCGCCGGAAAAACCGCGTTTGAATTCCTCCGCCGACACCCAGCGTTCGCCCGACGCGGGGTCGAACAGACGCACGCGCCCGCGGCGGATGCGCAGGATCAGCACGAAATGCCGTTCGTTCCAATGCCCGATCGCGGGCACGGTCAATCCCTCGGCTTCCTCGGCCGAGCACGCCACCGGACTGGCGATGAGATTCAGACCCGCGGCGATTTCGCACAACTGCGCCGCGCTCGCGCCGCGCACCGAGGTGTTGTAACCGCGGCGCGCTTCGGCCGCCGGCAGCGCGCCGCCCAACACGGCCGTCGCCGCGGCCAAACACATCAACCCGCATTCGGATTCTTCCGTCTGCAGATATTCCGAGAGGTGGTAACGATCTGCGAACGACATCAGCGTCCTCGGGTGATGAGCAGCGCGCCTTTGCGGGCGGCGACATCGGCCCGATCGGATGCGTACAGCATGGCGAAATAACAAGCCGCCTTGATCGTGATCAGCGGCGAGGCGTCGGTCGGGACGAACCGCAGATCCAGCCCGTGCGCTTTGCTCGCTTCGGTCAAACGGCTCAGCGCTTCGGCGATGGTCGGCGACGCGACGCCGTCTTGCGCGGCGTAGAAGACGACGGCGTCGAGATCGCGCGGCGCTTGTACGTTCAAATCCAACATGCTGCCGCCGACCAGCATCGCCTGGAACCGGCAATGCGTTTCCAGCGTTTCGAGCGCGGCGCGAAGCCGGTCGGCCAGCGCGCGCCGCGCGTCGCCGACCGCGAAGATGCGATAGAAATTCGCTTCGTCGATGAGATACGGCGATGCGCTGCCGGGCGAAGAGCGCGCGATGTCGCCGTCGAGAAACAGCGGAACGCCCTGATCGATCGCCGCGCGGGTCGCACCCGAAATCGGCGCGCTCGGTGCGCTCGGCGGGGGCGGTGGGGGCGGCGGCATCGGCATCGGGTCAGCCGGCTTGGAGGACATCGCGTTCACGGCTTTCGATCAACTCGGCGTACAGCTCGGCCAGGGGGCGCCAATTATCTTGGATTTCCGCGCTGCGCAGGCAGATTTCGAAGGTGTAGGGCGCGTGGTCGCGCAGATCGTAAATCGGTAAGTACAGCGCGGGGCCGACATGGTCGCCCCATAGCACGCAGTTGAACAGCGCTCTGGAAACGCGGCCGTTGCCGTCGCGCAGCGGATGCAGGTTCAACAACGCCGCCTGCAGCGCGATCGCTTTGAACGCGGTGGAGACGACCGGATCGCGGTAAAAAGCCGCCATGGCCTCCAGGCGCGCGGGAATTTGCTGCGGCGCGGCGAATTCGATCGAGACGCCGCCGCCGTCGGGTTGGATCGCGGACGGACCGATGCGAATCGCGGCTTCGCGCACGCCGACATCGGCGGCCATCGCGCGCAAGCCGTTACCGAACGCGCGGACATCGCCTTCGAGCATCGTGCGCCGAATCGCGCGCGAGTGGCGCATCGCCGCCTGCGTTTCCGCGTCGGTGGTGCCCGCACGCAGTTCGGGACGCCCGTTGCGGGCGATCGCATGTTCGCCGAGCGGATGAACGATGCGCTCGGCATCGCGTTCGACCCATCGCCAGGGCGGCAGCGCGCGCGTCGCGGACAACGCGATCAGGCGGCCGACGGCATCGTCGATTCTGCGGCACGGCGCGCCGACGCTCGGATCGGCGGCGGCTTCGTCGCGCAGCGGAAAAAGAGGGCGAGCGGGCATCGAGCGTGGGCTTCGATCGCGGCTGCGGAAGAAGGGGGCGCTCGGCGCCCCCTTCCTCGCACGACGCTCGCGTCAGCGGATGTCGAACTTGCCGTCGCTTCCGCGAACGACCGTGATCGACGTCTTCGACGCGGTGGTCGGATCGGCACCGCGTTTAGCGCCCCAAATGCTGAAATGCATTTGGATCGCGCCGCCTTCCTGGCAGCTCAGCGACACGTTCTCGATCGTACGGCCAGCGACGATGTCGTTGATCCGCTTGATCGTGGCCGCCGCGGTCTTTTCGCCGCGAAACGTCATCGACGCTAATTCGCCGCTGTAGCCGGCGCCGTTCGCGTTGCGGCGAAGGCCGAACGTCAGCTCGGCGTCGACGACCTTTCCGGTGCGATCGGCGCAACTGTAGCGACTGACGTTGGACCAACTGGCGGCGGGAATGAAGTTCTTCAGCGAGACCTTCTGGGCCGCCGCCGTCGAGCACACCCCGACGGACAGCGCGAGGCACAGCGAGAGCGGAATCGATGTACGTTTCATGGTTCGGCGAATGTCCAAAGGGATCAGCACGGATCCGGCTGCAGCGATTGCGAGATCGTACCGCCGTTCGGCGTGGACGTTCTCGGCGGATCGTAGGTGCTGCGGTTGGAGTAGTCGTATTCGCGCAGCGTGCCATCGGGACCGATGATGTAGTGCGTGAACACGGACGGATCGGCGCCCGCCGCGATGATCTGATCGGCCGCGGCCCAGTCGTTGGACGACGGATGACGGTTGATGATCGCTTCGGCGGTGCTGGTGGAATAGACCCCCGCCGGATGGCTGTGGACCATGCCGACGATCGTGCCGGCCGCGATGCCCAGCGCCTGCAGATCGATGCTCACCGATTCGCCGCTGTTGCCGCCGGCGATGGTCGGGCTGGAGCGAATGACGCCCGTCCCGTCGCGGTAGAACAGCACCGCGTACTCGCGGTTGTTGTAACCCGGTTGGTTCTTGATGTCGCGGGTCGCTTGCGACGCCAGTTGATCGGAATAGGCGTCGACCGTGGCCGCGTCGTGCGACTGGCACGGTGGTGGTGCCGGGGGGTCTTCGCCGCCGCCGCCGCCGCCGTTGTCGCCGTAGTAGTCGTCGTAGACTTCGTACGACCACCAGTCGTGCCAGAAATCGGTGAAACCGAAGTCGCCCCAGTACGGCGATGCGGTGACGACGATGGTATCGAGCGTGTACACACCGCCGGTGATGAGCTCGAGTTCCTGCTGTGATAGTTCGCGCATGTGGACAGAATCCCCTCTGCATGTGAGCGATAACGACCGTCAGAGGGGCGTTCGCCTCCCTGCGATCACGTTTGAGACAGCGCCGAGCCCCCTGCTCGCACGCCGCAGCTAGATAGCAAATCGAATCTCGGCTTGTCAATTTCGCGACGCGCGGCGTTGTTCATCCCGCGTTCGATTCGATGCGCGCGAGGATACCGCCGTTGCGGAAACGCGATCGTCACGAACGCGCGTGATCCTGTTCGGCCGCGTTTTTCGCTAGCGCGGTCGCGCCGCTTTCAAGACGACGCGTACAGCGGCCTGTAGACGTAAGTCGCCGCCGTCTGCGCGTTATCCGGTTGCAATACGCGAACATAAGGTTTGGGCAACGCGCGAATCGACGAAATCTCCGAAATTCGCGGCAGTTCCGCATAGCCGTGCGTTTCGCCGGTGGCCGCGTCCATGGCGTAGATTCGGCAGTGCGGGTGCTCGGGAAAACGTTGGCGCAGCGTGTCCGCCACGGCGCCGCTGCTGGCGCGGATTTTCGACATGCCGACGAAGGCGAGCGTGTCGACGAAATCGAGCCCGCGCGCGATGCCCGGAATTTCGCAAACGGTTTCCGCGCGACCGTCGCGCGGCGAATAGCGCAGGCATCGGCCGCGTCCGGATTCGAGCAACCAGACAGCGTCGCGGTGCAGCGTCGGCGAATGCGGCATCGACAGATCGCGCAGAACCGCGCCCTGCGCCACGTCGATCAGTACGCCCTCGTCCGGGCCGCGCGCGCGCCAACCTTCTCGCGTGCCGGTGGCGGCGAGCGCGGTCGCATAGCGCGGGCCGCTCGCCTCCATCGCCATGCCGTTGAGATGACAGCAATCCAGCGGGCCGTGTTCGACCAGAAAATCCGGTTGCCATTCGATCCGAAAATGCGACGCGGCGTCGGTGCGGCACAGCGCCGAAAACGCGGTGTTGACGAACCACAGTCCGCCGTCGCCGTCCCAGCCCAGTTCGTGCACGCTGACCGCGCCGGTGACGTGACTGGCGACCGGAAAATACGTCGCTTTCGAGGCATCGTCGGCGGTCAAATCGCGATACACGCGAATGGACAGCGCCGAGCCGACCGCGAACGCATCGCCGCCGGCGGCCAAGCCCATCGGCGCGGCGACGCCGATCGCCGACGCCGTGCACGCGCCGTCGGCGGCCGACAGCAGAAACAGCACGGAATCTTGGCGGCTCGCGACCGCGAGCGTCGCGCCCGAGCGTCGTAAGGCGTCGACGAACCGCGCGTCGGCACGAATCGGAATGCGAGGGTCTTGCGAAGGCGTGTTCGCCCACCACGCATCGGCGGCGTGGACGCGAACGGTCGGGGGAGCGGTCATCGGGCGCGCGGGCGGGAACCTGAGGCGGACGTCAGTGTCTTACAGTAGCCGCGCGGCGACAAGCCGCCGAGCGCTCGTTCGACATCCGCTGCGCTCAGTGCGTTCGCGTCGTGCGCGGCGTGGACAGCGCAACGTATGCGAGGGACGACAGCATTTCGAGCGGCGTAACGCGAGAGCGCCATCGCTCGCGACGCTGCCGAACGGGCTTTACGTCGAACAGACTCGATGTCGAACAGGCATGTACCATGCGGCGGCGTTCGACCCACACGACGACACATTCGGGAGAGATGGGACTTATGAGCGGTTGGAAGAAGGCGGGTCTTGCGGCGGCGTTCGTCGTCGCGATCGCGACGACATGGTTCTTGGCGCGTCGCACCGGCCCAGATATCGCGCCCGTCGTCGACGAAGCGGCGGTCGCGCCGCCGCCGGTCGCGGCGACGGAACTCAAGGCGATTCCCTCGGCGCCGCTGCCGCCGCTGGATGCGCCGTTGGAATCGGTGCTCGACGATCTGCGTCGTCGCGCCAACGCGGGCGAACCCGCGGCCGCGTGCCGTTTGGCCGCCGAGTACAGCCACTGCGACGAATTGCCGTATCGACGCGCCGACGATCAACGTTGGTTGGCGCAACGGCAAGTCGCGCTGCAGGCGATTCCGAACCCCGACGTGCGCGCGATCGCGATGAAGAACATCGAGCGCGAGATGGCCGAACGCGGCGGCCGTTTGGACACGATCGAACGCCACTGCGCGTCGGTGCGCACGCCCTCGCCGCAGGAGAGCGTCGAACTGTGGCGTCGCGCGGCGCTGCTCGGACACCCGGCGGCGATGCGCCAATACGCCAGCGGCAACGCTTTCCGCACCAATCGGTTGATGGATGCGCTGCCGATGCTGGACACCTATAAGCGCGAAGCCGAATCGATCGCGCGTAAGTTGGCGGCGCAGGGCGATTTCAGCATGGCGGTGGCGTTGGCCGCCGGCTATAACCCGTCGCCGATCGGCTCGCGTTCGCTGCTGGCGCAAACGCTCAAACCCGACGGCGCGATGTCGTTGGCGCTGTACGAATTGGCCAAACGCTCGCTGCCGAACGATGGGGATTTGCGTTACGCCAGCCTGCGTCGCGACATCGACACGGCGATCGAAGACTTGCGCGCGAATCTGTCGCCGGACGACCTCGCGCGTTCGCGCGATCTGTCGGCGAAGGCGTTCGTCGATTGGAAACCGCTCGAAGTGAAAGGCGCGCCCGAGCGGATCAGCACCACGGGGACGCAGCGCGATGTCCACCGCGCCTCGTGCGCCACGGCCGCGGACGGCCCGGCGATGGCGCCGAGCGACGCGCCGTGAAGATCGATGCCGGATCTGACGCGTAGGCGATCGGCGTCGGGCTCGCATCGAAGAAAGATCGTTGACGACGCCCCGCCGAAGCGGGGCGTCGCGCATTGCGAGCCGCGCGAATGCGCGGTCGATTCATCGCGTGATCAACGGCCCCAGGTGCCGGTGTTCCACAGCGCCTGCCCGGTGGCGCTGTAGACCACGACGTTGCCGTCGTTCTGCACCGCGAGCCATGCGCCGGGCTGGCCCCAGGTGTTGGTGTGCCAGCGCGCTTGGCCGGTGCTGTTGTAGACCACCAGATTGCCGTCGCCCTGCATGTGCAGCGTGTGGCCGGTGCCGTAGACGTGATTGGCCCAGATCGCGCCGACGCCGGCTTGATACAGCACCAGATTGCCGTCGCCTTGGATCACGAAGGTGAAGCGACCGTCGCAAGAGGTCTTCGAGCCGCCGGTCGGCAGCGAAGCGCCGCTGGCGAGTACGCCGCAACCCGGCGGCGGCGGCGCGCTGTTGATCGTGTACAGCAGCAGGTTCGGCGAACCCGCGCCGGCGTTCGTCACTTTGTTGGGCGTCGCGTTCGCGACCAATGCGTTGCGCACCGCGGCGGGCGAAGCGCTGGGATTGTCGGCCAGATACAGCGCGGCGGCGCCGGCCACGTGCGGCGAGGCCATCGAGGTGCCGCTGATGGTGTTGCTGGCCGTGGTGCTGGTGTGCCACGCCGAAGTGATGCCGCCGCCCGGCGCGAACAGATCCAAACACGTGCCGATATTCGAGAAGCTCGAACGCGCGTCGTTGCTGTCGGTCGAGCCGACGGTGATCGCGGCGGCCACGCGCGCCGGCGATTTCGCGCAGGCATCCCCGCCGTAATCGTTGCCCGCGGCGACGACGACCGTGACGCCGGCAGCGATCAGATTATCGGTCGCGGCGTCGACCGAGGCGTTGGCGCCGCCGCCCAGGCTCATGTTGGCGACCGCCGGTTTGACGTGATTGACGCGTACCCAATCGAGGCCCGCGATGACGCCGGACCACGTGCCGGAACCGCCGCAATCCAGCACGCGCACCGGATGCAGCGTCGTGCTCTTGGTCACGCCCCAGGTGGCGCCGCCCACGGTGCCGGCGACATGCGTGCCGTGACCGTTGCAATCGGTGACGCCGCCGCCGACCGCGTCGAAACCGTTGCCGATGCGGCCGCCGAATTGGCTGTGGGTGGTGAGCATGCCGGTGTCGATGATGTAGGCGTGTACGCCGCTCGCGGCGGTGGTGTAGGTGTACGCGTTATCGAGCGGCAAGTTGCGTTGGTCGACGCGGTCCAGACCCCACGTGGCCGGGCTTTGCGTCGCGGAGGCGGAGACGAAACCGTCTTCTTCGACATAGGCCACGCGCGGGTCGGCGAGCAATCTGGCGAGCGCGCGGTCGTCGGCGTCGACCACGAAGCCGCGCAGCGCGTGCTCGTAGCTGCGCAACAGTTTCGCGCCGTGACCGGCGGAGAGAGTGCGCGCGATATCGGGCACGCGCGCCTTGCCGTTGGCTTCCGAGGACAGCCGTGCGGCGTTTTCTTTCAGAACCACGATGTAGCGGCCTTCGACCGGACGTTCGTTGGTGCGCAATTGCGCGGCGAACGCCGGGGCGCAGCCGAGCGTCAATGCGATCGAGGTCGCGAGTGCGAGGGTGCGTGAGGTGAACGGAATTTTCATGGGATCGTCCTTGTGGGTCGCGGCGCCCGGATCGGGGCCGCTGGGGGCGTCCGTACGACGGTACGGACGGTGCGCGACGGCGCGCGTTCGCGTGTTCTTTGGACTCGTTCGGGTTCGCGAAGCGTCGGCAATCCATCGCGCGACGCCGCGATTGTAGGCGGCGAATGTGGCAGTTTTTGAGACGGGATGCCGGCAATGCTTTGGTCCGCGAATCGGAGACATCGCGATTCGCGGACGCGGCGGTCGATCGCGTATCGGCCCGAACCGCGACGGCATCGCAAGAGGCCGCCGCGGCGCGAAGGCCGATCGCGTTCGAAAGCGGGCGCGGCGGCTCGCTTACAGCGCCGGCGCGAACGGCGAATTGCTCACCCGCAGTCCCGTGAACGTGACCGTCGGCCAGGCGTAGGACCCCGACGCCGCTGCGCGGCATTGGTAGCTCGCGGATTGGCCGGGCGCGAGCGTGGTGGCGCCGTTGCCCCAGACATGGAACGAGCCGCCCGAACAGGTGCGTGCGATCGAAGTGATGGTCTGCACGCCGTCGTTGCGGATGGTGACGGTGACCATATCGCCCATCGCGCCGGGCGTGGTGCGGCTCTTGGCGGTCAGCACGAACAAGCCGAAGCGGCTGTAGAGCAACAGGTTGGGCGAACCGGTTCCCGCGTTGGACACGACGCCTGCGGTCGCATTGGCGACGAGAGCGTTACGCACGGCGGCCGGGCTGGCCGCGGGGCTGTAGGCCAGATACAAGGCCGCGGTGCCCGCGACGTGCGGCGACGCCATCGAGGTGCCGTCGATCGTGCCGGTCGCGCTGTTGCCCGTCCACCACGCCGAGGTGATGCCCGTGCCCGGCGCGAAGATGTCCAGACAACCGCCGAAATTCGAGAACCACGAGCGCGCGTCGTCGCTCTGGGTCGCGCCGACGGTGATCGCGTTCGGCACGCGCGCCGGCGAGTAGCCGCAGGCGTCGGCGCTGTTGTTGCCCGCCGCGACCACCACGGTGACGCCGGCGTTGATCAGATTGTTGGTGGCGTCGTCCACCGACGTCGTGGCGGGTCCTCCTAAGCTCATGTTCGCGACGGCGGGCTTGACGTGATTGGCGCGCACCCAGTCGATGCCGGCGATGATGTCCGACCACGAACCCGAATTGCCGCAACCGAAGACGCGCACCGGATGCACGGTCGCGCTTTTCGCCACGCCCCAGGTGGTGCCGGCGACGGTGCCGGCGACGTGCGTGCCGTGACCGTTGCAGTCGCCGGTGCCGCGGCCGTCGTTGATCGCAGTGAATCCGTTGCCCAAACGACCGACGAATTCGCTGTGGGTCGGGTGTATGCCGGTGTCGACGATGTAGGCGTGCACGTTGGCCGCAGCGGTGTCGTAGATGTAGTTGCCGTTCAACGGTAGCGCCGGTTGGTCGATGCGATCCAGGCCCCAGGTCGCGCCGGTTTGGGTGGCGCCGAGGTCGGCATAGCCGTCTTCCTCGACATAGGCCACGCGCGGGTCTGCGAGCAGTTTGGCGAGCGCGCGGTCGTCGGCGTCGACCACGAATCCGCGCAGCGCGTGCTCGTAGCTGCGCAGCAATTTCGCGCCGTGACCGGCGGCGAGCGCGCGCGCGATGTTGGGTACGCGCGCTTTGCCGGCGGCTTCCGAAGACAGCCGTGCGGCGTTTTCCTTGAGAACGACGATGTAGCGGCCGGCGATGGGGCGTGCGTTGGTCTTCAGCTCGGCGGCGAAGGCGGTCGCCGAACCGAGCGCGAGCAGAACGCCCGCGGCCAGCGCGGCGCCGCGCAGAGCGGGACGGGAGGGGGAACGAAGGGCTGGGGTCATGATGTCTTCCTTGCGATGGGGGTCGTAGCCGCTGGTGCGGCCCATGGATGCGCGCGATGGCGCGGACGACGCGCGAAGCAGCCCCCTGTCGAGCGCTCCTTCGCACGACCCGGCGATCCTATGCCATCCCCTTCTCGGAAAACGAGACGTCCGTGGCGCGCATCGCGCGCCGTCGACGCGTTCGCGTCAGTCCGGTTGCCCGAAACGCAAAAACACCGCCTCTTCGCCGCCTTCGGCCAGGCCTAAGCCGAAATAGATCGGCCCCAACGGCGTGTCCAGCGCGCTGTAGACGCTGCCGCCGAAAATGCTGCGGTCGAACGTCGCGGTGCGCCCGTGTCCCCATAACTGCCCGGCTTCCAGCGAGCCGCCGACGAACAGCGGGTATTGCAGCATCTGCGCCAGTGGGTAGTGGTATTGCAGCGTGGTCAGCGCCGATCCGCGGCCCTGCAAGCGATCGATGCCGTAGCCGGAGAGCCGGAACGGCCCGCCCAGCGTCGCGGTGTCTTCGTACGCGTCGCCCGCGTGCGTTTGCGCGCGCGCGCCGAGCTGCCAACGTCCGCCCAGGGCGGTGAACGCATAAGACGCTTGCGCGCGGCTGGTGAAGCCTTCGGTGTCGCTATCGAGCGCGGAGATATAGCGCGTGTGGCGCGCGTGCAGGTACCAGCCTTTGCCCGGGAATTCGGCGTCGTCCTGCGTATCGAGCGTGAACGCGAGATCGACGCCGGCGCTGGTCGAGGTGCGCGGAACGTCGGCGGCCAGCGAATCGGCGCGCAGATCGAAGTGATTGCGGCGCAGGAACGGCGCGGCCGAGACTTCGCCCCAATCGGACAGGCTGATGCCGAACGCGGTGCGCGCTTCCCATCGGTTGTGGCGATATTCGCCGGTCCGGTTGTCGCGGTCGAGCAGGGTTTGGTTCTCGCCGTTCCACTCCAGCGACGGTCGCAAGAACGTGCGTCGGCGCAGATCCAGCGGCTGATTGAATTCGGCGTAGGCGCGGTTGCGGTCGCCGAGTCGCGCTTCCAGGCGCAGGTCCGCGCCGAAGCGATTGAGTTCGCGTTTGCCGTAGCGCGCGCCGATTTGGTATTCGCCTTGGCCCTCGAAATCGTCCTGCATGAACAGTCCGAATTTCAGCGTGCCGTCTTCTTCCCAGCGCCGGCTGCGGGTGACGTAGGTCAACACGGTGTCGCCGTTCTCGTCTTCGCCGACGGTGTAGTACGCGCGCGAGAATTCGCCGAGCCCGTACAGTTTGCTCAGATCTTGTTCGATGCGCGCCGCGTCCACCGTGTCGCCCGGTTGCGTGCTCAGATACGCGCGCAGCGCGTCGTCGTCCATCCCGGAGGTGTTGACCAATTCCACGCGCTCGACGCGGCCGATCGGTTTCAATCGCGCCAGGCGCGCATCGCGCCATGCGGCGTAGGCGTCCGGCGAAAGTTGCAGCGCGCGCAGTCGCGGCAGCGCTTCGAGCGTCGCCTGTTCGCCCATGGCGACGCCTTGTTCCAGGCCGGCGTCGAAATCCGCCGAACTCAGGTCGCCCAGCTCGGGCACGATCAGCACGTCGTCCGCGCTCAAGCGCTCCTTCTGGCGCTTGGTTTCTTTCAGCATCAGCGCGGTCACCATTTGATCGGTGATGCTGAACGGGTCGGTGAGTTGCTCGCGCTTTTTCAACGGCGCGGCGATATCCACGGCGATGATCCGCGTCGCGCCCCAGGCCTGCGCGATCTCCACCGGCAGATTCAGCGACACGCCGCCGTCGATCAGCGAGCGATCTTCGTAGGTCACCGGCGCGAACGCGCCCGGCACCGCCATGCTGGCGCGCACGACGTTGACCAGATCGCCGTGATCCATCGGGATCGCTTCGCCGGTCTCCAGGTCGGTGCCGATGGCGCGGAACGGAATCGGCAAGTCGTCGAAGCGCGGAATGTTCGCGCTGGGCAACAGCGCGGCCCGCAGCGCCACCGCCAAGCGCTGGCCCTCGAACACCGACGGCGGCACGGTCAATTTACCGTCGCGCAGGCCGAAGCCGCCCTTGGCGAGGAAGCTGCGATCCTCCTCCTTGCGCCGCTGCGTGAACGTGCGGCGGTCGATGCGATCGACGAACATCGTGTCCCAGTCCAGCGCGCGCAGTTGGGTTTCCATCTCGGTCGCGCTCATGCCGCTGGCGTACAGGCTGCCGACCACCGCGCCCATGCTGGTGCCGACGATGCAGTCCACCGGAATGCGCTCGCGCTCCAGCACCTTGATCACGCCGATGTGGGTCATGCCGCGGGCGCCGCCGCCGCTGAGCACCAGGCAGGTGCGCCGGCCGGACTCGGGCGCGTCGGCCGACTGCGCGTGGGCGGGCGCGATCGCGAGCGCGAGCGACCAGCCAATGGCGGCGATGAGCGAAAGGGTGCGCATAGCGAAAATCCTGATGGCGTCGGCGTTAGCCCCAAATCGGGGAGTGGACTGCTCATTCGCACGAAAATGGTGCGTGCGTGGCGAATCGCTCCAGCCCCCGGCCTTTACGATCAATAGTTTATCGCGTCTCCGGGCTGGCACGCGCCTTGCGGTGCAACCGACATCCTTCTCACCCATCGGAGCCTCCGAAGATGTCTCTCGACCACGTCGAAAAATTGATCAAGGACCACAAAGTCGAATTCGTCGACCTGCGTTTCGCCGATATGCGCGGCGTGCAGCATCACGTCACCTTCCCCGCGTCGATCATCGAACCCGGTTTGTTCGAGGACGGCAAGATGTTCGACGGCTCGTCGATCTCCGGCTGGAAGGGCATCAACGAGTCCGACATGATCCTGCTGCCGGACGCCGCCACCGCCTTCCTGGACCCGTTCACCGCCGATCCGACGCTGGTGTTGACCTGCGACATTCTCGACCCGGCGACGATGCAGGCGTATTCGCGCGACCCGCGCGGCGTCGCCAAGCGCGCCGAAGCCTATTTGAAGGCCAGCGGCGTCGCCGATCAGGCGTTCTTCGGGCCGGAGCCGGAATTCTTCATCTTCGACAGCGTGCGTTTCGCCAACGAAATGGGCCACACCTTCTTCCATATCGATTCGGAAGAAGCGCATTGGAACTCGGGCCGCGAATACGAAGGCGGCAACACCGGTTATCGACCGATGGTGAAGGGCGGTTACTTCCCGGTCGCCCCGCTGGATTCGCTGCACGACCTGCGCGCGGAAATGTGCAAGACGCTGACCGAAGTCGGCATCGAAGTCGAAGTGCATCACCACGAAGTCGCCAACGCCGGCCAGTGCGAAATCGGCACCAAGTTCAACACGCTGGTGCAGAAGGCCGACGAACTGCTGACGATGAAGTACATCATCAAGAACGTCGCGCACCGCAACGGCAAGACCGCGACCTTCATGCCCAAGCCCATCGTCGGCGACAACGGCAGCGGCATGCACGTGCATCAGTCGCTCGCAAAGGGCGGCGTGAACCTGTTCTCCGGCGACGGCTACGGTGGTCTGTCGCAGCTCGCGCTGTGGTACATCGGCGGCATCTTCAAGCACGCGCGCGCGATCAACGCGTTCGCCAACTCCACCACCAACAGCTACAAGCGTTTGGTGCCGGGTTTCGAAGCGCCGGTGATGCTGGCGTATTCGGCGCGTAACCGCTCCGCGTCGTGCCGCATTCCGTACGTGGCGAATCCGAAAGCGCGCCGCATCGAGATCCGTTTCCCCGACCCGATGAACACCGGCTACCTCACCTTCGCCGCGTTGATGATGGCCGGCCTGGACGGCATCAAGAATCAGATCGACCCGGGCGCGCCGAGCGATAAGGATCTGTACGACTTGCCGCCGGAGGAGGAGAAGAACATCCCGACCGTGTGCCACTCGCTGGATCAGGCGCTCGAAGCGTTGGACAAGGATCGCGAATTCCTCAAGGCCGGCGGCGTGTTCTCCGACGATTTCATCGACGGCTACATCGCGCTGAAGATGCAGGAAGTGACGCGCTTCCGCGCGGCGACGCATCCGCTCGAGTATCAGATGTATTACACGATCTGATGCGCGAACGGAATGTCCTGCGTTATCGCTTCGGGCCGGCGGATGTCCGGCCCGGCGCAACGCGCCGGGCGTTCGACCGGGACGCGCGGCGATGCCGCGCGAGCGTCCTGGTCTCACCCGCTCGAGTATCAGATGTCACACCATCTGATCCGCGAACGTAGGCTGGGTCGTATGACCCAGCCTACAAGACGGATGCGGTTCGCTCCCTCCCTTTGGCCGCAGGCGAAGGGGAGGGGTCGTTAACCGATGAACGATGCGAGGGCGAGATGCGGATTGGGGTCGACGATTTGCGGGGGGCCGACATCGTCGCGCTGTTGCAGGAGCATCTCGACGAGATGTTCCTGCACTCGCCGCCGGAAAGCGTGCATGCGCTGGATTTGGAGGCGCTGCGCCGGCCGGAGATCACGTTCTGGACGGTGCGCGAGAACGACGGCGAACTGATGGGCTGCGGCGCGTTGAAGCGTTTGGATGCGGAGCACGGCGAGATCAAGTCGATGCGCACCGCGAAGCGACACCAGCGCAAAGGCGTTGCGGCGGCGTTGATGCGGCACATTCTGTCGACGGCGCGCGAACGCGGCTATCGGCGGTTGAGTTTGGAGACCGGATCGCCGGATGCGTTCTTGCCGGCGCGTCAGATGTACGAGCGCTTCGGTTTCGAGGACTGCGGGCCTTTCGGCGATTACGTCGAAGACCCGTACAGCGTGTTCATGACGATCGCGCTTTCGCCCATCGGCGCGAATGCGTGGAGCATCGAAGACGCCTCGGTGCGGTAATGCGGTAACGCCGGGCACGCCCGCGATGGGCGATGCGCGGCGAATACATTGTGGAGTGACGGGACACGGGACACGCGGACGCAGCTTCCTTCCCCACGTCGGACTGCGCTGCGGTTCCCCATGGACCGACGATTCCCGCGCATCGCCGCGAGGCGGTGCGCGGGAATTCGAGGTCGCACGCGAGCGCCGACGTCTCGGCGTCGGCGCTCATCACGGCGAGCCATCGCGGCGAGCCATCGACAGCGGGGAGAGCGCATGAAATTGATTACCGCCATCATCCGGCCGTTCAAGCTCGACGAGGTGCGCGAAGCCTTGTCCGAGATCGGCGTGTCCGGCATCACCGTCACCGAAGTCAAAGGCTTCGGGCGACAAAAAGGTCATACCGAGTTGTACCGCGGCGCGGAATACGTCGTGGATTTCCTGCCCAAGATCAAAATCGAAACCGCGGTGGCGAGCGAACAGCTCGATGCGGCGATCGAAGCGATCCAACGCGCGGCCGGCACCGGCAAGATCGGCGACGGCAAGATTTTCGTCGTCGCGTTGGAGCAGGTGATCCGCATCCGCACCGGCGAAGTCGGCGCGGACGCGCTCTAACTCACACTCGGAGACCATCCCATGAAGACTGGATTGCTGTCCGGGTCGAGGACCCGTGCATTGTTGCTGGCGCTGCTGTGCGGCGCGATGACCTTCGGCGCGCTCTCGACGGCGGTCGCGCAAACCGCGCCGACGACCGAAGCCGCGCCGACGACGGAAGCCGCGCCGACGACGGAAGCCGCGCCTGCGGCCGACACCGCCGCGAACACCGATACGCCGGCGACGGAGCCCGCGAAAGCCGAGGTCGCCGCGAGCGAACCGGCCGCTGCGGAAGCCGCGCCCGCGGAGCCTGCCGCCGAGCCCCCCCCCGCGCCCCCGCCGACCGCCGATAAAGGCGATACGGCGTGGATTCTGGTGTGTTCGGCATTGGTCATTTTCATGACCTTGCCCGGCCTCGCGCTGTTCTACGGCGGCCTGGTGCGCAGCAAGAACGTGCTGTCGATTCTGATGCAATGCTTGGTGGTGTTCTCGCTGGTGGCGGTGCTGTGGGCCGTGTACGGCTACAGCCTCGCGTTCACCGAGAACAACGCGTTCTTCGGCGGCGGCGCGCGCTTGTTCGGCGCGGGCCTCAACGGCGCGATGGGCGCGACGTTCACCAAGGGCGTCTATATTCCGGAACTGGCGTTCTTCGTGTTCCAAGGCGCGTTCGCCTGCATCACCTGCGCGTTGATCGTCGGCGCCTTCGCCGAGCGCGTGAAGTTCGCGGGCGTGCTGTTGTTCACGGTGATCTGGTTCACCTTCGCCTACGCGCCGATGGCGCATATGGTGTGGTTCTTCCCCGGCCCCGACGCGTTCGTCGATACGGCGGCGGTGGACGGCGTGTTGGCGAAGTCGGGTTATCTGTGGGCGAAGGGCGCGCTGGATTTCGCCGGCGGCACCGTGGTGCATATCAACGCCGCGATCGCGGGTTTGGTCGGCGCGTACGTGATCGGCCCGCGCGTGGGCTATCGCCGCGAAGCGATCAAGCCGCACAACCTCACCCAAACCATGGTCGGCGCCTCGATCCTGTGGTTCGGTTGGTTCGGCTTCAACGCCGGTTCCGCGTTGGAAGCCAACGGCGTCGCCGCGCTCGCCTTCGTCAACACGTTCCTCGCCACCGCCGCTGCGGTGCTGAGCTGGACCGCGGTGGAGTGGGTCGCGCGCGGCAAGCCGTCGATGTTGGGCGGCGCGTCGGGCGCGGTGGCCGGACTGGTCGCGATCACGCCCGCCTGCGGCTACGTCGGCGTGATGGGCGCGCTCGCGATCGGTTTGATCGCCGGCGTGATCTGCTTCTGGGGCGTCACAGGTTTGAAGAAACTGCTGCGCGCGGACGACTCGCTCGACGTGTTCGGCGTGCACGGCGTGGGCGGCATCACCGGCGCGCTGTTGACCGGCGTGTTCGCGGCGCCGTCGCTGGGCGGCGCGGGCATCTGGGATTACGTGACCGAAACCGCGCTCGCCGAATACAGCATCGCCTCGCAGGTGTGGATCCAGTTGCAGGGCGTGCTGACCACGGTGATCGTGTCCGGCGTGGTGTCGTTGATCGCGTTCACCCTGGTCAAATACACGGTCGGCCTGCGCGTCAACGAAGAAGCCGAACGCGAAGGCTTGGACATCGCCTCGCACGGCGAAGCGGCGTACGAGCACTGAGTTTCGTCGATCGCATCGCCGATGCGCGCACGAACGGCCCGGATATCCGGGCCGTTCGTCGTTTCGATGCACGCTTTCGTGCGCGCTTTCGATGCACGGTGCGATGAGCGAAGCCGCGCGCGTGGTTTCGCTCACTGGCCGTCGTCCGGACCCTCGTTCGACGAGGGCGCGATCAGAAGCGCCGGCGTCAGAAGTTCGGCGTCATGCTGTCGGAGACCGACACGTAGCCGTAACAATCGCCGCGGCCGTAAACGCTCGCCGTCGCGAACAGATTGTGGAAGAAGGCGGGGCCGCTGTAGACATAACCGGTGGACGCCGAGGCGGTATCGGTGCCGAAGGCATCGCGCGTGATCAACTCTCCGAGTTGGCGCTCGTGCGCCGACGCGTAGGCCAAGACCGAGATGTTGACCGGGACGCCCGGCGGCCGGTACACGGTGCCGCTCGCGCGGGCCGACGCGCGTGCGTAGTACGGGTTGTAGAAACCGTCGCCGCGCGGCAGGTACAGCGAGGTTTCGGCGTTGACCGTGGCGCTGCCCGAATACGACACCGGGACGCTCGCGCCCGGCGGCAGATATTGGCAGGGGAACGTACCGGTTCTTGCCGCCCTGGTTCCTGCGGGCGCCGCGTCGCGCGCGTGCCGATAGCGCTGTCGGGTTTCTTCCAGCAGGCGGATCTGCTTTTGCAACGCGCGGCGCTCGGCTTGCGTGGCCGGCATCCGCGCACGCAGCGACGCCAGATCGAAATCGAGTCCCGACTCGCCGATCGAAATCGTACGGCCGGCCAGCGTGCCGTGCGTGATCTGGTAAACGCCGGGCGCGACATTCTCCACGCGATCGCCGTAATCGCGCACGAATTGATCTTCGCTTTCGATCCGGAAACTGCCGGTGTCGGTGGCATTGCCGGCCATCGCCTGGCCGACGAACAGGGTCGCGACGAGGCTCGCCGCAAGGGTGGTTTTGATCATGAAACGACCGCTCCATTCGAGATTGGGGGAGGCGCGGCCGGAACGGCCGCGCAGTCGCCGCGATACTTCGGCGACCATTCTCGAAAGCGGATTGCGCGACGGCGCAGGATCATGCCTGTGCCCTTCGCGCCTGCGTTCTTCGCGCCTGCGTCCTTCGCGCTTGGGATAGCGAACAGGCGCTCAGTCGTCCTCGATCACCGGCAGACGCAGCACGCTGGGGTGCGTGCGATCGTGATGCAGCGAAACCGTCGCGACCCGGGCGTCGGCCATGCGTTCGTAGCCGATGCGTCCGCCGGTGTTGAGGTTTTTCTGGAGGTAAGGGTGATCCACGGGCCCGACCGTCAGCCGCAGCCGTGTGCCCGCATCGAGCCTGCGGCAGGTCCAGGCGAAACGATCGAATCGCCAGGGCAGCGCCGCGCCGGCTTCGGTCGGGGTTTCGCGGCCCGCGTCGGCGCGGAATCGCGCGCGCATCGCATCGCCGCCGAGCCACACGATCCGGTTGTCCGCATCGATCGCGTGCAGGTCGACGCGCACGTCGGTATCGGGCACGTCGATCGCGATCCGCGCCTGGAATTCGATTCGTCCGCAGACCGTGCGCGCGCGCGTCAGCGGGGCGCTGAGGAAGAACAACTGCGGCCGACGCAACGCCTCGTCGTCGCGCACGTAGCTCGCATCGTCGGCCGGGCGCAACGCCCAATCCGCCGGCTGCGTGTCGCGGCGAGGATCGAACACGAAGCGCGACGGCGGTTCGCTCTCGGCCGGCGCCTCCGCCAACCGACCGCCCGCGAACGGCGAGTCCGCAGCGGCGCCGTCGGCGCGCGCGTACAGCGTCCACGCATGCGGGGCCACGGCGGCGAGATCCGGCGCCGAACGCCATTCGTCCGCGCCCATCACGTAGTAGGTGATGCGGTCGGCCAGCGCGGACGGCTTCGGTTTCCCGCGCAGCACATGATCGAACCATTCGATCTGCAGACGATCGAGATCGAGCACCGCGTTCGCGGCGAATTTCAGACCGGCGACGTTGTCGCGCGGGTAGCGCGTTCCGGCGTGATCCCAGGGCCCGATCAGCAGCAGATGACGCCGCGCCGCATCCGCCGTGGCGTAGCGCTGATGCTCGTCGTAATACCGCAGCGCGCCGTCCTGATCGCCGTCGAAATACCCGGTGATGGTGAGGATCGGCGGCGTCATCTTCGCGTACTGCGCGGGCGTGGGATTGACCTTGCGCCAGTACGCGTCGTCGCCCGGATGATCGAGCCAACGCGCGAAATGGTCTTGCGGCGCGCCGCCGATCTCCGCCAAACGCGCGAATTCGGTCTCGCCGCGATAGATCCGCAGGAATTTCTCGCGCCAATACGCTTCGTCCGCGAAGAGCTGCGCATTCGAGGTTCGGCCGTCCACGAACGCCAGCCATTGCGCCATGTAGCTGAGCGGAATGCCGCGCGGCGACGGATAGTCCCAGCCCGGATACACCGAGGCGGTCGGCACCGCCGCGCGCAGCGCCGACGGCGATTGCGCGAGCGCCTGCCATTGCGTCATGCCGCGATACGAGCCGCCCATCGTCACCACGCGGCCGTCCGACCACGGTTGGCGCGCCAGCCACGCGATCGCGTCCGCGCCGTCCGGGCCGGTGCCTTCCAGCGGCACGAACGCGCCCTCCGAATTGCCGCGGCCGCGACGATCCAGGCTGACGTAGACGTAGTCGGCGGCCACGAATTTCCGCGCGCGCGCCTGCGTTTCGTCGGAGATGTAGGGCGTGTGCTGCAGCACGACCGGGAAACGACCGGCCTTCGACGGTCGCCAGATCCGGGCCGACAGCGAAACGCCATCGCGCATCGGCACGCGCGCATCGGGCGTCATGTCCATCGCCAGCGCTGCGTACTTCGGCGCGGGCGTCGCGGCGTCGGGCGAAGCGGTCTGCGCGAACGCGACGCTCGACAGCATTCCGTTCGATAGCAGCGCACCGGACAACACTACCCTCGACAGCAGCGTGAGCGCGCGCGCCTTGGTCGGCGGGGAAGGGTGTCGTCGTTGCGTGGAGATTCGGATCGGCATGACGCGTACTCCTGTCGGTACATTCAATCGATGTGGGTGCTCGACGCTTGCGCTCCGCCGCCACGGTTACCCGTGGTCGCACCCGACGATCATGTTCGGGCGTCGTTTGCGCCGATGCATCGGGCTGTTCGCCGACGGTCACCGCCGCCAACGCGGTGACGGGTCCGGCCAATGCTGGCACGCTATCGGGGCGGTGGCTATTTCCGTTTCGTCGAGAAGACAGATATCGAGCCGAGCGCAATCCCACCTCATCCGAACCGAGGCCGATAATCCCGACTCCACTGCGCCTGCAGGCACCTGCACAGTCGAAGCCATCGGCGACGCCGGTTGCGAAGCGGCGAGTCGCAAGGCTGCGGCGATTCGAAATGCGCAGGAAGGGCTCTCTCAACGACGCGTCGATGCATTGACCGCGTTTCGTTTCGAACGCGGGCAAGCTCTTACTCCGCGGACAATTCCATTTTGCTGAACTGCACGCGCGGCAGCGGAGCGCCCAACGGCGGTTCGCCGGTGTTGTAGTCCAGCAAGCCCATCAACAGCAGATCGGCCCACTGGTTCTGGAGTTTCGCCTCGTACAGCGGCGTATTGTCGGCGCGGGTCCATTCCAGCCATGTGTCGATCCGCGTCGGTGCGCCGATGTGCTTCGACTGGCTCCAGCGCAGGCGCATCGGCGTGGCGCCGGAAGGGTCCTGCAGCGGAAGCAACGCGACGATGCGATCGTTGCTCGGCTTGTCGGACTCGTCGGCGCGGGATTCGATCAGCACCAGGGCAGAAGGGAATCTGGCGGTCGAGAGTTTGCGCAGGCGGTACACCGCGGTGGTGTGCGGTGGCTTGCCGAGGCCCTGGTCGCTGCCGTCGGATCGCAGTTCGAACTGCAGCAGATCGATCCATACGCCGGTGGGCAGGCTGGCGTTGTCGATGGCGAATTCGAACGCATAGGAGACTGTCCCGTGCGAGAACGCGGAAGCGGTCCAGTCCGGCAGGGCGATCGCGCTGAACGCGCTGATCGGCGCATAGCCCGGCGTCATGCCGATCGTGCCGGGGGAGACATTCGCGACGGGAATCGGCACGGCCCCGCGATCGCCGCATTTGCCGGTGCTCGGGTCTTCGATCGACTCCGTCGCGTTCGATTCGATCAAGCTGAGGTCGCCGACCATCGCGTAGCGCGCGACGTACCAGGCGCCGGGCGGCAGTCTGTTGTCGTTATTGGCCGGCGCTGCGGCTTGGCCTTCGCTTTCGACGGGGATCAGCGTGAGCGGCGCTTTCGGACAGGGCGGGAACGCCAGCGCTTGCGGGATGCAGGCGAAAGACAGCAGCGCGAAAAAAGGCAGCACGAAAGAAGGCAGCACGGACAGCCGCGGCGCGGAGAAAGCGGTTTTCATCGTCGGAGTTCTCGGGGGAAATGAAGATGGAGGTTGGGATCGTCGCTCGGGTGCCGTCCTGGTGCGCCGAGGCAAACGATGCAGCGCAATCCGCGCCCGCACAGGATCACCGTTCGTCGGGAATTCCATGGCGGCGAGGCATCCGGGGCGTCCGTGCGATCGCGTCCTCCAACGCGCTCAGCGCTTCGGCGATGCCCAGCGGCATCGTCGGCGTGCTCGCGGGTCGATGCGAGGGTCCGTCCGCAGACCCGCTCGCGGACTCGATCGAGGCCCACAGCGCTCGGGTCGCGGCCACGTTCGCGCGCACGGCGTTGGTGGCGCCCAGCGCGTTCGCGGCGTGGGCCAGTTGCAGATGCAAGCGGCTCAGCACCTCGGCATCGTCGATGTCCTCGACCGTGGCCGGCGGCCCGGTCAGACGATCCAGGCATTCGCGATGACGGCCCAGCGCGTTCAGCGCGCGCGCCCACTGCAGTTCGAAGCGGCGCACGTCGGCGTGTTCGCGCGAAGCGGCGGCGCGGCCGATCTCCGCCGCCCGCGCGAGGAACGGTTCGGCCAGATCGGGCCGCTCGCGCAGATCGACGTAGAACATGCCGCGATTGAATTCCGCGTAGGCCCGCGCCAGCGACAGCGGCGGCAACTTGTCGCGCTGGATCGCGAACGCCTTTTCCATCAGCGCGTCCTGTTCCGTCGGATCCTCGCTCACGCCCACCGACCAGACGTAGGCCGAGGCCGCTTCGAGCGAGCGCTCGCCGTACAGGCTTTCGGCGGTGCGCTGCCAGCGCGCGATGATCCGCGCCAAGGCGTCGGGATCGCCGCCGCGGCGCTTGCGTTCGCGCGCCAACAGCCGCAGCGCGCGGATCTGCAACGCCGGATCGAACGCGCTCAGCGCATCCATGTCGATGCGCTCGCAAATCGCGCGCGCGTCGTCGCGGCGACCGGCGCTGAGCAGCGCGTCGGCCAGATCGATGCGCAGCCGCAGCGCTTCGTCGGCGTTCAACGATGGGCCGTACGCGCGCCACGCCGCTTCCAGCGCGCTCGCGCTTTCGCGGAAACGCGAACGACGCGCCGACAGCCGCGAATGCAGACGCGCGACCTCCACCTGGCGTTCGGCGCCGCTCGCGGTGCGCGCGAGCGCATCGAGCTCCGCGTCCAACGCCGGCGAATCCGGCGCCAAGACCAATCGATTCGACGCGCGCAGCGCGCGCGCGCGCCAGCGCACGTTGGCGTCGCCGACCGACAGCGCGTCGATGCCGCCGGCATAGCGGCGCATCAGCGCGTCGCTTTCGGCGATCGAGCCCTGCCCGGCGTAACTCTCGGCCAGCAGCACCGCCAGTTCGGCTTGCACGTCCGGTTGCGCCTCCAAACGGTCGAGTCGGCGGCGTCCGCGCTCGATCAATTCGCGCGCCAGCAGTCCGCCTTGCGCCGCCTTATTGGGATCGGCGTCTTGGAAGGTGTCGCGTACGAAGCCGGCGACGGCGCGCGCGCGGTCGCGGTCGATCTCCGAGCGCGCGCGCGCGCTGCGCGCGGCGTCGCGCTCGGCGCGCAACTGCGCCGCTTGCCACAGCGTGACGCCCAGCGCGATCAGCACGCCGACGGCCGCGGTCGTCGCTAACGCGACCGGCGCGCGATTGCGCCGCAAGAATTTGCGCATGCGATACGCGCGGTCGCCGTTCGACACCGAAATCGGATGCCCGGAGCGCCAGGCGCGCAGATCGCGCGCCAACGCGCCCACGTCCGGGTAGCGCTCCTCCGGCGCTTTGCGCAGGCAGTGGGCCACGATCGCATCCAGTTCGCCGCGCAGCGCTTCCGGCGGGGGCGCGTCGGGACGTTCGCGGCCGGCGGCGCGCTCGCGGCGCAGCGCCTCGCTCATCGGCGGCGGCACGCGGTCGAGAATCGCGCGCTGCAGCGCCATCGGATCGCGGTCGACGGACGCGAACGGCAATCCGCCGCTCAACACTTGATGCAGCAAGCCGCCCAGCGCATAGACGTCCGTGCCGACCGTCGCGCGCTCGCCGCGAATCTGCTCCGGCGCCGCGGTGAGCGGCGAAAACGCGAGGTCGTGCAGCGCGGTGCGCGCGTTCTCGCCGGTGTTCTCCAACGATTTGGCGATGCCGAAATCCAGCAGTTTCACCGTCGCGCGCCCGTCGCCCACCGTTTCGATCAGCACGTTGCTGTCTTTGAGGTCGCGATGGATCACCAGCCGGTTATGCGCGTACTGCACCGCGTCGCACAACTGCAGGAACAAATCGATGCGCTCGCCCAGCGTCGCGCGTTCGCGCGCGCACCATGCGCACAGGGTCTCGCCGCGCACGTACTCCATCGCCAGCCAAGGCGTGCCGTCGTCCAACTCGCCGCCGTCGACGATGCTGCAGATGTTGGGATGGCGCAGTTGCGCCAACAGCCGTCGTTCGCGGGCGAAGCGTTCGCGGCTGCTCGCGTCGATCGCGAAGCGCGGCATCAGCTTGATCGCGACCGTTTGCGCGAAATCGCTGCGGCGTTCGGCCAGATAGACCACGCCCATGCCGCCGCGCCCGATGCGCCGAATCAGCCGGAACGCGCCGATGTCGTCGCCTTCGCCGATCCGCCGCGGCGATTCCGGCCAGTCCTCCGCGGCCACCGCGCGCGCGGTGTGTTCGGCGTAGTCGGCGTCGATCGTCAGCAACCGGCGCAGCCGCGCCGCCAGCGCTTCGTCTTCGCGCGCGATCTCGCGCAGCCGCGCGTCGAGCGCCGCGGGCTCCAGTTCGCACAATGCGTCGAACCACTGCGCTTCCCGCGCCGCCTCGTCGTTCCCTTCACGCATCCGCGACCGGCCCCGCCTCGAAATGATCGATCAGCCAGGCGCGCGCGTAGCGGTAATGGCGAATCACCGTCGCCCGCGACAGCCGCAGGGTCTCGGCGATCTGTTCGTTGGTGAGCCCGGCGAAGAATTTCAGTTCCACCACCTGCGCCGCCGAGGCGTGGCCTTCGGCCAGCACCGTGAGCGCGGCGTCGACCGCGATCCAATCCACGCTGTCGTCGATCGGGCCGGCCGCTTCGTGTTCGATCCGGTCCAAACGCTCGAACGGCAGGCCGCCGCCGCGTTTGTCCGCGCCGCGCCGCCGCAGATAATCGACCACGATGTTGCGCACGATCCGCGCCGCCAGCGCGTAGAAATGTTCGCGGTCGTTGAAGCGGCCGGGAAACTCGTGCATCAACGCGATGTAGGCGTCCTGCGCCAAATCCGAGGCCTGCAGCGTCAAACCGCTGCGGCCCTGCAGTTGCCGCGCGGCGAGGCGCTCGAGCTTCGGCCACAGCGCGGCGGCCAACGCTTCCAACTCGGCTTTATCGACCGAGTCGCGACGATTGATCAGGTCGGTGAGGTTCATGCCGCTGCGAGGGCTGTGCTGTGATCCGGTGCGGGCCGCGACGCGGTTGCGGCGCGGGAGCGTCGAACGAGAAGATGCGCCGAGGCCGCGAAACGGTCGCGGCCGAGCGCTCCGCGACGCCGCGGAGCCCGGATTCTAGCGGCTCGTCGGCGGCCGCTGGCGACGCTTCTGACGAGTGGCGGTCAGCGTTCGGCGTCGCGTTCCGCGCGTGCGTCGCGCCTAGGCGAGGAGTGCAGCATCCGGGGCTGCAGCTCCTGCAGCAGCGCGTCCGCGCCGGCCACGTCGCGCAGCATCCACAGCAAATAGCGGATGTCGACGCTGATGTTGCGCGAGACCTCGGGGTTGAAGCCGAAATCGCCGGCCACGTTCTCCCACACCCGGTCGAAGTTGATGCCGACCAGGGCGCCGCGGGCGTCGATCACCGGGCTGCCGGAATTGCCGCCGCTGGTGTCGCCGTCGGCCAGGAAGTTCACGGTCATCGACGGTTGCGATGCGGCGGCGGCGCGCACGGCGGCGGGCGCGTCGAACGGTTCGCGGCCGGTGTGCTTCTCCAGCACCCCGCGTAGGGTGGTGAACGGCGTGTAGCGCACGCCGTCGCGCGGCGCGTAGCCCTGCACGTGGGCGAAGCTCACCCGCAGCGTGCCGTTCGCGTCGGGCGCGATCGGCGCCTTCGCGTGCGCGGCGACGGCGCGGCGCCAGGCCGGGCGATACAGCGCGGCGCGCGCGTTCCAATCGCGTTCGCGCGCGCGCAGCGCGCGCACCTCGGCGGCCCATGCGGCGCCGAACGCGAGCAGCGGGTCGTTCCGCGCCGCCAAGGTCTGCGCGGATTCGTCGATCATCGCGTCGCGCGCGTCGGCGTCGAACAGCGGGCTGTTCGCGTACAGCGCGGCGATCTCGCGTTCGATCGCGTCCGCGGATTTGCCGGCGAAACGCGCATCGACGGCTGCGATGCGTTGGCCCTCGGGCAGCGCCAAGGCGCGACGCACCAAGGCGGCGAAGAGACGTCGATCGGCCGGCGCGAAATACTGCGATTGTTCGCGGCGCAAGCGCTCGCGGATCTTGCCGCGATCCGCTTCGGCGAAGCCCGCTGCGCGTTCGGCGTCGGGTTTCGCGCGCTCTTCGGCGTGATACGCCAGCGTCGCGGCGTAGAACAACGCCTTCGGCAGCGGCGGAATGCCGCCGGCCGGCGACTCCGCGCCCAAGGGAACGAGATTGAGCAGAAAATCGCGCTCCCAGGTCGCCTCGCGTTCTTTCAGCGCCGCGCGTAGGACTTCGCGCGCGGCGACCGCCGCCGCATGTTCGGGATGCGTCGCCGCCCAGGCCGCGACGGCGTCGTCGCGTTCGGCCTGCTTGGCGACCATCGCGCCGCGATCCAGGCCCGCGATCTGCCCTTGCGCGTTTTTGTAGCGGTTGTGGATGCCTTTGAGATTGGCGGCCAATGCGATCTTGCCCTGCGCATCGTTTTCGCCGGCGGCGTCCAGAATCGCGATCCATTCGCCGAACAACTCTTCGCGCCGCACGAAGAAACGTTCGCGACGTTCGCGCATTTCCTCGGCGATCAGCGAACGATAGGTGATGCCGGGATAGCCCAGGATCATCACGAAGTCGCCTTCCTGCAGCGGCTTGTGGGCGATCGGGAAATAAAATTCGGGCGCGTACGCCGCGTTCGCGTCGCTGCGGTCCGCCGGACGGCCGTCGGCCCCGGCGTACGCGCGCGCGATCGCGAAATCCCCGGTGTGCCGCGGCCACGACCAATTGTCGATCTCGCCGCCGTATTCGCCGATCGCGCGCGGCGGCGCGTAGACCAAGCGCACATCGCGCAGTTCGATCGATTCGATCAGCGTGTAGCGCACGCCGTCGTCGAACGCCGCGATCTTGCACTTCACGTCCGCCTGCATGCGGCACTGCGCGACCAGCGCGTTCTTCTTCGCATCGATGGCGGCGAGCCGCGCCTGCGGCGTCGCGTCGGCCGGCACCGCCGCCAAGACCTCCGCGGTCACGTCCGTGAAGCGTTTGGGAATTTCGACGCGCAACGTGCTGGCCGGCAGTTCCTCGGCGCGGCTGCGCGCCAGAAAGCCGTTCGCGATCAAATCCCGCTGCGGCGAGCTGTGCTCCTGCACCGCGCCGAACAGGCAATGGTGATTGGTGACGATCAATCCGGACGCCGACACGAACGCGCCGGAGCAACCGCCGATGTTGACCGTGCCGGTGAGCAGCCCGGTGCCGCGCTTCGCGTCCCACAGCGCCGACGGCGATACGGTTAGGCCCTGGCGCTTCAGCCACGCCGGGTCCAAATCCAGCACTTGTTCGGGCGTCCATTTGCCGTCGAGGGCGAGGGCGGGCGCGGTGCAGGCCGCGGCGAATCCGAACGCGAGCAGCGCGGGCGCGAGGCGGTTACGGAAAGCGAGATCGATCGTCGTCATGGCCGCAGTGTAGTTTCGTCGCGAGCCGTACGCCAACGTCGCGGATGTCTAGTCCACTCAGGTGCTGAAAATACTTCCGTTTTGCAGCGAGCTGCCTCGCGGCCTATGCGCCGACGGGGCGTATTGCGCATACGGTGTTCGTATCGAGGCGTTCCGCGGCATTTCCGCGAAGATATTCGGTCCTCGCGAAACGACCGACCTCTACGGCCGCGCCGTTGGCTATTCGCTCGGCATCCTGCCTCGCGACGAACAGTCGCCTGATTCAAGAATACGATGTTCTCCGAGGCTACAATGCCCAAAGGGGCGCACCGTTCGTGCGCGGCGGTGCATCCGCGCCGAGTTTCGGCGTCTTTTCCGCGCAGGAATGCACAGTCATCGGCAGGAGATCCGATATGGAACCCACCCAACACGAACCCCGTCGTCGCGACAGGATGGGCGCGCTATGCGCGTCCGGGGCGCGTCGTGAAGCAATACGACTCGAACGAGGGCGCGCTCGCGGTTCGGCGATCGCGCGGTCGTTCGCGGTCGCGCTCTTGACCTTCAGCGTCGCGGCGACTTCCGCTGTGGCGCCTCAGGACGAAGATCCCGCCGACAAACCGCTGGCGCAAAATTGCCAGATGGCCCCCGATGCCCTTCCCGGTTACGACGAAAGTCTGCCTGTGGACAGCCCGCTGCGGGCGTTCTCCGCGCTTGCGGAAGAACGCGACAGCGTCGACAAGCAAGCGTTGGAAGCGTGCCCAGGGCAAACTGGATACGATCCATATCGAGTCGATCCCACAGTGGACGAGGACAAGTCGGATATCGGTAATATCCCGCCTCCCGCGCCGATGGTCTCGTGCCCGCTGCCCAGCCAATTGACCGTCAATGGCGGCTTGCGCGACAACTACGCGCCGCCGAACGACCCCGCGAATCTGACCGCGGAAATCGTCGGCATGGCCGGCTCCCCGCCGTCGGGCGTGTGGAACGCTTTCGATGATCCTAACGCGGAGCGCTTTTTCGGCCACGCGATTCCGCTCAATTTCAGCGGGAAATATCTGTACGGCACGCTGTGGGTGGAGATGAAGTCGATTCCCGCGTACGCATATAACGACACGATAACGCTTTGGGCGACTGGGAACACCAACGGCGGTTGGTCGGCGAACGTTCGCGATATCGCGAGAATCGACGGCCAGAGCGCACGCATCGCGCTCGACCTCGGGAGGTTGCGCACCGCGACCGGCACGGTGCTCAGCGACGTTAATACATCCCACGGGCTGAACATCTTCGTTCAGGACGATATGTCTATCGACAACGTGCGCTTGACGCTCAGTTGTGCGCCGCCGATCGACGAACCTCGGGTCGGTGTGATCCGCACCTCCGCCGGTTGCGGTGAGGGCACCTCCACGCAGCACAGCGTGTTCCTGGACAACGAAGACAATCGCAACGCCAACAATCGCTGGGGCTGGATCGGCGATACGGTTTCGAATAAGAACACCGAGTTCCGGTTGTGCGCGGTCGACGGCAATCAGTTCACGCAAGCGGCGAACGCGGGCGCTTCGTTCGCTCTGGTCTCGTTGTCGAACACTTGTCCGCCCGGTTTCGTGCGCTTCGATCGCTTCCACGACAACGAGGATAACCGGCCCGCATCGTGGGACACCGCGCCTGCAGGCAGCCCGACGGTCACCGTCGGCTCGAAAAAGGACACCAACATTGCGTTTTGCGTCGCGACCGGCGGCAATCCGAGGGTCTCGAACGCGCTGTTCCCGAATCTGGGTTTCTCATACGGCGTTTTCGGAGGACGCACGGCTTCGCGTACGCCGTGGGCGTTGCAAACCGGTGGGGTGTTCCTCGACGACGAGGATAAAAAGAATCGGAATCAGCCCTCGACCGCGCCGACCTGGACCAGCGAGTTCGTGACCGTCGGCGGTAACACGACGTATTACACGGCTCGGATCAGATGATCTCGCGTCCCGGGCCGCGAATACCGGCCCGGGCGTTTCAGAATCGCCGTCGTCGACGCGTTCGACGGCGGCGCGCTCAGAAAATCAACGTCTCGCCCGCCGCGAGCGTCAACGTTTCGCCGATGCGTTTGGTTTCGCCGCGCAATTGGTCGCGGCGCTCGCCGCGCAGTTCGGTCGGCGTCGCGAAGCTCGCGGCGTTCGCGGTGTCGAAATTGATCAGCGCCCACACGTCGCGGCCGCCGGCGAACGCGCGCATCAGCCAGACATCGGTATCGTCGACCGGGTAGTAGCGCAGTTCCTCCGGTCGCTTCAATGCGGGATTGGCGTTGCGTACGCGCAGCAAGCGCGTGTAGTGGCTGAGCAGCGAATTCGGATCGGCCGCTTGCGCGGCGACGGAATGGCCGTTGCCGCGCAGCGTCGCCCAATAGTTCGCCCACCACGCGCCCTGCTCGCCGCGATAGCCCTGCGGCGACGGCAGATCGATCCAGGTGCGTCCGGTGGCGTTGAAGCCGGCATGCGCGTCGTCGGTCCACGGCATGATCGCGCGGCGATAGCGATCCTCGCCGACCGCCGGCTGCGCTGCGCCGATCTCTTCGCCGTAGTAGAGGTACGCCGCGCCGGGCGAGGTGAGCAGGGCGCTGGCCGCGACCTTCGCCTTCGCGACATCGTCGCCGAGCAATCGCATCGTTCGATTGCGATCGTGATTGGTCAGGAAGGGCGAGAAATAGCCGATCGGCGCTGCGTCGGCGCGCCGCTGCAGATTCGTCCAAAGATTCTCGCGCCCGCGATCGGGCGTCGTCGCGCTGGCGGTGCCGAAATCGGCGGTCTGGCGCAGGTTCTCCATCAACAAGCCGCCGACGATTTCGCCGAAATCGAAATCGAACGCCGCGTCGAGCCCGC
Organism: Lysobacter sp.; assembly: GCA_008015835.1. Taxonomy (GTDB): domain Bacteria; phylum Pseudomonadota; class Gammaproteobacteria; order Xanthomonadales; family Xanthomonadaceae; genus Lysobacter_I. The sequence continues at coordinate 87,599 of SSGH01000005.1, forward strand.
GGCCCTCGTTACGATAGCGGCCGACGACGTCGAGCGGCGCCCAGGCTTCGGCCACCAACAGCGCATCGGGATTGATCGCTTTGACGTGGCGCGCGAACGCCGTCCAGTACTCGATCGTCGCCGGCGTATCGGCTTGACCCGCGAGCGGGCCGTCTTCGATCGCGTAACGCACGGCGTCGAGCCGGAACCCGTCCACGCCTTTCTTGAGCCAGAAGGTCGCCACGTCGTTCAGCTCCGCGACCACCGCCGGGTTGCGCAAATTCACGTCGGGCTGCGAGCCGCCGAACGCGCCGTAGTAATAGGCTTTGCGCGTCTCGTTCCAATGCCACACCGCTTCGGGATTCGGCGTCCGCGACCACGCTTGCCCCCAGCCCGCGGGGCGTCGTTCGCGCCACACGAAATAGTCGTCGTAGCCGGGTTCGCGCCGCGCGGATTTCACGAACCAGGGATGCTGGTCGGAAATATGGTTCAGCACTAAATCCAGAATCACCTTGATGTCGCGCTTATGCGCCTCGGCGACGAACGCCTCGAAATCGGCCATCGTGCCGTAGTCTTTTTCGATCGCGTAGAAGTCCTGGAAGTCGTAGCCGTGATACGACGGCGCCTCGAACACCGGCGTTAGCCAAATCGCGTCGACGCCTAGGTCGTCCAGGTAATCGAGCTTCTCGATCATCCCGCGGAAGTCCCCGTTGCCGTCGCCGTCGCTGTCCTTGAACGACCGCGGCCATACCTCGTACACCGTCGCGCCGTGCCACCAGCGCACGGCGCCGTCGTCGCCGATGCGCAGCGAGCGGTAGGCGTCGGGGTTCGTGGCGGCGTTCGATGCGGCCGCGCCCGAGGCCGCAGCCGAAGGCGTCGCCGAGGACGACGCAGGCGACGACGCGCGCGATGCGTCCTGGGTGACGCAGCCGGCGAGCGCCAACGCGCAGCAAAACAGCCAAGGGGCGGTAGCGTTCATGGGCGATCTCGGGCCGGCGCGAATGGAGCCGGCAACATGCCATGGCGCAGGCGGGTTGACCAGAGTTGCAAGTCTTCTGTATTCGTTTGCAGATCGGACGAAGCCTTCGGCAAGCGTTCTAGCGACATCGCTCGCCGAACGAAGCTGTTATGCCGTTCATATTCTATGAAAGACGTGGACCTCTGGATGCCAAGTCGTCCTGACGTATCGAGTCTTGCGTCTGTGCGCGTGACTCAATCGCTTGTTCCAGTGCTATACGCTGATCGATCTTCGATACGTTTTCGCTGCTTTCCGTCAGCGGCCTGTGAGCCAATTCCGTCGCAGTGCCTGCTGCGGTCTTGGCCCAAGGCGCGGATGGGTCGCGGGTATCGGTGATACCGACGGTGTTGCCGTCGGCCGAAAAAGCGGCATAACCGATCGTACACAGGCCGCGTTCGCATGCTTTTTCGGTGAGCGCTCCGGCCAACTGCCGACTGAATTCGTCCGGCGTGCGTTCAAGTGCGCGATCCCGCTCGTGTACGACCGCAAGTAGTGCTGCATACATGTCGTGACGAGGATGCGCCGGGTCGTCTAGCCGCATCGCGGTATCTTGTTGCGGTAGGCCCGAAAGCGTTTGATCTCGGCCGTGTTGCCCGTCAGCGGGCTCGCGAGTGGCCCCTTCCGATAGCCGAATATCCAGTCGGCCGTTTTGAAAGCCTTCGATCACGATACGTTCGCGCTGTGTCGGATCGCCCGCCGCATTGTCGGTCACGGTCAAGTTTTCGCCATCCAACCGATAGTCGTAACGGCCATCTTCGCTACGATACATCCCGGGAGGATCCGAATCTGCACGAGTGCCGCCCGTCAAGACGCGACCGCCCCAGCGCGCTTCGCCTTGTCCGTCGCTGTCCATGATGGTGTCGCCATGACCGACAATGTACGTATCGCGGCCTTGCCCCCCTTCCATTCGGTCGCGCCCCTCTCCGCCGATCAAGATGTCGTTGCCGCGATGCGCACGCAGCGTATCGTTACCGCCCATTCCGATCAGCAGGTCGTGCCTTTCGATCTCGGCGTTACCGCGCATTTTTCTTGAATCGAGCGTTGCGGCATGATTGTCGTCGACGTCGTCGACAGTAGAATTTCGTTGTTCGCGTCGCACCGCGATTTGGGTGCGATTATTTCCGGGGTGATCGCGCTCGACGAACCCTCCATCGCGCAAGTCGCGGCCCGGATCGAGATGAATATTCGCGGCGTTGAAGTTGGCGTCCGTTAAACGATCCGCCATGTCGGGGTGCTGGCGTCGCAAGTCTTGAAGCAGGGCGGTGCGCGCCGGCCCGAGCGCGTCGGCGATCGTCGGCACAGCGCCGTACTCGCCGACCAATTGCGGATAGTCCCTATTCGCCTGCGCGATTCGATCGCGCCGCGCCGCTTCGCCATCGACCGTCACGCCGAATTCGCGTTCGACGCGATCGATTTCGCTTCGGTGGAGCTGAAACGTGCGATAGACGCTCTTGGCATCGTCCGCAGAAACGTTCGATGGGTCGTCGTACAGGCCGAAGACATGAGCTTCGGCGAAGCGTCGTTTCCGAAGCCCCGCTTCATTGGACCCCTCCGCCGGATATTGCTGATTGAGGCGGTCGCTACCCCAGCAGTTGTAGCGCATCTGAAACCACGCCTCCGCGCGGTCGCCGTTGCGGATAGCCTCCATCACGGGATGCTCCGGGACGTTGCTGGCCGGTATCCCGGTAAGACTGTTCGGTCCGCGGTTGTAGGCCAACGACACCAACGCGATCTTTTCTTCGGACCGAGGCATGCCCAAGCTATTCGCGGGACCTTCGTACTCCGCCATCGATGCACGGAGCAAGCGATCGGATTCTCCTTCATCGAGTCGCCGGTTGAAGGTCAAGCCGATGCGTGTCTTGTCGTCGCGACCGGCCGCATCGACAGCCGCCAAGGTCCGCCATTGTTCCTGCGTCAGTTCGATGCCGGACGCGCGCCAGATTTCGACGTTATTGTTGCGATTCAGCGTGTAGCCCCAGCCGATCGTCGCTCTGCCGTCGCCGATGTCTTGCGCCCGCGCATGCAGCCCTTCCGCGCCTACGATCACCAACCGTAGCTTACGGTCGTACTCGGCCTGATCGAGTTCTCTGTATTCCATGAGAGCTTTTCCCTAACCAAAGAACCGTTAAAAATCCGCGCAAGTGCGTCTTTCGTCGACGACGCGGCCGGTCTTCTTGTCCGTCGCGGGTTGTCTGATCAATACGTCGTCGGTGGCGATCACGTCGATATCGTCGTTCTCGGCGCGCTTCACCTCATCCACCATGCGCCAATGAAGGCGGTTTCCGACACGCTTCGCGCGAACCAGAACGATCGACAGATTTCGGTTGCTGCGCACCGTCAACACCGCCGTGTCGCCCACCGCGGTACCGACGATGCGGCCCTCGTCGATCTGCCGCAAGTTGACCAGCGCGCCTCCGAAGTCTCCGCAGAGGCGGTCGCCTTCTTGCACCAGCGTGATGTCGAAGCCGCCGCAGTCGAGGTTCGGGTTGGTGCGATCGCACCACTCGACCGACCACGCGCCCGCGAAATCAGGGGGCGTTTTCTTCGCGGCGGATGCGGACGCGCATGCGGTGGCGGCCATGCACGCAAGCGATAGCAGCGCGATGCGCGCGTTGGCGCTTGCGCTGCGTCGATTGCGCAACGATGCGATACGGCGGCCAGCTTTTGCGGCCCTGTCCTCGGTTCGGCGCAACGCTCGATTCGAATATGCGCTCAGCATCGTCACGTTCCTCACGTTTCGGAAAGCGCGCCGTCGGCGGGCCAGGGATAGGTCTCGCCGACGACCGCGCGATAATTGGCGTCCAGCGCCGGCTGCAGCAGCACGAGAGCGGCGAGTCGCCGTGCGATGCCGGTGACTTCCTGCAACTCCTCCGCGGTCATCGCGCGGCCGAGCAGACCGTATTCGCGGTAACTCAGCCATTTCTTCAGAACTTGATAGCCGCCGATGGTGAACTCCCACACCGGCGGCGGCACATTCCGCCAGTAGGCGGTGTCGTTCAGATACACGTCGTGCGTTTGCATGCCCGCATCCGCGAGCGTGGATGCGAGTTCGCCGTCGTCCGCTGTGCGAGTAACTAACTTGCCGCGGCCGGGCATGGTGACGCCGCCTTTGCCGGTGTGCCCCCAGCCAGCCGTCGAGCGGAATTCTTCGGGCTGCAAAGGCCCGCCGCCCTGCCGCGTAACCACGGCGATCAATTTCAGTTCCGGGCGAATGTTGCCGGCGGTCACCCCGGGCACGGCGTGCTCGGTCTCCAGCAAAGCGGCGACCTGTCGACCAAGTTCGACCGAAGCCAACAAGGCATCGCGGCTTGCGGGAAGCGGAATACGCGGCCAATCGCCGCGAATGCCGTCAGCGTGTTCGGTCAAATACTCGGGGCTATAGCCGATCGCTAAAGCGTGCAGCCACAGTGCTTCGGCCGCTGCGCGGTCAGTGTTCGGGTCGGGTAAGCCTAACGAGGCTAGATAGGCGCGTCCTGTAGGCGAGAGATTGGCTTGAGTAGAAGTGCTTTCAAACAGAAGGCTCTGTGCGCCAGATTCTGATTTCGGGCCTGATGTGTGCGTAGCGAAGGCGACGCCATGCCCGCGCATGGCGTCACGCGCAAATAATGAGCTTGACCAGTAGAGCGGCATGCCTTCTCGATCTGCAACGCCAGACGGTCGCGAGATTAGAAACGAGTCGCCGCGATCAAAGGATGCTTTCAATTGAGGCCTTGGTCTTTTCCAGATTGGGGCTTTCAATGTGTGGTATGCCCAGCGAATGTCGAATGGGCGAAACGGTATCTTTAAAAGGTTATTCTCTTTGAAGCCTTCTTTAATCATTACTTGCCGTGATTTTTCGGGGTCGTACATCGCACTCTTCCTGGATAATCCAGGGCATTTTTCTTGAATCAAAGAGCTTTCGGTTGCGGCGTCGCAAAATAGACGAATTCGTTGCGAAAGTTCTGCTAAATCGAAGTCAATGAGGTCGAGTGCCCGATCTTCGTCAAGTCCTTGTAAAAAAACTTCGCCGATATACGAAAGTTTAGGCCAATCATAATAATCATCTGATATGTCTCCAGGCTTATACCCAAATCGATTGATTTTGCTTGGTTTCGCAATCGAGTAATGCTTATCTCTGTTTGAGTCATCTAGGCTCGCCACTAGTGCCTCTCGCTTCGTCGCCCCCCACCATTCGCGATACCTGACATCAATGACTTGCGGCTGTCCGCCACGTCTGACCAAAACTGCGACAGCAGTTCCTTTCCGTATGCCCTCTCGATTGTAGTCGGTGGAGAATACGCTAGGGTCCGGATCACCATCGGGCGTGAGCTTGCCGGTTTCCCGGCTGTCGCCATTCAGATTGTCGAGCCATAGCTGATCAAAACTTCCCAACAAATGCTGACGCATCACTACGAACGAAGGGTCGCGCAAATAAGAAAAATTAGTGATATAGCTCACGACCCCTCGGCCGCCCTGTTCGGCTATACGTCGTTCGGCGAGCCTGAAAAATCGTACGTACAACTCATCTAAATTAAACTTTTTGATGCCCCAGGTATCGATCAACCCCTCTTTGTAAGGCGCGATCAAATCCTGTTCCTCGCCTTGCGCCACGCCGCTGAAGGCGTTGTACGGCGGATTGCCGATGACCACCAGAATCTTTTGCGTCTGTTTGACGTGATCGGCGGCGTCTCGCTCCTCGGAGAACTCCGGGAAAGGCAGCGCTTGCTTCGGGTCTTTGGGCGGCTCCCAGCCGGTCAGCGCGTTGGTCAGATAAATGCCGGCGCGTTCGTCGTCGTCCTGCAGCGGGACGCCCAGGTGGCGCAGCAGCAGGCCGATCTGCAAATGCGCCACCACATACGGCGCCGGCAGCAGTTCGAAGCCGAACAGGCGTTCGATCGCGGCCTTTTTGAGTTTATGCGCCGCGAGCGCGTCCATCCCCTGCGACTTCAAGCGTTCGCCGATCACGCGCAGCGTTTCCACCAGATACGCGCCGGTTCCGCAGCATGGGTCCAGCACCACCACGTTCGAGTCGGCCAAGCCATCGGCCAGCCCCAATTCGCTGCGCAGCACCTCGTCCACGCGCGCCACCTGATAACGCACGATCTCTTCCGGCGTGTACCACACGCCGAGTTCCTTGCGCAGCGCGGGGTCGAAGGCTTCCAGAAACGGCTCGTAGAAATACTGCACCGAACGAGCGCTTTCGAATTTGGCGAAGAAATCGTGCTTCGCCACGCGGTTGAGCGCGTCGCCCGCCCAATCCAATACTTCCGTCAGATTCAGGGCCTTGAGTTTGTTGGGCTGAGACAGTTGTCCGAACAGCGCCGAGACCATCGGTACATGCAGATCGTGCGCGGCGGTGCGCCAGTCGAACGGCCCGGTCTTGCCGTCTTCGTGGCGCAGCACCCACGCCGAGAACAAGCCGTAGAACAAAGTTTGCACCAGCGTGGAGCGAAAAAAGTGCGCGCCCTTGTCCTTCTCGAAATGCACGCCGAGCGCGTCTTCCAGGCTGGACTTGAGCGCATCGAGTTGCTTGATGGCCTGCGGCGGGGCATGTTCGACGCGATGGCGCGCTTCGCGCGCGTAGCTAGCCAGCAACCAGGCGAGGTCTTTGGGGTCGGACAGCGGCGCGTTGTGCCGCAAGACGCGGGTCAAGAAGTCGCAGAAGGCTTCGCCATGCGTTTTCGATGCGGTTTGCGCATGGCGGGCCGCGTCCCAGAAAAGCGCCTCGTCGGCCGCCAGCGTGTAACGTTCCAGCGTCACGCGCTGCCCGTCGCGTTCGCCCAGCAGCAGCCAGTCGCGCAGATTCGTCACCAGCACCAGTTGGTATCGCGCCCAATATTTGTCGATTTGTTTCGAGGAGGCGATATCGTCCACCGCATCGCTCGGGGATTTGACTTCGACGACGCCTCTGCCGGGTTTTCCAGCGTCTTTTGGCGCATCGGTCTTGCGATCGAACTGATCCGCTGTGAAAAAACCGCCGTCGGGATTGCCCGCGCCCAGGTTTTTCAACTGCATGACGCAGCGGACCTTGGGCTTGAGGGTCCGACCTATCTCGTCGAACAGAAGATTGAGCGGCGTGTAGTAAGAGGTTTCTTTAGTGCCGCCGCCGCTGGAGTGAATCGCGGCGACCGAAGCGAGAAATGTTTCGAGTGGAGAAGGGGCGCTCATCCAGGCTCCGTGGATTGCGCTCGCGGCATCGCGAGCGGTGAAACCGGATGTACCGGCGTATGCGGTGAAGGGTAGCACTCAGCGAATACGCCCTTGGGAATAGGTTCCATCGCCAGCCATAGGCCTCGACTATCGCTGCGCTGAGCGAAGGGTCGCCCCTTGGCGCCTCGATTGTTCGGCTCTCTTCGTGTTCGAGCGACACGGGGACTCCTTCCATTTGTCTGCGAGAGGGATGCGCGCGCTGCAGTTCGATTTTTGCACTATATTGGTGCGATGCCCGCCGCTTCAGCCCCGTCGCCGCCCCAGATCGACGCATTCGACGCGCTCGCCACGCCCGTGGCCTGGACCGATGCCGAAGGGCGGGTGCTAGGCGCGAATGTGGCGTTCGGGCGCTGGTTGGAGGTCAGTCCGCGGCGCTTGCCCGGGGTGCCGTTCGCGGCGCTGGAGGCCGAGACGCGGCGCTTGGCGTCCTGGTTCGCCGAGCCGCCGGAGGGCGATCCGCTGCGGTTGCGGCGTCTGCGCTTGGCGTTTCCGGGCAGCGAGGCGCTGCGTTACGCCGATCTGCTGCTGTCGCGTCGCGCCGAGGGCGGTTGGTGGGTGGAAGCGCACCCGGTGGACGAATTTCCCGGCGAAGACCCGGCGACGGTGCTGCCGTCGGCGCTGTCGGCGGCGCTGAAAGGCTTGGCGCACGAATTGCGCAATCCGCTGGCGGGCGTGAAAGGCGCGGCGCAGTTGCTGGCGCGGCGCGCGGTGGATGCCGACGCGCGCGAATTGACCGAGTTGATCGAATCGGAAGTGGCGCGCTTGACCGATCTGATCGATCGCTTGCTATCGCCGCAGCCGACGCGGCGCCACGAGCCGCTGAACATCCACGCCGTGCTCGAACGCGTGCTGCGCCTCGCCGAGAGCGACGCCGGCTGGGCGGTGAAGTTGACGCGCGACTACGACCCGTCGCTGCCGGAGCTCTCGGGCGATGCGGATCGTTTGACCCAAGCGGTGTGGAACTTGGTGCGCAACGCGATCGAAGCGGGTGCGGCGAAGGTGGGCTTGCGCACGCGCATCGAGTACGGCGTGCGCATCGGCGATGCGGTGCATGCGCAGGCGCTGCGGCTGGAGATCGACGACGACGGCCGCGGCGTGCCCGAATCGTTGGCCGAGCAAGTCTTTCTGCCGCTGGTGAGCGGCCGCGCCGACGGCACCGGGCTCGGCCTGGCGTTGGCGCAGCAAGTGGCGCGCGAGCATCGCGGCGCGTTGACCTATCGTTCGCGGCCCGGGCACACCGTGTTCGCGCTGCAATTGCCGTTCGGGCCCGCTGCCGGCCACGGAGACGACGCATGACGCGCGAAACAGAACCGTCGATGTCCGCGAGCGCCGCGCCGAACGAACGCGCCGCGCCGCGCGTGTGGGTGGTGGACGACGACCGCGCGGTGCGTTTCGTGTTGGCGACGGCGCTGCGCGAGGCGGGCTACGCGGTCACCGGTTTCGAGGCCGCCGCGCCGGTGCGCGAGGCGCTGGCGCGCGGCGAACGCCCGCAGGTGCTGTTCACCGACGTGCGCATGCCCGGCGAAGACGGCCTCGCCTTGCTCGAAGCGATCAAACGCGATGCGCCGGAGCTGCCGGTGATCGTGATGAGCGCTTACACCGACATCGCCAGCACCGCGGGCGCATTCCGCGGCGGCGCGCACGAATTCCTGTCCAAACCGTTCGATCTCGACGCCGCGGTGGCCCTGGCGGCGCGCGCGCTGCACACCGCGCGCAGCGACGCCGATCCGCGCGGCGACGCGCCGACGCAGGCCGCCGCCGCGGACGATATCGGCGCGCGCCTGCTCGGCGAAGCGCCGGCGATGCGCGCGCTGTTTCGCGCCATCGGCCGGCTCGCGCAGGCGCCGTTGGGCGTGTTGATCACCGGCGAGACCGGCACCGGCAAGGAGCTGGTCGCGCGCGCGCTGCATCGCGAATCCGCGCGCGCGCAGCGGCCGTTCGTGGCGCTCAACACCGCGGCGATTCCCGCGGAATTACTGGAAAGCGAATTGTTCGGCCACGAGGCCGGCGCGTTCACCGGCGCGGGCAAACGTCACATCGGCCGGTTCGAACAAGCGCAGGGCGGCACTTTATTCCTCGACGAAATCGGCGACATGCCGCTGCCGCTGCAGACGCGCTTGCTGCGGGTGTTGGCCGAGAGCGAATTCTTCCGCGTCGGTGGACGCGAATTGATTCGCGTCGACGTGCGCGTGATCGCGGCGACGCATCAGGATCTCAACGCCTTGGCGGCCGAAGGCCGGTTCCGCGCCGACCTTTTGCATCGCCTGGACGTGGTGCGCCTGCGGCTGCCGCCGCTGCGCGAACGTCGCGAAGATATTCCGCTGCTGGCCGAACGTTTTTTGCGCGCGGCGGCGTTCGAACTCGGCGCGCCGGCCAAACGCTTCGCCTCCGCCGCGTTGGCGCGGCTGCAGGCGTACGACTGGCCGGGCAACGTGCGCGAATTGGAGAATCTGTGTTGGCGCTTGGCGGCGCTCGCGCCCGGCGAGCGCATTCTGCCGAGCGATTTGGACGCGGTGTTCGCGCCGATGCCGCCGAGCCCGGCCGTCGCGCGCGGCGGCGACGCGTTGGATTGGGAGACGCCGCTCGCCGCGTGGGCGCGTCGCGAATTGTCGGCCGATCGCGACGATCTGCACGCCGATGCGCGCGCGCGCTTGGATCGCGTGCTGTTGGAAGCGGCGTTGGAGCGCACCGGCGGCCATCGCACCGAGGCCGCCGCGCGCCTGGGCGTGGGCCGCAACACCGTCACGCGCAAGCTCGGTTCGGGCCGAAAGCCGCGAACCGCGCGCTGAATGAACGCGCGATGCGAAGGCGTCGCTTCGCTCGTTCCGCATCCGCGAACGAGGCGCTAAGCTGCGGGTCCCCCACGAACGAACACTCACCATGCGCGCGCTCGTTCTTGCGTCGAATGCGAAATCGACGGCCCCGTACTCGAAACGCGTCTGGATCGGCGCGGCGTTGGCCGTGAGCCTCGCCGGTTGCGCCAGCGCGCCGCCGCCGAAGCCCCCGCCGCCCGCGAAGACCCTGCCGTTCCAATTCGCGCGGGCGAATCTAGCGCCGGTGTCGGGCACCTTGGTCAGCGGGTCGTTGCGCCTCATCGCGCAGGCCGATGGCGTGTATTTGACCGGCGAAATCGGCGGCTTGGGCCGCGGCCGCACGCACGCGATCCACATCCACGAGCGCGGCGATTGCAGCGCCGCCGACGGCAGCAGCGCGGGCGGGCATTTCAATCCGGCCGGCGTCGCGCACGGCCGCGCCGGCAGCGGCGCGCATCATGCCGGCGACATGGACAATCTGGTGGCGAACGAAGCGGGCGTCGCGCGCGTGGACATGCACGTACGCGGCGTGACGCTGGGCGGCGGCGGCCCGACCGACATCATCCGCCGCGCCATCGTGGTCCATGCCGGCCCCGACGATTACAGCAGCCAACCGGCGGGCAATTCCGGCGCGCGGATCGCCTGCGGCGCGATCGATCCGGAGTTCTGAAGCGGGGCGTCGCGTCGCGCGACGAAGCCCCTGCGCAAGCGTTCCCGCGCGTCGACGCGAACTCGCGGCGGCGATGCCGAACCGAAGGCATCGCCGCCGAAAGCGGGAGTTCCGACGATGCCGTCGTCGGCGATTCCTCGGTCAGCGACCGTCGGCGCGGATCGCATCGATCATGCGGGCATCCAGCACGCCCCGATCCCGACCCAACGTCAGCAGCGATTCCTCCAATTGCAGGGCGGAGACCGAACGCGTCGCCGCTTGCGCGACGCCCGCCGATTCGCTGCGTAATCCGTTTTTCTTCAGCACGACACGCGCGATTTCGCCTGTCGCATCCGGATATTCGATGAGGATGCCGTTATAGCCGAGCACCGGCGGATCGGCGGGCCCGGCGATCCGCGTGCCCGTGCGGGCCGCTTCGTCGAGCTTGCGCGTCACCATATCGAAGTCGCGACCGCGCGGAACCGTGACGGTCGGATTCGGTCGCCCCGAAAAAATCAGGTAGGTGATCTTCATCTGCGGCTGCGGCCTCGCGGTTGGCTTACCTATCGCGGAGGGCGGGGCCGCCGCCGCGTCTGCGCAGAGGGCGAGCGATGCGACGCCCGATGCGGCGATCAAGGCGGCGCACACGGTCGCGTTCAATCCCGATGCGACGAAAGTGTTGAGGTTCATCTGACGATCTCCTGGGCGATCCGCGGGTTCAATTGACGTTCTCATGACCTTGGCCTTCGACTGCGTCGGACCAGGCCAGGAAGAAGCCGCAGAAGTCGGTGTATCGGCCACGATCGGCGGTCCGCGGATCGAGAATAGGGTTGTTGGCGTTGTCGAGATTCGTCGCCTCAGTACCGCCCGGCTTGTGCGTCCAATAGCCGTTCGTATCGAGACGGTACCAGTGATAGTCGATGCCGGGTGCGACGACCAAGGCGAGGGGGCTGCGCAATTGGGGCTTTCCGAGCGGATAGCTGGAGATTGGCACCAATCCATCGGCGATGGCGGCGGTGGTGACGGCCGCGCAAGTCAGCCCAGTCCACTGCGCGCCGGCGGCGCGTCCCGGTTGCGCGAAGGTGTTGGTGAGCTTGTTGGTGGCGTAGTTGTAGCAGTTGTTGTTGTATTGAGTGAGGCCGCCGATGTTCCAGAAACCAGGGCTGAAGGTCGGGTTCCCCGGGAACGACATCGCCGCGATATGCAGTCCAGGCATTGCGCGCCTGTAGACATGGACCTGATCAATCCGGTCGTTGAAATGATCGCTCGGCGTGTCGCGATGACCGCCGATGTAGAACGGTCGGTCGATATTGGTGAGATTACCCATTCTCGGCGTCGCCGTTCCGACCGGTTTGCCATCGATATAGAACGTGATCACGCGCTGGAATAAATTAGTCGAAGTGCGATCGACCGTGACCGCGACATGGTGCCAGCGATTCGCCGCCAACGACCCCGACCCGGCGTTGGACATGTAGTTCGTGTAGCCAGAGGTGTCCGCGAGCTGCAAAAAGAGCCGATTGCCGTTGTACACCGCAAAAGTGTAACCGTAGCCGCCCGCGCCAACGCTGCTACGATTGTCGATGATGGTCTTGATCGAACTGCTGCTCGGACTGGCCATGCGAACCCACGCCGCCAAGGTGAAACTACCGGTGCCGACATTCAGGCTGGGGGCGCTGGGTGCTTGGATATAACTGCCGTTGATGAGATTAGCGGCGGTGCCCGTCCAACCGTAGGACTGGACTGCGCCGCCGACGACGGTGCCGTGATTGCCGAGACCACTGGTGTCTGTGGCGGTGTTGACGACGGACGACATCAGCCACTCGCCGACCAGGTCGTCGGTGAAACGCATGGGAAGCGCGTGGCTCGCCGCGACCGGGAGCATCGTCCCGATGACGATGACCAATGTTTTTTCGATACGGGCCCGTACGACTTTTTTCATCCTTCTCTCCTTGAAAGGCGCAAACGATGGGGCTTGAACATCAGTGACGCGAATTTCACGGCCATGTTGCGATCGCGATGCGCATCATGTCGCGAGATCGATTCGCATCTTACTCGATCCGACGCGAGTTACGACGGCGGCGAGGTCAGCACAAGCGCTCGCGCGGGTCTTGTTTCGCGCCGCATTCGATCGATTCCACTTCGATGCCGTGCGCTTCCAGCACCACGCGGTATTGCCGCTGCCGCGCTTGGAAATAGGTGTAGCGGCGGCGCGCGTCGTCGTCGACGGCTTCCCCGGCGGCGACGCGCGCGGATTCGATCGCGTCGAAGCGGCGCCAGGCCTCGAAATCGAATTTGGCCATGCGCACGCGGCCGTCGGCGTAGCGCAGCAGCGGCTCGGGCGATGCGTCGAGCCACGCTTCGCGCTGCGGCGCGAGCAGCGCGGTTTCGATCGACGGCCACAGGCGCTTGAGCCCGACGTGGTCGTATTGCATCGCGATCATCGCGGCCAAATCGTGCGCGGTGAGATAGCGCGCATGCTCGATGCGCGCGCCGAATTCGTCCTGCGCCTGCAGCGCGGTCGCGGCGCTGGCCATGCCGCGTTCCAGCAGCGTGTCCTCGAACCGCGCGGCGACCGCGCGCGCGACGTCGGCGTCGCCGATCAGCGCGAACGGCAGCACGCGCAGCGGCCCGCCGTGCAGTTCCAATTCCGCGCGCATCGGCTGCGGTACGGTGCCGTTGGCGTTCGCGCCGAACACGATGATGCGGGGCTCGTCCGCGCGCGGCGCGCGTTCGCGCAGCTCTTCCAAGCGGCGATGCAGCGGCCAGCCCGGGCGCAGCAGTTCGGCCGGATCGAAATGCGCCGCGCCGAGGACCAGATCGAGTGCGCTGGCTTCGGGCGCCAAGGTCGCGAGATCGACGGCGATGGACTGCGCCAGCGCGGCGGCCGGCGCCTGCGCCAGCGCGGCTTGACGCGGTGCGGTGCCGGGGGCGAGTTCCAGGGCCAATGCGCCCAGCACCGATGCGGGTTCGGCCGTCGCGTTCGTGGCGCCGGTCATCGCGCTCGGCCTAGGCGGCGTCGTGCGGGCGCGCAGGGCGCGGTTTGCGGGCGTTCGGCGAGCATTCGAGAGGCGATGGCGAGAGCGGAAGCCCGATTATAGGTGCGCGTAAGGCCGCGAACGTTGAGCCGGGCGGGGAAGAAGGGTATCTGCCGTCTCACGCGGATGCGGCCGCGCTGCGTTCGGCGTCGCTGGGCGATGCGACTTCGAGCGGCACGCCATGCGCTTGCAGCAGATCGCGCCAACGCCGCACGCGCTCGTGGCCATCGTCGTGCAGGCGCACGCGCCCATCGGCGTAGCGCAGCGAGGGTTTCGGTCGATCGTACTCGTGTTCGCGCTTGGGTGCTTCATACCATTCATGTTCGCGCTTAGGCGCTTCATACCATTCATGTTCGCGCTTAGGCGCGAACAGCACCCGCTCGATCAGCGACCAGACGCCGCCGAGGCCGGCGCTGTAGTAACGGCCGGCGAGTTCGGCCGAGAGGCTGCGCATCGAGAAATAGCCGACCGCATCGAACGCCGGCAGGGTCGGCAGCTCGAACGCGACATGCCGCGCCCGCGGCGTGTACGCCAGCATCCGGTTGCGGTCGAGATGCCGCAGGGTTTCGGTCGCAGGCTCGATCTCGCCCTCCAGCACGAACGGCAGCGTCAACAGCGCCTGTCCGCTCGCGCAGCCCTGCGGCTCGGGCAATCCATCGCGGCCGGGCAGCGCCGACCGATGCGGACGCGCGTCGGGTCGCGGCGTCGGCTCCGCGTTCGACAGCGCGCGCAGGCGTCGGTGCAAAGGCCAACCGACGCGCAGCAATTCGCAGGCGTCGTAATAAGCCGCGCCGAGCGTCAACCGCAGGCTGCGGCCGTCGGGGCAGTCCGCGACCAGATTGCGATGCACCGCTTCGACCAAGGCCTCCGCGTCGGCGGCCTGCAAACGGCGTTTGCGATGCGCGTCCGCGACGCGCGCGTCGAACGCCAAGGCGCCGAACACGACGCCGGTCCCGTTTCGTTCCTTCATTGTCGTTGGCCCGCCTTCCATGCGGCGTTACACTTCGCCGCAGAGTAGCCGAAATTCGCCGTCCGTTGGCCCGCATCCGCGCGGCCGCACTCCCGCTCCGAGGTGCCCGATGCTGCATGGTCGTCCTGTCGCCGTTCTCGGCGGTGTCCGCATTCCGTTTTGCCGCCAGAACACCGCGTACAACGACGTCGGCAACCTCGGCATGTCGGTGCGCACCCTGGGCGCCCTGGTCGAGACCTTCGGCCTGCAGGGCCAGGTCTTGGGCGAAGTGGCGATGGGCGCGGTGCTCAAGCACAGCAGCGATTGGAACCTCGGCCGCGAAGCCGCGCTGTCGTCGGGTCTGTCGCCGTTGACCCCCGGCATCACCCTGCAGCGCGCCTGCGGCACTTCGCTCGATGCCATCGCCACGGTGGCGAACAAGATCGCGACCGGGCAGATCGAAGCCGGCATCGGCGGCGGCTCGGACACCACCTCGGACGTGCCGATCGTCTACGGCCAAGCCCTGCGTCGGCGTCTGCTGTCGGCGGCGGCGGCGAAAACCACGATGGACCGCATCAGCCGTTTCACCAACGGTTTTTCGTTCCGCGAACTCAAGCCCGAATTCCCCGGCGTCGGCGAACCGCGCACCGGCAAGTCGATGGGCGAACACTGCGAGGATATGGCCAAGGAGTGGAGCATCCCGCGCGATGCGCAGGACGCCTGGGCGCTGTCGTCGCACCAGAAGCTCGCCGCCGCCTACGAGCGCGGGTTTTTCGACGACTTGGTGGTGAATTTCCGCGGCGTGTCGCGCGACAACATCCTGCGCGCCGACACCACGCTGGAAAAATTGGCCTCGCTCAAACCCGCCTTCGACCGCAGCTCCGGCCGCGGCACGCTCACCGCCGGCAATTCCACGCCGCTCACCGACGGCGCCGCCGCTTGCTTGATCGCGTCCGAAGAGTGGGCCGCCCAGCGCGGGCACGAGGTGCTGTGCCGTATCCGCGACGTACATGTCGCCGCGGTCGATTTCGTCCACGGCGACGGCCTGCTGATGGCCCCGACCGTGGCCGTGGGGCAGATGCTCCAGCGCAACGGCCTGCGCCTGCAGGATTTCGACATCTACGAAATCCACGAGGCCTTCGCCGCGCAGGTGCTGTGCACCCTCCGTGCCTGGGAAAGCGCCGAATACTGTAAACAGACGCTCGGCCTGCACGCACCGCTGGGCGCGATCGACCCGGCGAAGATCAACCCGGTCGGCTCCTCGCTGGCTGCGGGCCATCCCTTCGCCGCCACCGGCGCGCGCGTCGTCGCCACCGCCGCCAAGCAGTTGAAAGAACGCGGCGGCGGCCGGTGTCTGATCTCGATCTGCACCGCCGGCGGCATGGGCGTGGTGGCGATTCTCGAGCGCTGATCGCCGGAAGAGTCCGATTCGCGAACGCCGTCTTCGACTCCCGATCCGGTCGAGCCGGTCCGTCGTGCGCCTCTGGGGCGCGCGTTTCGGACGCTCGCCGCGCACCTTTCCACAACGCCGGCTTAACCCCGATACTCGTCCCCGGGCGTTTGCGTGGGCTCTCGTCGCCCAATCTCATTCAACCCGGGGAGTGTCATGCGTTCGAATCGTGCCTGGATCGTCGTCGGCATCGCCGCGCTGTTCGCGGTCGCCGGTTGCAGCAAAAATGAATCCGCCGAAGCCGCGAAGTCGTCCGGCGGCACGTTCTCCAGCGTCGAGGACGGCGCGTCCGCGCCGGCCGCCGCGCCCGCCGCACCGCCGATGGAGAGCATCGCGGAGGAGAAGGCGGTCGCGAGCCGCGAAATGGCCGCCGACGCCGCGACGGTCGGCGGCAACGCGGCCGGCGTCGCCCAGCCGCAAGCCGTCGCGCAGGTGGAAACCGATACCCGGCCCGACATCGGCCAAGTCAGTTCCAGCGCCGCCACTTACAAAGACGCCAAGCGCAAATTCATCCGTAACGCGCAGGCGCAGTTCCGGGTGAAGGACGTGTACCGTTCGGCGCTCGCGATCGAAGACGTGGCCGCCGCGCAGGGCGGGTTCGTCGTCAACAACAACATCTATGCGCAGAATCTGAACTCGCAGCGTCGTCCGGCCGGCGAGGGCATGCTGATCGAATTGACCGAATACACGGTGCGCGGCGACATCACCGTGCGCGTGCCCAGCGACAACACGCAGGCGTTCCTGCGCGCCATCGCCAATCAAATGGATTTCCTCGACCAGCGCAGCTTCAGCGCCGCCGACGCGCAGTTCGACATCCTGCGCCAGCAATTGGCCTTCCAGCGCGAGCAGGAGGCGCAGCGCGATATCGGCCAAGCCGCGCGGCAGGGCGGGCATATGCTCGATAAAGTCGACGTGATCTCCGCGCGCAGCGGCGCGCAGCAGCAGCGCGACGAAGCGCTGATCCAGCAGAAGCAATACGAAGACCGCGTCGAGTTCAGCACGATCTCGCTGTCGCTGTATCAGATGTCCAAGATCCGCAAGACCGAGCTGCCGGACGTGGACGCGATCTTCCGCGACAACAGCCCGGGCTTCTTCTCGCGTTTGGGCGAATCGCTGCGCGTGGGTTGGTACGGCATCCTCGACGTGTTCGTCGCGTTGATGCGCGCATGGCCGGTGTGGTTGGCGTTGATCCTCGGCATCGTCGCGTTCCGCCGTTGGCGCGCCGCGCGCCGTCGTCCGCCGCCGATGCCGGCCGCGAACGCGCCCGCACCCGCGCCCGCACCCGCACCCGCGTCATCCGCCGCTTCGAGCGAGGAAGGCTGAGTTCGCGAGCCGCATTTCGATCTCGGCGCAAGCGTCCAACGCATCGAATCCATCCCCGACGGGCCGGTCCTCGCGACCGGCCCGTTTTCGCATCCCGTTGTCCAGCGCTGTCGTCGCGCGGGCCATGTAAAAGCCCCCGCGCCGTTCTAGACTGCGGCGACGCACGCTCTCGGACGCGCACGGAATGGAGTGGACGACGCGGTACCCGCCGTCGCAATGGTTGATCGTCGGTCCATGGCGGATCGATGTGGTGGGCGGCACCGTTTCCGTCCTGGACGGCGACGCGGCGTTGTCGCCGCGTGCCGAAGCTTTGCTGCTGCTGTTGGCGCGATACGCCAACGTGCTGGTGACCCGCGAACAGATTCTCGACACGGTGTGGGCGGGTCGCGTGGTCGAAGACGCGGCCATCACCCATTGCGTGTGGCAAATCCGCAAATCGCTGGGCGATGCGGGTAAGGAGGTTCTGCAGACTCGCGCCAAGCGCGGTTATGTCTTGCGCATCGCCGAAAGCGCTTGGCTGCGCGAGCCCCCGGAATCCGGATCCATGCAATCCGAACGCGTGGAATCCGATGCCGCGCCGCGAGTGGACGCCGTCGTCGCCGATGCCACGCAAGAACGCGCGATGGACGCCGTGGCCGCGCTGCGCACGCCGCATGCTCCAGGGTCCCTCGAAACCATGGCGCGGGCCGACGACGACGCGCGCCCCGATGCGGCGGCGCGCGCGGCACGCGATGCCATGCCCGAAATCCGAGGCGATGCCGGAGGCGATCTCGCGTCGGACGCCGCTCCCGCGCCTCAAGTCGCCCCTCGAACCGCACCACCCTCTACGGCGACGCCGCCGGACACGATCGCCGCGTCGCCCCGCCCGCGTTCGCGGCGTTGGCGCACGCTCGCGTTGAGCTTGGGCGTCGCGGGGGTCGCCGCGCTGTGCGCGGTGGTCGCGTGGCGGCAGGCGCGGGTCGCGCCTTCATTCGTTCTCAGTCCGGACATTGAGGCCAGCATCGCGGTGTCTGCTCCGCCCTCGCTCGAATGGGTGCGCACCGAAACGCTGCGCGATGCTGTTGAGTATTTGTATTCGCGCGATGTCGCGGCCGTCGTGTTCCAAGCGCCGCAGACGCGTAATCCGTTCGCGGGGCCGCACCTGCAGGTCCGCGTGACGCGGGCGGCCGGCGCGCGGATCGAAGCCGAACTCAGCGTCGCCCAGGGCGATTCGATTGCGCGCGAGCGATTCGACGGTCCGCCGCATCGATTGGCGCCCGCGATGCGCGCACTGGTGGTGCGCGCGCTGGGGCCTTCGGGGCGCGCGACGACCCCCGAGGACGATGCGATCGTCGCGGGCCGTTTGGCGGAGCAACGCTTCGATCTGCAACAAGCCCTCGGCGAATATCGACGCGCCTTGGCGCGAAATCCGCGATCGGCGGACGCGAGGATCGGGATGGCGCGCCTCTTCTTCGCGCAGGGCCGCATCGACGACGCCCATCGAGCGCTCGACGCGTCGTCGAAAGAAGCGTCGTCGATGCCGTCGCGACGCTGCCGCATCGACGCGCTGCGCGCGAGCATGAGCGCCGAACCGGCGTCCGCGCCGGTGTGCGAGCGCGCGCAAGCGATCGCTAATCTTCAGCGCTTGGAATTGCGCGACGCCTTGCGCCATCTCGAACGTCTGAGCCGTGTCCCGATGGGCGCGGAACAATGGCTGGAACAGGAAAACGCGACGATCCTCGCCTTGCTTCGACTGCAGGAGTGGCCGCGCGCGGAATACGAAATCGCGCGGGCCGAACGCGTCGCGCGCGATGCCGGCTGGGAACGCGCGCGGATCGAGATCGCGGCTAACCGCGGCACCCTGGAAATCCATCGAGGGCGTTTGGAAGACGCGATGCGCGCCAGGCGAGACGCGGCGCGTGCGATGGACGCCATCGGCGATACCGCGGCGGCCATCGAGAACCGGATTTGGGCGATTCGCCCGATGCAGACCGTGCCGGGGCCCGAGGTCGCGACGCGTCGCGAGGAATTGCGCGGGATCGTCGATCGCGCGCGCGAGATCGGCAGCGTTAGAGGCGAGATCGATGCGCTGCTGTTGTTGGCGCGTTTGGATCGCGATGCGCCGGAGACCTGGCGCTCGCATCTGGCGCGCGTGCGCAGTTTGATCGCCGATGCGGGTCTGGACCGACGACATACGCTCGATTCGTATTTCGTGATGAGCGAGACGATTTTTCAGCAGCGGTACCGCGACGCCCTGGCCGGCGTGGCGCGCTTGGAAGCCTCGGGCAACCGGCATCCGCGGGCGCGCGCTTGGAGCCTGACCTTGCGCACGAGAGCGCTGTTCGCGCTGGATGCGTTGGACGACGCGGTCGCGGCCGTCGACGCGATAGAAAAGGAAGGGCTCGACGTGCCCGGTTCGGTGGATTTTTGCTACTTGAGTTGGATGTTCGCCGAGAGCGACCGTCCCGACCGCGCTCGCGCCTACCTCAAGCGCTGTCGCGCGCAAGACTACGACCGCGCTGCGCAAGCGCTACGCGGGGATTTCGGGTTCATCGCCGAAGCGCGTTTGCATCAGCGTTACGGCGAGCCCGAGCGGGCATGGCCGGTCTTGCGGCCGAGAATCGATGCGTTGCTCGCGCTGGCGGCGCCGACGCGGGAGGAGGTCGAGTCTTTGGCTCTGCTCGCCCGTCACGCGAGCGCCTTGCCGGGAGCCGATCCGGCGCGTCTCGAACGCGCGTCGTCTTTAGCCTCGGCGATGGCCGGACGCGATGGTGCCGGGCCGCGATTGCGCACCGGCGCGCATCTGCTGCGTTGGCGTTTGTGCGCGCGCGTCGCCGGGCGCGACTGCGGCCCGCTGCTGCCGCCCTGGGCGGACCAGGATCTGCTCGAAGCGCGCCTCGCCCGCGAGGCGGCGGCGCGCTGAAGCGGAACGCCATCTCATTTCGTGCTTGGGCTCGCGCACGCGAGCATCGATGCTGCCGACATATTTTCGTCCGTAATGCATTGATTCGGTTCGATTAATTTTTCGGAGAGATTTTCCAGACGCCGCCGAGAGGACGGCGAGCGGGGAAGGGTGCGACACAGCCGGCCGTCGAGCGCAGATTCCGCGCCTCGACGGCGACGCTGATCGCGATCGGACGCCCTTCGTCCACCGGGAGAATCCCCATGCCGAAATACGTCGATCGCCTGGAGGTCCCGTCCGTGGAGCTCGCGATCGGCGATGCTGGGGCCGGCCGGCTCAACGTCGAATTGGACGTACCGCGTTCCGGACCTCCGCCCGAACAAGTTCCGTTTCTGGAAGTCACCCGCAACGAGCAGGCCGCGCTGTTGAACGGCGCGCGGCAGGACCTGCTGGCGCGACTAGGCCGGTCGGACTTCGCCATCGGCGACGTCAGGTATCGAATCGACGCGCCGCAGAGCCCGCACGACGAGCGCGCGTCGAGCGCGAACTCGCCTCGCTTCGGCAAGGTCGCGTTCGAGATCGCGTCCGAAACGCGCATCCGAGGCGGCGTCGACGCGACGCTGCGCGATCAACCCGCATTATCCGGCGCGATCCGCGAAGCCGAGCGCAATTTCGACGCGCGCCGTCGCGACCTCTACGAATCCAGCGCACGCGAATGGTTCCGCGGCGGCGGCGCGACGCTGGAGAGCGACGGCGAGCGTTATATCGTCTCTCGCGAGGCCGCTAAGCGTTTCGTGGATCGGCGGGACTCGCTCGATCGGCCTGAGCGTACGGGCACCGAGCGCATCGTCGGCGAGCGCGAATCCGTCATCGCGCGCGCGACGCCGATGCTGGCGGCGGGCGACGAAGCGCTGAATCGACAGTTCGCGCAGGCGTTGCGCGGCGCGAGCGGCGACCGCGACGTCGCGGCCGTGGCGGTCGCCGCGCTTCGGGAAGCGCCCGGTTACAAACCCGAGCAGGACATCCGCGTCGCGCAAGGCAAAAACGGCTGGGTGGTCTCGCAGGGCGAAGGCGACGCTGCTTTGAACGTGCGCGTGCCGCCGGCGCAGCCGGGCGATTTCGAGCGCGTATCGCAGCGTTTGGCGCAAGCGACGCCGCAGGTCGATGCCGCGCCGCTCGCCGAGCCGACGCCGCGCGCGCGCAACGTATGAACGCCTTTCTCTTCCTCGCGCGGCGGCGGATCGAGACCGCCGCGCACGCACCCCGCGAATCGCGACCGCAGGATCGATCGTCGCGATCGCGACGGCGACGCGAAACGACCGCGGACGCCGTGCGCTCCAAACCGTTCGATCCCCCATCTGTCGAGTCAAGGAGATTTCCATGAGCAACGAAAACGACGAGTTGATCGCCGCGAACAAAGCCGGCGCCGGACGCAGGCCCTTACCCCCGGACGTCATCCGCATGCCGGACGCGAATTTGACCGAGTCGCTCGACGGCGGAACGGTCAAGTTCACCTACACGCCGCTGCCGGTCGGCGGCAATCCGAAAGACGCGATCCTGCGCGAGTTGACCAATCAGCGCAGCGAGGAAATCCTCAACAAAATCCGCGGCGATCTGATCCGCGAAAAAGGCTCTCACCTCAACATCTCCGACGTGACGGCCAACGCGGGCGGCACCGCGCACGGCGTCAACATGTCGATCAGCGGCAAATTCCTCTGGAACCAAGTCGACCGCGAAACGATGGACAGCGTGCAGAGCCGTTACGACTACGAGCGCACGAAAGTCTACGTGCAGTGGGCGTTGGACATGCGCGATGTCAATCCCGGTAAAGGCGCGACCTACACCCCGCCGGGCGGGCAACCGATCCATTACAGCGAAGAGAATCTGAACTATCTGATTCGCGAAGGCGGCCGGTATCTGAAGAGCTTCCAAGCGTTGGAGGCGAACGATCCGAACCGCATCAATCTGTCCGAAAAGGATTTGAATCGTTCGATTCCCTTGCCGCGCAGATCTGAAGCCGACAGCCCCGCGACCGCCGTGGCCGACGCGTCGACGCCGACGCAGGCCAACGCGCAATTCAATCGTCAGTTCGAGCAAGCGCTGAAAGGCACGAACGGCGATCGCGATGCGGCGGCGGTCGCGGTCAACGCGATTCGCGAAGCGGGCGGCAAACCGGATCAAGACATCGTCGTCGGCCAAGGCAAGAACGGTTTCATCGTCTCGCAGGGCCAGGGCGATGCGGCCTTGAACGTGCAGGTGCCGCAGGCGAAGGCCGGCGACTACGAACGCATCGTCGCGCAGGCGGCGCAGCAAACGCCGACCACGCCGCAGATCGCGCTGCAGCCGGAAACGCAGGAGCGCAAGCCGCCGATGGTGTGATCCTTCCGCGATCGCGAAGAACGATCGGCCCGCCTGCGCGGCGGGCTTATCGTTTGCGCGGTTCGCGCGACACGCGGTCGCGCTCGCCTTCGCTCAGCGTCCAACCGATCGCGTCGGCCGTCGTCTCGCCCAAACCGCGTTCGAAGGCGCGCGCGATGGCCTCGACGCTCGTGCCGTCGGCGGGCACGTTCGCGACGAGGGTGCGGGCGGCGACCACGCGATTCTCGGCGTTATGCACCAAGCGCGCGCCGAGTTCGATGCGCACGGTCGGCGCCGCGCCGCCGGCGTACTCCGATTCGAAGCGGCGCAGGTCCAGCAGCAGTTCGTACTGCGCGTTGACGCCTTCGCCGCGGCGCGCGACGCCGGGGATGCGCCCGCTGTCGGCGAAGGCGCGCAGCAGGGCGTCGTGGACCAGATCGGGCGCCGCCTGCGTCCACGCCGCGCCTTTGTAGACCTGCAATTCGCCCGGCTGCGGGCGCACCAGGATGCGTTCGGAATCGACGGTCGCATCGGCGTAGGGACGCGGAATCAGCAACTGCCAGTCCACGCGCGGCCATGCGGCGTCGGTCTCGACGCGCGGCTGCGGCGCGTAGAGCGCGATCGGCTGCTTCTCGGGAAGCAGGCTGCAGCCGGCGAGCGTCGCGCTTAGCGCGCCCAGCAGCAGCGTCAGCGCGAGAGCGCGCATGCGGGGTCTGCACGTCCGGAGCGTGCGCGTGCGGAACGTGCTCATTTCGGCTCGAATTCCTTCGGTGTTTCGCGGCCCAGCACGTAGCCGGCGGGGTTGGCGTCCAGGCGCGCGGAAATTTTGCGCAGATCGCGCACCAGCGTGCGCAAGTCTTCCAGCGTGGGCCCGAGTTGGCCCAGGCCGTCCTGCGCGAACGCGTTGATCGGCGCGCGGTTCTCGCTCAGCAATTTGTCGGCGTTGCCGGCGGCCGAATCCAATCGGTTCAGCGTGCTGTCGAGTTTGGCGATCAGCCCGGGCAACTTCGCCACCAGTTCGCGATCGACGTCGGCGATCGCGGTGTTGGTGGTGTCGAGCGTCGTCGTCAGCTTTTCGCTGGCGATGCGCGCGTTGACGACCAATTCGCTCAGATCCTTGCGCTGCGCGGCCAGCGCGCCGGTCGCGCTTTCGATGTTCTTCAGCGTGCCCTGGATGTTGTCGATGTTCTCGTCGCTGAGCACGCGGTCGAGCCGCGCGACCAAGCGGTTCGCGGTCTCGGCGATGTTCTGCAGCGCCGAGGCTTCGGTGCGGATGACCGGAATATCGTC
This sequence comes from Lysobacter sp., assembly GCA_008015835.1. Lineage (GTDB taxonomy): Bacteria > Pseudomonadota > Gammaproteobacteria > Xanthomonadales > Xanthomonadaceae > Lysobacter_I. Next base: position 111,533 of record SSGH01000005.1, read on the forward strand.
CTCGTGTTCGCCGACCAGCGGCTGCGTGTTGGGACTGCCGCCGGTGAGTTGGATGAACGCGGTGCCGGTGAGGCCGGTGAAGGACAGCTTGGCGTGCGTGTCCACTTTCACCGGGGTTTCCGCACGCAGCTTCACCCGCGCGATCACCCGACGCGGGTCGTTCGGCGCCAGGCGCAGGTCCGCCACCGTGCCCACGCCGATGCCGTTGTACTGCACGCTGCCGCCTTCGCTCAGGCCGGTGACGGATTCGTCGAAGATCACGTCGTAGTAGCGCCAATCCTTGTCGGACGAATACTTCGCCGCCCACAGCCCGAACGCCAGCAGAAAGGCCGAGGCCGCCAGCGTGAACGCGCCGATCAACACGTAATTGGCTTTGGTTTCCACGTCAGCGGACCTCCGTCGCCGAGCGTTCGGCGGCGCGTTCAGACTTCATCGAGCACGACCCGGAAATAACGGTACAGATTCTCGTCTTGGCTGCCGCGCATGCGCTTGCGCACTTTATCGATCGGGAACACCCAACCGCCCTCGCGCACGATGCCCGGCATCCCGCTGTCTTCGTGCATCGCCCATTCGCCGCCCTTCAGCCGCCGATAGGTCTCGCCGATGTAGCCGCCGAGCATCTGGCACAGATGCTCGATTTCCTCGTCGGTGGGCCCGGGCCGCAGCCATTTCGCGATGCGATTGCGCGGAATGTACTGTTGGATGCGATTGGCGATGGTGTCGACCGACGCGATGCTGCGATCGGAATAATCGAGTCGGAAGTTGTGGCTGCCGTGCGCGTAACGCACCGCGTCCTCGGCGTAGCGCCGCATGCGCGCGTCGAGCGGCTCCTGTGCGTCGGCATGCGCGCCGTCCGCGGCTTCGTTCGACTCCGCCTTCGCGGCGTCGTTCGATCCGTCGCCGCTCGAATCGGCGTCGCTCGAACCGTCTTCGGGCGCGTCGCCCGTCGCCTCGTCTCGGGGGGCGTCGTCTGCGTCGTCTGGTGCGTCGTCGTCGGGGATCATCGCGGTTCCTGTCCTTCGTCTCGTGCGTTGCGCGCCGCGCGTCCGCGCGGGCCGTTGAAATACGCCTGCACCCACGGGTGATCCAGGCGTTCGATCTGCGCCAACGGCGCGGTCGCGATCACCCGGCGGTCGGCCAGCACCGCCACGCGGTCGCAGATGGCGTACAGGGTATCCAGATCGTGGGTGATCAGAAACACCGTCAGGCCCAGCGCCCGCTGCAGATTGCGGATCAGCGTGTCGAACGCGGCCGCGCCGATCGGGTCCAGGCCCGCGGTGGGTTCGTCCAGAAACAGCAGCGGCGGGTCCATCGCCAGCGCCCGCGCCAAGCCGGCGCGTTTGCGCATGCCGCCGGAGAGCTGCGCGGGCAGTTTATCGATCGCGTCCGCCGGCAACCCGGCCAATTTCACTTTCAGCAGCGCCAGTTCGTACATCAGTCTGTCGGGCAGGCCGGGGTGATGCTCTTTCAGCGGCACCTGCACGTTTTCGCCCACGGTCAGCGAGGAGAACAGCGCGCCGTCCTGGAACAGCACGCCGATATTGCGTTCGATCGCGAGGCGGTCTTCGTTCGCGTCCGAGCGCGCGTCCACGCCGAGTACGTCGATCTCGCCGGCGTCCGGCGCGCGCAGGCCGATGATCGAGCGCATCAGCACCGATTTGCCGCTGCCCGAGCCGCCGACCACGCCCAGAATCTCGCCCCGGCGCACGTCCAGGTCGAGATTGTCATGCACCACTTGCGCGCCGAATTGGTTGCGCAGGCCGCGGACGCGGATGATGGGCTCGGCGTCGTCAGCGTTCGCGTTCATCGCTCGACGTCCGGGTGGTGAATGCAGCGGAAATTCTGAGTCGATAACGTCTCGATTTTTTTCGGCGAAGCGGGCAAAGGCTTTCGCGCTGGCGCGCGACCTACTTTTCTTTGCTCGTGCAAAGAAAAGTAGGCAAAAGAAAGCACTTTTCCCCGACAAATCGCTCCTGGTTCCCGAACGCTATCGGGATTTTTCGATTCGCCGTCCGTGGCGAATCGAAAAACGACGGACATCCTGTCCGCCGCCCGTTGGGTCTTGGAAGTATTGAGTGGTTCGCCGTTGCCGAAAGTCGAAGTCACTAAACAGATGAAACGAACATCGTCTCGCCACGAGACCAGGCGATACGGGTCCGCAAAAAACCGTTTCGAATAGACGGAATCGTTGGCCGCGCCTTCGATAGCGCGTATCGGGACGCGTCGGCGCCGAGCGCGTTCGCCGGCTTCGCCCACGATCGATTCCCGATTCCCCATTCCCGATTCCCGCTCCATCACCACCCCATATGCATGAACCAGATCGCGGCGATCGCGTCGAAGACGATCACGAGCGAGATGGCTTGGACGACGCTGGACGTGGTGCGTTCGCCGACCGATTGCGCGGTGCCGGTGACTTGCAGGCCTTCCAGGCAGCCGATCAGGGCGATCACCAGGGCGAAGATCGGGGCTTTCGACATGCCGACGAGGAAATGCCGCAGTTCCATCGTTTCCTGCATGCGGTTGTAGTAGGCCTGCGAGGGAATATCCAGGCTGGTCGCGCCCACGAACATGCCGCCGAGCAGGCCGGCCATCATCGCGATGAAGGTCAGCAGCGGCAGCATCGTCACCAGCGCCAGCACGCGCGGGATCACCAGCAGATCGATCGGGTCCAGACCGAGCGTGCGGATCGCATCGACTTCCTCGCGATTGACCATCGAACCGATCTGCGCGGTGAAGGCGCTGGCGGTACGGCCGGCCAGGATCACCGAGGTCAGCAGCACCGCGAATTCGCGCAGGAACGCGATGCTCACCAATTCGACGACGTAGATCGAAGCGCCGAAGTCGGCCAGGATGTTCGAGCCGAGGAAGGCGATCACCGCGCCGATCAGGAACGACAGCAACGCGACCAGCGGCACCGCGTCCAGGCCGACCTGCTCCATGTGATGCACCGTGGCGGTCAGGCGCAGACGTCCGGGGTCGCGCAGCAGCCGCAGCAGCTTCACCAGCGTTTCGCCGAGAAAACTGACCAGCGCGACGATCTCGCGGCCGTTGTCGTGCATCGCGCGGCCGAGGCGCTCCAGCGCCGCCCGCACGCCGTATTCGCGCTTGCATTTCGGCCGCTCGTCGCGCACGTCGTCGATGGCCTGCACCAGCGCGACGTGATCGCCGTGGAATTCCAAGGCGTCGTCGGCGAGGTCGCGGCGGGTCGCGTAGCGCAGCAGTTGCAGCACGCCCAGCGAATCCAATCGACGCACGTCGCGCGCGTCGACGCGGCGCACGCCGTCGCCGCTTTCGCGCAAGGCGTCGGCGATGGCGTCGGCGTGTTCCAGCGTCCAGTCGCCGCTGAGCCGCAGGCGCGCGGGGTCGCGCGGATCGGCGTCCGCGCGCGGTGCCTGGGGGTCGGGACGCGTCATCGTGCGGCTTCGGCCGTACGCCGCGATCGGCAACGGGGTTTGCGCAGGAATTTCCGCAGGAATTCGCGCAGCGATCGGCGCAGCGGTCGAGTGTCGGCGCGCATCGCGTTCATTCCCGCAGCCGCGGCACGCCGTGGGCGTCGCGCTCTTCGATCGCGGCTTCGTCGTGGATCCGCTGACGCAGATCGCGGCCGGGCAGCGGTTCCGCGGGTTCGCCGCGCTGCGCGCGCAGCGCATTCGCGTAGCACAGCCGCGCGCTCGCCTCGTCGCCGTGCTGGACCACGCCGTGACCGAGTTCTTCCCACGCGCGGCTGGCCCATACGCGGTCGTCGCCGCTCTGCGCGATGGCGCGGTGCAGATAGCGTTCCGCGACCGGCCATTGCCCCTGCGCGCGCGCCATGCGCGCCGAGCCCAGCAGCGCGCCCGGGCTGGCCGGGTGCTGCTGCAGCCAGGCATCGACGTTGGCGCGGCGGCGTTCGATCGCGGCCGCGTCCAAGCGCGTCAGCGACAAACCGCCGTAGAACGCGGCCAAGGTCTGATCCCACTGCGCACCGAGCGCGCGTTCGATGCTGGACGCGGCCGCGTCGTCCCAGCGCAGATCGGCGGCGCGTTCGGCGTAGGCGAGCACGACGTTGGCGTCGTCGCGCAACGCCGGCGGCAGCGCGTCCCAATGGTCGGCCAGTGCGTGCGCATCGGCGGCGCCGCGCAGTGCGGCTTCGGCCCACTGCCGTTCGCGTTCGGCGAGCCCGGCCGCGGGCAGCGCCTGCTGTTGGCGTAATGCGCCGAGCATGCCGTAGGCCTCATCGGCGCGGCCGTCGGCGGCCAGCGCATCGGCGCGCAGCGCCAGCGCACGCGGCGGCAACGCGCCGGAAACGGCGTCCAACGCATCGACGGCGTCGGCGTAGCGGCCTTCGCGCTGCGCGCTGCGCGCCAACGCGATCGCGCGCGCGGCCGGGTGGCGTTCGATCAACGCGTCCAGATGCGAGGCGGCGGCGGCATCGTCGCCGCGCGCCTGCGCCGCGCGCGCGGCGGCGGTGCGCGCGGGCGCTTCGAAGCGACGATCCTGCGCCGCCATCGTCAGCAGTTTTTCGGCGCGGGCGTAATGGCCCTGATGCAGCGCGTCCAAGCCGTCGCCCAAACGCAGCCGCGCCGTGCGCTCGCGGCGTTGCCGCCACAGCCGGAACGGCAGCAGCAATAACTTCCACACCAGCCACGCCAAGAATGCCGCGGCCGCGAACAGCAGCAGCGCCGCCGCCAGCGTGGTTTCGTAGCGCGTGCCCCGATAGCGCACCAAGACGAAACCGGGGTCCTGCACCAGCGCCTGCGCGATCAGCGCACCGGCCAGCGCCAGCACGATCCAGAACAGCAGGTGGCGGAAGACGTTCATGACGGTCGTCGCGAGCGCGCGCTCAACGTTCCGCGCGTTGATCGCGCAACTGCGCCAAGGTGCTGCCCTGCGTCGGCAGCGACAGACGCAGCGGCATGTCGCTCAACCGCTTCAGCGTGGCCTGTCGTTCGCGACGCGCCGGCGTGTCCGGCCACAGACGCACGATCCACCCGTCCGCGCGCCGCAGCGCGGCCCGATACGCGGTTTCGTCGCGGCGTTCGATCGCGGCGCGAGCGAGCGTCGTTTCCATCTGCAGCGCGAGAAAGCCGGCGCTGCGTTCTTCGCCGCGGACCGCGAGCGTCGGGTCGGCGGGCGAGACGGTGACGAGCTTGGAGAACATCCGCTCCCACCACGGCGCATCGGCCGCGACCGGCGCGGCGCGCAGCGATTCGTCGGTGGGTTCGGGCAAGGCGGCGACGAACGCATCGAGCGCGCTCGATGCGGCGCGCGCGGGGTCGGTCTTCACCGCGTCCAGATCCGCGCGCTCCTGCGCCAGCGTCTGCCGCAGATTGAGCAGGCCCGGCGCGTCCACGCCATCCAACACGCCCGCCGCCAATGCGTAGGCGCGTCGCGCGCCGTCCAAATCCGCCGATAGCGCTAAGCGCTGCTCGGCGGCGGTCAGCAGCAGTTCGGCTTCGTCCAAACGCAGCGCCTGCGCGCCTTGGCGGTTGGCGTCGGCGAGTTTCGCGACTTGGTCTTCGAGAATGCTGGAGCGCTGGCCGATGCCGAGCAATTCGTCGCGTAGCACGCGGTTGGTGGCGTCCGCTTGCTGCAAGCGCTGCGCATGGCTGCGCGCGTCGCGGCGCAGACTTTCGAGGCGGGTTTCCAAGGCGCGAAGCCGCTCGGCGCTATCGGCGGCCGCGGCGCGGGCGCGCGCATCGCGGCGTTGGCCGTCGTACCACAGCCCGCCGGCCAGCGCGAACACCGCTAGCGTCAGCACCCACCACACCGCGCCGCCGCGCCGCGGCGACGCGGTCGTCGCCTTCGGTGTCGCGGGCGCTGCGGAGACGGGCGCGACGACCGGAGCGCTCGGCGTCGCGGCCGGCGTCGGAGGCGTGCTGGGGGCGGAAACGTCGTCGGTCATGCCGGTGGGGGAGCGGGCGACGCGCTCATGTTAGCCGGAACGTCAGCCGGAACGCGCGTCGTCGCCGCAACGCGATCGACGGCGAAATCGACGGTGAACGCGAGACGATGCGATCCGCATGCGGTCATCGACGTTTCGTCGGCCGTTTTCCGAGCGTTCGTGGCGCGCGCGTCGGTTCTGCGTCGGCGCGAACGTCGTCGCTGATGGACGATTCGGGACGCGCCGCGGTCGTCAACGCCGCCAGCAATTGCCGCGGCCGGGGGCCCTCGCCGATCCGCACATGCTCGCAGCCCAAGTCGCGCGCGAGCTGCGCGAGCCGCGCGCTGGCCGCGACGACGCGCGCTTCGCGCAAACGCGCGACGATCTCGGCGGGCGCGATCTCGAAGAGGCGCTGCAGCGCCTCGCCGCTGCTCAGCGGCACGGCCCACGGCTCTGGCGCATCGCGCAGGCGCGTCCACGTCGCGGCGCTCGGCGTCGTCGTCGCGCGGGCGTAGACATCGGCGCGCAGCACGGTCGCGCCGCGCGCGCGCAGCGTGGGGGCGATGCGATCGCGCCCGCCCGGCGCGGTGAGCAATCCGATGCGCCGCCCGGCCGCGTCGGCCAAGCCGGGCAGGGCGAGCAAGCCCTCGCTGTCGGCGCGCGCCGGAATCTCGACCCGCGCGACGCCGGCCCGTCGCAATGCCGTCGCGGTCCCGCCGCCGACCGCGTACCAGCGCTGGCCGCGTCGCGGGCGCAACGGCTGCAGCGCCGCGGCCGCGCGCGCCGCGGCGGGGCTGGTGACGATCACCGCGTCGGCGGCCAACGCATCGCGCAGGGCGGCGCGGGCGTCGGCATCGTCGCGCGGCGCGATCCGCCAGGGCGAGCACGCGACCGTGCGCCAACCCAACGCCGCCGCCGCGCGCCGCAGCGCGGCGTGATCGCCGGTCGGGCGTAGCGAGACGACGGTGTAGGATTCGCGGCGCGCGGGCATCGGCGCAGCTTGCGGATTCGTCGCCGCAGCCGCAAGGCGGGTCGACTGCGGTGGCTCTGCGTCGCGGCCGTGCTCTTTCGTCGCCGGAGTTCGTCGCTCGAAGTTCGTCGTCGTCCGATTCGTCCCCGTCCACGCCCACCTGTTCGACGCGGCGCTTCCACACCGCCACCTTCCGAGATCGCCGCCCGCGCATGACGACCGACGCCTCCGCCTCCCACGCCGCCGACGCGCAGGCCGCGCACGACGATGCCCTCAGCGCGCCAGCGCTGCGCCGGCTCGAAGCCGAATTGCTGGCGATGCCGCCGGTGGCGGCGCTCGCGCTGCGCGTCGACGATTACGATGGCGATACGCTGCGGCTCAGCGCGCCGCTGGCGGCCAACGTCAACGACAAGGGCTGCGCCTTCGGCGGCAGCCTGGTGTCGCTGATGACCCTGGCCGGCTGGGGCCTGGTTACCGCGAAACTGCTGGACGCCGGTCTCGACGCCGAGGTGTACGTGGCCGATAGCGAGGTGCGTTATCGTGCGCCGCTGTACGCCGATCTGCGCGCCGTCGCCGCGTTGGCCGCCGGCGCGGACTGGCCGGCCTTCGTCGCCACGCTGCGCGAACGCGGCAAATCGCGGCTGGAGGTGCTCGCCCGCATCGACACGCCCGAGGGCGCGGTGGCCTGCGAAAGCCGTTCACGCTTCGTCGCCAAGCGGCGCCCCGCGACGGAGTAGGATGCGTCGGTCGTCCCGACCCGTTCGCCGAGTCTTCTCATGCCCGCACCGCTGCGCTCGCTGTTCCTGTGTCTGCTCGGCTTGTCGATTCTGCTCGCCCCCCAGGGCGCGCTCGCGCAACGGATCAAGCAGGCCAAGCTGCTGGAGCAACTGCAGGAAGACTATTCCAAGGCCATCCGCTGGAACGATTTCGAAGGCGCATGGACCGTGCTGGACCCGGCTTACCGCGAGGCCCATCCGGTCACCGACGCCGAGTTCTCCCGCTACGAACAGATCCAAGTCACCGCCTTCGAGGCCCTGGACTCGCGCGTGTTGCCCGACGGCAGCGTGGAGCGCGCCGTGCGCGTCGAATTGGTCAGCCGCCATACGCTGACCCAGAGAACCCAGCGCTTCACCGAACTTTGGCGTTACGACCCCAAAACCAAGCGGTGGTGGCTCGCCAGCGGCCTGCCGGATTTTTGGGACGGGCGCTGAGGGCGCATCGGCGTTCGACCGCGGGCGGCCGGATTCGCACGCGTCCCGCCGCGCGACCTCGCTCGGTTTTGCGTCGCATGCGCGGACAGGCGACAATTCGCGCCCCCTGATCGCGCCTGGCTTCCGACGTGGATTACGAAACCCTGACGGCCTTCATCGGCCGCCACCCCCTGCTGGGCATGGGCCTGGTCGGCCTGACCGTCGCCATCATCATCAACGAGCTGTCGCCGCTGTTCCGCGGCTACAAAGCGCTGCGGCCGGGCGAATTGACCGCGCTGATCAATCGCGACGAGGCGCTGGTCGTCGATATCCGCGCCTACGCCGATTTCGAGAAGGGCCATATCGCCGGGTCCAAGAACGTGCTGCCCAGCCAATTCGACCCGGACAGCAAGCTGCTCGCCGGCGCCAAGGAATCGCCGGTGGTGGTGGTGTGCTACCGCGGCGTCAGCGCCAGCGGCGTCGCCCGTCAGCTCAAGCGCGCCGGATTCGCCCAGGTCAGCATCCTCGATGGCGGGATCGAGGCCTGGCAAAGCGCCGATCTGCCGCTGGTCAAAGGCCGCGGCTGAGCTCTCGGGGGCGCGCCGGGCATCGGTTCGGCCCGCTCCGCGATCGAGGCGTCGCCGGACGTCCATCGAAGTTCGCTCGATTCGATCCTTCCGTCGTCTCGCGCCGCCTTGTAAACCCGCTCCCCCGCGCCCAGATCGGTGTCGCGATGGGCTCGGCCGACGAGATCGACCCCCTCCGCGCGGCCTCGACGGCCATGCGATAATCGGCCTCTTTGCGCGGTTCGCCGCGTCCGCCGTCTTCCTTCATTCCGACTTTCCAGGAGTTCCGCCATGTCCGAACCCGTCGCCAACGGCGCCGCCGCCGAAGCCACCGGCCCCACCTTCTCGGTCGAGAAGATCTACGTCAAAGACGTGTCCTTCGAAGCCCCCGGCGCGCCGCAGGTGTTCAGCGAACAGGGCCAGCCCAGCCTGGAAATGAACCTGAACCAGCGCGTGCAGCGCGTGGCCGACGCGCTGTTCGAAGTCGAGCTCGGCGTCACCCTGACCTGCAAGCTGGTCGATAAGACCGTGTACCTGGTGGAAGTGCGCCAAGCCGGCCTGTTCGGCCTCAACGGCTTCGACGAGCAGACCCTCGACGCCATGCTCGGCGTGCATTGCCCCGGCATTCTGTACCCGTACGCCCGTCAGACCATCAGCGACATGATCACGGCCGGCGGCTTCCCGCCGTTCCTGCTGCAGCCGATCAACTTCGAAGGCCTGTACGCCGAAGGTCTGCGTCAGCGCCAAGCGCAGGCCCAGGCCGGTACGTTCGGCGACGTGGCCGGCAACGCCTAAGCGGTCGCAGGCTGCGGTCGTTCCGATGCCGCACTCCGCCGCGACGCCCGACTCCGCCGCGCGCCCGTCCGCTCCTGCGGTCGCGGTGCTCGGCGCGGGCTCCTGGGGCACCGCGCTGGCCGCGCTGATCGCGCGGCACGGTTACCCGACGGTGCTGTGGGGCCGCGATGCCGCCACCGTGGCGAGCATCGACGAGCGCCACGAAAATGCCCGGTACCTGCCGGGCATCGCCTTACCCGACACCCTTCGCGCCACCACCGATTCGGCCGCCGCCCTGCGCGGCTGCGATCTGGTGCTGGTGGTCGTGCCCTCGCACGCCTTCGCCGAAACCCTGCGCGAGCTCGCCCCGCTGCGTCCGGCCCACGCCGGGGTGGCCTGGGCGACCAAGGGCTTCGAACCCGGTTCGGGCCGGTTCCTGCATGAAGTCGCGGCCGAGATCCTGCCCGACGACGTGCCGTTGGCCGTGGTCACCGGCCCGTCGTTCGCGAAGGAAGTCGCCGCCGGCCTACCGACCGCGCTCACCGTGCATTCGGACACCGCCGCGTTCGCGCAGCGGGTCGCCGAAGTGTTGCACGGTCCGGCATTTCGCGCCTACACCGGCGACGACATGCTGGGCGCCGAACTCGGCGGCGCGATGAAGAACGTGCTGGCGGTGGCCACCGGCGTCGCCGACGGCATGAATTTGGGCCTCAACGCCCGCGCCGGGCTGATCACGCGCGGCCTCAACGAAATGCTGCGCTTGAACGTCGCGATCGGCGGCAAGGCCGAAACCCTGATGGGTCTCGCCGGTCTCGGCGATTTGGTGCTGACTTGCACCGGCGACCTCTCGCGCAACCGCCGCCTGGGCCTCGCGCTCGGCCTCGGCCAATCGATCGACGATGCGGTGCGCGAAATCGGCCAAGTGGTCGAATCCATCCAAACCGCGGACGAAGTGATGCGCCAAGCGCAGCGTCACGGCGTCGAGCTGCCGATCTCCAGCACCGTGCGCGACGTGCTTAACGGTGAGATCACGCCGGTCGATGGCCTGAAACGGCTGATGTCGCGCGAACAGAAGCCCGAGTACCCGCAGGGCCTGTTCCGCGATTGACGTTCGGCGGTCGCCGTCGACGCCGCTCCCGCGCGACCGCCTTCCGGCGACGCTAACGAAAAAACCCGGCGAAATGCCGGGTTTTTTCGTGGCTGCGCGGTCGAAACGCGCGCGGTGCGGGTGCGATCAGAAGCTGGCGCGCACGCCGATGTTGAAGCGCTTCACGTCGCCGCCGGCGTCGAATTCGCCGACCAAGCCCCAGGTCTCGTTCAGAACTACGTGCATCCCCAGCGTGCCGACCGCATCGCCTTCGTAGAGGCCGCCGTCGACGTAGTTCGCCTTCACCCAGCCCTCGACGCTGTTCGACAGCGCGCCGCGCACGCCGACGCCGATGCGAGTGTTGTTCTTCACGTCCTTATTGTCGCCGTCGTCGAATTCCTGGTGCTGGAACGTGGCGTCGGCGATGAAATCGACGTTGTCGGCGAAGTTGTAGCGGTAGCCCAGGCCCAGTTCGAGCTCGGTCAGATCGATGTCGACCGGCAGGTCGCTGCTCTTACCGAACGTCAGGCCGCCGTGGAACGACAGGTTGTCGTTCATTTCGACCGAGCTGCGGATGTAGGCGCCGTCGAAATCGAAATTGTCGACCGCGTCGTTGTCGATGCTCAGGCGCTTGAAGCCGCCTTCGACGTAGGTGTAGCTGCCCAGGCTGTCGCGGGCGGACGCGGCGAACGGGAGGAGCGCCAGGACCAGCGCGGCGGCGAGTTGCTTCTTCATGAATGTCCCCAGTCTTTGGATACGTGTCGGTTCCGTGCGCGGAGGCGCAGACGCCAGAGTGTAGCGAAGCTCTCGCCGGTTTGGCGCGACCGATGCCCGAAATCCCGGTCGAATGCGCGGTTCGGCGGCCCGATGGCGTGCGCAACAGGCCTGTCCGGCCCGCGCTGGACGAAAAAAAGCCCGGCCGAAGCCGGGCTCGGGACGCGACGCGGGAAGCGCTGGAAGAGTCGCGTGTGCCGCACTTGGGGCGTGCGGCGGCCCTGCACGGGTGACGTTCCGGGTGGTGCCCGGAAGGCGTCGGCCGGGGAGACCCGACCGACTGGGGGGATCATACCCGCTCGGCGGCGCCCGTCGGGGGGCGCCGGACGACGGCCGGTGCGGCGCGTCGTCGGCGGTGTCGCCGTGTTCCGGGCGACGTTTACCAACTGAAGCGCGGGCCGACGAACCACTGCGCGTCGCCGTCGGCGAATTTCACGTCGCCGTTGAGGCCCCAGTTCTGGTTGAACTTCACGTTCGCGCCCAAGCGCCCGTAGAAGTCGCCGTCGATGTCCTCGTAGTCTTCGTAACCGGCGAAGGCGTAGGCGTCCACGTGGGTGCCCAGCGCGCCGCGCACGCCCGCTTCGGCGCTGTAGCCGTCGAAATCGAGGTTGCTGCCGGCGTCGAGCTTCTCGTAGGCGATGCGGGTGACCAGATCGACCTTCGGGGTCAGTTCCTGGTTATAGCCCACGCCGACGCGCCACTGGTCGAAATCGATGTTGGTGTTATCGATCTCCTGGTTGCTATAGCCGCCGAACAGATGGAAGTTCGGGTGCACCGCGACCGAGCCGTCGATGCCGAAACCGTCGGCGTCGGGCGCGCCGTCGTTGTTGTTGGTGGCGACGTAGCCGCCCTGCACGTGGTTGTAGGAAACGCCCTCGGCGGCGGACGCCGCGAACGGGAGAGCGGCCAGCAAAGTCAGGGCGAGCACAGAACGCTTCATGAGGAACCTCGTTGTCTTGTGGGGGCCGATGCCGGCGGCGAGAGAGGGGAGGGGACCACCGCCGGCATCGGTGAGGCGCATTCTCACCATCGCCCAACAACGAAACCTTAATATTGAACTGATCGGTACGGGAACTTTTTCGGTTCGTTCAGGTAGGGCCGCCCAGGCGGGGTGCCCTCGCAAAGGCCTGCGGCCGAATCGCGCGACAGAGCACGGCGCGATGGAAAAGCGTGTGTGCGTCCGGGATTCGCGAAGGCGATGCGCGGAGGAGTCACTGGCCCGAGTCGGAGCGCCGTCGATACGATCGCCGCTGGACGGCGGGAATCAGCGCATGCCGCGGATGGCCGGCGTTGCGTTCGCGCTCTGCCCGCAGCGCAAAAACCGCGAGCGAGCGAGCCAATCGCGGTCGGGGTAATACGCGAAGACGAGTTGGCCGTCTTTCAGCGTGTCGATCAGCGGCTGCGCCACCGCCGGACGCAGCGCAGGGCAGCCGTGGCTGCGGCCGAGGCGGCCCTGCACGAGGGCCTGCGAGGGATTCACGTACGGCGCGCCGTGGATCACGATGGCGCGGTCGCGCGCGCGGTCGTTGAAGCCGGGTTCCAGGCCGTCCATGCGCAGCGAATAGCCGTTGCCGCCGACGTAGGTCTCGGCGGTGGCGAATAGGCCCAGGCTGGATTGGTAACTGCCATCGCGATTGGAGAACGCGGTCGCGAAGTTTTCGCCGCTGCCGCGGCCATGGGCGACGTATTCGGCGTAGAGCAAGCGTTCGCGCTCCAGATCGAACACCCACAGCCGCGGTTCGGTGGACGGGCGCGAATAGTCGATCACCGCCAAGCGCGGGGCCTGCGCGATGGCGCCGGAGCGCAGCGCGCAGGCGCGGGCGTCGAGGGCCATCGCCAGCACATCGCGATCCAACGCGGGCGCGGCCGTGTGCAGGCGTCGCAGCAGCGGGTCGACGGAAGGCGACACGGAGGCCACGACGGCCGAGGCGAGCGCGGGCTCGGCGCGATCGGACGCGAAGGCGGCGGCGGCGAGCAGGCTCGCGGCCGCGCAGGCGAGGGCGGAACGGATCATGGGCCCAGCATAGAACGGCCGCGCGCGTTTTCGCACGCCCTGCGGCCCACTCGAGATGCGGATTCGTGACCCCGGTCGCTCGAATCCACGGCCGAGCCGCGCGCGTCCGGCATCGCGTTTTGCTGAATAGGCGATACGGCCGGCGAGAACGGCCGTACGCTTCAGCGAGGCGCGGAACGCGTTCCGAGGTCTTAGTCGTTGGGCTTCGGTGCGTCGGCGGGTGGCGCGACAGGCGGCGTGGCGGAAGGCGCGGGAGACGGCGCGGCGGGCGGTCGCTCCGCGCTCAGCACCGTCATGCCGTCGTCGTCGTCGCGGGCGTGCAGGGCTTCGTCGGTGACGATCAGCGTGGCGCCGGGGGTCAACGCGTCGTACACCGCGCGGGCGAATTCCGGCGCGATGCCGATGTCTCCGCGCGCCGCCGCGGCGAGCGTATCGCTGGGCGACGCGCCCGGCGTCGGTTTGGCCGCGCGCGCGGACAACGCCATCCAGCGCAGCGCGGGACGGTCGGGCACCACCGGGCTGGCGCCGTCGCCGCTGCCTTCCAGTAGCACATAGGCGCGCGTGCCGCGCGGCGGCTCCGCCGCGAAGAGCACAGGCGCCCGGCCGATCTCCACGCCGTTGCGCAACACCGCCAATTCGCGGTCGTGCGTGCTCATCACCAGCGTAATCGGCCCTTCGGGCGACAGTTCGGGCGTCCAGCGATACGCGGCGGTCGGCGCGGCGGCCGCGGAGGTGCGCACGGCCCCGGTCTTCGAGTCGACCGGCGCGAACAAACCGGGGTAGGCGACCGTCGGCGCGTGCGAAGCCTCGTCGGCGATCACCACGGTCATGCCTTGGCTGGTGATGCCGAACAGTTTTTCCGAGAACGCATACGGCAAACGCACGCAGCCGTGCGAGGCCGGATAGTTCGGCACCTTACCCGCGTGCAGCGCCACGCCGTCCCAGGTCAACCGCTGCATGAACGGCATCGGCGCGTTGTCGTAGAGATTGGAATAGTGCTCGCGGCTTTTCTGCAGGATGGTGAACACACCGGTCGGCGTTTCGTAGCCGCGTTTGCCGGTGCTCACCGTCGAGACCGCGATGCGCACGCCGTTGCGATACACGTACGCGAGCTGTTCCGGCAGGCTGACCACGATCACCACCGGGCCTTTCGGTGCGAGTTCGGGCATCCACAGATACTCGCCCGGGCGCAATTCGATGGACGACGGCGCGGGTGTCGCTTTCGGCGGTGCCGTTGGCGGCGAGCGCTTCGGCGGCTGCTTCGTCGCCGGTCGATTCGTCGGCGACGGCTGCGTCGCTGCTTGCGTCGTGGGCGCTTTCGTCGCCTCGGTTGCCGTCGGCGTTTGCGCGAACGCGCGCTCCGCAACGAATGCGCCGATCAACAGGAACGCACCGATCGATAGCGGAACGCCGAATCGCATTCCGCCGATGCGACCGTTGGCCGCAACGCCGCGCGTGAGCCTCGGCGCGCTCGCATCCGTTGGTTCAACGCGCGGTATAGCCGCCATCGATCGTCAACTCCGTACCGGTCACGAATTTCGATTCGTCGGAGATCAAGTACACCACACCCCAGGCGATATCGTCCGGTTCGCCCATGTGGCCCAGCGGATGCAGCGAGCCGACATCGCGCCGCGCGGCGTCCACATCGGTCGCGCCGCTGGCGCGCAGGTGATGTTCGACCATCGGCGTCCAGATGTACCCAGGATGCACCGAATTCACGCGGATGCGGTCCGGCGCGTAGATCATCGCGTCGGTTTTGCTCATCAAGCGCACCGCGCCTTTCGAGGCGTGATACGCGGGCACGTCCGGGGCGCCGACCAAGCCGTAGATCGACGAGAGATTCACGATACTGCCGCCGCCCGCGGCTTTCAGATGCGGAATCGCGTGCTTGGTGCAGAAAAACACGCCTTTGACGTTCACCGCTTGCACCCGGTCCCACTCGGCTTCGGTGAGTTCGTGGGTGAGTTTGGTGGAGCCGGAGATGCCGGCATTGTTCACTAGCGCGTGCAGCGCGCCGAAACGTTCGACCGTCGCGTTCGTCGCATCGCGCACCGACGCTTCGTCGGCCACGTCGACATGCCAATACGCCGCTCGAACGCCGCGATCGCGCAGCGCGGCAGCGAGCGCTTCGCCTTCGGCGTCCAGCACGTCGAACAGCGCGATCGTCGCGCCTTCGTCGGCCAAGCGTTCGCAGCAGGCGCGGCCGATGCCGAGCGCGGCGCCGGTGACGATGCAGACTTTGTCGCGAACTCGGTGCATGGCGATCTCCTTCGGAATGCGCGGCAAGACGCGCAGAGGCGTGCGGCCCGGCGAACCGCCATTCAGATGCGGCGCGAGGTCTGAATATACCGATCAGTTCGCCGCGAGCGAGTCGTTCGCGTGTTGACCCGGGTCAATGCAGCGCGCTTCGGCGCGCCGCGATTCACGCGACGCGCGCGGCGGTCGAGATGTCGAGCAACCGCCAGCGCTGCGTTTTGAGCCCGAGCGCGGCGGCGTGCGCCGCGCATTCGGCGCGGGTGGCTTCGTCCGGTTCGCGCAAGGCGAGCAAGGGCGTATCGATCGGACGGTCGATCCAGGGCTGGATCGCCGCGCGCAGTTCGAGTTGCGCGATGTGCGCCGCGCCGGGACTCGTGCGATCCAGACCGGCGTCCCGCCAGCGCGCGGCGAGTGGGCGTTCGTGCGCGCTCAGACGCACGGCGGGGTCCAGCGCGTCGGCGATGTTGTTGGCCAACAGCGCCATTCGCGGCTGCGAGCCGATGGCGGTCAATCGCGAATAGCGCAGTCCGTAACGGCGCGCGTCCGCCAAGAGCTCCGCGCTCAGCCCGCGGGCGCGAAACCGCACGCCCCAACGCTTGCCGTCCACCGCGTTCGCGCCGCGTTCGCGCGCCAGCGCCAGGTCGCCCAAGAGGCAGCCTTCGGCGAAGGCCGATGCGATCTCGCGCGCTTGCGCGCAGGCGGCTTCGCCGGCATAGCCCCGGCCCAGTTGCGCGAGAGCGTCGGCCATGCCGATCAGGCCGATTTGGAGCCCGCTGGTCGTCGGATGGCCCGACGTCAGCGCGGCGTCGTCGAGGAAACGTACCGTCAGCCCGCAAACGCGCACGAATTCGTCGCGATCGAAGCGCGTGGCGGTGCCGCGCGATTGGCGGACGAAGGCGGAGACGTTCAAGGCCGCTTGCGGTGCGGACGCGGCCGGGCCGACGGCGACGCCGGTGCCGGCCTCGCGCAATAGTCGCTCGCAGGGCAGCACCTGCCATTTCGAGAAGGCGTCGCTGTAGCGCTGCGCCCAAAGCGACGCATCGGCGCCTTCCGCGCCGGCCACAGCCCGAGCGACGCGCTCCCACGTCGCGTCGATGGTCAGATCGCGCAGTCGCGCGCCCTCGCGCCACCGGAACCACAGATCCCAGGCATCGACGGCGGCAGGATCGGTGAAGGCGGTCTTGCCCATGACGATGGCGCGCGGATTCGGTCGCAAAGAGTCCCGCTATCTTTCGCGACGCCGCGGCCGTGCGGTGTTGATCGGGATCAAAGGCGGGGCCGAAATCGGGCTCCACATCGGGCCGATTCGATGTCCGGCCGCTCGCCGGCTGTTACAAACCGTTACGATCGGTTGCACGCGCGTCATCGTCGGGGCGCGCGTGCGGCGTAGGGTGTCGATGGGGCGCAGACCGATGGGAGGTCGGCGATGCGCCTGGCCCGAGCGGAACGACGACACGGTTCGACCATGTTCGTACGCGAGGGCGCGAGACCCCGACGATGCATCACTTGGAGAGACCGCCATGCTCGACTCGACCGCCGCCTCGGCATCCCACGCCGCGCCGCATTTGGACGCTTGGTTCGCGCCGACCGACGCGCCGACCAGCGAAGACATCGAGTCGCAGTTGCTGCGCCTCGGCTTGCCGCGCAAGCTGGTGCATCGCAAAGACACCTTATTCCGTCCGGGACAAACCAAGAGCGCGCTGTACTTGGTGCGCTCGGGTTATTTCAAAACCTCGCTGCTCAGCGAGGACGGGCGCGAAAAAGTCACCGGGTTCCGCATGCGCGGCGACCTGCTCGGCTTGGACTCCATCGGCCTATCGCATCACGCCTGCGAAGCGGTCGCGCTGGACGTGGGCGAAGTGATCGAACTGCCGTTGGCGCTGCTCGGCGCGCGCGTTCCCGGCTTCCAAGCGTGGCTCTCCGCGACGATGGCCCGCGAAATCCGCCGCGATTGGGAATGGATGTTGGCGACCTCGACGCTGGGCGCCGAACAGCGCGTGATCGCGTTCTTGCTCGATCTCGCCGATCGCCAGCGCACGCTGGGCTACAGCGGCGAGCAAGTGGTGCTGCAGATGACCCGCGCCGAAATCGGCAATTTCCTGGCGCTGCAGTTGGAAACGGTGACCCGCGCGCTGTCGCATCTGGACGCCGTCGGTCTGATCGCGGTGGATCGCCGCGAGATTCGCATTCTCGACACCGCCGCGCTGCGCGCGATGATCGCTGGCGACCGCGGCCTGCATTAAGCCTAAAGCCTAGAGCTTCGAGCGAAACGGCTCGTTCTCGGCCGTCGCTCGAATCGGGCCGTTTCGCTCATCATCCGTCGCTCCCTGTTCGCCGCGCACGATCGTCGATGCCCCCGACCTCGCGCGCGGCGTTTCTTTGCGCGGGTTTCGCCGGTGGGTGCGATGTTCGCGCGATGACGTTCGCCCGATGAATTCGCGCTGTCGATTCGCGCAGTCCTTCGGCGCGGTCAGTTCGTCCGGCGGTCGAGATTGCGTCGGATCGCTTCGCCGAGCTGTTCGCGACGATACGGTTTGCGCAGCAGTTCGAAGCTCGCGCCGTCGCCGAGAGACGGGGCTTGGGTCGGGTCGGCGTAGCCGGAGGTGAGCAGCACGGGCAAATCCGGGCGCAGCGCGCGCGCTTGCTGCGCCAACTCCAGTCCGCTGCCGCCGATGCCCAACATCAGATCGGTGAATAGCAGCGCGATCTTCGGTTCGCTGCGCAACACCGTCATCGCGTCGTCTTCGCCGGCGACGATCCGCACCTGGTAACCCAGCGAGCGCAGGAACGCGGACGCGATCGCCGCCACCTCCGCTTCGTCTTCCACCACCAAAATGGTTTCGTCGCCCGCCATCGGCAGCGCGACGCGCTCGCCGCCTTCGGCGCCGCGTTCGGCGTCGGTCGCCGGCAGATACAAATCCACGCGCGTGCCGTAGCCGAGTTTGCTGTCGATCTGCAGATGCCCGCCGCTTTGTTTGACGAAGCCGTAGACCATGCTCAGCCCCAAACCGCTGCCGCGGCCGGCTTCCTTCGAGGTGAAGAACGGATCGACCGCGCGCGCCAGCACCTCCGGAGTCATGCCGTGACCGGTGTCGATCACCGAAATCATGACGTAGCGGCCGGGCGTCAAACTGCGCGCCGGGTCGTTGTCGGCCACCCAGTGCTCGCGCAGCACGATGTCGATGCGCCCGCCGCGCGGCATCGCATCGCGCGCGTTCAACGACAGATTCACCAACGCCGCATCGAGCTGCCCGGCGTCGGCGTACACCGAGGGTAAGCCGTCGGGGCAATCGATCGCGAGTTGCACCGATTCGCCGAGCGTGCGGCGCAGCATGAAGGCCACGTCTTCGAGCAGCGCGCCCGGCGCCAGCACGCGCGGGCTCAGCCGTTGGCGCCGCGCGAACGCGAGCAATTTGCCGGTGAGTTCCGCGCCGCGCCCGACCGAACGCAGCGCATTGCCGATCAGTTCGTTCGCCTCCGGGCGGTCTCCGCATTCGGCTTCGAGCAATTGCAGACTGCCGGAAATCACCGTCAGCAGATTGTTGAAATCGTGCGCGATGCCGCCGGTGAGTTGGCCCACCGCGTCCAGTCGCTGCGCGTGCGCCAACTCTTCCTCGGTGCGGCGGCGTTGGATCAAGCCGGCCGCGAACAGCGCCGCCGATTGCAGCATGTGCTGCGCGTCGTGATCGAAGCGCTGCGGCTGCGAGGAGAGCGCGAGCAAGGCGCCCATCGGTCGGCCGCGATCGAGCAGCGGCAGCAGCGCCGCGCTGGCGACGCCGGGAATTCCGGCGAATCCGCCGTTATCGAGAATCGCGCTGCGGCCCTCGTTCAGCACCGTCCGCAGCGGATTGTTCGGGTCTTCCAGCCAGCGCGAGGGATGCGACCAGTCTTCGCGCAAGCCGATCGATTGCCGCAGATCGATCTCGCGCGAATGCGGGTCGAGAATGAGAATGGCGACGCGCTCCACTTCCAGCGCCTGCGCCAACGACGCGGGCAGGCCGTCGATCACGTCGTCTTCGTTGCGCGCGTCCAGCGCCGATTGCCCCAGTCGCGCGATCGCCGCGTCGTAGCGCGCGCGCACCAACGCTTGCCGCGCGCGTTGGCTGTCGGAAATATCGCGCACCGAGGCGAGGTAGCAGGTGCCGTCGGCGCCGGCGATCGGGCTGAGCGCGATTTCGATCGGGAATTCGCTGCCGTCGAGTTTGCGCCCGGTCATCGCCTGATCGTTCCCGCCCATCGGGCGTACGCGCGGCGCGGCCATGTAGCCCGTGCGATGCGCGCGATGGCGCTCGCGATAGGCTTCGGGCATCAAGGCTTCGATCGACAACCCGATCAGCCCGCCTTCGGGCGCGCCGAACAGGATTTCCGCATGCCGGTTGGCTTGGCCGATCAGGCCTTCGCGGTCGGCGATGATCAGCGCATCGGGCACCGCTTCGAACAGCACGGCGTTGAGCGCATCGAGTTTTCGGGTGCGGTCGTTCATCGCGGCATCAGTTCCGACGCGCGACCGACGCGGCGAAAAGATAGCCCGCGCCGCGCACGGATTTGATCAAGCGCGGATTCGCCGGGTCGATTTCGATCTTGCGTCGCAACCGCCCGATCTGCACGTCGATGGCGCGGTCGTACGGGCCGGCGTCGCGGCCGTGGACGGTGTTCATCAATTGATCGCGCGACAGCACCAGATTCGGGCGCTGCACCAGCGCGTAGAGCAAATCGAATTCGCCGGTGGTCAAGGCCACTTCGCGGCCGTCGTCGCAGGTCAGTCGGCGCGCTTCGGGCTCCAGTCGGAAGCCTTCGAATTCGAACGGTGCGGATGCGGACGGGCGTTCGCTTTCGACGCGTTCGCTCGACGCGCGGCGCAGCACCGAACGGATGCGCGCGAGCAATTCGCGCAGGTCGAAAGGTTTGGTGACGTAGTCGTCGGCGCCGAGCTCCAAACCGACGACGCGTTCGACCGACTCGCCGCGCCCGCTGACGATGATCACCGGAATATTGCGACGTCGCAGATCGCGGATCACGTTCAAGCCGTCGTCGTCGGGCAATCCCAAATCCAGCAGCACCAAATCCGCCGGTTCGCGTTCGATCCGTCGCCGCAGCGACGCGGCGTCGCCGAACAACTCCACGCGCAGCCCTTGTCCGCCCAAATACCGGCGGAGCAGATCGCCGATTTGCTCGTCGTCGTCGACCACGAGCACCAGGGGATGCGACGGGTCGTGTGCGGAAACTGCCATGGGGTCGTCGCGATGGGTCCGCGTCGTGGGAGGCGGCAGTCTAGCAAGTCGTGGTGCGGACGACCGCATCGGAACGGCCGCCGGAGGCGCCTACCGCGGCCCGACGCAAGCGTCCGATCGGGACGAAACGCGCCTCCAGGGCGGTCTTCGCGGCGAATTCGTGGGCCTTCGATGGGCCGATCAAAGCGAAACGGCGAGCGTCGGTGATACCGTCGAAATGCTCGAAGGCGATCTTCGGGCTGGTATCCATTCGTTGGTAAAACCGCGCTTTTTTTCCGCGTGGTTTGCTATTTCCCAAACGCAAAAAATTTCTCCAGGAGATCACAATGTACACGAAGTCTTTCATGACGCTTTCGCTCACCGCGATGGGCCTGCTGTTCGGTCTGACGACGAGCCAAGAGGCGCTCGCGCGCTGCGGTTGCCCCGAAGACGGCCATGGTCAGCCCAAAGTCGCGATCGGGTTGGGCGAATCCTTCCCGGTTGCGGTGGACCTGGCCGTCGACCCGTCCTGGGCGGTGTACGAATTCGAGCGCGACGGCGTGCGCTACGTGCAGGTCAACGACGAGTTCGGCGACGTCCGCGCGGCGGCCGGTCGCATCGACGATACCTTCTGGGTCATGCCGATCGGCAGCGACGCGGATCGCGTCTCGGTGCCCGGCGATGCGGTGCCCGCCGGTCAGGGCGTCGTCCTCGCCCGCACGGCGGACACGATGGTGGTCCGCTATCGCAGCGGCGGCCAAACCCGTTGGGTGATCCGAGCGCCGTAAGTTCGACGGCGATCCGGTATCGGCCCGGATGAGCGCCTCATCCGGGCCAAAGATCGCGCGATCGATACAGGGCTGCGGCCGCGAGCGGGGGGAGACCCGCCGCTCGGCCGCGCCGGTCGTGGCGATGGTCGCCGAGCCCGACTGCGCTTAAGCGGTCGCGAACGTCTGCGTCAGGGGCGCCGCTGCCTGCGCGGCGACGGGTTCCGACAACAGCACGCGCACGCGATGCGCGTCGTGCTTGAGGATGCCGCCGTAGGCCTTGACCCGCGCATCCAGAATGGCCGATGCCGCGACCCCGGCTTGGGTGACTCGCCGTTCGGCGGTGGCCTCGGCCGTGACCGAAATCGAAATGCCGCGCCGGGCGCCGGTTTCCCACACGCGCATGCCGATGCGGTACTCCGAAGGCTCCGACTCGCTCAGCAGCGCCATCGCATGGCAAATGCAGCGGTAGGCCGCGAGCTGCAGGTCTACGGACAAATGCTTGGGTTGGCCTTTGTAACCGAGATATACCTCGGCGCCGTCGCCCCAGAAGCGCGTGAACGCATCGGCGTGCAGCACGGCGTACAGACCTTCCTGCTCGATCCGGATCGGATACAGCGCCGGCGCGCGTTCGTCGAACATGCGCCGGAACGACATGCCGCGCGTGTTGAGATCCATCGCCGCTTGCGCATGGCCGCGCGCGCGCAACCACTCGACCGTGTCCTTGCGCTCGTCGTCGAAGCCCAACTGCATCTGCGCCATGTACAGCATGTGCTCGCGCAGCATCTGTTCGGAGGACAGGAACGACTTCTGCGCCACCGCCAGCGCCTCGTTCTGCGCGATGCCGGCGCGGCGCGCTTTGTCGTAGTTCTCGGCGATGCGGAAGCCCAGCGCCAGCAGCGCGATCGCGACGATCGCCAAGCATTGCTGGACGAAGAACACCACCGCGTCGTGATGGCCGGCGATGCCCGTGTAGTCGATCAACTGGGACACCGCCAAATTGACCATGAAAATGCCGGCCGCCGAGCCGTTCCAGCCGTGGGTGACGGTCAGGAACACCGCGGGCAGCACCATCGCGATCATCAGGATCTGCCGGAACGACGGCGTCGCGTCGGGGATCGACACGATGACGGTGTAGATCAAGGTCGTGGCGATCGCCGCCAAACCGATATCCAGCGCCAATTTGCCCGCGGGCGCCATCCATTGGCCGCGACGCAGCCACAGCAGGCAGGGCATCATCACCATCAGGATGCCGAGGAAGTCGCCGACGAGATATTCCCCGAACTTCGCGACCACGGACGGCGGGGTGGGGCCGCCCAGCAGAAAATTCAGCGCCTGGTTGCATAGCGACGACCAGATCGCGAAGCCGACCGCGACCAGCGGCAGACGCCGCACCAGGGCGGTGCGATCATCCTTCAGCGCGGTGCGCATGGCGCGGACGGCGATCGAGATGCTCGCTACCAGCAGGAACGGACTGAGGAAGCACCAGAGCGGGTCGTAGAGATCGGTCTTCGGCCCGCGGATCACCAGCAGCGCCGCCGCGTCGCCGGCGAACAGGAACGGCCAGTAGCGGTAAGGCACGAGGAACAGGCACGCCGCGCGCAGACCGGCGGGCAGGAACCATTGGTCGAACGAGACGTACCACAACAGCAAATACGCGCCGCAATAACCCGCGCCGAGCGCGAGCCCTTTGGCGAAACGGCTCCATTTGGTGTCTTCCACAGCCCGCTCCCTGTTCCTGTTTCGTTCGGCCTACCCCGGCCTCGCCGCGCATGCGCTGGTCGGTACGTCCGCGGCCGTCGACCCGATTCTAGGCGGATTTAACCGCCCGATTCCATATCGGTCAAAGCCACCCGACCACCGTGCCCAACACTTGGAGGTTATCCAAGTCGGCTTCGGGCACTTCCATCCGCTCGATTTCCCTGCCGTTGCCCATTAGCGACCAGGCGTTTCGGCGGATCGTCAGGCGCCGAATATCCGGCCTTCCCCAGAGGGTATAGGCGTAGATGCCGCCGTCGATCACCTGGTCGCGTTGGCAAATCGAGGTGTCGATCAGCACCAGCGCGTGACGCTCGATTTCGGGCTCCAGCGTCCGCGACGGCTGGAAGGCCCAGCGCAGGTGCGACAGCGGCGTCAGCCCGATTTTGCGCCGAACCAGGAACTCCGGCAGGACGATCCGCGCCGGGCCGTCGCTGCGGCCCAGTTCGTTCATCCGGTCGATCGCGACGTAGCCCTCCGACACCGCCCCGGTGCGGGCGCCCTGGACGGCCATCGTGGTCAAGGCGGACTGGGCTCGCAGGCCCTGGTCGTAGGCCTTGCTGATGGCTTCCGGCGGCACGTTCAGCAGCACCGACAGCGCCGGCGCGTATTCGGCCGGGATCGGGCGACGGCCGGTGCGCCATTGCGAAACGTTGCTGTAATTGATCGATCCGCCCAGATAGACCGCCACGGTCGTGTTGCGGACGCCCGTCTCCTGCATCGCATTCGCGAAGGCTTGGGCGTACTTATCCATGTGCTGGGCTGCTGCGAGCTTGTCCACGAGGGCGTCTCCACGCGGCGGTCTCATCGTCGACGAATGATACCGCAGCCATTGACACGGCAGGATATAGCGCTAATTATTTGCTATCGATCAGCCACGGGCGATCGATTCGGTGCCCCGGCGGCGGCGAAAAACGCCCCGGAACGCCCGATTGTACGGGCGTCGATCGCATTTCGGCGACCCGGACGGTCGACTCGCGACGCGGCGGATGCCGTCGGATCGGGTCGAGGAAGAGGGCCGGACGTCCACAGGGAGAACGACGATGCTCGTATTCACGCGCCATATCGGTCAGACCGTTTGCATCGGCGACGATGTTCGCATCAGCGTGTCCGATAAGCGCGACGATCGCGTGATGATCGGCATTCTCGCGCCCGCATTCGCGACCGTTCGCCGCAGCGGCGCGATCGTGCTTCCCAAAATTCTCGACAGCGGCGAACGCGTCTACACGCTATCGCTGCTCAGCGGCGACGAGATCGACATCGGTGCGACCCGCGTACGCGTCAACTTCAGACCGACGCGATTGACCGCGCTCGCGCCGCGGCGCATTCCGGTGCGGGTCGCGATCGACGCGCCGGCGCACGTCGCCGTGCATCGCGAAGAAGTGTACGCGCGCATTCAGGCCTCCAACGGCCGCCGCGCGTCCGGGCCGTTCTCGCGCTGGCTGCGCGAAGCGAACGCGGCGCAGAACGCTCGCGAGGCGCAGCGCGACGGCGACACGCCGACGTGGCGCCTTCCGGCGGCGTCGGGTCAAGCGAACGCGGAATTCGTGTTCAGTTGATCGCATCGATCGTGCGCATCCGCGGCTCCGGTTGACGTACGTCAAAGCCGCATCGGCGGCGCGGGCGTACCAATGGCGATAGGGCATCGACGCCCCTCGCGAAGGAGTCCGCCATGTTCAACGATTTCCTGGTGCCTTACGTCAACGCGCGGAGCGCCGAAGCGCCGCTGAAAGCGGCGATCGCGCTCGCCGAACCCCGCCGCGCGCACGTCGCGGTGCTCGTGGTCGTGGATGTGCCCGCACCGGTGCCGAACGATTGGACGGGCATGAGTTACTCGACCTATCTGCGTCTGCACGAAGAGGCGCATCAACGCGCCGACGCCTTGGCCGCGAGCCTGCGCGAACGCGTCGCGAACGCGACCGTTCCGGTGGAAGTGCGCATGGCCGATGCGCTGGCGCTGTATCCGTCCTCCACCGCGACGCTGCACGCGCATTACGCCGATGTCGCCGTGGTGCCCAGCCTGACCGCCGAGGACAGCGGGCAAGTCCACGATTTCTTCCAGGATTTGTTGCTCGATTCGGGTCGCCCGGTCTTGGTGGTGCCGCCGTCGGCACGCGCCGAGACGGTGCCGAAGCGGATCGTGATCGCATGGCGGCCGACGCGCGAATCCGCGCGCGCGGTGCACGATGCGATGCCGGTTCTCGAACGCGCGGAGCAGGTGGACGTGCTGGTGGTGGATCCGAAAGTCGGCGAAACCGCGCACGGCGAAGAACCCGGCGCCGATATCGCGGCGCATCTGGCCCGTCACGGCGTGCGCGTGCAAGCGGTGGCGCGGCCGAGCCAAGGCGCGTCGGTCGGTGCGGCGATATTGGATTACGCGGAGCGCTCCGGTGCCGACATGATCGTCGCCGGCGGTTACGGCCATTCGCGCCTGCGCGAACGCATGCTCGGCGGCGCGACGCGCGATCTGCTGCACACGGCGTCGCTGCCGGTGTTGTTCTCGCACTGAGCGGGAACGATCGTTCCTTCATCGCCGCAGCGTAAACGAACCCATCTCGGCCGCAGTGTTCGGTCGCGCGCAGCGCGCGCGGCGACCCCGCCCATTGCGCCGATCCTTGCGGTCGGCGACGATGCCGCCATGTTCGATGCTGCGATGTTCGGTTCGTTCGATGCGATTTACGGCCTGGTCGTCGCGCTCGCGATCGGCTTGCTGATCGGCATCGAGCGCGAACGCCATAAAGGCGAGGGCGACGCGCGCGGCGCGGCGGGCGTACGCACGTTCATTCTGATCGCGATGGGCGGCGCGGTGGCCGAGCGGCTCGGCGGCGTCGGTTTGGCCGTCGGCGGCGCGTTCGTCGCGCTCGCGGCGCTCGCGGCGTATCGGCGCACGCGGCGGACCGACCCCGGGCTCACCACCGAAGTGGCGATGATGGTGGCGTTCCTGCTCGGCGCATTGGCGATGCGCGAGATCGCGCTCGCGGCGGGGCTCGGCGTGGCCGTGGCCGTGGTGTTGGCGAGCAAAACGCGACTGCATCGCTTCACCGTGCACACCTTGACCGAACAGGAAATGCACGACGGTTTGTTGCTGATCGCGGCGGCGGCGATCGTGCTGCCGCTGCTGCCCGATCGCAGCCTCGACCCCTGGGGCGTGGTCAATCCGCATACGCTGTGGATGCTGGTCGTGATCGTGATGGGCATCCAATCGGCCGGCTACGTCGCATTGCGCGCGCTCGGCCCGAGCACCGGTCTCGCGTTGGCGGGCTTCGCGGGCGGGTTCGTTTCCAGCACCGCGACGATCACGGCGTTCGGCGATCGCGTGCGCGCTACGCCGTCGCTGTTGCACGGGTGCGTCAGCGCGGCGCTGTTCTCCAACGTCAGCACCGTGCTGCAGCTCGCCGCGGTGATCGGTGCGCTGTCGCCGAACCTGCTGCGCGCGCTTGCGCTGCCGTTGTTCGCTGCGGGCCTGGCGGCGGTCGCGGCCGCCGCCTTGGCGCGGCGACGCGCGGTGTACGACGGCGTCGGCGCGGAACACGTCGCGCCGGGGCGTCCGTTCGAGCCTCGGCATGCCCTCAGTTACGTCGCCATCGTCGCCGCGATTCTCTTGCTCGCGGCGATCGTGCACGAGCGCTTGGGCGATGCCGGCCTCGCGGCGGCCGCGGGCGTGTCGGGATTCGCGGACGTGCACGCGGCGGCGGCGTCGGTCGCGCAATTGGTCGCGGCCTCGCGCGTGTCCGCGGACGCGGCGGCGTGGCCGGTGTTGATCGCGATGATCGCCAACTCGCTGTCGAAATTCGGAATGGCGTGGCTGCGCGGCGGCCGCGGTTATGCCCTGCGCGTGTTCCCTGGTTTGCTCGCGATCGTCGCGGCGTTCGCCGCGGCGCAGTGGTGGCGCTGAGCGCGCGACGCGCGAGGGTCGCGCAATCGCTTGGTCGAACGTCGATTCGCTAGCGCTGCGCCGCCATCGTGGCCAAGCGCAGCGCGCCGAGAATGCCGCTGCGGTCGTCGAGGCCTGGCGGCACGATGTAGCGATCGATGTCCGTCTCCACTTCGTCGCGCGCGATGTAACCGCCGAGCCAATGACGCGTTCGTTCGCGCACCGGCGCGAACAAACGCGCGTGCTGCATCACGCCGCCGCCCAGCACGATGCGCTGCGGCGATAAGGTCAACACCAACTGCGCGCAGAGTTGGCCGAGATAATCGGCTTCGATCGCCCAGATCGGATGATCGTGCGGCGCGTCGCCGAGTTCGCGGCCGAGGCGCGCGACGATCGCCGGGCCGTTCGCCAAGCCTTCCAGGCAATCGCCGTGATGCGGGCACACACCGGCGAACCCCGCGTCGTCGGGATGGCGGCGCGGATGGATGTGACCGATCTCGGGGTGCAGCAAACCGCGCAGCGTGCGCCCATGCAGCGCGATGCCGCCGCCGATGCCGGTGCCGACGGTGACGTAGACCACGCAATCGAGCGGGCGACCCGACGCATCGCGCCCCGCGCCCCAGGTCGCTTCCGCCAGCGCGGCAGCGTTGACGTCGGTGTCCAACGCGATCGGAATGCCGAGCGCGCGGAACGGCGCCAACAGATCGGCATCGCGCCACGCCAACTTCGGCGTGCGCAACAAGCGGCCGTAGCGCGGCGCGTGCGGATCCAACTCCAATGGGCCGAAGCCGGCGATGCCCAGCGCGCGCGGCGCGCCGTGGCGTTGCGCGGCGTCGCGGAAAAACGTCAGCGCATCGTGCAGCGTCGTCTCGGGATCGCGCGTGGGAAACCGCACGCGTTCGAGCAAGCGACCGTCGGCGGTGCCGAGCGCGCAAACGAATTTGGTGCCGCCGGCTTCGATCGCCGCGTAGACGTGTTCGTTCATGGCCGAGGACGATCCGTGGGTGACGATGCCGAGCGCCGCGTCAGGCGCGCACGAGCCAGCGTAGCGCATACGGCGGCAGCCGCGTGGGCAGGGTGACGTCATGTTCGCCATCGCGCCCGTCGTCGAGCGCGTCGCGCCAACGCGCCTGCGCGAGCTCGGGCGGCGGTGCGATCTCGATGCTCTCCGCGCTGAGATTACAGAGCGCCAAAAACGCTTCGCCGCGACGCAGACCGAACGCGGCGGGATGACCGAGCGGCACAGCGCGCATCGCGGCGTCGCCGCGCAGGTCGCGTATCGCGCCGCGCGCGGCGATCATGCCGCGCAGCGCGCGACCGATGCGCAGCGCCGTCGCGCGCGCATCGCATGCGGTGTCGTCCGCAGTGGCGAGCGCGTGGGCGGAGCCGTCTTGCGTCGCGTGTTCCGCCGCTTCCGCGATTGTCCACGGCATCGCTGGACGATGCAGCCAACGGCCTTCGGCGGCGCGCATCGGGTCGTCGAGATAGGTTTCGTCGTTGCCCAGCGCGATCTCGTCGCCCATGTACAGCGTGGGCAAACCGGCGGCGGCGAACACGATGCCGTACAGCAGGCGATAGCGCGCTTCGGCGCGCGCCAACGCGTCCGCATCGCCGCGCGCGAGCGCGGCGTCGATGCCGGTCAACGCCGCGGCCGTGCCGTTGGTGCCGTGGACGTGATCGACGCCCGCGCTTTGGAACGCACGACCGCGCGCATAACTGTCCGGCGTTTCGCCGGCATAGAACCGCGCGATGCGGGATAGATCGAAAGGCGAGCATTCGCTGTCGCCGGCCGCTTCCTCGCGCAGCACATTCCAGCCGATATCGTCGTGGCAGCGCAGATACGTGAGCCAGCCGCAACCTTTCGGCAACGCTGGCGTCTGCGCGACGATCGCGTTCAGCGGATCGCCGCGGCCTTCCGCGAGCGCGACCCAGACACCGGCCATCAGCGTGCTGTGGTACGCCAGATGGCATTCGTCGCCGATCGCGTCGGCGTTTTGATCGACGCTCGCATCGTTCGTCGCGCCGCTCGCTGCGCCGTCGTGCAGGCCGAAGTACGGCGGCAGTTCGCGCGCCGGCACGATCGCTTCGGCCTTCAGCAGCACGCCCGGCGCGGCGATGTCGCAGACCGCGCGCAGCGCGCGCAGAATCGTGTGCGCCTCGGGCCGATTCATGCAATCCGTGCCGAGCGTTTTCCATAAATACGCGGTGGAATCCAAGCGGAAGGCTTCGATGCCGCGATTGGCCAGTCGCAGCAACGTCGACGCCATCCGCGCGAAGACATCGGGATTCGACCAATTCAAATCCCATTGATAGCCGTAGAACGTCGTCCACGCCCAACCGATGCCGGGCACGAGGGTGAAATTGCCCGGCGCGGTTTGTGGGAATACCTGGCCGAGCGTGCGTTCGTACGCGTCGGGCAAGGTGCGGTCGGGGAACAGATGATAGAAGTCGCGATAGCGCGGATCGCCCTCGCGTGCGGCGCGCGCCCAGGCGTGATCGTCGGCGGTGTGATTGAGCACCAGATCGGCGCACAAACTTATCCCGGCTTCGCGCAAGCGCGCGGTCAGCGCGAGCAGATCGTCGTTCCTGCCCAGCGCGGGGGCCACCGCGTCGTAGTCGCGCACCGCGAAACCGCCATCGTTATCGCCTTCGCGCGGCTGCAGGAACGGTAGCAAATGCAGATAGCGCACGCCCAAGCGCTGCAGATACGGCACGCGCGCGGCGACGCCGCGCAAATCGCCGCCGAAGCGGTCGACGTAGGCCGAATAGCCGATGGTGCTTTGATCCAGAAACCAACTCGGGTCGCGTTCGCGCGCCTCGTCCGACGCGCGCAGCGGCGCCGGACGCGCGTTGACGTGTTCGGCGATTTCCTCGACGAACGCCAGCAGCATCGCGTCGAACGTCGGCGCGTTCGCATAGAGCGACGCCAGCGCCGCCAGCAAACGCGGCGCGTGCGTCTCCCAGCGCGCGAGCGAGACATCACAGCGCTCCGGCAGCAGCGCGCTCGCGAAGCGCGCGCACGCGTCGCGCTCGATCGGGTGTGGCATCGGTTCGTCCCCTGGTCGATTCATCGGCGATTCGCGCCGTGTTCTTCGGACGCCAGCGGCGCGCGACGCCGCTCGCAGGCGTCGCCGCGCGTCGCGGGCGTGGTTCAGAACTCGAAGCGCACGCTCACCGTCGCGGTGCGGCCCGGGATCGAACGCGCTCGGATGATGTTCTCCGCGCCGGCGACGATGCTGCCTTCCTCCGCTTCGGTGATGCCGAATTCGTCGAACAGGTTGTTGACGTTCAAGCCCACCACCCAGTTCTCCGCGAAGCGGTAATCGCCGAACAGATTGACCTGCGTATAGCCGGGCATCACCAGTTCGTTGTTGTCCTGCGCGTAGGCGTCGGTGGTGCCGATCAGATTCGCGCCGAGCGTCCAGTTGCCGGCTTGATAACCGCCGGTCAATTGATACGTCACGTCGGCTTGGCGGCGCGGCGTATTGCCTTCGTTCGCGGGGCTGATCTCGTCTTTGCTGATTTCCGCGTCGGTCCAGGTCAGGCCGCCGTTGAGGAAGAAACCTTCGTAGCGCCAGGACGCTTCCAACTCGATGCCGCGCGCCTTGTACACGCGGTCGAAGAAGCGCTGACTGGTCAACTCGAAGTTCTGCTCTTCGGTGTCGGCGAAGAACGCGGTGGCGAACAGGCTGAAATTGTCGCGACGCCATTTCAGGCCGGCTTCGAATTGATCGACCAGATCCACCGCGTCCTGCGCGCGGACCGAACCGTCGGGCTGCACCAGACCGAACAACAGGCGGTCGGCGTTGGCGCGACCGCCGCGGCTGATGCGCGCGAACACGCCCAGATCGTCGTTCGCCAGATAGTTCGCGCCCACCGAATACGAGGTGTAGCCCCAGTCGTAATTCACCGGCGAGCGGGCCGCATTGTTGACCTGCGACACGCTGAGCTCCGGCCCGGCGATCGCGCCGTCGCCGTCCACGTCGACGTTCGCGACCTGCACGCTGCCGGCGTAGCTGCCTTCGGCGTCGCCGGAATCGCGGCGCACGCTGGCGTCGATGTCCCACTGGCCGTACGACAGCGAGAGCGCGAGATACGGCGCATCGATGGTGTACTGCGTGTTGTAGCTGCGGGTGCAGCAATTGCCCCAGAACGGCACGCCGTACGCGTACAAACCGTTGCGCGAGAGGTTGGCGTTGCCCGACGTGAACACGTTCAACAGCGCGGATTGGCCGTCGCCGCGCAGTTCCTGCACGTACGAGTTCCACACCCAATCCATATCGATGTTCTGGCGCGAGCGGTACCAGCCGAAGCTGAGGTCGAGCTTATCGGCGTCGCCGCCCAGCGCGAACGATTTGGTGGCTTTCAGATCGTTGGCGGTGTGGCCGAAGTCGTTGATCTCGGTGTTGAACAGATGCGTGCGCACGGCGGTGCCGGTGAACGTCTGGCCGGCGTTCGGGCCGTTGGCGTAGCGCAGCGTCGCGCCCGCGCCGCCGATGCTTGCGGCGAGATTCGCCGCGCTCGCGACTTCCGCCGGAAATTGCCCGACGAAGCGGCCTTCGTTGTCGGCGTAGCGGAATTTCTCGTTGATGCGCCAGCCGTCGCCGAACCGGAATTCGCCTTCGAAACCGAACGCGGTGCTGTCCGGATGCATGCCGTCGGTGATGTCGGTGCTGCGGCGACGATTGTCGCCGTCCAGACCGATATCGGTGCGGAAATAGCGACTTTGCAGCGTGTCTCGCGCGGGGTCGAACCCGGCGATCGCGCCGAGATTCGGACTGCCGTTGCTGCCGGTCGCGCGCGTGGGCACGGGCAGGTAGCCGATGGCGCGATCGTCCAAACGCTTCAGATGGAAACGCAGATAGCCGTTCTCGAACTCCTTGGTCAGATTCGCTTTGAGTTGGCCGCCTTGTTCGGCGGTGTATCCGGCGTCGCGCACGCCGTCGCCGCTGCGGTAGAAACCCGCGGCATGGAAGCGCCAGCCATCGCCGAACGGCATGCCGTAGCGGAAATCGGTGCGGAAACTGTCGTAGTCGAGGCCGGCGGTCAGACCAACCGCGCCGCTCTGCGTGTCGCCGGTGTTGCTGATGAAGTTGATCACGCCGCCCGGCGAATTGCTGGCGAAGGTCGAAGCCGAACCGCCGCGCACCGCTTCGATGCGTTCGATCGACCAATCGTTGCGCAGGAAGATGTCGGCGTTGCCGAACGCGATATCGCCGAACTCCATCACCGGCATACCGTTTTCCTGCAACTGCAGGAATTTCGCGCCGCCGGCCGCGACCGGCAGGCCGCGCACGGCGATGTTGGCGTTGCCTTCGCCGCCGGTGGATTCCGAACGCACGCCGGGGATATTGCGGAAAATCTCCGCGGTCGAACGCGGCGCCGAGCGCTCCAGCGTATCGATGCCCAGGCTGCTGGTGGACACGCTGGTGCGCAGTTTCGATTTGCCGCCCGCGGTGGCGGTGATGACGATCGCGTCCAAATCCACGCCTTCGTCCGACGCGGCTTGAGCGTCGGCGGGCGGCGATGCGGGATCTTGCGCGTAGGCGACGACGGGCGGCGCCAACAACAGGCACACCGCCCACGCCAGCGCGTGCGGGCGTAGACGGGACGGTGCGCGACGGCGGCGGTCGGACGTGCGGGACATGGCGGTTCCTCCGGAATCGTGTGTTTGGGTCGTGGGCGGGGTGGCGAAGTGATAAATCAATTTGCAAACGATTGCAAGCGCGGAATCGAAAAATTCTATTGTCGTCTCGAATTCGCTGAAACCGCTTGAATCCTAGTTCCTTCTGCGAACGAGTAATGTTGCGACGCAGCATGCGCAAACGTTTGCATCTGTGCATGATGCCGGTCGCCGGTGGGGCGACAGGCGCGAGCGAGGCACAATTCGCGCTCGTCCGCTCGCCGGCGACGACCGCCCTCGGCCATAGATTTTCCAGGAGACCGCACATGCCGACGCTCGACGCCACGCTGAGTACGCTGGATCTGGCCGTGATCGCGCTGTACGCGCTCTGCATCATCGCGTTGGGGTTGTTCGTGTCCAAGCGACGGGCGTCCGCCGAGGACTATTTTCTCGCCTCGCGCGAGATGACGTGGCCGGTGATCGGCTTGGCGCTGCTCGCCTCGAACATCTCTTCGACGACGTTGATCGGATTGGCCGGCGCGGCGTACGCCACCGGCATCTCGGTCTACAACTACGAGTGGATGGCGACGGTGGTGCTCGCGTTTTTCTGCGTGTTTTTCTTGCCGTTCCTGCTGCGCTCGCAGGTCTACACGCTGCCGGAATATCTCGAACGCCGTTACGACCGCCGCGCACGCACGTATTTTTCCGCGCTCACCATTTTCCTCAACATCGTCGTCGACACCGCCGGCACGCTGTACGGCGGCGCGATCATGTTGAAATTGATTCTGCCCGAATGGCCGCTGTGGCAGATCGTCGCGGTGTTGGCGCTGTCGGCGGGCGTGTACACCGTGGCCGGCGGTTTGCGCGCGGTGATCTACACCGAAACCGTGCAGGCCGTGATCCTGCTCGGTGCCTCGGTGTTCATCGCGTTCTTCGCCTTCGGCAAAGCCGGCGGTTGGGAAGCTGTGATGGCGGCGGTGGATCCGGCGAAATTGTCGTTGATCCGCCCGCTCGACGATCCCGGCGTGCCCTGGCTCGGTCTCGTGCTCGGCGTGCCGCTGCTCGGTTTCTATTTCTGGTGCACCAATCAATTCATGGTGCAGCGCGTGCTGTCGGCGAAAGACGAGAATCACGGCCGTTGGGGCGCGCTGTTCGCGGGCTTGTTGAAGTTGCCGGTGCTGTACGTGATGGTGCTGCCGGGCACCGCGGCCATCTTGTTGTATCCGACGTTGGACAAACCCGACATGGTATATCCGACGCTGATCTTCGATCTGCTGCCCGCGGGTCTGGTGGGGATCGTGATCGCCGGTTTCTTCGCCGCGATCATGTCGTCGATCGCCAGCACCTTCAACTCCGCGGCGACGCTGGTGACCATGGATTTCGTGCGCCCACGCATGCCGCAGGCGAGCAACGCGGCGCTGGTGCGCGCCGGGCGCATCACCACCATCGTGTTTATGGTGCTCGCGGTGGCGTGGGCGCCGCAGATCGAACGCTTCGAATCGCTGTGGCAATACCTGCAGGCCGTGCTCGCGTACGCGGTGCCGCCGGTGTGCGCGCTGTTTTTGGTCGGTTTGTTCTGGCGCGGCGCGAATGCGACCGGCGCGCTCGCGTCGATCGTCGTCGGTTTGCTCGGCGGCGCGGTGTTGTTCTACCTCAACGTGATCGCCGAACCCGCGCTCGGTCTGCATTTCCTGCTGGTCGCGCCGGTGCTGTTCGTGCTGAGCGTCGTCGTGCTGATCACCGTCAGTCTCGCCACCACGCCGCCGCAGGCAGAGAAAGTCGAAGCCATGCTGTGGACGCCCGCGTTCTATCGCGACGAAACCCGCGCCTTAGCCGGCACTGCGCGGTGGAAGAACTACCGCACGCAGTCGGTGCTGCTGCTGGCGTTGACCGCAGCGATCGTGTGGGCGTTCCGCTGAGGCGGCATCGGCTGCGCTCATAGCCTGTTCGACATCGTCTAGCCGCCGGGCGATCGTTTCTCTTCTCCCCCAAGCGGGATCACCGCTTTCCTTCTCCCCGCAAGCGGTGTGGCCTCTTTCCTTCTCCCCGCAAGCGGTGTGACCTCTTTCCTTCTCCCCGCAAGCGGGGAGAAGGTGGCGCAACGCGCCGGATGAGGGGCCGGCGGTACGTTGCGTTCGCGTGCCTCAAACCGCGCGTGCTTCAAAGCGAGCGTTTCACACCATGCGCGAACAGCGCCCCCTCTCCCGGCCCTCGCGCAAAGCGCTCGGGCGTTCGTCGCCGCGCGAGCCAGTGGCTCGCGAACGCGGCGACTCACCCCCGCAGCGCGGGGAGAGGGATGAAGTCGCCTACGAAGGGACGCCAATCAATCGCTTACGCCGACGCACGCACGATCAAACTCGGGGCCAGTAACGTCGAGGTCGGGTTTTCGCCGCGGATCGCGGCGATCACGGTATCGATCAGCGCGTTCGCGCCTTTTTCCAATTCCTGCCGCACCGTGGTCAGCGGCGGGTTGGCGTGTTCGGCCAGCAGAATATCGTCGAAGCCCACGACCGAGACGTCTTGCGGCACGCGTCGCCCGCTTTCGACGATAGCGCGGATCGCGCTGATCGCGATCACGTCCGACGCCGCCATGATGCCGTCGAAATCGGTGCCGCGTTCGATCAATTCGCGCGCCGAGCGATAGGCCTCGTCGCTGGTGAAATAGCTGCGCACGTGCAGCGCGGCTTCGGGTTTCAGCCCCGCGTCGCGCAGCGCTTGTTTGTAGCCTTCGTAGCGATGCGCGATTTCGGGCAAGCGCTCGTCGCCGAAGAACGCGATGCGGCGACGGCCGTGGCGAATCATGTGTTCGGTGCCGATTTGCCCGCCGCGGCGGTTGTCGGTGCCGACCACCGGATATTTCTGCGCCGGCAACTGCGTGCCCCAGGCCACCAGCGGAATGCCGGCGCGCGCGGCTTCGTTGATCGAGCCGTGCTCGAAACTTTGCCCGATCAAAATCACGCCGTCGCTGCGCCCGGGTTGCTGCAAACGTCGCACCCAGCCGTCTTCGTGCGCCGCCACTTTCGACAGCAGCATGTTGTAGCCGCGGTCGCCCAGGCGGTCGGCCAGCAGCGACAGCATCGTCATCATGAACGGGTCGGAAAGTTGCTGCGCGTGGTCGTGGACCAGCGGAATGGCCACGGCGATCACGCCGGTTTGCCGCGAGCGCAGACTGCGCGCCACCGGATTGACCGCGTAACCGGCTTCCGCCGCGAGGCGCTGGATCCGCGTGCGCGTGCTTTCGGCGATCAGCGGGCTGTTGGCGAGCGCGCGCGAGACCGTCGATTCGGAGACGCCCGCCAACTTGGCGATGTCCGACATCTGCAGGTTCGCGGGCGGGCGGGAAGGGCGGCCACGGGGGATAGTCATGGCCCAAGCGTCGCGCGATTGCATTCAAGAATCAAGGGCTTGCATGAAATAGTGCGCTGAAAACGGTTTACTTGCGCGAAATTGCAAGCCACGCGCGGGTCACGCCCCGCCGACGAACCCCTGCTGCCGCCAAGCCTCGAACACCACCACCGCCACCGCGTTGGACAAATTCAGGCTGCGATTGTCCGGACGCATCGGCAGCCGCAGCCGCTGCGCGTCGGGGATCCGCGCCAGCACGTCCTGCGGCAGGCCGCGGGTTTCCGAGCCGAACACGAACGCATCGCCCGGCGCGAACGCGACCGTGTCGTAGCGCACCGCGTTGCGCGTGCTCAGCGCGAACACACGCGGCGGCGCGCCGTGGGCCTCGGCGATGGCCGCGAGCGCCGCGTCCAAATCGTCGTGCACGCGCATCGGCGCGTACTCGTGATAATCCAAGCCCGCGCGCCGCAACTGCTTATCGTCGATCTCGAACCCCAACGGCCGCACCAAATGCAGCCGCGCGCCGGTGTTGGCGCACAGGCGAATGACGTTGCCGGTGTTCGGCGGAATTTCGGGCTGGTGCAGGATGACGTCGAACATGCGGGTATTGTGCCGCGAGAGTCCGGTTGGCGTACTCGCTCGAACTCGCCAAACACTCTCCCGCAAGACGAGAGTGGCTTGAACGCGCGCTCGGCTGTTCGACCCCCTCCCGACCTCCCCCTGCGCGGTGCGCAAGGGGAGGAGATCACCGCCCGAGAGAGATCGAACGAACGCTCAGAACTGCATCGACCAACTATCGATGTAGCCGGTGTCGCCGCCGATGTTGTCGTTGGCGCGCAGTTTCCACACACCGTTCGCCACTTCGCTGCTGGCGTTGATCGTGACCGTCTTGATGATGTTGGTGCCGCTGGTGCGGTTATGGATGTTGTACAGCGAGCCGTCCGGGGCCACCAAATCCACGCGCACATCGCTGGGGAAGGTGTGGATGATCCGCACCGCGACTTTCAGCGTCGCCGGCGCATTGCCGGCCACACCGGTCACGGTGATCGGGCTGTCGACGGTGCTGTTGTCGTTGATGGCGTAGTCGGTGAGGTTTTGGAAGAACGCGCCGCCGGTCGAGCTGACGGTGACGGACTTGGCGACGGTGTTGGTGAGCCCGCCGTTGTCGGTGACGGTCAACGTGACGTTGTAGGTACCGGCCGCGGCGTAGGTTTTGACCGGATTGGCGAGAGTGGAAGTGCTGCCATCGCCGAAATTCCAACTGCGCGACGCGATGGAACCGCCGGCATCGGTGGAGGTGTCGGTGAAGGTGGCGGTCAAGCCGCTGCTGGTGAAGGAGTAGTTCGCGACGGGCGCGGTGTTGGTCGAGGACACCGTGACGGATTTGGTCGTGGTGGTGCTGAGTCCGCCGTTGTCGGTGACTTTGAGCGAGACCGAGTACGTACCCGCAGCGGTGTAGGTTTTGACCGGATTCGTGACGGTGGAGGTCGAACCATCGCCGAAGGTCCACAAGCGCGAGGCGATCGACCCGCCGGGATCGCTCGAGCTATCGGTGAAGGTAGCGGTCAGCCCGCTGGTGGCGAAACTGAAGTTCGCCACCGGTGGCGTGTTGCTGCCACCGCCTTCGTTATCGCCCGCCGGAACCACGCCGCCGAAGAACGACGACACTTGCGGCCAGATATACGCGAACTGCACGCCGCCGTTGAGGCAACTGCCGTAGGTGACGTGATGCAGCGCCAACGCGCGATTGCTGGAGCGCGCGATCACCGGCGAACCGGAGGAACCACCCTCGGTATCGCAGCGATACGCCGTATCGCTCAGCGTGCCCCACAGATTGTCGTGCAGCGCTTCGTCGATGCGGCAACGCGCGCCGCCGACATGATCGCTCACCACCGCCAATTCCTTTAAGCGTCCACCCGGGTGCTGCGAGATGAAAATCTCCTCGTATTGCACCGGCGTACGCACGTCCAAACCGAGATAACCGAATTGTTGGATCGACGCGAAGTTGTTGACGGTGAACAGCGCGAAATCCAGCGAGCCGTGATTCTTCAGCAAACTCGCGCCGGTGACTTTCACCACCGTGCCCGACGTGGTGCCGCCGCAGGCCGTGGCCTGGTAGTTGAACCACACCTCCGCCGACGCCGCTTCGTCCGCGGTGCGGATGCAGTGGTTGTTGGTGAACATATGATTGCCCGGGCCGACGCGCCATGCGGTGCAGTTGCTGCCGCGCGCGAGAACGAGGCGCGCCACCGGGCGCGAACGCTCCACGGTGGTCGGGTCGGTCGCCGCGTAGCACGCGACAGCGCGCTTATCGTTGACGCAGGTCGCGCGCGTCGACACGTCGCCGGCCGTCTGCACGTCATCGAGCATATCCTCGGGATACCCTTCCAGCATCCGCGACACGCGCACCGCATGCGCGCGCGTCCACGGTTCTTGCGCCGCGCCGATCAAGCGTACGCGCACCTCCGGCCCGTTCACCGACATCGCGGAAAAGCTAGTGACGCCGTCTTGTCCCAACGCCTTATCGACGGTGAAACCGTCGCGCACTTTGTTGCCGTAGCGATAGACCTCGCGACGCTGCGGGTCCGATACTTCGACCGCCATGCCTTTGGGCAGATTGAAATAATCGAAGTGGATTTTCACGAACGCGGCGTCCACGGTGTCGATGAGGAATTGCCGCGAAGGCGAACGCGACAGATCGATGACGTAATGCGCGGGGCGAAGCTCGGCGATGCGCGCTTCCTGCGGTGTGGCCGAGAAGGTCGACGCGACGGGCGGCGCGATGAGTTGCGCGATGAGTTGCGCGATGGCGGGCGAGACGATGACGGATGGCATCCGTGCGGACCGCATATCCGTCGTGCGCGCGTCCGACGACGGCGGCGTCGGCGCCGACCACAACGATGCGAACGCGAACAGCAGCGCGCCGCATCCGGCGATGGTGCGATAAGACATGAAAACTCCCTGTTTCTTCGATGTTCGTGGTGGAAGCCACGCGACGGCATCGCGCGACCTCGGCGGCACGGTTTCGGCGGCATCGCCGCAGCCACAGAAGAACCGCGGGCGATGGCGTCCGGCGGTTTCGCGACCCCGTCATCTCTCCCCAATGAGCGCGGTCGAATCGTCGGTGACGGCCGATCCCCTGTCAGCGCTGTCACTGGCGCGTACCCTGCGCGACTTTCCCCCGGCCCGTCAATGGGGAAAAGGCGGTCGGGGCGCATGTAACCGGTTAACTCAATTTGCGCGAAGATCGAAGGATGTTCGATGTTGCGCGGAACGAACTTCATCGGCCGGAATGCTTCTCGGCGCACCGCAAACGCGCGCACGGATCCCAAACGAAAAACCCCGGCCTGAGCCGGGGTTTCGGAATCGCCATCAGCGGGCCTGCGTCACCACACCACTTCCGCCATCGAGCAGTTCAGGCCCGAGCCGATGCCGAGCAGGGCGATGCGGTCGCCTTTCTTGAGGCGGCCCATTTCGCGAAGTTTGCTCAGCACGATCGGCACCGAGGCGGGGCCGATGTTGCCGTGTTCGCCGAAGATGGTCATGACCTTCTTGGGGTCGATGCCGAAGGACTGCACGAAGGTTTGGGTGTGGACCTTGCTGATCTGATGGATCACGAACTGATCCATTTCGTCCACGGCCCAGCCGAGGGCCTGCTTGGCGGCGACGAAGGTCTTCTGCGCCAGCTTCATGCCTTCGATCAGCAGCATCTTGGTGTCGGTGACCATGCGGTCGAGATTGCCGCGGCACAGGGTGTTCCACTGCGTGGCGGCGCGGGTGACGCCGCCGCGGTAGCGCGGCGCGCCCGGGGCCAGTTCGGCGCGGGCCAGCACCATCGCCGCGGCGCCGCAGCCCAGCGTCAGCGAGGCCATTTCGTTGCGGAACTCTTCCTCGGTGACGTCCGGGCGGCTCATGCGCTCGAGCGTTTTGTCGTAGACGAGGTTGGCGGTTTCGCCGTCGACGATCAACGCGTAGTCGATTTCGCCGCGCTCGATCATGCGGCTGGCGATGTCCATGCCGTTGAGGAAGGCCAGACAGGCGTTGGCCACGTCGAAGTTCTGGCAGGTGTCGGGCAGGCCCAGGTTGCCGCTGACGATGCTGGCGGTGGAGGGCTCCAGGAAGTCGCGGCTGACCGAGGTGTTGACCAGCAGGCCGATGCGCGTGGGGTCGACGCCGGCGTCGGCGAGGGCTTTCACGCCGGCCAGGGTGGCGGCATCGGAGGCCTGAACGTCGTCGTCCCACAGGCGACGGGAGTAGATGCCGGCGATGTCTTCCAGCACGTTGGTCTTGATGCCGAGGCGGTCGAGGGTCGGCTGCAGCCGGGCGTTGATCTCGGCGCTGGTCAATTGACGCGGGGCGTCGATATGGGCCAGGCCGGCGATGGCGACGTGTTGAAACAGCATGGGCATTCAGCCGTGTCGGTCGAAGAGCCGCATAGGGTAGCGCGTTTCCGCCGCCGGCTGGGGTTCGGCCGGGGCCGCGGGCGTGCGGGGCTGGCTGAAACGCGGTTGGAACGGCACATGCGCAGCGCTCCGGGCGCTCCCGTGCGGGCGTAAACGTGGGGTCGGTCACAAAAACGGGCGGACGCCGCATCGGTGGGATACCGACGGACGGTTGGGGGCGAGGCCGTCTGGGCCTGAACGGCGCCGGGCTCGGCGGCGGGGCCGATGACCTCTGACATACGCGAACCGGCCCGGTTTGGCGGTACATCGTCGGTCCTTTCGATGGAGGACGACATGACGCGATTGATCGTGGATGCGGTATCGCAGGAAACCAAATCGGTGCATGAGGACGGATTCTCGCTCCAGGTGTTCGTTTCGGTCTCGCGCGCGGACACCGGCGCGCCGATGAACGGCTTGAGCCCGGAACACTTCCGGGTGTGTTCGCCGCTGGGCGCGGTGTTCGAAATGCATCTGCTGGGCGGGCACGAGCTGCAGTGGGAGCCCGCCGACACCGAGGCCGCCGGCTGCTACAGCCTGCGCATCGTGCGCAAATGGGCGCACACCGGCGAATTGAGCGAATGGAGCAAGCTGGAAGAGCACTGCTTCGGTTTGCAAGTGCGCGCACCGTCCGCCGACGGCGGCCCGCCGCATATGGGGCAAACGGCGGTGCGGATCGGCAACTCGGCGCCGCGCTGAGGCGAGCCGCGCGTTTTTCTGGATACACGAACGGCAGCGCAGCGTTCGGCCCGCCGTTCGCCGTGAGTCGCCCGAAAGAGCGAATTGAGCGCCTGCGCAAAATTCTTCGCGTGCGTGATCTCCTCCCCTTGCGCCTAGCGCAGGGGGAGGCCGGAAGGGCGTTGGCAGCAGCGAGGCGGCTTCTCACCTCTCCATCGTCCTCTCCTTCGCTTCGCGAAAGGGAAGGAATATCGCCCTATCGAGCCATGCGATCGGACTACGCATCGCGGCCGATTCGATACGGCCGACCCGATACCGCCGATCCGATACGCTCTATCCGATTTTGCCTACGAGCGTTTCGAATCGAGCGGAAAGGTTCTACCGCGATCCCGCGTCCGCGCGCTCGTCGAGATCGCGCCACGCATACAACGCGGCTTGGCGAACGAGTTTGTGTTCGTGCTGCATCAACGCATTGCGCCAACGCGCCTGTTGCGCGACGTCCGTGCGCGTGCCGCGCAGCAGCCAGGTCAAACGCTGCAGCCGCGCGGGATCGTTGCGTCGCCATTCCTGCGCGAACACGTCTTGCCAGAACTCGGGCAACGGCAAACGCGCCAGTCGCGTGGGCAGCGGCCAAACGTCGTCGCGCGCCAAGCACACCGCTAGCGCCCACGCTATTTCCGATGCGGGCAAGCACTCGCCCAATGCTTTGAGCGCCGCGCGTCGGCCTTCCGATGCCCAATCGCCCCAGCGTTTCGCGTCTTCGCCCGCATCGACGAGCGTTTTCAGTCGCGCGACGGCCTGCGCATCGCCCCAACGTCCTAATACGCCGATCGCGACGGTGCGCACGCCCCACCATTTGTCGGCGAGCGCGGCGTCGATCGCTTCGCGCGCGGCGGTGTCGGGCGCGCGTTCGCCGAGCGCGCGAATGCGTTCGCAGGTCTCGCGTAAGCGATCCGCGCCGGGTGCGCGCTGCGCGTCGCGGCGTTTGCGGCGGCACGGCAAGCACCGCACGGCGCGGCTGTCGATCGCGCCCTGCGCGACTTCGTACCACCACTTTTGTTGTTTCGCGGTCCACACCTGTTCTTCGCCGCAATCGCGGCACTCGAACACGGTGTCGAGGTAGCGATCGGGCAGCGGCGCGTAGGTGTTGTTGAGGCGCGCGAGCAATTCCCGGTCCGCCGGCTCGACGCCGGCTTCGCTCGTGCGCTCGCTGCGTTGCGCCCAACGCGCGTCGGGGCGTTGCGCGTCTTGTCGCAGGCGTTCGGCGCGCTCGACGCGTTTGCGCCGAATCTCCTCGCGTCGCTGCTTGCCGCTTTTGCGTTCGCTCATCGCGCGCAGCGCCACGCGACGAAACGCTGCGCGCCGTCGGCGGGCGGCGCGGCGGCTTGCACGGTGTCGGCGCCGAGTCCGGGCGCTTCGTTGCGCGCCAGCGTCTCCAATTCGTCCTTCACCTTGAGTCGGTTGCGCTCGTAGAACGCGACGCTGTCCTTCACCGACACTTCGATTTCGCCGCGGCGTTCGCAGCCCGAGGGCGCGGCCTCGACCACCCGCACCTTCGACGCGCCGGGCGCCATGTGCACCCAGGTGCAGCCGCCGGAGGCGAGCGCGCATGCGAACGCGAGGGTCGGTAGTCGGCGAGAAGGGCGGCGGATCGTCATCGGCGTTGTTCCGGAAACGCGCCTACGAAAGACGCGAGGCCCGCCATCATGGCGGGCCTCGATGGATCGTCGCAAGCGTGCGGCATGGCCGCGCGCCGCCGCGTTACTTCTTCACGGGTTTGCCGTCGGCGTCGACGATGGTGACTTCGCCGAACTTCAGCGCGCGCACCGGTTTTTCGATCTGCTTGAGATCGCCGACCACCACCCAGGTCAACGCGTCCGGATCGATCGTCGCCGCCGCGGCTTTCACTTGCGCGACGTCGAGCGCTTCGATCTGCGCCTTGCGCTGGAACACGTAGTCGTCGGGGCGGTTGTAGCGCACCAAACCGGTCAGCGTGCCGAGCACCGCGTTCGCGGTTTCGTACGAGCCCGGCAAACCGCGGATTTCGGTGGCTTGGATCTTCGCCACTTCCTCCGGCTTGGGCGGCGCTTTACCGCTGGCGTAGTCGGAGATTTCGCGGCGCAATTCCTTCAGCGAATCGGCGGTCTTGTCGATCTGCACCGCCGCGAACGCCATCCACGGACGCTGGCCCAGCGCGTTGGAAGCGGAGCTGTACGAGCCGTACGCCCAATGCTTGTCCTCGCGCAGGTTCATGTTCAAACGCGAGGAGAATTCGCCGCCCAGCACCGCGTTGGCGATGTCGAACTTGACCGCGTTCGGATCGGTGGAGGAGGGCGCCAACTGACCGACGTAGATGTTGGCTTGGATCGCGCCGGGCTGGTCGATCAAGAACACGCGCGGCTTTTTCGGCAGCGCGACCTGCGGGATCGACGCGTTGACGCGCGGCTCGCCTTCGCCGGCCCAATCGCCGAAATGTTTTTCCAGCAACGGCACGAGTTCGCTCAGCGTGGTGTCGCCGACGACGTTCAGGGTGGCGCCTTCCGGCCGCACCCAGGCCTTGTGGTAGGCGACCAAGTCGTCGCGGGTGAGCGCTTTGATCGCGTCTTCGCTGCCGGTGCCGCTGAACGGAATCGCGTACGGATGGCCTTCGCCGTACAGCAGCGGCGGCAGCACGCGCATCGCCGCGCTGTTCGGGCGCGCTTTTTCCTGCGCGATGCCGGCGATCCAATTCGCCTTCACGCGGTCGACTTCGGCTTGATCGAAGCGCGGCCGGCGCAGCATGTCCGCGAACAGACCGACCGAGGCGTCGAGGTTTTGCTTGAGCGCGGACAGATTCGCGCCGGCGCCGTCGAGCCCGGCGCTCGCCGACAGATTCGCGCCCAAGGCTTCGGCGCGGTTGCCGAAGGCGATGGCGTCGTACTGGCCCGCGCCTTCGTCGAGCATGCCCATCGCGAAGCTGGAGGTGCCGAGCTTGCCGCCGCGATCGGAAGTGAAGCCGCCGGAGAACATGTAGTTGAACTGCACGACCGGGATGTCGTGGCGTTCGGCCAGCACCACGCGGGTGCCGTTCTTCAGCGTGGCGCGCTGCAGTGTCGGGAATTTCAGTTCGGGGAAGGTGTCGGGGACTTTCACGCCTTGGCTGCGGTCGACCGTGCTCGGCGTGGTTTTGAATTTCGGATCCACTGGCGGCAAGGTCAACGCGGCGGGTTGGACAGCGGGGTCTTCCGGCAGCGGGGTGCGTTCGCCCGGCGTCACCACCAGCGTGTGGCTGCCCTTGCCCGCGCCCAGCCACGCGGTGCCGGTGGTCTTGAGCTGCGCGATGGTGGCGGTGTCGATGGTCTTCAACGACGCGCGGAAACAGCCCGGGTCGCGGGTGTACACGGCGCATTCGGCCAGCACGTCGGCCTTGCCGCCGAAGCCGCCGATGCGTTCGATGCCGCGGAT
This sequence comes from Lysobacter sp., assembly GCA_008015835.1. GTDB lineage: Bacteria > Pseudomonadota > Gammaproteobacteria > Xanthomonadales > Xanthomonadaceae > Lysobacter_I. The sequence continues at coordinate 156,165 of SSGH01000005.1, forward strand.
GAAGCCGGCTTTGATCGCGGTGCGCGCTTGATTCAGTTCGGCCTGCGTGGGCCCGTCGCGCAGCAGTTTCTTCAGTTCTTCGTCGATGGCCGCTTCGACCTTCGCCGGGTCGACGCCTTTTTTGACCGTGGCGTTGATCAGGAAATTGGAGCCGAGCTGCGAGGTGTAGGCGGCGGCGCTGACGTTGTCGACGAGTTGATCCTTGAACAGCAGGCGTTGATCCAAACGCGACGACCGGCTGCCGCCGAAAATTTGCGCGAGGATCTGCAGGCGGTCGGCGTCGGCGGTGCCGGTTTGAGCGACGTTCCACACCCGGTACACGCGCGCTTGCGGCACTTTATCGGCGATGGCGCTGCGCGAGTCCGCTTTCAGCGGCGCGACATCGACTTTCGGCTGCGCCATCGTCGGGCTGGCCGGGATATGCCCGAAATACTTCGCGACTTTTTCTTTCGCGGTGGGCAAATCGATATCGCCGGCCAGCACCAGCACGGCGTTGTTCGGGCCGTACCAGGTGCGGAACCAATTCTTCACGTCCTCCAGCGAGGCGGCGTTGAGATCGGCCATCGAGCCGATCGTCGTGTGGTGATAGGGATGGCCTTCGGGATACATCGCTTTCCCGAGCAGGGTCCACACCTGACCGTAGGGCTGGTTCTCGCCCTGACGCTTTTCGTTCTGCACCACGCCGCGCTGTTCGTCGAGCGTTTTTTGGTCGATCGCGCCGAGCAGATGGCCCATGCGGTCGGATTCCATCCACAGCGCCATATCGAGCGCGGTGGTCGGCACGTTCTGGAAGTAGTTGGTGCGGTCTTGATTGGTGGTGCCGTTTTGGTCGGTGGCGCCGACCAGCTCGAACGGTTCGAAGAATTCGGTCGGATGGTTCTCCGAGCCGTTGAACATCAGGTGCTCGAACAGATGCGCGAAGCCGCTGCGGCCCTTGGGCTCGTCCTTGCTGCCGACGTGGTACCAGATGTTCACGGCGACGATCGGCGCTTTGCGGTCGGTGTGCACGATCACCCGCAGACCGTTGGGCAGCGTGAATTGCTGGAACGGGATGTCGACGTTCGCGCTGCGGGCGGGTTTGGCGGCCGAGGCGTCGAACGGCGCGACGGCCAGACCGCCGCCCAGGGCGACGGTGAGCGCGAGGGCCAGTGCGCCGAATCGGAACGAGGCGCGGCGCGGGCGGGCGAGGAACATAAGGACACTCCTGACGGGCGGTGGCCGAGGAACCGGCCGAGAAAGACAATGCGAGGCGACGCAGGCGACGGCGCGAGGTGCAGGCGCCTATTCGCTGCCGATCCGGCTCTGGCCCGATGCGAGCCCGAGGCCGATGGCGCCGCCACGGCGGGAGGTGCATGCTAGCCGCTCGGACCCGGGGCCGGCACTAGGCCACAAGTCCCGGCCGGCCGCCGCCGAACGCCCGACCGACGCATTGCGTTCGCGGAGCCGATCCGCCTTCGCCCCGGCCGGTTCGGGCGCGGCGCTCCGGTTTCCGCCGTACCGGGGCCGGCGGCCCAAAGACACGGAGGATTGCTCGATGTCCCGACACGTTCTCGTCACCGGCGCCAACCGCGGCATCGGCTTGGAATTCGTCCGCCAATGCTTGGCGCGCGGCGTTGGTGCGCGAATTGCCGCTGGTGTGCGAATCGCTGCAGGAACGTCCGTTCGATCTGTTGCTCAACAACGCCGGCGTGCTGCATTCGGGCGAACGCTTCGGCCATCTGTCCGAGGCCTTTCTCGACGACAGTTTTCGCGTCAACGCCTCCGGCCCGCTGTTGCTCACCGAAGCACTCGCGCCGCATCTGGCCGACGGCGCCACGGTGGCGAACCTGTCGTCGATTCTCGGTTCCATCGCCAACACCCAGCGTTTCGGCACGCCCAGCTACAACATCAGCAAAGCCGCGCAGAACATGGCGACGCGGTTGTTGGCGCACGCGTTGGCGAATCGACGCATCGTGGTGGTCGCATTGCATCCGGGGTGGGTGCAGACCGATATGGGCGGCGACGGCGCGCAGATCGCGCCCGAAGACTCGGTCGCGGGTTTGTTGCGTACGATCGACGCGCTGACGCCCGCGCAAAGCGGCGGGTTCTTCGATTGGAACGGCGCTTCGATGGCGTGGTGATCCGGCAGCCGCCGCGTGCGTTTCAAGGCGCTGTGTCGACCTAAACGGAATTTCACATTTCGGCATAACGAGAGTCGCGACGGCTGCGACGGAGCCCCTTAGAATGTGACCACCATCTAGGATCACGGAGACTGGGGATGCGCGATCGGCACGGGCATGGGGGCGGGCGTGAGGGCTCGGGCGATGGCATCGACGGACGCGGCAGCGCTGCGGATCGCCGGCCTCTTCCCGATGGCTCGGGTTGGCGGGCCGGATTGCGCACCTTCGCGCGCCGCCTGCGCACCGGCGGCGGCGCCCTCGCGATCACCCTGATCGTCGGTCTCGCCAACCCCGGCCTGGCGCCGCGCAGCGCGGCGCAGACCCCGCCGACGGGCTTCGATCTGATCGGCGACCAGACCCCCGTCAGTCTGCTGGGCGAATTGCCCGCGCACGATCCCACCGTGGGTCGCACCCTGGGCAGCGGCGGCGTGTCCGGCGGCGCGGCCACGTACGACATTCCGATCGTCGTTCCGGCTGGCCGCCGCGGCATGCAGCCCGGTCTGTCGCTCGGCTACAGCAGCCGCGCCGGGAACGGCGTCGCCGGCATGGGCTGGTCGCTCAACGGGCTGTCGTCGCTGCACCGTTGCCCGATGACGATGGACCAGGACGGCCAGATCAAGGCGGTCACGCTGACCGCCAGCGACCGCCTGTGTCTGGACGGCCAGCGTCTGGTGCTGACCTCCGGCGTGTACGGTGCGGCGAACGCCACTTACGGCACCGAGCTCGACAGTTTCGTGCGCGTGACTCAGTTGGGCGGCGACCTGGTCTCGGCCGCCACGTACTTCAAAGTGGAGCGCAAGTCCGGCGAGATCGCGTGGTACGGCGAAGCGGGCGGGCTGTCCTACAACGCCCGCGTGATTCCCGGCGGCGTGACCATTCCGCTGACGTGGATGATCCGCAAGGTCGAGGACCGCGTCGGCAACGCCATGGATTACGTCTACGCCAATCATGGCGAAGGCGAGACGTTGATCGAGTCGATCTACTACACCGGCTTCGGCGGCAGTCTGGGTAACCGTCGCGTCGCGTTCAACTACGATCCGCGCCCGACCGGCGCGGGCACGAACGATATCTCGTCGTCGTACCTGGCCGGCGGGGTGACGCGGCAAACGAAACGATTGGCGGGCGTGATCACGTTCGTCGGCAACGAACCGGTGCGCGGTTGGGTGCTCAACTACGGCAGCGCGACCAGCAGCGGCAGCGGCCGCAGCCTGCTGCAGTCGGTGACGGATTGCGCCTACGACGGCGTGAACTGGATCTGCAAATCGCCGGTGAGTTTCACGTGGCAGCAGGGGCCGACGACGTACTCGTTGAAGAGTCCAAGTCTTCTGCCGAACCTGGGCGGTGCCGGAACCGCGAGCATTCGGCCGCTGGGCGATGTGGACGGCGATGGTGCGACGGAAGTGCTTCTCAATGGGTTGATCGCATCGCTCACGCCCGAGCGCACCGTGCGCTGGACGATGGCGATTCCGCCGCAGTACCAGATGTTCGCCTTGGATCAGCTCGCCGACTTCAACCAGGACGGTCGCGTCGATTTCGTAGGACGCGACACCACGACCAACACCTTCGTCGTGCGCACCTGGAGCGGTTCGCCCACCGAGACGAACTTCGCCGCTGCGTTCGGCAACATCATCAACACCGGCGTCGTCGCCAACGGCAACGACGCGTTGAAGCACGTCGGCGACATGGACGGCGACGGGCGCGCGGATTTGGTGGTGCGGCGCGTGATATCCACGAATGCGGGTAGCTGCTCGCAGAAAATTTTCGTTTATCGCAACCAATACAATGGCGCGTCGCCGCCGACGTTCCCGGAGATCGCCAGCCACTGCCTGAACGTGCCGCATGTGGGCGATGCGATGTACGAAGGCGAACAAGTCCACTCCGTACGCGATTTCGACGGCGACGGTTTGGCGGATATCTTCGTCGAATCGGCACTGCAATTCTGGCCTGTCCCGATCGGCTCGGAACGGGGTCGCTTGTTGAGCCGCATCCTATTCGGCACGAAGAGCGGCGGCACGTATTCGCTGACGACCAAACTGTTCGTGACCCTGTTCCCCGCCTCGCAACCGCAGGATGCGCACGAGATCAAGGCGGGCCTGTTCAGCCTGTGGCTGGACGCCAACGGCGACGGTCTGGACGATTGGATGTACGTCGGCTACGACGTGAAGTGGAAGCTGCGCTACAACCGCGGCGGCGTGCTGGGACCGATTCACGACCTGAACACGAACGTGGGCCTCGCCGGTTGCGGCGACGGGTCCAGCAACAGCAATCTGCACTGCGCGGAAGTGTGGCAGCCGTGGCAAGCGCAGCATCTGCAGCCGGGCGACACCGACGGCGACGGCCGCGCGGAGTTGCTGTATCCCACGGCGTTCGCCGCGAACATGTGTACGTACAAATATGTCGACAACGGCGCCTGCCCTGGCGGCGACGGCGTCGGCTGGGCGTGCCAGGAGCGTTGGGTGTGTCCGGAAGACCCCGTCACCGGCCAGGCGCCGCCGTTGGCGTCCGGCGTCTCGTCGGACATGGACGGCGATGGTCATCCGGACTCCGAGTTCTCGCAGCTCACCGTCGGTTCGCATAAAAAGGGTTGGCCCGACTTCAGCACCTACAAGCTGAGCGCGTTGAAGATCATGGAAGGCGCGACCGGTGCGGTGAGCATCGCGACGGCGACGACGGGCGCGTTGTCGGGCGTGGCGAACATGCCGTCGGACGATATTTACGGCGACGGTCAGACCGACCAGTTGCTGATGACTTCGCCCGAGTACGGCATGCGCGATTCCTTCGGCATTCGTACCTCGCAGGGCAACCCGGCTACGCCAGTGCCACCCAGCGTGTCGCCGACGACGTTGCCCAACGGCCTGCCGATCTTCACCGGCAACGTGCTGGTGAACGAGAACACGGGGCCTGCGGCGGCGAAGAACGCCGACGGGCTGACGCCGCAGACGCAGGACGTGATCGCATCGGTGAACGAAGGCTTCGGCCTGCAGGTGCAATGGCGCTATTCGCCGCTGGCCGGCAAAGCCGGTCGCACGGCGGGCACGACGCCGCTGTACACGGTGCCGATGGTGGCGTCGCAGCGGTATATCGACGAGCGGCATATCTACTTCACCTCGTCGATGAATGTGGTCGCGGAGATGCTGCGCAGCGACGGCATCGGCGGCTTGCGCACATGGCGCTACGGCTACGGCGAGGCGATCTACCACACGCAGGGCCGCGGCTTCCAAGGCTTCCGCACCATCATCGAAGAAGACGTGCTGGCGGGCCTGCGCACGACGACCACGTTCCACCAAAAATTCCCGCTGACCAGCCAACCCGAGCGCATCGTCGTCAATCCGATTTCGCGCACGGGCGAGGACGGGCCGATCAGCAAGGAGCAGTACACGTGGCGCTGCGACCGCACGAACCGCGCGAACACGGCGGCGTGCACGCCGACACCGGGGACGCTGGTGAAGTGGTTCCCGTTCCTGGACACGAAGGAGTCGTGGACGTACGACGCCACGACCGCCGCAGCGGGCGGCACGCCGGCAGTGCTCGGCTACACGCAGGAAGTGGCTGCTGAAGACGCGACCTGCAGCGGCAGTTTCGCGAGCACCTCCGGTTACGACGCTTACGGCAATTTGTTGAACCGCACCACGCATGCGCGCGACCTGGGCACGGGCAGTGCCAGCGGCACGGCGAACCGATTGGATCGGCAGTGCGTGCGCGAGATCACGACGGTGCTGCCGGACGTGTCGGCGTGGTGGCTGGATCGGGTCAGCCGCAAAGAGGCGATCACGCAGGTGACGTGGGA